>NZ_BLPF01000003.1:0-1200000 GCF_011764425.1 Phytohabitans houttuyneae
GCGTGCGGGTCACGGTGTCGAAAGACGGCCAGCAGCAGGTGCTCGAGGCGGACAAGGTGCTGCAGGCGATCGGCTTCCAGCCCCGCGTCGAGGGTTACGGGCTGGAAAACACCGGCGTGCGCCTCACCGAGCGGGGCGCCATCGACATCGACGGCCGCTGCCGCACGAACGTGCCGCACATCTACGCGATCGGCGACGTGACCGCCAAGCTGATGCTGGCGCACGCGGCCGAGTCGATGGGCATCGTGGCGGCCGAGACGATCGCCGGCGCCGAGACGATGGAGCTCGACTACGTGATGATCCCGCGCGCCACGTACTGCCAGCCCCAGATCGCCAGCTTCGGCTGGACGGAGGCGCAGGCCCGGGAGAAGGGCTTCGACGTGCGCGTGGCGAAGTTCCCCTTCACGGCGAACGGCAAGTCCAACGGCCTCGGCGACACGGCCGGCTTCGTGAAGGTGCTGAGCGACGCCCGGTACGGCGAGCTGCTCGGCGCCCACCTGATCGGCCCGGACGTGACCGAGCTGCTGCCCGAGCTGACGCTCGCCCAGCAGTGGGACCTGACCGTGCACGAGGTGGCCCGCAACGTACACGCCCACCCCACCCTGGGCGAAGCCGTGAAGGAAGCCATCCACGGCCTGGCCGGCCACATGATCAATATGTGACCCGAATTCGCGCGGAGCGCACGGCCGGTTGCGTTGCGTAGAGGCTATGTAAAACTTTTAGCTATGGCCGCGTTCCGAGTCACCCGCGACGTCGTGCTGCTGCTGCAGGTGTTCCTGACAGACGTTCGCGAGCAGCGGTATGGCTACGAGCTGATGAAGATCACCGGCTTCCCGAGCGGAAAGCTCTACCCGATGCTCGCCAAGCTCCAGGCGGGTGGCTGGCTCGAGACGGAGATGGAGCAGGTCGACCCGCGGGTGGTGGGACGGCCGCCCCGCCGGTGGTACCGCCTGAGCCCGGACGGCGTCGTGCGAGCCGGCCGTGAGGTCGAGACCCTGCACCGCCAGACGGCTCCCGCCCGGACCCGCGGCGCGCTCCGGCCAGCGGGTGGTGTGGCATGAGCGTGCTGTACGCCGCGGTCGGTGGGGCCCTGCTCATCGTGGTCGGCACCGCGCTCGGCGACCTGCTGAGCGAGGAGGTGCGCGGCCGGCTCGACCGGTTGCCCCGGTGGCTGCTGAAGCTGGCCGGCCGCAGGCTGCCCGCGCAGTTGCGCCGCGAGCACCTGGAGGCATGGGAGGGGGAGCTGCACCACATCATCCGTGGCGCCGAGGCCCTGCCGATCACCCGCTTGTGGCGCGGCATCCGGTTCTCCGCCGGCCTGCTCCGGTCCGCGCCGGCGATCGCCGGGGCGTTCGGTGCCGGCGGCGTGCGGCCGCGCCGCCTGGCGTTCCTGGTCGACGTCCTCGCCCTGCTCAGGGAGAGCGGCCACGGCGACCCCCGGTTCGACGTCGAGGCATGCCTGCTGCCCGGTGAGGTCATCCGCGGCGAGTGGCGCCGCCACTGGGTCGACCTCGTGGGCAGGTCCCTGTGGGGGCCGGTCGCCGCGGTCGGATCGGCCGGCCTGCTGGTCGGCGTCCTGAGCGGTGGCGGCTGGCTCGTCTTCGCCGGCGGCGCCGTCGTGACCGTGGCCGCCGGTGCGCTGCTGTTCGGCTGGCGGCTGCTGTCCTGGTACTGCAACCGTTTCGTCGTGACGGACCAGCGGCTGATCGTCGTCTCCGGAATCCGCGCGCCGGTGCTCGGAGCGGCACCGCTGTCGCTGGCCGCGGAGCTGAGATGCCTGCAGACCCCCGCGGGGCGGATCCTCAACTACGGCAGGCTCACATTCAGGTCCGGGGTCGTGGACAGGACCGTGCGGGACATCAAAAACCTGCCCCAGCCCGCCGCCCTCTATCGGGTGATCACCGAGCAGCTGCTCGACCCCGGCGCGATCGAGGCCAGGCTCGAAGCCGGTGAGATCGTGCACCGTCCCTGGCTGGCGCTGGCGACCGGTGTCGGCGCTGGTTCGCCGGGGCACCCGGCGAACCAGCGGGGTCACCGCCTCAGGCGTTGACAGCCGCGACCGCGGCGTCCCTGGCGCCGCGCCACACCAGCCCCACCTCGGCGTAGCCGGCGGCGCGCAGCGCCTCCACGTGCCAGGACACCGGGGGCGTCCACTCCGAGCTGTGGTGCTCTGTGAAGAGGCGCTTGCGCTCGATCACCAGCGGCCCCAGCTCCGCGTCCGCCGCCACCCGGTCCCACCAGTCGGCCCACGACAGGGCCGCGCCGGCCGCGTACCGCGCGTGGCGTTGGGCGTCCGCGCGCTCGCCCAGCCGCTTCGACAGGCCGGGCAGGCCGTCGTCGGGCATGTGGTCGGCGTTGACGAACACGCCGCCCGGGCGCAGGACCTCGCGGATCTCGCCGTAGAGGGCGGCCAGGCGGGTGGGGTCCAGCCAGTGCAGCGCCGTCGCGGTCAGCACCGCGTCGAACTCGCGGTGGGGGAGGGCGGCCACCCAGTCGCCGGCGCGCAGGTCGGCCGTCACCACCGTGGCGCGACCCCCCAGCGTGCCGGCCGCGATGTGGCGGAGCACCGGGTCGAGGTCGAGGAGGGTGGTGCTGGCCTCGGGAAAGCGCCGCAGCAGCCGCAACGAGATCGAGCCGGTGCCGCCGGCCAGGTCGAGGACGCGGGGTGGGCGGCCGGCGGTGACCGCGTCCACCGTGTCGAGGAGGGCGGCGAAGCGCTCCTCGCGGTCCGGCATGTACGCCTCCTGCTGGCGATCCCAGCTCTCCTGCCAGGCTGCCGCCGGCCCGGTTGTGTAAGGACTCATGAACGGTAGGGTAGTTACCTCACGCGACCCTTGTCGAGAGGCACGGGGAGGGTGTGAGAATGGCGAGTCGGGGGTAAATGAGACTTGATCACGGCTTAGGAGGGCTCGATGACGCTCGCACAAGGCGGTGTGGACGAGGCTGGTGGGGCCGCCGTGATCTATCTCGAAGGCGACCTCGACATGCAGGCCGAGGAGAAGGTCGTCGCGGAGATCGAGACCGCGCTCGACGGCCCGCAGCGTGACGTCGTGGTGGACCTGTCGGCGGTGCCGTTCCTGGACTCCAGCGGCGTCCGCGCGCTGCTGCGCGGCAGGGAGGCGGCCCAGCGCCGCGGCGTGCAGCTCTACGTGCGCGACCCCCGCCGCATCGTCCTGGAGGTTCTGCAGATCACCGGGGTGGCACCACTGTTCGGGCTGCCCGGGGCGGCATGACGGTGCCGCCCCCGGTGGTGGTGTGGCACAGCCTCCTCGCCGAGCTGATCGACGTCGCCCACTTCGTCGGGCCCAGCGGGCTCGCCGCGATCGTCCAGGACTCGGCCGCGCGCGCCGGCATGGGCGTCACGATCCACCTCGTCGACCACGAGCAGGAACGGCTGCGCGCCCTGACCCGCGATCTGGCCGTCGACCCGGACGCGCCGCTGCCCGAGCCGCTCCCGGTCGGCGGGTCGATCGCGGGGCGCGCGTTCATGACGCTGACGCCGCTGATCAGGCACGGCGCGGAGCCGGGCGTGTGGATGCCGATCGTCAACGGCACCGAGCGCATCGGCGTCCTCGAAGTCCGCGTGCCCGCCGGCACCGACCCCACCGCGCCCGAGACCGTCGCCGGCGCGCGGCTGCTCGCCGGCCTGATCGGGCACATGATCACGTCGATGACCTCGTACGGCGACGCGATCGCCAAGGCTCGCCGCTCCCGCCCCATGACGCCGGCCGCCGAGCTGTTGTGGCAGCTGCTGCCGCCGCTCACGTTCGCCACCGACCACTTCGTCCTCGCGGCCGTCCTGGAGCCCTGCTACGAGGTGGGTGGCGACGCCTTCGACTACACAGTGGACGACGGCCTGGCGCGCTTCGCCGTGTACGACGGCGTCGGCAAAGGCATGCCCGCCGCGCTCACCACCGCCGTCGCGCTCGGCGCCAGCCGCGCCAGCCGCCGCGCCGGCGCCGACCTCGCCGGGGTGGCGGAGGCGGTGGACACGGCGCTGAAGTCGCAGTTCACCGACTCGCGCTTCGTGACGGCGGTGCTCGGCGAGTTCGACCTCAAGGCCGGCCGCCTGCGCTACGTCGGCGCCGGCCACCCGCCGCCCGTGCTGCTGCGCCGCGGCAAGGCCGTCCGCGCGCTGGCCGGCGGCCGCCGCACCCCGCTCGGCGTGCCCGCGCCCACCCCGGTCGCCCAGGAGCGCCTCGAGCCCGGCGACCGCATCCTCTTCTACTCCGACGGCGTCACCGAGGCGCGCGACGAGCACGGCGCGCTCTTCGGCCTCGAACGCCTCGTCGACCTCGTCGAGCGCCACGCCGAGGACGGCCTTCCCATCGCCGAGACCGTGCGCCGGATCTCGCACGCGGTCCGCGACCACCAGGGCGGCCCGCCGTCCGACGACGCGACCCTCCTGCTGCTCGAGTGGTCCCAGGCCGCCGCCCGCCGCTCCGTGCCGTAAGGCCCTTTCCAAAGCCGATCTGCCCCGCCCGCCTCACCTGCGGACCGCACGCTCCCGCGGGCACCGCTGCGGCCGGCGGCGAGCTTGGCGCTCGCCGAGATCCCCCGGCCTCCGCTGCCAGGTCCGCGCGGCAAGCCCGCGCTCCCGCGGAGGGTGAGGCCGCGGGAGCAACGGTCCGGACCACCGCGGACATCGCGGCAGCTCGAAATCTCTGGCTAATGGTGGTGGGTGGAGGCGCGGTGGGCGGCCAGCACGTCGGCGCCGAACTCGCCGTGCGGGCGGCGCAGCACCGTGTGGGCGTGGTTGCCGTCGTCGCTGGTGTTGTCGTACTCGATCAGCAGATCCTCGCCCTGCACCCGGTAGTAGTGGCGGCCGCCCGGGCGGGTCGGGCCCTCCCAGGCGAACCACTGCTCGCCGCTCGCGATCCGCGCGTACTCCCGCCCGGCCAGCTCCGGCCGCATGCGGTCCAAATACAGCGTGACCAGGCGGTCCAGCGCGGCCCGCGCGCCCGGTCCCAGGCGGCTGGCGGCCACGCCGCGCGGCTCGATCGGGTCGCCCGCCGACGCGCTGGTGGCGGTGCGGATGTCGCCCGGCGCGTGGTCGGCGACGACGGCGGCCCGGCGGTCGGCGGCGGACATCGCCTCCAGCAGTGCGCGGGCCAGGTCCTCCTCGGCGGCGAGGGGCGCAGGACGGTGCGGCCGGCGTACCCGACGCGGTGCGGGTTGGCGCCCAGGAAGATCGGCGCGGGGGAGACGACGCCGTCGGCGACGGTCATGCTCACCGAGATGTGGTGGCCCTCGAAGCGCCAGCCCCACTCGGTGTCCGGCCCCGGCTCGCCGAAGACCGCCACCCAGTAGTCGTTGCTGTGCCGGCCCCGCGCCCACTCCTCCTCGCGGTCGAGCACCTCCTCCAGCGCGACGATCGCCATCGCCTGCGCGTACGCCGGCGGGCTCAACGCGGTCGCCAGCAGCCGGTGCGCGGCCTTGCGCGCGGTGCGGTCGAGGTCGGCCAGGCAGGCGCCGGGGCGGGCGCGCGGGCGGTACTCGATCCACCGCCGCGCGGCCTCGTCGTCGAAGGGCCGTGACGCGAGAGAGCGCTGCTCCCCGCCCATCGCGGAAAGCAGCGCCTCCGCCGCCTCGGACATGTGAGCGGGTACGCCGTCAGCAGCCATTCCCCTTGTATACCGCCTGCGGCGCGCCCGAAGTACCGCCTACGACACCTCGCGCCGCAGCAGTCGCGCCAAACCAGCCACCAGTGGTACGACCACCCACAGCCCCACGGAGGCGGCGAGCTTCGGCCAGTCCGAACCGGACATCGCGTTTTCGGTCAGCGGCATCGACGTCACGTTGAGGTCGAGCCACTCGGCCGGCGTCCTGAGCGCGTCGATCAGGCCGGTGAGCATGCTCCACACGGTCGGGAGCAGGAAGTACAGGACGATCGCGAGCGGCGAGTTCATCAGCAGCATGCCGAACGCCACGCCCATGGTGATGTTGATGATCTGGAACAGCACCGCGCTGCCCAGCTCGCCCGCGGTGAGCTGCCAGCTGCCGTCCCCGTCGGCGAACGCGACGCCGGCCACGTTGCCCAGCGCGGCGAAGAGCAGCCCCGCCACGACGGAGGCGCCGGCCAGCACCACGCCGGCGAGCAGCTTGGCGGCGGCCACCCGCTCCCGCTCGGGCACCAGCGTGAACGTCGTGAGCGCGCCCCGCTGCGTCCACTCGCCGGTCACCGCGAGGATGCCGATGACCGGCAGCAGCACGCCGGAGGGGAGCAGCGTGATCTGGAAGAAGCCGTAGAACGTCTGGTCCGGCGGCTCGGCGGCGAAGAACATGACCGCGACAAGCGCCGCGTACCCGAACGCGGTCAGCGCCAGCAGCCAGAAGCCGGCCCGGGTGTCGGTCATCTTGCGCAGCTCGACGAGCGTGAGCCGGCCGATCGAGGGGCGGCCTGCGTCAGTGGCGTGCGGCGCGGGCACGGTCGGCGTGGCGGTAGCGGTGGCGGTCATCGGGTGCCTCCGTTGGCGGTGAGTTCGAGGAAGAGCTGCTCCAGGCCGGCGCCGTCGGCGGGGCGCAGCTCCAGCAGCACGACGCCGGCCTCCGCGGCCGCGCGCCCCACAGCCTCCGCGTCCGCCTGCGCCAGGAACGCACCGTCCGGGGTGCGCGACGCGCTCACGCCGGCCGTGGTGAGCGCCCACTCCAGCTTGTCCGGCTCGAGGCCGCGTACCCGGATGCCGCTGCCGGCCAGCAGCTCCTCCTTGCTGCCGTCGGCGACGATCCGGCCACCCCGATGACCACCAGCCGGTCCGCCACCGCCTCGACCTCGCGCAGCAGGTGCGAGGAGAGCAGCACGGTGCCGCCCCGGTCGGCGAAGTCGCGCAGCACCCCGCGCATCCAGAAGATGCCCTCCGGGTCCAGGCCGTTGGCCGGCTCGTCGAGGATGAGCACGCGGGGGTCGCCCAGGAGGGCGTGTGCCAGGCCGAGGCGCTGGCGCATGCCGAGGGAGTACTGGCGGACCCGCTTGCGTCCCGCTTTCGCGTCCAGCCCGACGAGGTCGAGCAGCGCGTCGACCCGGCCGCGGTCCACGCCCATGACGTGTGCCGCGAGGCTGAGCGTCTCGCGCCCGGTGCGGCCCGGGTGCTGCGCCGAGGCGTCCAGGAGTACGCCGACGCGGCGGCCCGGGTTGGGCAGCCGCCGGTACGGCACGCCGTCCACGCTCGCCGCGCCGCCGGTGGGCGGGGTGAGGCCGCAGATCATCCGCATGGTCGTGGACTTGCCGGCGCCGTTCGGCCCGAGGAACCCGGTCACGGTGCCGGTCTCGCAGCGGAACGACACGTCGTCGACGGCTGTGTGTGTGCCGTACCGCTTGGTCAGGTGCTCCACACTGATCATGCGTCCAGCCTGCGGCCGGCGCCGGTGCCCGCGCCTCGGCCCGAGGTCGGCGGCGGGTGACCGAGGTCTTCGCCCGCACGACCGAGGTCTACCGGCGGTATTCGACTTTGGTCGGATGCTCCCGGACGCGACGGGCCGTACCATTTGATCATGGTTGGTGCGGTGACGCCCGAATATCGCGCGCTGCTGCCGGGCGCGCTTCTGGCCGAACCCTACCCGGAGACCCGCGGGCCGGTGCGCCGCACGGCCCGCGACTGGGTCGTGGACGTGTTCCTCTTCCTCTTCGCGGTGGCGGTCGCGGTCGGCATGGCCGCGCTCAGCTTCGAGGAGGGCGTCCAGGAGGGGCGCACGCTGATCGACTTCATCGTCGGCGTGCTGTGCTGCGTCGGGCTGTGGTGGCGCCGCCGGTGGCCGGTCGCGATCTGCCTGATCGTGACGGTCGCCGGCATCTGGTCGGCGACAAGCATCGGCGCGGCGCTCGTCGCGTTCTTCACGGTGGCGGTGCACCGGCGCTTCGTGGTCGCGCTCGCCGTCGCCGTGGTCGGCGTGGCCACGGGCTTCCTCTTCCCGCTGCTGCGGCCGGAGTGGGGCAGCAGCAGCTTCTGGGTCGACTTCGCCTGGGCCACGATCATCACCGCGCTCGTGCTCGCCTGGGGCCTCGTGGTGCGGGCCCGCCGCCAGCTCGTCCACTCGCTGCGCGACCGCGCCCACCGCGCCGAGTCCGAGCAGCAGCTGCGCGTCGCCCAGGCGCGCCAGGCCGAGCGCACCCGCATCGCCCGCGAGATGCACGACGTGCTGGCGCACCGGATCTCGCTGCTGAGCCTGCACGCGGGCGCGCTGGAGTTCCGGCCGGACGCGCCACCCGCGGAGGTGGCCCGCGCCGCCGGCGTGATCCGCGCGAGCGCGCACGAGGCGCTGCAGGAGCTGCGCGAGGTGATCGGGGTGCTCCGCGAGGACCCGGCCGAGGACGCGCCCGACCGTCCCCAGCCCACGCTCGCCGACCTGCCCGGCCTCGTCGACGAGTCGCGGCTGGCCGGCATGCGGGTGCGGCTCGACCGCCGGGTCGACGACCTGGGCGCGGTGCCGGTGGCGGTGGGGCGCAACGCGTACCGGATCGTGCAGGAAGGCCTGACGAACGCCCGCAAGCACGCGTACGGTTCCACTGTGGACGTCATCGTGACGGGTGCGGCCGGCGACGGGCTGTCGGTCGAGGTGCGCAACCCGTGGCCGGTGGGAGTGCCGGCCGGGCCGGAGATCCCGGGCACCGGCACCGGCATCGTGGGGCTCACCGAGCGGGCCACGCTCGCCGGCGGGCGGCTGGAGCACGGCCGCACCCCGTCCGGCGACTTCCGGCTGTGGGCGTGGCTGCCGTGGCCGGCGTGAGCGCGGACGCGGCGGGCGAGGCGCCGATCAAGGTGCTGATCGTGGACGACGACGCGCTCGTCCGCGCGGGCCTCGCCATGATCCTCGGCGGCGCGACCGACATCGCCGTCGTGGGCGAGGCGTCCGACGGCGCCGAGGTGGCGTCCGCCGTCCGCTCGTACGCGCCGGACGTCGTGCTCATGGACATCCGGATGCCCCGCCTCGACGGGCTGGCCGCGACCGAGGCGCTCCGCCGCCGGCCGGAGGCGCCCGAGGTGATCGTGCTGACGACGTTCCACGCGGACGAGTACGTGCTGCGCGCCCTCCGCGCCGGCGCCAGCGGCTTCCTGCTCAAGGACACCCCGCCGGCCGAGATCCTGCGCGCGGTCCGGCGGGTCGCGATCGGCGAGCCGATGCTGTCGCCGGCGGTGACGAGGCGCCTGATCGACCACGTGAGCGACACCGGTGCGGACGGCCGCCGGCGCCATGCGCTGGAGCTGCTCGGCCGGCTGAGCGAGCGGGAACGCGAGGTGGCCGTCGCGGTCGGCCGCGGCAAGTCCAACGCGGAGATCAGCGGCGAGCTCTTCATGAGCGTGGCGACGGTCAAGGCGCACGTGTCCCGGGTGCTGACGAAGCTGGAGCTCAACAACCGCGTACAGGTGGCGCTGCTTGCCCACGACGCGGGCCTCACGCTGCCGTGAGGCGCTCCCGCGCGAGCGCCTTCGCCGCGGCGTGCGGGCTGCCCCCGGCGCGCAGGATCCGGGTGACCGTCGCGCCGATGCCGCGCACCTCCGCGAGCGCCGCCTCCGGCGAGAGGCCGCGCAGCTCCACGCCCGTCCCGTAGATCACGCCGCCCGCGCTCACCACCGGGTCGGGCAGCCAGAGCACGCCCGCTCGTGCAGCATGGCGGCGACGTGCTCGCCGGTGAGCTGGTTGTTGGCCGGCCCCGCGACGGCGGCGCAGCGCAGGAGCGGTACCACGTCGGGGCTCAGCAGCCCGCCCAGCGCGGCCGGCACGAGAAGGTCGCCCGGCGCGGTGGCCGCCTCGTCCGGTGCGACCCAGGTCGCGCCCACCGCGTCCGCCAGCGCGCGGCGGCCGGGGTCGACGTCGGTCACGGTGAGCGTGGCGCCGGCGGAGCTGAGCGCCTTGGCCAGGTGGGTGCCGACGTTGCCGAGCCCGATCAGCGTGACGCGCAGCCCGGCCACGTCCGCGCTGCCGAACCGGTGCGCGCACAGCGCGCCGATCGCGGCGAGGACACCCTCGGCTGTCGGGCCGGAGGAGTCGCCGCTGCCGCCGTGCTCGGCCGGGCGGCAGAATGCCCACCGCGTCCGCTCGCCGACCGTGACCATGTCGGCCGGTCCGGTGCCGACGTCAGGCCCCGTGCCGTACCGCCCGCCGAGCGACTCGACCGCGTCGCCCACGTCGAGCAGCACCTCCCGCCGCCGTGCGGGGACAGCGGCGCCGCGGTGGGCAGGGCCACGACGGTCTTGCCGCCGCCGTGGGGGAGGCCGGCGACGGCCGTCTTGTACGTCATCGCCTCCGCCAGCCGCAGCACGTCGGCCACCCCGTCGCGCCAGTCGGCGTAGTGCTTGAGCCGGCACCCGCCGACCGCCATGCCGCGCGTGGTCGAGTGCACGGCGATGGCGACCGGCAGTCCGCTGCGTTGTCCCTTGTGGATGGTGAGCTGCTCGTGCTCGAACGTCATGCCGGTGACGCTAGGCACGCGCTCCTACGCCGGCCAGCGGTTCCGAACCAAATCCGGACAAGTGTCGGCATCATGCCGCAGTGCCGAACGTCGTTCGGCGTCCAGCCCTTGCCGGGTTGAGATTGACGTATGTAAGAATATCGAAATGATGACGAGGTTGGCGGCCGCCGCGGCCGGTGTACTCCTCCTGTTCGCCGCTCCGGCCGCCGCGCCCGCCCACTCCCGCGGTGGGTGCACGGACCGCTTCCTGTTCTGCGAGGATTTCGAACGGCTGCCGCTCGGCGGCGCCGCCAGCCTCAAGTGGGCATAGACACCAAACACGGCACCCTGACCGTCGAGCGCCACCGCGGCGACCGCGTCCTGCACGTGCACACCGAGGGCAACGGCCGCGCCTTCCTCAAGGTCGACGACTTCGCCGCGCCGGGCAACAGCTTCTTCGGCCGCGTGCGGCTGCGGGTGGCCGCGTTTCCGACCGCGCCGGACTGGGCGCACTACACGCTGGTCGAGGCGACCGGCCAGGGCGCGGAGATCGTGCGCCCGCTCGGCGGCCAGTACGTGCCCACGCTCGATCGCGCCCTGTGGGGCGTCGGCGCCGACGGCGGCCCCACCGGCGACTGGACCAACTGGCGCGAGTCCGCACCGTCGGTGGCGGGCCGCTGGCAGTGCGTCGAGTGGCGCGCGGACGCGACCGACAACCGCATCGACGTGTGGATCGACGGCGCGCACCAGCCCGACCTCACGGTCACGACGACGGAGCACGGCGGCAACCCGGTGGACTTCGTGTTCCCCGCTTCGACACCGTGAAGATCGGGTGGCAGCTCTACCAGGGCAACCCCACGCCGCCGGCGTACGACGTGCTGCTGGACGACATCGCCCTGTCCACCACGCGCGTCGGCTGCTGACGTTTCGCGTCAAGATCCCAGCAGAATCCCTGTTTTCGCTGCCTCAGCTGCCGTGCGAGGCAGCAAAAACGGGGATTCTGTGTGGATCATGAGAGCGGAGGGCTACAGGGGGATCTGGCGCATCCGGCCGATCTCGGCCTGCTGCTCGGCGGCGATGCCGGTGGCGATCTCGTTGACGCGCTCGTCGCGGCCGTAGCTCACCACGTCCGTGGCCATCGCGATCGCGCCCTCGTGGTGGGCGACCATCATGTCCACGAACATCTTGTCGAACGCGTCGCCCTTCAAGCTGGCCAGCGCCTTCATGGCGTCGGGCGGCTGCATCCCCTTCATGCCGGCGTGGCTGTGGCCGTCCTCGGTCTCGCTGAGGTTGCGCGCCTTCAGCCACGCCTGGAAGACGGCGATCTCCGGCTTCTGCGCCGCGGTGATGCGGGAGGCGACGGAGCGGATCTGCGCGTGCCCGGCCCGGTCGCCGGCGAGGGCGGCCATCTCCAGGGCCTGCGCGTGGTGCGGGATCATCATCCGCATGAAGAAGGTGTCGGCGGCGTTGTAGAGGGTGCCGTCGGGCGCGGGCAGCTGGTCGGAGGGGATCACCGACGCGCTCTCGCCGGGACGTCCGGGCACGATTACGGGTACCGGCGACGTGGTCGGGCTCGGTGACGCGCTCGCCGCGGGCGTGTCGTCGTCCGGGCCGGCGGCGCGCACCCCGAGGGCCACCGCGACGCCGGCCACCGCCACGACCAGGGCGGCGACGATCGCGTACGCGCGACGGCTCATCTGCTCATCCTTCCCCGAAACACCTGCCACCAGGTGCCGGCGATCGTATATCGCCACTGTGCCTGTCCAAGTGACTGGTGTCACATCGACCGTTACGATGCCTCGGTAAGGTGTGCACCAACCTGGCGCCCTTTCGCCGAGGAAAGGGCCTGAAAGACGGGGTATGTCCATGTTCAGATCCGCCCCACAAGGGTTGCGGCGGCTCAGTGCCGTCGCGGCGGCCGCGTTCGCCCTCACGCTGGCCGTCGCGGCCTCCGCTTCCCCGACGAGTGCCCAGTCGCCGTCCACAAACGAGATTCCCGGCGTCGACGAGATCGTCAGCAGCAACAACATCCGCCTGGTGACGAACGTGCCGCTGAGCGGCCCGCTCGCCACGGGCATCAACTCCGACATCGCGTTCCAGGGCAAGTACGCGTTCGCCGGAAACTTCAACGGCTTCGCCGTCTTCGACATCAGCCGGCCGGCCTCGCCGAGGCTCGTCAGCCAGGTCGCCTGCATCGGCGGGCAGGGTGACGTCTCCGTCTACGGCAACCTGCTCTTCATGTCGGTCGACTCGTCGCGCAGCGACGACTCCTGCAGCAGCACGGCGCAGTCTGCGACGATCAAGGAGTCGTGGGAGGGCGTCCGGATCTTCGACATCAGCGACGTCCGCAACCCGCGGTACGTGAAGGCCGTCGAGACCAACTGCGGTTCGCACACCCACACCGTGGTGCCGGGCAAGGACCGCAAGTCGGTCTACCTCTACGTCTCGTCGTACTTCCCGGCGGCCACGCTGCCGGACTGCCAGCCGCCGCACGACCTCATCTCGATCATCAAGGTGCCGACGCGGAAGCCGGCCGACGCCGCCGTCGTGGCGACGCCGAACCTCTTCCCGGGCAACACCGGCAACCCGCCGGGCACGCCCAGCACCGAGACGACCGGTTGCCACGACATCACCGCGTACCCGCAGAAGGACATCGCCGCGGGTGCGTGCATGGGTGACGGCATCCTGCTGGACATCAGCAAGCCGGAGGCGCCCTCGGTGATCACGCGGGTGCGGGACACGGAAAACTTCGCGTTCTGGCACTCGGCCACGTTCAACAACGCCGGTACCAAGGTCATCTTCACCGATGAGCTGGGTGGCGGCGTCGCCGCGGAGTGCCTGGACAGCGTCGGCCCGACCAAGGGCGCGGACGCGATCTACGACATCCAGGGCTGGGGCAAGCACCGCCGGCTCCAGTTCAAGAGCTACTTCAAGATCCCCCGGGTCAACGCCGCGACCGAAAACTGCGTGGCGCACAACGGCTCGCTGATCCCGGTTCCCGGCCGCGACGTCATGGTGCAGGCCTGGTACCAGGGCGGCATCTCCGTCTGGGACTTCACCAACTCGTCCCGGCCGAAGGAGATCGCGTACTGGGAGCGGGGCCCGCTTTCCGAGACGGAACTGCTCCTGGGCGGCTCCTGGTCGGCGTACTACTACAACGGCTACATCTACTCGAACGACATCGTGAAGGGTCTCGACGTCCTGCAGGTGCGGGACTGGCGGCTCTTCGGCGCTGAGTTCAACCGGTTCCACCAGCTCAACGCGCAGAGCCAGACGCGCTACTGAGCCCAGTACCGGCGGACGGGCCCGACCTCTGCGGAGGTCGGGCCCGTTTGTTCAGCGACGCATTTGCATGATTGAATAATTTTTCGCGAGTGGCCTTTCTCGACCGCGAAGGCGCGCCGGGCTCGGGTGTGAACGGGCGGCACCCCCGGTGGGCGCCCTCGCCTGTCCGGGCGTCCCCAGGAGTATTTCTGGACGACCTTTGCACATCAGGACGAAAGGCAACGACGTGAAAGCCAGACGCAGGTTGGCGGTGCTCGCCGCCGCCGCGCTGCTCGGCAGCGGGGTTCCGCTGCTCTTGAAGCCGAGCCCGGTGGAGGCGCACGGCGCGTTCGTGTCGCCGGCCACCCGCACGTACGCGTGCTATGTGGACGGCCGCGCCAACGGTGGCGGCGACCTCAACCCCACCAACCCGGCCTGCGTGGCCGCCGTGGCCGCGGGTGGCAAGCAGCCGCTGTGGGACTTCTTCGGGCTCCTGCAGAGCAACGCCGCGGGCCAGCACCGCACGATCATCCCGGACGGCCAGCTCTGCGGCGGCGGCACCACCAAGTACGCCGCCTACAACGCGGCCCGCACCGACTGGCCCACCACCCAGGTGCAGTCCGGCGGCACGATGCAGTTCCGCTACAACGCGTGGGCGCCGCACCCGGGCACGTGGTACCAGTACATCACCCGGGACGGCTACGACCCGACCCAGCCGCTGAAGTGGTCGGACCTCGAGGCGACGCCGTTCGACCAGGTGACCAACCCGCCGACCCAGGGCGGACCGTCCGGTTCGGAGTACTACTGGGACGCCCGCCTGCCGTCGAAGCAGGGCCGCCACATCATCTACTCGATCTGGCAGCGCTCGGACAGCCCGGAGGCGTTCTACAACTGCGTCGACGTGAACTTCGGCGGTACCAACCCGACCTCCCCGCCGCCCACGTCCCCGCCGCCCACGTCCGCGCCGCCCACCTCGGCGCCGCCGACCAGCCCGCCGCCGAGCACCAGCGGCCCGGCGACGTGCACCGCGACCGTGCGGACCAGCAGCCAGTGGTCCGGCGGCTTCCAGGGTGAGGTGACGGTGCGAAACAACAGCACCGCGGCGGTCAACCCGTGGACGGCGACGTGGACGATGCCGGCCGGCGCGACCATCAACAGCGGCTGGAACGCGACGGTCACGCAGAGCGGTACGACCGTCACGGCCACGCCGCCGTCGTGGGGCGGTACCAGCCTCGCGGCCGGGGCGAGCGTGACGATCGGGTTCGTCAGCAGCGGGACGCCCGGCCCCACCGGGGTACGCCTGAACAACGCGGCCTGCGGCGCGTGACGACCGCCTGAGGAGCGGGCCCACCACGGGGCCCGCTCTTTTTCTTGACCGCGGGCGCAACCCGGCCGTGACCCTCGACCGTCATCGTGGTGAGGGTTGTCGGGAGGAGTGCACTGGATGCGGGCGGACGGCACGTCCGAGTACGTCGAGTACGTGTCGGCGCGGCTGGCCCGGTGGCACCGCGCCGCCTACCTGCTGTGCGGCGACGAGCACCGCGCCGACGACCTGGTGCAGACCACGGTCACCCGGCTGTACGTGCACTGGGAACGTGCGCGGAGCGCCGACAACCTCGACGGGTACGTGCACCGGATGCTGGTCCGGGCGTACATCGACGAGAAGCGGCTGGCCTGGTCGAAGGTGTGGCTGATGTCCGCGACCCCCGAGCGCGGGGCGTCAAGTGACAGCGGCGTCGAGGAGCGCGACCTTGTGGTGCGGGCGCTCGCCGACCTGCCGAAGGGCCAGCGGACGGTCCTTGTCATGCGCTTCCTGCTCGACATGCCGGTGGAGGGCGTGGCCGCGGCGATGCGGTGCTCCACCGGAAACGTGAAGGCACAGACCGCGCGCGGCCTCGCGACGCTGCGCGCACGCCTCGGCGAGGCGCCGCTCGCCGGGGTGGGCACGGGCAAGGGTGGGGGATTCAGCGAGTGACCGAAGAGTTCGAGGAGCGGGCGGACGACGTTCGCGTGCTGCTGGAGAGCGCTCAGGTGCCGCCGGCCCACGCGGACCTGGCCCGCGCGATCACGGCGGGGACCGTGGTGCGGCGCCGCCGGCGTTACGCCGCCGTCGCCGCGGCCACCCTCTTCGCCCTCGCCGGTACCGCCGTGGTGGGGCAGGCACTCGACCGCACCGGCGGCGGCGACCAGCTGGACGTGCCGATCGGCGAGACGGTCACCTCGACACCCGCCCCGTTCAGCGCGTGCACCGTGTCGGCGCTGGCGGCGCCCGCCGGCAAGGGCTACCTGTCCGGGCAGGTGGTCGCCGACCCCACCGGCCGGTACGCGGCGGCCAGCGTCGTGCAGTCCGACGGCAGCATGCGCGTCGTGCGCTGGACCGACGGCGAACCCGAGGTGCTGCCCGCCGTCGGCAGCCCCGCCCAGCCGCGCGCCGTCAACTCCGCCGGAGTCGTGGTCGGCACCTCCTCCACCGACGACGGCGGTCCGCTGGCCTGGATCTACCAGGACGGCCGCGTCACCAAGCTGAGCGGCGTGCCCGGCTACGAGTGGTGGGTGCCGCTGTCCATCGACGAGGACGGCGAGGTGACCGGCGAGGCGTGGCGCGGGGTGCGTTTTGCGGTGGTGGCCTGGTCGCTGGCCGCGCCCCGCGACGACCCGAAGCTGCTCACCCGTCCCAACGACGTGCGCGGCTCCGGCGTCGGCGGCGGCCGCACGGTGGTCGGCACGCGCGGTGAGGGCGCCGCGCCGTACGCCTGGCACGTCGACGGCACGGGCCGCTCGCTCCAGCTTCCGCC
Organism: Phytohabitans houttuyneae; assembly: GCF_011764425.1. Taxonomy (NCBI): domain Bacteria; kingdom Bacillati; phylum Actinomycetota; class Actinomycetes; order Micromonosporales; family Micromonosporaceae; genus Phytohabitans; species Phytohabitans houttuyneae. Next base: position 16,447 of record NZ_BLPF01000003.1, read on the forward strand.
GGGCGCCACCGCCGGCCAGGCGCTGGCGGTCCGCGGCGACTGGGCCGCTGGCTGGGTCGCGCTGCACCCCGACGAGACCACCCCGCCCGAGGACCGGCCGGTCGCCCCGCGCGCGCAGGGCACCGAGCAGGACCAGCGCCTGTTCGACCTGCTGGGCAAGGCCGCCGCCGGCGGCAAGCTGGTCACCGCGCCGGCCCGCTGGGACCTGCGTACCGGCGAGGTCACCCACTGGCCGGAACGGGCGATGCCGGCGACCGCGGTCAACGCCACCGGCTGGACGGCGGTGCCCGGCGACGGCGGCCCGACGGTCATCAGCCCGGAGGGCAGGGCGACGACGCTGCCCGGCCCGGCCGACGGCTACCCGACGACGCTGAGCGACGACAACCGCCGCCTGTACGGCGAACGCGTCACCCTGGAGGGCGTGAGCGACCCGGCGATCGAAGCCCTGACGGCGAAGGAGCGCGCCCTGAAGGGCAGCGTGACCGAGCTTCTGATGTGGAACTGCTGACCGCGGGCGCGGATCAGAGCTCGAAGAGGCTCCGTAGCGCGTCGTCCACGCGGGAGAGGCTCGCGCCGGTGATCATGCCTAGGCGCTCGGCGCCGGAGGTGACCGGGAGGCGGCGCATGCGGTTGACCACGACCACGCCCGAGACGGGGTCGGTCTCCGACAGCGGCACCGCGAACGGCGGGAGGTCCGTCGTGCCGCGCTGCCGCACGACCGGTGCGCAGTACGGCGCGGCGTTGGGACGCTCGTTGTGCGCGTCACCGGAAAGCACAACCACCCTGTACCGCAGGTCGGTGCGGTCACCGATGGTCCACACCTCGCCGCGGTTCACGGGCCCGATGCTACGCCCGCACCGGGTGCGCTAGCGGCGCGGGACTCGCGAGATCCGCTCGCGGATGTCGTTGAAGTGGTCGGCCACCGCGGCGGTCAGCACCTGCGCGTCGCCGTCCCGCAGCGCGTTGAGGATGTTGCGGTGCGCGGCGGCGGCGACCTGCGGGGTTTCGACGGTGCGGGGCAGCTCGGCATTGACCTTGTCGAACACGCTCCAGAACACGCGCAGCAGGTCGCTGATCAGCTCGTTGCGCAGCGGCGCGTACAGCGTCTTGTGGAACAGCCAGTCGGCCTCGGGGGAGTAGCGCCCCTCCGCGGCCTCGCGCTCCATCGTGGCGACCGCGCTCTCCAGCGTGTCCAGGTCGGCGGTGTCGACCATGGCGAGCACCTGGCGCACCAGCCCGGTCTCCAGCACCTCGCGGATCTGCACGAGGTCGCCGATGTCGCGCAGGTCGCCGCGGAGCGAGAGGTGTGAGTGGAACGTGAGGCCGGCCTCGAGCGGCGAGAACGAGGGCGTCCCCACGTACGTGCCGAGGCCGTGGCGGATGTCGACGATGCCGAGCGCCTGCAGCGCCTTGATCGCCTCGCGCAGTGGGTGGCGGCTGACCGAGAGCTCGGCCATCAGCTCGGTCTCGGTCGGCAGCAGGGAGCCAGGGGCCAGGCCACGCCGCACGATCAACTCCTTGATCGCCTCCTGCAGCGCGCGCTGATTTTCGCTGGCTCCCCGCCGCGGCTGGGTCATTCGTGCTCCGTCTGTCAGCTGTCAGTCAGGTCATAGGACGTCCGAGGTTACCCTATCGAATGCCCTGGATCGGTATCCGGCGGAAGGCTATCCGCTCGTTGGCGCCGAAGTCGCCTGTCTCGTACAACACGCCCAGCGTGGCCGGTCCGAGCTGCACCAGGTCCGAGTACGCGGCGGGCAGCCCCGACAGCGGGAGTACCGCGCGCCACGTCGCGCCCTGGTCGTTGCTCACCCGCAGCGTCATCGCCGCGCGGGCGGCCGGGTCGGCGGGTCCGGCGAAGACGAGCGGCGCGCCCGGCCCGGCGAGCTGCAGGACGCTGCCCTGCACGACCGGGCCGGCGAGCGTCGCCTGCGGCCGGTAGGGCAGCTCGAGCGTGACGCCGCCGTCCGCGCTGTACGCGTCCGCCCGGTTGCCCGGCGCGGTGCCGTTGTGCTCGCGCGTGTTCAGGTACAGCCGGCCGTCGGGCAGCTCGGCGACGGTGGTCTCGTTCACGTTGAGGTACCCGTTGGGGTTGTCGTCGACCGCGCCGATCGCCCACGTCTCGCCGCCGTCGTCGCTGTAGAGGGTGTGACCGCCGTAGTACTTGGCCTCGGTGCCGGTGTCGGCCGACCCGGCGGGTGGCGCGATCGAGTGGTTGGCCGGGATGACCAGCCGGTCGCGGTGCGGGCCGCGGGCCAGGCGGATGCCGTGCACCGGTCCCGTCGCGTACCAGCGCCAGTTGGCCTCCTTGGCCGTCGCGGTGATCTCACGCGGCGCCGACCAGGTCGCCCCCTCGTCGTCGCTGGCCTGCACGAAGACCCGCCGGCTCTGGTCGGCCGGCACCTCGCCGCGCATGATGGCGGCCTCCGTCGCGGTCCCGCCGTTGTACGTCGACAGCAGCACCACCCGCCCGCTCGCGGTGACCACGGGCGCCGGGTTGCCGGACGTGTTCGCGCCGCTGTCGGCGACCACCTGGAGTGCGCCCCACGTGCAGCCGCCGTCGGTGGAACGGCGCAGGACCAGGTCGATGTTGCCGGCGTCGCCGAGGCCGCCGACCCGCCCCTCGGCGAACGCGAGGAGGGCGCCCGAGCGGGTGGCGATGACCGCCGGGATGCGGAACGCGCTGTACCCGTCGGTGCCGGACGTGTACGGGACGGAGGCGTCGCACCGCGCCTTCGCGGGCTCGGTGCCGCCGGCCGCGGCGGCGCCGCCGGTCGTGGCGACGAGGGCGGCGCCGAGCAGTAAGACAGCCGATCTTGTCACGTGGGTCATGGGGTCTCCACTCGCGTTGACGATCAGACATAGGACGTCCGCTGTTCTTTTCGAGACGTTAAGTGCGCATGTCGATGGCGTCAAGACGGGTTCGGCGGGCGGATCCCTGGGTATGGCGGCCGGGAAGCTGCATGCAGCAGAACTGGAGGGAGCTTCCGATGCTCACGCTGACCGACAATGCGGTTGCGGTGATCCGTAACCTCACCGAGCAACCGCAGGTGCCCGAAGGCGCAGGTCTCCGCATCGCCACAGACACGGCGCAGGGTGCGCTGATGCTCACGCTCGCCGCCGAGCCGATGGACGGTGACGAGGTGCGCGACGAGGCGGGCGCCCGGGTCTTTCTCGAGACGGAGGCCGCCCGCATCTTGGACGACAAGTCCCTGGACGCGGCGGTGGACGCCAACGGCGCGGTCCAGTTCGCCGTGGGCGAGCAGCCTGGTTAACGGGCGCGTGCACCGATGGGCGGCCGGCGGCGCGGGGCGAACCCCGCGCCGCCGGCCGTTTGCGCCGGCACCGCGCGGCCGCCGCCGGAACGCGGCCCGGAGCACAGCGGGCGTCCTGGTCCGACCTCGCGTATCACGCACGGTGACGCCGCGGGAAAGCACCCCAGGAAAACGCTCCGCTGCGCTCCACGTTTGCCCGGGGGCCCCGCGCAACGGTCCGGACCACGGCGGGCGTCGCGGTAGCCCGCGTCTATGGATCGAGGAGTTCGAGCAGTCCCAGTGCGTGCGCGGTGGCGAGCGCGCCGGCCCGGTTGCGGGCGCCGAGCTTGCGGAACAGCCGCGCCTGCGTGTTCTCGACGGTCTTCTCGGCGATGCCCAGCGACCGCGCGGTCTGGCGGACGCTGTGGCCGGCGGCGATGGAGCGCAGGATGTCGCCCTCGCGGATCGTCAGCTCGGGCAGGCCGCCCTCCGCCTCGCCGGCGTGGCTGCCGGCGGCCGCGATCAGCCAGTTCGCGGCGGCGGGGTCGATGGTCAGGTGGCCGGCCGCGGCGAGCGTGAGCGCCGGCACCAGCGCCTCGCCGACCCGCTCGGCCGCGACGATGGCCACAGCCCCCGGCCCAGCGCGTCCAGCGTCTCGCCCCGGCTCATCTGGCGCGAGGTGACCACCATGATGGGCACGCGCGCGTCGCCGAGGCGCTGCCAGGCGGCGGGCGTCGGGTCGACGAGGATCACCGGTACCGTGCCGGAGCCGGCCTGGTCCCACAGGTCCAGGCCTTCGTCGCCGTTGCCGCCGTCCGTCACGAACGGGATGTGCTGCGCGAGCAGTGCCACCGCCACGTCGTAGCGGGCGGGCACATCCGGTCCACAAAGGACAGCCAACGTGAGGCCGCCGGCCGCGTAGACGCGGGGTCGGGGCAGCGGTGCCCGGTTGACGAGGCCGAGGGTGATCGCGCGGGCGATCGCGTGGCTCTGGCTGGTGACCGCGAGTTTCTGGTAGATGCGCCGCTTGCAGTTCTCCACGGCGAACGGCGTCATGTTGAGCAGCTCGGCGATCCGGCTGACCGGATGCCCGGCGGCCGTGAGGGTGATGATCTCGCGTTCCTGCGAGGTGACCCCGCCCGGCACCGGCACCGCGGTGCCCGACCGCAGCGCGTCGGCGTGCTGGTGCAGCAGCATGAGCAGCGCGTCCAGCCCGTGCGAGCAGGGGATCAGCGTGTCCACCCCGACCTGCCGGCTGCCCGACATGTCGCTGGGGGAAAGTCGGTCGTAGATCACGACCAGCCGCAGCCGGCTGTAGCGGGCGCGCAGCGTCCGCAGGGCGCGCAACGCCTCGCCCACGCCGGTGCCGGCGTCGTACACGACAAGGTCGGGCCCGCAGAGGTCGCAGAGCCCGAGCAGGGCGGCGTCGTCGGAGACGTGCCCGACGACCGTGAACTCCGGCTGCCCGGACAGGCAGACCGCAAGGGTGTCGCGGAACAGGCGCCGGGGCGAGCGGATGGCCACCCGCACCAGGTGCCCACTCGGTGCCGAAACCTGTCCCATACCGGCCTCCTCGGCGGTTAGGACTACGTTTCCACTTTGTTACATAGACCTAGATAAGTGTCAAGCTATGGGAGGCCGGCCCTAGGGGATTCTTGCGCCCGGCGGCAATCACGGATGCTGCGTCAGATATCCGCCCATGGACGTGAAATGCTCGACCGCGGTGCGGTCGGCGCCGTCCTCGAGGCGCACCCGCTTGACCAGAAGTCCATGGTTGCGGCCATATCGGGCGTCCGCGCCCGCCACGATCACGACCCCGTCGCCTTCGCGGATGAAGACGCGGCCGGGCGTGCCGCCGTAGCGGCCGGCGGAGACCGCCGCCGAGAGGATCCGCAGCCGCTGCCCCCGGTGATATGTGAACGCGTTCGGGTACGGGTCGGACTGCGCGCGCACCAGCCGCTCGATGTCCGCCGCCGGCCAGTTCCAGTCGATGCGGCTGTCCTCGATGGATCGCTTGTGGAAGAAGCTGGCCTTGGAGCGGTCCTGCTTCACCCAGTCCGTGTGTCCGCCCGCGATCAGCGCGAGACCGTCCACTGTGATCGGACCGAAGAGTTCGAGCGTGCGGTGGAAGAGGTCGGTCGCGGTGTCGCTCGGCCCGACCGGCACCGCGCGCTGGAGCACGATGTCGCCGGCGTCCAGGTCCTCGTCCATCATGTGCGCGGTCACGCCGACCTGCTCCTCCCCGTTGATCAAGGCCCAGATCAGCGGCGCGAAACCGGCGTACGCCGGCAGCAGGGAGTCGTGCACGTTGAGGGTGCCGAGGCGGGGCAGGCGGAAGATCGCGGGCGGGATCCAGGTGCGCCAGTTGGTGGCGACGATGACGTCCGGCTCCACCTCGCGCAGCCGCTCGACAAGGCTCTCGTCGGGGCGGCTGCGGATCTCCACGGGGACGCCGTGCTTGTCGGCCAGCTCGGCGACGGAGTCGTCCCAGATCTTCTCGTACGCGTGGTCGCTCTTCGGGTGGGTCACCACCAGGACAACCTGGTGGCTCGACTCCAGGAGGGCCTGGAGGGTGCGGTGTCCCCAGGTCTGGTACCCGAACATCACGACCCGCATGAATGTGCCTCCTCATGTGTGATCAGTTAAGCAAGGCTTGCCTAACACGGTAACTTAAGCAAGGCTGTCCTAAGTCGCAACCGAGTGATGGGGCAGGCATGTCGCAGGCGGTACCCGTGTACGACCTCGTCGGTGTCGGCTTCGGGCCGTCGAACCTGGCACTGGCCATCGCGCTGACCGAGCACAACGCGATCTCGCCGGTCAAGACCACCGGCGTCTTCCTGGAGCGGCAGCCGCGGTTCGGCTGGCACCGGGGCATGCTGATCGAGGACGCGACCATGCAGGTCTCGTTCCTCAAGGACCTGGTGACCCTCCGCAACCCGACCAGCGAGTTCTCGTTCCTGTGCTACCTGCACAGCAAGGACCGCCTGATCGACTTCATCAACCACAAGAACCTCTTCCCGCTCCGCGTCGAGTTCCACGACTACCTGGAGTGGGCGGCGGCCAAGGTGGACGACCTCGTCTGCTACGGGCATGAAGTGGTCAGCGTGGAGCCCGTCGAGGGCGGCTTCCTGGACGTCACCGCGCGCAGCCGCGACGGCGTCAGCGTCTACCGCGCCCGCAACCTCGTGTTCGCCACCGGGCTGCGACCGCACCTGCCGGCCGGTGTCGTGCCGTCCGACCGCGTATGGCACAACCGCGACCTGCTGGGCCGGGCCGCCGAGCTGCAGGCCGGCAAGCGGTTCGTCGTGGTGGGGGCGGGGCAGAGCGCGGCCGAGGTGGTGGCGTTCCTCCACGACCGCTTCCCGGCCTCCGAGGTGTGCGCGGTCTTCGCGCGGTACGGGTACAGCCCGGCCGACGACAGCGCCTTCGCGAACCGCATCTTCGACCCCGCCGCGGTCGACGCCTTCTACGACGCGCCCCCGCACGTCAAGCAGTCCCTTGTGGACTACCACGCGAACACCAACTACTCGGTCGTCGACATCGACCTGATCGACGAGCTGTACCGGCGGGTCTACCGCGAGAAGGTGCTCGGCGCGCAGCGGCTGCGGCTGTTCAACGTCTCCCGCGTCGTGGACGCCGTCGAGACGCCGTCGGGCGTACGGACCACAGTGGAGTCCCTGGCCACCGGCGAGCGCACGGTGCTCGACGCCGACGCGATCGTCTACGCGACCGGCTACCGGCCGGCCGACCCGGGGCCGCTGCTCGCGTCCTACCCGTGCGACCGCGACGAGGCGGGCCGGCTGCGGGTCGGGCGGGACTACCGGGTGGTGACCGATCCCGCGCTGGGACCCGGCATCTACCTGCAGGGCGGCACCGAGCACACGCACGGCATCACGTCGTCGCTGCTCTCCAACACCGCGATCCGGGCCGCCGAGATCCTGGCCTCGATCGTCGGCACGGGCGTGCCGGCCGCCGCCGCGCAGTACACGACCGCCTGACTGACTGCTCGGACAGATTTGAGGAGCGACATGTTGCGATCACGCCTGCCCTTCGCAGCCGCGCTTGCTCTGGGAGCCTGCGGATCCGACTCCGCGACGGACGACAGCGCAGGACCGGCCGCGAGCGCGGGCCAGGACGCCTTCCCGGTGACGGTGGCGCACAGGTACGGCAGCACCGAGATCAAGTCCGGGCCCGCCCGCGTGGTCACGCTCGGCCTCAGCGACCAGGACGCGGCGCTGGCGCTGGGCGTCAAGCCGGTCGGCGCGCTTTCGTTCAACACCGTGCTCAGCATCCCGTACGCGATCGACCAGGCAGTGCCGATTCTCGCCGGAGGAAACAGCAAGTGAGCGAGCGCAGCGAGCGAACCATCAGGCACAGCGCTATCGGAGCCTCGCGGCCGCGCGCAGCGAAGCGAGCACGGCCGTGAGCGTGGGAGCGACCTGGCCGGAGCTGTTCGAGGCGCGGGTCAGCGCCACGCCGGACGCGGTGGCCCTCGTGTTCGAGGGCACCGCGCTGACGTACGCCGAGCTCAACGCGCGCGCCAACCGGCTGGCCCACGCGCTCGTCGCGCGCGGCGCCGGCCCGGAGCGGGTCGTGGGGCTGTCACTGCCGCGTTCGGTCGAGATGATCGTCGCCGAGGTGGCCGTGCTCAAGGCGGGTGGGGCGTACCTGCCGCTCGACCCGGACTACCCGGCGGAGCGGATCGCCTTCATGGTGGCCGACGCCGCGCCGGTCGTGGTCCTGGACGACGTCCTCGAGATCGAGGCGCTGTCCGCCGGGCAGCCCGACACCGACCCTGTCCGGTCGCTCCACGTCACCAACGCCGCCTACGTCGTCTACACCTCCGGCTCCACCGGCCGCCCCAAGGGCGTCGTGCTCTCGCACACCGGTGTCGCCAAGCTCGTCGCCACCCAGGTCGAGCGCTTCGGCGTCGGCCCGCACAGCCGGGTGCTCCAGTTCGCGTCGCCGAGCTTCGACGTCGCCTTCTGGGACCTCTGCCTCGGGCTGCTGTCCAGCGGCCGGCTCATCGTGGTGCCGGCCGACCGCCGGGTGCCCGGGCCCGCGCTCACCGACTACATCCACGAACACGGCGCCAACTTCATGATCCTGCCGCCGGCGCTGCTGGCCGCGCTCCCCGCCGACTGCGTGCTGCCCGAGGGCGCCACGCTGCTGGCCGGTACCGAGCGGGTCGCGCCCGAGCTCGTCGCGCGGCACGCCCGCGGCCGGCGGATGTTCAACGCGTACGGACCGACTGAGGCGACGGTCAACTCCACGCTGGGCCTGTGTGACCCGGGCACCCCTTCCGGTGCGTCCGTCCCCATCGGAGTCGCCGACCCCGGCACGGCCGCGTACGTCCTCGACGGCGCCCTGCGCCCCACCGGCGAGGGGGAGCTGTACCTCGCCGGCGCCGGGCTGGCCCGCGGCTACCTGGGGCGGGCGGCGCTGACCGCCGAGCGGTTCGTCGCCAACCCGTTCGAGCCCGGCACCCGCATGTACCGCACCGGCGACCTCGTGCGGGTCCTGCCCGACGGCCGGCTGGACTTCGTCGGGCGGGCCGACGACCAGATCAAGATCCGGGGGTACCGGATCGAGCCGGGCGAGGTCGAGACCGTCCTCGGTGGACATCCGGCCGTCGCGCAGGTGGCCGTCGTCGCGCGCGAGCGCAAGCTCGTCGCGTACGTGGTGCCCGCCGTCGGCGCGGAGCCGGACGCGGCCACCCAGGTCGACGGCTGGCGGGAGGCGCACGACGCGCTCTTCGAGGCCGAGGCGGACAACCCGTTCGCCGGGTGGAACAGCAGCTACGACGGCGAACCGCTGCCGGCCGCCGAGATGCACGCCTGGCGGGACGCCACCGTGGAGAGCATCCTCGCGCTGCGCCCCCGCCGGGTGCTGGAGATCGGCGTCGGCAGTGGGCTCGTCCTGGCCGCGGTCGCGCCGCACACCGAGGCGTACGTCGGCATCGACCTGTCCGCGGAGGCGGTGCGGCGGCTGGGCGAGCGCTTCGCCGGACAGTCCCATGTGGACCTGCGCTGCCAGCCCGCGCACGACCTCGACGGGCTGCCGAAGGGGTTCTTCGACACCGTCGTGTTGAACTCGGTGGCGCAGTACTTCCCGAGCGCCGCCTACCTCACGTCCGTGCTGACCGCCGCGCTCGGCCTGCTCGCGCCGGGCGGCCGCGTCTTCGCCGGCGACATCCGCAACCACCGCCTGCTGCGCCACTTCCGCGCCGCCGTCGAGGCGGGACGCGGTGGCGGGCCGGCGGACGTGGAGCGGGCCGTCGCCTGGGAGCGCGAGCTGCTGCTCGACCCCGACTACTTCACCGACCTGCCCGGCGTCGCCGCCGCCGACATCCGGGTCAAGCGCGGCCGGTACCACAACGAGCTGAGCCGCTACCGGTACGACGTGGTGCTCGCGACCGGCGCCGCGCCGGTGCCGCCGGAGGTGCCGGAGGTGCCGTGGCCGGCCAGCGAGGCGCTGCTGCGGGAGGGGCGCTTCGACCGGCTGCGCGTCACCGGCATCCCCAACGCCCGGCTGGCCGTCGGCGGCGTCGAGCCGGAGGACCTGCACGACCTCGCCGCCGAGCTCGGCTACGACGTGGCGGTCACCTGGGCCGGCGACGGCCTGGTCGGCGAGCTGGACGCCATTTTCGCCAGGCCCGGCACGGGCTTCGGCTCGGTGTACCGGCCCGGCCGGCGGGTCAGGCCCGCGCCGGCGAACACCCCGGCCGCGTTCGCCGACGTCAACGCGCTCCTGCGGGCCGTGCGGTCGTACGCCCGCGAGCGGCTGCCGGAGTACATGGTGCCGGCCGCGATCGTGCCCCTGCACCGCCTGCCGGTCGCGACGAGCGGCAAGCTCGACCGCAAAGCCCTGCCGGCGCCCGACTTCGCCGCGCTCGCCACCGGCACCCCGCCGCGCGACGCCCGCGAAAGCGTGCTGTGCGCGCTCTTCGGCGAGGTGCTCGACCTGCCCGGAGTCGGCGTCGAAGACGACTTCTTCGCGCTCGGCGGCGACAGCATCGTCGCGATCCAGCTGCTGATCCGGGCCCGCAAGGCCGGCCTCGCGCTGTCGCTGCGGGACGTCTTCCGGCACCGCACGGCAGCCGCCCTCGCCGCCGCGGCCGGCATCGCGTCCACAGTGGATGCCCGGCCGGTCGCGCTCGAACCCGCGCCCGGCGAGGAGGGCGCCGCCGAGGTGCTGCCGCTCTCGCCGCTGCAGGAGGGCTTCTTCTTCCACGCTCATCTGGACGCGGGGGCGGCGGGCGCCGTCTACGCGGTCCGGCTCACCGTCGACCTCGCCGGGCCGCTGGACGTTACCGCCCTGCGCCGCGCCGCGCAGGCGCTTATCGACCGGCACGCGCCGCTGCGCGCCACGTTCCGCCAGCGCCCCGACGGCCGGGTCGTCCAGCTGATCGCTCAGTCGGCCGAGCTGCCGTGGTCCGACGTGGACGCGCCGTTCGACCTCGGCACCGGACCGCTCGTCCGTGCCGCCCTGATCCGTCGCGGCGACGAGCGGCACGAGCTTGTCCTGCGCTTCCACCACATCGTCGCGGACGGCTGGTCGGTCTCCGTGCTGCTGCGCGAACTGCTCGCCCTGTACGGCGGCGCCGACCTGCCACCGCCCACCCGGTACCGCGACTACCTCGCCTGGCTCGGCGGCCGGGACCGCGCCGCGGCGACCGAGGCGTGGCGCACCGCGCTCGACGGCCTCGACGAACCCACCCGGCTCGTCCAAGCGGCCGCGAGCGCGCCCCCGCGCCACGAGGAGGTGCGGGTCGAACTGCCCGAAGACGTCACCGCCGGCCTCGCCGCGCGGGCCCGCGAACGCGGGCTCACCCTCGGCACGGTCGTCCAAGGCGCGTGGGGCCTGCTTCTCGGCCGCCTGACCGGCCGCACCGACGTCGTCTTCGGTACCACCGTGTCCGGCCGCGCCGCCGACGTGGACGGTGTCGAGTCGCTCGTCGGCCTGCTCATCAATACGCTGCCGGTGCGCATGCGCTGGCGGCCCGGCCAGTCGCTGGCCGCCGCGCTCGGCACGCTGCAGGCCGAGCGGGCCGCGCTCCTGGACCACCAGCACGTGGGCCTCGCCGAGCTGCAGCGGATGGCGGGTCTCGGCGAGCTCTTCGACACGATCGTCGTCCTGGAGAACTACCCGGTCGACGGTGACCTCGCCGACCCCAGCGGCACGCTGCGCGCCGGCGTGCCGGACTACGTGGACACCGGGCACTACCCGCTCGCCCTGATCGTGATGCCGGGCGACCGGCTGGAGCTGCGGCTCAAGCACGACGCGGCACGCCTCGACGCCACGGCGGTACGGGACATCGCCGCCCGCCTCGCCCACCTCCTCGCCGCCGTCGCGAGCGACCCCGACGTGCCGGTGGCCCGCGCCGACCTGCGCACGGAGGCCGAGCCGGCGCCACTGGCCGGCGCCGAGCGACCGGTACCGCGGGCCACGCTCGTCGCGGCCTTCGAGGAGCAGGCGGCCCTCCGCCCGCAGGCGACCGCGCTGATCGCCGGTGACCAGCGGGTGACCTACGCGGACCTCGACGCGCGCGCCACCGCGCTCGCCGGGCGGCTGCGGGCCCGCGGCGCCCGCGCCGGGCGGGTCGTCGCCGTCGCCGTGCCCCGCTCGGTCGACCAGATCGTGGCGCTGCTCGGCGTGCTCAAGGCCGGCGCCGCGTACCTGCCGGTCGACGTCGACCACCCGGCCGACCGCATCGCGTTCCTGATCGCCGACTCAGGCGCCGCCCTCGTCCTGCGCGACCTCGACGTCGACGCCCTTCCGGCCGGCGGCCCGGCACCGCGCCCCGAGGACCCCGCCTACCTGCTCTACACGTCCGGCTCCACCGGTACCCCCAAGGGCGTGCTCGTCACCCACCGGGCGATCGGCCACCAGCTCGCCTGGGCCCGCGACAGGTTCGGGCTCGGCCCGGACGACCGGGTGCTGCACCAGCTCTCCACCAGCTTCGACCCGTCGATCCTGGAGATCTTCTGGCCGCTCACCACCGGCGCGGCCGTGGTGCTCGCCCGGCCGGACGGGCTGCGCGACCCGCGGTACATCGCCGGGCTGGTCCGCGAGCACGGCGTCACCACGATCCTCACGGTCTCGTCGCTGCTCGGCCCGCTCGCCGACGCCGACCCCGCCGCGTTCGCCGGCGTGCGGCGGGTGCTCGCCGGCGGCGACGCGCTGACCCCCGCCACCGCCCGCCGCTGGCTGGACGCGACGAGCGTGCCGCTGCACAACGTGTACGGGCCCACCGAGGCCGCCGTGCAGGTCACCTCCTGGCACGTGGAGGAGGTGGGGGAGGGCACCGTCCCCATCGGACGTCCGGTGTGGAACACCCGGCTGTACGTGCTCGACCCGTTCCTGCGGCCCGCCACCACCGGCGAGCTCTACATCGCCGGCCCGCAGCTCGCGCTCGGCTACCACGGCCGGGCGGCGCTGACCGCGGACCGGTTCGTCGCCGACCCGTTCGGCGGGCCGGGCGAGCGCATGTACCGCACCGGCGACCGCGTGCGGCGCCTGCCGGACGGGGCGCTCGAATACCTCGGCCGCGCCGACCAGCAGGTCAAGATCCGCGGCAACCGGGTGGAGCCGGGCGAGGTCGAGGCCCGGCTGCGCCGCCACGCCGGTGTCACGGACGCCGCGGTGCTCGCCCGCGCCGACGGCCCCGGCGGGCTGCGGCTCGTCGCCTACCTGGTGCCCGCCGGCCCGCTCGACCTCGAGGGGCTGCGCTCCGACCTCGCCGCCGCGCTGCCGGAACCGATGGTGCCGTCCGCCTTCGTCACGCTGGACGCGCTGCCCCGCACGCCGAACGGCAAGCTCGACCGGGCCGCCCTGCCCGCGCCCGAGGCCACCCGCGCCGCCGCCCGCGCCCCGCGCGACGACCGCGAGCGGCTGCTGTGCGCCACCGTCGCCGAGGTCCTCGGCCTGCCCGAGGTCGGACCGGACGACGACTTCTTCGCGCTCGGCGGCGACAGCATCCTCTCCATCGCGGTCTCCAGCCGGGCCCGCGCGGCGGGCCTGTCGGTGAGCCCCCGCGACGTCTTCGCCCACCGCACCCCGGCCGCCCTCGCCGCGGCGGCCGGCGCACCCTCCGCGGCCGAGGTCTCCGGCGCGCCGCTCGTCGCGCTCACCGGCGACGAGATGGCCACCGTCCGCCGGGCCAGCCCCGTGCCGGTCGCCGACATCTGGCCGCTGTCCCCGCTGCAGGAGGGCCTCTACTTCCACGCCAGCTACGACAGCGGCGGCATCGACGTGTACACCGCGCAGGCCTCGTTCGACTTCGTCCGCGGCGTCGACGCCGGCCGGCTGCGCGCCGCGTGCGCCACCCTGCTCGACCGCAACCCGGCGGTGCGGGCCGGCTTCACCAGCGACGGCCTGCGCTCACCGGTGCAGTTCGTCGGCGCGGCCGTCGAGGTGCCACTGTCCGAGGTGGACCTTTCGGGCCTGCCGGCGGGCGAGCGGGACGCACGCGTCGACGACCTGCTCCGCGACGACCGCACCCGCCGCTTCGACCTGACCCACCCGCCGCTGTTCCGGCTCCTGCTGGTGCGCCTCGGCGGCGGCCGGGACCGGCTCGTGCTCACCCACCACGTGCTGCTCTGGGACGGCTGGTCCGCCTCCCTCTTCCTGGAGCAGCTGCTGAGCCTCTACGGCGGCGCCGAGACCGTCCCGGCGGCCGGCTCCTACCGGGACTACCTCGCCTGGCTCGCGGCGGAGGACGGCGACCGGGCCAACAAGGCATGGCGGGACGCGCTCGCCGGCCTCGCCGAGCCCACGCTCGTCGGCCCGGCCGGCCGCGGCGACCGCCCCACCCTGCCCGAACGGCACCGCGCCGAGCTGACCGAGGCACTGAGCGACCGGCTCCGCGCTGTCGCCCGCGACCGCGGCGTCACGCTCAACACGCTCCTGAACGCGGCCTGGGCGCTCGTGCTGTCCACCGTGTCCGGCCGCACCGACGTCGTCTTCGGCGCTACCGTCGCCGGCCGCGGCGCGCCGATCCCGCACATCGAACGGGCCATCGGCCTGTTCCTCAACACCGTGCCGGTGCGGGTCACGCTCGACCCGCGCGAGCCGGTGGCCGACCTGCTGCGCCGCGTGCAGGCCGAGCGGACCGCGCTGATGCCGTACGAGCACGTGGGGCTCGGCGCGATCCAGCGGGAGACCGGGCACACCCAGCTCTTCGACACGCTCTTCGCGCTGCAGAACGTCGGCGGCGAGGAGGAGCTGGCCGCCCTGCGCGAGCGGCACGGCGTCGAGCAGGCGGGGAGCGTGGACGCCACCCACTTCCCGCTCGCGCTCGTCGTCACGCCGTCCGCGGCGCTGCGGGTGATGCTCGCGTACCGCCCCGACGTGCTGTCCGGCGCCGTCGCCGCCGGGGTGCTCGACCGCTTCACCGCGGTGCTGGAGCGGATCGCCGCCGACGACCGCACCCCGGTCGGGCGGCTCGACCCGCTGCCCGCGGGGGAGCGCGAGCGGCTGGCGGCCGACTGGGACGCCAGCCGCCACGACCTGCCCGAGGAGACGGTCGCCGACCTGCTCGGCAGCCAGGCGGCCCGGACACCCGACGAGGTCGCGCTGGTCTTCGGCGACGAGCGGGTCACGTACGCCGAGCTGGACGCCCGGATCAACCGGATGGCCCGGCTCCTGGCCGCCCGCGGCGCCGCACCGGAGAAGGTCGTCGCGCTCGCCCTGCCCCGCTCGGCCGACATGGTCGTCGCGCTCTTCGCCGTGCTCCGCACCGGTGCCGCGTACCTGCCGCTGGAGCTGGACCACCCCACCGAGCGGCTCGCCCTCATGCTGGACGACGCCCGGCCGGTCTGCGTCGTCTCCACGGCCGCCGTCGCCGCGACGCTGCCCGCCGCCTGCCTGGAGCTGGACGACCCCGCCGTGCGGTCCGAGCTGTCCACACAGGACAGCGCGCCGCTCGGGCTCCGCTTCGACCAGCGGCACCCGGCGTACGTCATCTACACCTCCGGCTCCACCGGCCGGCCCAAGGGCGTCGTCACCCCGTACCGCGGGCTGACGAACATGCAGCTCAACCACCGCGAGGCCATCTTCGCGCCGACGATCGCGTCGGCCGGCGGGCGGCGGCTGCGGATCGCGCACACGGTCTCGTTCGCGTTCGACATGTCCTGGGAGGAGCTGCTCTGGCTCGTCGAGGGGCACGAGGTGCACGTCTGCGACGAGGACCTGCGCCGCGACGCCGAGGCGCTCGTCGCGTACTGCGCGCGGCACCGCATCGACGTCGTCAACGTCACCCCCACCTACGCCCAGCACCTCATCGAGGAAGGGCTGCTCGACGGGGAGCACGTGCCGCCGCTCGTGCTGCTCGGCGGCGAGGCCGTCTCCGAGACCGTGTGGGGCCGGCTGCGGGACACCGAGGGCACGTTCGGCTACAACCTGTACGGGCCGACCGAGTACACCATCAACACCCTCGGCGGCGGCACGCACGAGAGCGCCTCACCCACCGTCGGCCGTCCGATCTGGAACACCCGGGCGTACATCCTGGACGGTTGGCTGCGCCCGGTGCCGGACGGGACGGCGGGGGAGCTGTACATCGCCGGCGCCGGCCTGGCCCGCGGCTACCTCGACCGGCCCGCGCTGACCGCCGAACGCTTCGTCGCCGACCCGGCGGTGCCCGGCGGGCGGATGTACCGCACCGGCGACCTCGTGCGCCGCCGACCTCCGGGCCCCACGCGGTTAGGGGAGCAGGTACGCGGCAACCTCGACTTCCTCGGCCGCACCGACGACCAGGTCAAGATCCGCGGGTACCGGGTGGAGCTCGGCGAGATCGAGTCGGCGCTCGCGGCACACCCCGGCGTGGCCCAGGCGGCCGTGACGATCCGGGACGGGCGGCTCCGCGGGTACGTCGTGCCCGCCGCGCCGGCCGGCGCCGAGCGGGACGCCGCCGAGCGGGCCCAGATCGGCGAGTGGCTGGAGATCTACGACGCCGAGTACACGCAGATCGGCACCGCCGTGCCGGCCGAGGACTTCTCCGGCTGGGACAGCAGCTACGACGGCACCCCGATCCCGGTCGACGAGATGCGGGAGTGGCGGGAGACCACCGTCGCGCGGATCCGCGAGCTGGCGCCGCGCCGGGTGCTGGAGATCGGCGTCGGGAGTGGACTGATCCTCGGCGCGGTCGCGCCCGACGTGGAGGCGTACTGGGGCACCGACTTCGCGCCCTCCGTCATCGCCGCGCTCCGCGCGGACACCGCGGCGGTGCCCGAGCTGTCCCACGTGGAGCTGCGCTGCCAGCCGGCACACGACCTGGACGGGCTGCCACGCGGCTTCTTCGACACCGTCGTCGTCAACTCCGTGGTCCAGTACTTTCCGGGCGAGGAGTACCTCACCCGCGTCCTGACCGCCGCGCTCGACCTCGTCGTGCCCGGCGGGCGGGTCTTCGTCGGCGACGTGCGCAACCTCCGGCTGGCGCACCACTTCCACGAGGCGGTCGCGGCCGCGCGCGGCGGCCGGGTCGACCGCGCCGCCGTGCTGGACAAGGAGCTGCTGGTCGACCCGGACTACTTCGCCACGCTCGCCCCAGCGACGGTGCGGGTGCGGCGCGGCCGGGCGCACAACGAGCTGACCCGCTACCGATACGACGCGGTGCTCCACCGTGGACCCGCACCGGCGCCCATCGACGCGCCCCTGACCACGCTCGACGCCATCCACGGCGCGGCGGCGCGGGTGACCGGCATCCCCAACGGCCGGTTGGTCGATGGCGGCGTGGAGCCCGAGGACCTGCACGCGCTCGGCGAGCGGCTCGGCTACCACGTCCACGTCACGTGGTCGGACGCGGCGGACGGGAGCCTCGACGCGCTCTTCCTCCGGGACGCCTCGCTGCCGGTGACCCCGGCCGGCGAGCCGAAGAAGCGGCTCACCAACGACCCCGCGGCGGCCCGCGCGCAGGCAGACCTGGTGCCGGCGCTCCGCCAGCACCTCAAGCGGCACCTGCCCGACTACATGGTGCCGGCCGCGATCGTCCCGCTGGACCGGCTGCCGCTCACCGTCAACGGCAAGCTCGACGTGCGCGCGCTGCCCGACGCCGAACCGGCGGTCTCGCTCACACCGAGCCGCGAGCCGGCCACCATACAGGAACAGGTCCTGTGTGGACTCTTCGCCGAGGTGCTGGGCCTCGCCCGGGTCGGTGTGGACGACAACTTCTTCGACCTCGGCGGCCACTCGCTGCTCGCCACCCGGCTGGTCAGCCGCGCCCGCACCGCCCTCGGCGCCGAGCTGGCCATCCGCGACCTCTTCGAGGCACCGACCGTCGCCGAGCTCGCGAGCCGGGCGGGCGGCGGCGACCCGGCCCGTCCCGCGCTGGTGCCGGTGGCCCGGCCGGACGAGGTGCCCGCCTCGTACGCCCAGCAGCGACTGTGGGTGCTGCACCAGCTCGACGGCGGCTCGACCGCGGCGTACAACTTCCCGATCGTCATGCGGGTGCGCGGCCCGCTCGACCTGGCCGCGCTGCGCGCCGCGGTCGGCGACGTCATGGCCCGCCACGAGGCGCTGCGCACCGTCTTCGCCGAGCGGGACGGGCGGCCGGTGCAGCGGATCGTGCCGGCCTCCGAGGCGCGCCCGGTCGTCGAGGTCGTGCCGGACGCCGACCTCGACGCGCTCGTGCGGCGGCCGTTCGACCTCGCGACCGAGCTGCCGCTGCGGGTCACCGTCGTCCCGCACGGCCCGGACGAGCACGTCGTCGCCGTGCTGCTGCACCACGTCACGACCGACGAGTGGTCCGACGGGCCGTTCCTGCGCGACCTCGCGACCGCGTACGCCGCCCGCCGCGCCGGCCACCGTCCACAGTGGTCGCCGCTGCCGGTCCAGTACGCCGACTACACGCTCTGGCAGCGGGCGCTGCTCGGCGACGAGTCCGATCCGGACAGTCTCGCCGCCAAGCAGCTCGCCTACTGGCGGGAGGCGCTGCGCGGCGCGCCGGAGCGGATCGACCTGCCCACCGACCGGACGCCGCACGGGCCGGCCGCGGGCGCGGCGGGCGGGGCACTGACGGTACCCCTCGACGACGCCGCCGCGCAGGGGTTGCGCGACCTGGCCCAGCGCGCGGGCGCCAGCATGTTCATGGCCGCGCACGCCGCCGTCGCCGCGCTCCTGTACCGTCTCGGTGCCGGCACCGACATCCCGCTCGGCGCACCGATCGCCGGCCGCACCGACGAGGCCCTCGACGACCTGGTCGGGTTCTTCGTCAACACGCTGGTGCTCCGCACCGACCTCGGCGGCGACCCGAGCTTCAGCGAGCTGCTGGCCCGGGTGCGCCGCGACGACCTGGCCGCCTTCTCGCACCAGGACGTGCCGTTCGAGGCGGTGGTGCGCGAGCTCAACCCCGACCGCTCGCTGGCCAGCAACCCGCTCTTCCAGGTCATGGTCGTGTACCGCAACCGCGCGGCCGGCGACGCCGTCCTGGATGGACTCGACGTGACCCCCGAGCCGGTGGAGACCGGCACCGCCCGCTTCGACCTCGTCTTCGGCTTCGTCGAGGCGGACGGCGGGCGGCTCGACGTCCTGCTGGAGTACCGCACCGACCTGTTCGACGCGGACACCGTCGAGCGGCTCGGCGAGCGGCTCAACCGGCTGCTGGCCGCCGCGGTCGCCGCGCCTGACTCGCCGATAAGCCGGATCGAGCTGCTCGGCGAAGCGGAACGCGAGCGGGTGCTGGCCGGCTTCAACGCCACCGACCGGGCCGTGCCGGAGCAGTCGCTGCCGGCGCTGTTCGCCCGCCAGGTGGCCGCCCGGCCGGACGCGGTCGCGGTGGTCGACGGCGACCGCCACGTCACGTACCGGGAGCTGGACGCGCGCGCCGGCGAGATCGCCCGGCTGCTGCACGCCCGCGGGGTACGCCCGGAGAGCGTCGTCGGCATCGACATCCCGCGCACCGCCGACATGGTCGCGGCGATCCTCGGCACGCTCCGGATCGGCGCCGCGTACCTGCCGCTCGACCCGGTGCACCCGGCGGAGCGGCTCGCGTACATGGTCGAGGACTCCGGCGCCCAGCTCGTGCTCACCCCGGCGGACCTGGCCGGCCGCGCGGTGGACGGGACGGCGCCGGCCCCGCACGTCCCCCTCGACCAGGCCGCGTACGTCATCTACACCTCCGGCTCGACCGGCCGCCCCAAGGGCGTCGTCCTGCCGCACGAGGGCATCGCCAGCCTCGTCGCCACCGCCCAGGACCGGATGGGCGTCACCGAGGACAGCCACGTGCTGCACTTCGCCTCGGTCGGCTTCGACGTCGCGGTCTTCGAGCTCGCCATGGCCCTGTGCACCGGTGCGCGGCTGGTGCTCGTACCGGACGAGGCGCGCGTGGCCGACAAGGTGCTCACGGACTTCCTGGACGAGCAGCGGATCACGCACATGATCCTGCCGCCGTCGCTGGTCTCCGCGCTGCCGCCGGAGTGCGAGCTGCCCGAGGGCTCGGTGATCCTCGTCGGCACCGAGACCGTACCGCCGGACCTCATCGCGCGCTGGGCCGGCCGGGTGCGCCTGATCGCCGCGTACGGGCTGACCGAGGCGACAGTCAACTCCACGCTCTGGCCCGCCGAGCCGGGCTGGAGCGGCTCCGTCCCCATCGGACGGCCGGACCCCAACACCCGCACGTACGTGCTCGACGCCGCCCTCCGCCCGGTGCCGCCCGGCGTGGTCGGTGAGCTGTACGTCGGCGGCCGGGGCCTGGCCCGCGGCTATCTGGGACGGCCGGACCTGACCGCCGCCCGCTTCGTGGCCGACCCGTTCGCCGGCCCCGGCGCCCGGATGTACCGCACCGGCGACCGGGCACGGTGGCGCGCGGACGGCACGCTCGACTTCCTCGGCCGGGTGGACGACCAGGTGAAGATCCGCGGGTTCCGGGTCGAGCTCGGCGAGGTGGAGGCGGCGCTCTCCGGCCACCCCTCGGTGGCCCAGGCGGTCGTCGTGCCGCACCGCACCGGCACGCTGGTGCGCCTCGTCGGGTACGCCGTGCCGTCCGACGCCACTGTCGACGGCGCGGCCCTGCGCGCCCATGTCGGCACTGTCCTGCCGGATTACATGGTGCCGGCGACCGTAATGCTGCTCGACCGCCCGCTGCCGCTCACGCCGAACGGGAAGCTGGACCGCAAGGCGCTGCCCGCACCGGTGTTCACCACCGGCACCGCCGCGCCGAGGGACGCCCGCGAGGCGGCGCTCGGCCGGGTCGTCGCCGACCTGCTCGGCCTGCCCGAGGTCGGCGTGGACGACGACTTCTTCGCCCTCGGCGGGGACAGCATCGTGGCCATCCAACTGGTCGGCCGGGCTCGCGTCGCCGGCCTGGCGATCCGGCCCCGCGACGTCTTCACCGGCCGCACCGTCGCCGGCCTCGCCGCGCTCGCCGGCGAGGTCGCGACCGCCGCACCCGCACCGTCCACGCTGGTCGACCTGGACGAGTCGGAACGCGCCGAGCTGTCCGGCGCCGCCGACGTGCTGCCGCTCTCGCCGCTGCAGGCCGGACTGCTGTTCCACTCCACGCTGGACAGCGACGGACCGGACGTCTACACGGTCCAGTCGTACTTCGAGCTGGCCGGTCCGGTCGACGCGGCGGCGCTGCGTGCGGCCGGGCAGGGCCTGCTCGACCGGCACGCCAACCTCCGCGCCGGCTTCCGGTACCTGCGCTCCGGTCGCGGCGTGGCGGTCGTGCCGGCGCGGGCGACGCTGCCCTGGACGGAGCTGGACCTGTCCGGTGTGGATGTCGCGGAGCGCGACGAGGCGTGGTCCCGCTGTCTTGCCGGGCAGCGGGACCGCTTCGACCCCGCCGAGCCGCCCCTGCTGCGGCTGGCGCTTGTGCGCTTCGGCCCGGCGCAGTTCCGGCTGGTCCTGACCCACCAGCACCTGCTGCTCGACGGCTGGTCCGGCGGCCCGCTGGTCCGCGAGCTGATGACCCTCTACATTGGCGGGACGCTGCCGCCTGCGGTGCCCTACTGGGACTACCTGGCCTGGCTCGCGCGGCGCGACCGCGCCGAGGCGGAGGCGGCCTGGCGCGACGCCCTGGCCGGCCTCGCGGAGCCGACCCGGATCGTGCCGGCCGACCCCGAGCGGGTGCCGGTCGCGCCCCGCCGGTACACGGCCGAGCTGCCGGAGGAGCTGACCGCGACGGTAACGGAGGCCGCCCGCCGGCGGGGCATGACCGTGAGCACCCTCGTCCAGGCGGCCTGGGGAGTCGTGCTCGCCCGGCTCACCGGCCGTGACGACGTGGTCTTCGGCGCGACCGTCTCCGGCCGCCCGGCCGACCTGCCGGGCGTCGAGTCGATGATCGGTCTGTTCATCAACACGGTGCCGGTGCGCGTGCGCTGCGCACCCGCCGACCCGGTCGGCACCGTGCTGGAGCGGCTGTGGGAGGCGCAGTCCGGCCTCGTCGAGGCCCAGCACCTCGGCCTCGCGGACATCCAGCGCCTGGCCGGGCTCGGCGAGCTCTTCGACACGCTGGTGGTCTTCGAGAACTTCCCCGACGGCGCCGCCGAGGTGCAGGGCCTGCCCGGCGACGTGCGGGTGGTCGGCGGCGGCGGCGAGGACGCGACGCACTATCCGCTGACCTGGGCAGTCGACCTGGGGCGGGCGGGTTCCGGTCCGGGGGGCGCGGCGAGGGGGTCGGAGGGTGCGCGGCTGCGGCTGGTGGCCGAGTACCGGGGCGACCTCTTCGACGAGCCGGCGGTCGCCCGACTGAGCGCTCAGTTCGCCGCGGTGCTCGCCGCGCTCGCCGGCGACGCGGCGCTGCCGGTCGGCCGGATCGACCTGCTCGGCGCCGGCGAGCGTGAGCGCGTGCTGACCGCCGGGCGGGGCGCGAGGCGTACCGCCGCGCCGGCCACGGTGCCGGAGCTCTTCGCCGCCCAGGTCGCCGCCGGGCCGGACCGCACGGCGGTGGTCAGCGGCGGCACGCGGTGGACGTTCGCCGAGCTGGACGCCCGCGCCGACGCGATCGCCGAGCGGCTGGTCGGGCACGGCGCCGGCCCGGAGCGGGTCGTCGCACTCGCGCTGCCCCGCACCGCCGACATGATCGCCGCGATCCTCGGCACCCACAAGGCCGGCGCGGCGTACCTGCCGGTCGACCCGGGCTACCCGGCCGACCGCATCGCGTTCATGCTGGCCGACGCCGCGCCCGCCTGCGTGGTCACCACGGCCGGCTTCCGCGCCGGCGACCTGCCCGTCGTCACCCTCGACGGGCTGACCGCTCAGTCAGCCCCCGCGGCGGCGAGCCCGGCCCGCCCCGGCCACGCCGCCTACGTGATCTACACGTCCGGCTCGACCGGCCGCCCCAAGGGGGTCGTCGTCACGCACGCCAACCTCGCCAACCTCTTCCACTCCCACCGCGAGACGCTGTACCGCCCCGCCGTCACCGCCACGGGACGGCAGCGGCTGCGGGTCGGCCACGCGTGGTCGTTCTCGTTCGACGCGTCGTGGCAGCCGCAGCTGTGGCTGCTGGACGGGCACGAGCTGCACGTGCTGGACGAGGAGACGCAGCGCGACCCCGAGCTGCTCGCCGCCGCCGCGCGGGAGCTTGACTTCCTGGAGGTCACGCCGTCGTACTTCGCGCAGATGGCCGCGCTCGGGCTGGTCCGGGACGGCCGGTGCCCGCTCGCCGTGGTCGGCGTCGGCGGCGAGGCGGTGCCCGAGCCACTGTGGACGCTGCTGAGCGAGCTGCCCGGCACCGAGGCGTACAACCTGTACGGGCCGACCGAGTGCACCGTGGACGCGCTCGTCGCCCGGGTGCGTGACACCGCCCGCCCGGTGGTGGGGCGCCCGGTGGAGAACGCCCGCGCGTACGTGCTCGACGCCGCCCTGCGCCTGCTGCCGCCGGGCGCCGCCGGTGAGCTGTACCTCGCCGGTGACGGTCTGGCCCGCGGGTACCTCGGCCGTGGCGGGCTCACCGCCGACCGCTTCGTCGCCGACCCGTACGGCCCGGCCGGCGCGCGCATGTACCGTACCGGTGACCTGGCCCGCTGGACGGAGGACGGCCGGCTGGAGTACCTCGGCCGGGCCGACGACCAGGTCAAGATCCGCGGGTACCGCATCGAGCCCGCCGAGATCGAGTCCGTGCTGGCCGCGCACCCCGGCGTCGCCGAGGCGGTCGTGGTGGTCCGCGAGGACGCCCGCCGCCCCCGCCACCTCGTCGCCTACGTGGTGGCACGGTCCGACGTGGACGCCGCCGAGCTGCGCCGGCACGCGGCCGCCGCGCTGCCCGACCACATGGTGCCGGCGGCGATCGTGCGGCTTTCGCGGCTGCCGCTGCTGCCGAACGGCAAGCTGGACCGCTCCGCGCTGCCCGCGCCCGACTACGCGGCCGGCGGTACCGCACGGCCGCCCGCAAGCGACCGCGAGCGGCTGCTCTGCCGGGTCTTCGCCGAGGTGCTCGGCGTGGCCGAGGTGGGCGTCGACGACGACTTCTTCGCGCTCGGCGGTGACAGCATCGTCTCCATCCAGCTGGTCAGCCGGTCCCGCGCGGCCGGGCTCGCGATCCGCCCGCGCGACCTGTTCCGGTACCGGACGGTGGCCGCGCTCGCGCCGCTCGCCACCGCCGTCGCCGTGCCGGGCGGCGCCGATGACGGGCCGGCCGAGCTGCCGCTGACCCCGGTGATGCGGTGGCTGCGCGAGCTGGGCGGGCCGATCGAGGGGTACAGCCAGTCGGCCGTGCTCCAGGTGCCGGCCGACCTCGGCTGGGAGCGGCTGCTGCGCGCCCTCGACGCCGTCGTGGACCGGCATGACATGCTCCGCGCCCGCCTGGACCGCTCCGGCGACTGGCGCCTGGCCGTACGAGGGCGGGGCACCGCGCCCGCCGCGGGGTGGACGGTGCGCGTCGACGTGTCCGGAGTGGACGGCGCCGACCTGGCGGACGTGGTCGCCCGCGAGGCGCGGGTGGCACAGGCCGCGCTCGACCCGGACGCCGGCGTGATGTTGCGGGCGGTGTGGCTCGACGCCGGCCCGGCCCGGCCCGGACGCCTCCTGCTCGTGGTACACCACCTGGTCGTCGACGGCGTCTCGTGGCGCATCCTCATCCCTGACCTCGCCGCGGCGTGGCGGGACGGTCCGGCGGCGCTCGCGCCGGTCGGCACCCCGTTCGCCCGGTGGGCCGGCCGCCTCGCCGAGCGTGCCACCGCACCGGACCGTGCCGCGGAGCTGCCACTGTGGACGGAGATCCTGGACGGTGCCGCCACGTTCGGCGAGGCGGTGGACCGCTCCCGTGACACGGTCGCCACCGGCCGCCAGGTGACGCTCACGCTGCCCGCCG
This sequence comes from Phytohabitans houttuyneae, assembly GCF_011764425.1. NCBI lineage: Bacteria > Bacillati > Actinomycetota > Actinomycetes > Micromonosporales > Micromonosporaceae > Phytohabitans > Phytohabitans houttuyneae. Next base: position 40,945 of record NZ_BLPF01000003.1, read on the forward strand.
GCGTGACCGCGCCGCTGCTCGGCCCGGTGCCGGCGGCGCTGGGCGCGAGCGTCAACGACGTGCTGCTCGCCGGCCTCGCCCTCGCCGCCGCCGACCGGGGGCTGGGCCCGCTCCTCGTCGCGCTGGAAGGGCACGGCCGCGAGGAGCGGGTGGGTGGCGACGACATCGACCTGTCCCGGACGGTCGGCTGGTTCACCAGCGTGTACCCGGTCCGCCTCGACCTCGGCGGCGTCGACCTCGCCGGCGCGGTCGCGGGTGGCCCCGCGGCCCGCGCGGCCGTCGCCCGTATCCGGGCGCACCTGGCCCGGATTCCGGACAGCGGCATCGGGTACGGCCTGCTGCGGCACCTCAACCCCCGCATCGCGGCGGTCCTCGCCGCCCGGCCGGCGCCGGCGATCCAGTTCAACTACCTGGGCCGGTTCGACTTCCCGGAGGCGGCCGACTGGGCGTACGCGCCGGAGACGCACGCGGTCGACATCGGCGCCGACCCGGCGACACCGATGGACTACGCCCTCACCGTCAACGCGCACGCCGAGGACCGCCCCGGCGGTCCGGTGCTGAGCGCCACCTGGGAGTGGCCGGCCGCGCTGCTGACCGAAGAAACAGTCAGGGACCTGGCGGAGGCGTGGTTCAGGGCGCTTACGGCGCTCGCCCGTTCCGTGAGCTCAACCGAGGAGGAAGTGAAGTGACAAACCCGTTCGAGGACCCCGAGGGCCGCTACTACGTTCTCGTCAACGACGAAGGGCAGCACTCGCTGTGGCCGTCCTTCGTGGACGTTCCCGAGGGCTGGGCGGCCGTTTTCGGGGAGGACTCGCGGGACGCGTGCCTGGCGTATGTCGAGGCGCGCTGGACCGACCTGCGCCCGAACAGCCTCCGCGAGTCGATGGACGCCCGCTGACGCGCGGTCAGCGGGTCGTGGACCAGGCCGCCCACAGGGCGGCGTAGCGGCCGCCGGCGGCCACCAGCTCGTCGTGCGTGCCGGACTCGACCACCCGGCCCGCCTCGAGCACGATGACCCGGTCGGCCGAGGCGGCCTGGGTGAGCCGGTGGGCGACGACCAGGGCGGTGCGCCCCGCCAGTGCGGCCGTCGCCGCCTCCTCCAGCACCCGCGCGCCCGCGCTGCCGGCGTCGGCGGTCGCCTCGTCCAGGACGGCGATCGGCGGGCCGGCCAGGACGAGGCGGGCCAGCGCCAGCTGCTGCGCCTGCGTCACGGTGAGCTCGTGCCCGCCCTCACCGACCACTGTGGACACCCCGTTCGGCAGCGCATCCGCCCAGGCGAGCGCGCCCACCCGGTCGAGCGCGGCGCGCAGCTCGGGCTCGGTCGCGCCGGGCCGCGCCAGGCGCAGGTCGTCGTCGAGGCGGCCGGCGAAGACGTGTACCTCCTGCGTGATCAGCGCGACGGCGCCGCCGGTCGCGGACGGCCCGAGCTCGTCCAGGCGCAGCCCGCCGAGGTGTACCGTGCCCGCCGTCGGGCGGTGGATGCCCGCGACGAGCTTGGCCACCGTGGTCTTCCCGGCGCCGCTGGCGCCGACGAGCGCTACCCGCTCGCCCGGCTCGATGTGCAGGTCGACGTCGCGGAGCACCGGGTGGCCGGGCACGTACGAGTGGCCGAGGCCGGCCGCCTTCACCGAGCCGCCGACGACCTGCGGCGCCCCCGTCTCCGGGCTGGCCGGCAGCGACGCGACGCCGACCAGGCGGGCGAGGCCCGCGGCGGCGACCTGCGCGTCGTCCACCAGGGCGAGCGCGATGTTGATGGGGTTGAAGAGGTTGTGGAAGTACAGCGCGGCGGCGGCCGCCGTGCCGATGCTCGCCGCGTCCGCGCGCACCAGCACGAAACCGGTGACGAGCACGGCGGACAGGCCGATGTACTCGGCGAGGTTGAGCCGCCCGAAGAAGCGGGTGATCAGCCGTACCGCCTGCAGCGCGAGCGTGACCGTGGCGGACGAGCGCTCGGTGACGAGGTCGACGTGCCGGTCGGCGAGCCGGAACGCGCGCACCGTCGAGGCGCCGCCCACGGTGTCGAGCAACTGCTGCTGCTGCGTACCGACACTGATCCGCTGCTCGGCGTAGAGCGGGATGGCGTGGCGCACGTACCACCGGACGGTGTGCGCCTGCACGGGCACGGCGAGGAGAGCGGCCAGCATGAAACGCCAGTCCAGCAGCGCGAGGCCGACGAGCGTGAGCACGATCGTGAGGCCGGCGCGGGCCAGTTGCGGCAGTGCGCGGCGGACGGCCTCGGCGACGATCGCGACGTCCGCGGTGACTCGGGCGCTGAGGTCACCGGAGCCGGCCCGCTCGACCTGTTCGAGGGGAGGCGCAGCGCCCGGGCCACAAACCGCTCCCGCAGCCGGGCCAGCATCTCCTCGCCCAGCCCGGCGACCATCGCCACTCCCAGCGCGGTGAGTCCACCCTGGACGACCGCGACGACGACGAGCAGCACCACGGGCGTGGTGAGCGCGCCGGCCGGCTGGCCGTCCGCGACGAGGTCGACGATCCGGCCGAGCAGCGGCGGGGTCAGCAGGCCCGCGGTGGTGGCCGCCACGAGCACGGCGAACGCGCCGAGCGCCCGCAGCCGCCGCCCGCGCAGCAGGCCGCGTACGGCCGCCCACGTCTCCCGCCCGCTCGCGGTGGGCAGCAGCCGGCCGGAAGTGGCGGTCACGTCGCTCTCCTGTCCTTCGTTGCCGGTCACCGTTTGTTCGTTGGCGGTCATTGAAGGACCGTCGCGCGGTACGTGGCGTCCGTGGCGACCAGGTCGGCGTGGCGGCCGACGGCGGTGACCGTGCCGCCGTCGAGGACGGCCACGCGGTCGGTGGCGGCCAGCAGCGCGGGGCTGGTCGTGACGACGACCGTCGTGCGGCCGGCGCGGATCTCGCGGATGCCGGCCGCGATCCGGGACTCCGTCACGGCGTCCACCGCCGTCGTGGGGTCGTGCAGCACGAGGACCGGCGGGTCGGCGGCGAGCGCGCGGGCCAGGGCGACGCGCTGGCGCTGGCCGCCGGACAGGGACTGTGCGCGTTCGCCGAGGACGGTGTCGACGCCGTCGGGGAGGCTGCGGGCGACCTCGTCGGCGCTGGCGGCGGCCAGCGCGCGGTCCACGCCGCCGGCGGTGGCGTAGGCGGGCGTGACGTTGGCGAGGAGGGGGCCGGCGAAGAGGGTGGCGTGGTGCGCGGCCACCAGGATGGCGCCGCGCAGGTCCGCTGGGTCCAGTGTGGACAGCGGGACGCCGTCGAGCGCCACCTCGCCCTCGGCCGGGTCCGCGTCGCGGGCCAGCGCCGACAGCAGCGCGGTCGCGGCGGCCGGGTCGGGCGCCACGACACCGAGCAGCTCGCCGGGCGCCACCTCCAGGTCCACACCGGACAGCGGGCCGTGGTGGACACCGGTCAGGGTGACGCGGCCGCGTACCGGATCGGGCAGCCGGGCACCGCCGGCCGTGACCGCCGCGGGCGCGGCCAGGACGGCGGCGATCCGCTTCGCGGAGGCGCGCCCCTGTGCCAGCTCGGCGTTGACCCACGCGAAGAGCTGCAGCGGGTTGAGCAGGAACAGGGCCAGGCCGACCGCCGCCACCAGGTCACCGACGCTGATGTCGCCGCTGGCCGCGAGGCGGCCGCCGACCAGCGCCACCGCGGCGATGAAGACGCCGGTCAGGGCGAGGATGGCGCCGTCGTGCGCGGCCTGCGTGCGTGCGGCGCGCAGCGTGGCGGCCAGCGACTCCTGGCTGGTACCGCGGTAGCGGTCGACAGCCGCGCGCTCGGCGCCGATGCCCTTGAGCACCCGCAGGCCGGCGACAAGGTCGGCGGCGACCCCGGAGGCGTGGGCGGCGCGCTCCTGCTCGACCGCGCTGCGGCGTTCCAGCGGGCGGCCCAGCAGGTGGCCGAGCCACAGCAGCGGGGGAGCGCCGAGCAGGACGACGAGGCCGAGCGGGACGGAGATCCAGAGCAGCGCGACGGCGCTGACCAGGAAGCCGGTGAGCGCGGCGATGGCCGAGGGGAGTACGACGTTGACGCCGCCCACCCGTCCCGCGTCGCCGGTCGCGATGTTCGCCAGCTCGCCGGCCAGTCGGCCGGTCTCGGCACCGCCGCCGGGGTGCAGGATGCGGCGGGTCAGGTCGACCCGCAGGTCGTGGGCGGCCCACTCCGAGGCGCGCTCGGCGGCCCTGGCCCCGAACCGCCAGCTGAACGACAGGACCGCGAAGACGGCCGCCAGCACGGCCAGCCACAGCACGAGGCGGGTCACCGAGCCGGTCGCGACGGCCGTGTCGATGACCACACCGATCACCACGGGTACGAGTGCCTCGCCCGCCTGATGGCTGGCGGCGAACAAGGCGGCCAGCCCGACATGTCGCCGCTGGCCGCCGATCGCCCGGCCCAGGACGGTTCCTTGATCCCCACGCATAGTAAGGCGAGGCTAATCTAACCGTCGTGCGTATGGCGAGAGGGGCCGCCGGAGCGGCCAGGGGCGGCGGCCCGCTCCTCGCCGCGGGCGCGCTGCTGCTCGTGTTCCTGCTGAGCGGGTGGACCTCCACTATGGACGGAAGCTGGCGCTGCTGGAGATGGGCGAAGACACCGCGCGGTCGCTGGGCGTGCCCGTCGGTCATACCCGGGGCATGCTGATCCTGGCCGCGATCGCGCTGAGCGCGATCGCGCTCAGCGCGGTCGCGACGGCCGCCGCGGGCCCGATCGCCTTCGTCGCCCTCGCGGCGCGGCCCGGGACATCTCTTATGTCCCGATTCTTCGCATCCACACCGCACGTCGTACGCGGGCGGGCGCATCAAACGGGCAGGGAACGGGCGCGAACTTCGCCCGTTCGGGCATCCGGATTAAGCGGCTATGTCGGGATAGATCTGCTGGTAAACGTTGCTCCCGCTGGTCCGAGCGGGCAAAGTCAGGCGCAGGAAACCGCCCTGTGAACCGGCTCACACCGTTTCGGCGGTGTTAGAACATGGTTATTCGCGTGTTGCTGTTTCCGGAAGACGGGACGGAGGTGGAGCGGATGAATGCCGACGAGCGGCAGCACCGCATCCTCGTTCTGGCCCGCAGCAACGGCGACGTCGACGTGGGCAAGCTGGCCGCCGAGCTCGCCGTGGCGCCGGAGACCATCCGGCGTGACCTGCGCACCCTGGAGCAGCACGGTCTGGTCCGGCGTACGCACGGCGGGGCGCGCGCGGTGGAGACCGCCCGCTTCGAGACCACTCTCGCGATGCGGACGACCCGGCGGGTGCCCGAAAAGCGCCGGATCGCGGCCGCCTGCGCCGATCTCGTGGGCGATGCCGAGACCATCTTCGTCGACGAGGGGTTCACGCCCCAGCTGATCGCCGAGGCGCTGCCCGCCGACCGGAGCCTGACCGTGGTCACCGCCTCGCTCAGCACCGCCGCGGTCCTCGCCGCCAACCCGGCCACCACCGTGCTGCTGCTCGGGGGAGGGTGCGCGGGCGCACGCTCGCCACCGTGGATCACTGGGCCACCGCGATGCTGGCCGGCTTCGTCATCGACCTGGCGTTCGTCGGCGCCAACGGGATCTCGCGCGAGCACGGGCTCACCACGCCCGACCCGGCGGTGGCCGACGTGAAGTCACAGGTCGTCCGCGTCTCCCGGCGGCGGGTGTTCGCCGGGGTGCACACGAAGTTCGGGGTGAGCAGCTTCTGCCGCTTCGCCGAGATCGCCGACTTCGAAACCATCGTCACCGACGCGGCGCTGCCCGCGTCGGAGGCCCATCGCTACTCCCTGCTCGGCCCGCAGGTCCTGCGGGTCTGAACCCCCGATAACTCGCTATCACGGGAGGTTTGCCGTGCCACGCCGCCCCTTATTTATCGGTATTTCCGCACTTGTTATGACGCTCGCCGCCTGCTCGGGCGCCGGTGGATCCGGTTCGAGCAGTGACGGGGACAGCAAGACCATCACCGCGCTGATGGTGGGCAACCCGCAGATGGAGGACATCGCCAAGCTCACCGCGGACGCCTTCACCAAGGAAACCGGCATCACGGTGAAGTTCACGATCCTCCCGGAGAACGAGCTGCGCGACAAAGTCACCCAGGACGTGGCGACCCAGGGCGGGCAGTACGACGTGGTCACCATCGGGGCGTACGAGGCGCCGATCTGGGCCAAGAACGGCTGGCTGCACGAGCTGTCCAGCTACGCCGACAAGGACTCCGGCTACGACTCGGCCGACCTGCTCGAGCCCATGGTCAAGTCACTGTCCGGTGAGGACGGAAACCTGTACGCGGCACCGTTCTACGGTGAGTCCTCGTTTCTGATGTGGAACAAAGAGCTGTTCGCGGCCAAGGGCATCACGATGCCGGAGCGCCCGACCTGGCAGCAGGTCGCCGAGTTCGCCAAGCAGCTCAACGACAAGCGGGCCGGTGTCGCCGGCATCTGCCTGCGCGGCCTGCCCGGCTGGGGCGAGGTCTTCGCGCCACTGACCACCGTGGTCAACACGTTCGGCGGCACCTGGTTCGAGAAGGACTGGACGCCCAAGGTGAACTCACCGGAGTTCACCCAGGCCACCAAGTTCTACGTGGACCTCGTCCGGCAGTACGGCGAGGCGGGCGCGTCGCAGGCCGGCTTCACCGAGTGCCTGAACACGTTCGGGCAGGGCAAGGCGGCGATGTGGTACGACGCGACCTCCGCCGCCGGCACCCTCGAAGACGCGTCGGCCTCGAAGGTGGCCGGCAAGGTCGGCTACGCGTACGCGCCGGTGAACAAGACCAGGTCGTCCGGGTGGCTGTGGGCCTGGGCGTGGGCGATGCCGAAGACCACCAAGCAGGCCGACGCCGCGTGGCAGTTCATCTCGTGGGCCACCGGCAAGGAGTACGAGAAGCTGGTCGGCGAGAAGCTGGGCTGGTCGCGGCTGCCGGCCGGCAAGCGCACCTCGACCTACAACCTGCCGGAGTACAAGCAGTCGGCCACCGCGTTCGCGGACATCACGCTGAAGGCCATCGAGGAGGCCGACCCGACCAACCCGGGCCTGCAGCCGCGGCCGGCGCTGGGCGTGCAGTTCGTCGGCATACCCGAGTTCGCGGACCTCGGTACCAAGGTCTCCCAGGAGGTGGCGTCGGCGATCGCCGGCAAGACATCCGTCGAGAAGGCGCTCGCCGACGGGCAGAAGCTCGCCGAGACCGTCGCGGAGAAGTACCGCAAATGAGACCCTCCGCCCTTCGCGGCCCCTGCCCGCCCGGAGCGAAGCGAGGCCGGGCATGAGCTCCGCCGCCACCCTGGAGAAGGCGCCCGTCCGGCCCGCCACCAAGCGGGCCGGGCCGGCGGCCTCCCGGCGCGACCGGTGGTCCCGGCGGGCGCCGCTGCTCCCCGCGCTGATCTTCGCGATCATCGTGACGCAGGTGCCGTTCCTCGTCACGCTCTACCTGTCCACGCTGAGCTGGAACGCGCTGCGCCCCGGCTCGCGCGAGTTCACCGGCCTGTCCAACTACGCCACGGTCCTGTCCGACGGTCGGCTGCGCGCCGCGCTCCTCAACACCGTCGTGCTCACCGCCAGCGCGGTGATCGTGTCGGTGCTGCTCGGGTTGGGGCTCGCGATCCTGCTCGACCGCAAGTTTCCCGGCCGGGGGATCGTGCGCACGCTGCTGATCACGCCGTTCCTGGTGATGCCGATGGCGGCCGCGCTGCTGTGGAAGCACGCCATCTACAACCCGGCGTACGGCCTCATCAACGGCGTCCTCGGCGGTGACACCGACTGGGTCTCCAGCTACCCGATGGTCGCGGTGGTCGCCACGCTCGTGTGGCAGTGGACACCGTTCATGATGCTGATCATCCTGGCCGGGCTGCAGTCGCAGTCGCTGGAGACTTTGGAGGCGGCACGGGTCGACGGCGCGACGGGATGGCAGACGTTCCTGCACGTCACGCTCCCGTACCTGCGCCCCTACCTGGAGCTGTCCGCGCTGCTCGGCTCGATCTACCTGGTGCAGACGTTCGACGCGGTCTTCACGATCACGCAGGGCGGGCCGGGCACGGCGACGACCAACCTGCCCTACGAGATCTACCTGACCACGTTCCGCAAGTTCGAGTACGGCGAGGCCGCAGCCGCGGGCGTCGTCGTGGTGATCGGCACGATCGTCGTCGCCACGTTCGCGCTGCGGGTCATCTCCGGCCTCTTCAAGATGGAGGTCTCCCGATGAGGCGTCTACCTTGGACGATCCTGGCCTGGGCGTGCGGGCTGGCCTTCTTCTTCCCGGTGCTGTGGATGGTGCTGACCGGCTTCAAGCGCGAGGCCGACGCCGCGTCCAACCCGCCCACCTGGGTCTTCATGCCCACGCTCGACGGGTACCGGCAGGTGTTCGACCGGGACCTCACCCCGTACCTGCTCAACTCGCTGATGGCCAGCCTCTTTTCCACGCTGCTCGTGCTGGTGCTGGCCACGCCCGCCGCGTACGCGCTGTCGCTGCGGCCGGTGGGCAAGTGGCGGGACGCGCTGTTCTTCTTCATCTCCACCAAGATGCTGCCGGCGGTCGCCGCGCTCCTGCCCATCTACCTGGTGGTCAAGGAGCTTGGCATGCTCGACAACGTCTGGACCATGGTGATCCTCTACAGCGCCATGAACCTCCCGCTGGCCATCTGGATGATGCGCTCGTTCCTGCTGGAGGTGCCGGCGTCGGTGCTCGAGGCCGCCGAGATGGACGGCGCCGGGCTGCTCGTCTCGATCCGCCGGGTGCTGCTGCCGATCGTCTCGCCGGGCCTCGCGGCGACGGCGCTGATCTGCTTCATCTTCTCCTGGAACGAGTTCTTCTTCGCGGTCAACCTGACCGCGACCCGCGCCGGAACGGCGCCGATCTTCCTGGTCGGGTTCATCTCCTCCGAAGGTCTGTTCCTGGCCCGGCTGTGTGCCGCCGCCACGCTCGTCTCCCTGCCCGTCGTGCTGGCCGGCTGGCTGGCGCAGAAGCAGCTCGTGCGGGGCCTTTCGATGGGAGCCGTCAAGTGAAGGCCGCTGTGGTTGTCACCCCCGGGCAGATCGCGATCGAGAAGGTGCCGGACCCCACGCCCGGCCCCCGCGACGTGGTCGTCGAGGTGGCCGGGTGCGGGATCTGCGGCACTGATCTGCACATCATGGATGGCGAGTTCGCACCCGCCTACCCGATCGTCCCGGCCACGAGTTCGCCGGCCGCGTCGTGGAGGTGGGCAGCGCGGTGACCGAGCTCGCGGTGGGGGAGCAGGTGGCCGTGGACCCGTCCCTGCACTGTGGCGAGTGTTACCAGTGCAAACGGGCCCGCGGCAACCTGTGCGAAAACTGGAACGCGATCGGCGTCACCAGGCCCGGCGGCGCCGCCGAGTTCGCGCTCGCGCCGGTCGCCAACTGCTTCCGCCTACCCGAGGGCGTCAACGTGGCGGATGCCGCGCTCATCGAGCCGCTGTCCTGTGCGGTGCGCGGCTTCGACGTCCTGCCGCGCCGGCTCGCCGACCACTACCTCATCTACGGCGCCGGCACGATGGGGCTGATGATGATGGAGCTGGCCAAGCGGGCCGGCGCGGCGTCGGTGTCCATGGTGGACATCAACCCGGCGCGGCTGGAGACCGCCCGGCTGCTGGGCTGCTCGGCGGCGGTGACCTCGGCGGACGAGCTCGTCGCGCCGCGCGGGTGGGACGTGGTCGTCGACTGTACGGGCGTGGAGGCGGCGATCACCGACGGGCTGGGGCGGGTCGGCAAGGGCGGCACGTTCCTGCAGTTCGGCGTCGCCTCGTACGGCGCCCGCGCGGTGATCGAGCCGTACAAGATCTACAACCAGGAGATCACGATCACCGGCTCGATGGCGGTGCTGCACAGCTTCGACCGGGCCGGCGAGCTGTGGGCCGGTGGGCTGCTCGACGCCGAGGTGTTCGTCAGCCACCACTATCCGCTCGACGATTACGCCAAAGCGATGGGTCAGTTTCGGGAAGGTGTCGGCCGGAAGATCGTGATCGAGCCCTGACGCTCTAGGCTTGGCCGCGTGGGGGAGGAGTACCTCGATCCGCGGCTTGTCGCCCTGTACGACAGCCTGACCGCCGAGCGACCCGATGTCCCGTTCTACGTCGACCTGGCTGCCCAGCTGCCCGCCGACACGGTCGCCGACGTGGGCTGTGGCACGGGCCGGCTCGCCGTCGAGCTGGCCGGGCGCGGCCACCGCGTGCTCGGTGTCGACCCGAGCGCGGCGATGCTCGACGCGGCGCGCCGGCGTCCGGGCGGTGACCTGGTGCGCTGGGCGCGCGGCGACGCGACGCTCCTCGCTCCCGGAGAGTGGGACCTCGTGGTGCTCTCCGGCAACGTCGTACAGGAGATCACCGACGACCGGGCGCTGCTGGCCACGTTCGCGGCGATCCGGCGGGCGCTGCGACCTGGCGGGCGGCTGGTGTTCGACAGCCGCAACCCGGCCGCCCGGTGCTGGACACAGTGGACGCCGCCGGACAGCCACCGCGTCGTCGGCGGCGGCGTGGAGGTCTGGCGCGCCAACGCCCGCGCCGACGGCGACCTCGTGGGCTACGAGACGCACTTCCGGTTTCCCGGCGGCGAGGAGCTGGTGTCCCGCGGCGAGCTGCGGTTCCGCTCGTACGCGTGGCTCAAGCACGCCCTCGCCGGCGCCGGGTTCGACCTCGACCCGATGGACTCCGAAGCGCCCGACCTGGTCTTCCTCGCCACACCCTCGCCACCCCGGCGGGCGGTGCGCCTGGTGCTCGACCGCGAGCTGCGGGCCACGGTCCACTACGCGGACGCCGACCCGGTCTTCGCCTTCCTCGACGGCCTGTCCTCGCTGGAGACGCTGGCCCGGCTGCGCGAGCTGGGTGTTCCGCCGGAGCTGCTGTACGACGAGGTGCGCCGGCTCGACCTCGCCTGGGACCCGGCGGCGGAGGTGCGGGAGCGGTCGGAGGCGGACATGGACGACTGGCGCCGCCGTGACCAGGAGCGGCGGGAGCGGCTCAAGCGGGAGTTCCGGGAGCGGCGGCCGGAGGACTGAGGGGTCGCTTCGGCCGCCACCGAAGGATCCCGGGTTTAGCGTCTGCGGTGTGGAGATCTTCTTGAACGCGCCCGACGAGGTGCGTGCGGTGCTCGCGGACGGCCGCTTCGTGCCGGTGCCCCCGCCGGCGGACGGACCGGCCGGATCGATGGCGTGGCTGCGCTCGGCGGTGGCGCGGTTCAGTCACGGGCCGGCGCACGCGCGGCGGCGGGCCATCGTCGAGGGCGAGCTCGCCGCGATCGATCCGGAACAGCTCCGCGCCGCGGCCGCCGCCTCGGGCCGCCCCGCCGCAGAGGTCGCGGTCGCGGTGCTGGCCGAGGCGCTCGGCGTGCGCGATGTCGACGGGGTGGTCGCGGCGCTGCCCGCGGTGGCGGCCGTCTACCTGGCGCCGGGCGACGCGCACGCCGAGAGGGCCGCGGACGGCGGGGTGGCCGCGCTGGTGGCGCTGCTCCCGGCGGCGGGTGACGAAATGGTGGCAAACCGGATCGGGCTGCTCGTGCAGGCGTACGCGGCGACGGCCGGGCTGGTGCGCGCCGCGGTGGCGCACGGGTCGGTGGCGGACGGGCTGCGGGCGGAGCCGCCGGTACGCGCGACGCGGCGAGTGGCCACTGTGGACACCACGCTGGGCGGGACGGTGGTCGCGGCGGGAGACGTGCTCGTCCTGGACCTCGCGGCGGCCGGGTTGCCGTTCGGCGGGGAGCCGCGGGTCTGCCCCGGACGCGCGCACGCGCTCGCCATCGCGACGGGGGCGGCGGCGCCATCCGGCTCCGTCACCGCGCTGTCCGGCACCGGGACGGGGGAGGGGCGATGAGCTTCCGGGACCTGCACCACGGCGAGCGGCTGCTCATGCTGCCCAACGCGTGGGACCACGCGTCGGCGGCCGCGCTGGCGGCGCGGGGGTTCGCCGCCGTCGGTACCACGAGTCTCGGCGTCGCGGCGGCGGCGGGGAAGCCGGACGGCACCGGGGCGACCCGGGACGAGACGGTCGACCTGGCCCGGCGGCTTCGCGGGCTGCCGTGCATGGTGAGCGTGGACATCGAGGGCGGCTTCAGCGAGCGGCCCGAGGAGGTGGCGGACCTCGTCACCGAACTCGCCGGCCTCGGCGTCGTGGGCATCAACATCGAGGACGGCCGGGCGGACGGCACCCTCGCCCCGATCGGCCACCAGCTGTCCGTGATCGGCGGGATCAAGGCACGGGTACCGGAAATGTTTGTCAATGCCCGCACGGACACGCACTGGCTGCGGGGGGGCGACCCCCGCGCCGCTGGAGGAGGCGCTGCGGAGGGTGCGCGCGTTCGCGGAGGCCGGCGCCGACGGCGTCTTCGTGCCCGGAGTGACCGACGACGCGGCGATTGGCGCATTGGTGGAGAAAGCGCTGGTGCCGCTCAATGTCCTATTTGTACCTGGACTCTCGCTCGACCGCCTGGCCGCGCTCGGCGTGCGGCGAGTGAGCACGGGCTCGCTGCTCTTCCGGGTCGCGCTGACCGCGGCGGTGGAGGCGGCCGCGGCCGTGGCCGACGGGAGCGGGCCGGCGAAAGACCTGGTCAGCTACGCGGAGGTGCAGGCGTTGAACGAACACCGAGTTGGTACGCGTACAACTGACATGTGAGGACCACCTCCCGTCGCGGGTTGCTATCCCTGGCCGCAGCGGCCGGTGTCGCTGGGTTGGCTACAGCAGGTGCCGGTGTCGTGACTCTCCGATCGCAAGACTCGGCCGGCGCGTCCGGCCCGAGCGGCGCCGGGCCCAAAGCCAGCCGGCCGTCGCCCACACCCTCGCCGACGCCCGACCGGGTGGCCGAGACCAAGGTCGTGCTGGAGCGGCTGGTGCGGGCCAATGGCGGGCGGGTCAGCGTCGCGCTGCACGACCGGGTAACCGGTGCGGGGCTCTCGGTGGGCACCCGGCGGTTCCGCACCGCGAGCATCGTGAAGGTCGACATCCTCGCCGCGCTGCTGCTCGCCGACGACACGCTCAGCTCGACGCAGCGTTCGCTCGCCACCGACATGATCACGGTGAGCGACAACGACGCGGCGAGCCGCCTCTTCCGCACGGTCGGCGGGGTTTCCGGGCTCAACAGGGCTAATGCCGCCTTGGGGATGAAGGAGACAAAGGCTAACTCCGCGTGGGGAGTGACCACCACGACGGCCGCCGACCAGGTGCGGCTGCTGCGCACGATCACGACAAACGGCGGTCCACTGTCGACGGCCGCGGCGCGGTTCGTGCTCGGGCTGATGAGCAAGGTCGTCGAGGAGCAGCGGTGGGGCGTGCCGGCCGCCGCGCCCGCCGCGACCTCCGGCGTGTGGGTCAAAAACGGCTGGGTCCAGGTCAGCGCCGACAACGGCCTGTGGGTGGTCAACAGCATCGGCCGCATCACCGAAGACGGCCACGACTGGCTGATGGCGGTCCTCTCCGACCACCACTCGACCCAGGAGAAGGGCATCGAGATCGTGGAGCAGGCCGCCACCGCCGCGCTGAAGTCCATGCGCGCCTGAAGGTGTGGCTGACCGCCTGGTCCGCGCGCCCTACCCTCGGTGCATGGAAGCGCTTGTCGTCATCGGTGTACTCGTCGTTCTCATCGCCGCCGGCGGCGGCTACCTGATGTGGCGCGACCGGCGCCGCGGCATCTCCGCCGGCGATCCCGCGACCACGCCGCCGCCCGCCGCGGCCGACCCGCACGGCGTCGCCGGCACCCGCTACCAGGAGGGCACCGCGTCCGGCGGACCGTAGTCACCGTCCGTGAGTGGACATTGACCACTCCCGTCACAGAGAATTGATGCGCCCGGTAGTGAACCAGGCACGCAGCGTCGACGTATAGGTGAAAATATCCGCGGTTCTCTTTGGCGGGAGGAGCCGTGACACTAGCCATCGTTCCGTTGCCGAGGCGCGTGGTGGCCCGGCGCAGGCGAGCGTTCACGCTGCTGGCGTTCGTGCAGGCCACGCTCATCTTCACGATCACGGTCGTGTCGGTGCCGCTGCCCGCGATCGGTCGCGAGCTGGGCCTGGAGCGCGCGCAGCTGATCCTGGTCAGCGCGGCGTACGCGCTGTCGTTCAGCGGCCTGCTGCTCTTCGGCGGCCGGCTCGCCGACCGGTACGGCGGGCGCCGCATGCTCCTGATCGGACTGTTCCTGTTCGCCGCGGCCTCGATCAGCGCCGGATACGCGCTGGGCTACGAGATGCTGGTCGGCGCCCGGTTCGCGCAGGGCATCGGCGCCGCGATCATCGCGCCGGCCCTGACCGCGGTGCTGCGCGGCGTCTTCGCCGACCCGGTCAGCTACCACCACGCGATGGCCCGGTGGGGCGGCATCTCGGTGCTCGGCGCCACGTCCGGCGTCGTGCTCGCCGGCATCGCCACGACGTGGGTGTCGTGGCGGTGGATGTTCGCCGCGCCCGCGCTGATCGCCACGCTCGCGCTGCTCATCGCGCCCCGGCTGGTGCCCGAGGCGGCGCGCGTCCACCCCGGCCAGCGCCCCCGCCTCGACCTGCCCGCCGCGGTGCTCGCCACCGGCGGCATCACGATGCTCAGCTACGGCTTCGTGATCACCGACCAGTACCCGTGGTCCTCACCCCAGGTGACCGGCCCACTGGTGAGCGGCCTCGCGCTGATGCTCGCGTTCGTGCTGGTGGAGCTGCGCGGCAACAGCCCGCTGCTGCCACTGTCCTTCCTGGCCAACTCGCGCCGCGTGATCTCCCTCCTCGCCATCGGCCTCGCCGCGGCCGGCTCGTCGATCATCTGCCTGCTCCTCGGCCTGTACCTGCAGCAGGTCCGCGGCTGGACCACGCTGCACACGTCGCTGGCGTTCGTGCCGTACGCGGTCTCGCTGATCGTCATGGGCCGCATCGGCCGCCGCCCCATCGAGCGCTACGGCGCACCCGCCGTCGTCGCCACCGGCCTCGCGCTGACCGCCGCCGGCTTCCTGCACCTGTCCGGCCTCGACCCCGCGACCACCTACCTGACCGGCCTGCTGCCCGGGCTCGTGCTGGTGCCGGCCGGGGTCGCGCTGGCCTTCTCCGGCGCGACGGTGCTGGCCATGGCCGACGTGCAGCCCCGCCAGGCCGGCCTCGCCGGCGGCTTGATGAACACGTTCATGGAGATCGGCCCCACCCTCGGCGTCGCCCTGCTCATGGCCGTGGCGGCCGCACGCAGCACCCACGTCGGCGGGGCGGACCTCACGGCGGCCACGACGAGCGGCTACGCGTGGGCGTTCGGCGCGGCGGGCCTGGCGTTCGCGCTGCTCGCGGTGGTCGCGCTCGCGACCGAGCAGCCCGACCCGGTGCTCGAGCCGGCCCGCGACGAAGCCGACCCCGACTACGCCTGGCGCGCGAGGGCGGCCGCGTGACCGACATTCACCGGAGATTTTGAGCTACCGCGACGTCCGCCTGAAGGAGACCGGACGGGCGCGGGTGTCGCGGGGGCTAGCGTTCCTCGGGGTCTTGGCCGCGGGCGGCGCGGCCGCCGTCGACGGGGATCACGGCGCCGGTGATGTAGCTGGAGTCCGGCGAGAGCAGGTGGGCCACCGCGGCGGCCACCTCGTCGGCGCGGCCCACGCGGCCCAGCGGGTGGAGGCGGCGCATCTCGGCGTCGATGAGGGTGGCGCCGGCCGGGCCGGCGTCGGTGAGGTAGGCGTCGTAGCGTTCGGTGGCGATCGAGCCGAGTGCCACCGCGTTGACCCGGATGCCGTGCCGGCCGTAGTCGACGGCGAGTGCTCTGGTCAGGCCCTCGATCGCGGCCTTGGCGGTGGCGTAGGGCAGCGCGCCCGGCACCGGGCGCTGGGCCTGGTGCGAGGAGACGTTGACGATGGCGCCGGGCGTGCCGGTGGCGAGGAAGTGCTTGACCGCCGCGGCGCAGCCGGCCATCGCCAGGCCGAGGTTGAGCGCCACGAGGTCGAGCACCTCGCGCGCCGGTGCGTTGTGCAGCGAGGCGTCACGGAAGACGGCGGCGTTGTTGACCCAGCCGGCGAGCGGCGCGTGTATCGCGGCGAGATCCGCGGCTCGGGTGGCCACCTCCTCGTCGGCGGCGTCGCCGGTGACGGTCAGGAGGCGGTGTGGCCGCTGCTCTCCGGGCCAGCCGACCTCCACGTCCACGTCGGTGTGGCCGTGGGGAAGCGGGACGTGCCAGTCGGCGTCGACGCCGACGACCGGACCGTCGTGCAGGAGCCGTTCGGCGATGGCGCGCCCGATGCCGCGGGCGGCGCCGGTGACCACGTACGACCCGCTCGCCCCCGTGCCGACGATCATGGGTTGAGCTTACCGAGAAGCCCGTTCAGCTGGCCGTAGTCCAGGTCGCTCGCCAGCGACTCGTACGTGCCGCTGCCCAGCACCTCGCGCATGCCGCGGCGGGCGTGCGCGTACGCGGACAGGGCGATCGACGCGCCGACGCTCACCCGCGCGACGCCGAGCTTGGCCAGATCGGGCACGGGCGGGGAGCCGGGACCCGCCATGATGTTGAGCGGCGCGTCGATGCCCTCGGCGAGGCGGGCGATCGTGTCCGCATCGGCCACGCCGGGCACGAAGATCCCGTCGGCGCCGGCGGCCAGGTAGGCGGCGGCCCGTTCGAGCGTGGCGTCCAGCCGGGTCGCCGGGTCACCGACCGCGCGCAGGTAGACGTCCGTGCGGGCGTTGACGAAGAGGGGTACCCCGGTCGCGGTGGCCGCCTCCCTCGTGGCCGCGAGGCGCTCGGCGTGCTCGGCGGTGTCGCGCAGCCCGGCGGGGCCGGCGTCCTCGATGTTGATGCCGCACGCGCCGGCGTCGACGATCGCGCGCACGGTCTCCGCCACCCCCGCCGGGTCGGGCGCGTAGCCGCCCTCGACGTCCGCGGTGACCGGCACGCCCACCGCCGCCACGATCCGCGCGACTAGGCCGGCGGCGAGGTCGCGCCCGAGGTGGTCGCCGTCGGCCGCGCCGAGGCTCCACGCCACGCCCGCGCTGGTGGTGGCGACCGCCGCGGCGCCGGCGTCTTCGGCGAGGCGGGCGGTGGCGACGTCCCACGCGTTCGGGAGCACGAGGAGGGCGCCCGGCGCGTGCATGGCGCGGAAGGCGGCGGTCTTGTCGAGTTGGCTTGTCATGGCCTCCACTCCACCAGGTTCCGCCGCGCGGGGCTGGCCGTTTTCGGACGTGAACCGTCGTACATTGTTCGTGTCGTGCTCGCCCGCCGATCACCGCCGCTGGGGTTGACTGCGGCCTATGACCGCTCACGTCCACCGCCGCGGCTTCCTTGCCGGCGTCGCGGGCGTCGCCGGCCTCGCGGCGGCCGCCCAGATCCCCGCCGCGCGGGCCACGGCCACGCCGCGGCCAGCCGGCTACCCGTTCACGCTGGGCGTTGCCAGCGGCGACCCGACAGCGACCGGTGCCGTGCTGTGGACGCGGCTGGCGCCGGAGCCGTTCGCGCCCGGCGGCGGCATGCCGCGGCGGGCGGCAACCGTGGAGTGGCAGGTGGCCACCGACGCCCGCTTCCGCCAGGTGGTGCGCGAAGGCGTGGCGTGGGCGCTGCCGCAGCTCGCCCACTCGGTACACGTCGAGGTGGACGGGCTGCGCCCGGACCGCGAGTGGTTCTACCGCTTCCGCTACCGCGGCGACCTCTCGCCGGTCGGCCGCACCCGGACAGCGCCCGCGCCCCAGGCCGGTGCGGGTGGCGCGCTGGCGTTCGCGTTCGCGTCGTGCCAGGCGTGGGACAGCGGCTACTACCCGTCGTACCGCCACATGGCCGCCGAGGACCTCGACCTGGTGCTCCACCTGGGCGACTACGTCTACGAGGGCGGCATCCCGGCGGACGGCGGCTACCGCGGCGTGGCGACGCCGGACGTGCTGCGCGAGGCGCCGCGCGACGTGGAGCGGTGGCGCATGCAGTACGCGCTCTACAAGAGCGACCCCGACCTGCAGGCGGCGCACGCCCGCTTCCCGTGGCTTGTCACGTGGGACGACCACGAGGTCCAGAACGACTACGCGAACACCGAGTCGCAGTACGAGGGCGACATCAGCGTGCTGCGCGCCGCCGCGTACCAGGCGTGGTACGAACACCAGCCGGTGCGCGCGCCGGCCCGCCCCGCCGCCGGCGGGCCGCGCATCTACCGCCGCCTGCGGTGGGGCCAGCTCGCGCAGGTCGACCTGGTGGACGGCCGCCAGTACCGCTCGATCCCGCCGTGCGGGTGGGGCGAGGCGCAGGCGTGCCCCGAGGCGTACGACCCGTCGATCACGATGCTGGGCGAGGAGCAGGAGCGCTGGCTGTACCAGGGCTTCGCCGAGTCACGCGCGCGCTGGAACATCCTGGGCAGCAACGTGATGGTCGGCCGCCTTGACCACGACGGCGCGGCCGGCGACCTGCTGTGGCACGACGCGTGGGACGGCTTTCCGGCGGCGCGCAACCGCCTCACGTCCGCGTGGGCGCGGCACCGGGTGAGCAACCCGGTGGTGGTGACGGGCGACTGGCACTCCACGTTCGTCAACGACATCAAGCGCGACTTCGACAACCCGTCCTCGCCGGTGGTGGCCACCGAGTTCGTCGGCACGTCCATCTCCACGAACGGTGACGGCGAGGTCTACGGCCCTTACTACGGCCCGATGATCAGGTACAACCCGCACATCAGGTTCTTCGACGGCGACCGCCGCGGGTACGTGCGCTGCGAGGTGCGGCGGGCGGAGATGCGGGCGGAGCTGAGGGTGGTCTCGACGGTGAGCCGCCGCGACGCGCCGGAGTCGGTGTACGCGAGGTTTGCGGTGGAGGACGGGCGCCCGGGAGCGGTCCGCACCGCGTGAGCCGCCTCAGACGAGCCAGACGAGCAGGATGATCGCGACCACGATCGCCAGTGCCACGGGGATCAGGCGGACCAGCACCGGAGCCGCCGCGGCCCGCAGCAAATCGACCGGGGCCGGCTCGCCCGCCGCGGGGATGTCGTCGGCGCCGGACTCGTGACCGGGCGCGGGACCCTCGCCGGCAGCGGCCGAAGCGGCCGAAGCGGCGGGAGCGGCGGGAGCGGCGGGAGCGGCGGGAGCGGCGGGAGCGGCCGTGGGAGAAGGGGACGGGGCCGACGACAGCACCGTCTCGCGGAGCGACGTCACGAACTGGTCCAGCAGCTTGCCGCTGACCTGCGCGATCGCCCCCCGCCCGAACTGCGCCAGCGGCCCCGCCACCGTCAGGTCGGTCGCCACCGTCACGCGGGTGCTGTCGCCCTCGCCGGTCAGGTCGGCGGTGACCACCGCGGACGCCCGCCCCGGCCCGCCGCTCTGCTTGCCAGTCGCCTCCAGGACGGCGTGATGGCGGGAAGCGTCGCGTTCGCGGAAGCGGGCCACGCCGGCGTACTGGGCGACGACCGGGCCGACCTTGACCC
Organism: Phytohabitans houttuyneae; assembly: GCF_011764425.1. Taxonomy (NCBI): domain Bacteria; kingdom Bacillati; phylum Actinomycetota; class Actinomycetes; order Micromonosporales; family Micromonosporaceae; genus Phytohabitans; species Phytohabitans houttuyneae. Next base: position 60,194 of record NZ_BLPF01000003.1, read on the forward strand.
GCACCGTGCCATGGTAGTCGTCGCCGTCCACTTCGGTCAGTTTGGCGCCGGGCATGCAGGGTGCGATCCGTTCGACGTCGGTGAGGACGGCCCACGTCTCGTCCACCGGGCGGGGCACGACGAACTCATGGTCGAGGCGCACGGGTCACTCCAGAACGGGCAGCAGGGAGGCTTTGGGCGGGACCACCGGAGGTGGGGGAGCGGCGCGCGGGCGGCTCGCGATGATCTCAGCGAGGATGGAGAGCGCCACCTCGGGGGCGGTGCGGGCGCCGATGTCGAGGCCGGCCGGCGAGTGCACCGCGGAGGTGTCCACGTCCAAAGAGGACAGGACGGCGGAGCCGCGGCGGCGGCTGGCGACAAGGGCGACGTACGGCACACCGGTCCGCAGCGCGGCCGTGAGCACCGGCTCCTCGTCGTGGCCGTGCGAGGCGACGACCACCGCGACCGCGTCCGGCGGGATCGGCGCGGACGGGTCGACGACCGCGGTCACCTGGTAGCCCAGCGGGCCGCCGAGCGCGGCGAGGGCTCGGGCGACCGGGGCGTCGCCGAGGACGTGTACCAGCGGCGGCGGGAGCATCGGCTCCAGGAAGATGTCGAGCGCGCCGCCGGACAGGCACGGGTTGGCGACGGTGACCGCTCCCTCCTCGGCCGGCGCGTCCCCGGCCGAGGGGGTGATGTGCAGCAGCGTCGACTCGCCGGTGGTCAGCAGGCGCAGGCCCTGCGCCAGCACCGTCGACGTGGCGCAGGTGCCGCCCACGAAGCCGTCCAGCGTGCCGTCGGCCAGGATCAGCGCGGTGTCGCCGGCCTTCGCGCTCGTGGGACGCTGGGCCCGGACCACCGTCGCCATCACGAACGGCTTGCGCTGGGCGCGCAGGTCCGAGGCCCGCAGCATCAGGTCGGTTCTCATGTGATGGCCAGGTCCGTGCGCAGCGGCCGTCCCTGGATGGCGCGCCACACGTGCGCGGGTGTGAGGGGCATGTCGGCGTGCCGTACCCCATAGGGCTTGAGGGCGTCCAGGACCGCGTTGACGACGGCGGCCGGGCTGCCGACGGTGGCCGACTCACCGACTCCCTTGGCACCGATGGGGTGGTGCGGTGACGGCGTCACGGTCTCGCCGAGCTCCCAGGACGGGCACTCCATCGAGGTGGGCAGCAGGTAGTCCATGAAGGACGCGCCGAGGCAGTTGCCGTCCTCGTCGAACGCGATCAGCTGCATCAGCGCCATCCCGACCCCGTCCGCGAGGCCGCCGTGCACCTGGCCCTCGACGATCGTCGGGTTGATGCGCACGCCGCAGTCGTCGACAGCCACGAACCGCCGCACCTTCACCTGCCCGGTGCCGGGGTCGACGTCGACCACGCAGATGTACGCGCCGAACGGGAACGTGAGGTTGGGCGGGTTGTAGACGGTGGTCGCGTCGAGGTGCCCCTCGATGCCCTCGGGCAGCTCCAGGCTGGAGTGCGCGGCGAGCGCGATCTCCTGGATCGTGCGGCCCTGCCCCTGGTCGCCGCGGACGAACCAGCGGCCCTTCTCCCACTCCAGGTCGCCCGGGTCGACCTCCAGCATCGCGGAGGCGACCTGCCTGGCCCGCTCGCGTACCTTGCGGGCGACGACCGCGGTCGCGGCGCCGGAGACGGGGGTGGAGCGCGACCCGTACGTGCCGAGGCCGAACGGGGTCTGGTCGGTGTCGCCGTGCACCACGTCGATGTCGTCCACCGGGATGCCCAGCTCCTCGGCGACGATCTGCGCGTACGTGGTCTCGTGCCCCTGGCCCTGCGACTGCACCGAGATGCGCAGCACCGCCTTGCCGGTCGGGTGCACGCGAAGCTCGGCGCCGTCGGCCATCCCGAGGCCGAGGATGTCCATGTGCTTGCGCGGCCCGGCACCCACGGCCTCGGTGAAGAAGCTGAGGCCGATGCCCGTCAGCGGCCCGGTCCGGTCGCCGGCGAGCCAACGCTCGCGCTGCTGTTGTTGTGCGGCGCGGAGCTCGTCGTACCCGGCCATGTCCAATGCGAGCTGGAGTGCGCGCGGATAGTCGCCGGAGTCGTACTCCCAGCCGGTGGGGCTCGGGTACGGGAACTGCTCCGGCTTGAGCAGGTTTTTCATGCGCAGCTCCGCCGGGTCCATCTTCAGCTCGTACGCGAGCACGTCGATCATGCGCTCGATCAGGTACGCGGCCTCGGTGATCCGGAACGAGCAGGCGTACGCCACACCGCCAGGCGCCTTGTTGGTGTAGACGCCGGTGACCGCGCAGTGTGCGGCCTCCACGTCGTACGAGCCGGTGAAGACGTGGAAGAAGCCGGCCGGGAACTTGGTCGGCTGGGCGGTGCCGTTGAACGCGCCGTGGTCCGCGATCACCTTCACCCGCAGCGCGCGGATGTTGCCGTCGCGGGTCGCGGCCACCTCGCCGCGCATGTGGTAGTCGCGGGCGAAGCCGGTGCTCATGAGGTTTTCGGAGCGGTCCTCCATCCACTTGACCGGCTTGCCGGTGACGATCGAGCCGACGATCGCGCACACGTACCCGGGGTAGATGGGCACCTTGTTGCCGAAGCCGCCGCCCACGTCCGGCGAGATGACCCGGATCTTGTGCTCGGGCAGGCCGGCGACCAGCGCGTACACCGTGCGGTGCGCGTGCGGCGCCTGCGTGTTGCACCAGATCGTGAGCTTGCCGGTGACCGCGTCGAAGTCGGCGATGGCGCCGCACGTCTCCAGCGGCGCGGGGTGGACGCGCGGGTACAGCACATCCTGCGCGACCACCACCTCCGCCGACGCGAACACCGCGTCGGTGGCCGCCTCGTCGCCCGCGCCCCAGTCGAAGATGTGGTTGTCCGCCTGTCCCTCCTTGTCGTCCCGGATCACGGGGGCGTCCGGGTCGAGCGCGCGGCGGGCGTCCACCACGGCGGTCAGCGGTTCGTACTCCACATCGATCAGCTCGAGCGCGTCTCTCGCGGCGTACCGGTCCTCGGCGACCACGAACGCCACCTCCTGGCCCTGGAAGCGGACCTTGTCGGTGGCGAGAACCGCCTGGGTGTCGGCCGAGAGCGTCGGCATCCAGGCGAGCTTGAGTCCCTCCAGCGTCTGGCCGGTGATCACGGCCTTGACCTTCGGGTGGGCCTGCGCGGCGGCCGTGTCGATCGACACGATGCGCGCGTGCGCGTACGGGCTGCGCAGCACCGCGCCGTGCAGCATGCCGGGCAGGTTGACGTCGTCGACGTAGGTGCCCCGGCCGCGCACGAAGCGCGCGTCCTCCTTGCGGTGCATCCGACCGAAGCCGACCGGTGGTTTGTCCACAGTGGTCATGACTTGTTCACCGCCGCCCACTGGACCGAACGCACAATGTTTTCGTAGCCGGTGCAGCGGCACGCCTGCCCGGAGATCGCCTCGCGGATCTCGTTTTCGGACGGATCGGGGTTGCGGTCGAGCAACCAGCGGGCGGTCATCATCATGCCCGGCGTGCAGAAGCCGCACTGCAGGCCGTGGCACTGCACGAAGCCCTGCTGCACCGGGTCGAGCGTGGCGCCGTCGGCCAGCCCTTCGACCGTCCGCACCGTACGACCGTCGGCCATCACGGCGAGCACGGTGCACGACTTCACCGGGGTGCCGTCGAGCCAGACCACGCACACGCCGCAGTTGGAGGTGTCGCAACCCCAGTGGGTGCCGGTGAGGCCGAGCGTGTCGCGCAGGAAGTGGACGAGCAGCAGCCGCGGCTCGACGTCCGCGGTGTGCTCGTCCCCGTTGACGGTGACGGTGATCTGCATCAGATCGCCCCTCTCGCTCGCTCGACCGCCCGGCGCAACGCGCGGGTGGTCAGCTCGCCGGCCAGGTGCTTCTTGTAGTCGGACGGGCCGCGCTGGTCGGCGACGGGCTCGCAGTGCGCGGCGGCGATCCGGCCCGCCTCGACGAGGTTGGCGTCGGTCGCCGGCGACCCGCGCAGGAACTCCTCGGCCTCGGGCGCGTGGAAGTGCGCCGCGCCGACCGCGGTCAGCCCGATGCCGGCGTCGCTGACCGTGTCGCCGTCCAGCCACACGGCCGCGCCCGCGGCGGCCACGGCCCAGTCGCCGACCCGCCGCTCCACCTTCTCGTAGGCCGAGCCGCCGCCAGGGCGCACCGGGACCACGATCTCGATGAGCAGCTCGCCGGGGGCGACCACCGTCTCGTACGGTCCGGTGTGGAACTCGCGCACCGGCACCTTCCGCTCACCGCCCGGCCCGCGCACGACCGCCGCCGCGCCGACCGCCGCGAAGGCGGCCGACAGGTCCTCGGACGGATCGGCCTGGCACAGCGAGCCGCCGACCGTGCCGCGGTTGCGCACGACCGGGTCGGCGATCACCCGCTCCGCGTCGTGGAAGATCGGGTAGTGCTCGCCCACCAGCGGGGAGGCGAGCAGGTCGGCGTGGCGGGTCATGGCGCCGACGGCGAGCACGTCGCCGTCGAGCCGCACGTACGCCAGCTCCTCAAGGTCGTTGATGTCGATGAGCGCCTCGGGGCGCGCGAGCCGCAGCTTCATCATCGGGATGAGGCTGTGCCCGCCCGCGACCACGCGCGCCTCGCTGCCCCATTTCGCCAGCAATGCGAGGGCATGGTCCACACTGGTCGCCCGCTCGTACTCGAAATGCGCCGGCACCTGCATCGGCCCAGCTTTTACCGCTGGTGAGGACTCCGCAACAGCACGATAACCATATGGTTAGGCCCCCTGGTGGGACGGCGTGCCCGGAGGAAAGATCCACACATGACACTCACGCAGCTCGGCGTTTTCGTGCTCGTCGCGCGGCTGCGTTCGGTGCGCGCGGCGGCCGACGTGCTCGGCGTCAGCGAGCCGGCGGTGTCCCGCTCGCTCGCCGCGCTCCGCCAGCACCTCGGTGACCAGCTCGTGGTCCGCGAGGGCAACGAGATGGCGCTGACCGCGGGCGGCAGCCGCCTGTTCGGCATCGCCTCGCAGATGGTCGCGCTGGGCGCCGAGGCGGAGGCGGCGGTGCGCGCGGCGAAGGGCGCGGCCGCGCAGCTGCGGCTGCTGGTGACCAGCACGATCTCCGAGTTCATCGCGACGCCGCTGGTCGAGGCGTTCACGAAGCGGTGGAGCGGGCAGATCGAGACCTCGTCCGGCGTGGCCAACGCCGCCGAGATGCGCGTCCTGCTGCCCAACCGCCTCGCCGACGTCGCGCTCGGCCCGGACCTGAGCAGCGACCCCGCGCTCACCTCCGAGCCGGTGCTGCGCTACCGCCTCGTCGTGGTCGGGCCGCCCCGCCAGCGCCCGACCGGGCCGCCGAGCCGCTGGCCGTGGCTCGTCGACCCGTCCGGCACCGATCCGGACAGCGACATCGGGCGGCTGCTGCGCGCGTTCCGGGTACCGGAGAATCGGATCCGGGTCTTTCCCAACCAGACCGCGGCCTGGTCCGCGGCGGCCGATGGCGCGGGGGTGGCGCCGGCCGTGTCGACGCTGGTCAGCCGCGAGCTGCGGCGCGGCGAGCTGTCCATTGTGGAGACCGACCGCACTCCGGTGCAGGCCTGCTGGCACGTGACGACGCTGGCGCCGGACCGGCGGCCGGACGCGGCCCGGCGGCTGCGCAACTTCCTCGGCACGCCCGACGCGATGCAGCTGATGTGCGCGCCGGGCGCGGGCGTGCCGCCGTCGCGCTTCCGCCCACCCGTCTACGTGACTATCTGGAGCTGATCGTCACCAGGACCGCGCCGGCGGCGTCGATGACCTCGAAGCGGTCGATCTCCGCGCGGTCCGCGGTGGTGCCGCCCAGGCCCGTGAAGCTGTCCTGCCCCGCCTCCATCCGCCAGCGCAGCGCGGTCTGCGCGGAGCCGTCCGTGGTGATCACGCGGAGCACGCAGTCGCGCGGCCCGGCCAGCCCGGTGACGGTGAGCGAGACGTCCAGGCCGGTCACGGTGCGGCTGAGCCGCACCTCGGCCGCGGCGCCGGTCGCCGGGTCGCGGCCCGCGAGGCGCTCGCCCTGCGCGTCGCCACCGGGGTTGGCCTTGACGGAGTCGGGCCTCGTCGCGCCGGGCGTGGGCTTCGTCTCCTTCTTGGTACGCGCCACCGGCGGCCTGGTCGCCGGACGCGTGGACTGCCGCGGGGGCGGTGCCGGCGCGGTGGCCGGCGGCGCGGTCGTGGGTGGGGGAGCGGGCGTTGTCCCGGCGGCCGCGGCGGTGCCCGGCTCCTTGCGCGGCGGGGCGGCGACGGTGGAGGCCGGGTCGGTGACGCTGGATCGGGCCGCGATCGTGACGAGGCTGAGCATCGTCACCACGGTCAGGGCGGCCGCGACGAGCACGAGCCGGCGTACCACGGCGCTGTTGTTTCTGGTCTTTCGCGGGTTTCTGGTGTTTCGACCGCGCGGCAGCGGCGCGACGGGCTCGGGCGGATCGGGCCGCCGCACCGGGGTGCGGAAGCGGTCGTCAAGCTCGTCCCAGGCCCGCAGGTGCGGCCGCGGCCGGCCGCGGGCGGGCTCCCGCTGGCGGGGGAAAAGGGCCCCCAACGCACCGGGCGGGTGTGCCGGGATCCGGCGCACCCGCCCACCTTCGGCCTCGGCGAGCAGTGTCGCCGCGTCGACCTGGCCGAGCAGCTCGATGAGTGGGGCCAGGCCCTCCAGCGTCCGCAGGCAGTGGGCGCACGTGATCAGGTGCCGCTCGTAGGCGTGGCGTTCGTCCGTCTCGAGCAGTCCTAACGCGTACGCGCCCACGTCCGGGTGGACGCAGGGGCCCGGCCCGTCAGGCATCGTGGTGCCCGCTCCCCATCAGCACTTTCTGGAGCGCGCGGAGTGCGAAGAAGAGCCGCCACTTCACCGTCTCCGGCGGCAGTCCCAGGTCGTCGGCGACGTCGCGGACCCCGCGGCCCTTGAAGTACGCCTCGACGAGGATCTCCCGGTCCGGCCCCGGGAGGGTGCGCAGCCCGTCGAGCACCAGCATCCGCTGCGCGGCCGGCTCGAGGTCGGTGCCGTACACGTCGGGCGGTTCGTCGTAGCGCGGCTTGCGCTCCTCCTCGCGCCTGATGTCCTCCACCATCCGCTGGGCGATGCCGACGAGCCACGGACGCAGGGACGACGCCGCCACGTCGATCCGGTCCACGTCGCGCCAAGCGGTCAGCAGCGTCTCGCGCACGACGTCTTCGGCCAGCTGCCGGTCGCCGTTGGTCAAGCTGAGCGCGATCATGAACAGCGGCTCGGCATGCTGGTCGTACAAGCTGCGCAGCAGTCCACCCTCGGCCCGGTGGATGCCGGTGCGGTGCGTGTGCCTGTCGAGGAGCGGTCGTCCGGCCGGTCCCGGCGCCGATCGGGCGTGGCGCCCGCGGCCCGCCACCGGCCGCGCCTCTAGGTGCCGCGGCGCTGACATGTGAGCTTCTCCACGAGGTCCCCCAACCAGTCGTGATCGTTGTCGCACCCGGGTACGGCCCTGATCTCACGCTTGGATCGACGTCGCGGAGGAATTAAGGATCTCTTAAAGCGGATAGATGAACCTCGCCGGTTCGCGAGCCGTCTGCCCGCCCGCTTCGCCGTTCAGGCGCTGGCCGGCAGGCCCGCGGCCGCGGCGGCTGCCTTCGGGCCCACGAACGGCGCCAGCACCACGTACGTCAGGTCGGGCAACCGCTGCGGCAGCTCGGCCACCCGCCCGGTGGAGACGTGGTCGAAGATGACCCCGTACACCCCGGCGATGACCGCCTCCACGGCCACGCGCGGCACCTCCGGCTGGCCGGCGCGGCGTGGCGCGGCGGCGAAGAAGTCGAGGTAGCTGGCGAGGAGCTGCCGCCGGCCGGCGAGTGCCTTGGGGCCGGCGGCGAGGATCTCGACGACGGCGAGTGCGGCGAACGCGGGCTCCGCGGCGAGGATGTGCAGCAGCGTGCCGAGGCCGCGCCGCATGCGCTCGGGCCACCGACCGGGCTGTCCGTACGCCACGGCGACGCTCTTCTGCAGCAGCTCCACGCCCAGCTCGAACGCCGCGAGGAAGCACGTCTCCTTGTCCGCGAAGTGCTGGTAGTACGCCCGCGTGGAGACGCCGGCCGCCGCGCACACGTCACCGAGCGACGTGCCCACGTACCCCTTCTCGGCCACCGTGCGCGCCATGGCGTCGATGAGCCGGTCCCGCTGCGTGCGGGCGACGAACTCGCGCGGCAGGTCGTGCCGCCCCCGCGGCAGCCGCCGGTCCGGCGAGTTGGCCGACCGCGAGCCCGGAATCCCTCTGCCGAGCGCGGCGGTCCACTCCGACACCCCACCGCCCGGTGTTGTAGCGCTCGACATCCACTCATAGTGCCGTACGCCCGCAGCCCCGGACCCGCCCGTCCGGGCCGTCCGGCCGTGCGCCTACGTCGACGGCGACGCGTGGGCGCGCAGCTCGCGGCGGGCGAGGGCGGAGCGGTGTACCTCGTCCGGCCCGTCGGCGAGGCGGAGCGTGCGCGCGTGCGTCCACAGCCTGGCGAGGGGGAAGTCCTGGCTCACCCCGCCGCCGCCGTGCGCCTGGATCGCCTTGTCCAGCACCCATTCGGCCATCGCCGGCGTCACGATCTTGATGGCTTGGATCTCCGCGTGCGCGGCCTTGTTGCCGGCCGTGTCCATCAGCCACGCCGTCTTGAGGACCAGCAGGCGGGCCTGCTCGATGCGCACCCGCGACTCGGCGATCCAGTCCGCCACCACGCCGTGCTCGGCGATCGGCCGGCCGAACGCCACCCGCTCGCTGGCCCGCCCGCACATCATGGCCAGCGCGCGCTCGGCCATGCCGATCAGGCGCATGCAGTGGTGTATGCGACCCGGACCCAGCCGGGCCTGCGCGATCGCGAAGCCGTCACCCTCGCCGCCGATCAGGTTGGACGCGGGCACCCGCACGTCCTCGAACGAGATCTCCGCGTGGCCGCCGTGGCCGCCGTCGTCGTACCCGAAGACCTTCATCCCGCGCCGCACGGTGACGCCCGGCGTGTCCCGCGGTACCAGAATCATGCTCTGCTGGCGGTGCCGCGGCGCCGCCGGGTCCGTGCGGCCCATGACCACGAAGATCTCGCAGCGCGGGTTCATCGCGCCGCTGGACCACCACTTGGTGCCGTTGACGAGGTAGTCGTCGCCGTCGCGGGTGATGCTCGTGGCGATGTTTGTGGCGTCGGAGGAAGCCACCTCCGGCTCGGTCATGCAGAACGCGGACCGGATCCGCCCGTCCAGCAGCGGCTCCAGCCACCGCTCCCGCTGCGCCGCGCTGCCGAACTCGGCCAGCAGCTCCATGTTGCCCGTGTCTGGCGCCGAGCAGTTGAGCGCCTCGGGGGCGAGCAGCGGGCTGTGGCCGGTGATCTCGGCGAGCGGCGCGTACTGGAGGTTCGTGAGGCCGATCGAGGGGAGGAAGAGGTTCCACAGGCCGCGCTCGCGGGCCCGCTCCTTGAGCTCCTCCACGACCGGCGGTGTCGTCCACTGTGGACCGTTCGCCTCCTGCTCGGCGAGGACCGCCTCGGCCGGGTACACGTACTCGTCCATGAAGGACAGCAGCCGCGCGCGCAGCTCTTCGGTCTTGTCGTCGTACCCGAAGTCCATCTAGGCCTCCTGCGACAGCGTGGCGTGGCCGAGCGCGACCAGCGGTGGGACGATCTCGCCGAGCTGCTCGAACCCGGCGCCGACGGTCTGGCCCTGTGTGAAGCGGAAGTGGATGCCCTCGGCGATGACGGCGAGCTTGAAGAAGCCGAACGCGGTGTACCACGGCAGGTGGGTGAGGTCCGCACCACGGCGTTGCGCGTAGCGGTCGGCGAGCTCGGTGCCGGGCGGGAAGCCGGCCGCCGCGTTGACCGAGGTGGCGACCGAGTTGCCGCCGATCTGCGCGAGCCCGTCCCAGTACACGAGCAGCAGTCCCAGGTCGGCCAGCGGGTCGCCGAGCGTGGCCATCTCCCAGTCGAGCACGGCGGCCACCCGGCCGCCCGCGTCCACGACCACGTTGTCCAGGCGGTAGTCACCGTGCACGATGCCGGCGCCGCTCTCCGCCGGCGCGCTCTGCGCGAGGCGGGCGTGCAGCTCGTCGATGCCGGGCAGGTCGCGGCTGCGGGAGGCGTCCAGCTGCTTCTTCCACCGCCGCACCTGCCGCTCCAGGTAGCCGGCCGGATGCCCGAAGTCGCCCAGCCCCACCGCGGCCGGGTCCACCTCGTGCAGGTCGGCGAGGACGTCGACGAGGGTGTACGACAGCGTGCGCGCCCGCTCCGCGCCCAGGGCCGCCGTCTGCGCCGCCGTGCGGTAGACAGTGCCCTCCACAAACCCCATCACGTAGAAGGGCGCGCCGATCACCTCCGGGTCCGCACAGAGCAAAACCGTTTCCGGTACCGGTACCGCCGTCGGCGCCAGCGCGCTGATCACGCGGTGCTCGCGTCCCATGTCGTGCGCGGTGCGCAGCACGTGGCCCAGTGGCGGGCGGCGCAGCACCCAGTTGTGCGTGTCGTCCCGCAGCGTGTACGTGAGGTTGGACTTGCCGCCCGCGATCAGCTCCGCGCGCAGGTCGCCGTCGCGCAGGCCGGGGTGCTCCCGGTCGAGGTACGCCCGGAGGCGCTCGACGTCGAGCCCTGGCGTCACAGGTTGCCCACGAGCGTGAGGCCGCCGTCGAGCACCAGCGTCTGCCCGGTGATCCACGCGGCGTCCGGCGAGACGAGGAACGCGACCGCGCCCGCCACGTCGGACGGCACGCCGAGCCGCCCGAGCGGGTACCCGGCGGCCACCTCCTCCTCGCGCCCGGCGAAGAGCGCGGTGGCAAACTGCGTCTTCACGACGGCCGGGGCGACCGCGTTGACCCGCACGTTTGGCGCGAGCTCGACCGCGAGCTGCGCGGTGACCTGGATGAGGGCGGCTTTGCTCGCGGCATATGCGCCGAGGCCGGGCGCCGAGCCCAGCCCGGCGATCGAGGACATGTTGACGACGGCGCCGCCGTGCTTGCCGAGCCAGGCGTCGTACGCGTGGCGGAGCCAGCCGATCGCGGCGAAGACGTTCACCTCGAAGACCTTGCGGACCGCGCCCGGGTCCGTCTCCAGCAGCGGCCCGAAGGTGGGGTTGATGCCGGTGTTGTTGACCAGGATGTCCAGGCCGCCGAACGACTCCACCGCGCGCTGCACGGCCTCCGCCTGATGCTCGGGGTCGTCCGCCTTGCCCGCGACCGCGATGGCCCGCTCCGGCCCGCCGAGCGCGGTGGCCGCCTCGAGGAGCGGCTCGGCCTTGCGGGCGGTGACGCAGACCCGGGCCCCCTCCGCGACCAGGCGCTCCGCCACGGCGTACCCGATGCCCCGGCTCGCGCCCGTGACCAGCGCGACCTTCCCTTCCAGCCGACGCTCCACCCGGTCGCCTCCCGCTTCGTCGCGTGCCCCTCCGCCGTATGTTACCGGCCAGTCAACCCCCGCCCGCCCGCTCGCCACGGCGCGGGCCGCCCTTTCCGCGCGGCGCGGGTGCCGCTAGCCCCGTTGATCAGGGACTTCGTGGGTGGACACGCCGGCCGACACGCTCACCAACTCCCTGATCAACCGCAGGAGGCCGCGGAGCCGCGAGGCCGCGGGAGGCGGCGGGAGGGCGTGGGGTGGTCCACTGTAGAGCTACCGGGATAGCATGCGCTCGATGGCGAATGACGGGCGCAAGCCGCCCCTGCAGCCGCGTTACCGGCGTCCCGAGCCGGAGCGACCGGCACGCCGGCCGGCCTCGGTGTGGATCGTTTCGCTGCTCCTGCTGCTCTTCGGTGTGTTGGGCGTCGTGGTCGGCGTGCTGCTCGTGCGGGACGCGATCGACCACGGCGAGGAGGACGAGGTCGTGGCGGCGGCCGTGTTCGCCGTGCTGCTCGCGTGCGCACAGGTGGTCGCGGCGGTCGGCGTGTTCGTCGGCTGGGCCCGCGGCCGCGTGGTGGCCATGCTCGTCTGCGCGGCCAACATCGTGCTCGTGATCGTCGGCGCCGCGACCGACCGGATCGGCTCCGGGCAGTCCTGGCTCGGGATCGGCTTCTACGGCGCCGTGCTCTTCGGCCTCGCCGGCCCCAAGGTCAGTGACTGGTGCCGCTGACGCGCGCGGACTTGTGCGGTGCGTCCAGGTCGAGAGCCCACTGTCAGCGCGCGGCGGGCTGAGGTTGAAGCCACTCCGGGGCCAGCAGGGACCACACCTCGGTGTCGTACCGGACACCGTTGTACAGATACTCGCCGCGTAGCACACCGTCCAAGCGCATGCCCAGCCGCTGTGCCACGGCGCGGCTGGCGGTGTTGTCCGGGCAGGTCTTCCAGGTGACGCGGTGGATGCCGCGGGTCCGGACCGCCCAGTCGACAAGGTGGCGCACGGCCTGGGTGACCAGGCCGCGGCCCTGCCCGGCCGGCTCCAGCCAGCAGCCGATCTCGCACGTGCCGCCGGCGGCGTCGAAGTGTACGAACATCGTGCCGCCCACCAGCGTGCCGTCGAGCCAGATGCCGAAGATGCGGCCGGCGTCGGCGGCGGCCTTGTCCGCGTACCGCTGGAGGGTGCTCCGGGCCGATTCCACCGACGTGGAGAACGTCGCCCACGGGATCCACGGGTCCACCGCGTCGCGCGCCCGGTCGATGTGTGCGAGGAACTCCTCGGCCTGCCAGGGCTCCAGCGGGCGCAGCTCGGCGCCGCCGTCAAGAATGATCACGAACACCCGCGCACTGTAGCCGTCAGGGAAGGTCGCGCACGGAGGCGACCACCAGCCCCGCGGCCTCGCCGACGCGGGATGCCTCGGCCGCCGTGAGCGTGGGGTTGGCGGACCGGATCGCGACCGCGGTGCCGAGCTCGGCGGTCACGCCGTCGCCGCCCACCAGCGCGGCGAACGACACGAGCAGCGCGCGGGCCGCCCCGCGAGGTCGGTGGTCGGGTCGACGGATACCTCGGCGCAGATGAGCGCGGTCATCGCCAGGTCGAGGCCGGCCGGGCCGTACAGGGCGTCGCGCCAGTCGATCACGTAGGGGCCGTCGGGGGTCAGCACCACGTTGTCCGGGTGCAGGTCGCGGTGGACGATGACGGTACCGGTGGGCGCGCCGGCCGGCAGCGGGAGCGCGTGGAGGCGGGCGTGCAGGTCGGCGAGGACGGCCGCGCCGCGCTCGATCGGGAGGCGGCCCTCGACGAACGCGCCGAGCATCGTCGGGCCGTCCAGCCGCCGCATGACCAGGTCGGGGCCGTCGGCGGCGTACACCTCGGGGACCGGGAAGCCGTGCGCGGCCACGTGCGCCATCAGCGCGGCCTCCCGCGCGGTGTCGCCGCCGCCGTCGCGGTACCGGCGCAGCACCCGGCCGCCGTCCAGCGCGTACACGTCGGCGTTGCGGCCGGTCGCGAACGGTGCGCCGAGGTCGGTCACATCGGGATGCGCAGTGACACCGCGCCGCGCAGGTCGAGCCATGCCGCGTCCGGCGTGCGGACCATGCGCAGCACCACCTCCTCGCAGCCGGGGCAGCGGGCGACCATGCCGGGCGCGTTCGGGTACACGTGGAGGGCGGCGACCGCCCCGGACAGGCCGCAGGCGGCGCACCGGCTTGTCGCGGCGGTGACGTCGACCGCGAAGATCTCCCGCAGCGGCCCGGCGAGCGCGTTGCCGTCGAGGTGGGGATCGGTCATCTCTTAGCCTCCAGTCGGGCCGAAGCGCTCGGTGCGGACGCGGCGCGGGTCGTGGCCGAGCGCGACGAGGATGTCGGCCACGGTCTCGACGAAGCCGGTGGGGCCGCACACGAAGCAGTCGGGCGTGAGCGCGGGCGGCCACCCGTTGGTGTTGACGTCGGCGACGCCGACCCGGCGCGGCGGGTGCGGCCAGCCGTCCGGCACCTCGCGCGTGTACGCGAACGTCACGTCGAGGCCGGCGTCGTCGCGGGCCCGGCGGCGCAGCTCGTCGGCGTAGTAGACGTCGTCCGGCGTGCGCACCGAGTAGATGAGGCGGAACGGCACGCGGCTGCCCGCCGCCCGCCGCGCGCGGATCATCGCCATCAGCGGCACGATGCCCGAGCCGCCGCCGACCAGCAGCACCGGGTCCATGGCGGTTGTGCGCCACACGAACCAACCGCCCACCGGGCCGCGCAGCTCCACCGGGTCGCCGGGGGAGAAGACCTCGGTCAGGTACGGCGAGACCTCACCGTCGGGTACCGCCTGGATGGTGAGCTCGACCCGCTCGCCGTCGGCCGGTGCGGCGATCGAGTAGCTGCGCTGCGTGCTGTATCCGTCTTCGGCGGTGAGGCGCACGTCGACGTGCTGCCCGGGCAGGTGGCCGGGCCAGCCGGGCACGTCGAGCACCAGCGTGCGGGCGGTGGGCGTCTCGGCGCGGGCCTCGGCCAGCGTGCCGACCCGCCAGGTCAGTCGCCCTGGTACCGCTGCTCGCGCCACGGGTCACCGTAGTCGTGGTAGCCGGCCGTCTCCCAGAACCCGGGCTCGTCGTCGAAGCGCAGCTGGATGCCGCGCACCCACTTGGCCGACTTCCAGAAGTACAGGTGGGGGACGAGCAGCCGGGCCGGGCCGCCGTGCTCGGGGTGCAGGTCTTCGCCGTCGAACTTGAACGCCACCCACGCCTGCCCGTCGAGCAGGTCGGCGAGCGGGAGGTTGGTGGTGTAGCCGCCGTACGAGTGGACGAACGCGTAGTCGGCGGCGGTGTCCACATCGGACATCAGGGTGTCGAGGGAGACACCCTGCCAGGTGGTGCCGAGCTTGGACCACTTGGTCACGCAGTGGATGTCGACGGTCGGCGTCTCGCTGGGCAGGGCCATGAGGTCGTCCCAGGTCCAGCGGTGCTCCCGGGACGTCTCGGTAGTGATCACGAACTCCCAGCGGTCCATCGGCACCCGTGGCGTCGGGCCGGCGGAGAGCACCGGAAAGTCCTCTGTCAGGTATTGCCCGGGCGGCAGCTCGGGCCCGGATGAACGCGGCCGGCCGCGAAAGCCGGGCGTGACGATTCCCACCCGGGTCAGACTACGCGGCCGCGATGATCTCTTGGGCCGTTTGCGCGGCCCGCTCGATCGGGATGGCGAACCCGATGCCGATGTTGCCGTTGCCGTCGATGGTGGCGATCGCCGTGTTCACCCCGACGACCTGACCCCGGGCGTTGACCAGGGGGCCGCCGGAGTTGCCCGGGTTGATCGAGGCGTCGGTCTGCACGGCCGACTGGCGCCCCGCGTTGCCCATCCGCACCTGCCGGTCGACGGCGCTCACGATGCCGGCCGTGACGCTGCCGGACAGGCCCAGCGGCGAACCGACCGCGAGCACCGGCTCGCCCACCTTGAGGTCCGTGCTGCGGCCCAGAGTGAGGGGGCGGAACGCCTCCGCGCCCTCGGCCACCCGCAGCACGGCGATGTCGGTGCGGGCGACCCGGCCGACCAGCCGCGCGGTGCGCTCCTCGCCGTCCTGGCCGACCACGGTGATCCGGCCGCCGGAGGCCACGACGTGGTTGTTGGTGACGATGTGCCCCTGGTCGTCGATGACGAAGCCGGAGCCCGACGATGCCTCCTCGTCGCCGACCACCTCGATCGACACCACCCCGGGCAGCGCCTCCTCGGCGGCGCCGACCAGCGCCTCCGGCACGGCGGCGTCCGCGGCGAGGCGCGGCGTCTGCTGGACGTTGGCCCACAGCGACGCGTACCACCCGGCGGCGCCGCCCGAGGCCGCCGAGAAGACGGCGATGAGCAGGCCGGCGAGCAGGAACCGGCCAGGCCCCCGCCGGCGGGACCGTTCCGGCGGGGGCTCGTCCCAGACAGTGCCCGGGGGCAGGTCGGCGCGGTGCCGGGGGTAGGTGCGCGGCCCCGGCCAGGGCTCGTATCGCGGGCCGGGCGCATGGTACTGACCGCCCGGGTCGTCGTAGCCCAGCATCGCCGTCATGCCGGTGAATACGGACGGCGGGCGGCGGTGGCTGAACAGAAACGAGAAATTTTCCTGAGCCTGATCATCTGTCCGGGCTCCTGTTCCGTACTCCGGCACAGCGTTTGAGGTCGTTGGGGGACCGATGAACGAACCTGGGCTCATCTACGTGTTCGATGGCTACTGTGCGTGGTCGTACGGCTTCGCCCAGACGATGGTCGACGTGGCCGCCGCGCATCCCGGCGTTCCCGTGGAGGTCCTCTGTGGAGGCCTCTACGTGGGGTCCGCCCGGGTGCCGGTCCGGCGCCTCGGCGACCTGCCCGCCACCCACCGGCGGATCGCCGACCTGACCGGCGCGTGGTTCGGCGACGGGTACCAGCGGCTCACCGCCGACGGCTCGTTCGTCATGAACTCCACCGCCGCGGCCCGCGGCTTCGCGGCGTTGCGGCGGCAGGCGCCGGAGCGGGCGGTGGAGCTGGCGGCGGCGATGCAGGAGGCGTTCTTCGTGGAGGGGCACAGCCTCGCCGAGCCGGAGACGCACCGGGGCATCGCCCGCGAGTACGGGCTCGACGAGGACGCCGTCGTCGCCGGCTTCGACCACCCGTGGTCGCTGCGGGCCGCCGAGGCGGACTTCGCACGGGTACGGCGGATGGGCGTGGCCGCGTTCCCGGCGCTGCTCGTCGCCACCGGCGGGCGCAAGGTGCCGGTGATGAGCGGCTCGGCCACCGCGCGGCAGGTGGAGGAGCGGCTGTCCGTGCTGCTCAGGCGGGTTGGACGGCACACCGCGCGGGAGTGAACGGCGGTGGTACGGAAGTGACCAATGCGACGCAAGTTGCATCTGAATTATGGACACGCGCCGTTCAATAAACTAGCTTGCCCTACGGACGGCGACGGTCACCGTGTGGGGACGGGGACGGCCGCGATCCGGCGAGGTGGTGTCGATGGGGAGGCACGCGCGGCTCGAAGCGGTGGTCGACACCGCCACCGTCGCCGCGGCGCGCGACGGTGACAAGCGGTCGCTCGACGCGCTGGTCACCGAGCATCTGCCGCTTGTCTACAACGTGGTCGGCCGCGCGCTCGACGGCCACCCGGACGTGGACGACGTCGTGCAGGAGACGATGCTGCGGGTCGTGCGCAAGCTCAAGGGCCTGCGCGACAGCAGCCGCTTCCGGGCGTGGCTCGTCGCGATCGCGATGCAGCAGGTGCGGGCACGCGCCCGGGCGCGCAAGGAGATGCTCGCGCGCGGCGGCGGCTTGGAGGACGTGCGCGAGCTCGCCGACCCGTCCGCCGACTTCGTCGACGCGACCATCGCCGAGCTGGGCCTGACCGGGCAGCGCAAGGAGGTGGCCGAGGCGACCCGGTGGCTCGACCCGGGCGACCGGCGGCTGCTCGCGCTGTGGTGGCAGGAGGCCGCCGGCGAGCTGAACCGCGAGCAGCTCGCCGCCGCGCTCGGCCTCACCGCGCCGCACGCCGCGGTGCGGGTGCAGCGGATGAAGGGCCAGCTGCAGGGCGCCCGCGCGGTCGTGCGGGCACTGTGGTCGGACCGGCACTGCGCCGACCTCATCGACCTGCTCGAAGGGTGGGACGCCAAGCCCAGCCCGCTGTGGCGCAAGCGGCTGATCCGGCACACCCGCGGCTGCGGCGAGTGCGGGCGGCACTGGGCCGACCAGGTGCCGGCCGAGCGGCTGCTGGCGGGCGTGGCGCTGCTGCCGGTACCAGTGGAGCTGGCGAGCAGGCTCGGCGGCGCGCACGGTCCGGTCGTCACCAAGGCCGCCGCGGACGTCGCGGCCCACGCCGACCCGGACGCGCCCGGCGCCGTCGAACGGCTCCTCGACCAGGCCAGGGACGCGGTGTCCGCGCGTCCCGGCGTCCGCGGTGGCCTGCTGGCCGGCGCGGTGGTGCTGGCCGTCGGCACCGTGTACCTGATCGTGCCGCACGGCCCGCCGGCACCGTCCACACCGGACGCTCTCGCCCCGCCGCCGGCCACCGCCCCGGCGGAGCCCGCGCCGAGCCCGTGGGACCCGAAGCCGGGCGCGCGGGGCCACGTCGCGGCGGAGCGGGCGCCGGTACCGGCGCGGATCGCACCCAAGCCGGCATACGGGAGCAATGTGGACACTCCCGACCCTGCTCCGCCACCCGGCCGCGCGCCCGGCGAGCTGCCGCGCCGCCCGGAAGGGGCGCACGTCGCCGGCGAAGCCGTCCTGCGCGAGGGCGGCCAGCGGCTGACGCTCACGGGACGCGGGTACTTCGCCGTGCGCTGGCACGTGGCCTTCTACCGGTGCGGCGGCGAGATCGCGATGCCCACCTGGACCGGCCTGTTCGGCAAGCTCTTCCACACCGCCTCCGGTGGCGGGCGCCGCCTGGACGACAGCGTGCCCGGCGCCGGCGAGCTGACCTGGATGGGCGTGCGGCACCGCGACCCGGCCCGGCTGCCGGCCGGCGCGCAGCAGATGTGGCAGGTCGAGTACTACTACCTCGACGGCACGGTCACCCTCCACCACAACGAGGTGCGCGGCCGCTCCGCCGACTACGACCTGGCGGTCACGCCGGCCACGTGGAGCGGGATGTGGGCCGACCTCAACCGGCCGCCGCGCGAGCGGTGGGGCGTCACCCGCTACGGCAAGGTCCGCGACACCGGCACCGACCGCGCGCCCGTGCCCCAGTACCTGACCCGCGGCAACCCGACCGACCCCCGCGAAGTGCCGCAGCGGTCGGCGCTGTAGCGCTAGCGGGGCTGGTGACCGCCGCGCAGGCCGGTCAGGACCATGTCGACGAGGCGGTCGACGTACTCCTCGGTGCGGGCGGTGAGGTCCTCGCCCTGGCCGGGCGGTGCCACGGAGACCTGGACGGTGGCGACGCCGAACATCGTGCCGAGGACGAGCGCGGGCGCGGTGCCCTCGGGCAGCTCGCCCCGGTCGACCGCCGCCGCGATCATCGCCTCGACCGTGCGCACGCTGCCGAAAAGGTAGAAGTCGCGCAGGTCGGCAAAGAGGTCGGGGTAGGTGCGGGCGTCCAGCCACAGCCGCATGATCGCCAGGCCGGCCCAGCCCCAGTACATCCCGAACACGTACCGCGCCATCGCCTTGAGGTCCTCGCGCAGGTCACCGGTGTGCGTCCAGCCCTGGAACGGCTCGAGGCGGTCGCGCATCGCGGCGAGCAGCAGCTCGCGCTTGTCGCGCCAGCGCAGGTAGACCGAGGCCTTGCCGACACCGGAACGGCGTGCGACCTCGTCCAGTGTGAAACCGGCCCAGCCCTTCTCGGCGAAGACCAGGACGACGACGCTGTAGACCCGCGCTTCCATATCCGGGTCCCGGGGACGGCCACGCCGCCGTAACGCACCCGAATCCTCCACCGCGCGAGCGTACCGGGCGGGCGTCCGGCGGCATGTACCGGCTCTGGGTCCGCAGGACACTCTGGGTTCCAGGTCACGCCGGGTATCTGGTAGAACCGCGTCGATACGCCCCGCAGTCACCCATCGATGTACCGCCCTTTGGGTGAAACCACTGGTGCTGATGTGACGTGAGCTGGGTAAAGTGCCGGTTGAGGGTTACTCCGCGTGGCCTTGCGCCGGTTGCGGAGCGTCGCATAAATCCGACGGAACGTGACAGATCCGTCTGAATAGGCTCAGTGTGGTGCAAGGGACGTTTTAACCTTCCTTTCCCGGGCGAATTTTCCCTACCGTGTCAGCGGGCGACGCGGAGGGAGGACAGGCCATGAGGCGCAATCACGACTGGGTGTGAGACCCACACGGGCTGTCGATCTCACTCCGTGCTGCGGTAACCTGACCGAATGTCGATCGGTCGATGGCGAAGCTCCACAGTAGAGAGAGCTGGTCGGCGTGCGAGAGGGTGAGACCGGGCGGCTGCGGCTGTTGACCGGTCTCGTCCTGTTTCTGGCCGCGGGGTCCGTGACCTGGGCCGCCACCCAACTCGCCATCCCGTCCGCCACCGAGTGGCTTTACCTGGTCATCGCCGCCGGCCTCGTCGCGGTCGGCACCGCGTGCTCGACGCCGGTCCGGATCCGCACCCAGCTCGGGCTGAACGCGTCATCGGCCGCGATCCTGCTGACCACGATCGTCGTGCCGACCGGGTGGGCCGTCCTGTGCGCGGCGGCCGGTGTCCTGTTCGCCCGGATCGTCGTGCGCCACCGCGGCGGCTCACTGCACAAGGCGCTGCACAACAGCGGCAAGGACATCCTCGCCGCCACCGCCGCCGCCTGCGCGGTGATGGTGGCCGGCGTCCACCCCTTCCGCGACGGAGACCTGCTGGCCCAGCCATGGACCACCTACCTGCTGGCGCTGCCGCTGGCCGCCGCCGCGTTCGCCGCGGTCGAGCACATCGTCACCCCGGCCACCGTGGCGCTGGCCACCGGTCGCTCGTGGGCCCAGGTCTGGCGCACCGACCTCGACGTGCGCCTGCTCGTCGACGTCGCCGGCATGGTCCTCGCCGGCGCCGCCCTCGGGCTCATCGCGCTCGACCCGCGGCTGATGATCGCCATGCCGCTCGCCCAGCTGGTGCTCTACCTGGTCTACATGCACCGGCTCCACCTGCGCGCCGAGCGGGCCACCTGGGAGCAGCTCGCGGCCGCCACCGACGCGCTCAACGGCCTCGACCTCAGCGGCGTGCTGCGCACCGCCGCGCAGGGTGCGGTCGCGGTCTTCAACGCCCGCCAGGCGCAGATCGAGCTCTGGGACGTGGAGCCGTGCCGGCTGGTCCGCGCGAGCGCGCAGGCAGTGCTGTACGACGGGCCATCCGGCCAGGCGCCCCCGCCCGCCGAGCTGACCGCCAGCCGCTTCCTCGGCGGGCGTGACGGCAGCGCGATCGGCGTGCTGCGGCTCGCGCTGCCGTCGACGATGGTGGGTGCCGCCCAGGGGCGCGAGGAGAGCACGCTGCGCGCCTTCGCGGCGTCGTTGACCACCGCGATCCTCAACGCGAGGGCGTATGCGGAGCTGACCGAGCAGCGCGACCGGCACGCCCTCGACGCCCGCCGCGACCCGCTCACCGGCCTCGAAAACCGCCGCGCGCTTCTGGACCGCCTCGGCGCACCCCAGCAGGAGCCGGGCAGCGGCACCCGCGCGCTCGCGCTCGTCGACCTCAACCGGTTCAAGGAGGTCAACGACACGCTCGGCCACGCCTTCGGCGACCAGTTGCTGGTCGAGCTGGGCGGGCGGCTGCGCGCGGCCGCGCACGACAACGGCGCGGTGGTGGCGCGGCTGGGCGGCGACGAGTTCGCGATCGTGCTCGACAACCTGCCCGCACCGGCGACCGCGATCCACCGGGCCCGCCGCATCCTCGACTGCCTGCGCGAGCCGGTCGGCCTCGCCGGCATGCAGATCACCGTGCAGGCCAGCGCCGGCATCGCCCTCGCCAGCCCCGGCGTGAGCGCGGGCGAGCTGCTGCGCCGCGCCGACGTCGCGATGTACCAGGCCAAGCGCGCCAGCGTGTCCATCGTGGACTACCAGCACGGCCGCGACACCGCCGACCACCGCCAGCTCTCCCTCGGCGGCGAGCTGGCCCGGGCGGTGGCGGAGGGCGAGTTCACCGTCCGCTTCCAGCCGATCGTCGACCTGGGCAGCGGCGAGGCGGTCGCCGCCGAGGCGCTCACCCGCTGGCAGCACCCCCGCCACGGCGTGCTCCTGCCCAAGCAGTGGCTCCCGATCGTCGAGCGTTCCGACCTGCTCGCCGCGTTCACCGCGCGGGTGCTGCGGCAGGCGCTGCTCGGCCTGCGCGAGTGGCGGTCGGCCGGCTTCGACCTGGCCGTCGCGCTCAACGTCTCGCCGCACAGCCTGCTCGACCCCGCCTTCCCCACGATGGTGCTGGACGAGCTGCGCGCCCACCGCCTCGACCCGAGCGCGCTGGTGCTGGAGCTGGCCGAGACCACGTCGGTGGGCCAGCTCCACGCGGTCGAGCGCGTGCTGACCGGCCTGCGCAGGGCGGGCGTGCGGTTCGCGCTGGACGACTTCGGCACCGGCCACTCGTCGCTGTCCGTCGTCTCCGAGGTCCCGGTCCACGAGCTGAAGATCGACCGCACCTTCACCGCCGCGATGCGCACCTCCCCCCAGGCCGAGGCCGCCGTCCGCTCCACGGTCGAGCTGGGCCGCTCGCTCGGCCTGACCGTGGTGGCCGAGGGCGTGGAGACCGCCGACCAGCGCCAAGCCCTGTGGGAGCTGGGCTGCACGGCCGGCCAGGGCCACCTGTTCGGCCGCGCGATGAAGGCCGGCGAGCTCCTCGAAGCCTTGCGCGACGGCGTGGGCGGGGTGCGTGGCTCGCTCGCCGCCAGCCTGCACCACGGCGCCACCGTGATCGCCCTCCGCAACCGCCCACCCGCCTGACCGGCCGCTCACGCCACGCCGCGCCGGAGGCGGGCGGCGGCGAGGACGTCCAGCACTTCCCGCCGCACGGCCTCGGGCTCGCGGAAGAGGCGGCGGTGGGAAACCGGACCACCATGATGCCGCGACGGGCCAAGCGCGCGTCGCGCCGTAGGTCCGCCTCGCGCTGCTCGCGCGCCCCGTGCGAGGCCGCGCCGTCGAGCTCGAAGTTGACCCGTTCCTCGGGCGCCCACACGTCGAGGTAGAAGGTCCGGCCATCGACGCGCACGGGCACCTGGCGCTTGAACGACGGCATGCCCGGTCCGGTGAACACACGCTCGTGCCCCCAGATCTCCAGCGCGCTGTGACAGCCGCTGGCGAGCCGGCCCAGCAGGACGCGGATGGCGGCGCGGTCGGTCAGCTGCGGCACGCCGTCCAGCGCGGCGAAGACCCGGTCTGGAGTGGTCCGCCGGTCGGTGACGGCCCTGATCAGCGGCGCCGGCCGCTGCTCCGCGGTCAGGAGAGGCCACGCGTCGACAAGCGCGGTCTCCAGCCGGGTGACGGGCAGTCCGGCGCGCGGGACCACATCCGGTGGCTCGATCCGCAGGCCCCGGCGCCGGTGTACGACCACCGTCGGGTGGGACCGCAGCCGCACGTCCAGCGGGACGCTCACGTGCACGGGCTCATCCGGGCGGGTCTGGTGCAGTCCCCACACGGCAAGTGCCGTCGTGTGGCTGAGCGCCCCGCGCCAGCTGGCGTACAGCACGGCGGCGCGCTGGAGCACGTCGGGGCGGTCGGCCAGCTCGGCGTCCGCGTAGACGCCCGGCAGGAGCCGCCGCACGTGGCCGGCGCGGCAGGCCCGCTCCAGCACCCAGATCGACACGGCGCAGCAGGCCTCGTCCCGCCGCACCACGCCGCCGCGGCGGGCAAGCAACGCTCGAAGGTCCTCGTTCATGCGGCCGATGGTCGTCGACCGCTCCGCGCCGTTCATGTCGCGAGTATCGAACTGTGGACAAGGGCCGGCGCTGTGGACGGCGGCCCGCGCATCCGGCCGGTTGGCTACAATCTCCGCCCACTGTGGACCAAGGTCGCGAGCATTGTCCCGAAACCCGCGCGACACGCCGTCCACAGCGCGGGTTTCGGGACAATGCTCAAGCCGGGGCTCAGTGGCCGCGGAAGGCTTCCTCCAGCCACCACGACGGCTCGTCGGAGACGACCTTGGCGTCGACGACCAGCGGGGTGTCGCGCGGGCCGCTCAGCCACGCGTGTACCGCCGCCAGGTCCCGTGGATCGCGGACCGTGACCGCCGCGCAGCCGAAGCCGCGCGCGGTGGCCGCGAGATCCGTGTCCGGGAAGCGGACCAGGTCGACCGGGTGCCCGTGCGGGCCGAAGTGGTGCACCTCGGCGCCGTAGGCGGCGTCGTTGTAGACGACCACCAGCAGCGGCAGCGCCAGCCGCACGGCGGTGGTGAGCTCGGCCACCGACATCAGGAAGCCGCCGTCGCCTAGCGCGGCCACCGTCAGGCGGTCGGGGCGGGCGACCGCGGCGCCGAGCGCGGAGGCGAGGCCGAGGCCGATCGACTGGAACGCCTGGGTGAAGCAGAAGCCCGCCGCGTCCGGCACCGAAAGGTACATCGACGGGTAGCCCATGAAGTTGCCCGAGTCGATGACGACGGTGCGCTCGGCGGGGAGCAGGTCGTCCAGCGCGGCGCTCAGCGTGCGCGGGTCGATGCGGCCGCCGCCGGTCGCGTCCTCGTAGGAGACGTCGCGCCACCGCCCCTCCGCCGCGATCCGCGCGCGCAGCCGCGGTGTGCGCCACCCGGCGTCGGCGGCGAGGGCGGTCGCGCAGGCGCGGGCCACGTCCACCACGTCGCCGGCCACCGGAACGTCGACCTTGCGGTGGCGGCCGAGCGCGGACGCGTCGAGGTCGACCTGCGCGACAGTGGTGCCGGGTGTGATCAGGCGGCCGTGGCGGGTGGTCCACATGTTCAGCGCGCAGCCCCACGCGACGACAAGGTCGGCGCCGGCGATGAGCTCGGCCGCGAGCGGGGTGGCGAAGCCGCCGGAGACGTCCAGGTACCACGGGTCGCCGGCGAACAGCCCGCGGGCGGCGGCGGAGACGGCCAGCAGCGCGCCGCGGTGGTCGGCCAGGGAGGCGATCGCGGTACGCGCGTCCGCGCCCCGCCGCGCCGCACCCCGGCCGGCGATGAAGACCGGGCGGTGGGCGGCCGCGATGGCCTCCACGAGGGCCGTGACATCCGGGGGCGGAAGTGTGGCGCCCACAGGTGTGGTGCCGGCCTCGGCACCGGCCGGCTCGGACTGGACGTCGAGCGGCAGGCCCAGCACGACCGTGCGGCCGGCACCGCAGGCCCACGCCACGTCGGCGCGCGCGGAGGCGGCGGCCACCCGCCGGTACGCCGCGCCCACCGACGCGGCGAGATGGGGCAGGTCGATGTGGAAGTTCGAGTGCGGGCTCGTCGCCTCCGGGGCCAGGACCACCAAGGGGGTACCGCTCTTGGCCGCCTCGGCGATCCCGGTCAGCGCGTTCGTCACGCCCGGGCCCTGGTGCACGGTCAGCACGCCGAGGCGGCCGGAGACGCGCGCGTACCCGTCGGCCATCGTCGCCGCGCCGCCCTCGTGCGCCGCGGCGTGGAAGCGGGCGCCGGCGGCGACCAGCGCGTTCGTGAGGTGGAAGTTGCCGCTGCCCACGACGCCGAAAGCGTCCCGCACGCCGTGCTCGACCAGGGCCTGCCCGACGGCGGAGGCGACGTTCACCGCTCGACCAGTGCCAGCACCCGGCACGGGCTGCCGGAACCGTCCACAATGGGCAGCGGGCCGGTCACCAGCACCGCGCCGGTGGGGGCAGCTGGGCGAGGTTGCGCAGCTGGGTGAGGCCGTACTTGCCGGCGCCAAGCAGGTACGAGTGGCAGGGGAACGGCGGGTCGAACGAGTGTGCCGCGCCCGCGTCGGTGCCGACCGTCTCCACGCCCACACCACGCACCGGCGCCTCCTCGGCCAGCCACTTGGCGCAGGCCACCGACATGCCGGGGGTGCGGCCGGCGTTGAGGTACTCCGCGTCGTCGTCGCTGCGCGCGTCCCACCCGGTGCGGACCAGCAGCCAGCCGCCGGCCGGGAGGGGGCCGTGCTCCTCCTGCCACGCCTCGATGTCGGCGACCTCCAGCAGCGCGTCGGGGTCCTCGGCGACCCGCGCGGTGAAGTCGAGCACCACGGCGGGCGCGACGAGGTCACCGGCCGGCACCCGGGAGACGTCGGGCAGGTCGCGGCCGGTCACCCAGTGGATCGGCGCGTCGAAGTGCGTGCCGGTGTGCTCACCGGTGGTGAAGTTGTTCCAGTACCAGGCGGGCCCGGCCGCGTCATACCGGCTGATCTCGGACAGGGCGAAGCGGCTGGTCTGCCCGAACTGCTCCGGCAGCGCGATGATCGGGGTCCGCGGGGACAGGGGAGCGGTGAGGTCGACCACCTCGATCGTGCCGGAGTCGAGGGCGGCCACCAGGTCCGAGAGCAGCGTCATGGGTGGACCGTAGAGTCACCGGCCGGGGCCGGACAAGTTGTGCACAATTGAATTGCGCGCTATGTTTGGTGGGTGGACGAGGAGCTGTTGCTGCGACACCAGGTGTGCTTCGCGCTGCACAATGCCGCCCGCGCGGCCAACGCGCTCTACCGGCCGCTGCTCGACCCGCTCGGCTTGACGTACCCGCAGTATCTGGTCCTGCTCCTGCTCTGGGAGCGCGACGGGCGGACGGTCGGTGAGCTCGGCCTGGCCCTCGACCTCGACAGCGGCACGCTATCGCCGCTGCTCAAGCGCCTGGAGGGTGCGGGCCTGGTGACCCGCGAGCGGTCCGCCGCCGACGAGCGGGTGGTCGAGGTGCGGCTGACGCCCGCGGGTGTCGCGCTGCGCCGGCGGGCCAAGCGGATCCCGGCGTCGCTCGCGGCGGCCACAGGGCTGTCCACCGCCGAGCTGTCCACATTGCACAGCACCTTGACCCGGCTCGCCGGGTCACTGCGCGAAAGCGCCACACCCACGACGAAAGGATGAGCCGCATGCGCGTGCTCTACACAGCGGAGGCCCTCGCGACCGGTGACGGGCGCAGCGGGCACGTCCGCACCTCGGACGGGCTGTTCGAGGCCGACCTTGCCGTGCCCAAGGCGATGGGTGGCCCGGGCGGCGCGACAAACCCGGAGCAGCTCTTCGCGGCGGGCTACGCGGCCTGCTTCCACTCGGCGCTCAAGGGCGTCGCCAAGCGGGCCAAGGTGGACACCACCGGGTCGAGCGTGGGCGCGCGGGTGGGCATCGGGCCCGACGACGCGGGCGGGTTCGGTCTCGCGGTCACGCTCGAGGTCGTGCTGCCCGGCGTCGGGCGCGAGCTCGCGCAGGACCTCGTCGGCAAGGCGCACCAGGTCTGCCCGTACTCCAACGCCACCCGCGGCAACGTCGAGGTGACCCTGGTGGTCGCCGAGTGAAGGCCCGGGAGATCCACCTCGCGTCCCGGCCGACCGGTTGGCCGGCGCCGGAAAACTTCCGCCTCGTCGAGGTCGCCCTGCCACCGCTCGAGGCCGGGCAGGTGCTCGTGCGCAACCAGGTGATGTCGGTCGACCCCTACATGCGCGGCCGGATGAACGACGTGAAGTCCTACGTGCCGCCGTTCCAGCTCGACGCCGCACTCGACGGCGCGGCGGTCGGCGAGGTCATCGCCTCCGAGTCGCCCGACCGTTCGGTGGGCGACATCGTGGTGCACAACTCCGGCTGGCGCGACCTTGCCGTGCTCCCAGCCGGCCGCACGCGGGTGCTGGACACGTCGGCGGTGCCGGCGACGGCTTACCTGGGTCCGCTGGGCGGGACCGGCCTGACGGCCTACGTGGGGCTTGTCGAGATCGCGCCGATGAAGGCGGGCGAGACGGTCTTCGTCTCCGGCGCGGCCGGTGCGGTCGGCAGCATCGCGGGCCAGATCGCCAAGCTGCGCGGTGCCGCCCGGGTGGTCGGCAGCGCCGGCTCACCGTCCAAGGTGGACTATCTGCGCGGGTTGGGCTTCGACGCCGCGTTCGACTACCACGACGGCCCGGTGCGCGACCGGCTGCGCGAGGCCGCGCCCGAGGGCATCGACGTGTACTTCGACAACGTCGGCGGCGACCACCTGGAGGCGGCGATCGGCGCGCTGCACACGCACGGGCGGGTGGCGCTGTGCGGGGCGATCGGGCAGTACAACGCGACCGAGCCGACGCCCGCGCCGCGCAACCTGGCGCTGGCGATCGGCAAGCAGCTGACACTGCGCGGCTTCATCGTCACGTCGTACGGGCACCTGGCGCCCGCGTTCCACGCCGACATGACGCGGTGGTTGGCCGAGGGCCGCGTCCGCTACGACGAGACCTTTGTGGACGGTCTGGAAAACGCGCCGGACGCCTTCCTCGGCCTGCTGCGCGGCGCCAACCTCGGCAAGATGCTGGTCCGCCTGTAGCCGACCTCTCGACGTCAGGGTGGGGTGCGATCGTGGTCGCCGTTCAGAAGATCTAATTCGAAACAGGTCCGGGCTACCGCGACGTCCGTGGTGGTCCGGACCGTTGCTCCCGCGGCCTCTCCCTCCCCGCTGGGCGAGCTCAACCCCGGGTCCCGTTGAGATCGTGGACGTCGACTGCCCCTGTAGGGGCAGCAAACGACCACGATCTGTACCGTGCAGGGCTTTGTTGACCGATCAAGCAGCCAGCGTGGTCCAGACCGTTGTTCACCCCTGCGGTCGCCCAGATCGCCCCCGCAGCGGTCTCCTAGCGGGTGCGCTCCACGATGGACGCGGCCGCCAGGGCCAGGTCCTCGCGCCACGGCGGGGCGGCGATCTGCACGCCCACCGGCAGGCCCTCCACCGTCGTGCCGGCCCGTACCACCACGGCGGGATAGCCCACCAGGCTCCACAGCAGCGTGTACGGGATGCCGCCGCCGTCCTCGCCGTGCGGCACGGCGGGCTTCTCCGCGGCGGGCGAGAGCACCAGCGGATGTGCCCCGATGAACGGGAGCATGCGCCGGCGCAGACGGTCCCACGTGAAGAGCGAGCGTTCCACGTCTTCGGCGGAGATCGGGCCGAGGGTGGCGGGGTCGAAGGTGCCGCCGTTCACCCACTCGTCGGGCGAGTCGGACTCGGGGCGGCGCCAGTAGTCGAGCGTCAGCGGGTAGACGTCGGCGAGTCCGGGCGGCGTGGCCTCCTCCACGACAAGCCCCGCGGCGGCGAGCGTCGCGGCGGCCGCGTGGGTGGCGCGGACCACGGCGGGGTGGGGGGTGGTGTGCGGGTGGTCGAGGTACAGCGCGACGCGGGTCCCGGCCAGCCGCACGGCCGCGTGGTCGCCGAGCGGGACCGGCACCGCGCTCGGATCCGCGCCGTCCGGGCCGGCGATCAGGCGGAGCGCGAGGGCGAGGTCCTCCACGTGCCGCGCGAGGGGGCCGATCACCGTGCGCGGGTCGGCGGTCGCGCAGATGAACGGGAAGTGCCCGGTCAACGGCACCCGCCCGGTGGTCGGCCGCAGGCCGGCGATGCCACAGCAGTGTGCCGGCTGGCGGATGCTGCCGCCGGAGTCGCTGCCCAGCCCGAGGGCCGAACCGCCGGCCGCGATGATGGCCGCCTCGCCGCTGGAGCTGCCCGCCGGCGTGAAGCGCGGGTCGTGCGGGTTGCCCACCCGACCGTAGAGCGGGTTGTCCGGGCCGGCCGCCGTCTTGCCGAGCAGGATGCCGCCGGCGGCGCGCAGCCGCGCCACGGCGGTGGCGTCCCGGGCCGGGCGGCGCTCGCGGTGGGCCGGCTGCCCGCCCGCGCACCGCAGGCCGGCGGCGTCGATCCAGTCCTTCACCGTGAACGGCACCCCGTGCAGCGGCCCGCCCGACCCCCGCTCGTCGGCGGCCGCGGCCTCGGCGAGGGCGGCTTCGGCGCGCAGCTCCACCACGGCGTTGAGCGCGGGGTCGACCTCGGCGACGCGGTCGAGGAACGCGCCGACCACCTCCCGCGCGGACAGCTCCCGCGCGGCGATCCGCCTGCCCAGCTCCGCGGCGGACAGGTCGAGCGCCGGCACCATGGCCCGCCACTCTACGACCGCGGCACGCGCCTTCGTGGGATTTGATCTGCCCGCGTCCGCGTCACCTGCGGACCGTATGCGCGGGCCCGGGGGAAACGTGGAGCGCAGCGGAGCGTTTTTCTTTGGGTGCTTTCCCGCGGGCTACGCGGAGGTCGGCGGCTCGCAGGGCTCGCCGACTTCCCCGACCTCCGCCGCGAGGTCCGCGGGCCAAGCCCAACCCCGGCGAGGGGTGAGGCCGCGGGAGCAACGGTCCGGACCACGGCGGACGTCGCGGTAGCCCTGATCTGTCAAGTGGTGGTGCAGGGCGTGCCGTTGACGGTGCATGCGGTGGGGTCGATGTCGCGCCCCCACCGCTCGAACTGCACGCGGAGGGCGACCTTGCCCCTGACGGCGACCGGGGCGCGGCCGGTGAAGACGTACGCGTCGCCGAGGCGGTCGAGCTCCGGCGGTGGGGCGCCCTCGGCCCAGAAGGTGTGCAGGCGGCCGACGTCGCGCGGGAAGTCGAGGCGGACCGTCCAGTCGCGAGGGTTGGGCGACGGGTTGGTGACGAGGACTTCGGCGATGAAGCCGCCGCGGTAGGTGTCGACGACCGTGTACCGGCCGGTGACCGGCGGCGGGGGAGGCGCGGGCGGGCGCGGCTTGGCCGTGGTGGGCTTGGGCGGCGTCGGCGACAGCGGCGGCAGGGTGTTGCGCGGCGGCGACGGCGTGGGTGCGCGGGTCGTGACGGCGACGGCCGGCGTGTAGTCGGCGACCGGCGGGGTCCAGGCGTAGTCGATGGAGGCGCGCGGTGCCGGCGCGGCGCCGGAGCCGCGGGTGACGAGCACCGCGGCGATGATGGTGACGGCCACCGAGACGCCGAGGGCGGTCGGCGCCCAGAGCAGCAGCACCTCGGAGCGGCTCGGGCGGCGCAGGCGGGAACGGGCACCGGAGGAGACCCCGTGGCGTGGCTCTGCCGGCCGGGCGGGGCGGGTGCCGGGGTGGTCCGTGCGGTCGCGCACTCGGTCGTCTCCTGCGGGGGGCGGCACTGCGGAGGTCGCCCGAGTGGGGGCCGGGCGAGGGGTCCGGCGGTGCCGCCGGCGCGGAAAAGCGTAACCCGCGCGCATCCGCGCCGGCATCCCCTCGGTTGACACGATTCATGAACATCGATACGGTTGGATCTGGAAAGCGTTTTCCTGTCCTCCGGGCTACCGCTACGCCGGGCCCGCCGGTGCCGATCTGCCTCGCCGCCGGCCGAGCGCGGCGCACTGTCCCACGGGAGGTTTCCCCATGACGCTCCACCGCACCGACCAAGCCGAGCGCCCACGCTCGCGCCGCTGGCGTGGGCCGGCGATCGGCGCCGCCGCACTCGCGCTCGCCGCGGCCGGCGCCCTGGTCGCGATGCCGGACGCGTCCGCCGCCACGTTCAACCTGCAGGGCTGGGCCACGCAGGGCGGCGGCACGAGCGGCGGCGGCAGCGCCTCGCCGGTGACCGTCACGACGTCGTCAGCGCTGATCAGCAACATGCAGGCCAGCGGCGCCCGGGTGATCCGGGTGTCCGGCACGATCTCGATCAGCGGCATGCAGAAGGTGGCGGCCAACAAGACGATCATCGGTGTCGGCAGCGGTGCCACCATCACCGGTGGCGGGCTCAACGTCGCCAGCGTCAGCAACGTGATCATCCGGAACATCAACTTCCGGAGCTGGGGTGACGACGCGATCAACGTGCAGTACTCCACCCGGGTCTGGATCGACCACAACAGCTTCAGCTCGGGCAGCGACGGCGCGGTCGACATCAAGCGCGCGTCCGACTACGTCACGGTCTCGTGGAACCGCTTCTTCAACCACGACAAGACCGCGCTGCTCGGCCACTCCGACGACAACGGCGGCGAGGACCGGGGCAAGCTGCGGGTGACGTACAACAACAACTGGTTCGACGGCACCAACCAGCGCCACCCGCGGGTCCGCTTCGGCAACCCGGTCCACGTGTTCAACAACTACTACAGCAACATCGGCAGCTACGGCGTCGCGTCGACCTGTGGCGCCGGCGTTCTCGTCGAGGGCAACTACTTCGAGAACGTCGAGGACCCGTTCCACCGCGGCGAGGGCAGCTCGCCCGACGGCAACCTCGTCGCGCGGAACAACCACTTCGTCAACTCCGGCAGCGGTGAGACGGGTGGCAGTGTTGCCGGCATCCCGTACTCGTACCAGATGGACAGCGCGAGCAGCGTGAAGTCGTCGGTGACGAGCGGCGCCGGCACCGGGCGGATCTGAACTCCGATCTGAGGCTCCGCCCAGGGGGCGGGCGGCGGGCGGTGGGCCCGCCGCCCGCCCTCGCCGGGTCAGCAGTCGGCGGCCGGGTTCATGCGGGAGAGGATGGCGGCGCTGATCTCGTCGAGCTGGGCGACCTGCTCCGGGGTCAGCGCGTCGAACACCACCGAGCGCACCTTCTCCACGTGGCCGGGCGCGGTCTCGACCACCTTGCGGTACCCCTCGTCGGTGAGCACCGCCACGTAGCCGCGGCCGTCCTCTGGCGTGCGCTCGCGGCGCACCCAGCCCCGCTCCTCCAGCCGCCCGACAAGGTGGGAGAGGCGGGACTGGGAGCCGTTGGAGAGGGTGGCGAGCTCGCTCATCCGCAGGGCGCGACCCTCCGCCTCGGACAGCATCGCCAGCACCCAGTAGCCGAAGTGTGTCAGGTGCGCGTCCTGCTGGAGCTGAGTGTCGAGGGTGCCGGGCAGCTGCATCACCACGGCCGCGAAGCGCCGCCAGGCACGCTGCTGCTCGTCCGTCAGCCAGCGCGTCTCCTCCATGATCAGATTTTACGGCCACCGCGACCGGCGGCGCGCGCCGTAGCGTGCGTCGCATGGAGGTGGGACTGCGGGACGCCACGCCCGCGGACAGTGACTTCTGCTTCGCGCTGCACGAGGCGGCGCTCGGGCCGTACGTCACGGCCGTCTGGGGATGGGACGAGGCGGTGCAGCGGGACTTCCACGCGCGCGGCTTCGACCCACCCCACACCAAGATCATTACGATGAACGGTGTGGACGCCGGCCGCCTCGACGTCGAGCGCCGGCCGGACGAGCTCTACGTCGGGTTGATCGAGCTGCTACCCGCGTACCAGGGAAAGGGTGCCGGCGGGCGCCTGCTGCGCGACCTGATCGCGGAGGCCGCCGCGCGCGGGCAGGCGATCTGCCTCGAGGTGCTGGTGGTCAACACCCGGGCGTACGACCTCTACGCCCGCCTCGGCTTTCGCGAAACAGGCCGGGACGACTTGAAGGTGTGGATGCGTATCGAGGTCTATCGTTAGCCCCATGGATGCGCGTAACCGCCCACCATTCCGCGCCGACCACGTCGGCAGCCTGTTGCGTCCCGCCGCGCTGCTGCGCGCCCGGGAGGACCGCGCGGCCGGCCGCATCACGGCCGAGCAGCTCCGCGCGGTCGAGGATGACGCGATCACCGAGGTCGTCCGTATGCAGGAGGAGGTCGGCCTGCGCTCGGCCACCGACGGCGAGTTCCGCCGGACCTCCTGGCACATGGACTTCATCTACCAGCTCGGCGGCATCGACCCCGCCGACGAGAAGCTGACCGTCCGGTTCTTCAACGACGAGGGCACGCTGGAGTTCAGCTCGGCCGCGCTGCGCGTGCACGACCGCGTCTCGCTCGCCGAGCCGATCTTCGTGGACGCCTTCACCTACCTCCAGTCGCAGGTCAAGACCAACGTCCCCAAGCTCACGATCCCGTCACCCAGCATGGTGCACTACCGCGGCGGGCGGGCGGCGATCGACGAGGGGGTGTACCCGGACCTGGACCAGTTCTGGGACGACCTCTCCGCCGCGTACGCCGAGGAGGTGCGCCGCCTCGGCCTGCTCGGCTGCACGTACCTCCAGCTCGACGACACCAGCCTCGCCTACCTCAACGACCCGCGGCAGCGCGAGCTCGTCGCGGCGCACGGCGGTGACCCGATGCACCAGCACGAGCGGTACATCCGCCAGATCAACGCGGCCATCGCCGGCCGCCCGCCCGAGATGGCCGTCACCACCCACATGTGCCGGGGCAACTTCCGGTCCTCGTGGGCGGCCGAGGGTGGGTACGACTTCGTGGCCGAGGCCCTGTTCAACCAGCTCGACGTCGACGGCTTCTTCCTGGAGTACGACGACGCCCGCTCCGGCGGCTTCGGCCCGCTGCGGTTCGTGCCGCCCGGCAAGATGGTGGTGCTCGGCCTCGTCACCACCAAGCGCGGGGAGCTGGAGAGCAAGGACGAGCTGAAGCGCCGCATCGACGAGGCCACGCGGTACGTGCCGCTGGAGCAGCTGTGCCTCTCACCCCAGTGCGGCTTCTCGTCGACTGTGGAGGGCAACGCGCTCACGTACGACGAGCAGGTCGCGAAGCTGCGACTGGTGGTGGAGACCGCACAAGAGGTGTGGGGGTGACCGCATGGTGCGCCGGCTCTCGTTCGTCGTCGCGTGCGTGCTGCTCGTCAGCTGTGGCGGCGACGGCTCTCCGTCCGAATCGGACGGTGGTGGCCCCGACAAGGTAAACGTGGGGGTCATCGCGATCCTCGACGTGGCACCGATCTACCTCGGCAAGGAGAAGGGCTTCTTCGCCGCGCGCGACATCGACCTCACGCTGACCACCGCACAGGGTGGCGCGGCGATCGTGCCGGCGGTGGTGAGCGGCCAGTACCAGTTCGGCTTCAGCAACGTGGTGTCGCTGCTGCTGGCCCGCTCGCAGAACCTGCCGCTCAAGGTGGTCAGCAACGGCAACAACTCCACCGGCGAGGACGGCAAGGACTTCGGCAGCGTGCTGGTCCGCGGCGACAGCCCGATCCGCACGGCGGCCGACCTGCCCGGCCACAGCATCGCCGTCAACACGCTCCGCAACATCGTCGACACCACGGTCCGCGCCTCGGTCCGCAAGGCCGGCGCCGACCCGACCGCGCTGCGCTTCACCGAGCTGGCCTTCCCGGACATGCCGGCGGCGCTGGCGGGCGGCAAGGTGGACGCCGCCTTCATGGTCGAGCCCTTCCAGTCGGCGGCGCGTGCGCAGGGGGCGAGGTCGGTGGCGTCGAGCTACGTGGACGCGGCGCCCAACCTGACGGTGGCTGTGTACTTCACCTCGCAGACCCTCGTCGAGCGCGACGCCGACCTGGTGCGCCGCTTCTCGGAGGCGATGCGCGAGTCGCTGGCCTACGCGGACGCGCACCCGGACGAGGCGCGGCGCGTGATCGGCACGTACACGAAGATCACACCCGAGGTGATCGCGCAGGTCACGCTCCCGAAGTGGCCGGCCGACGTCAACCGCGCCTCGGTACAGACCCTCGCCGACCTGGCGCTGCAGGACGGCCTGATCGAGTCCCCCGTGGACGTGGGCGCGCTCCTGCCGTAGACGGTGAGAGGGCCTCGCCGCGGGTGCGGCGGGGCCCTCTTCCAGCGGGGATCAGCTGGCGGTACAGGTCGGCGTCGGGTTGGTGTTCGTGCCGTTCCACGAGCCGATGAAGCCGAACGTCGTGCTCGCGCCCGCGCCCAGGTTGCCGTTGTAGCTCACGTTCCGGGCGGTCACGCTCGAGCCGCTGGACGTGATCGTGGCGTTCCAGGCCTGGTTGATCGTCTGCCCGGACGCGAAGGTCCAGGTGACGGTCCACCCGCTGATCGCCGAGCTGCCGGCGGTCACCCGGACGTCACCCTGGAAGCCGCCCTGCCATTGGCCGGTCACCGAGTACGCGACCGTGCAGGTGCGGCCACCCGGCGGTGGTGTCGTCGGCGGGCGGGTGGTCGGCGCGGTGGTCGGGGGAGTGGTGGGCGGTGTCGTCGGCGGGCGGGTGGTCGGGCCGGTGGTCGGGTTGCCGCCGAACCAGCTCAGCTCGCGCGAGGTCTGGCGGATGCCGTTGGCGCCGTTGATGATGCGCTGGCCCCAGCTGGTCAGCTGCGCGGGGTTGAAGCTGGTGACCATGTCGAGGTACTCGACGCCGCCGCCGTTGCCGCTCCAGCTCCAGCCGATGTAGCCGATGCCGTTGGCCTGCGTGTACGACATGATCGTGTCCTCGTCGGGGTTGCCGTCCGAGTGGTTGTGGCCGAACTCGCCGACCACGATCGGCAGGCCCGCGGTGCGGAAGCGGCCCAGGTAGTCCGTGATCTCGGCGGCGGTGTCGAAGACGCCGTACATGTGTACCGAGAACACCGTGTTGCGCTGCGGGTCGGAGTTGAAGACCGCCTGCGCGTTGTCGCGCATGATGAAGCGCCAGTCCTGGCCCCAGTTCGGCGCGTCCACCATGATGAGGTGCTCGAAGCCGGCGGTGCGCAGCCGGCCGATCGCGTTGGACGTGGCGGTGGGCCAGGTGGCCGAGACGGTCTCGTTGTTGCCGAACGGCTCGTTGCCGATGTTGATGACGATGAAGTTCTCCGTGCCGGCGAGCACGCTGCGCTGGCTGATCCAGTAGCTGGCCGCCTGGTCGAGCGTGGCCGCCGCACCCTCCTCGCCGTACCCGGTGGTGTCGTGCACCTCGAGCACGCAGAGCAGGCGGTTGGTGCGGCACAGGCTGACGACCGTGGAGAGGTCGTTGCTCGGGCCCCAGCGCTGGCCGCTGCCGAGCACCACCCGGACGGTGTTCGCGCCGGTCGCCTTGATGTTGGCGAACGAGCTCGTCTGGCTCGTGTACCAGACATGCGGGTGGCTGACGCCGCGCATGACGACGTTCGTGCCGTTGGCCTCGACGATGCGGCCGCTGCTGATGCGCAGGCCCACGGCGGCGTCGGCCGGCTTGACGAAGAAGATGACGGACGCGAGCAGGGCCAGGGCCGCCGCGCCGACGATAGCGATCTTTCTTTTCATGGATCACCTCAAGAAGCAGCCCATAGGGCAGTGGACGGGGGCTGTGCCCAAAGCCCCGCGAAAGACCACCCGGCTCCCTGGGTGACGGCATCAGCGTAGATGAATGCCTAGGTCAAATCAACCGGTTAAGTAACCGCCCGGAGGAGGTCAGGCGGGGTGCGCCGCGCAGGGCTCGAAGGTGAGGTGGATATAGTGCAACGGCTGCAAAGGGGGAGCGGAGGGAGGCTCGGTGTCGGTTCAGGGCGCCCAGGCTTCCCGGGTCCTCACCATTCCGAACGCGATCAGCTTCGTGCGGCTGCTCGGCGTCCCCCTCTTCCTCTATCTCCTGCTCGGCCCGGAGTACGACGTGGCCGCGGTGGTCGTCCTCGCCGTCGGGGGCACCACCGACTGGGTCGACGGGTACGTGGCGCGCCGCCTCGACCAGGTCAGCCGCCTCGGCGAGCTGCTCGACCCCGCCGTCGACCGGCTGTACATCCTGGCCACGCTGCTCGCGTTCACGGTGCGCGAGGTGGTGCCGTGGCAGTTCACCGCCGCGCTGCTCGCCCGCGAGCTGGTGCTGATCGCGAGCCTCGCGGTGCTCCGGCGGTACGGGTACGGCCCGCCGCCCGTGCACTACGTGGGCAAGACGGCCACGTTCATCATCCTGGCCGCGTTTCCGGTGCTGCTGCTGGCGCACGCCTCCGACGGGGCGGCGCCGGTCGCGTTCCCGATCGGGTGGGGCCTCGCCTGGTGGGGGCTCGTCCTCTACTGGGTGGCCGCGGCGTTCTACGTCGTGCAGACCGCCCAGCTCGTCCGCGCGAAGGCGGCCACGCGGTGAGCGACGACAAGAGCAACGACGACAAGGCCCGGGTGTACACGCCGGACTTCCTCACCGACCTGTTCCGCAACCCGCTCGACCAGGGGTACGCGGACGCGGCCAAGCGCAAGGCCCTCGGCGGCGAGCCGCGCGGCTGGCAGGCCACCGGCGTGCGGCTGGTGAGCGCGTTGACGCTTGTCGCGGTCGGTTTCCTGCTCGTGGTGGCGTACAAGCAGACGATGGCCGACGAGCCGTCCCGCAGCCAGGCGCGGGCCGGGCTGGTCGACCAGATCGAGCAGCGCCAAGCGGCCACCGACGACCTGCAGCGCGACGCCGACCAGCTGCGTGACGAGGTGGCCCGGCAGCGCGACGCCGTCCTGAACGACCGCGACGCCGCCCGGCTGCGCGACCAGGAGGCCGCCGCGGGGCTGGCCCGGGTGCGCGGTGACGGCGTGGAGGTGCGGCTCGACGACGCGCCGGACGCGGTCGACGCGGTCACCGGTGCGGGAAAGCCGGACCTGGGCCGGGTCCTCGACCGCGACCTGCAGGACATCGCGAACGCGTTGTGGAGCGCGGGCGCGGAGGCCATCGCGATCAACGACCAGCGGCTGACCGCCACCTCGACGATCCGCGCGGCCGGCTCGGCCATCCTGGTCGACTTCCGGCCGGTCAACCGCCCGTACGTGGTGCGCGCGATCGGCCCCGGCGACCTGGAGGACGACTTCAAGGACAGCGCGACGGCGCGGCTCTTCCGCGCGCTCGTCGAGGACGAGGGCATGTCCTTCTCGGTACGCGGCGTCGACGACATCACCCTCCCGGCCGCGTCCGACCCGCAGCTGCGCTTCGCGACGCCCTCGCCGACCGCCACGCCCACCCCTCGCACCACGGAAGGCGGAAAATGATCGCGGTACTCGCCCTGGCCGTCGGGGTCGTGCTCGGCGTCGTGCTGGACCCGACGGTGCCGGCCGCGCTCCAGCCGTACCTGCCGATCGCGGTGGTGGCCGCGCTCGACGCCGTCTTCGGGGGCGTCCGCGCGCGGCTGGACGGCATCTTCGACGACAAGCAGTTCGTGATCTCGTTCATCTCGAACGTGCTGGTCGCGGCCCTGATCGTCTACCTGGGCGACCAGCTCGGCGTGGGTGGTCAGCTGTCGACGGGCGTCGTCGTCGTGCTCGGTGTCCGGATCTTCGGCAACGTGGCCGCCATCCGCCGGCGGCTGTTCAAGGCGTGACGACATGAGCGAGCGAAACATCGGGCTCGGCGCGAAGCGAGGACGGCCGTGAGCGACGACCACAAGCCGTCAGGCACCGGCTGGCCGGAAGGCGAACCGGCGCCGGAGGCCGAGACCGACCTGGCGAAGGCCGAGACCGGCCTCGCGGAGGCGGAGACGCAGCGGCTGCCCGCCGGGCCGCCACCGCCGGAGCCCCGCCCCGAGCCCGAGTCGCCGTCCGTCGCCGAGGACGCGGCGCCGGTACCGGACGAGGGGTTGCCTGAGGAAGAGACCACGGAGATCGCGCGGCCGGCGGCGGCCAAGCGGCGGATCAGCTCGGCCGGTGTGATCATCGCGGTGCTGCTGGCGCTGCTCGGCTTCACGCTGGTGGTGCAGGTCAAGAGCAACTCGGCCGACTCGGGCCTGGCCTCGGCGCGGCAGGAGGACCTGGTGCGCATCCTGTCCGACCTGGAGGCGCGCGAGGAGCGGCTGCGCGACGAGATCGCCGACCTGGAGGACAGCCAGCGGCAGCTCACCTCCGGTGCCGAGGGGCGGCAGGCGGCGCTCGACGAGGCCACCCGGCGCGCGGACGAGCTCGGCGTGCTCGCCGGCACGCTCGGGGCGCGGGGGCCGGGGCTGACCGTGCGGTTCCAGGAGGGTTCGGAGCGGCTCAAGGCGTCGGCCATCCTCGACGCGGTCCAGGAGCTGCGCGGCGCGGGCGCGGAGGCGATGCAGATCGCCGGCGGCGACGGCACGGCGGTGCGGATCGTGGCCTCGACCTGGTTCCTCGACCGGGACGGTGGCATCGAGGTGGACGGGCGCAAGCTCTCCGCGCCCTACACGATCACGGTCATCGGTGAGCCGCGGACGATGGAGACCGCGCTGAAGATTCCCGGCGGGGTGGTGGAGTCGGTGGGAAACGACAACGGTACGGTGATCGTCCAGGAGCACGAAGTGGT
Source organism: Phytohabitans houttuyneae (assembly GCF_011764425.1). Lineage (NCBI taxonomy): Bacteria > Bacillati > Actinomycetota > Actinomycetes > Micromonosporales > Micromonosporaceae > Phytohabitans > Phytohabitans houttuyneae. The sequence goes on from NZ_BLPF01000003.1 coordinate 99,092, forward strand.
CGAGGTGTCGACTCTGCGAGCCCCGACCAGCCTGCAGCACGCTCGTCCCACTTCTTGAGGTGAAGGATCGTCTGTGATTCCCGAGGATCTGCGCTACACGGCCGAGCACGAGTGGGTGGCCGGCGGGGGTGGCGGACCGGTGCGGGTGGGTATCACCCACTTCGCCCAGGACGCGCTCGGTGACATCGTCTATGTCCAGCTGCCCGATCCCGGCACGGCGGTGACGGCGGGGGAGTCGTTCGGCGAGGTCGAGTCGACAAAGAGCGTGTCGGAGATATACGCGCCGCTCACGGGCACGGTGGTGGCCCGCAACGACAAGCTGGGCGAGGAGCCGGAGGTCATCAACACCGATCCGTACGGCGCGGGCTGGCTGGTCGAGATCGAGCCGGCCGATCCCGCCGCGTTGGACGGGCTTCTGACCGCTTCGGCATACCGAGATCTGACGGCGAGCTGACACCGCGCGGCTTCTGCCCGCGCGTCTGGTTGACCCTGTATTTCGGCGCTGGCTAGGCTCGCCCAGTCGAGCCAGGCAGGTGTTCAGCGCTGCCCGAATAGATCCGTGAGGTGGTCAGATGACTCGCCCAGACGACGAGTTTCCCCCACTCGACGTCACGTCCACGCTGAACCTCGGTTCGCTCGACGAGGTCCTCGAAGGGCCTGACGCAGATGTGGTGCCGAGTCGCATGTCCGGCTCGCTGCCGCCCGGTATGGCGCTGCTCGTCGTCCGGCGCGGGCCGAACGCCGGTGCCCGCTTCCTGCTCGACCACGACGTGACGACCAGCGGACGGCACCCGGACAGCGACATCTTCCTCGACGACGTGACGGTTTCGCGGCGGCACGCGGAGTTCCACCGCGACGGCGGCACCTTCACGGTGCGCGACGTGGGCAGCCTCAACGGGACGTATGTGAACCGCGAGCGGGTCGAGGCGGCCACGCTCAGCAACGGCGACGAGGTGCAGATCGGCAAGTTCCGGTTGGTGTTCATCGCCGGGCCGCGCCCGGACGAGGACATCCGGTAGCGGGTGTCGGCTTCGCCAGCCGCGTCGGCGGGCTCGCCGTCACCCCCGCCGGCGCTGATGAGCATCGGCGAGGTGCTCGCCGAGCTGCGCGCGGAGTTTCCCGACACCACCATCTCCAAGCTGCGCTTCCTCGAGGCTGAAGGGCTCGTGGAGCCGCGCCGAACGCCGGCCGGCTACCGCAAGTACAGCTGGGACGACATCGCCCGCCTGCGCTTCGTGCTGAGCGCCCAGCGGGACCAGTACCTGCCGCTGCGCGTGATCCGCGAGCAGCTCGCCGCGCGCGACGCCACGCCCGTGCGCCTGGTGGCGGTCGGCCCCGCGCAGGAGTCCGACTCCCGCCTGTCCCGCGACCAGCTCGTCGAGCGCTCCGGGCTGGACGCGGCGACGCTCACCGAGGTCGAGCGGCTGGGGCTGCTCGCCCCGATCGCACCCGGGCGGTACGACGCCGACGCGCTCGCCGTCGCCACCGCCGTGGCCGGGCTCGCCGCGTTCGGGCTGGAGCCGCGGCACCTGCGCGCGTTCCGCGCCGCGGCCGACCGCGAGGTGGGGCTCTTCGCCCAGCTGGTGGCGCCGCTGGCCCGCCAGAACGACCCGGCGGCGCGCGCCCGTGCCGGGCAGACCGCGGACGACCTGGTGCGCCTCTCACAGCAGTTGCACGCGGCGCTCGTGCGGGCCGGGCTCCGGGAGGCGTTGGGGCGGTGAGGTTTCGTGTCAACGGGTACTGCTCGTTGACACAAACCGCGGGGGACGGGCCACCGGCGGTCCGTGTACCGTGACGGTGAGGGCGGAAAGACACAACCACACGGAGGCGGCGGTGCGCGAGCTGAGCGTGGTCGGGGTGCGGGTGGAGCTGCCCAGCAACCAGCCGATCGTGCTGCTCAGGGAGGTCGAGGGCGACCGTTACCTGCCGATCTGGATCGGCGCGGTCGAAGCCACCGCGATCGCGTACGAGCAGCAGGGCGTCAAACCGGCCCGGCCACTCACCCACGACCTGCTGCGCGACATCCTCGCGGCGCTGAAGGCCCCGCTGCGCGCGGTCGAGATCACCGAGCTGAAGGAAAACGTGTTCTACGCCGACCTGCTGATCGGCGACGGCCTGCGGGTCTCCGCCCGGCCGAGCGACTCGATCGCGCTGGCGCTGCGCGTGGGTGCCCCGATCCGCTGCTCCGACCAGGTGCTGAGCGAGGCCGGCATCGTAATTCCGGACGAGCAGGAAGACGAGGTGGAAAAGTTCCGGGAGTTCCTGGAGCAGGTGCGTCCGGAGGACTTCGCCGGGTAGCGGCGGTGCCCGGCGAGGGTGAACCGTCCCTCGGGCGCGGCGTGTCGTGCCAAACCTTCCCCGGCAACACTCCTGGTGCGCTATAGGGTTGGGCCGTTCCCGGGCTTTGCGCGAGTGGGCAGCTTGCACGGCCCCGTTGGGAGGTTGCCACATGGATGAGGGTTCCCCCTCCGTCGCCGTGGGTGGCGCAGAGGTCGACACCGTCGGATATCGCGGTGTGACCGCCTGCCACGCGGTCGGGATCAGCTACCGCCAGCTCGACTACTGGGCGCGCACCGCCCTTGTGGTGCCGAGCATCCGCGACGCCTCGGGCTCCGGCACGCAGCGGCTGTACTCGTTCCGCGACCTCGTCGTGCTCAAGGTGGTCAAGCGGCTGCTCGACGCCGGCGTCTCCCTGCAGAACATCCGCAAGGCCATCGAGACCCTCCGCTCGCGCGGCGTCGAGGACCTGGCCGGCATCACGCTCATCTCCGACGGCACGACGGTGTACGAGTGCCGTTCGCCCGAGGAGGTCGTCGACCTGCTGCAGGGCGGGCAGGGCGTCTTCGGCATCGCGATCGGCGGCGCCTTCAAGGAGATCCAGGGCTCGCTGTCCCACCTGCCGGCCGAGCCGGCCGCCGGCGCTCCCGTGACCACCGAGGTGGTCGAGGAGGAGGACCCGGGCGCCGTCGGCGACGAGCTGGCCGCCCGCCGCGCCCGCCGCCGCGCCGGCTGAGTCCTCCCCGCGGATCGCGGCCGGTTACACGCAGGTCGCGCAGTTCGGGTCCGTGCCGTCCGGTTCCTCCACGACGACCGGCGCCGCCCGCAGGACCGCGAGCGGCGGCACCGGCGGGCGCGGATCGGCGTCCTCAGGCAGCCACAGCGGCTGGACGCAGTCGATGACCTTCCCCGGCCCGTACGCGAGGCAGACGGCCACCAGCGGGCCGTTGAGCGGCTCCACGGCCGGGTCGATCGTGCCCACGAACTTGGTTCGCTCGCCCTCGTACGCGCGCAGCCGGGGCAGGAACACGTACCCCTGCGGCTCCGGCGCGCCCGGCCGCTGCGAGTAGTAGATGAAGCCGAACCGCTCGTGCGGGCCCGGCCGCCGGCACGGGTCGATCCATCCGTCGAGCATGGTCATGAAGTTTTCGTCGAGCCACACGCTTTCGATGTCGCCCTCGACGCACCGCAGCCGGGTGGACCAGGCGGACGGGCACGCCGCGGAGGCGGGGGAGGAGCCGAGCAGGAGCGCGGCCGCGGTGGCGGCGGCTATGACGGCGCGGCGGATCATCGGTCGTCCTCTCCCGACGGCGGGGGCGCCTGCGGCATGGTCGAAGGGGGTGGCTGGGCGGCGCGCATGGCGCCGAGCGCGAGCCCCAGCTGGAAACGGTTGTCCACGCCCAGCCGGTCCATCAGGCCGCGCAGGATGTAGGAGACCGAACGGGCGCTGATGCGCAGCTCACGGGCGGCGCTTGCGTCGGTGTGACCCCGCGCGAGCAGCTCGACGAGTGAGCGTTCGCGGGGGTCGAGCGCGATGTCGTACAAGGTGTGCTCCTGCGGCGGCTGGGCGGTCTCCCAGTGCCGTTCGAAGAGGGCGACCAGGGCGGACACGACAGGCGGCTGCGCCACCTCCAGATATCCGCGGCCGAAGTCGGCGGGGGAGACCGGAAAGAGCGCGACCTTGCGGTCGACGACGATGAGCTTCATCGGAACGGACGGGGCCTCCCGGTACTCCGGACGTCTCCCGTCCGGTTTCTCGGTCGGCGGCACGAGCCAGCGCCGGTCGGGCGGCTGCACGCCGAGCACGCGAACCCTTATCCCGCGGCTCATCAGGACGCGGTCCATCGGCGCGGCGGAACGGCTCGACTCGGCGTCGAACCGCGGCTCGGTGTTGATCGCCAGGTGCTCGTGGCAGGCGATCGAGACAAGCTCGGCGAGGCGCTCGCGGGCGGCGGCCCGGCTCGGCAGGTGCCGCAGGTCGTCGCCGAGCGCAAGCGGCTCGCGCGTTTCCTGCACCCCGTGCGTACCAGCCGAAGCCGGGCGCGCCGCCGGTCCGCGATCACCTCGTCGGGTGGTCGCGCGGCCCAGACGACGCCGCGCCGGACCGTCGCCACCGCGCCGCCCCGTGCGGCACCGGTGGCGGCAAGCTCGTCCAGCGCGCAGACCACCCGCCGCCGGGACATGCCGAGGCTGCGCTCCAGGTCCGTCGCGGCGGCCGGCCCGAACGTGGCAAGCGTCCGGTAGACCAGGTCCGCGTCCGGCGACACCCCCCATGGCACCAGCGAGGGCGCGGGCGCACTCGCCGCCAGGGAATCGTGGGATCGAAGCATCGACACCTCCCCCGTGCGGCGCCAGTGAGCGAGCCTGCGAGCGAACCATCGGGCTCAGTGACGGACCCGCTGCGCTGGCCGGCGGCATCAGACGGCCCATGCAACCAGCAGCGGTCAAGCCTCGACCACGCCTGCGACCCTTTCGTGACCTGATCTTGCGGAATTCCGCACGGCGGCTTACTCGGTCGCGTGCTTGTCGATCTCCGCGAGCTCCTCGGCGGTGAACGCCAGGTTGTCCAGGGCCGCCACATTCGCCTCGAGCTGGGCGACGCTGCTCGCGCCGATGATGAGGCTGGTCATGCGCGGGTCGCGCAGTGCCCAGGCGAGCGCGAGCTGGGCGAGCGTCTGCCCCCGCCGGCCGGCGATGTCGTTGAGCGCGCGGACCTTGCCCATCGTCTCCTCGGTCAACGCGCTCTCCTTGAGGAACCCGCCGGTCGCGATCCGCGAGTCGTCCGGGATGCCGCCGAGGTAGCGGTCGGTGAGCAGGCCCTGGGCGAGCGGGCTGAACGCGATGCAGCCCGCGCCCGCCTCTTCGAGCGTGTCGAGCAGGCCGTCGCGCTCGATCCAGCGGTTGACCATCGAATACGACGGCTGGTGGATCAGCAGCGGAGTGCCCAGCTCGCGCAGCACCGCTGCCGCGGCCGCGGTCTGCTCCGAGTTGTAGTTGGAGATGCCCACGTAGAGCGCCTTGCCCGAGCGCACGATGTGGTCGAGCGCCAACATCGTCTCCTCGACCGGAGTGTCGGGGTCCGGGCGGTGGTGGTAGAAGACGTCCACGTAGTCAAGGCCCATGCGGCGCAGCGACTGGTCGAGCGAGGAGACCAGATATTTGCGGGAGCCCCACTCCCCGTACGGCCCGGGCCACATGTAATAGCCGGCCTTGGATGAGATGACCAGCTCGTCCCGATATGCCGCGAAGTCCGTGGCCAGGATCCGCCCGAAGTTTTCCTCGGCGGCGCCGCCCGGCGGGCCGTAGTTGTTGGCCAGGTCGAGGTGGGTCACGCCGAGGTCGAACGCGCGGCGCAGGATGGCCCGCTGCGTCTCCAGGGGGCGGGCGTGCCCGAAGTTGTGCCACAGCCCCAGCGAGATCGCCGGCAGCCGGAGGCCGCTGCGCCCGGAGCGGCGGTAGGTCATGGACTCGTAGCGGTCACCCGCGGCTTCGTAGGTCACGGCGTGACCTTAGCCGCAGCCTGTGACATCCAGCGGAAACACGGGTACTGGTAAGTTGGACCTTGCCGGTACCACCCGCGCGGGAGAGACCGCCAGCCTCGACTGGCGGCGCCGAAGGGGCAAATCCTCCCCGGAACCTCTCAGGCAGAAGGACCGCGAGGGCAGGCGACTCTGAAGCGCGCACTGGTGCGACAGAGGGGGAGGTTGGATCACCGACCTTCCGGGAGCCGCCCATGAGTTTCGCCGCCCGCCACATCGGCCCCTCCGCCGCCGAGCAGCGCCGCATGCTGGAGAGCGTGGGGTACGGCTCGCTGGACGAGCTGATGGATGCCGCGATCCCCGAGGTCATCCGCTGGCACGACGGGCTCGACCTGCCGCCGGCCGCCTCCGAGGAGGAGGCGCTCGCCGAGCTGCGCGCGCTCGCCACCCGCAACACCGTGGCCGTCTCGATGATCGGCCTCGGCTACCACGGCACCCACACGCCGGCCGTCATCCGCCGCAACGTGCTGGAAAACCCCGCCTGGTACACGGCGTACACCCCGTACCAGCCGGAGATCAGCCAGGGTCGCCTCGAGGCGCTGCTCAACTTCCAGACCATGGTGGCCGACCTCACCGGCCTCACCACCGCCAACGCGTCGATGCTCGACGAGGCCACCGCCGCGGCCGAGGCGATGACCCTCGCCCGCCGCGCGAGCAAGAGCACCAGCCAGGTGTACGTGGTGGACGCCGACGCGCTGCCGCAGACCATCGACGTCATCCGCACCCGGGCGGAGCCGCTCGGCCTCACGGTGCGCGTCGTCGACCTGGCGGCCGAGCCGCTGCCGGAGGAGTTCTTCGGGCTGCACCTGCAGTACCCCGGTGCCTCGGGCGCGATCCGCGACGACGCCGCGCTTGTCGACGGCGCCCACGCGGTCGGCGCGCTGGTGACCGTCGCCGCCGACCTGCTCGCGCTCACGCTGCTGCGCCCGCCGGGCGAGATCGGCGCGGACATCGCGGCCGGCACCACGCAGCGCTTCGGGGTACCGATGGGATTCGGCGGCCCGCACGCCGGCTACCTGGTGGTCCGCGCGGGCCTGGAGCGGATGCTGCCCGGTCGCCTCGTGGGCGTGTCCCGCGACGCGGACGGCGCCCCGGCGTACCGGCTCGCGCTGCAGACCCGCGAGCAGCACATCCGCCGCGAGAAGGCGACCAGCAACATCTGCACCGCCCAGGTGCTGCTCGCCGTGATGGCCAGCATGTACGCGGTCTACCACGGTCCCGAGGGCCTGCGCGCCATCGCGTCCCGCGTGGCCGGCCGCGCCGCGACGCTCGCCGCGGGCCTGCGGGCCGGCGGGGTCTCGCTGGCCTCGGACGACTTCTTCGACACGGTGACCGCGCTCGTGCCGGGGCGGGCCGCCGCCGTGGTGGCAGCGGCCGAGGCGCGCGGGGTCAACCTGCGGCTGGTGTCCGAGGACGCGGTGGGGATCGCGTGCGACGAGACCACGACGTACGCGCACCTTTCGCACGTGTGGGCCGCGTTCGGCGTCGAGCCGGTCGAGCCGGTGACCGCGACGGTGCCGCTGCCGCGCGAGTCGCAGTACCTGACCCACCCGGTCTTCCACAGCCACCACTCGGAGACCGCGATGCTGCGGTACCTGCGGCGGCTGGCCGACAAGGACTACGCGCTCGACCGCGGCATGATCCCGCTCGGCTCCTGCACGATGAAGCTCAACGCCACCACCGAGATGGAGCCGGTGACGTGGGCCGAGTTCGCGGACGTGCACCCCTTCGCGCCCGCCGCCCAGGCGACCGGCTACACCGAGCTGATCTCCCAGCTGGAGGGTTGGCTGGCCGAGATCACCGGGTACGACGCGGTGAGCGTCCAGCCCAACGCCGGCTCCCAGGGTGAGCTCGCCGGGCTGCTGGCCATCCGCGCGTACCACCTGTCGCGCGGCGACACCGAGCGGAACGTGTGCCTCATCCCGTCCAGCGCCCACGGCACGAACGCTGCCAGTGCGGTGATGGCCGGTATGCGCGTCGTGGTCGTGGCCTGCGACGACGAGGGCAACGTCGACCTCGTCGACCTCGACCGCCTGGTGGACACGCACCGTTCCGCCCTCGCGGCCGTCATGGTCACCTACCCCTCGACCCACGGCGTGTACGAGACCGGCATCGCCTCGCTCTGTGCGAAGGTGCACGACGCCGGCGGCCAGGTGTACGTCGACGGCGCCAACCTCAACGCGCTCGTCGGGTACGCCAAGCCGGGCCGCTTCGGCGCCGACGTGTCACACCTCAACCTGCACAAGACGTTCTGCATCCCGCACGGCGGCGGCGGGCCGGGCGTGGGGCCGGTCGCGGTGCGCTCGCACCTCGCGCCGTTCCTGTCCACGACGGTCTCCGCCGCACCGTACGGCTCGGCCGGCATCCTGCCGATCCCGTGGGCGTACCTGCGCATGATGGGCCCGGACGGCCTGATGCGCGCGACCGGCGCGGCGGTCCTCGCGGCCAACTACGTGGCGGCGCGGCTGCGCGAGCACTACCCGGTGCTGTACACGGGCAACAAGGGCCTGGTCGCCCACGAGTGCATCCTGGACCTGCGGCCGCTGACGAAGGCGACCGGCGTGAGCGTGGACGACGTGGCCAAGCGCCTGATCGACTACGGCTTCCACGCCCCGACCATGTCCTTCCCGGTGGCCGGCACGCTGATGGTCGAGCCGACCGAGTCGGAGGACCTGGCCGAGCTGGACCGCTTCTGCGACGCGATGATCGCGATCCGGTCCGAGATCGACTCGGTGGGGTCGTGGGGCGCGGACAACCCGCTCGCCAACGCGCCGCACACGGCGTCGATGGTGACCGCTGACGAGTGGACGCACCCGTACCCGCGTTCGGTGGCGGCGTACCCGTCAGGCGTGGACCGTGCGGCCAAGTACTGGGCACCGGTCCGCCGCATCGACGGCGCCTTCGGTGACCGCAATCTCGTGTGCGCCTGCCCGCCGGTCGACTCGTACGCGTGATCGCTTCGAGGGCCGGCTTCGGCCGGCCCTTCGGGGTTCGATTCGCCCCGGTGTTCCGCTTGGTGGGGTTTCGGCCCGTGTTGGCGTTACGTGCTCGGCCCGGTTGTTCTGGCCCGGCCGTTCGGCCCGTCCGGGTGGTTCTCGGCTCGGCCGGGATTCGGGCCGTTCGGGTGTTTCCGGCTCGGCTGGGTTCCGGCGGTCCGGCGCGGGGTGGGCACGCGGCAGGGCGTGGCTGGGTGCGGCGGTGCGGGGGAGCGGAGGCGCACGCGGCCGGGTTTCGGAGGTGTGGGAGCGGCGCGGGCACGCGGCGGGGCTCGGCCGGGCGCCTGCGGCGTCGAGGCGGCGGTGGGAGGGCCGGCATGGGCGCGGTGGCATGGCCGCTTGGTCGGGCGGCCTTACCGGGGAGGGACGACGGTGTCCGTCGAGAGCCTCAGCCCGCGAACGTTGAGGGCGAGGCTGGTGGCATGCTCACTCAGATGGAGCGTGCCCTGTCTCAGGCGGCGAGGGCGTGGCGCGCCGGGCCGCGGTGCGGGGCGATGGACCGGCCGTCAGGCAGGAGCTCGCCAGTGTCCTCGAAGACGATGACGCCGTTGCAGAGAAGGCTCCAGCCTTGCTCTGGGAAACACGCCACGACGCGTGCGGCATCCCGATCGGTGGCTTCAGCGGAGGGGCAGGGGGTTTGTGCGAACACATCGGGTTCTCCGGGCTGTGGGGTGCTGTGTCACGGTTCACATGACCAGTGACGCACGCTACCAAGCAAAACGACACTCTTTCGAACAAGTAATGGCACTAACACGGGAGAATCCACCCTTCGGATGAGGCACTTCGACCCACTCGTACTGGGAACGCTCCCAACTACGTTAAACGTTGTCAGCGGGGCGCAGCCTTCCCGTTACGGCGCGTTCAGAGAGCGTTCTCGCATTGAGTGGCGGATCGACCACGGTGGCGATCCCTTCCATGTTCTCCAAGCCTTCCTCGACCGGCACGGACTCCCGGTGCGGGATCTGGGTCGGATCGGCGACACACCGGACCGTCCGGGTGCCGCGGCCGGCGCGTCGGTCTTCGTCTCAGCGGCCGCCGGTGCCTGGGCCGCGGGCGCGCCGATCGGCCCGCCGAGCCCGGCGCCGGCCGTGCCCGACCTGGTCGCCGTCGTGTACGACCCGGCGCCACCCGCCCACGCGGGAACCGGCCCACCGCTCGCCCTCGCCGGTGGCTCCCAAGGCCTCGCCGGCGATGCGGTCACCTACCAGCCCTACCACGCGGGTGAGGCCAGCGGCCACACGAGCGCCGGCCCGGTGCCCGCTTCCAGCCTGCCGCGTCCTTCCGGTCCGGTTTATGGCGAATCCCGGGGTGGCGGCGGGTGGCAGCTGGGCCGGTGGCGCTCCAGCTGGACGCCCGCGGCGCACGCCGACGCGGTGCGCGCGGTGCGGGGCGCGATCGCCCGGGGCGACGTCTACCAGGTGAACGTCGTAGGGCACGCCGCCGCCCCCTACTTCGGTGACCCCTGCCCGCGCTGCGGCGGCTGGCCGGGCTGCGCGGCGCGCGGTACGCGGGCGTGCTCACCGGCGCCGGCTGGGCGATCGGCTGCGCGTCACCGGAGACGCTGGTGGAGGTCTCCGGCGGCCGCGTGGTGACCCGGCCGATCAAGGGCACGCGCGCGGCGACCGCCGCCGGGCGGCGCGAACTGCTCGAGTCGGCCAAAGAGCGCGCCGAGCACATCATGATCGTCGACCTGGAGCGCAACGACCTGGCCCGGATCGCGCGCACGGGCTCGGTGCGGGTCGACGACCTGTACGCGATCCGGCGCTGGTGCGACCTCTGGCAGGCCGAGTCCACCGTCTCCGCCGAGCCGGCACCCGGCCTCGGCCTCGCCGACCTCCTTCGCGCGGTGTGCCCCGGCGGCTCGGTGACCGGCGCACCCAAACTGGCCGCGCTCGGCGAGATCGCCGCGCTGGAGCCGGTCGGCCGCGGCGCGAGCATGGGCGCGCTCGGCTGGGTCGGCCACGACCGGATCGACCTGGGACTGACCATCCGCACCGCCGCCGCCGACGGCGAACGCCTGCACCTGTGGGCCGGCGGCGGCATCACCTGGGGCAGCGACCCCGAGGCCGAGGTCGACGAGGCGGCCGCGAAGGCCGCACCCCTCCGCGCCGCCCTGGCCGGCGAGGCCTGACCCGCGCTTGGCCCCGGGCCGGCAGCGTCCAGACCGCGAGACCCCGCCCCGCTCGCGCGGGCCTCGTGGAACGGTGGCGCGACACGAGCGGGGAAGGCGGGCGGGTAAGGAACCGGATAGCCTGACGGCCATGACGATGCGGCCCATCCGGCTGCTGGGCGACGCGGTCCTGCGTACGCCGGCCGAACCGATCACCTCCTTCGACACCGAGCTGCACGCGCTCGTCACCGACCTCATGGACACGCTGCTCGGCGCGCCCGGGCGGGCCGGGGTCGCGGCGACCCAGATCGGGGTCAGCGCGCGCGTGTTCGTCTACGACGCGGACGGCGAGGTGGGCCACGTGGTCAACCCGACGATCGAGCTGTCGGAAGAGATGCAGGACGGTGACGAGGGCTGCCTGTCGATCCCCGAGCTGTACTTCCCGACGCCGCGCGCCATGTTCGCGACCGTGCGGGGCTTCGACCAGTACGGCGCGCCGCTGACCATCAGCGGGAGCGGCTTCCTCGCGCGCGCACTGCAGCACGAGACCGACCACCTCGACGGCAAGCTCTACATCGACACGCTCCGCGGCGACACCCGCCGGCAGGCGCTGCGGGACATCCGCGCCGCCGCGTGGTCGCGCCGCTAGCGCAAGATCTTTCAAACCGGGATCCGAGCTACCGCGATGCCCGTCGTGGTCCGGACCGTTCCTCCCGGGGCCTCACCGTCCGCGTCTCAAACCCGCGCCGGCTCTGCGGCCCGCGGGGAGCGCGGTCGGCCTCGGGCATAAACGCCCGATGGGGGCGGCCCGCCCGAGCCGCCCCCATCTGTCCCCCGTGGGCTATTCGTGTGCGATGGCGCCGAGCACGTTCAGGCGCGCGGCGCGGATCGCGGGCAGGATCGCGGCGACCACTCCAACGATCGCTGCCACGACCACGGCAAGCCCCATCTGGGACCAGGGAAGGACGAGTTCGGTGATGCCGTCGTCCTTGAGGGCGCGGACCACCGCGGCGCCGAGACCCGTGCCGACCACGACGCCCAGGATCGCCCCGAACATCGAGATCACCACCGCCTCGACCGTGATCATGCGCATCGTCTGCGCGCGGCGCAGGCCGATCGCGCGGAGCAGGCCCAGCTCGCGGGTCCGCTCCAGCACCGACAGCGCGAGCGTGTTGACGATGCCCAGCACCGCGATCAGGATCGCCAGTGCCAGCAGGATCTGGATCATCGTGAGGATCTGGTCGAACCCGCTGGTCTGCTGCTCGATGAACTTGCTCCGGTCGGCCACCGACACCTCGGGGCTGTTTGCGAGCAGCTTGTCGACCTGCGGCTCCACCTGTGCGACGGTCGCGCCCTGGCTCAGCTGGATGTACCCCTGCGTCGGCTGCGGGATCGCGAAGTCCTTGGTCGCCTGCACCGGCAGCACGAAGCCGCCGTACAGATCGGACTCCTTGTAGATCCCAGACAGCGTGTACGTGTGCGCGTCACCCCGGGACAGCTGCACCGTCAGGCGCGAGCCCACCGACAGGCCCTTGTCCGTCGCGGTGCCCGAGTCGACGAGCACCTGGTCGGCGCCGAGCGAGTCGATGCTCCCGGACGACGGCTCGGCCCGGTACACGTCCTTCAGCGCGGCGATGTCGGTGACGGCGGTGAGGTACTCCTTGTCGCCGTTGACCGTGCCGAGGTCCGCGTACGTGCCGGTCGCCGCCTTCACCCCCGGGATCGCCTTGGCCTCGTCGAGCACCGCCGGGTCGAAGCTCGGCGGGCGCGGACCGCTCTGCGCGCCGGAGATGACGAGGTCGGCGTTGATGGTGTCCTCGGCGAGCTTGGTGATGCTCGACTTCGCCGAGCCGAGCAGCACCGTGACGCCGGTGACCAGAGCGATGCCCACCATCAGCGCGGCCGCCGTGATGGCGGTGCGCCGCGGGTTGCGGCCGGAGTTGAGGCGGCCCAGCTTGCCCGGCACCGACCACGAGAAGATGCGGCCGAGCAGGCCCACCACCGGCCTGCTCACCAGCGGGGTCAGCAGCGCCACGCCGATGAACGTGACCAGCACACCGCCCAGGATCGTCCACAGTGTCCAGTCGTCGCCGGCCTTGCCGCTGAGCCCGAGCGCGAGCAGCGCGCCGCCCGCGGCGCCGACGATGGCGCCCCACACGGTGACCTTCGTGAGTGGACGGTCGGGCGTCGCGACCTCCTGCATCGCGGCGACCGGCGGGATGCGCGACGCGCGCAGCGCCGGCAGGACCGCGGCGACCACCGTCACCAGCAGGCCGACCACGAAGGAGCTGATGACCGCGGCGGCCGGCACACCGACCGACGCCATCTCCAGCCCGCCGCCGATGCTGCCGAACACGAACGCCAGCAGCGCGCCCACGCCGACGCCCGCGCCGAGGCCGAGCACCGAGGCGACAAGGCCGATCACCACCGCCTCGATGAGCACCGAGCCGACCATCTGCCTTCGGCTCGCGCCGACCGCGCGCATCAGCGCCAGCTCCCGCGTCCGCTGCGCCACGATGATCGAGAACGTGTTGAGGATCAGGAAGATGCCGACGAACAAAGCCACGCCGGCGAAGCCGAGCAGGATGTTGTTGAAGAAGCTCAGCCCTTCCTTGAGCGAGCCGGACGCCTCGTCGGCGAGCTGCTTGCCGGTCTTCACCTCGTACCCGCTGCCGAGCTGGGCGGCGATGTCGTCGCGCAGCTTCTCGTGCGAGACGCCGTCGGCGGCCTTGACGGTGATCTGGTTCCACACGCCGCTCTCGCCGAGCATCAGCTTCTGCGCCACCGGTGGCGTGAACTCCACCTGCTGCACGCCGCCGAGGCTGTCGCGGTCGCCGCTGTACCCGAAGATGCCGACGATCGTGAAGTCCTGGCGCGGCTCGCGCGTGAGCACGCCCACCTTGTCGCCCACCTTCACCTTGCCGGCGTCGGCGAGCGTCTTGTTGATGGCAATCTCGTTGTCGGCGGTGGGGCCGCGCCCGTCGCGCAGCTCGATGAGCCCGTCGTCAGGGTTCCAGCTCTCGCCCAGCTGCGGCGGGCCGAACGAGGTGACCACCTTGCCGTTGTCGCCGATGAGCCGGGCGCCGTCGGTCGAGACGTAGCCGGTGACCTTTGCCACACCGGGCACCGCCGCGACCTTGTCCACAGTGGAGGCGGGGAACGGCGCCGCCGCCTCCTCGCCCTCGAACTCGCTGACGTTCACCTTGGGCTTGGCGGCAACGCCGACGTCGGTCTGCGAGTAGGCCGTGGAGAAGACCGCGTCGAAGGAGCGGCCGAGCGTGTCGGTGAGCACGAACGCACCCGACACGAACATCACGCCCAGCACGACCGCCAGCCCCGACAACACCAGCCGGAGCTTGCGGGCGAGCAGGCTTTTCATCGTGGCGCGGAACATGTCAGGCCGCCGCCTCACCGGTGAGGACGTCCAGGCGCTTCATCGTGTCGAGCACCGACTCGGGCGTCGGCTCGTAGAGCTCGGAGACGATCGAGCCGTCGGCGAGGAAGACGACGCGGTCCGCGTACGACGCGGCGACCGGGTCGTGGGTCACCATGACGATCGTCTGCCCGTACTCCCGGACGGAGCGCTGCAGGAACGCGAGCACCTCGGCGCCGGAGCGGGAGTCGAGGTTGCCGGTCGGCTCGTCCGCGAAGACCACCTCGGGGCGGGACACGAGCGCGCGGGCGCACGCCACGCGCTGCTGCTGGCCGCCGGAGAGCTGGGAGGGGCGGTGGCCGAGCCGGTCGCCGAGCCCCACCGTGGCGATCACCGTGTCGAACCAATCCTGGTCCGGCTTGCGCCCGGCGATCGACAGCGGCAGCAGGATGTTTTCCTTGGCCGACAGCGTGGGCAGCAGGTTGAACTGCTGGAAGATGAAGCCAACCTTGTCGCGGCGCAGCTTGGTCAGGCCGGCGTCGCCGAGCCCGGTGACGACCGTCTCGCCGATCGCGACCTGGCCGCGTGTCACCGAGTCGAGCCCCGCCAGGCAGTGCATCAGCGTGGACTTGCCGGACCCGGACGGGCCCATGATCGCGGTGAACCGGCCCCGCTCGAACTCCGCGCTGACCCCCCGCAGCGCGACCACCTGGGCCTCACCCGAGCCATACACCTTCCACACGTCGGTGGCACGGGCCGCCACATGGGTGTCGCGGGCTACCGTCGTCGTCACTGTTTCCCCCTCGTTGCGATCCTCGTCCGGGCGGAACCCGGGCGCAGGGAAGCTGGTCCGGCCGGACGCTTGGACCGGCCGGCAGCATCCATGTTCGGGGCCGCGGAGCGCGGAATCGTCCGCCCCCGGGGGAACTCCAAACCCACCTTTGGATGCGGGCCGTCCCCGATGCGCGCTCAGGGTTGCCCCTGACACGTGCGATGCGGGCCATGCCCAAACACCGCACCGCGGGGTTGCCCCTGAGCGCGCTCGCACATATGGCCTCTGGCGAGGCCATCCCCCGAATGCCGCTGAGCCTGATGATTCGCTCGCTCATGTCGGAACCCACGCTAGGACACGAAAAGGCCCGCGCCGTCGTGCTTGCGGAGACTCTTCGGGTACGACCGGCGTGGTGCACGGCGGTGCCGGCGTCCCCCTGGAGGAGTACGCGCCCTAGGCGCCGGGGCGGACGAGACCCGTCTCGTAGGCGAGCACGACCGCCTGCACGCGGTCGCGGAGGCCGAGCTTCGTGAGCACGTGCCCCACGTGTGTCTTGATTGTGGTCTCGCTCACCGAGAGCGCGCCGGCGATCTCCGCATTGGACAGCCCGCGCGCCACCTGGATGAGCACCTCGCGCTCCCGCTCGGTCAGCGAGTCCAGCGCCTTCGGCGGGGTGGAGGAGGGGTCGGGCAGGCTGTCCGCGAACCGGTCCAGCAGCCGCTTGAGGATCCGCGGCGCCACCACCGCCTCGCCGGCCGCCACCGTGCGGATCGCGGTCACCAGGTCTTCGGCGGGCACGTCCTTGGCCAGGAAGCCGCTCGCGCCGGCGCGCAGCGCGCCCACCACGTACTCGTCGAGGTCGAAGGTCGTGAGGATGAGGACCCGCACCGGCAGGCGGGCGTCGACGATCGCGCGGGTCGCGGCCACCCCGTCGAGGCGGGGCATGCGGATGTCCATCAGCACCACGTCGGGCAGCAGCCGGCGGGCCAGGTCGACCGCCTCGGAGCCGTCACCGGCCTCGCCGACGATGTCCAGGTCGTCCTCGGCGCCCAGCACCATGCGGAACCCGGTCCGCAGCAGTGGCTGGTCGTCGGCGAGCAGGATCCGCACCGGCCGTTCCTGAGTCACGCTGGTCCCCCCTGGTTCACGACTGTTCCATCGGGATCTTCGCGTACACCCGGAAGCCGCCGCCCGGCCGGGGCCCGGTGCGCAACGTACCGCCGTACAGCGCGACCCGCTCGCGCATGCCGACGAGCCCGTGGCCCACGGCCTGGTCGGAGCCGGGCGCGGGGCCGCGGCCGGTGTCGAAGACCTCGACGATCAGCCAGTACACGCCGAAGCTGAGCCGCACGTGCGCGGTCGCGTTGCCGGCGTGCTTGAGCGCGTTGGTGAGCGCCTCCTGCACGATCCGGAAGATCGCGAGGGCCACCCCGGAGTCGAGCGGGCCGGGCGTGCCGTCGACCCGGAGCGCGACCGGCAGCCCCGCCTCGCGCACCTGCTCCACCAGCGCCTCGATACCGGCAAGGCCCGGCTGCGGGGACAGCTCGGCGGCCGGCTCGGCGTCGGTGCGCAGCACGTCGAGCAGGCGGCGCATCTCGCGCAGCGTGGCCCGGCTGGTGTCCTCGATGGTGGCGAGCGCCTCGTCGGCCGCGTCGGCGTCGCGCTTCAGCACGCGGCGGGCGCCGGTCGCCAGTACCCCCATCACGCTGACGTGGTGGGCGACCATGTCGTGGAGCTCGCGCGCGATGCGGCGGCGCTCGTCGCCGACGGCCTGCTCGGCCAGGGCCCGCTGGTTTTGCTCGGCGGCCCGGGCCCGCTCCTCCAGGGCGAGGATCGAGGTGCGGCGGGCGTGCACGGTGCGCCCGACGAGGAAGCACACCATGGCCATGAGGCCGTTGAGGAACGCGATGTAGAAGGCCGACATGTCGGTGGGGCGCAGGTCGGCCGGCGTGACCGCGTTGAGCAGGAAGACCGGCAGCCACAGCAGGGCCGCGGTCGGTGCCGCGCGCCGCAGGGGGAACTCGGCCGCGACGGTGTACGTGACCAGCAGGATCGCGATCACCATCGTGAGCGGCTGGTGCCGGGTGACGATCGAGGAGGCGAGCGAGGCGAGCACGACCCACACGGCCGTCCAGGTGGCGACCCGGCGCAGCACCAGCGCCACGCACCCGGCGAGGCTCCAGCCGATGGTCGCCGACCAGCCCGCCGTGCGCATGTCCGGCGGCCCGAACGCGGTGAGCACCATCTCCACCAGGACCACGGCGACGGCCAGCAGCGCGTCGAACCCGAGGGCGCGCCGCCCGGCCGGCTCCAGGCGCAGCCGCTCGCGCCAGCCGTCCACCAGGGAGCGGCCGACGGTCGGAGCGTCCGCACGAGCCATGCCTACCCCGCTCCGCCGTCGTGCGCGGCGTCCGTGGCCTCGCACCTGCATCCAACGAAGACGCTGCGCCGCGCTTCGCGCTGCTCCACGTCTCCGCCGGGGCCCGCTCTCCCGCTCATGTATGGAAGTTATCCGCTGCGGGACGCTTCTCCTTCGTCGCCCGCGGTGAGCCGGTCATCCTCCTGTGGGATGAGGGCACCGTCGACCGCCTGCTCCTCGCGCTCGGGGAACGGCGGCGGAGTGCCGCCGAAGGCCGGGCAGAGCGACTGGTGGCTGCACCAGTCGCAGAGCCGGCTCGGCTTGGGGCGGAAGTCGCGCTCCGCGGTGGCCCGGTCGATCGCCTGCCACAGCGCGAGCAGCGTGCGCTCGAAGCGCACCAGCTCCTCGGGGTCGGGCGCGTAGTCGCAGATCTCGCGGTCGCGCAGGTAGAGCAGGCGCAGGATGCGCGGCACGACGCCCCGCGTGCGCCACAGCACGAGCGCGTAGAACTTGAGCTGGAAGAGCGCCCGCGCCTCGAACGCCTCGCGCGGCGCGCCTCCGGTCTTGTAGTCGACCACCCGCAGGTCGCCGGCGGGGGAGACGTCGAGGCGGTCCACGTATCCCCGGATGAGCAGCCGCTCGTCGACCACCGCGGAGATCAGGCTCTCCCGCTCGGCCGGCTCCAGCCGGCTCGGGTCCTCGACCGCGAAGTAGCCCTCCAGCAGCTCGCCGGCCGATGCCAGGAACGCCTCCCGCTCGGTGTCGGTCAGCAGGTCGCCCAGCGGCGGCGCCTCATCGACCAGCCGCTCCCACTGCGGGGTGACGAGGCCGGTCGCGGCGGCGTGGGTGCGCTCGCCCGGCGGCAGGTCGAACAGCCGCTCCAGCACCGCGTGGACCAGCGTGCCCCGGGCCTGGTCGCGGGTGGGCTGCTCGGGCAGCCGGTCGATCGTGCGAAACCGGTAGAGCAGGGGACATGTCTTGAAGTCGGCCGCCCGGGAGGGGGAGAGGCTCGGCAGCACCGGC
Source organism: Phytohabitans houttuyneae (assembly GCF_011764425.1). Lineage (NCBI taxonomy): Bacteria > Bacillati > Actinomycetota > Actinomycetes > Micromonosporales > Micromonosporaceae > Phytohabitans > Phytohabitans houttuyneae. Next base: position 117,541 of record NZ_BLPF01000003.1, read on the forward strand.
TCCTGGGCGACCTCGCCCACATCCCCGACCTCGCCCAGCTCCGCGACCGTCATGCACCGAAGGCTATGGCACGGGTACGACATCGTGGCGCAGCGGCGCCCCGTGTGTGCCCACTAAGGCGGTCTCGCCGCACGCTCGGCAACCCGTAGCATCGAGGGGTGGAGGATCGCGCGCGGCAGGACCGGACCGACCGCCGACCGGGTCTGGCCGTGGGCCGGGTGCTGGGCGTCCCGCTGTACCTGAATGCCTCCATGCTGCTGCTCGCCGTGCTCGTGACCGTGATCTACGGCGAGTTCGTGCGGCGCGAGCTGGCTCTGTCCCAGGCCGCGGGGTACGCGATCGGCTTCGGTTTCGTGGTCTGCTTACTCGGATCGGTACTCCTGCACGAACTCGGCCACGCGCTGACGGCGCGCCGGTACGGTATCGGCGTGCGCGGCATCACACTGGAGCTTCTCGGTGGCTACACCGAGATGGACCGCGACGCGCCCAGCCCCAAGGTCGACCTGTACGTCTCGCTGGCCGGGCCGGCCGTGTCGCTGGTGCTCGGCGTGGTGGCCACGGTGGCGACGCTCGCGCTGCCCGACCGCACGCTCGTCAACCAGCTCGCCTTCCAGCTCGCGGTGAGCAACATCGTCGTGGCCGTGTTCAACTCGCTGCCCGGCCTGCCGCTCGACGGCGGGCGGGCGCTCCGCGCGGCGGTGTGGGCGATCTCCAACGACCGCCACCTGGGCACCGAGGTCGCCGGGTGGGTGGGCCGTGCGGTCGCCATCGCCACCGCCGCGGCTGTCGCGCTGCTCACGGCGGTGGGGGTGCTGTCCACGTTCGGGCTGGTGTTCATGCTGCTCGTGGCGTTCACGATGTGGCAGGGCGCCGGGCAGGCGATCCGGGTGGCCCGGATCAGCCGCCGCTTCCCGCTCATCGACGTGGCCCGCCTGGCCCGCCCGGTCTTCGCCGTGCCCACCGGCACCCCGCTCGCCGAGGCGCAGCGCCGCGGCACCGACGCCGGCCGCGCCGGTGCGTCGATCGGCGTGTCCGACTCCGCCGGCCGCCTCGTCGCGCTGGTCGACCGGGCCGCCGCGGCGGCCGTCCCGGCCGAGCGCCGCCCCTGGGTCGCCGTCGACACGGTGGCCCGCGGCATCGACGGCATTCACACGATCCCGGTCGGCACGAGCGGCGAGCAGGTGATCAAGGCGGTCCAGGCGCACCCCGGCGCGCAGTACCTCGTGACCGCGGGCGACGATGTCGTCGGCGTGCTCCACGTCGCCGACCTCGCCCAGCTGTTGGAACCCAACCGGAAGTTGAACACGTGACCGCCGCGATCTCCGACGACGTCGACTCCGTGCCCGCCCACCGCGGGCCTTTCCGCCCTGGTGACCGGGTGCAGCTCACCGATCCCAAGGGCCGGATGCACACGATCGTGCTGGAGCCGGGGCGCTCGTTCCACACCCACCGCGGCGCGCTGGAGCACGACGCGCTGATCGGCCTCCCGGACGGCAGCGTGGTGACCTCCAGCGGCGGCACGGCGTACCTGGCGCTGCGCCCCCTGCTCTCCGACTACGTGCTGTCGATGCCGCGCGGCGCCCAGGTGATCTACCCGAAGGACGCGGCGCAGATCGTCGCGATGGGCGACATCTTCCCGGGTGCGAAGGTCCTGGAGGCCGGCGCGGGCTCGGGCGCGCTGTCGTGTTCGCTGCTGCGCGCGGTGGGGACCGCCGGCGAGCTTCACTCCTGGGAGGTACGGGACGACTTCGCCGCTATCGCCCGAAAGAACGTCGAGGCGTTCTTCGGTGGTCCCCACCCAGCGTGGAATCTGCACCTCGGTGACGTTGTGGAATGCCGCGAAACCGGCTTCGACCGGATAATCCTCGACATGCTCACCCCGTGGGAGGCGCTCGACCTGGTGGAGCGGTCGCTCGTGCCCGGCGGCGTCTTCATCGGGTACGTGGCGACCGTTCCCCAGCTCTCCGAGCTCGTCGAGGCGCTGCGCGAGCGCGGCTGCTTCACCGAACCGCGGGCCTGGGAGAGCCTCGTGCGCGACTGGCACGCCGACGGGCTCGCCGTGCGCCCCGACCACCGGATGATCGCCCACACCGCGTTCCTGGTCTCGACGCGCCGCCTCGCGCCCGGGGTGACCGCCCCGCCGCGGCGCCGGAAGCCGAGCAAGGGCGCCGAGGCGTACGCGGCTCGAAAGGCAGCGGCCGCCGCGCCCCCGGCGCCACGGGGTGAGGAGGCCGACACGAGTGGCTAGACCGGCGTTCGGAGGTGGTGAGCTGCCCGCGGTCTTTCCCGACTGGTCGCCGTACCAGGACCTGGACTCGGCGGCTCGGGTCTACCTGCGCGACCCTGACGTGGCCCTGGAGGCCCTCGGCGGGGTGCTGCGCGGTGCCACGGTGCTCGGTTTCACGCTCGAACGCTTCGTCAACGAGGTCAACGGCGTCTGGCAGGAGGTCGTGGTCTGCGACGGCAGCCGCCTCATCCTGTGGCACGGCGAGGACGTGGCACCCGGCGACGGGCCGCCCGGCTCGATGACCTCGTCGCTGCGCGTCGTGCCGCTCTCCACGGTCACCGAGGTGGGCTGCCGCCGCCGGCTGACCCGCACCGCCACCGGGCAGGTGCGGGTCGACAGCATCGACGTGTACCTGCTGCTCAGCTCCCTCGACGAGGCCGGGCCCAACCCCGCCGCGCCCGCGGAGGAGCAGGCCAACTCGGTACGCCACGACGCGCTCCGCTTCGGCAAGACCCTCGACGACGGCGGAGCGGGACAAATCACCCGTCTGGAGGAGTTCGCCCGACTCGTCGCGTCGATGGTCGGACGCCCGACACTTTGAGGAATGCACCGCTGTTCGGCGGGCATTACCAGTGCTGCTCACCCGCCCGTACAGATCAAGAGTCAGTGACGAGGGTGTTGCGTAGGTTCGATTGGCCGTAACACCAGTTAGTGTTATGGCAGTACGTTCAAGCCCCCGGGGAGGTGGGACGTGGCACGCAGCGACGACGCGGACTCGCGCGCCGCACGGTGGGAGAAGGAGGCCCACGATCTCTCCACTCAGGTCGCGTTCCTTCAAGAGGAACTCGCTCTGGTGCGGCGCAAGCTGACCGAAAGCCCACGACACGTCCGGCAGCTCGAGGAGCGGCTAGCGGCAACGCAGGCGCAGCTGGCCCGACTGACCGAAAACAACGAGCGGCTCGTGAGCACTCTGAAAGAGGCTCGAGCCCAGATCGTGACGCTCAAGGAAGAGATCGACCGCCTGGCGCAGCCGCCCAGCGGCTACGGCGTCTTCCTGGCCAAGCACGACGACGGCACCGTCGACGTCTTCACCGGCGGACGGAAGCTCAGGGTGGCGGTGTCCCCGTCACTCGACGTCGACGAGCTGCGCCGTGGGCAGGAGGTCCTGCTCAACGACGCGCTCAACATCGTCGACGCGTTCGGGTACGAGCGGGTCGGCGAAGTGGTCATGCTCAAGGAGGTGCTGGAGCACCCTGCCGGCGGTCCGGGTGACCGGGCGCTGGTGGTGTCCCACGCCGACGAGGAGCGGATCGTGCACCTCGCCGAGACGCTGATCGGCTCGCCGCTGCGCGCGGGTGACTCGCTCATGATCGAGCCCCGCTCGGCGTACGCGTACGAGCGGATCCCGAAGAGCGAGGTCGAGGAGCTCGTGCTGGAGGAGGTGCCCGACGTCGGATACGAGGACATCGGCGGCCTGCACTCCCAGATCGAGCAGATCCGCGACGCGGTCGAGCTGCCGTTCCTGCACTCCGACCTCTTCCGGGAGCACCAGCTGCGCCCGCCGAAGGGCATCCTGCTCTACGGCCCGCCCGGCTGCGGTAAGACCATGATCGCCAAGGCGGTGGCCAACTCGCTGGCCAAGAAGATCGCCGAGGGCCGTGGCGAGGAGAAGCACACCAGCTACTTCCTCAACATCAAGGGCCCTGAGCTGCTCAACAAGTACGTGGGTGAGACCGAGCGGCACATCCGGCTGATCTTCCAGCGCGCCCGCGAGAAGGCGGGCGAGGGCACGCCGGTCATCGTGTTCTTCGACGAGATGGACTCCGTGTTCCGCACCCGCGGCTCCGGCGTCTCCTCCGACGTGGAAAACACGATCGTCCCGCAGCTGCTCAGCGAGATCGACGGCGTCGAGGGGCTCGAAAACGTCATCGTGATCGGCGCCTCCAACCGCGAGGACATGATCGACCCCGCGATCCTCCGCCCAGGCCGCCTGGACGTGAAGATCAAGATCGAGCGCCCGGACGCCGAGGCCGCGAAGGACATCTTCTCGAAGTACATCCTGACCGGCCTCCCACTGCACCCCGACGACCTCACCGAGCACGGCGGCGACGCCCAGGCCACGGTGGGGGCAATGATCGAGGCGGTCGTCCTCCGCATGTACTCGGAGACCGAGGAGAACCGCTTCCTCGAGGTGACGTACGCCAACGGCGACAAGGAGGTCCTGTACTTCAAGGACTTCAACTCCGGCGCCATGATTCAGAACATCGTCGACCGCGGCAAGAAGATGGCCATCAAGGAGTTCCTCTCCTCGGGCCGCAAGGGCCTGCGCCTGCAGCACCTGCTGGACGCGTGCGTCGACGAGTTCCGCGAAAACGAGGACCTGCCGAACACCACCAACCCGGACGACTGGGCCCGCATCTCCGGCAAGAAGGGCGAGCGGATCGTGTACATCCGCACGCTCGTCTCCGGCGGCAAGGGCGCCGAGGCCGGCCGCTCCATCGACACGGTCAGCAACACCGGCCAGTACCTGTAACGCCAGCAACGTCAAGGGCCCCGCACGCTCCGGCGCGCGGGGCCCTGCCACGTCCGCACGCACCACCTCCGCCCAGGACCAAAAGCCCGAAGAAACGCGAGCTACCGCGACGTCCGCCGTGGTCCGGACCGTTGCTCCCGCGGCCTCACCCTCCGCCGCTGGTCCCGCTCTCGACGACCCGCCCGAGCACGCGAGCCACCGAGGCCCGACCGCAGCCCGCTGTCCGCACGTGGGGCTGGCCGCTCTTCGGCGAGGTCGCAGCCGTCCACTCGTGCGGTGTCGCCGCGCCGTCCGGTGGGTCGCTCGGCCGCCGGCGGCCTCGGCGCTCGTCCTGGCGAGGGTCGCGCGCCGCCGGTAGCGGTCTGTGCGGTCCCGTGCTCCATAAGCCCGCCACCGCTCGCCACCCACGGTCTCGCCGTCCAGCACGGCTAGGCGGCCGAGTCCTCACGGTGCCGCGCAGCGAGATGGCGGCCGCCTCCCGCCGGGGACCTCATCCCGCCGAGGCTCGCCCGTAGGCCGCGATTTCTGCCGGCCTGGGGTGCTCTCGACTTTCGGAGTAAGGATCGCTTGCCGTGCGACAGCCTCCGGTGTCCTCCCAGCTCACGGTGCCCGCGCCGCAGTGGCAAGCTTTACGGGTAAGGCATTGACCAGGCAAGATGCAAGATCCACCTGTCCGATCTTCCCCGCCCGTGCTTCTGCAGATCTTCGAGGCGGGAGTGCGCGAGTCCGCCCTCGTCGCGGTCGGTGACTGTCAATCAGGTGCCGGCGGTGTGAGCTTCGAGATCTTGGTGAGTTTGCGCGCCATTTCGACGCCAACTTGCCAAGATCTGCCGGAGTGGGCTCCTGGGTTGAGCTGGCGACCACGGAGGGTGAGGTGGTGACCCGCGAAAGGACTCCAGACGACGAAACTCCGAAAGTCGAGGGTGCTCCTCCTGGCAAGATCGCAAGCCGCCCAGCCGTGGCGTCGCCGCTCCCGCCTGGCGAGGTCGCCCGCCGTGCGATTTGACTCAGCCGTTGATGGCGTCTGTGCGGGCCAAGTGCTCTTCCTGGCGAGTTTGCAGTCTGGGGTCGTGCCTCGGCCGTCGGTGGCAAGGGTGCTTCTTGGCGACACGAGGTCGCTCGCCGGGCCGCTCCTCCCGCCGCCAAGCTCATCCGGCCGAGCCTCGACCTGCGGCCTGGATGCTCGTCGTGGCGAGGTACGCACCGTCCGGTCGTTGCCGGGCCGACCGTGGCGGTCTGTGTGGGTCCGGTGCCGCTCCCAGCGCGGAACATCCGGGCGGCGACGGCTCAACCGTCCGCCGCGGTTGGTGTGGAGTCGAGGTCCGCGCCGTCCGGTCGTGGCGGCGCGGCGAAGTGCCATGCCAGCTCGACCCACGTCGCGGCGGGCGGCCGAGGGGCAATTCCGGGGGTGAGGGTGACCAGCGGCGCAGGGTGAGGCCGCGGGAGCAACGGTCCGGACCACGACGAGCGTCGCGGTAGCCCGATGTCAGATCTGGCCCTTGAAGTCGTGGACGCCGAGCAACCGATGTGCCTGCGGCGGACGGCCGGGCTAGCCGGCCTCGGTGGTGGGGGAGGGGCGTTGCTGGAAGGCGGGCAGCAGCCCCTTCGCGACCCGGTCGAGGAGCACCGCCACCGCGACCACCAGGGCGGGCAGCATCGGGATCTCGTAGCGGAACATGGTCCAGAACGGGGCGATCAGGAAGATGCCGGTGGCGCCGACCCAGGCGGACAGGACCAGCCATGGCACCACCGTGCGCCAGGCGACCACGCTGGCGATGATCGACAGGACCAGCAGGAGCACCAGCGGCCAGCTGGAGAGCACGGTCGTGGCTTCCTTGGACAGTGCGGTGGGCACGGTCTCGCGGTACCACGGCATCGCCTCGCCGAGCGTGCGGGCGCGGCCGCCGGTCATGCTGTAGAAGTGGTCGGTGCTGCTCAGCGGCGCGCTCACCAGCTTGCTCCAGATGGCGCCGGCCACCACGCCGGCCGCGGCGCCGGCGGCGGCCGCGGTCCACGAGCGCCAGCGGGCGCGGTCGCGCCACATCGCCCAGATCCATACCGCCGCCACCGTGGCCACCGTGTAGGGCGTGATGACGCGTGCGGTCCCCACCAGGAACGCGGTCAGTGCCAGGCCGGCCACCGTCCACCTGGTCGCCGGCTTGCGCCAGGGCAGCAGCAGGAGCAGTGCGGTGTGCAGCATCAGCGCGAGCGAGTCGGTCAGGCCGCCGACGCACCACTTGGCGATCAGCGGCGAGCAGACGGCGAGCACGCCCGCGGCGGCCGAGGCGGGCACGGAGGCGTGGATGGTGGCCAGGCGGTAGATCAGGAACATCGCCACCACGAACGCGACGGCCGGCACCACCACGATGCCGCCGGGGCCGAAGAGCGCCACCCACGGGACCGACAGCAGCGGCAGCAGTATGCGCGGGCGGTAGCTGAGCGTGAACGGCTTTGAGGCCCACAGGTAGTCGTACGGCTTGAACGTGCCGTGGTCGCGGATGTAGTCGAGCACGATCTGCTCGCCGTGGGCGTTGTCGTACCCCATGTAGTGATACGTGTAGATCAGGTACCACTGCGAGTCGGGGAAGATCTGGTGCGTCTTGGCGTACGTCCACACCATGGCGGTCACGGTGGCCGCGAGCACCACGAGAGCACCCCACGCGTACGGGCCGGACGGGCGGCGCCATCTCCGAGGCGTCTTGACGGGCTTCTCCTCGGCCGAGGGGGCCGGCACGACGGCCTCCTTTTTCTCCTTGGACGGGACGGCTCGCGTGACCGTCAGCTCACCCACCCGCTACGCTCCTCGCCTGGTCGCCATGCGTTTAGCCGTGCGCCGCCCTCTGGGCCGCGTCATGATACCGGAGCGTAGCTCCGCACAGTCGGTACAACCCCACCCGGTGCGGCGCAGCGCGGAGCGCTACCGGCGGACTACGCTCGACACGTGGCGCGTACGCACCTGGGCGGCAGTGAGGTAGGCGAGGCATGAGTGTTCGGCGGATCATGGGGACCGAGGTCGAGTACGGAATCTCGGTGCCCGGCCAGCCCGGGGCCAACCCGATGGTTACCTCTTCCCAGGTGGTCAATGCGTACGGGGCACGCCCCGAGCTGACCCGCGGCGGGCGGGCGCGCTGGGACTACGAGGAGGAGTCGCCGCTGCGGGACGCGCGCGGCTTCACGTACTCCGGGGCGGCTTACGACCCCGCTGAGGCGCTCGCCGACGAGGATCTGGGTTTGGCCAACGTGATCCTCACCAACGGCGCCCGGCTGTATGTGGACCACGCCCACCCCGAGTACTCGACGCCCGAAGTCACCAATCCGCTTGACTTGGTCAAGTGGGACAAGGCGGGCGAGCGGGTCATGGCCGAGGCGTCGCGGCGGGCCGCGACCATCCCGGGCACGCACCCGATCCACCTGTACAAGAACAACACCGACAACAAGGGTGCGAGCTACGGGGCGCACGAAAACTACCTGATGCGCCGCCAGACGGCGTTCGCCGACATCGTGGCGTACCTGACGCCGTTCTTCGTCACGCGGCAGATCGTGTGCGGCGCGGGGCGGGTGGGTCTCGGCCAGGACGGGTCGCAGCCCGGCTTCCAGATCTCGCAGCGGGCCGACTTCTTCGAGGTGGAGGTGGGGCTGGAGACCACCCTCAAGCGCCCGATCATCAACACCCGCGACGAGCCGCACGCGGACGCCGACAAGTACCGGCGGCTGCACGTCATCATCGGCGACGCCAACCTGTCCGAGATCTCCACGTACCTCAAGCTCGGCACCACCGCCCTCGTGCTCACGATGATCGAGGAGAAGGTGCTCACGCCCGACCTCGGCATCGCCGACCCGGTCTCCGAGCTCAAGGCGGTCAGCCACGACCCCACGCTGTCCCACCTCATGCGGCTGCGCGACGGGCGGCGGCTGACCGCGCTCGACCTGCAGTGGGCGTACTTCGAGCGGGCCAAGTCCTTTGTGGACGACCGGTACGGAGCGGACACCGACGCCGCCACCACCGACGTCCTCGCCCGGTGGGAGAGCGTCCTGGACCGCCTCGGCCGCGACCCGATGCTCTGCGCCGACGAGCTGGACTGGCTGGCCAAGCTGCGGCTGCTGGAGGGGTACCGCGAGCGCGAGAAGCTGGGCTGGGCCTCGCACAAGCTCCAGCTCGTCGACCTGCAGTACTCCGACGTCCGCCCGGAGAAGGGCCTCTACCACCGCCTCGTCGCCCGCGGCTCGATGAAGACGCTGCTCGACGAGGAGGTGACCCGCCGCGCGATGGTCGACCCGCCGGAGGACACCCGGGCGTACTTCCGGGGACGCTGCCTGGCCCAGTACGCGTCCGAGGTGGTCGCCGCCAGCTGGGACTCGGTCATCTTCGACGTGGGGCGCGAGTCGCTCGTGCGGGTGCCGATGATGGAGCCCGAGCGGGGCACCCGCAAGCACGTCGGTGCCCTCTTCGACCGCTGCGCCAGCGCCAAGGACCTGCTCGAGGCGATCACCGGCGGGTGAACGCTGCGCCTTGCGCGAAACGTCGCGCGGGGCGGGGGTTTCCGTGGCGCGGGCAAGGTAGTTTTTCAGCAAGCGATGTTGAGGAGGACCCGATGGCTACCCGTGACAGTGGCGGTCAGTCGCAGTCCGGCAAGGCGCGCCGCGAGGAGGACGTCGACGCCGGCCCGGCCCCCGAGGCCAACCCGGAGGTCGCCGAGCGCCACGCCGAGATCACAGAGGACGTCGACGACCTGCTCGACGAGATCGACTCAGTCCTGGAAGAGAACGCAGAGGAATTCGTCCGCGGATACGTCCAAAAGGGCGGAGAGTAGTAGTTTCCTGGCCGAACGGTCACTCGCGCCGTCGCGCCCGTCGCGGCGGCGTCGAGTATGTTCTTGGCGATCACCTAACTGAAGGGAAGCACGTGCCAGCGGGTTACGAGCCATCCGGGCGCCATTCAGACTTCTTCAGCAACCCGGGGACGTCCTCCTTCACGCAGTTTCTCAGTCAGACCGCGCCGGAGCTGCTGCCCGGGCGCCGTCCCCTCCCGCCGGGGTACTCGGCGGACATGGCACCCCACGCCACCACCGTCGTCTCGATCGTGTGCGCCAACGGCGTGGTGATGGCCGGTGACCGCCGCGCGACCGCGGGCAACCTCATCGCCAGCCGCGACATCGAGAAGGTGCACCCCGCCGACCCGTACTCGCTGGTGGGCATGGCCGGCACCGCCGGCATCGGCATCGAGCTGATCAAGCTGTTCCAGGTGGAGCTCGAGCACTACGAGAAGATCGAGGGCGCGATGCTCTCGCTCGACGGGAAGGCCAACCGCCTCGCCACGCTCGTGCGCAACAACCTCGGCGCGGCCATGCAGGGCCTCGCGGTCGTGCCGATCTTCGCCGGCGTCGACCTCGCGGCCACCGACCCGGCCAAGGTGGGGCGCATCTTCAGCTTCGACGTGGCCGGCGGCCTCTACGAGGAGACCGGGTACGACGGGATCGGCTCCGGCTCGCTGTTCGCCAAGTCGGCGCTCAAGAAGCGGTACCGGCCCGGCCTGTCCGTCGAGGAGGCGGTCACGCTCGGCGTGGAGGCGCTCTACGACGCGGCCGACGACGACACCGCCACCGGCGGTCCCGACCTCACCCGCAAGATCTACCCGGTGGTCATGAGCGCGACCGTCGAGGGCACCCGCCGCCACACCGACGAGGAGGTCGGCGCGATAGCCGAGGCCGTCGTCGCCCGCCGCATGGAAAACATCGGCGGCTGATCCGCACCACTGGTCTCCGCCCGAATCTCGCCTGAAGGAGTGCCGCCGTCGTGGCCATGCAGTTCTACGCTTCGCCCGAGCAGATCATGCGCGACCGCTCGGAGCACGCCCGCAAGGGCATCTCCCGCGGTCGCAGCGCCGTCGTGCTCACGTACGAGGGCGGGGTGCTTTTCGTCGCGGAAAACCTCACCTCGCTGCGCAAGGTGAGCGAGATCTACGACCGCATCGGGTTCGCTGCCGTGGGGCGGTACAACGAGTTCGAAAACCTGCGCCGCGCCGGCGTGCGGATGGCCGACCTCAACGGGTACAGCTACGACCGCCGCGACGTGACCGGCCGCGCGATCGCCAACGCGTACGCGCACGCGCTCGGCGCCATCTTCACCGAGCAGGTGAAGGCGTACGAGGTGGAGATCTGCGTGGCCGAGGTGGGCGTCACGGCCGAGTCGGACGAGCTGTACCGGATCACGTACGACGGGTCGGTGCAGGACGAGCCCGGCGTGATGGCGATGGGCGGCCAGGCCGAGTCCATCTCCGGCGCGCTGAAGGAGTCCCACCGCGCCGACCTCTCGCTCGGCGCGGCGGTGCGGCTGGCCGTCAAGGCGCTGGGCAGCGTGGGCGGCGAGGGCGGGCAGCCGCGCACCCTCGGCGCCGACCAGCTCGAGGTGGCGGTGCTGGACCGGCGCCGCACGGGCCGCACGTTCCGGCGGGTGACCGGGGTGGCGCTGACGTCGCTGCTCACCGAGGAGGAGCCGCCGGCGCCCGCCACCGAGTCACCGTCCGAGCCGCCGCCCGCCCAGGAGAAGAAGGCGCCGCCGCAGTCGGCCGGCTCCGACGACCTGGAGATCCTCGACGACCTGGACGACACCGAGGGCGACGCCAAGCAGTAGCGCCGGCTCGCCTCACTTCAAGACCAGGATCCGGGCTACCGCGATGTCCGCAGTGGCCCGGACCGTTCCTCCCGGGCCTCACCGTCCGCGCGGGGGCAAGCTCCAACCTGATCCGGCCCTGCGGGCCGGGGCCATGCGTCACCGTCCGCGCTTGCCTCGCCTGTGTCGTGCCGGTCTGTGGGCTTGCGGTTGGTGACGAAGCGCTACAGCCAGCGGCGGATCAGGCGCCAGTAGCGGGTCATCAGCGCGTTCAGGAGGCCGACACCGGGCGGGTTGATCAGCGGGGTGTCGAAGCGGTCGGTCAGGACGCGCATCCACTCGCGGTCCGGGACCACGCGCTCGGCCTGCAGGGCGCGGCGGCGGGCGCGCAGGTGGGCGCGGTGGTGCCACAGCCAGCCGTAGCCGCGCAGTTTGTCCTTCAGCCAGCCCTCCTTGGCGGAGAGCAGGATCATCACCAGCTCCAGCGCGAGCAGCGGCGGCCCGAGCAGGGCCAGGGCGCGGCCGCCCCAGACGGTGGTGACGAACATCAGGCGGTTGCGCTCGATCAGGTAGAACTTGAAGCTGACCTTGCTGAACTCGTAGCCGTGCAGGGCGACCGCGTCCGGGACGTTTACCACCCGCTTGCCCAGGCGCCAGGTGCGCAGGGAGATCTCGGCGTCCTCGACGTACGCGAAGTAGTGCTCGTCGAAGCCGCCCAGGCGCTGCCAGTGCGCGCGGCGGGTGACCACGAAGGCGCCCATCGCGCCGGCGGTCTCGGTGGGCTCCGTGCGGGTCTCGCGCTCGCGGAAGCCGCCCACCCAGCTCACGCCGAGCACGTGGATCTCGTTGCCCCGGGAGTTGAGCAGCTCGGGCTCGTCGGCGAGGCGCACGGCGCCGGCGGCCACGCCGATGGTCTCGTCGGCCAGCACGTCGACCAGGCGGGCGAGCGCGTCGGGCTCGACGATGGCGTCGCCGTTGACCAGCGCCAGGAACTCGCCCGAGGCGGCCGCGGCGCCCGCGTTGCAGCCGGCGGAGAAGCCGACGTTTTCCCCGGAGCCGGCCAGGACGACGCCGGGCAGGCTCGCCAGGTAGGGCAGGTCGGGGTTGGTGCAGCCGTTGTCGACCAGGACGACCTCGACGTCGACCTTGACGGAGGCGAGCAGTGCCTCGACGCAGCGCCGCAACAGTGGCTCCGCGCGCCACGCCAGCACCACGGCACTCACCCGGGGCAGGTCAGGCACGGGGGCTCCCGAGGTAGGCGGACAGCATCGACTCCCAGTCTGGCATGGGTGTCATCCCGGCTTCGGCCCAACGATCATGACCGAGCACGCTGTACGACGGGCGGGGCGCTGGCCGCACGTACCGCTCGCTGGTCGTCGGGCGCACCCGCTCGGGGTCGTGCCCGGCCCGGGCGAAGATGGCGCGGGCCAGCCCGAACCAGGTGGTCTCGCCGCTGGCCGTGCCGTGGTAGACGCCGGGCGGCGCGTCGGCGAGCGCCAGGTCGACCAGGCGCTCCGCGAGCGCCCACGACCAGGTCGGCTGCCCCCGCTGGTCGTCGACCACGTCGAGCGTCTCCCGTTCGCCGGCCAGCCGCAGCATCGTGGTGACGAAGTTGCGGCCGTGCGCGCCGTAGAGCCAGGCCGTGCGCACCACGTACCCGCCGGCGGCCAGGACGGCCTCCTCACCGGCGAGCTTGCCCCGGCCGTACGCGTTGATCGGGTCGGTCGGCGCGTCCTCGGGGTACGGCGAGGTGGCGTCGCCGCGGAACACGTAGTCGGTGGAGACGTGCACCAGCCTCGCACCGCTCGCCTCGGCCGCGCGGGCCAGGTTTGCGGCGCCGTGGCCGTTGACCGCGGTGGCCTCGGCCTCGCGCTCCTCGGCGCCGTCGACGTCGGTCCAGGCGGCCGCGTTGAGCACCACGTCGTGGCCGGTGACGGCGGCGCGGACGGCGGCCTCGTCGCGCACGTCGAGGTCGGCGCGGGCGAGCGCGGTCACCTCAAGCTCGGGACGGTGCTTGAGCACGCCGAGCAGGTCATGTCCGAGCATGCCGCCCGAGCCGGTGACGAGGACCCGCCGCGCCTGCCACGCACCGCCGCCGTGGTCGATGCCGCTCATCCCTTGAGGGGCTCCCACCACGCGCGGTTGTCCCGGTACCAGGCGACCGTCTCGGCCAGGCCGCGGGTGAGGTCGACCGTCGGCGCGTACCCCAGCTCCTGGCTGATCTTGGTGATGTCGAGGCTGTAGCGGCGGTCGTGGCCCTTGCGGTCGGGCACCGGCCGCACCGACTCCCAGGTGGCGCCGCACGCCTCGACCAGGCGCTCGGTCAGCTCCTTGTTGGTGAGCTCGGTGCCGCCGCCGATGTGGTAGACCTCGCCCGGCCGCCCCTTGTCCTGCACGAGCGCGATGCCACGGCAGTGGTCGTGCACGTGCAGCCAGTCGCGGACGTTGCCGCCGTCGCCGTAGAGCGGCACGGTGCCGCCGTCCAGCAGGTTGGTGACGAAGAGCGGGATGACCTTCTCCGGGTACTGGTGGTGCCCGTAGTTGTTGGAGCAGCGGGTGACCACCACGTCGAGCCCGTGCGTGCGGAAGTACGCGAGCGCGAGCAGGTCGGAGCCGGCCTTGGAGGCCGAGTACGGAGAGTTGGGGGCGAGCGGCCAGTCCTCGGTCCACGAGCCGTGCTCGATCGACCCGTACACCTCGTCGGTGCTCACGTGCACGAACCGTCCCGTGCCGTGCTTGAGCGCCGCGTCCAGCAGCGTCTGGGTGCCCAGCACGTTTGTCGTCACGAACGGCGCGGCACCGGCGATCGAGCGGTCGACGTGCGACTCGGCCGCGAAGTGCACGATCACGTCGTGACCGGGCACCACGTCCTCGACCAGCGCGGCGTCGCAGATGTCGCCCTGCACGAAGCGGAGGCGGGGGTCGTCGCGCACCGGGTCGAGATTGGCCAGATTGCCCGAGTAGGTGAGCTTGTCGAGCACGGTGACCGCGGTCGGCGCGGCGGCCGGGAGCGTGCCGCGCAACAGCTCGCGCACGTACTCCGACCCGATGAACCCGGCTCCGCCGGTGACGAGGAGTCTCACGAGGTCCGCAGTCTACGCGACGTAATCACCGGTCGCCCTGTCGGCAGCACGACTTCCGCGGCGCCGCTAAGGTACCGGGGTGCGCGGAATCCTTCTCGCCGGCGGCACCGGCTCCCGGCTGTGGCCGATCACCCGGGCGGTCTCGAAGCAGCTGATGCCGGTCTTCGACAAGCCGATGATCTACTACCCCCTCACCACGCTGGTGATGGCCGGGATCCGCGAGATCCTGATCATCACGACCCCGAGGACCAGCCGCAGTTCCAGCGGCTGCTGGGCGACGGCTCGCAGTGGGGCCTCGACCTTCGCTACGCGGCGCAGCCGCGGCCCGAGGGCATCGCGCAGGCGTTCGTCATCGGGGCGGACTTCATCGGCGACCAGCCGGTGGCGCTCATCCTCGGCGACAACATCTTCCACGGCGTGGGCCTGGGCCACCAGCTGGCCAGCCACGACGACGTGGCCGGCGGGCGGGTGTTCGCGTACCCGGTGGCCAACCCGGAGGCGTACGGGGTGGTCGAGTTCGACGCCGACGGGCGGGTGCTGTCGATCGAGGAGAAGCCGGACCGCCCCAAGTCCCGGTACGTGGTGCCCGGCCTCTACTTCTACGACAACCGCGTGGTCGAGATCTCCCGCGCCCTCAAGCCCTCCGACCGGGGCGAGCTGGAGATCACCGCGGTCAACGAGGCGTACCGCGAGAGGGGCGAGCTGTCGGTCACCGTGCTCGACCGGGGGACCGCGTGGCTGGACACCGGGACGTTCACGTCGCTGATGCAGGCGGCCGAGTTCGTGCGGGTGATCGAGGAGCGGCAGGGCCTCAAGATCGGCTGTGTCGAGGAGGTCGCCTGGCGTGCCGGGTTCCTCTCCGCCGAGCAGCTGCGCGACCTGGCCGGCCCGCTGACCAAGAGCGGCTACGGCGACTACCTGCTGGGCCTGCTCGACGACGCGTGACGTGATGAGGGTCGCGGTCGTCGGCGCCGGAGTCGTCGGGCTGTCAGCCACCGCCGCGCTGCTCGACCGCGGCGTCGACGCGGTGTGCCTGGAGCGGACCGGACCCATGGCCGAGCGGTCCACCGGCTCGTCGCGGATCTTCCGCCTGGCACACGGCAGCGCCGACCTCGTCGCGCTCGCCCGGGACGCCCGCGCCGGCTGGGCGCGCTGGAGCGAAGCCGCCGGGCGGCCGCTGGTCCGGGACGTCGGCTGCCTGGTCAGTGGCGCCACCACGCTGGAGTGGACGGCGGCGATGCGCAAGGCCGCCGCGCCGTACACGGTCGCCGGCTCCGACTGGCCCGACCTCGGCCTGCCGGTCCGGCGCGCGCCGGACGTGATCCTGCACGATCCGACCGGCGGCGTGATCGACGCCGAGGGCGCCGGGAGCCACCTCGCCGGCCGGGTGGGCGGCGCGCTGCGGATCGCCACCGTGTACGGGCTGGAGGAGCGGGGCACCGGCGCCCGCGTCTACACCTCCGGCGGCCCGCTCGACGTCGACGCGGTGCTGATCGCGGCCGGCGCGGGCACCTCGCCGCTGGCCGCGCGGGTGGGCATCTACACGCCGGCGGTGCTGGCGCACCACGTGCGCTTCACGTTCGCCACCACCCGGACCGGGCCGCTGCGCAGCTGGATCGACCAGAGCCCCGGCCGCATGGGCACGTACCAGCACATGGCCGGGCCCGGCCGGTGGGTGGTCGGCGGCCTGCTCGACTACGCGGCCATCGCCTGGGAGGCGGGGCGGGACGAGGCCACCCGCGTGTCCCGCGAGGCGGTGCTGGCGTACGTGCGCGATCACCTCGACGGGGTGGAGCCGGCGGTCCTGGACGAGCTGTACTGCACCACGATGGCCGAGCTCGGCGACGGGTTCCACCTGCGCCGGCGCGGGCCGTTCACGGCTGTGTACGGTGACAATCTGTTCAAGTTCGCCCCGCTGCTCGGCGACCTGCTGGCCGCCGCGGTGACCGAGGGTACGGAGGACGAGGTCGACCATGTCTAGGCGTGCCCGGTTGCGGTCCGCTGGCCTGGTCTGACAGGCTTACCGCCCGTGCAGCAGGAGAAGCCGAGCACCCAGGGTGCCGACTACACCGACCGGCTCCAGAAGGTGACCGGCGCCCGGTGGAAGCAGGTCCTCGACGTCCAGCGTCCGTACCGGTGGAACATCCGCCGCCTCAAGCTCGGGCGCACCCTCGACGTGGGCTGCGGCCTGGGTCGCAACCTCGCCCACCTCGGCGGAAACGGGGTGGGCGTCGACCACAACCCGACCTCCGTCGAGGTCGCGCGGTCGCAGGGCTTCGAGGCGTACACGATCAACGAGTTCTTCGAGACCGACCGCGCCGCGACGTTCGACTCGATGCTCGCCGCCCACCTGCTGGAGCACATGCCCGAGGAGCAGGCCCGCAAGGTCGTCGAGTCGTACCTGCCCTGCGTGAGGCCGGGCGGCAAGGCGGTCTTCATCACCCCGCAGGAGCGGGGGTACGCCAGCGACGCCACCCACGTGCGCTTCGTGGGCTTCGCCGAGGCGGCCGCGATGTGCCGCGACCTGGGGCTGACCGTGGAGAAGCAGTACTCGTTCCCGTTCCCGCGGTTCATGGGCAAGCTCTTCACGTACAACGAGTTCGTCACCGTGGCGCGGTTCCCGTCATGAAGATCCGGCCGCTCAGCATCGAGGGCGCGTGGGAGATCACGCCCCAGCAGCACTCCGACGCGCGTGGCGCCTTCCTGGAGTGGTACCGCTTCGATCGCCTCGCCGAGGTGGTCGGGCACCCGCTCAACCTGGCGCAGGCCAACCTCTCCATCTCGGCGCGCGGCGTGGTGCGCGGCATCCACTTCGCCGACGTGCCGCCCGGCCAGGCCAAGTACGTGACGTGCACGCGCGGCGCGGTCGTCGACGTGATCGTGGACATCCGGGTCGGCTCGCCCACTTTCGGCAGGTGGGAGGGGGTCCGCCTGGACGACGTGGACCGCAAGGCGGTGTACCTCAGCGAGGGGATCGGCCACGGCTACTGCGCGCTGACCGACGAGCCTGAGTTCGTGTACCTGTGCTCCAGCACGTACAACCCGACGGCTGAGCACACGGTCAACCCGCTCGACCCCGAGCTCGGCATCGAGTGGCCGGCCGAGGTGCCGATCTTGTCCCCGCGGGACGAGGCGGCGCCGAGCCTGGCGCAGGCGCGGGCCGACGGGATCTTGCCGTCGTACGACACGTGCCGCGAGTACGCCGAAACCTTGCGTCAGGAGTGACGTTCCGGGCCTTCGGACGGCTAGTGTCTGTTCATGAGCGGGAGCCGTGAGGCTACGGGCATTGCGTCCGACGGCGGACGAGCGCCGAGCGGCGGAGCGGGGTAGGCATGGAACGACGAATCTTCGGGCTCGAGACCGAGTACGGCGTCACCTGTACCTACCGCGGGCAGCGGCGGTTGTCCCCGGACGAGGTGGCCCGCTACCTGTTCCGCCGGGTGGTGTCGTGGGGGCGTTCCAGTAACGTCTTCCTCCGCAACGGGGCCCGGCTCTACCTGGACGTCGGCTCCCACCCGGAGTACGCCACGCCCGAGTGCGACTCCGTCGCCGACCTCGTCGCGCACGACCGGGCCGGTGAGCGGATCCTGGAGGGCCTGCTGGTCGACGCCGAGAAGCGGCTGCACGACGAGGGCATCGCCGGCGAGATCTACCTGTTCAAAAACAACACCGACTCCGCCGGCAACTCGTACGGGTGCCACGAAAACTACCTCGTCTCCCGGCACGGCGAGTTCGGCCGGCTGGCGGACGTGCTCATCCCGTTCCTGGTCACCCGGCAGCTGATCTGCGGCGCCGGCAAGGTGCTGCAGACCCCGCGCGGCGCCGTCTACTGCCTGTCCCAGCGGGCCGAGCACATCTGGGAGGGCGTCTCCTCGGCCACCACGCGCAGCCGCCCGATCATCAACACCCGGGACGAGCCGCACGCGGACGCCGAGCGGTACCGCCGGCTGCACGTGATCGTCGGCGACTCGAACATGAACGAGGTCACCACCCTCCTCAAGGTCGGCAGCGCCGACATCGTGCTCCGCATGATCGAGGCCGGCGTGGTGATGCGCGACCTGTCGCTGGAAAACCCGATCCGGGCCATCCGCGAGGTCTCGCACGACGTCACCGGCCGCCGCAAGGTCCGCCTGGCCTCCAACAAGGAGGTCAGCGCCCTGGAGATCCAGCAGGAGTACCTGGCGAAGGCCACCGAGTTCGTCGAGCGCCGCGGCGGCGACCAGACCGCCAAGCGCGTGGTCGAGCTGTGGGGCCGGGTGCTGCGCGCGGTCGAGACCGGCGACCTCGAGCCGGTGTCCCGCGAGATCGACTGGGTGAGCAAGCTCAAGCTGATCGAGCGGTACCAGGAGAAGCACGACCTGCCGCTCTCGCACCCGCGGGTCGCCCAGATGGACCTCGCCTACCACGACCTGCGCCGCGGCCGCGGTCTCTACGGGCTGCTGGAGCGGCGCGGCCAGGTCGACCGCGTGGCCACCGACCTGGAGATCTTCGAGGCGAAGGAGACCCCGCCGCAGACCACGCGGGCCCGGCTGCGCGGCGAGTTCATCCGTCACGCGCAGGAGAAGCGCCGCGACTTCACCGTCGACTGGGTGCACCTGAAGCTGAACGACCAGGCGCAGCGCACGGTGTTGTGCAAGGACCCGTTCCGCGCGTACGACGAGCGGGTGGAGCGGCTGATCGCCAGCATGTGAGACTTGGTACCGCCATGACTGATGCCTCCCCTCCACCCCGTAAGCCCGGCCTCGTCCAGCGGCGCAAGCAGAAGATCGCCGACGAGATCTCCCGCAACCGCCGCGGCGAGTACAGCGTGCCCACGTGGGTGCTCGCCCTGATCCTCGGCGTCTTCCTGGCCGCCTGGATCGGCCTGATCGTCATTTCTTAAAGACCCGGGCACATCACACCCGCCCGCGCGCGCTACGACAGCAGGGCCGCCGCGTGGCGACCGGCCGCGGCGGCGGCGAGGAAGTACCACGGGTCGGCGTCCAGGCCGCGGCCCATTGTGGACAGTGGCACCGGCGAGGCCTTGAGTGCTGCCTCCAGGCCGTCCACCGCCACGTGGACGATCCGGTGGCGGGCCGACAGTGTCTCCAGCGCGTCCTCGACGGCAAACGGCAGGGGAGTGGGCAGGACCACGTCCGCCGGCGCGAGGGCGACCCGGCCGTACGCCGTCAGGCTGTGGTGCGAGATCCCCCGGTGCCGCGGGCGGGGGTCGGCGTCGGACAGGCGCAGGGAGGCCACGGGGCGGCCGCCGAGCACCGCGGCCGCGTTCACCGCCTCGCCGGCGGCCACGCCGCTGAATCCCCACGCGGTGCCGGTACCCAGGTTGCCCGGTCCCTGTGCGACCACCGTGACGTCCGCGCGGAGTACGTGCCGTGCGGCCAGCAGTCCGCTGTGGACGGTGGTGGCCTCCAGGTCGCCGCCGAAGGACTGGCCGACCGTGACCGTGCCGGCGAGGTGGCCCCGCAGGCCGTCGAGCGTGCGGGAGAACCACGCGGGCAGCGCGCCGCCGTCGGTCATGACGTAGGCGACCGAAGGGCCGGGCCCGATGCCGGCCTGCACCGCCGGGAGCGCGGAGTGCAGGTCCGCCACCACGACCGGCATGCCGTCGATCGAGTCGGCGGACTCCATGACCGCGCGGTGCGGCGAGGCCTCCTCGTCGACGCCGAGCACGATCGCCTGCAGCGGCGTGTAGCGGGCCTTCACGAGGTGGCCGGACTCGCGCGTGGCGGGCGCCGGGGGATCGGGCGGCAGGCGGTCGGGGAGGGCGACCACCAGCGCGTACCCGCCGGTGCCCAGGCCCATCTCCAGGGCGCCGACGTTGAGCAGGACCCGGTCGCCCACCGCCGGCTCGCCGACGAGGGCGGGGTAGGCCAGCGCGCGGACCGGTGCGGAGCCGACGAGCACCTCCAGCGTGCGGACGCCGTTCCAGCTACGACCGAGGGACGCGACCACGCCGGAACGCCACCGAACCACGCCTACGCTCATGGACGTCACCTAACCACGGCGCCTTGTGGGGTCGAGAAAGACGTACCGGATGCCGGCGTACCGGCTCCTCAGGCGGCGCTCGGCCTCGTCGGCGGCGGCCTCGATGTCGGCGCCGGTGGCGTCGTCGGCGAAGTCGACCTTCGCGGCGACCAGGACCTCGGTAGGCCCCAGCTGCATCGTCAGGAGCGTCTCGATGCGCTCGACGGTGGGGATCTCGGCGAGCTCTTCCTCGATCATCCGGCGGATGCGCGGGGTGGCGGCGCGGCCGACCAGCAGCGAGATGTTGCTGCGGGCGAGCGTGGTGGCGGCGACCAGCAGCAGCAGGCCGATCGCGACGGACGCCAGGCCGTCCCACATCTCGTCGCCGGTGGCCTGGGACAGGCCGAGGCCGGCGCCGGCCAGCAGCAGGCCGACCAGCGCGGCGCTGTCCTCCAGGAAGACGGCCTTGATGGTGGTGTCCGGGGTCACCCGCAGGAAGCGGGCCGGGGTGACCCGCCACCGCCGCGCCGAGTTGCGGACCTGCCGCACCGCGCGGGTCAGGGAGATGCCCTCGATGACGAACGAGACGGCCAGCACCACGTAGGCCACCAGGTACTCGCCGCTGTGCTCACCCGAGCGGATCGTGTGCACACCGTGCGTGATGGAGAAGCCGGCCCCCGCCACGAACGTGAACAGCGCCGCGAGGAACGCCCAGACGTAGCTCTCCTTGCCGTACCCGAAGGGGTGCCGCTCGTCCGCCGGGTGCACGCCGCGCCGCAGCGCGGTGAAGAGCAGCACCTCCGTCGTCGTGTCGGCGAGCGAGTGGGCGGCCTCCGACATCATCGCCGCGGAGCCGGAGATGAGGCCCGCGGCCAGCTTGGCGGCGGCGATCGCGAGGTTGGCGATGCCGGCGACGATGACGGTGCCGACGCTCTCCGACTCGGCCCCGCCCTCGGCCAGGCGCGCGTTGAGGTCCGAGGGCAGCGGTGTGGGGCGGCTGTCCGACACGTGCAGATTGTGCCTCACCCGGACGAAACCGTCCGGGCGACGCGGCGTGGGGGAGGCCGTACGGGCGTGCGAATGAGGCTAGAGTCGTGTGCGTGTCGCGGTCACGGACGGAGCGCCTGGTAAACCTGGTGATCTGCCTTCTCTCGACGCGGCGGTTCCTGACCGCCGCGCAGATCGCCGCCACCGTGCCGGGCTACGAGCACAACCCCGACGACCCGCGCGACCACGAGGCGTTCCAGCGCAAGTTCGAGCGCGACAAGGCGGAGCTGCGGGAGCTGGGCGTGCCGCTGGAGACGGGCACCGCGAGCGTCTTCGACGCCGAGCCCGGCTACCGGATCGCCGCCCGGGAGTATGCGCTGCCCGACATCCAGCTCGAGCCCGACGAGGCCGCCGCGGTGGGCATCGCCGCGCGGCTGTGGCGGCACGCGGGCCTCGCGGCGGCCGCCTCGTCCGGCCTGGCCAAGCTTCGTGCGGCCGGCATCGACATCGACCCGTCGGCGACGCTCGGCGTGGAGCCGGTGGTCACCGTCGACCCGGCGTTCGCGCCGCTCACCACCGCCGCCCGCGACCGCCGCACGGTGGCCTTCGACTACCGGGTGCCGGAGGGCGACGGCCCGACCAGCCGCCGGCTGCAGCCGTGGGGCGTGGTCTGCTGGCGCGGCCGGTGGTATGTGGTGGGCCACGACCTCGACCGCGAGGCCACCCGCTGCTTCCGGCTGTCCCGGATCGTGGGGCAGGTGCGGCTGACCGGCAAGCCCGGTGCGTACGAGCCGCCCACCGGCGTCGACCTCATCAGCCACGTGGCCCGCTGGTCCGGTCCGGTGGAGCGCACCGGGCGGGCGACCGTGCTGGTGCGTCCCGGCCGCGCGGCGGGGCTGCGCCGCTGGGCCCGCGAGGTCGAGCCGACGGGCGACGGAGACAAGCTCGTGCTGCCGTTCGGCGACGCGGAGAGCTTCGCCGCCTCCCTGGTGGGATATGGCGCGGACGTGCGCGTGCTCGACCCGCCCGAGGTGCGTGAGGCCGTCATCCAGCGGCTCAAGGAGATCGCCACCCGCCACGAGGCGGCGTCGGTGAGCGCACGATGACGGCGCCGTCCCGGGCCTCCGCCGACCGGCTGGGGCGCCTGCTCAACCTCGTGCCGTACCTGCTGGCCCGCCCCGGCATCGAGCTCGCCGAGGCCGCGGCCGAGCTGGGTGTGAGCGACAAGCAGCTGCGCGAAGACCTGGAGCTGCTGTGGGTGTGCGGGCTTCCGGGGTACGGGCCGGGCGACCTGATCGACATGGCGTTCGACGGCGACCGTGTCACGATCACGTACGACGCGGGCATCGACCGTCCCCTCCGGCTCACGCCCGACGAGGCGTTGGCGCTGGTCGTGGCGTTGCGGATGCTCGCCGAGACGCCCGGCATGGCCAACCGCGACGCGATCGAGCGCACGCTCGCCAAGCTGGAGAGCGCCGCCGGTGACCTGACCAGCGCGCCGGTCGAGGTGCGGCTGCCCGGCAACGCCGATCGCCTCGACACGCTGCGCGGTGCGGTGGAGCGGCGGCGGGCGCTGCGGATCACGTACTACACGGCGACCCGCGACGAGCTGACCGAGCGGGTGGTCGACCCGATCCGGGTGCTGGTGGTCGCCGGCCGGGCCTACCTGGAGGCGTGGTGCCGCCGGGCCGAGGCGGTGCGGCTGTTCCGGGCCGACCGGATCGACGCGCTGACCGAGCTCGACGAGCCGGCCCGCCTCCCGGGCGAGGTGCGGCTGCACGACGTGAGCGGCGGGGTGTACCAGCCGGGTCCCGAGCTGCCGCTGGTCACGCTGCGGGTGGGGCGCGGCGGCCGGTGGATCACCGAGTACTACCCGTGCGAGGACGTGCGCCCCGACGGCGAGGAGTGGCTTGTCTCGCTGCGGGTGGCAGACCTGGCGTGGGCGCAGCGTTTCGTGCTCGGACTGGGACCGGACGCCACTGTGGTGGCACCGGTCGATCTGGTCGAGCGGGTGCGCCAGCAGGCGGGTGCGGCGCTCGACCAGTACAGTTGACGATCGTGGTCCTGTGGGTCGTGTTGGCAGCGGTGCTGGTGGGGCTGCTGGTGCTGGTGTTGTCGGCGGCTTCGCTGATGGGGCGGCTGGGGCCGCTGCGGCGGGCCGCGATGACGCTGCTGCGCCGGCAGGCTGAGGTGGAAAACCTGCGGTCAGCGGCGCTCTCGCTGGCCCAGGAGGCGGACACGCTGCGGCTCAAGGCCGAGATCACGCAGGAGCGGCTCGCTCTGATCAAGGTCAAGTCAGGGCCGCGCGGCCGTTGACGGGTCTCCGCCAGACGCACGTACGATAGGGCTCGACAGTCCTCACGACGATCAGCAACTGGAGCTTTCCATGGGCGCCCTCAAGCCGTGGCATATCGCTGTACTCGTGGTCGTGCTGGTCCTCCTCTTCGGCGCGAAGCGGTTGCCCGACGCGGCTCGGTCGTTGGGCCGCTCGTTGCGGATCATCAAGGCCGAGACCAAGCACCTGACCGACGACGACGAGCGCGACCTCGCCGAAAAGGCGGACGCGCAGCACGGCCGCCAGCCGCTGCCGCCGTCGTCGACGGAGCAGCGCCCGGCCGCGCCGCCGGTTGTCGACCCGGTGCAGCGCACCCGCGACGTTTCCTGATCCTCGGCGCTCCCCGTGGCGTTCTCCCTCCTGCGGCGCGGTCCGAGCAATTTCGAGCGCGCCGCTGACGGCTCGATGACCCTGATCGAGCACCTGCGCGAGCTGCGCACGCGCTTGTTCCGCGCCTCCCTTGGCATCCTCATCGGCTTCATCGTCGGGTTCGCCATGTCCAACTGGGTGATGGACATCATGGACAACCCGTACTGCGCGTTGCCCCAGTCCAAGGACCCGGTCTCCGGCAAGTGCATGCTGCTGCAGCTCGGGCCGGCCGACGTGCTGCTGCTGCAGCTGCGCATCTCGCTCTGGCTCGGCCTGATCGTCGCCGGACCGATCTGGCTGTACCAGCTGTGGGCGTTCATCGCGCCCGGCCTGCACCGGCACGAGCGGCGGTACGCGTACGCGTTCGCCGCGATCGCCGCCCCGCTCTTCGCGGCCGGCGGTTTCCTGGCCTTCTTCGTGGTGCACACCGGCCTGGAGTTCCTGCTCAACATCGGGCCGGAAAACATCCAGACGACGCTCGAGGTCAGCCGGTACTTCGGGTTCGTCACCAACCTGATCCTGATCTTCGGGGTGGCGTTCGAGTTCCCGCTGATCATCCTGATGCTCAACCTCGTCGGCCTGGCGAGCGCGAAACGCCTGCTCAGCTGGTGGCGCGTCGCAATCTTCGCGTTCTTCGCGTTCTCGGCGATTGCCACACCCACCCCCGACCCGTTCGGCATGACGGCGCTGGCCCTGTGCCTGTGCGTGCTGTACTTCGCGGCGGTCGGCGTGGCGTTCGTCAACGACCGGCGCAAGCGCCGCCGGCAGGAGACCTTCGCCGGGCTGGACGACGACGAGGCATCCCCGTTGGAGTACGACGCGGACGCGGTGGAGGCCGGTGAGCCGCTCGAAGCCGTGGCGCCCGTGCCGGCGCCGCTGCCGATCGAGCGCCGCTTCGACGAGACCACCTGATGTCCGGCAGACCGTCATGACCGGGGACATCGCCGTGCTGTGCAACCCGGAGGCCGGGCGCGGGCGGCACCGCGACCTGCTCGCGCCCGTGCTCGACCGGCTCGCCGAGGCCGACCTGCCGGTGCGGCTGCTCGACGCCCGTACCCGCGAGGAGGCCCAGGCGGCGTGCCACAGCGCGGTCGCCGGCGGCGCGGCCGCGCTCGTGGCCGTGGGCGGCGACGGCACCGTCCACCTCGCGCTGCAGGCGGTGGCCGGCACCGACGTGCCGTTCGGCGCGGTGCCCGCCGGCACGGGCAACGACTTCGCGGTCGAGACCGGCGTCCCGGCCGAGCCGATCGCCGCGGCCGCCGCCATCGCCGGCGCGATCAAGGCCGCCCGCACCCGGCCGATCGACCTGGCGCGGCTGACCGGGCCCGGGCGCGCCCCGATGTGGTACGGCGCGGTCCTCGCCGCCGGCTTCGACGCCGTGGTCAACGAGCGGGCCAACAGGATGCGCTGGCCACGCGGCCCGCGCCGCTACGACCTGGCCATCTTCGTCGAGCTGCTGCGGCTCAAGGCCCGGCGGTACACGCTGCGGCTGGACGGCGAGGAGCAGGTCCGCCGGGCGGTGCTGCTCGCGGTCGGCAACTGCGCCAGCTACGGCGGCGGCATCCGCATCGTCCCCTCGGCCGTGCCCACCGACGGCCTGCTCGACGTGGTGCTCGGCGACGTCAGCCGCGCCACGCTGGTGCGCCTGAAGGGCAAGACCTACAAGGGCACGCACGTCGAGCACCCGCAGGTGCACACCTATCGGGCGCGCACCGTCGAGATCGAGGCCGAGGGCATCACGACGTACGCGGACGGTGAGCGCGCCTTCCCCCTCCCGGTCACGATCACCGCCGTCCCGGGCGCGGTCCGCCTGCTCACCTGACAGCTGAGGGCTACCGCGACGTCCGCGGTGGTCCAGACCGTTGCTCCCGCGGCCTCACCCGCCGCGTCACACACCCGATTTGCGGGGTGGTCGCGGCCGCCCGAATGTCACTCATGGCACGGCGCTGCGGCAACGCGGCGGCGGAGCGGAGCGCGGTGGCGCGCGGCGGCGAGGTGTAGCGGCGCGCGGCGGCGGGGCCGTAGCGGCGCGCGGCGGCAGGGCGGCGCGCGGCGGCAGGGCGGCGCGCGGCGGCAGGGCGGCGCGCGGCGGCAGGGCGGCGCGCGGCGGCAGGGCGGAGCGCGGCGGCAGGGCGGAGCGCGGTGGCGGAGCGGCGGGCGGCGGAGCGCAGGGGCGGCGCGGTGGCGCACAGAGATCCGGAGCTGGGCGCAGCGGTGCGCCCAGCTCCAGAGGCCGGCGGCGGTGACCCCCGCGGGCAGGCCCGGCCGCGGCCCCGCTCTGCCGGCGGCCGTAGGCCGTCCTGTGGATGGCGCCCCGCTGTGCCGAGGGCTCAGGCTTGTGCTCGCCCGTGTCCAAGCCAGGCTCGCCGCAAACAGATCGTGGTACCGATTTGCCCCTGGGAGGGCCGATGCGCACCACGATCGCCACGCACCGAAAACCTCTACTTCCCCAATAGGGGACACCTCGCGTCCGCTTTCCGGACGCCGCCGCACAGCCGGCCCGCTGCGAGACGCCCGCTGTGCACAGCGGGCGCCGTGCTCGACCCGCAACCGCGGACAGCCTGGCACCGGCGGCCCGGACTGTCGTCGAGGCCCGTGCGAGGGCCACCGGGCCCGTACGACGGCGCCGATTCAGGCGGCGCGGCGCAAGCCGGCCGCAGGCCCTGGGGTGAGCTGGCGCGAGCGCGGAGGGTGAGGCCGCGGGAGCGACGGTCCGGACCACGGCGGGCGTCGCGGTAGCCCTCTGCTGGAAAAGGGGGTTAGGGCGCGGTGAGGTCCAGGACGGCGGCCAGCCCGTTGCACTTGCCGGGGTCCGCGGCGGGCAGCACCAGCGCGGCCAGACCGGCCCGCACGGCGCCCGCGTCCGCCGGGGTGTCGCCGACCATCAGGGCGCGCTCGGGCTCCACGCCCAGGGCGCCGCACGCGCGCAGGAAGATCGCGGGGTCGGGCTTGGTGCGGCCGACCTCGTACGACAGGATGTAGGCGTCGACGAGGCCGGTGAAGCCCCAGGCGTCGAAGAGCGGGCGGATGTCGAAGCCGATGTTGCTGACCACCGCGACCGGGATGCCGGCTTCCTTGAGGGCCGAGAGCGTGCCGGCCGTGTCCGCGTAGAGCACCCAGCCCTCGGGGCGCAGCAGGCGGCCGTAGAGGGCCTCCTCGAACCCCTCCACGCCCGAGGCGACGGTCTCGGCCAGGCCGACGTACGCCGCCCGGTGGGCGTGTTCGTACAGGTCGCGGTCGGCGAACGCCTCGGCCAGGTGTGGCGGCACCCGGTGCGGCACGGGGCCGCCGGCCCGCCCGGCCGTCACCAGGCGGTCGGCCAGCACGGTGGCCCGGCCGCGGTCGAGCGTGACGCCGCACTCCTCCGCCGCCGCCCGCACCCAGTCCACCGGGTCCTCGACCTGCGCCAGTGTGCCGTGGAAGTCGAAGAGCACCGCCGAAAGTGGCGATCTGGCGGGTCGGGAGTCGGGGAGGGCGGTCTGGTCCGGCACGTCCGTGACCCTACCGAGTCGCCCGGTTGGTCCGGTAAGCCGGCCCACTCGTGGCGCGACCTGAACGCCGGTGTACGGGCAGGATAAATTATGGGCATGAGCAGCCCCGCCGAGCGGTACGCCGCGGCGCGCCGACGGGCCGAAGAGTCCTCAGGTTTTCCAGCGCTTGACGACTTCGCCCTCGACCTCGGATTCGATCTTGATGATTTCCAGCGGGAGGCGTGCGAGGCGCTCGAACGGGGCAGCGGGGTGCTCGTCTGCGCCCCCACCGGGGCGGGCAAGACGGTGGTCGGCGAGTTCGCCGTGCACCTCGCCCTGTCGACGCCCGGCCTGCGGCGCAAGTGCTTCTACACCACGCCGATCAAGGCGCTGTCCAACCAGAAGTACCACGACCTGGTGGAGCGCTACGGCGCTGAGCGGGTCGGGCTGCTGACCGGCGACAACGCCATCAACGGCGACGCTCCCGTGGTCGTGATGACGACCGAGGTGCTGCGCAACATGCTGTACGCCGGCTCGTCCACTCTGGAAGGCCTGGCGTACGTGGTGATGGACGAGGTGCACTACCTCGCCGACCGCTTCCGCGGCGCCGTGTGGGAAGAGGTGATCATCCACCTGCCCGCCTCGGTGACGCTCGTCTCCCTGTCGGCGACCGTCTCCAACGCGGAGGAGTTCGCCGACTGGCTGGTCACCGTGCGGGGCGAGACGGCCGTCGTGGTCAGCGAGCACCGGCCGGTGCCGCTGTGGCAGCACATGCTGGTCGGGCGGCGGATGTTCGACCTGTTCCACGACGCCGACGCGGCCCGCAAGCACGACGTGCACCCCGAGCTGCTGCGCTACTCGCGGGAGCAGTTGCGCCGCCTGGAGATGACCGACGGCTACACGCCTGGCCGGGGCGGCCGCGGCGGGCGGCGCTGGCGGGGTCCGCTGCGCGCCGACATCGTCGAGCGCCTCGACCGCGAAGGGCTGCTGCCGGCGATCCTGTTCATCTTCAGCCGGGCCGGCTGCGACGCCGCGGTGCAGCAGTGCCTGCATGCGGGGCTGCGCCTGACCACGCCGGACGAGCGGGCCGAGATCCGCCGCGTCGCCGAGGCCCGGATGGCCGCGATACCCGGCGGTGACCTGCAGGTACTCGGCTACTGGGAGTGGCTCGACGGCCTGGAGCGGGGCCTGGCGGCACACCACGCCGGGCTGCTGCCCGCGTTCAAGGAGGTCGTCGAGGAGCTCTTCGTGCGCGGCCTCGTCAAGGCCGTCTTCGCCACCGAGACGCTCGCCCTCGGCATCAACATGCCGGCCCGGTGCGTGGTGCTGGAGCGGCTGGTGAAGTTCAACGGCGAGGCGCACGTCGACCTGACGCCGGGGGAGTACACGCAGCTGACCGGCCGCGCCGGCCGCCGTGGTATCGACGTGGAGGGGCACGCGGTCGTGGTGTGGGCGCCGGAGGTCGACCCGCGGCACGTGGCCGGGCTCGCCTCCACCCGCACGTACCCGCTGAAGTCCAGCTTCCGCCCGTCGTACAACATGGCGGCCAACCTCGTCGGCACGGTCGGCGCGGCGCCGGCGCGGGAGCTGCTGGAGTCGTCGTTCGCCCAGTTCCAGGCGGACCGGTCGGTCGTCGGCCTGGCGCGGCAGGTGCAGCGCAACGCCGAGACCATCGAGGCGTACGGCAACGAGGTGCGCTGCCACCAGGGCGACTTCGACGAGTACTTCGCGCTCCGCGTGGCGATCGCCGACCGCGAGCGCGCGCTGGCGCGGCAGGGGAGCAGCCAGCGCCGCGCCGAGGCGATCCGCTCGCTGGAGCGGCTGCGGGTCGGCGACGTCGTCCGCGTGCCCTCCGGCCGCCGCTCCGGCCTCGCCGTGGTGCTCGACCCGGGCGTGGGTGGCTTCGGCGAGCCCCGCCCGCTGGTGCTCACCCAGGACAGGTGGGCCGGGCGGGTCACGCCGGCCGACTTCACCGCGCCGGCCGAGGTGCTGGCCCGCGTGCGGGTGCCGAAGCACTTCAACCACCGCTCGCCGGCGGCGCGGCGCGACCTTGCCGCGCAGGTGACGGCGACCGGCCTGGACCGAAACGCGGGGCGGCGGTCGCGCTCCAAGGGCGGCAACGGCGAGGACCACGAGCTGGCGCTGCTGCGGGTGGAGCTGCGGCAGCACCCGTGCCACGCCTGCCCGGAGCGGGAGGAGCACGCCCGGTGGGCCGAGCGCCGCCACCGGCTGCGGCGCGACAACGAGCAGCTGCGCGAAAAGGTGGCCGGGCGGACGGGGTCGCTGGCGAGGACGTTCGACAACGTGTGCGACCTGCTGACCAGCCGGGGTACCTCACGCCGGCCGGTGAGGTCACCGACGCCGGGCGCATGCTCGCTCGGATCTGGACCGAGGCCGACCTGCTCGTCGCCGAGTGCCTGCGCCGCGGCGTGTGGGACGGGCTGCCCGCGGCGGATCTGGCGGCGGCGGTCTCCGTGGTGCTCTACGAGGCCCGCCGCGAGGGCGACGAGCGCGCCTCGGTGCCGCGCGGTCAGATATCCGACGCGGTCGACGCGACGATAAAGATCTGGGCGGAGCTGGAGGCCGACGAGGCGTCCCGCGGGCTCGACCTGACCCGCGAGCCCGACCTCGGCTTCGTGTGGCCGGTCTACCGCTGGGCGCGTGGCGAGGACCTCGCGAAGGTGCTGGCCAGCGGCCACAACCTGGACGGCGAGATGCCGGCCGGCGACTTCGTGCGGTGGGCGCGCCAGGTGGTCGACCTGCTCGGCCAGATCGCCGAGGCCGCCTCCTCGAGCTCCCAGCTGCGCGAAACGGCCCGCGCGGCGATGGGCGCGGTCAACCGCGGCGTGCTCGCGTACAACGCCGTTTCGTAGTTTTCTGGATACGTTCCGACATTTGACCGACCGTCCACTTGTAGAACGCCGATCGTCTCTTAATGATCGCAAACGCGAATGTGCCTCTGTATTGGCTGGCAGGGGCCTTTGGGGGACGGGCGGAACGTTGGAGATACACCACTTTGAGTACGGCTTCATCACGCCGACACTCAGCTACGCGCTCTCGGTGCTGGGCTCGCTGCTCGGTCTGACCTGTGCTGTGCGGGTGCGCGAGGCGAAGACCTCGGCCCAGCGCGCCTGGTGGCTGATGCTGGCCGCCTGGGCGATCGGCGGCACCGCGATCTGGAGCATGCACTTCATGGCCATGCTCGGCTTCTCGGTGGTCGGGCAGCAGATCCGGTACGACGTCGCGCTGACGGCGGCCAGCGCGGTCATCGCGGTCGTGGTCGTGGGCATCGGCCTGTTCATCGCCGCGCTTGGCCGCCCCTCGATCATCAAGATCGTGTTCGGCGGCATCTTCGCCGGCCTGGGCGTAGCGGGCATGCACTACACGGGCATGGCCGCCATGCGGGTGGACGCCGAGATCCAGTACGACTCCCTGCGCGTCGGCCTCTCGGTCGCCATCGCGGTGGTCGCCGCCACGGTCGCCCTCTGGCTCGTGGTCAACGTGCGCGGCGCGCTCGCCATCATCGCCTCCGCGCTGGTCATGGGCATCGCGGTGAACGGCATGCACTTCACCGGCATGTCCTCGATGTCCGCGCACGATCACCCCACACCCGGCGACCCGAGCGGCGCCACGGCCTCCAACCTGCTCGTACCGATCATCCTGGCCGTCATCCTCGTCGCGATCGCCCTCATCTACGCGGTGCTCGCCGCCCCCAACGAGGAGGACCGCGCCGGCCTGGCCTACATGGACTCCCGCCTCGCCGACCGCGCCAACGCCCCAGCACCCGAGCCGCCGCCCTCGCCGCACGGCCTGGCCGCCCGCCGGACCAACTTCCCGAGCTCGTCGCGCCGCCTCTAGGGCGCGCTGCTTTCGGATTCCGCCGCCTTCCCCCGCCTTAGACCCCGAAGCATTTGTCGAGCTACCGCGACGTCCGCGGTGGTCCGGACCGTCGCTCCCGCGGCCTCACCGTCCGCGTGCGACGGCCTCAGCCCACCGCCACGGTCCGCGCCACTCGCCCTTGGGCAGGCCTGATCGACAGTCACAGACCGCGACGAGGGCGGACTCGCGCGCTCCCGCCTCGAAAGACCTGCCGAAGCACGGGGTGCGCGCCGCGGTGGCGGTGGGCGCGTTCGTGCGGCCGGGCTTGCGAGGGCTGCACGGCGGTGTCGGGAGAACTGCGGGGTCAGCGGGGGAGTGCGAGGGCGTCGACCAGGCGCTTGCAGGAGCCGGCGAGGTTCCACTTCTCGGCCAGGGACAGCAGCCGGTCGGCGTCCACGGGCGCGGTCGGCAGGCTCGTGTCGAAGTCGGGGATCGGGATGTCGCGGGCGACCTCGACCACCTTCGGCGCCACGGCCAGGTAGTCGCGGGCGGCGGCCAGCTTGCCGCGCAGGCCTGCCGCGAAGCCGGCCTTCGGGTCGTCGAGTGCCGCGAGGATGCCGTCCAGGCTGCCGTAGCGGGTGACCAGCCGCGCGGCGGTCTTCTCGCCGACGCCGGGCACGCCGGGCAGGCCGTCGCTGGGGTCGCCGCGCAGCGCGGCGAAGTCGGCGTAGGCGGCGGCCGGTACGCCGTACTTGGCGCGCACGGCCGCGTCGTCGCAGTCCTCCAGCTTGGCGACGCCGCGTCCGCAGTACAGCAGGCGGACCGGCTTGTCGTCGTCGATCAGCTGGAAGAGGTCGCGGTCGCCGGAGGCCACCTCGATCGGGCCGGGCTGGGTGGTGGCGAGCGTGCCCAGCACGTCGTCGGCCTCGTAGCCGGGGGCGCCGAGCGCGGGGATGCCGATCGCCTCCAGGACCTCGAGGATCAGCGGGACCTGCGGCTGCAGCGTGTCCGGCACGATCTCGGCGCCGGGCGGGCCGCCCGCGTCCAGGCGGTGCGCCTTGTACGACGGGAGCAGCTCGACCCGCCACGCCGGGCGCCAGTCCGCGTCCATCGCGCACACGAGCCGGTCCGGGTGGCGGCCGCGGATCAGCGTGGCAATGAAGTCGATGAACCCGCGCACGGCGTTGACCGGCGTGCCGTCGGGGCCTTGGCGGCGGACTCGGGGATACCGAAGTACGCCCGGAAGTACAGGCTCGGCGCGTCCACGAGAAGCAGGGTCATGCGCCACAGCCTGTCACAGCCGCGTCAGCCGGTCGGAATCTCCTCGCCGTGGGCGTCGCTGGCCTGCGTCATCGTGCTCAGCCAGCGGCGCACGACGTCGCGCTCGGCCGCGCTGAACTCCGCCTCCAGCCGCGCCTCCACCGCGAACACCTCGGGCGTGGCGGCACGCAGCCGCTCGCGGCCGGCGTCGGTGAGGAAGACCTGCTGGGCGCGGCGGTCGGTGGGGTGGGGCTGGCGCTCGAGCATGCCGGCGCGCTCCATGCCGGCGAGCATCTCGTTGGCCGACTGGCGGGTGCTGGAGACCTTGCGGGCCAGCTCGGCGACGGTGATGCCGGGCTCCTCGTCGAGCAGCATCAGCGAGCCGAACTGCGCCACCGACAGCTCGTGCGCCGCGAGCACCTCGGCCACCACGCCGCGCATGCTCAGCCACGCGTGGCGTACGAGAAAGCTGAGGCACCCCTCGGTGCCGGGTACGTAGGTCACGCCACCATTCTCTACAGGCAGGATGATTGACAGGTTCCTGACGACCTGCCACAGTCATTGCCGTGACCGTCAGGAACCTGTCAAAGGATACCCGGATCCTCGCGATCCTCGTCACCGCCGCCGTGCTCATCTGGCTCGACGCCACGATCCTCGGCGTCGCACTCGAACGCCTCGCCGACCCGGCAGCCGGCCTCGGTGCCGGACCGGGGGAGCTGCAGTGGGCCGTCGGCTCGTACTCGCTGATCTTCGCCACCGGGCTCTTCGCGGCGGGCGCGCTCGGCGACCGGTACGGCCACCGCACGGTGCTCGTCGCGGGCCTGGCCGCCTTCGGCGTGGCCTCCGTGTGGGCGGCCTGGGCGGGCAGCCCCACGCAGCTCATCGTGGCCCGCGGCCTGATGGGCGCGGGCGGCGCCATGATCATGCCGTCCTCGATGGCGATCATCGGGGTGACCTTCCCGCCGCAGCGGCGGGCCGGCGCGATCGCCGCGTGGTCGGCCTCCAGCGGCGTCGGTGTGGCCGGCGGCCCGCTCATCGGCGGCCTGCTCATCGACCACTTCTGGTGGGGCGCGGTCTTCCTGGTGAACGTGCCGGTCGTCGCCCTCGCCCTGGCCGGCGTGCTCGCCGCCGTCCCCAACCCGAAGGCCGCCAGCCGCCGGCGGGTGGACGTGCCTGGGCTCGTGCTGTCCACGGCCGGCCTGGTCGGGCTGGCGTACGGGCTGATCGAGGGCGGCCAGAGCGCCGACTGGGGACAGGCGCGGGTGTGGGCGCCCATCGCGGCCGGAGTCGTGCTGCTCGTCGCGTTCGTCGTGGCTGAGCTGCGCGCCGCCCAGCCAAGCTTCGACCCGCGGCTGTTCCGCAACCCGCGCTTCGCCGCCGGCAACCTCGCCCTCGGCGCGCTCTTCTTCGGCGTCACCGGGCAGATGTTCTTCGGCACCTTCTATCTGCAGGGCGCGCGTGGCATGTCCGCGTGGGACGCCGGCCTCGTCGCGCTCCCCGGCGCCCTCGGCGTGATCGCGGGCGCCCCGCTCGGCACGCATCTCGCCCGCCGCCTCGGCGTCGCGGTCGTCGCCGGTGCGGGCCTCGCCGCCGTCGCGGTCGCCTTCGCCGCCAACCTCGCCTTCGGGCTGCACACCTCGCTGTTCTGGTGGTGCGTCGCGGGCGGGCTCAGCGGCCTCGGGCTGGGCGCGGCGGTCGCGCCGGTCACCGCCGCGGTGGTCGCCGCCCTCCCGCCGGAACGGATG
The DNA here is from genome assembly GCF_011764425.1 of Phytohabitans houttuyneae. Lineage (NCBI taxonomy): Bacteria > Bacillati > Actinomycetota > Actinomycetes > Micromonosporales > Micromonosporaceae > Phytohabitans > Phytohabitans houttuyneae. Next base: position 151,942 of record NZ_BLPF01000003.1, read on the forward strand.
GGCGCCGGCTCCGCGGTCACCAGCACCATCCGCCAGGTCGGCAGCGTGCTCGGCATCGCGGTGCTGGGCACGATCCTGACCACCAGCTACCGCGGCGGCGTCGGGCCCGCGCTGGCCGGCCTTCCCGAGGGGGTACGGGACTCGGCCGGCTCCTCCGCCGAAGCGACCCGCCACGCGGCCGGTGTGCTCGGCCGGCCGGAGCTGGCGGACGCGGCGAACCGGGCGTTCGTCGACGCGATGCACGTGACCGCGAGCTGGGCGGGCGTGGTCGTGCTCGGCGGCGCGGCGGCGGTGCTCATCGCGTTCCGCTCCCGGAGGAGGCCGGTTACCGAAAGTGAGCACGCGCCGGCCAAGGTAGCCGTAAGGTAAACGAAAGGTTAAGAATCGGTGCCTGAGCCCCCCGCCCGAGGATAGGCGAGCGTGCCGCACCTATCCTCGGGCGCGTGACGTTGTCCGCACCGGAGAAGGCCACCCCACCGACGCGCGATCCGGGCCGCCCGCTGCGGATCGGCATGATCGTGGTGAGCGAGTACGAATCGGACCCGCGCGTGCGCCGCCAGGCCGAGGCGCTCGCCGCCCGCGGTGACGAGGTGACCGTCGTGGCCCTCGCCGCTCCCGGCCGCCCCGAGGTCGACGTCGTCGACGGCGTCAAGGTCGTGCACCTGCCCACCCGCAAGTACCGGGGCAGCTCCGCCAAGGCGTACCTGTCGCTCTACGGCGGCTTCAGCGCCCGCGCCGCCCGCTGGCTGAGCACCCGGCCGCGCTCGTTCGACCTCGTGCAGGCCCACTCGATGCCGGAGGCACTCGTCTTCGCCGCGGTCGTGCCCCGGCTCTTCGGCACCCCGCTGCTGCTCGACGTGCACGACCTGACCTCGAAGCTGTTCGCGTCGAAGTTCGCCGGCAAGAGCAAGGTGCTCAGCGCCATCACCGCGTCGGAGAAGGCGTCGTTCCGGTTCGCGCACGAGGTGCTGACCGTGCACGAGCCGTACGCGGACGAGATCCGGGAGTGGACCAAGCGCCCCGTCTCCGTGGTCATGAACTGTCCCGACGAGCGCCTCTTCACCCCCCGCGCCGAGCCCCTGCGCTGGGACCTGGCCGGTGAGGTCGTGTTCAGCTACCACGGCCTCGTCGCACCCCGCCACGGCCTTGTCGAGGCCACCGAGGCGCTTGCCCGCCTGCGCGGCGAGTTTCCCGGCGCGCGGCTGCAGGTGCGCGGCAGCGGCGACGGGCTGGAGGAGCTCGGCGCGCGCGCCGAGGCGCTCGGCCTCGCGGACGCGGTCGACCTGCCCACGAAGCTCTACCCGCTCCCCGAGATCGTCAAGGAGCTGGAAAAGGTCCACATCGGACTCGTGCCGAGCAAGCTCGACCCGTGGACCGACGGCGTGCTCCCCACCAAGCTGATGGAGTACGCGATGCTGGGCGTCCCGGTCATCACGTTCCGCAACCCGGTGATCTCCCGCTACTTCCCGGACGACGCGGTCCGCTACGTCGACCCGGCCAGCCCGGACACCCTGCACGAGGCCATGCGCGAGCTGGCCGGCGACCCCGACCGCGCGATGGCCCAGGCTGCCCGCGCCAGCGAGGTCATGGCCGGCCTGCGCTGGAGCGAGCAGAAAAAGCTCTACTTCGCGGTCGTCGACCGCCTCACCGCAAGGCGTGGTTGAGACCGCCACCCCGCCGCGTCCCGGCATCGTCCGCGCCGGGTTGCTCTCCATGGCGGGACTCGTCGCCCTCGGCCTGACCCGGCTCCTGCACGGCGCCATGGTGAGCCGGGCCACGGACCAGAAGACGTACGGCCTCGTCGGCACGCTCATCGCCATCACCACGATCGGCAGCCTGCTGCTGCCCGCCGGCGTGGCGAGCGCGGCGTCCAAGTTCATCCCGTTCGAGCAGGGGCGGGACGATGCCGCCGCGGCCCGGGGCGTACACCGGCTGCTGGTGCGGGTGGGCTGGTGCGGCGCGGTCCCGATCAGCCTCGGCGCCGCCTTCGGTGCCGCCGCCGTGTTCGACCTCGGGTGGCTGGACACGTTCCAGGTGGCGGCGCTTTGCTGCGCGTTCTCGGCGTACTCCGTGCAGAAGTCCGTCCTGTACGGCTTCGGCCTCATCCCCGCGTACACCCGGCTGGAGCTGGCCTGCTCCGGCCTGGCGCTGGCGGCGACGGTGCTGGTGGTGGCCGCCGGCTGGTCCGTGTATCTGCTTCCGCTCGCGGCCGGCTACGCGCTGTTCACCATCGGCGCGTGGTGGCGGGTGCGGCCGCTGACCCGCGGCCCGAGGGAACGGTTCACCGCCACCCGCGAGATCGCCGTCTTCGTCGCGCTCGCCTGCGTCGGCACGCTCTGCTCGCAGGGCTTCCTGCAGGGCACCCAGCTGCTGGCCAACCACTTCGCCACCCGCCAGGAGGTGGCGTACTTCGCGGCCGCGGTCACGCTCATCGCACCCGCGTACTTCCTGCCGCGCGCGCTCGGCATCGTGCTTTTCCCGTCGATGGCCCGCGCGCACGGCGCCGGCGACGTGGCCGACGTGCGCCGGCAGGCCGACATCTCCACCCGCGCGCTGCTGGTGGTGCTGGCGCCGCTGTTCGCCGTGGCGATCCTCGTCGCGCCGGAGATCCTGACCCTCTTCGGCGGCCGGGAGTACGCGGACGGCGCCGAGGTGCTGCGGCTGATGCTCGCCGCCACGTACCTGGCGGTCGTCGCCGTGCCCGCGGTGAACGCCCTCTCCAGCGGCGCGCACGTGCGCGTGCCGGTGCTCTCGGCGGTCGCCGGGCTCATCACCGGGCTCGCCGTGGTGGCCGCGCTGGGCGGGCCGCTGGGCGCCGCGGGTGTGGGACTCGGGTACCTGTGCGGCACCGCGGTGACCGCCGGCGGCCCGGTCGTCACGGCGTGGCGGCTGCACCGGATGTCGTGGGTCGCCCCCGTGGGGTTAGCCGCCGGATTCGTCGCGATCGTGCTCATCGCGGCATCCGTCGCAGATCAGTGGCTCAATCCGGCTACTCGGGCGGCCGCGGCAGCGTTCGCCCTGATCGTGGGCGTTTTCGTGCTTCGCGGCCAGATCCGCCTACTGCGCGATGCTTCCATTGGTGGACGGCTTAAGGTGACCGGGGGTTCACCATCTCGATGGGGACGGAGGGTGTAGTGGCGCGCGGCGCGGTACGGAACGGGACGGATGACGGGGCACAGATGCTTTCTGCACAAACACGAACGGATTCGCTCGTGGAGGGCACCGCACCCCGCACGGACCTGACGGGCCGCCTGAGTCGCTGGCTCGGTCTCGCCCTGGTGGTGCTGCTGGGCACCCTCCTGGTGTGGGTGCTCTTCGAGACCTGGATCCAGGTCCAGCTCTCCACAGCGGTGGAGGACGCCGAGGGCAACCTGCTCGCCGACGGGCCGGACTGGCCCAAGACGGTGAAGAACGGGCTCTATTTCGCGCTCCTCGGGCTCACCTTCCTCAAGGTCGCGGTCGATCGGCGGTGGCGTGACTTCCGCACCCCGGCCGACATCGCGATCGTGGTGCTCGGCGTGGTGCTGGTGCTCGCCGGCCTGTTCGGCGACTCGCCGATCGGGCTGATCGGCGAGTCCGGCTGGGTCTACCTGCGCGGCGCCATCGTCTTCTACGCGTGGCGGGCCGCCGACCCCGACCGCAGGCGCGTGCGCACCGTGCTCATCGTCGTGGGCGTCGTCGTCGGCCTCAACGCGCTGATCGCCATCTGGCAGACCCTCGCCGGCCCGACCAGCTACCAGAACCTCGGCTGGATCAACATGACGTGGGCCCGGATCAACCGGGCGCACGCGCTGCTCGACCACCCCAACCACCTCGGCCACCTGCTCGCGCTCACGATGCTCGGCATCTTCGCGTACATGGCCTCGCGCACGAAGGTGCACTGGCGGTGGTGGGCCGCGTTCCTGCTGCTGACCATCGCGCTCTCGGCGACCCAGTCCCGCGAGTCGACACTCGGCTTCGTCGCCGGCGTCGCGGTGATCTGCGTACTGCGCCGCGGCAAGTGGGCCGCCGCCGCGATCTGCGTCACGCTGGTGCTCGGCTTCGCCGCCGCCCAGCTCGCCGTCAGCCCGGAAAACCGGGCCGAGCTGGCCCGCCGCCTCGCCGGTGTGGCGAGCGCGTTCAACCTCGGCAGCGGCGAGGAGCCGGACAACGCCTGCGTCGAGACGCGGACCGACTGCGGCGAGGACCGGGAGAAGATCCCGGAGCGCGAGGTGCGCGTCCTGTACGCCCAGCAGGGTGTCGAGCTGTGGCTCAAGCGGCCGCTGCTCGGGTACGGCGTGGGCCAGTTCGGTGGCATCGTGGCGTACGAGCACGACCCGCTGTGGTACCAGGACAGCCGCTTCGGCCCCGACGGCTTCCGGCTGTACGGCTCGAACGAGAAGCAGGTCGACTCCTTCTGGCTGCACCTGCTCGTGGAGACCGGCGCGCTCGGCGCCCTCGCGTACCTGGCCTGGCTCTTCCTGCTCATCGCACCGATCGTGCGGGCGGTGTGGCGGCGCGGCCTCGCGGTGCACCCCTTCGGCTGGTGGGCGCCGGCCGCGATGATGTTCGCCATCCTGGTGGCCTGCCTGGCGCCCTCGTTGGAGGATCCGCTCTTCCCCGCGCAGCTGTTCACCATCCTGGGCCTGGCCTGGGTGTGGTGGCGGCGTGGCACGCTAGTGTCTTCGGGATCACCGGCAATTCCCGAGAGGACCGAAGAACGTGAGTGATGCCGTCGCACTGGTCGGCTTCGGCTACTGGGGGCCCAACCTGGCCCGCAACCTGCAGGCCCACGCCGGCGACCGGTGGCGCTACCTGGTCGAGCTGTCGCCCGAGCGGGCTGCGAAGGCGGCCGGGCTGTACCCGAACGTGACCGTCACCGACGACCTGGCCGCCGTGCTCGACGACCCCGAGGTCGGCATGGCCGTGGTCGCCACGCCGGCGGCCACCCACGCGCCGCTCACCCGGCGGCTGCTGGAGGCGGGCAAGCACGTCCTGGTCGAAAAGCCGCTCGCGCTCTCCAGCGCCGACGCGGTGGCGCTGGCCCGCCTCGCCGACCAGCGCGAGCGGGTGCTGATGGTCGGGCACACCTTCGAGTACGTGCCGGCCGTGCGCAAGATGAAGGAGCTCGTCGACGCGGACGCGTTCGGCGACCTGCTCTACCTGCACTCGCAGCGGCTCAACCTCGGGCGCATCCAGAGCGACATCAACGCGTTCTGGTCGATCGGACCGCACGACGTGTCGATCGCCAACTTCCTGGTCGGCCAGCGCCCCGAGTGGGCCGCCGCCGAGGGTGCGCGCTACCTGAACAAGGACGTCGAGGACGTGGCGTTCGTCACCGTCGGGTACCCGGGCGGCGTGCTCGCGCACATGCACGTGAGCTGGCTCGACCCGTCGAAGACCCGGCGCACCACCGTCGTGGGCAGCAAGCAGATGCTCGTGTACGACGACATGGACGCCGACGCCAAGCTGCGCGTGTACGACAAGGGCGCGGACAAGGTCTTCGAGGACGAGTACGGCGCGTGGCAGTACCGCCTGCGCGACGGCGTCGTCACCGTGCCCGAGCTGGAAAAGGCCGAGCCGCTCGGCGTGGAGCTGCGCCACTTCCTGGAGTGCGCCGACACCGGCACCCGCCCGCGCACCGACGGGTGGAACGGCGTCGACGTCGTGGCCGTGCTCGAGGCCGTCGACGCCTCGCTGCGCGCCGGCGGCGCCCAGGTGAAGGTCGAAGCCGGTGAGCGTTAGTCCACTCTCTGTCGTCGCCGAGGGCGTGGTGCTCGGCGCGGGGTCCACGGTCGAGGAGTTCTGCATCATCGGCCGGTCCGGTCCTTCCTCCGAGAAGACCGCCTTCGGTGACGGCGCCAGGCTGCGCAGCCACACCGTGGTCTACGCCGGCGTCACCGCGGGCGCGAAGTTCCAGACCGGCCACCACGTGCTGATCCGCGAGCACACGACGATCGGCGACGACGTCTCGGTCGGCTCGCTCTCCGTCGTGGAGCACACCGTCCGGATGGGCGACCGGGTACGCGTGCACTCGCACTGCTTCGTGCCCGAGTTCTCCGTCCTGGAGGACGATGCGTGGCTCGGCCCGCGGGTGACCCTCACCAACGCGCCGTTCCCGCGCTGCCCCGACGTGTCCAAGTGCATCAAGGGCGTCCACATCGGACGCGCGGCGCGCATCGGCGCCAACGTCACGATCCTGCCCGGCGTCCACATCGGCGAGCGCGCCCTCATCGGCGCCGGCGCCGTCGTCACCAAGGACGTCGCCCCCGGCGCCGTCGTGGTCGGCAACGCCGGCCGGCAGGTGAAGACCATCGACGACCTGCTGTGCCCCGCCGGGCTCGACCACGCTCCTTACCCACCTGTCACCCATAACCCATCGCTATCGGAGTCATGATGACCACCGCAGTACCGCTCGTCGACGTCAAGGCCTCCTACCTGCGCCACAAGGAGGCGATCGACGCCGGCATGCGCGAGGTCGTGGAGAGCACGGCGTTCATCCAGGGGCCGCAGCTGAAGGCGTTCGAGGCCGAGTTCGCGGCCTTCTGCGGCACCCGGCACGCGATCGGCGTCGGCTCCGGCACCGCCGCCCTGCACCTGGCGCTCGCCGCCGTGGGCGTGGGCCCGGGCGACGTGGTCGCGGTGCCCGCGCACACGTTCATCGCCACCGCCGAGCCGATCACCTGGCTGGGCGCGACGCCGCGGTTCGTCGAGATCGACCCGCAGACCGGCGCGATGGACCCGGTCGCTCTCAAGGACGCCATCGACGGGGTACGCGCGGTGCTGCCGGTCGACATCCACGGCCGCCCCGCCGACCTGGAGCAGCTCTCCGCGGTTGCCGCCTCGGCCGGCGTGCCGCTGATCGAGGACGCCGCCCAGTCGCACGGCGCCGACGTTTTCAAGGCCGACGGCAGCGTGGTGCGGGCCGGCGGCTGGGGGATCGCCGCCTGCTTCTCGTTCTACCCGGGCAAGAACCTCGGCGCCTTCGGCGACGCCGGCGCCATCACCACGAACGACGACGACTTCGCCGCCGCGGTGCGCAAGCTGCGCGACCACGGGCGCACCACCAAGTACGAGCACGAGATCATCGGGTACGCGCACCGCATGGACACCCTCCAGGCGGCCGTGCTGTCGGCGAAGCTGACGACGCTCGACGCGGACAACGCCCGGCGCGTGGCGCTGATGGCGGCCTACGAGGCCGAGCTGGCCGGGGTCGGCGACCTGTGGTTCCCGCCCGCGACGCTGGACCGCCGCAGCGTCTTCCACCACGCGCTGCTGCGTACGGCCCGCCGCGACGCGCTCCTCGCACACCTGAAGGAGCAGGGCGTCGGCGCCGGCGTGCACTACCCGGTGCCGCTGCACCTGCAGCCGGCGTACGCGTCGCTCGGCCACAAGCGCGGCGACCTGCCGCTGACCGAGGCGTGGGCGGACGAGTGCCTGTCGCTGCCGATCTACCCGGAGCTGACCGACGAGCAGCTCGCCCGCGTCGTCGCCGCGGTGAAGTCCTTCTTCTGAGATGCGCATCCTGGCCGTCACGAACCTGTGGCCGACGCCGGGCAGCTTCCGTGGCGTGTTCGTGGCCGAGCAGGTGGAGGGTCTCCGCAAGCTCGGCCACGACGTCGACGTGGAGGTGGTGGCGCAGTCCCGCGGCGCCAAGGACTACCTCCTGGCCGCCCCGCGGGTGCGCCGCCGCGCCCGGTCCGCCCGCTACGACCTGGTACACGTCCACTATGGACTGACGTCGCTCTCGTCCCGGCTCGTCGGCCGCGTGCCCCGCGTGCTCTCGCTCTACGGCAGCGACATCAACGAGCCGTGGCAGGCCCGCATCACCCGCCTCACCGCCGGCCGCCCGGCCGCCCGCGTGTACCCCTCGAAGCGCCTCGTGGAGGCGGCGGGTGACCCGGCTGGCGTGGTCGTGCCGAACGGCATCGACTTCGACCTCTTCACCCCGCTGCGGCCCGACGAGCGCGCCGCCGCCCGCGAGCGGCTCGGCTTCAAGCCCGACGACCTCGTCGTGCTCTTCGGCGCCGCCCCGGACAACGCGGTCAAGCGGTACGACATCTTCACCGCCGTCCTGGCCGGCCTGGCGGAACGCGGGCTGCCGGTCCGCGAGCTGATCCTGCCCGCGCCCGGCCAGGTCCGCGCCGACGTGGTCCCCAAGTTCGCCGCGGCCGACCTGCTTCTGGTCACCTCCCGCCAGGGCACGGAGAGCGGCCCCCTGATCGTCAAAGAGGCCGCCGCGATGGGCCTGCCGGTGGTCAGCGCCGACGTGGGCGACGCCAGCGAGGTGCTCGCCGGCGTGACCCCGTCCGCCGTGGTCCCGTTTCCCGACCCCGCCTCCGACCGTGAGCTGGTCTCCGCCCTGGTGGCGGCCGCGGCCGAGGTGCTCGGCTCCGGGGCGAGGAGCGACGCCCGTTCGAAGATCGCCCGCTACGACCAGGCCGCTGTCGTCCGCGAGCTCGAGTCCGTCTACACGAGGGTCCTGTCCCGCTGACCGGGCGGCGCGGCATCGACGGGCCGCGGTCTCGGGACCGTTTACGCGAGGGTCCTGTCCCGCTGACCGGGGCGGCGCGGTATCGACCGGGCCGAACCCCTCGGGAGCGGCCCAGGTCGTGCCGGTAAGGTGTCGGAGTCTTGCCCGATGGAGGAGGCGTGGTGGCGGAGCAGAGGACGGCCAAGCAGGAGCGGCGGGCGGCTGCCAAAGCGGCCGCGGCGCGCGCGGCCCAGGTGAAGAAGCGCAACCAGGCGCTCGCGGGCGCCGGTGCGGGTCTCGCCGTCATCGCGGTCCTGGTCACGGTCTTCTTCGTCGTGCGCGACGGCGGCGACGGCGAAGACGTCGGCTCGCCGGCCCTCACCACCACCGCCAGCGTCGCCCCCAGCCCCAGCGCGGCGGCCGCGCCCGCGTGCGCGGGGCAGCCGGCACCCACGCCGCAGGAGGTCGCGGGCTTCCCGCCGGTGCCCGCGGGCGCCGACCCGGCGCTCAAGACCCGGCCGCAGGTCGAGCCGGGCAGCGGCACGGTCGACAAGCTCGTCGTCACCCCGATCATCAAGGGCAAGGGCGCGGCGACCAAGGCGGGGCAGAACATCACGGTCAACTACGTCGGCGCCTGCTACGCCACCGGCGAGGTCTTCGACGCCTCGTGGAACCGTTCGGAGGCGTTCCCCTTCCCGCTCGGCTCGGGCAACGTCATCCCCGGCTGGGACCAGGGCCTGGTCGGCGTGACCGTGGGCAGCCGCGTCCAGCTGGACATCCCGGCCGACCTGGCGTACGGCGACAACCCGCAGGGCGGCCAGCCGGGCGGCCCGCTGCGCTTCGTCGTGGACGTGCTCGCGGCGAAGTAGCGCGTTCCTGCGAGACGGCGCCAACCGGTCCGAAGCGGGCACTCACCCGGCGGGGGTACGGGGTGCGTGCCCACACTGTCCACCATGGCCGAACTGACCCGTCGTGACCTGCTCCGTGCGTCAGCCGCCGCGGCCGGCGTCGCCTGGTTCCCCACCGGCGTGCTCCGCGACGACCCGCCACCGGGCTTTCCGGCCGGTGTCGACGTGCACCGCGAGGTGTACGAGAACTGGGCCGGCGAGATCCGCGTCGCCAGCCTGTGGACCTGCGTCCCGCGTACGCCCGGCGAGGTCGTCACCGTCGTCAACTGGGCGCACGGCGCCGGCTGGAAGGTGCGGCCGCGCGGGTACCGGCACGGCTGGGCACCGCTGACCGTCACCGAGGCGACCGCCCCCGCCGACCAAGTGCTGCTCGTCGACACCACCCGCCACCTCACCGCGATGTCGGTGGAGCCCGGCCCGGTGGTGCGCGTGCAGGCCGGCGCGTCGATGGACGACCTGTACGCCTTCCTGGAAGCCGGTGGCCTCGGCGTCACCAACACACCCGCGCCGGGCGACCTCAGCGTCGGCGGCGTGCTCGCCATCAACGGCCACGGCACGTCGGTGCCCGCCGCCGGCGAGACGCTCGCTCCCGGCCACACGTACGGCACGCTCAGCAACCTGATCCTGTCGCTCACGGCCGTCGTCTGGGACCCATCAGCCGGCCGCTATGTGTTGAACACGTTCAACCGCACCGACCCCGAGGGTCCGGCGCTGCTCACCCATGTCGGCAGGGCGTTCATCACCGAGGCGGTGCTGCGGGTGGGGGCCGACCACAACCTGCGCTGCGTGTCCCATGTGGACGTACCGGTGAGCGAGCTCTTCGGGCCGCCCGGCACGCCCGGCCGCACGTACGCCCGCTACGTCGACCAGGGCGGCCGGGTGGAGGCGATCTGGTTCACCAACACCACCAAACCCTGGGTGAAGGTGTGGAGCGTCAGCCCGCAGCGGCCGCTCACCTCCCGCCCGGTCGTCGCGCCCTACAACTACCCGTTCTCCGACAACGTGCCCGAGGCGGTGTCGGACCTCGCCGAGCGGCTGCTCGCGGGGGAGTGGGCGCTCACACCCACGTTCGGCCAGCTGCAGTACACGGTGGCGGCCACCGGCCTGACCGCCACGCTCGCCACCGACCTGTGGGGCCGATCGAAGAACCTGCTGCTGTACGTCAAGCCGACAACGCTGCGGGAGACGGCGAACGGGTACGCCGTGCACACGAGCCGCGCCTCGATCCAGCGGGTGGTACACGAGTTCGCCGTGTACCACGAGCGTTCGGTGGCGGCGTACCAGGCGCGCGGGCTCTACCCGGTCACCGGCCAGGTGGAGATCCGGGTCGGCGGCGTGGACCGGGCCGCCGACTGCGGTGTGCCCGGCGCGGCGCCACCGGCGCTGTCCGCCGCCCGGCCGCGCGCCGACCACCCGGACTGGGACGTGGTGGTGTGGTTCGACGTGCTGACGTTCCCGACCGCGCCCGGCGCGCACGCCTTCTACCGCGAGATGGAGCAGTTCTTCTTCGCCAACTACCAGGGGTACGCGGCAGCGCGTGCCGAGTGGTCGAAAGGCTGGGGGTACACGAGCGACGCGGCGTGGGCGGACGTCCCGTTCGTCACCGGCACCGTGCCGGACTCGTACCGCCAAGGCCCCGACCCCACGTGGGACGCCGCGGTCGGCGTGCTCGACGCGCTCGACCCGCACCGGGTGTTCACCAACCCGTTCCTCGACCGCCTGCTGGCGTGAGCCGGATCGCGGCGTGATCGAACCGTAGGATGGCCGCGTGTCCCTGGTTCGGGGGTTGGCCGCGCGCCCGTGGATAGCCGGCGCCACCGCGCTCGTGCTGCTGGGCGTCGGCGCGGCCATCGCCTGGCAGGTCGACAAGGCGCTCGGGCTGAGCTTCACCCCGGCCGGCGTGCCACCCGAGGAGCTCACGCCGGCGCCGCCCCGCGACATGGAGCCGGCGCCCGCGTTCGCCCGCGTCGAGACTCCCGCCGACAAGCGGATCGAGCTGGCCGCGACCGCGCTCGCCACGGCCGTGGAGCAGCGCGGCGGCGCGCGTCCGGCGGTCGGCACGTCCGGCGGCGACGGCCCCACCGTCCGGGTCACCCTGAGCGCGCCCGCGGCGCTCGGCCCCGCGACCTCGCCCGACCCCGCGTCGCCCACCCCTTCGACCTCGCCCGGCCCCACGACGCCGCCGGGCCCCACGACGCCGCCGGGCCCCACGACGCCGCCAGGCCCCACGACGCCGCCGGGTACGGAGGCGCCGCCGAGGGCTGGCACGGCGCCGGGTGGGGACGGCCCGAGCGGCGAGGGCTTCCGGCTGTCGCGCGACGGCGCCGGGCTGCGCGTCGAGGCGGCCACCCCGGCGGGCGCCGCCGCCGGGCTCTACACGCTCGCCGACCGGGTCCGCTCCGGCGCGCCCGTCCTGCCGCCCGGCGACGACGGCCGGGTCGTCGCGCCGAGGCTGGGGCTGCGGCTCGTCGACTCGGGCGCGGTGGGCATCGACGCCGACCCGGCCGGCTGGGCGGGCAGCGACGACTACTCGCTCAACACCGACGTCGTCGGCCCGGCCGTCCTCAGTGGACCGCCCTATGTGGACGCCGCCGCGGTCGGGCAGATCTCCGCGCAGTACCGCCAGCTTGTCGACCACTCGCTCGCCCAGGGGTACAACGGCATCGTCGTGCAGGGCTTCCTGGAGTACGTCACGTTCGACGGCCTCGGCGTCTACCCCGGCGGCGACCCGCACGTGGCCCGCGCCCGCGCGATGGTGGAGCACTTCGGGCCGGTCTGGCGGTACGCGGCGGACCTGGGCATGAAGGTCTACTTCATGACCGACATGCTCGCCATCTCCCCGCCGCTGCGCGATCACCTGCGGCGCCTGCCCGGCGGCATGGACACCGAGGACGCTCGACTGTGGAGCGTCTACCAGGCCGGGCTGCGCGAGTTCTTCGCCTCACTGCCGTACGCGGCGGGACTGATGGTGCGCATCGGCGAGGGCGGCGACATCTACAGCTTCCCCGGGTGGGACTACACGTCGGAGATCGCGGTCAAGACGCCGGCCGCCGTGCGGACCATGCTCCGCGCCCTCCTCGACGTGGCCGGCGAGGGCGGCCGCGACATCATCTTCCGCACCTGGAGCATCGGGGTCGGCGCGGTCGGCGAGATGCACATCGACGCCGAGTCGTACCAGGAGGTGCTGGGCGGCATCGACGACCCGTACCTCATCGTCTCCACCAAGTACTGCCTCGGCGACTACTACAGCCACCTCCCGTTCAACCACACGCTCGAGATGGGTACGCAGCGGCGGATCGTCGAGTTCCAGGCGCGGCGCGAGTTCGAGGTCTTCGGCGCGCTCCCCAACGACCTCGGCACGCTGCACGGCGCCGCGCTGCGCCGGTTCCTGGCCGCCAACCCGCAGGTCGAGGGCGTGTGGACGTGGACGCAGGGCGGCGGGCCGCTGCGCGCCGGCCCGCGCACGCTCTACCTGCGCGAGGGCTTCTGGCAGCTGTACGACCTCAACGTCTACTCCGCCGCGCGCCTCGCCTGGGACCCGGACGCCGACCCGGCACGCGTGACCGCCGACTGGGCGCGGCAGACGTTCTCCGCCGACCCGGCGACGGTGGCCGCGATCGGCGAGGTGATGGCCCTGTCCCGCCAGGCGGTGACGAAGGGCCTCTACATCGGACCGTACGCCAACCGCACGGTCAAGGCGCTCGGCGTCCACCCGCCGCCGATGATGTGGATCTTCGAGTGGGACATCGTGACCGGCGACAGCGCGGTGCTCGACAGCATCTACTCGGTGAGCCGGGACCGCCTGGACGAGGCGATCCGCGAGGGCGGCGAGGCGGTCGAGGTCTCCCGCCGGATGCGCGAGCGGATTGCCGCCACCGACCCCGCGACGTGGCGCGACCCCGCGCTGCGGCAGCGGTTCGTGGACACCCTCGACTTCCAGTTGAACTTGTTCGAAACCCTCGGCGCCTACCGCACGATGTTCCTGCGGTACGCGCAGTGGCTCGACACCGGCGACCCGGACGCCCGCGCCGCGTGGGAGTCGGCCCGCGCCCGCTACGTCGAGGCCCGCGACGCGCACGTCGCGCGGTACGGCGACGACGTCGACCTGCCCGCCTTCCGCTTCCCGGCCGCGGACATCGGCCTGTCCCACGCCGAACGCGACCGGGCGATGGCCTGGCTGGCCCGCGCGCTGCTCGCGCTCCTCATCGCGGCGGTCCTGGTCGGCGCGTTCTGGCGCGGGCGGCGGTTCCCCGGCCTCGCCGCCCTGCGCGCGCTGTGGGTGGGCATGACGCGGCCGTGGCGGGTCGGCGGACTGCCACCCCGCCGACGGCCGCCGACCGGGTGCTCGTCTGGGCGCTGCCGGCGCTCGCGCTGGTGCTGAGCCGCGCCGCGTACACCTGGTTCGCCTCACCCGCCCACCTGACCGTGACCCTGGGCTCGTGGCTGCTCTTCGCGGTCGCGCTCCGCCTGCTGCTCGGCGGCGCCGACCCGTACGCGCTGTGGGCCGCACTCGGGGAGCGGCCACGCTGCGCACGCTGATCCTGGAGGTGGGCACGGCCACGCGGGGCCCGGGCCGCTACTGGTTCAACTTCTGGACCGACCCGACGGCCCGCGGCGCCTACATCGCGGTCGCGTTCGCCGCGTTCCTGTGGGTGTTCGTCGCCGCCTACCACGCACTGCGCGGCGGCTACGGCCTGAGCGCCCGCCACGCGACGGCCCGGGTGCTGGTGGCCGGCGGCGTGCCGGTCGCGGCGTTCGGCGGCGTGGTCACCGGCGTGGGCCTGGAGCGCGCGCTGACCGTGTGGAACGACCAGATGGCGCTGCTGCCGTGGGGCCTGTCCCGCATCCTGGGCATCACCGTGTTTCTCGACATCCCGCCGTGGCTGCCCAAGGCCGCCACCGCCGCGGGGGTCGGCCTGGTGGCGGCGGGCGCGCTGCTGGCACTGGGCCGCCGCGCCACCCGCCCGCTAGCCTGACCGGTCGCGACCCGTCCGACGGCACGCCCGCGACCCACCAAACCTAGGTTGGTCGGTCGGCTGGCGCACGAAGGTCGTGCCCGCCGCCACCAGCCGGTCGTACACCGCGTCGAAGTCGTCCACCCGCAGGAAGAAGCCGACGCGCCCGGCCATCTGCGCGCCCACGGCCGCTTCCTGGTCGGGGCCGTCGGCGCGGGCCAGCAGCAGGCCCGTCTGCGCGCCCGGCGGGCGGACCACGACCCAGCGCTTGGGGCGGCCGTCGTTGGTCTGCGACGGGGAGTCCTCCGCTAACTCGAAGCCGAGCAGGTCGACGAAGAACGCGATCGCCTCGTCGTAGTCGCGGACGATGAGCGTCACCAGTGAGAGGAACACGGCCGTCACTCCGGGTGGTACTCGGCGATCGCGCGCTCCCACGTTTCCAGGGCCTGCTCGACCCGCCACCGGGGGCCGGAGGGGAGCCACTGGGCGACGCGGCGGACGCCGGCCTCGCGGAGGCGTTCGAAGATCTTGGGGTCGGCGGGGACGCTCATCATCTGGACCTCGACGGGGCGGTCGGCACGCGCGCGCAGTTCGGCGATGCGGTCGTAGACGCCGGGCCAGTAGTTGGGGAACCACGCGTCGCCGAACGTCAGGACCCGGTCGAGCACCGTCGGGCCGCTGCCGCCGACGAGGATGGGCGGGTGGGGCCGCTGGGCGGGCTTGGGCCAGGACCAGATGCGCTCGAAGTTGACGTAGCGGCCGGAGTAGCTGGCCTCGTCGTTCGTCCAGATTGTCTTCATGGCCTCGACCCGCTCGCGCAGCACGCGCATGCGGACGCGGGGGTCGGTGCCGTGGTGGAGCATCTCGGTGCGGTTCCAGCCGGCGCCCACGCCAAACTCGAGCCGCCCGCCGGAGAGGTGGTCGACGCTCGCCACCTCCTTGGCGGTGGTGATGGGGTCGCGCTCGATGACGAGGCAGATGCCGCTGGCCACGCGCAGCCGCGTGGTCGCCGCCGCGGCGGCGGTGAGCGCGACGAACAGGTCGTACGTTTTCCAGTACTTCGACGGCAGCGGCTTGCCGGGCGCGCGGTCGGTCTCCGTGGCGGGGATGTGGGTGTGCTCGGCGAAGTACAGCGCGTCCTGGCCGCGCTCCTCGACGAACCGGGCCACGTCACCCGGCTTCATGCCGTCGTACGTGGGGAAGATGCCAACTCCGAACTCCATGACCCCATGATTCACGGCACGCGGCGGAGCACGCGCAGCAGGTACTCCTTCCGGTCCAGCGGGTTGGCGTCCCACCGCTCGCGGGCCGGCGCCGGCCCCCGCACCGGCGCGTAGTGGTCGAACGCGCTCTCCAGCACGCCCTCGCCCTGGGTGAGGCCGGGCAGCCGCTGCTGGAGCTCGTGCACCCGCGCCGCCGGAATGTCGCCCTCCAGCACGCCGAGCGAGCTGTGCCCGCTGGAGGCCCCGGGAAGCTGGCGCCATCCGGCGTCCCCGCCGCCGTGCAGGTCGTGCCGGCGGGGCACGCCGCCGAGCCGCACCAGCACCGGCAGGAGGGCGCCGAAGCACGGCACCGGAAACTCCAGCCGGAACCGGTGCAGCGGCTCGTGCACGACCGTGCCCGCGCGGGTGAGCGCCGCCATGAGCACCAGCGGGGTGAGGCCGCGGAAGTCGAAGCCGGTGCTGGACATGCTCTTGTCGAAGGTGGCGTGCGCGTGGCTCTGCCGCGGCGCGTACCCCGAGTGGGTCATCGTCACCACGCAGTCGGTGACCCGCCAGCCGCGCAGGCCCTGCTCCAGGGTCTCGCGGACGGTGTCCTCGACCGCCTTCATGAACGCGTACGGCATCGACCCCAGCTCCACCTCCAGCCGGTAGCCGACGCCGCTGCCGGCCGGTGCCGGGTCGACCCGCAGCCCGACGGTGGCCAGGAAGGGGTTGCCGTCCTTGCCCATGAACTCGACGGCCGCGCCGCTGCCCTCCGGCCGTTCGACGCAGATGGAGGTGCTCTCCCGGAAGGTGGCCGACACGCCGTAGTCGCCGGCGAGCGTCGCCTGGATGACCTCCTTCTGCACCTCGCCGTAGAGCGAGACCGACATCTCCTGGCGGATCGCGTCCTGGCGCAGGTTGATCAGCGGGTCCTGCTCGGCGAGCTGGGTGAGCGCCGCGTGCAGCGCGCCCTTGTCTGCCGGGTGCGCCGGCACGACGACGGTCTCCAGCGACGGCGGCGCGAAGTGGTGCGTGGCGCCAGCGCGCGGTTCGCCGATCGGGTCGCCGATGCGCACCGCGCCGAGGCCCCACAGCTTGCCGATGCGGCCGGCGGACACCTCGTCGGCGCGCACGGTGCCGCCGCGGTCGAACACGCCGATCGCGGTGACCTTGCTGTCGTCGCCGCGCACCATCAGGCGGTCTCGCGTGTGGACGGTGCCGGAGAAGAGGCGTACGTACGCGACCTTCTCGCCGCCCGCGCCACGCTCCACTTTGAACACCGTGCCGGACAGGGTCCCGCCGGGGTCACCGGCCGCGGCCGGCAGCAGGTCCGCGATCCCTTTCATGAGAGGGGGTACGCCGGCACCCGTGATCGCCGAGCCGAAGAAGACGGGGTACACGCTCGCCCGTCGCGTCGCTGCCGCGAGATCGGCCCGCAGCCGGTGCGGCGTGGCCGCGCCCTCGTCCGCCACGTAGGCGGCCAGCAGCGCGTCGTCGTGCCGGGTGAGCACGTCGACGAGTGCCGGGTCGTCCGGACGCTCCACGAACGCGGCGTCGCGCGTGCCGATCGCGGTGACGGACCCCATGGGTACCGCGTCGGGGGTGAGCTTGTCGGCGACGGCGGCCAGCAGGTCCGCGTAGCGGGCGCCGGTCCGGTCGATCTTGTTGACGAACAGGATGGTGGGTATCCGCAGGCGGCGCAGCGTGCGCATCAGCACGCGGGTCTGCGCCTGCACGCCTTCGACGGCGGAGACGACGAGCACCGCGCCGTCGAGCACGCCGAGTACCCGCTCCACCTCGGCGATGAAGTCGGGGTGGCCGGGCGTGTCGATCAGGTTGACGGTGACGTCGCCGATCGCGAACGACACGACGGCCGACTTGATCGTGATGCCGCGCTGGCGTTCGAGCGCCATCGAGTCGGTCTGTGTGCTGCCCGCGTCGACGCTGCCGATCTCGTCGATCACGCCGGCGGCGTAGAGCAGCCGCTCGGTCAGGCTTGTCTTACCGGCGTCGACATGGGCCAGGATCCCCAGGTTCAACATGCTCACGCGTGATGTCCTTCACGTAGGTGACGACTCCCTTCTGGACGGACATGCACGCTGCACGCATCGCGGGGCTCCCTTTCGCTCGTTCGGGCGGTCGCCGACTAGTTCAGCAGGCCGCGGTCGGGTCGACAACCGATTAAGTCGGTGCCGGCCGTTTCGCCGATGGTGACCTTTCCCGCGGCGGTGGGACCGTGGCGCCCGTGCCCCTCGCCGCCGCCGCGACCGCCGCCGACCCCGCGCGCGTCGCGGTGCTGGCCGCGGTGATCGCCTGGGTGGGCGCGGTGCCGATGTTCATGGTGACGAAGTTCGCGGCGACGGTCGCCCACGAGGGCGGGCACGCTCTGGTCGGCCGCCTGTTCGCGCAGAAGGTGGTGAGCATCCGCCTGGAGCGCAGCGGCGAGGCGGCCACCACGTTCGGCGGCAAGCTGCCGTGGCTCGTCGACGTGCCGGTCACGATGATGGGGCACCTGGGCCCTTCCGCGTTCGGGCTGGGCGCCGCGTGGCTCGCGGTGCGCGGCTACAGCGCGGCCGTCTTCTGGGCCAGCCTCGGTTTCCTGGTCGTCATGCTGTTCGTCGTGCGCGGCCCGGTCGGCTGGCTGGTGGTGCCCGCGCTGGTCGTGCTCGTGTTCCTCGTCGCTCTCTACACCGAGCCACCCACCCAGGCGCTGCTGGCGCACGTGTGGGCCTGGTTCCTGCTGATCGCCGCGGTCGAGCAGAGCCTGCTGGTGATGCGCGGCGGCGTCTACGCCAAGAAGGGCTCCGACCACGACGAGCTGCGCCGACTCACCCTGCTCCCGCCGGCCGTGTGGGGCGTGCTGCTCCTGGCCGGCTCGGTGGCCGCCTTGGCGTACGGCGGCCGCATGCTGCTGCGCCTGGAGTGAGCCGGTCGGCCCGCGCGGGATCCCTCAGGCGTCGCGGGTGAGCAGGGCCAGCGTCCGGTCGTCGGCGGCGCCGTCGAAGTAGCGGTCCAGCACGGCCCGGTAGGGCGCCGGGTCGGGCGCGACCTCGGCGAAGAGCGTCATCGAGGAGCGCAGCTTCAGGTCGTCGGGGTAGCCGAGGAAGTCGGCGGCCGACCGCCCCTCCACGGCGAGTACCAGCCCGGTGCACTCGGCCAGGCGGGGACCGAGCACCGGATGCGCCAGGTAGGCGGCGGCCTCCTCGCGCGAGGAGATTGCGTAGTAGCGTGCGGTCTCGCTCTGGCCCAGGCCGGCGACCTGCGGAAACACGAACCACATCCAGTGCCCGCGCTTGCGCCCGGCGCGCAGCTCGGCGAGCACGCCGGCGTAGACCGGCTCCTGCGCGCGCACGAACCTGTCGAGGTCGTACCCACCGTCACCCACGCGAGCAGCGTATCCGCGGCCGGTCGCCTACGGTGTAGCCGTGCAGCGAATCAACATCAGCTCGGGCAGCGACTTCGAGGGCGTGTACGGGTACAGCCGCGCGGTGCGGGTCGGCGACCACATCCACGTGGCGGGGACGACCGCGCCGGGCGAGGACGCGTACGAGCAGGCGCGCGCGGCCATCTCGATCATCGAGGCGGCGCTGCGTGAGGCGGGTGCGGAGCTGGCGGACGTGGTGCGCACGGTGACGTACGTGACCGACATCGCCGACACCGAGCTCGTCGCCCGCGCCCACCGCGAGGCGTTCGGCGACGTCCGGCCCGCCGCCACCCTCGTGGCCGTCTCCGCGCTGCTGCACCCCTCGCTGCGCGTGGAGATCGAGGTCTACGCGGCGGTTCTGTCGTAGGGGGCGGGCATACTCGCGCGGTGACTGTCTGGACCCTCGGCGAGATCGAGGCGGCCCTGCGCGCCAGCTGGTCCGCCGACACCTGCTCGCCGGACGACGTGGCCCGCAGCCCCTGGCACCCGGACAACCCGGCCTGGGGCCACTGCGACGTCACCGCGCTCGTCCTGCACGACCTGCTCGGCGGCGAGCTCATGCTCGGCGAGGTGTGGCACGGTGCCGAGCAGCACGGCTACCACTGGTGGAACAGGCTGGCGAGCGGCGTCGAGCTGGACCTGACGCGGTCACAGTTCGTCGACGGGCAGCAGGTGGTCGGGGCGCGCCCGGTGGCCCGCCCGCCCGGCCCGCCACCCCGCCGGCTCAGGGAGTACCAGATGCTTCGCGAGCGGGTCGCCGCCCGGCTGGGGCCGCTGCCGTCCCACGCGTGACGGGTGTGGTGGGCTCAGGCGGGGGTGGCGCTGACGTCGAGGAAGCGGGCGCCGGTGGTGGTCGTGGGGTGGAAGCCGTGCGCGGTCAGCGCGGCCTGGAGCGTCGCGGCGAGGTCGGTGAGGCGGGCCGGGTCGGGCGGCTCGTAGCACAGGTGCAGCGCGCCGCCCGGGCGCAGCAGGCCGCGGATCAGGGCGAGCTCGTGCGCGGGGGAGCGGGTCCAGAAGAGGTTGACGTTGACGGCGAACGCGGTGTCGAAGCGCTCGTCGGTGGCCAGCTCCTCCAGCGCGGTGTCGCGGAAGTCGGCCCGGCCGGCGGTGATGTGCGCGGCGTTGCGCCGCGTGGCGCGGTCGATGGCGACCGGTGAGCGGTCGATGGCGAGCAGGTGGCCGCCGTCGAGGCGTTGGCAGACGAGGTCCGCCGCCACGCCGGGGCCGCAGCCGATCTCCAGCACGTGGTCGGTGGGTGCCACGTCCAGCCGCTCGACCGCCCACCGGAGCCGGTCCGGCACGTTCATGATCGGACTTTAACGGACCGTGGCCACGGGCCGCCCGTCGCGGAGGCGGTCCGTGGCCACGGTCTCTTCGTGGGGAAACTGCGGTCTACAAGGGACTTACGGGTAGTTGTTCAGGGTCTGCCGCTGGGTCGCCGTGTTGGCGGTACCGCCGCTGTTGTTGATGATGCGGTTGATCGTGCCGACGCCGCCCAGCGAGATCGTCACCAGGTTGTGGAAACGCACGCCGGGCGTGTCCGGTACCTCGAACGAGCGCTCGTTGACCACCGCGGGGTTGACGTTGAAGTAGCAGTAGCTGCCCACGCCCCACGCCTCGTGCGTGGTGACGCCGCTCGCCACCTTGTACGCGGCGTACCCTCGCGTGCTGCCGTTCATCCACGCGGCCTGGTTCGGCGGGTCGTACGGCTTCTCGTTCTGGAAGAAGTACGTGCGGCCGCCGTTGCCGTTCCAGATGACCTCGTACTTCTGGTAGTGCTCGACGAACAGGCCGTACATGGTGACGTTGTCGCCGTTGACGACGAGCCCGGTGTCGGCCGGGTTGACGGTCCAGCCGACGCCGTCACCGTGGTCGGCGCGCCACAGCCACATGTGGTCGCCGATCACGTTGTCGCTGTTGACCACGAGCGAGTTGGTGGCCTTGCCGGCGACCGCGCCGCCGATGCGGAAGAACACGTCGTGCAGCGACGTCGGGTTGGCGGCGTGGCTCGCCGACGACCCGGCCGGGCCGACCTCCATGAGCGTGTTGGTGTTGACGGTGCCCGCCTCGATCATGAGGCCGGCGACCTTCACGCCGTCGACGTCGGCGACCGAGATGGCCGTCGAGCCGTTGGTGGGCCGGATCGTGGCGAGGCCGAGGCCGAGCACCACCGTGTCGGGGCGGGTGATCCGGATGGGCTGGTCGGTCTGGTAGAGGCCCGGCGTGAACAGCAGGTGCCGCCCGGCGGCGAGCGCGTTGTTGATGGTCGCCGCGGTGGTGCCGGGGCGGACCACGTAGAACTGGCTCAGCGAGATCGACGAGCCGGCCGGCGTCTTGTTGAACCAGGTGGTGCCGGAGGAGTTGGTGCGCAGCGCGGGCACGAACACCCGGTACTCACCGGTGCCGTCGATGTACAGGAACGGCTTCTCGCGGACCACCGGCGTGGTGCCGATGACGGTGTGCGGCGGGTTCGGGTAGTTGGCCGCCGGCGCGCCGGACACGCCCTGGAACACCATGTTCCACACGCCGCCGTTCCAGCTGCCGAACTCGCTGTTGCGCGAGTACCACTGCTGCTGCGAACCGGAGACGACCTGACCGTCCACCTTGGTGTCGGCGATGAAGCCGCCGGAGGACCAGCCGTCGCCGCCGTTCCAGAGCTGGATCTGGTTGCCGGCGCCGCGCAGGTGCATGCGGCGGTACGGCGCGGCCTGGGAGACCGCCCAGCGTTCCACGATGGTGCCGGCGGGCAGCGTGACGGAGAGGTTTTCGGCCGAGCGCCAGAAGTTCTGGGTGGCGTTGCCGCCCATCCAGAACGCCTCGGCGCGCACGTGGCCGTTGAGGTTGGTGTCGTCCGGCGACATGCCGAGGCCGGCGACCTGGGTGAAGAAGCCGAGGTTGACGTCGGCCGTGTAGTTGCCGGGCTTGAACAGCACCGCGTACCGGTTGGGCGCGAACTGCGCCGTCTCCTGCTGCGCGAAGATGGTGTTCAGTCGACTTTGGATGGTCGAGGTGGGTGTGGAGGGGTCGAAGACGAACGTGTTCGGCCCGAAGTTGGGGTTGCGCGGGTCGGTCGGCTCGACCGGGTCGACCGGGCCCGTGGTGGGCGGCGTGGTCGGCGGGGTCGAGGTGGTGCCGGTGCGGACCTGCAGCTCCCAGAGCGAGTACCCGTATGCGGTGGCGCGGGCGGTGCCGTTCACCCGCACGTACCGGCCGGTGCCGCTCACGTCGAGCGTCTGGGTGCCGCCGGTCGAGGTGGTCGTGGAGTAGATGGTGGTCCAGCTGGTGCCGTTGGCGGAGGTCTGGATCTGGTACGCCGTCGCGTACGCCGCCTCCCACTGCAGCACCACCTGGCAGATCGACTGGCTGGTGCCCAGGTCCACCTGGATCCACTGTGGATCGCTGAAGGCCGAGGCCCAGCGGGTGCCGGTGTTTCCGTCGACCGCGGCGGACGCGGGGTAGGCGGTGGCGGACTCGGTGGAGGAGGCGGTCGCGGGGCGACCGGCGGCCGCGTTGGCGGTACCGCACGCGTTCGGCTGGCCGCCGAACTCACCGATCACCTCGAACTCCCACAGCGAGTAGCCCCAGGCCGTGGCGCGGGCGGTGCCGTTCATCCGCACGTACCGGCCGGTGCCGGTCACGTTGAGCGTCTGGGTGCCGCCGGTCGAGGTGGTCGTCGAGTAGATGTTCGTCCAGGTGGTGCCGTTGCCGGAGGTCTGGATCTGGTACGCCGACGCGTACGCCGCCTCCCAGCGCAGCACGACCTGGCTGATCGTCGCCGTCGTGCCCAGGTCGATCTGGATCCACTGTGGATCGCTGAACGCGGAAGCCCAGCGGGTGCCGGTGTTTCCGTCGACGACCGCGGACGCCGGGTAGGCGGCGGACTCGCTCGACGAGGCGGTTACCGGCTTGCCCTGCGAGATGAGCGTCGGCGCGGCGCTGGCGAACGGGATCGCGCCGAGCGGTATCAGGGCGAGCACGACCGCCGCGACGACGGTGAGGATGAGCGGCCGACGTCTGATCCGGCGAAGGGGAGTACGGGACGGGAAACCACGAAAAATCATGACCCTGCCTGTCCGTGGGGTGGGGCCCGGACGCCGAAACCGGGACATTGCCGTGGGGTGGGGGAGAGCGCTCTCGCTCGGGCCCGAGTGTTGCGCCCGGGTCACATCCACGTCAAGACATCAATTTATTACAACGTTATATATCCTGAATGCCGGAAGTGGCGGAAGATCAGACCGCAGCCGCGGTGACGACGTTGTCAGCGCGGACGCCGCCGGCCGTCAGCAGGTGGGCCACCGGAAGCGTCGCCGCGCCCAGCGCCACCGCGTCCACACCGAGCTGGCCCAGCTCGATGGTGGCCTGCTCGAAGGGCTTGCGCAGTGCCTGGGCGGCCGCCGCCGCGCGGATCGCGGGCAGCAGTCGGGGGCCCAGCGCCAGGCCGGCCCAGCCACCCAGCACCACCCGCTCGGGGTTGAACAGGTTGATCAGGTTGGCCACGCCGGCGCCCAGGTAGCCGGCCGTCTCCTCGAGCACCCGTTGGGCGGTCTCGGAGCGGTCGGCGGCCGCCAGCAGCGCGTTGATCTGCGACTCCTCGTCCACGCCGGGCACCGCGCGACCCCGCCGCGCCTCCCGGTAGCGCTCGATGATGCCCTCCGCGCCGACGTACGCCTCCAGGCAGCCGCGGGCGCCGCAACGGCAGTCCCGGCCGCCGTACACGAGCGTGGTGTGGCCCCACTCGCCGGCGCTGCTGGCCACCCCGCGGTAGGTCGCGCCGTTGCTGACCACCGTGGCGCCGACACCCGAGCCGACCAGCGCGAACACCGCGTGCCGCGCGCCCCGCCCGGCGCCGAACCACATCTCGGCCTGACCCTGCGTCTTGGCGCCGTTGTCGATGTAGAGCGGGACGTCGACCTCGGCCCGGATCATCCGCTCGAGGGGCACGCCGTCCCAGCCGAGCGTCTGCGCGTACACGACCGCCTCGGAGTCCTGCACGACCACGCCGGAGACGCCCACACCCACGCCGAGCAGGTCGGTGCGGGAAACGCCGGCCCGCTCGGTCACGGCCGAGAGGCCCGCGACGATGTGCCGCACCACCGTGGCCGGGTCGGGGCTCTGCTGGGCGGGCTCGCCCCGCTCGCCGGCCACTCCCGGCTCGCCGATCGCCCCGGGCGGGCGGGTCGCGTCGATCGGGTAGTCGGCGCTGGCCAGCAGCGCCATGGACAGGTCGAACAGCTCCACCCGCACCCGGGTCTCGCCGACGTCCACGCCCGCGACCAGCGCGAACCGGGGCGCCACGCGCAGGCTCATGCTCGGCCGGCCGCCGTCGGACTCCAGTGCGCCGGCGTCCACCACCAGGCCGGCCGCGATCAGGTCGGCGACCACGTTGCTGACCGCGGGCTGGCTCAGCCCGGTGTCGCGGGCCAGGTCCTGGCGGGTCAGCGGACCCTCCAGGAAGAGCTTCGACAGCAGCGCCGCCCGGTTCCGCAGCCGCACCGTGCGGTTCGTCGTCCGTTCCAGGGCCATGCCTACCTCGCTCCGCCGCTCGGCGCTCGTCCGCCGTCGTGGTCAAGGTCCGTAGCCTCACGGCTCCCGCTCATGCCTACCTCGCTCCGCCGCTCGGCGCTCGTCCGCCGTCGTGGTCAAGGTCCGTAGCCTCACGGCTCCCGCTCATGCCTACCTCGCTCCGCCGCTCGGCGCTCGTCCGCCGTCGTGGTCAAGGTCCGTAGCCTCACGGCTCCCGCTCATGCACCACCTCGATCAACCCGCCTACCGGCAGATAACTGTAAGGCTCTCGCGCCCGCGGCCAGCATCGTGAGAGCGATCCCTTGACGCCGCACCGCAAAGTCACTTTAATGACGACGTAATTTAAGCCCTGATGTAATACCCACGCCAGAAGGGCAGATCGTGTCTCGACGACTGTTAGCTATGACTGCCGCGGCTGTGATGCTGGCCGCTTCGATTACCGCGTGTGGCGACGACTCGGACAGTGGTTCGGGCGGCGGTGCCAAGACGCTCACCTACTGGGCCAGCAACCAGGGCGCCAGCATCGACTTCGACAAGCAGACGCTCCAGCCCGAGCTGGACAAGTTCGAGCAGCAGACCGGCATCAAGGTCAACGTTGAGGTCGTGCCCTGGTCCGACCTGCTCAACCGGCTGCTCGCCGCGGCCACCTCCGGCAAGGGCCCGGACGTGGTCAACATCGGCAACACCTGGTCGGCGTCGCTGCAGGCGACCGGCGCCTTCGTCCCCTTCGACGACGCCACGCTCAACTCCGTCGGCGGCAAGGACCGCTTCGTGCCGGCCGCGCTGGCCGCCGCGGGCGCACCCGGCCAGCCGCCGACCGCCGTTCCGCTGTACAGCCTCGCGTACGCGCTGTACTACAACAAGAAGATGTTCGCCGACGCCGGCGTCACCGCGCCGCCGACGACCTGGGAAGAGCTGATCGAGGTCGGCAAGAAGCTGACCAAGGGCCAGCAGTGGGGCCTCGCGGTCGAGGGCGCCAACCCTTCGGAAAACGCGCACCACGCCTTCGCGTTCGGCCAGCAGTGGGGCGGCGAGTGGTTCGACGCCTCCGGCAAGCCGACCTTCGACACCCCGCAGAACGTGGCGGCGGTCAAGCGGTACATCGACTTCATGGCCGTTGACAAGATCGTCAACCCGAGCAACGCCGAGTACGCGCAGAACCAGTCGGTCGCCGACTTCGCCAACGGCAAGGCGGCCATGCTGCTGTGGCAGGCGGCCGGCAACGCGTTCAAGGCGCAGGGCATGGCGGCCGACGCGTACGGCGTCGCGCCCGTGCCGTTCCCGGCCACCGCCCCGGCCGGCGGCAAGAAGGTCAACAGCATGGTGGCCGGCATCAACATCGCGGTGTTCAAGCACACCAAGGACAAGGACGCCGCGCTGCAGTTCGTCAAGTTCATGACCAGCGACGCCGAGCAGGTCCAGCTCAACAAGACCTACGGCTCGCTGCCGTCGGTCACCACCGTCGCCTCGGACGCGGCGTTCCAGGCCGAGGAGCAGAAGGTGCTCGCCCAGGTGCTCGCCACCAGCGCCGCCCCGCTGCCCCAGGTCGCGGAGGAGAGCAAGTTCGAGACCCTCGTGGGTACCGCGATGAAGGAGCTGTTCGCGGACGCGGCCAGCGGCAAGCCGGTCACCGAGCAAGCCATCAAGGAGAAGCTCAGCAACGCCCAGCAGCAGATGGGCAGCTGAGCACGTCAACTGCTCCTTGAGGCTGGCCGCCACGTCGCGGCCACGCGACGCGGCGGCCAGTCCGGGAGGACACAGCGTGGCCGTGGAGGGGAACGCCGACCCCTCCACGGCCCATCCTTGAGAGGACCACGATGGTGACCACCACGACGGCTCCGGTCCGGGCCGAGCCGTCCACACCCGGCGCCGGCCGCAAGAAAAAGCCCCGGCTGCCCCGCTCCAAGCTGCCGTACCTGCTCCTGCTCCCGGCCATCGCGCTCGAACTGCTCGTCCACGTCATCCCGATGGTGGTGGGCGTGTGGATGAGCCTGCTGGAGCTGACCCAGTTCCAGATCCGCAACTGGTCGGCGGCCCCGTTCGCCGGGCTGGACAACTACCGGGCCACATTGGACATCAACGGCCCGGTCGGCGAGGAGCTGCTGCACTCGTTCTGGGTGACCGTGCTGTACACGACGTTCTCCGTCGGCCTGTCGTGGCTGTTCGGGCTCTTCGCCGGCGTGTTCCTGCAGCGGCCGTTCCCCGGGCGGTCACTGCTGCGGACCCTCTTCCTCACCCCGTACGCGCTGCCCGTCTACGCGGCCGTCATCACCTGGACCTTCATCTACCAGCGCGACACCGGCCTGCTCAACGAGCTGCTCACCACGACCGGCCTCGCCGACGACCGCCCCTTCTGGCTGATCGGCGGCAACAGCTTCTGGGCCCTGCTGGTCGTGTCGGTGTGGCGGTCGTGGCCGTTCGCGTTCCTGTGCATCATGGCCGGCCTGCAGAACGTGCCGACCGAGATGTACGAGGCCGCCGCGATCGACGGCGCCGGCTTCTGGCGCCGCCTCAAGGACGTGACGCTGCCGATGCTGCGGCCGGTCAACCAGGTGCTGATCCTGGTGCTGTTCCTGTGGACGTTCAACGACTTCAACACGCCGTTCGTCCTCTTCGGAGGGTCCGCGCCGGAACAGGCCGACCTCATCTCCATCCACATCTACCGCAGCTCGTTCATCACCTGGAACTTCGGCCAGGGATCCGCGATGTCGGTGGCGCTGCTGCTCTTCCTGCTGCTCGTGACGGCGGCGTACCTGCTGGTCACCAACCGGAGGAGGGAACATGCGTGAGACGACCGCGGAGCGCTGGTCGCGGCGGGTCGTGCTGACCCTGCTCACATTGTTCACGATCACCCCGCTCTACGTGATGGTCAGCTCGGCGCTCAAGCCGCTGCGCGACGTGCAGGGCCCGTTCACGTGGATACCGTCGCGGCCGAGCTTCCAGGCGTTCATCGACATGTGGAGCACGGTGCCGCTCGGCCGGTACCTGCTCAACAGCCTGCTGGTCTCCAGCGTGGCCGCGCTCATCTCCGTGGCCATCGCCATCTTCGCCGCGTTCGCCGTCAGCCGGTACCGCTTCCGCGGCCGCCAGATCTTCTCGGTGACCGTGCTGTCGACGCAGATGTTCCCCGGGATCCTCTTCCTGCTCCCGCTCTTCCTCATCTACGTCAACCTCGGCAACGCCACCGGCATCGAGCTCTACGCCAGCCGCACCGGCCTCATCATCACGTACCTGACCTTCTCGCTGCCCTTCTCCATCTGGATGCTGGTCGGCTACTTCGACTCGATCCCGCGCGGCCTCGACGAGGCGGCACAGGTGGACGGCGCGGGTCCGATGAGGACACTGTTTCAGGTCATCCTGCCGACGGCGGTCCCCGGCGTGGTGGCCGTGACGGTGTACGCCTTCATGACCGCCTGGGGCGAGGTGCTCTTCGCCTCCGTGATGACCGACGAGAACAGCCGCACGCTCGCGGTCGGTCTGCAGGGCTACGCGACCCAGTACAACGTCTACTGGAACCAGGTTATGGCCGCGTCGCTGGTCGTGAGCATCCCCGTGGTCGCCGGCTTCCTGATGCTCCAGCGCTACTTCGTCGCCGGCCTGACCGCCGGGGCTGTTAAGTGAACTCTTTACCAGAGGGGAACCACACCGTGCCCGACCTGTCGAAGCTGCCACCCGACTTCACCTGGGGCGTCGCCACCGCGGCGTACCAGATCGAAGGCGCCGTGGGAGAGGATGGCCGGAAACCGTCCATCTGGGACACCTTCAGCCGGGTACCCGGTGCCATCGACAACGCGGACAACGGCGACGTCGCCTGCGACCACTACCACCGGTGGGAGGAGGACGTCGCGCTGATGCGCAAGCTCGGCGTCCAGGCGTACCGCTTCTCGGTGGCCTGGCCGCGGGTCATCCCCGACGGGGTCGGCCAGGTCAACGCCGCGGGCCTCGCCTTCTACGACCGGCTCGTCGACGGGCTCCTCGAAGCGGGCATCAAGCCGATGGTCACCCTCTACCACTGGGACCTGCCGCAGGCGTTGCAGGACAAGGGCGGCTGGCCCGAGCGGGCGACCGCCGAGGCGCTGGCCGACTACGCCACCGTGGTCGCCGGCGCGCTCGGCGACCGGGTCACCGAGTGGGTGACGGTCAACGAGCCGCTGTGCGTCTCGTGGATCGGCCACCTGGAGGGGCGGATGGCGCCGGGCGTACGCGACCTCGGCCAGGCCGTGCGCGCCAGCCACCACACGCTGCTCGGCCACGGCCTGGCCACCCAGGCGATCCGCGCGGCGGCGGCCCGACCCCCGCAGGTCGGCATCGTGCTCAACCCCAGCCCGTGCGCGCCCGGCAGCGAACGCCCCGAGGACGTCGCCGCCGCCCGCCGCGCCGACGGGCACACCAACCGCTGGTGGCTCGACCCGCTGTACGGCCGCGGGTACCCCGCCGACATGGTCGAGACGTACGGCCACGAGCCGCCCGTCCAGCCCGGCGACCTGGACCTCATCGCCACGCCGACCGAGTTCCTCGGGCTCAACTACTACTTCCGCCAGCTCGTCGTGGACGACCCCGAGGGCCCCGCGCCGTACGCCCGGCAGATCCCGGTGCCCGGCTCGATGGAGACCGCGATGGGCTGGGAGATGTACCCCTCCGGCCTGGAGCAGATCCTCGTCAACGTGTCGGAGACCTACCGGCCGGCGCGCGTCATCGTGACCGAGAGCGGCTCGGCCTGGCGGGACGAGCTCACCCCGGACGGCGAGATCCAGGACAAGGAGCGCACCGACTACCTGGAGCAGCACATCGACGCCTGCGCCTCGGCGGCGGCGCAGGGCGTGCCGATCGACGGCTACTACGTGTGGTCGCTGCTGGACAACTTCGAGTGGTCGTACGGGTACGACAAGCGCTTCGGCCTCGTACATGTCGACTACGACAGCCAGCGCCGCACGATCAAGGCCAGCGGCCACCGGTACGCCAACCTGATCGCCCAGCACCGCCAGGTCACGGCGGTCGGCTGAGGAAGGGTTCCCTCTCCGGGGGATGAGAGCGGGGCCGGGGCCCGCCGCTTGCCGTGGCACCTGAGCGGCGGCAACCCCGGCCCGCGCGGCACCGCTGCCGCGGATCGTGGGGAGTCGGCGCCGAATCGAGGTCTCTAGGGTAGAGGCCGCGGACACGGGCGTTCAGGCGGGTGAGGCCGAGCAGGGCGTCCATGTGCGGCGTCGGGGTGCCGGTGGCCTGGGCGATCTCCCGGACCACGGTGACCATCGCGTCCAGCTCCAGCGGCCGGCCCGCCTCCGCGTCCTGGAGCATCGACGTGCGGAAGGCGCCCAGCCGCCGCGTCACCTGGTTGCGGTCTTCGGCGCTCTGGGCGATCGGGCAGCCGATCCGCTCGCCGATCGCGGCCGCCTCGCCCATGACCGCGCGCACGAAGCCGTTGACAAGCTCGTCGTCGAGGATGCGGTCGGCGGTGGCGCCGGTGAGGGCGGAGATCGGGTTCATCGTCATGTTGCCCCACAGCTTGTACCAGATGTCCTGCTGGATGCGGGTCGAGACGGTGACGTTGAAGCCGGCCTCGCCCACGACGGCGGCCAGCGCCTCCAGGCGGCCGGAGGTGCCGCCCGCGGGCTCGCCGAGGATCAGGCTGTCGCCGGCGTGGTGGCGGGCCAGGCCCGGCTCCTCGACGCTGGCGCTGAGGTGGACGACGCAGCCCACCACCCGCGCGGTCGGTATCGCGGCGGCGACCGTGCCGTCCGGGTCGACCGCGCGCAGCCGCAGCCCGTCGAACTCGCCGCCGGCGCCGTCGAAGAACCACCACGGCACCCCGTTGATCGCCGGCACGACCGTGGTCCGCGGCCCGAGCAGCGGCGCGAGCGTGGGCGCCAGCGCGGGCAGGGCGTGCGCCTTGACGGTCAGCAGCACCACGTCCTGCGGGCCGAGCGCCGAGGGGTCGTCACTCGCGGTGACCGGGCCGCCGATCACGCCGCCGGCGGTGCGCAGTCGCCAGCCGTGGGTGCGCAGCGCGTCCAGCGTGCGGCCGCGGGCCAGGGCGGCGGTGGTGCATCCACTGGCGGCGAGCCGTGCGCCGATCAAACCACCCACAGCGCCGGCACCGACCACACATACGCGCGTCACGGCGCCATTCAACCAGGCGGTGGGCGCGATGCCGCGTACCGGCTGACCTGGTCGGGGCCGTCAGGCCGAAGTGGCGGTCAGCTACCGGACAGAGGCGGTGGACCGCGGGTTCGCCGCTCCTAGCCTGGGCAGCCATGGAGCGCAGCATGCCCCGGCTGACCGTCATCGGCACCGGATACCTCGGCGCGACGCACGCCATCTGCATGGCCGTGCTCGGCTACGAGGTGCTCGGCGTCGACGTCGACGGTGCCAAGGTGGCGCGGCTCGCCTCTGGCGAGGTGCCGTTCTTCGAGCCGGGCCTGCCCGAGCTGCTGGTCAAGGCGCTGGAGTCGGGACGGTTGCGGTTCACCACCTCGTACGCGGAGGCGGGCGACTTCGGCGACGTGCACTTCCTGTGCGTGGGCACGCCGCAGCGCCCCGGCTCGTACGCGGCCGACCTGCGCTTCGTGGACGCGGCCGTCACGGAGCTCGCGCACCACCTGCACCGCCGCGCGCTCGTCGTCGGCAAGTCGACCGTGCCGATCGGCACCGCCGCCCGGCTCACCGAGATGGTGCGGCGGCTCGCGCCGGCCGGCGACCGGGTCGAGCTGGCGTGGAACCCGGAGTTCCTGCGCGAGGGGTACGCGGTCGACGACACCATGCGGCCCGACCGGCTGGTCTTCGGCGTCGCGTCGCCGTGGGCGCAGGAGCGGCTGCGCGCGGCGTACGCGCCGGTGCTCGCGCAGGGCACCCCGCCGTCGTCACCGACCTGGCCACCGCCGAGCTGGTGAAGGTGGCGGCCAACGCGTTCCTGGCCACGAAGATCTCGTACATCAACGCGATGGCCGAGGTGTGCGAGGGTACCGGCGCCGACGTGCGCGACCTCGCCGAAGCCCTCGCGTACGACGACCGGATCGGCGGGCGCTTCCTCAAGCCGGGGCTGGGCTTCGGCGGCGGGTGCCTGCCCAAGGACATCCGCGCCTTCCTGCACCGGGCCGAAGAGCTGGGCGTGGGCCAGGCGGTGTCGTTCCTGCGCGAGGTCGACGACATCAACAAGCGCCGCCGGGCGCGGACCGTCGACCTGGTGCGCGAGGTGGTGGGCGGCGAGCTGGCCGGGGTGCGGGTGGCCGCGCTCGGCGCCGCGTTCAAGCCCAACTCCGACGACGTGCGCGACGCGCCGGCCCTCGACGTGGCCAGGGCCCTGCACGCGGCCGGCGCCGCCGTGCGGGTCTTCGACCCGGCCGCGATGGAGAACGCGCGGCGCACGCACCCCGAGCTGTCCTATGGGGACAGTGCGATGGACGTGGCGCGCGGCGCCGACGTGGTGGTGCTGCTGACCGAGTGGGCCGAGTTCCGTGAGATCGACCCGGTCGCCCTCGCCGCCGTGGTCGCGCACCCGCGCATCGTCGACGGCCGGCACGCGCTCGACGCGGCCGCGTGGCGGGCCGCGGGCTGGGAGTACCGGGCACTCGGCCGTCCCCCGACCCTGTTTCCAAAATCCTTGCCGGGCTGCGCCGAGCCCAGACGACGACCGGCGGCGCCGGGCGTAAGGCCGCATACAACACCGGTATGCGACCTTGCGCCCGACTTGCCGGATCGCCGCCTGGATCCCGGCTCGCCTCGACAAACCTTTTGAAACAGGGCCTAGACCACCCTGGGCCGCCGCTCACCCCCGGAGGGGTGGCCCAGGGTGCCCTTCCCGCCAGCGCGGGCTGTCAGTCGGCGGCGAAGCCGCGGTGGATGCGCTCCGGGTCGCCGGCGGCGGCCTCGGCGAACTCGTCGAAGCCCATGTTGGCGATCGCGAGGTTGCCGTGCACCTCGGCCACGGCGGCGGGGGTCAGCCGGAACTCGCGGCCGAACCGCATCTCCTCCGCGAACTGCTCCTCGTCCAGGCACGCCTCGCGGGTGAGGGTGGAGACCGCGATCAGCGGGTACGGGTCGCGCATGGTGGCCGCGTCCGCCACGAACAGCACCCGCAGCATCTTGTCGCCGGAGACCGCGGCGAGCACCTCGTCCACGGTGGACCCGGCGTACGCGGGGTCGTCGACCACCTGCGCGTCCACCGTCCAGTCTTCGTCCCCGTCGAGCCGGTCGACGACCGTGCGCCAGGCGGCGTCATCGGTGTAGTCCACCCGGACCACGAGGGCGATGAACTCGTCGTCCTCGCCGCGTTCGATCGTCGGTAGCATGCGGGACAGTATCGCGCGCCGGGTGGGTGGATCCGCGGCGCGACGCGGCGGAGTCAGGCGCGCGGCTCGCGGGCGGGTGCGGGGAGCGGCGCAGCGGGAGGGCGTGCGCGAGGATCCACAGGCCGGGGACGGTGCCGAGCAGCCAGATCAGCGGCGGCGGCCAGTGGATGAGCGCGCCGACCGCGCCGCGGATCTGGGGAAGGTCGCCGACCGTGTAGTTGGCCTCCGCGTCGCTGCTGCGACATTCCAATGTGTACCGGCCGGGTGCGGGCACGGTGAATGTGGCCACCCAGCTGTAGGAGGCGAAGTCGCCGCCGTAGTCGCGTGGCGGGATGCCGACCGGCTCGGACCGCGCCACCTCCTCGCCGCCCGGCCCGGTGACCCGGCAGTCGGGCGGCGCGGGGCATCGCCCACCGCCAGGATCGCGTAACGGCCGGGCGCCGGAAGGGCGAGCACCC
Source organism: Phytohabitans houttuyneae (assembly GCF_011764425.1). Classification (NCBI taxonomy): domain Bacteria; kingdom Bacillati; phylum Actinomycetota; class Actinomycetes; order Micromonosporales; family Micromonosporaceae; genus Phytohabitans; species Phytohabitans houttuyneae. The sequence goes on from NZ_BLPF01000003.1 coordinate 185,152, forward strand.
CCGACCGGCCCGGCGCGGCGGCCACCGGTCCGACGCCGCCGTACCTGCCCTCGTCGTACCGGATGGTGCTGTCCTCGGCACCGAGTCGGACGGTGACCGGCGCGAGCACCGCGCCCACGACGGCGACCGCCGCCGCCAGCAGCAGCGAGGGCCGCGCCCAGCGGCCGGCCCGGTCGGAGCCGCGGCGCCCGGCCATGTGGCCCACCGCGGCGCCGGCGGCCGCGAGCAGCAGGCCGAGCCACCACGCGCCGGCCCAGCCGGCCTCGCCGCCCAGCGGGATCACCCACCGGTAGAAGGCCAGCGACGCGGCGAGGAAGAGCGCGCCGACGCCGGTCGCGACGCCGAGCGCCACCAGGAGGTCGGAGAGGGCGCCGCGCCGCGTCGCGCGGCGGGTCCAGCGGGCCGCGACGGTGGCGGCGAGCACCGGCAGCGCGGCAAGGGGCCAGGTGAGCGCCGAGGAGACGCTCTGGTCCTCCTCCCAGCGGTGGGTCGCCCCGAAGAACAGCAGCGGAAGCGGCACGGTCACCGCGATCCACGCCGCCAGCGCGACCGGCCCGGGAAACGCCTTCGCCGCAACCCCGTTCACGGAGGTCCATCCAACCAGGTCGGCGCCACCCCGGGCGCGCTCAGCCGCCGGTGGCGTGTGCGCCGTGGTCGCTGACCTGCGCGTCGAACCAGGCGTGCAGCGCGGTGACCAGCGCGGCGTCCGCGGTGCGATAGGTGATCTGGGCGCCGTCGGCGGTCTGCGCGAACGTGATGTCGATCCGCCCGGCGCTGCCCTTGAGCGGATCGAGGCCGGGCATGGCGGTGCCGTGGATGCGGGTGGGATCGGCGAAGTCGCCGCGCCGGAACCGCTCCGCCTCCGTCCGCAGGTGCTCGCGGATGAGCCCGACCTGGCCGCTGTCGGTCGGGTCGTCCGCCACCACGGTCTGCACGCCGCCGTCGGCCGTCTTGGCGAAGTGGTGGGTGGTGCGCTCCAGGTCGAACGGCATCACCGACGCGCCGCGGCTGGCCACCTCCGCCTGCCGGTCCGGGCGCGCCGGCGCGGCGTCACCGCAGCCCGCGGCCAGAGCCGTCGCCGCGGCGAGCGCCGCCAGCCTCCTCCGAAGGTGCATCGGCTGCCTCCGCCAATATCTCGAGCGCCGCGACGACCGCCGCGCGCTGGTCGTGGGGGACGCGGGCCAGCAACGCCGCGAGCCGGTCGCGGCGGGCCTCGGCCTGCCGTGCGGCGGCCGTGACGCCCGCGTCCGTCAGCTCCAGCAGCACGCCGCGCCCGTCGTCGCCGGCGGCGTGGCGGCGCACCCAGCCGCGGCCCACGAGGTTGGTGACGAGGCGGCTCACGCTGCTTTTCTCCAGCCGCAGCCGGCGGGCCAGCTCCACCTGCCGCAGGCGCCCGTCTCGGGCGAGCTCGGCCATCGCGTACGCCTCGGAGACCGGCAGCGGCTGCCCGCACGGGGTGCGGTCGGGCTGGTGAAGGCCGAAGTTGCGCACGAAGCGCATGAGCGCGTCCTGCGCCTCCTCCGACATGGTTCGACCGTACAACCAGATGGTTCGGCTATGCAACTATCGGCGTCCTTTTCCGGCCGCGTGCGGGAGGCACTGGCGGCCGCGGTGGCGCGGCGCGGGTGGTGCTGCTGGCGGCGGTACCGCTGGCGGTGATACGCCGCACTGCACGGCATGGAGGAGGCGTACGCCGGCTGGAGCCGCTGGGGCTACCTGCTGTTCTTCCTGTACGGGTTCGCGCTCGCCGCTGACGACCGCTTCCGGACCGCGATGCGCCGTGACGCGGTACCGGCGGCGGTGGTCGGCGTCCTGCTCCTTCTGGGCTCCGGCGCGGCGCTCGGCCTGGCCGGCGGCGAACCTTTCACCGACATGAACCCGCTCGCGATCCTCGCCCGCGTGCTCTTCGGCCTGGCCGGCTGGTGCTGGCTGGTCGCGATCCTCGGCCTGCTCGACCGCCGCCGTCCACGCCCGCCGCGACCCGGGCGCCCGCCGCGCCGCCTGGTCGCCTACCTGGCCGCGGCCGCGCTGCCCGTCTACATCCTGCATCAGCCGATCCTTGTCGCGGTCGCGTACTTCGTGGTCCGCTGGCACGCCCCGATCCCGGTCAAGTACACGGCGATCGTGGTCATCTCCTTCGCGGTCATCTTCGCCGTCTACGACCTGGCCGTACGCCGCACCCGCGTGACCCGCTTCCTCTTCGGCATGCGCGACTGAGTGGCCTCTACTGTGGAGCCGTGGTGACGCAAGTGATCGTGTTGAACGGCGGGTCGAGCTCGGGCAAGTCCGGGATCGTCCGGTGCCTGCAGGCGGTGCTGCCGGATCCCTGGCTCGCGATCGGGGTCGACACGCTCGTCGACGCGATGCCGGCGGCCATGCGGGCGTCGGACGCGGGAATCACGTTCGCCCCGGACGGTGGGGTGAGCGTCGGTCCGGCGTTCGGGGCGCTGCAGGCCGCGTGGATGGAGGGCGTCGCCGCGATGGTGCGGGCCGGCGCGCGGGTCATCGTCGACGACGTGTTCCTGGGCGGCGGGGGATCGCAGCAGCGGTGGCGCGGCCCGCTGGGCGGGCTCGGCGTGCTGTGGGTCGGCGTGCGCTGCGACCGCGAGGTGGCCGCCGGGCGTGAGGTCGCCCGGGGCGACCGGGTCCCCGGGATGGCGGCCGCGCAGGCGGAGCTGGTGCACCAGGGCGTGGCGTACGACCTGGAGGTCGACACGACGCACACCGAGTCGCTGGCGTGCGCGCGGGCCATCGCCGCCCACCTCGCCTGACGGCCCGGGCGCGAGCGCGGCGCGCTCTCCGCGCGAAAGCTGGACGGCGTGCGGCGCACCGCGATCCTCCGCGGCGGGTGAGCCCGCGCGGCGCGATGCCGGAAGCCGCCCGGGGCCGGGAGGATCCGTAATACGTTCGAGCCCGGCCGAACCCAACGCCGTGGGGGACGATGGGCGCACCGGAGGCGAACGACGAGGAACGCATGCTCGGGTCGACACCGGGCGTGCCGGCGCTCGGGCGGGGCCCGCTGCCGGGCGGCCGGCATTCGCGGCACGAGTACCACCACGCGGCCGCCGGTTGGGGTGCGGCGCGCAGCGTCGAGCGCGTGCTGGCCAGGGCCGGCGAGCCGGTCGAGGGGTTTCGCGCGCTGCTGGTGATGAACCACGAGGACGGCGGGTTCGACTGCCCGGGCTGCGCGTGGCCGGACGACCCGAGCGGGCTGCGCCTGGACATCTGCGAAAACGGCATCAAGCACGTGTCGTGGGAGCTCACGCCGCCGCACGCGGACGCCGAGTTCTTCTCCAGCCACACCGTCAGCGAGCTGCGCGCGTGGACCGACCACCACCTGGAGGCGGTGGGGCGGCTGGCCGAGCCGATGAGCTACGACCCGGACACCGACATGTACCGGCCGATCTCCTGGGACGACGCGTTCGCGCTGGTGGGAGAGGCGCTCCGCGGGCTCGACGATCCCAACCGGGCGGCGTTCTACACGTCCGGGCGGTTGAGCAACGAGGCCACGTTCCTGTACCAGCTGTGGGTCCGCGAGTTCGGCACCAACAACCTGCCGGACTGCTCCAACATGTGCCACGAGGCCAGCGGCCGCGCGCTCACGCCCGCCATCGGCAGCGGCAAGGGCACTGTTGACCTCAACGACTGGGAGCAGGCCGACGCGATCTGGCTCATGGGCGACAACGCCGCCTCCAACGCGCCCCGCATGCTGACCTGGCTCGCCGAGGCCGACCGCCGCGGCGCGCAGCTGGTGCACATCAACCCGCTCATCGAGGCGGCGTCGCGGCGGACGATCGTGCCGCACGAGTACGCGGACATGGCCACGTTCCGCACCACCCGCATCGGCACCATGAACGTGCAGGTGCGCATCGGCGGCGACCTCGCCCTGCTGCGCGGCGTGGCGAAGGCGCTCTTCGAAACGCCCGAGGCGCTCGACCAGGACTTCATCGACCGCTACACGCACGGGTTCGAGGAGTACCGGGAGCTGGTGGAAGCCACGCCGTGGGCGGACCTGGTGCGCGACAGCGGCGTCGACGAGGCGGGGATCCGCGCGCTCGCCGAGTCGTACCGCCGGTCCGAGCGGCTCATCATCGCCTGGTGCCTCGGGCTCACCCAGCACGAGCACGGCATGGACACCGTGCGCGAGATCGTCAACGTGCTCCTCCTGCGCGGCAACATCGGCCGCGAGGGCGCCGGACCCTGCCCGGTCCGCGGCCACAGCAACGTGCAGGGCAACCGCACCTGCGGCGTCAACCACCGCCCGGACAAGGCGTTTCTCGACCGCCTCGCCGAGGTGTGCGGCATCGACCCGCCGCGCGCGCACGGCCTCGGTGTCGTCGAGACGGTGGAGGCGATGCGCCGCGGCGACGTACGGGTGTTCGTCTCGCTGGGTGGCAACTTCGCGCTCGCCGCGCCCGACCTCGTCGCCACCGCGGAGGCGCTGCGCGGCTGCGACCTGACGGTGCAGGTGAGCACCAAGCTCAACCGCAGCCACCTCGTGCACGGCAAGCGCGCGCTGATCCTGCCCTGCCTCGCCCGCAGCGACACCGACGTCCAGGCCAGCGGCCCGCAGGGCGTCACGGTCGAGGACGCGATGTCGATGGTGCACATCTCGTACGGGATGAAGGCCCCGCCGTCGCGGCACCTGCGTTCGGAGTGCGCGATCCTGTCCGGCATGGCGCGCGCGACGCTGCCGGACAGCCGTACCCCGTGGCAGTCCTATGTGGACGACTACGACCGCATCCGCGACACCATGTCGCGCGTGCTCGACGGCTTCGAGGACTTCAACCGCCGGGCCCGCCACCCGCACGGCTTCCGCATCCGGCAGCTCGCCCGCGAACGCGTCTTCCAGACCGCGTCCGGGCGCGCCGAGTTTTCGCACGCGCCGCTGCCGGACGACGTCGACCCCGGCGCGGGCCGGCTGCTGCTGGCGACCGTGCGGTCACACGACCAGTTCAACACCACGATCTACAGCAACGACGACCGGTACCGCGGGCTCAAGGGCCTGCGCACCGTCGTGTTCATGAACGACGACGACATGCGCGAGCGGGGCATCGGCGAGTTCGACCTGGTCGACGTGACGAGCTTCGCCAGGGACGGCACGACCCGCCGGGTGTACGGCTACCGCGCCGTCCGGTACGAGATCGCGCGCGGCTGCGCGGCCGGGTACATGCCCGAGCTGAACGTGCTGTGCGGGCTCGCCGACCGCAGCGCCGACAGCGGCCAGCCGGTGACCAAGCACCTCGTCGTCGAGGTGACCCGAGCGGGGAGATAGCCACGCATGGCACGGATCCTGATCACCGGTGCCGGCAGCGGGCTCGGGCGCGGCGCCGCGCTCGGACTGGCCCGCGCCGGCCACGACGTCGTCGCCGGCGCCGAGGTGTGGTCGCAGGTACGCGACCTGCGCGCCGAGGCGTGGCGCCAGCACGCGGCACTGGAGGTCACCAAGCTCGACGTGACCGACGGGCTCGACCGGGCACACGCCGCCGAGCGCGACGTCGACATCCTCGTGCTCAACGCCGGCGTGCAGGAGGCCGGCTCGGTCGTGGAGATCCCGATGGCCCGCGTGCGCCGCTCCTTCGAGGTGAACGTCTTCGGCCACCTCGAGCTGGTCCGCGCCGTCGCCCCGCGCATGCTGGAGCGCGGCAGCGGCAAGATCGTGTGGGTCTCCTCGGCGGTCGGCATCCGCACCCGCCCGTGGGTGGGCGTCTACGCCGCGACCAAGCACGCCATCGAGGCCCTCGCCTGGGCGATGCGCGGCGAGCTGGGCCCGCGCGGCGTACGGGTCGCCACGATCAACCCGGGCCCCTACCACACCGGCTTCAACGACAGCGGCGTCGAGGCGATGTACCAGTGGTGGCGCCCGGAGACCGCGCTGCTGGACCGGCCGGACTTCGGCGCGTACCTGGACAACCAGTACGACCCGGCGGAGATGATCGACACGATGGTCCGCGTCATCCCCGCCGACGACCACCCGTACCGGGTCGTGTGCCCGGACGTCAGCCTGCAGCAGGACAAGGACTTCGAGCAGGAGGTGTGGTCGGCGCGCGCCTGACCTGCGGGCCCGCGGCCGGCTCAGGGGTTGATGGCCAGGAAGATGAACGCCGCCATCAGCACCAGGTGTACGCCGCCCTGCAGCCGGGTCGCCCGTCCGGGCACCACCGTGAGCACGCCGACGACGACGGTCAGCGCGAGCAGCACCATCTGGGTGGCGCCGAGGCCGAGCACCAGTGGCCCGTCCAGCCAGATCGTCGCCACCGCGATCGTCGGGATGGTGAGCCCGATGCTGGCCATCGCGGACCCCAGCGCCAGGTTGAGGCTGATCTGGATCTGGTTGCGCTGCGCGGCCCGTACCGCGGCGATGGTCTCCGGCAGCAGCACCAGCAGCGCGATGACCACGCCGACGAACGCGTGCGGCAGCCCGATCGCGGCCAGGCCGTCCTCGATGGACTTGGACTCCACCTTGGCCAGGCCGACCACGCCGACCAGCGCCACGAGCAGCAGCGCCGCACTGGCCGCGGCCTTGCGGGCGGACGGGGGAGCGGCGTGCGCGTCCGGCCGGGTGGCCTCGTCCTCCACCGGCAGGAAGAAGTCGCGGTGGCGCACGGTCTGCGTGAAGACGAACAGGCCGTACAGCAGCAGGGAGACGATCGCGGCGAACGTGAGCTGTGCGGTGGAGAACTCCGGCCCCGCCTCGCTCGTGGTGAACGTCGGCAGCACCAGGCACATCGTCGCGAGCGTCGCCACGGTGGCAAGCGCCGCGCCGGTGCCTTCGGCGTTGAAGACGGCCAGCCCTGACTTGATGGCGCCGACGAGCAGGCAGAGGCCGAGGATGCCGTTCACCGTGATCATCACGGCGGCGAAGACGGTGTCGCGGGCGAGCGACGCCGTCTCGGGCCCACCGGAGATCATGAGCGTGACGATCAGGCCGACCTCGATGACGGTCACCGCGACCGCGAGCACCAGCGAGCCGAACGGCTCACCGACCCGGTGCGCGACGACCTCGGCGTGGTGCACGGCGGCGAGCACCGCGCCGGCGAGGGCGATCGCGATGACCACGGCGAGGAACACGCCCGGGTGGCGCCCCCACACGGCGGCCAGCAGCACCGCCGCGGCAAGCGGCACCGACGTGGTCCACGAGCGCAGCCGGGATAGCAGGCGCGTCACTGGAGCACGTCCAGCTCGCGCCGCTGGCGTACCGGGCGGTGGGCGGACGGGCCCAGCCGGCGCGGACCGGGCCCTTGCGCGCCCAGCTCGTCCTCGGGGTTGAGCAGCTGGCACACGGTCAGCGACAGGCAGCCGCAGCCGATGCAGCCGGTCAGCTCCCGCTCCAGCTGCTCGATCTCGCGCTTGCGCTCCTCCAGCTGCGTGTGCCAGCGCCGGGAGACCCGCTGCCAGTCGCGGACGGTGGGGACCGTGTCCATCGGCAGCGTGGCGAAGACCTCGCGCACGCCGGCCAGGCCGATCCCGAGCCGTTTGGCGACGAGGATCAGCGAGATCCGCCGGAGCATGTGCCGCGGGTACCGCCGCTGGTTTCCCGAGGTGCGGTGGGCGGCGATGAGGCCCATCTGCTCGTAGTAGTGCAGCGCGGACGCGGCGACACCGGTGCGGCGCACCACATCGCCGATCGTGAGCGCGTCGTCGGGCTCCTTGGACACGTTGATCGACGATACCAGCGTGATCTCAAGTTTCCTTGAGCTTCCCGCAGATCAGGGGCTGGTACCGGCGGCGCGGTGGTGACAGAGTAGGCCGGATGTTCGGGGAGATCACTCCGATGAGGACGGCGGTGCGGCGGCACGGCCGGGTCCTGTCGTGGCAGTCGCGCACCGCGCTGGTGGCGGTGGCCATGGTCGGGCTCGTGGCGCTCGGCAGCGCCGTCACGCGCGGCGGTGACCAGCCGCCGGCCGCGCGCGGCGGTGCGCCGCCCGCGCCGCTGGACTGGTCGTCGGCCGTCACGCCGGACCCGCCGCGCACGTCCGCGGCGAGCCCGCAGCCCGAGCCCTCGGCCACCACGCCCGCGCAGCGGAAGACCCCGGCGAGCCCGTCACCGAGGGTCCCGAGCGCGACGCCGAGCCCCGCCGGTCCGGCGCTGGCCCCGGGCGCCCGGATCGGGCTGGAGCCGGTCACCCATCCCGGTTACCGGGTGCGGCACCGGGACTTCCTCGGCCGGATCGACCCGGTCGGCGCGAGCAGTCCGGCGGTGGACAAGGCGGACGCGACGTTCACCGTGCGGGCCGGCCTCGCCGACCGGCGCTGCGTGTCCCTGGAGGCGGTCAACTACCCGGGCTTCTACCTGCGGCACCAGGACTTCGCCATCCACCTGCACCGGCGCGACCCGAGCGCGATCTTCGCGGCGGACGCCACGTTCTGCCCGCGACCCGGCGCGGGCGGGCGGGACATCTCGCTGCGGTCGTACAACTACCCGGACCGCCACCTGTACCACCAGCGGTCCCGGCTCTTCATCGCGACCTCCGGCGACGGCGCGGCGATGACGTTCGCGGTCAGGACCCCGTGGTGAGCGTGCAGCCGCGGCCGTTGACCGAGCAGGCGGTCAGGGTGGGCACCGGCCCGTCGCGGTCGAAGTGGAAGCGCAGCGGTGCCGCCTTGCCCGCCGCCACCGGCGCCGCGCCGGTGAAGGTGAACGTGTCGCCGGACCGGGCCAGCTCCGGCTTGGGTGCGCCCTCGACCCAGAAGGCGCGCAGCGTGTCCGTCGAGGAGAAGCGCAGCCGGACGGTCCAGGTCCGCGACCGGCTCGCGGCGTTGGCCACCCGCACCTCGCCGATGAACGAGTCGCGGTACGTGTCGATCACCCGGTAGCGGCCGGTGACCTCCGGCGGCGGCGCGGTCCGGCGCGGCGGTGCGGGTGCCGTCGACGGCGGGGCCGGCCCGGCCAGAAACGGCGGCGTGGCGGCCGGCGGCGGCGGGACCGGTGCCACGTCCCGCCGCGGCTCCGGTGGCCGCAGGCTGACCAGTGCGAAGACCAGCAGCCCGAGCAAGAGCGCCACCGCGGCGTAGGTGGGCAGCCACGGCAGCAGGCGTCCAGGTCGCAGGTGCATGGCCGCTCCCAGCGTCGCTCCTACCCCTTGGGTACGGAGCGGGCGGCCGGTCGGATCAGGATCCGCCGCGCATCTCCGGGCTGCCGAAGCGGGCGAGGTAGTGCCACACGCGCTTGAGCGACTGCTCGTCGTACCGCCCGGTGCGGGACGCGTCGCCGATGATCGCCGGGTCGAGCAGGCCGTCGCGGGCGATCCGCTCGCCGAGCCGCACGAACTCCGGGCCCCGGTACCCCGGGTGGCGGCGCAGCTCGTCGACCGTCAGGCGGAAGCCGCCGTGCCACTGCACCGGGCAGCCCAGCTTGCCGGCGAGCACCTCCACCTCGGTGCCCCGGTAGCAGGGGTCCAGCACCAGCGCCTCCACGTCGCGGGCGAGGTCGACCGGGCCGTGCACGTGCGCCTCGACGTAGTCGTCGAGCGCGTCCTGGTCGTCCGCCTCGGCCAGCGCGACAAGCGTCGACACCCCGGTCGCGACGCCGAAGTGCGCCGGCTCCAGGTGGCTGTCCGGGTAGCAGAACGTGGTGCGGGACAGCGTCTCCACCGACGCGCGCAGGTGCGCCGAGCCGAAGCGGGGCGAGCCGCCGACCGCGCGGTGGCGGAAGTTGAGCGAGCCGTACTTGGGACGGTCGGCGGCCGGCCCGCTGTCGTACGCCGCGGCGAAGATGCGGCTCTCCCACAGCCACCGGTCGCCGCCCTCGTGCGCGGTGAGACCGCCGTTGCTGGTGCCGGTCTCGAACTGCGAGCGGTACCGCCCGTCGCGGGCCATCATCGCGAGGATGTGCGTGCCGCCGGGGCCACCAACCAACCGGTCGGGGTGGAAGTGCAGCGTCACCCGGTACGACGGGTCGACCGGCCCGCCGGTCGCCAGCGACGCGACATGGGCGAGCGCGTGGTCATGTGGCAGGGGCATGGAGGCCAGTATCTGTCATCCGGCGCCGAGCCTGGCCCGCACGGCGTCGGCGCCCGGCTCGTCCATGCCGTCGAGGATCGCGAGCGCGTCCCGCCAGGAGGCGCGGGCGGCGGTACGGTCGCCGATCGCGTCCTGGGTGTCGCCGATGCGGGCGAGCGTGTTCGCCTCGCCGCACCGGTGCCCGATCGTGCGGCGCAGGTCGAGCGCGTGCCGGTACGCGGCGAGGGCGGGTGCGTGCTGGCCCAGGCGGTGCCGGATGTACCCGAGGCTGTCCCAGGTGGCCGCCTCGGCGACCCGGTCGCCGGCCTCCCGAGCCAGCGCGGCCGCCCGCTGGCAGTGCGCGAGAGCCTCGCGCATGTCGCCGACCTGGGCGTGGCACCAGCCGGCCGAGTTGAGCAGCCGCCCCAGGTCCGCCTTGGAGCCGCTGTGCGCGTACAGCTCGATGGCCCGCTCGGCGTGGCGCAGGGCGGCGTGCGGCTGGCCCTGCCGCTCCAGCACGGTGGACAGGCTCTGGTGGGTGCGCACCTGGCCGGCCCGGTCGTCCAGCCTGAGGTACAGCTTGAGCGCCTGGCGCAGGTGCGCGTGCGCGTCCTCGTACCGCTCCAGCCGGGTGTACGTGAGCCCGAGGCAGCGGTGGGCGCGGGCCTGCTCGGCGCGGTCGCGCAGCCGCTGGGCCGCGGCGAGCGCGGTGCGCAGCGTGGCCACCCGGTCGTGCCACCGGCCCTGCCAGTGCAGGAAGTCGGCCAGTGACTAGGCCAGCTGCCAGGCGTGCGCGTCGAGCCCGTCGTCGCGGGCCAGCTCGACCGCGCTGAGCAGGGCGGGGCGCTCGGCGTCCAGCCAGGCCAGCGCGTCCTCCCGCTTGCCGAACGGCTCGGGCGTCACGCCGGGCGCCGGCCGCACCACGGCGATCGGGTCGCGCAGCGGCTCGATGAGCAGCGCCGCCGCGGCGGCGGTAGCGAGGAGGTGGTCAAGCAGGCGGCGCCGCGCGGCCCGCCGGTCGGCCTCGGCGTCGTGGCTGTCGAGGAGCTCGGCCGCGTACACGCGGAGCAGGTCGTGGCAGGCGTACCGGCCCGGCGCGTGCTCGGTCAGCAGGTGGGCGCGGCACAGCTCGGCCAGCACGGGGCGGGTGGCCGCCGCGGTCGTCCCGGCGAGGCTGGCCGCCGCGAGCGCGCCGACGTCCCGGCCGGGGTGGATGCCGAGCAGCCGGAACAGGCGTTTGGCCGCCGGGCCGAGGCGGCAGTACGACCAGGAGAAGACGGCCCGCAGGTCGGTGGCGGCGTCGGCGCTGGCGAGGGCGTCCAGGCAGGTGCGGAACTCGCCCAGCTCGGCGGCGAGCGCGTCGAGGCTGTGCAGCGGCGGGGTGGTCGCCCGGGCCGCCACGATCGCCAGCGCGAGCGGCAGGCCGGCGCAGATCGCGACGATCCGCGCGACCGCGTCCGGCTCGGCGTCGACCTGGTCGGCGCCCAGGCGGCCGGCGAGCAGCGCGCGGGACTCGCCCGCCGGGAGCACGTCCAGCGTCACCGGGTACGCGCCCTCGGCGACGAGGCCGGGCAGCTGGTGGCGGCTGGTGACGACCGCGACAGAGCCGGCCGCGCCGGGCAGCAGCGGGCGCACCTGCTCCGCGTCCGCCGCGTTGTCCAGCAGAACGATCACCCGCTTGCCGGACGTCAGGCTGCGGTACAACCCGACCTGTGCGGGCAGGTCGGTGGGCACGTTGGCCGGGGCGGTGCCGAGCGCCTCCAGGAAGCCGCGGACCGCGTCGGCGGGGCGCACCGCCTGCCCGGACGGCCCGAAGCCGCGCAGGTCCACATAGAGCTGCCCGTCGGGGAAGCGGCCGGCGGCCCGGTGCGCCCAGTGCACCGCGAGGCTGGTCTTGCCGACCCCGCCGCCACCGGAGATCACCGCGACCGCGGCGGCGTCGCCCGCCCGCCCGGCCACCGCGTCGAGCCGGTCCAGGCTGCCCGCGCGGCCGGAGAAGCCCCGGACCGCGGCCGGCAGCTGCCGCGGCACCGGTGCACCGCCGCGGCCGGCCGGCCCGCGCAGCGCCGGGTCCCCGGCCAGGATGCGGCGGTGCAGCTCCCGCACGGCGGCGCCGGGCGTGACGCCGAGCTCGTCGGCGAGGAGGCGGTACAGCCGCCGGTACGCCTCCAGCGCCTCGGCCCGCCGCCCGGCCCGGTAGAGGGCGGTCATCAGCTGCTCCCAGAACCGCTCGCGCACCGGGTGCCGCGCGGTCAGCTCCCGCAGCTGCCCGACCACCTCACCCTCCGCGCCGGCGGCCAGGTCCAGGTCGATGCGGCGTTCCACGGCGGCGAGGTACCGGTCGAGCAGCCGCGGCCCCTCGACCCGGTCCAGCCACGCGGCGCGGATGCCGTCGAAGGGCGTGCCCCGCCACAGCTCCAGCGCCGCCACGAGGCGGGCCCGCTCCGTGCCGCTGTCCGCCGCCGCGGCCGCCGTGTCCAGCAGCCGCAGGAAGCGCACCGCGTCCACCTGATCGGCGACCAGCAGGTACCCGTCGGTGCGCGTCCGGATGGCGCCGGCGCCGAGCGCCCGCCGCAGCCGGGTGACGTAGAGCTGCACGCTGCGCCGCGCGTGGTCCGGCTGCTCGTCGCCCCAGACCGCGCCGGCCAGCCGGTCCGGTGGCACGGCCCGGCCGGCCGACATCGCCAGGACGGCGAGCAGCGCCCGCAGGCGGCCGGTCGCCACGTGCACCGGCCGCCCGCCCACCCGTACGTCCAGCGGGCCCAGCACACCGACGTGAAGCGCCACGCTCCCGTCGGCGGGTCCCCGCAACCCCGCGGCACGCATGCAGTCCCCCCGGCTCCTCCGCCTTCGTCACGGAGCGGCCTGCCGGCGACGTAACCAGGCCGCGACTTCATCCCTGTTTCACCACGCTTTCGCCGCAGGTCACGGCGGTGCGCACGGGTCGCCGAGCCGGAGCCCGGCCTCCTCCACGGCGGCCCGCGCGACCGCGGGGTCCACGGGCCGCTCTCCGGTGATCGTCACGGTGCCGGCGGCGAGGTCGGCCACGACCCCGGTCACGCCCGGCACCCGCCCCAGCTCCGCCCGGACAGCGGCCACGCAGTGGCCGCAGACCATGCCTTCGACGGCGTATGTCGCGGTGTGCATCCCTGCTCCTCCCGTACCCGTCCTGTCACTGTCAAGATAGGGGTACGGGGTAAGGGTATGCAACAGGGATTAGACGGCCGTCACACGAGCGCTTGATCGATCCGGCGGCGCGGCCGAGGGTCAGCGGCGGCTCTGCACCCAGCGGTCGGGCACCAGGCGGTCGGCGTCCGGGCCCTCGCCGGCGAAGAGCAGGCCGCCGCGGCCGGCCGCCAGGACGCGGTCCACGTAGACGCCGCGGCCCTGCGCGCTCACGTCCGTCGCGTACGCCCAGCGGACCGCGGTCGTGCCGTCGGGCAGGGCGGCGCTCGCGTGCCACCAGGCGCGGCCGCCGTAACCGGTGACGAGGCCGTCGGCCGACCACCGGTGCGCGCCGCGGCGGAGCGTCACCGCGAGCGGTGTCCACACCGCACCGTCCACACTCGACTCGAGCCGTACGACATCGAAGCGAGGCTCCGTGTCGTACCAGAGGTCGAAGGTGAGCACCCCCGACGTGGCCGCCTCGCGCAGCGGCGCCGTCATCGTCGCGGTGGCCGCGTCGCCGGGCAGCGCGCGCCACGCGGACCGCGACGGCGGCCGCACCGGCATGGCCTCGCCGAAGTCGCGGACCACCGCGCGGCGGGCCGGGTTGTTGCCGCCCCAGCCGCGGTCCGGGTGCACGCGGTTGCTCAGCAGGATGACGAACGAGTGCGAGAGCGGATCGACCGCAATGGACGTACCGGTGAACCCGGTGTGCCCGAAGCCGACCGGAGACGCCAGCGGCCCCATGTACCAGTGCTTGTTGAGCTCCAGGCCGAGGCCGCGGTCGCTCTCGGGGTACGCCTGCTCGAGCCCCGCGTTGTAGTTGACAAGCATGTCCCGCACGGTCGCGGAGCGCAGCACGCGCCGGCCCTTGTACTGGCCGCCGTTGAGCAGCATCTGGCAGAAGACCGCGAGGTCGGCGGCGGTGGAGAAGACGCCGGCGTGGCCCGCGACGCCGCCGAGCCCCCACGCGTTCTCGTCGTGCACCTCGCCCCACACCATGCCGCGACCCGCGTACGGCTGGTACTCGGTCGCCGCGATCCGCGGCCGCGCCGACGCGGGCGGGTTGTAGCCGGTGTCGCGCATGCCGAGCGGTCCGGTGACCTGCGTGCGCACCAGCACGTCAAGCGGCTGCCCGGTGACCCGGTGCACGAGCGCGCCGAGCGCGATGAGGCCGAGGTCGGAGTACACGTACCGGCTGCCGGGCGTGGCGCCGGCGGCGAGCGGGGTGGCGAGCGCGGCGGCGAGCCGCTCCCCGGGCGTCGGGTAGCTGCTCCACAGTGGAAGGAACGCCGGCAGCCCTGACGTGTGGGTCAGCAGCATGCGCACGGTCACGGACTCCTTGCCGCCGGCCGCGAACTCCGGCAGGTAGCGGGCGACCGGCGCGTCGAGGTCGACCCGGCCGGCCTCCACCTGGCGCAGCACGACGACGGTGGTGAAGAGCTTCGAGATCGACGCGAGGTCGAAGATCGTGTCCGGGCGCATCGGGATCCGCTCGGCCGGCGGCAGCTCCTCGCCGGTGCGGGTGGGCGGCGGACCCACCGCGGTGTACCGCACGGCGTCGCCGACCGCCGCGTGCTGGACGATCACGCCGTCCTTGGCGGCGAGCACGACCGCGCCGGCGTACGTGGGCCAGGTGGGGTGGTCCGGCGTGGGCACCAGGTACGCCGCGGCGTCGGTGACCATCCGCGCGATCGGCTCGGCGTCGAGCCCGACCTGGGCCGGCGTGCCACGGCGCAGCGCGTCGTGCGCGAAGTGGACGTCCTCGGGGGTCACGGTCGGTGGGGTTCCGACCAACAACGGGACCAGCGCCAGCGCTCTCCACATGCGCCCAGCATGGAACTAATTTTCGTACACATCAAGTACCCAGGAGGTTCTTGCCATCCATCGAGACGTGGGACTACGTTGCGAGGATGCGACGTCGCCATCTTCTCGCCGGTGGCCTGGGTGCGGCCGGCGTGCTCGCCACCGCCGAGCCGGCGGCGGCCCGCTCCGGTGTGCGCACCGGGTTCGACCGCCTCGTGGAGAGCCGCTGGGCGGCACTGGAGGGCCAGCGGGTCGGGGTGATCTCCAACCCCACCGGCGTCGACCGGCGATACCGGCATCTCGTCGACCTCATGCACGCCAGCGGGCGGGTGGAGATCGGCGGCGTGTTCGGCCCGGAGCACGGCTTCCGCGGCTCCGCGCAGGCCGGCGGCAGCGAGGGGACCGGCGTCGACGCCCGCACCGGGCTGACGGTCTACGACGCTTACGGCGCCAGCCAGGCCAAGTGGGAGCAGCTCTACGCGACCGCCGCCGTCGACACCGTCGTCTTCGACATCCAGGACGTCGGCGCCCGCTTCTACACGTACATCTGGACGCTCTACGACGCGATGGTGGCCGCCGCGCGCAGCGGGCGGCGCTTCGTGGTGCTGGACCGGCCCAACCCCATCGGCGGCACGGCGTACGGGCCGATGATGACCGCCGGCTACACCTCGGGCGTCGGCAAGAAGGAGATCGTCCAGCAGCACGGCATGACGGTGGGTGAGCTGGCCCGTTTCTACAACGGCGAGTTCCTGCCCACCGAGGCCGGCGCGCGGGTCGAGCTGGAGGTGATCGCCTGCCGCGGCTGGCACGGCCGCGAGGTGGCCGCCGACACCGGCGTGCCGTGGGTGCTGCCCAGCCCCAACATGCCGACGCCGGACACCGCGCTGGTCTACCCGGGCACCGGCATGTTCGAGGGCGTCGCCTCCATCTCGGAGGGCCGCGGCACCACCCGCCCCTTCGAGCTGGTCGGCGGCCCCGAGATGGACCACCACTGGAGCGACCGCCTCAACGCGCTCGGACTGTCCGGTGTGGAGTTCCGCGAGGCGTACTTCACGCCGACGTTCAACAAGTTCACCGGCGTGCTCTGCGCCGGCGTCGAGGTGAAGGTCACCGATCCCCGCTCGTACGACGCGGTCCGCACCGGCGTGGCCATGCTGGTGGAGGCCCGCAGGTACCCGTCGTTCGTGTGGCGGGCGGACGCGTGGGACCCGCAGCGGCCGTACTGGATCGACAAGCTCACCGGCTCACCCCGCCTGCGCACGATGCTGGACGCGGGCGCCACAGTGGACGAAGCGGTGGGCGCGTGGCGTGCCGAGCTGGCCGCGTTCACCGCGCGCCGCCGGCCGTACCTGCTCTACCCGCGGTAGCCCCGCGGCCTGGCCCGCCGGGGAGGCTGGCGGGCCAGGCCGTGCCGTCCGGGGTCAGGGCGTGGTGTTGATCGCTCCGACGTAGACGGTCCGCGGGACGTCGTCGCCGCCGCAGCGGGTGCGGATCTCCGCGTACACCCGCACGCGCGAGCCGACCGTGGTGAAGTCGTACTTGAACACGTTCGACTCCTGGCGGACGACCCCGCCGTTGTCCGACGCCGTGGTCTCGTAGCTCTTCACGACCGCGTCGTCCTGGTTGCGGAACGTGAACTTGATCGTGCGGCGCGGCCGGTGCACGCCGGCGGCGAACACGTAGCGCACGTCCTCGGCGGTCTGGCTGATGTTGAACTCGCCCGGGTTGTAAAGGCTGTCGATGCTCGGGCCGTTCCAGGTGCCGCCCGAGTTGGTCTGGTACACGTAGGCGCGCTCCTGGCCGCACACCGGCGGGCCGGCCAGGGCGGGGCTGGCCGCGGCCACCACGCCCGCGCCCGCCAGCGCCGCGGCCATGCCGAGCGTCAGCCCGGCGCGGCGAGTGATCGTGGCGCCCCGGCGAGGCGCGCGCTGCTCGGTCAACTTGTCCACTGTGGACTCCGTTCTGGCGATGTCCCGGCCGGGGCGGTACCCGCCACGGCCGGCCGACGCTTGGAACGTACGGCCGGCGCGGCCGGCGGTCGTGAGCAAGCGGGATACCCAGGCGGGCGCGGGACCTGTGGCGATCTACCCACACTGGGGGGTGCGCGACATCGACGTGCGCCGACGCCGCGTCTACGGTGGATGCGACCGGCCGACGCTGAGAGGAGACCGGACCGTGGTGCGGATCAACCGGGAGCGGCTGTGGGCCGACCTCATGCGGCTCAAGGAGATCGGCGGCTACGACGACGACGCCACCGGGCTGCGCGGCGTGCGGCGGCTGGCGCTGACCGACGAGGACGCCGAGGCGCGCCGCCTGGTCGTCTCCTGGATGCGCGAGGCGGGGCTGGCCGTGCGGGTCGACCGGATCGGCAACGTCTACGCCGAGCGGGCCGGCACCGAGCCGTCGCTGCCCTGCGTGCTGATGGGCAGCCACATCGACACGGTGGCCACCGGCGGCGCGTTCGACGGCACGCTGGGCGTGCTCGGCGGCATCGAGGTCATGCGCTCGCTCAACGAGGCCGGCATCCGCACCCGCCGCCCGATCGAGGTGGGCTTCTTCACCGAGGAGGAGGGCGTCCGCTTCGGCACCGACATGCTGGGGTCGGCGGTCACGGCCGGCCGCCTCACGCTGGAGTACGCGCACAACCTCACCGACGCCACCGGCGCCACCGTCCAGGGCGAGCTGGTGCGCATCGGCTTCGACGGCCCCACGCCGGAGATCCGGCCGATCCCGCACGCGTACATCGAGTGCCACATCGAGCAGGGCCCGATCCTCGCCGAGGCGGGCGTCGACGTGGGCATCGTGACCGGCGTACAGGCCATCTCGTGGCAGCGCCTGACCGTGCGCGGCGAGGCGGCGCACGCCGGCACCACGCCGATCGCGGCCCGCCACGACGCCGGCCTCGCCGCGGCCGAGGTCGTGGTCGAGGTGCGCCGCATGTGCGACAGCGGGCACTTCGGGCAGCTGCGCGGCACCGTTGGCAACTTCGCGGTGCGGCCCGCACAGACCAACGTGATCCCCGCCGAGGCCGTGCTGACCGTCGACCTGCGCAACCCGGACGACGCCCTGATGACCAAGGCGGAAAAGCACCTGGCCGGCTTCGTCGACGACCTGCGGCGGCGGCACGGCGTGACCGCCACCTGGGAGCGGATGGCCAAGACCGCGATGGTCCCGTTCCACGAGAGCATCCAGGAGGTCATCGCCGCCAGCGCCGACCGGCTCGGCCTCCGCTACGTGCGCGCCATGTCCGGCGCCGGGCACGACGCCCAGGAGATCGCCGCGACCTGCCCCACGGCGATGGTCTTCGTCGCCGGCGAGTACGGCGGGATCAGCCACACCCCCGCGAGTACTCCCGCCCCGACGCCTGCGGCAACGGCATCGACATCCTCGCCAACGCCGTCCTCACCCTCGCCGAGCCGATCACCGAGGGAGGGCCGGTCACCCAAGTAGCTCCACAATAGACAGCGAGCTACCGCGACGCCCGCCGTGGTCCAGACCGTTGCTCCCGCGGCCTCACCCTCCGCGTTCGCCCAGCTCACCCCAAAACCCACGACCCTCACCCAGCACGCAAACGAACCCGCCGCACAACCCGAACCAGCCCCGCCGCGCGCGGGGCCTGAGGCGCAATCTCGCCCTGCGGCTGACCCACTCGTGTTGCGATCTCGCCGTCTGCGGCTGACCGCCTCGCGCCAGTGCTTCAGCATTGTCCCGAAACCTGCGCGACACGCCGGCCGGAGCGCGGTTTTCGGGACAATGCTCGACCCGGCGCTGCACATTGCGCCCCACAGCGCAGACAGATGGGCCATCGCGATGCCAGTTGTGGCCCGACCGCGGCCGCCGCCGGGGCCACAACACGCCGGATCCCGCGTCCCGCATGACGTGATCATGGCGTCGGCTGCGTTGACCATGGTCTGGCCAGCGGTTTTGGGTGATTTGCGCCGCGTAAGCCATGGTCACGGAGGAATGAGGTCTCGTCGCGGGGCGACGGTCGGCTCGGCGAGGATCGCGGGGCGCCGGCCGGAGCGGTGCCCGCGGGAGCGTGCGGTCCGCAGGTGAGGCGGGCGGGGGTAGAGCTATCTGGTGGGGTGGAGGCGGTAGAACCGCCAGGCCGGGGTTTCGATCGGGAGCACCTCGACGGTGCCGAAGCCGGCCTCCTCGGCGTAGCGGCGCAGCGTGGCGGTGCGCATCACGGCGCCGGTGGCGGCGGTGCGGGGGTCGCCCATGGCGCCGGGCAGACAGGAGACGACGCTCCAGCCGTAGTGGTAGCGCTCCATGTCGGGGGCGGGTGCGGTGAAGTCGTCGAGGGCGTTTTCGTCGATGATCACGACAGAGCCGCCGTCGGTGAGCATGGTGCGGACGGCGCGCAGGGCGTCGACGGGGCGGGCCATGTCGTGGAAGCCCTCCAGGATCGTGACCAGGTCGTAGCGGCCGGACAGCCCGGGGGCGGCGACGTCGGCCACCTCGAAGGACACGCGGTCGGCGAGGCCCTCGGACGTGGCGTTGCGGCGGGCGTCGGCGATCGCGGCGGCGTCGAGGTCGAAGCCGTCCACTGTGGCCAGTGGGTAGGCGCGCGCGATGGCGATGCTCGACCAGCCCATGCCGCAGGCGAGGTCGGCCACGCGCGCGGGCGGCTGGGCGCGCAGCCGGCGGTCCACGTCGGGGATCGCGGGCAGCCAGTCGGTGCCCAGGTGGGTGAGGTAGACGACGCGGTTTTCGGCGGCGCGGCCCTCCGGCTCCCACGGCAACGGCGGGGGAGCGGTGCCGGTGCGGAAGGCGTCGACAAGGTCGGGCAGCGTGCGGGCCGCGCGGGCGATGTCGATGGCGCGGAACGCGGCGAACCGTACGTCGTCATGGTCGGCGAGGACCGGGACGTGCGCGGCGGGCAGCAGGTACCGGCGTTCGAGCGGAGCGGCGGTGGCGTCGTCGACCTCGACGAGCCCGCTCGCGGCGTGGTGTTCGAGCCACTCGCGCACGTACCGCTCCGCGGTGCCGGTGCGTGCCGCCAGCTCGGTCGAGGTCGCGGGACCGCCGTCGTGCAGCGCGCGGTAGAGGCCGAGCCGCTCGCCCAGGTAGACGGTGAAGAGCTCGAGGGCGCCGAGGGCGTCGCGGAAGAGGCGGTCGGCCAGCGCCTCGGTCGGGTCGTCCATGAAGAGATGATCTCATCACGTCATGTGATGCAACCACTGGTTGCACTTCGCCGAAGGGCGGCATAGGCTGATGTGCAACCGAACGTTGCGTGATCAAGGTGGAGCACATGGAGTACGGCAAGATCGAGCGCGAGATCCACGTGGACGCCTCGCCCGAGGTCGTGTACGAGGTGGTCAGCCGCCCCGAGCACCTGCGCGAGTGGTGGCCGGACGACGCGACGCTCGACCCGACGCCCGGGGGCGTGGGGGAGCTGGTGTGGCACGGCGACGGCCCCGAGCGGGCCATGGTGGTGCCGATGACGGTCGTCGAGGCCGTGCCGCCGAGGCTGTTCTCCTTCCGCTGGGCGTACGAGCCGGACGACGTGCCCGACCCCTCGAACTCGTTCCTCGTCACGCTCGAGCTGGTGCCCTCCGGCGCCGGCACCACGCTGCGGCTGACCGAGACCGGCTTCCGCGAGCGCGGGTGGGAGGTCGCCACGCTGGAGGCCGCGTACCGCGAGCACGCCACGTCGTGGGACCGGTTCCTGCCGCGGCTCGCGCGGTACGCCGGGCAGCGGGTGGCCGCGCGGTGAGCGCCACAGCGGTCGACGACGACCTCTGGTCGGCGATCGGCGACCCCACCCGGCGGCGCATGCTCGACGTGCTGCTCGCCACCGGCTCCGGCACCGCCACGTCGCTGAGTGAACAGCTGCCGGTGACCCGGCAGGCGGTGGCCAAGCACCTGCAGGTGCTCGACCAGGTCGGGCTCGTGCACGGCACCACCGCCGGGCGGGAGCGCCGCTACCACGTCGACCGGGCGCAGCTCGCCCGCGCCGCCGCGCAGCTGGCCTCGGTCGGGGCCAGCTGGGACGCCCGACTGCACCGCATCAAGCGGATCGCCGAAGCCATCCAGCGCGAGCGCGAGGCCTGACCGCCCGCTCGCCGCCAGATATCGCACAGCCCGCCGCGTACTCGCGGTGGGAGGGATCCGTGCGCCCCGCGCGCACCCGTGAAAGGACAAGGAAAATGGTGAACATCCTGCACCGGATCGGCGTCGAGAAGGCGTCGCCGGACGCCGTATACGCCGCTCTGACCACGCTCGACGGCCTCTCCGGGTGGTGGACCCGCGACACGACGGGCAACACCGAGGTCGGCGGCGTGATCGCCTTCCGCTTCGTGGCCGGCGGCTTCGACATGAAGGTCGTCGAGCTGGCGCCCGGCAAGCGCGTGCTCTGGGAGGTCGTCGAAGGGCCGGCCGAGTGGATCGGTACGCAGGTCAACTTCGACCTGCGCCAGGAGGGCGACTACACGATCGTGCTCTTCGAGCACCGGGGCTGGGCCGAGCCGGTCGAGTTCATGTACCACTGCAGCACCAAGTGGGCGACCTTCCTGCTCAGCCTCAAGCAGCTGGTGGAGACCGGCAAGGGCTCGCCGGACCCGGACGACGTGCGGATCAGCGACTGGCACTGAGTCAGCGGCGCCGTACGGGACACACGGCCGCACGCCCGCACGGCATGATGTCCGGCGTGATTCGTCTCTACGGCCTGTTGTTCCTGGTCGACCTGGTGCTCGTCGTCATTGCGCTGATCGACTGTCTGTCCAGCGAGGACGCCGCGGTGCGCAACCTGCCGAAGGTCGCCTGGGTGTTCATCATCCTGCTGTTTCCGCCGATCGGCCCGATCGTGTGGTTCGTCGCCGGCCGGCCGCAGGGCCAGCGGGTGGGCCGCGCCGGCGCGTGGCGTCCCGGCAGCGGCTTCCCCGAGTACGAACGGCCCCGCCCGCTCGCGCCCGACGACGACCCGGAGTTTCTGCGGAGCAAGGCCCGTGAGCGGCGCGAGGACGAGGAGCTGCTGCGCACGTGGGAGGCCGACCTGCGCCGCCGCGAGGAGGAGCTGCGCCGCCGCGACCCGTCGACCTGACCGGGCCGCGGCGGCCGGCTGACCTGCGGCTCAGGTGGGGCGGCGGCGGGCCATCAGGCGGCGCCGGCTGAGCAGCACCGTGCCCACCACCAGCAGCGCGGCCACCCCGGCGAGCACGGTCAGCCGCGAGGTGCTGGGCGAGATCGGCTCCGCCTGCGCGGCGGCCGCCTGCACCGGCGGCTCGGCCCGCGGCGGCGCGGCCGCCGGCTCGTTGAAGACGTCCCGGCTCGTGTCGACCGGCAGGATCGGCGGGTGGGCGGCGCCCGTCCAGTACTTGGCGATGTGCTCCGCGGTGAGCTCGACCGGCACCGGCAGCACGGCGAGCGTGCCGGGCACGGTGAGCGTGCCGATGCGGTAGTCGGCGAACCAGCCCTGCTTGGCGACCACCGTGTACCGGCCGTCGCGCGGCACCACCACCGTGGCGGCGAAGTGCGCGGGGTCCTTGAGCGCGACGGCCGGGTAGCCGCTGCTCTTCCCGTCGGCGCCGACGAGGTGCAGTTCGACCGCGCCGAGGTCGCCGCCCGTGTACGGGTGGAATCCGTGCTGCAGCAGCCACATCCCCACGGTGTACGTCCGGCCCGCCTCCACCCGGTCGGGCAGCGGGTCGAGCACCGTGAGCGCCCAGCCGCCGGCCTGGCTCGGCGCCGGGGCGAGGACCAGCGCCACGAGGCTGGCCAGGGTCACCGCGAGTACGCGGCGGATCGCGATAGGCATCGTGCGTCACCTCCGCTGATGACGAGGCGTGCGCCGGGTGCTGGGTTCCTGCGCCGCGGTGCCCGCGAGGTTTGTCGGTGGCGCGTGCGGGGCAGTCGGTGCGCAGGACTGGGGAGGGGATGCCATGCGCGGCACCCGGCTGCTGGCACTCGCCGGCGCGACCGTCTTCGCGGTGGCCGGCTGTTCCACCGCCGATCCGGCTGAGCCGGCCGCGACGGCGGGGCAGGTCACGGCGGCACCGGCCACACCGGCACCGACCGGGTCACCGTCCCCGCTGAAGGAACGGGTGATCGCCTCGTCGGCCCTGCTCCAGCCGGACGACCTGTCCGGCGCCGCACTCGAGCCCCTTGGCGCCGGGCAGAGCGCGCACCTGCGCCCGGCCCGGCCGTGCGGCGCGCGGTACCCCAGCGACGCCACCCGGACCGCGGCGGTGGCCATGCGCGCGCAGGTCAGCCCGGGCGCCGGGCAGACGCCGCTGATCGTGTTGCAGTACGTCGGGCTGCACCCCGGGAACGCCGCGGCCGCGTTCGCCGAGATCGCCGCCGCGGTGAGCAGCTGCCCCGGCAGCCTGAAGGCCGGACAGCACGAGTGGCGGGCGGCCGGCACGGACGTCGCCGGCGACGAGTCGATGCTGCTGCGGGTCTCCGACCGGTTCGAGTACGGCGGCAGCGAGGTCACCACCACCACGCCGGTCGTGGTGGCCCGCGTCGGCGACTACATCACCGTCGTGGCGGACCTTGGCTGGGAGTCGGCCAGCGGCGACGAGGAGTACGTGCGGCAGCTGGCCGCCAAGGCCGTCGAGCGGCTGCGCACGAACGGCTGACCGGCGCTCACGACGGCAGCAGCGGTCGCAGCCGCGGGTTGTCGATCGCCGCCGCGAGCAGGGCGGCGGCCTCCGTGGCGCCGTGGTCGCCCAGCGCGGCGCGGTGCAGCAGCGACCGCACGACGAGCTCGCGCATGTCGGTACGGGACGCCAGCTCGCACATCGCGGCGATCCAGTCCTCAGTGGACGGATGCTGGTACCGGCGGCCGAGCGTGCACATCGCGTCGAGGATGTAGGCGTCGAGCCACACGTACGGGTCGGCCAGCCGGTTGCAGCGGGCACGCGCGTCGGTCAGCAGCGCGAACGCCCGCTCCGGCTCGCCCGCGTGCACCGCGACAAGGGCCAGCCCGCGGGTGGCTATGCCCTCCCAGCACGGGTCGCCGATCTGGCAGGCGCGGGCGAACGCCTGCCGCGACGCCTCCGCGGCGGCCGCGATGTCGCCGCGCAGCAGGTGCACCTCGCCGAGCAGCGACTGCGGCCACGGCAGGAACGCGAGCCAGTGATGGCGCTGCGCCAGCTCGATCGAGACCGTGAGCGCGTCCCGCGCCCGGTCGAGGTCACCGCGGAGCAGGCTGATGCGGCCGAGCCCGGACAGGGCATACGACTCGCGCCGCGGTTCGCCCGCCGCCCGCGACAGGGTGACCGCGTCCGCGAGGAGGCTTTCGGCGCGCGGGTAGCTGGCCCGGTCGGACTCGACCACGCCGAGGTACGTGGTGGCTTTGGCCACGATGGACGGTGAGTCCGGCGCCGTCCGCAGCGCGTCGGTCAGCCACAGCTCGGCGCGGTCGTAGCGGGCGCGCAGGAAGTCGACGTAGCCGAGCTCGGCGCGCGCCTGCGCCGCGGCCGCCAGGTCGCCGCCGGCGCTCGCGATGCGGTCGGCCTCGTGCAGGATGGCCTGCCCCTCCTCGTCGAAGCCGCCGACGGAGTGGATGAGCGCTTCGGCGAGGGCGAGGCGCGATGCCACGCGCAGCCGTGCGTGGCCGGCGCCGTCGGCGAGGCGGATGGCGGTCCGGACCGACCGCATCCCCGCCGGCACAGCGCCGGCCGAGATCGCCGCCGTGCCGGCCTCCACCACCGCCTCGATGGAGACCGCGTCGGCCACCGGCTCACCCCGGTCGGGCTCCTCCCGCAGGGCGGCCTCCACCGCGGCGCCGGGCGCGGTGCCGACCTCGGCAGCGAGCAGCTCGGCGAAGCTCGCGTACTGCGCGCGGGCCCGCGCGTCGTCGCCGACCAGCCGGTACAGGCGGATCAGCAAAGCCTGGTGGTTTTCGTCGAACGGGTTGAGCGCCGCCGCCCGCACCGCGAAGCCGCGCGCGGTCTCCGGATCACCGCGGGAGAGCCAGCCCAGCGCCGCCTCGTGCAGGACCGCCTCGGTGGCCGCGGCCAGGCGCCGCCGCTCGGACAGCAGCCACGTCTCGAAACCCTCGGCGCCCCGGATCGTGATGCCGTCGAGCAGCTCGGCACCGAGGCCGGGCAGCTCGACGGCCTCCCCCCACGCGCCGCGCGCCAGCACCGCGGCGTCGACCAGCACGTCCCCGTTCAACACCAGCGTCACCGGATCGCCGTCGACCGTCCCGTCGTCGCCCAGGGCGCGGCGGATCTCGGTGAGGCTCCACCGCAGGGCGCGCAGCGGGTCGTCGGCGCCGGCGAACAGCAGGGTCGCGAGCTGGCCGCGCGTCGGCGGTCTCTCGCTGAGCAGCAGGTACGCCAGCAGCGCCCAGCTCTTGCGGCTGCGGAACTGGTACGCCGCCGGGCCGCCACCGCGGTCGACGCGGGGCCGACCGAGCAGGTGGACGGCGAGCACGTGCTCAGCCTACGAGTGCTCGCTGACCGGGTAGATCTCGTCGGCGACGAGCCCGTGCGCCTCGCGGTGCACGGTGTTGGCCGCCTCGGCGCTGGGCGCCTCGACAAGGCAGAAGACCTTTCCCGCCTGCTCGTCCACCCAGTAGCGCAGGTAGCTCACCCCGTGCGCGCCCTGGGTGGCCAGGTCCTTCTCGTGCGCGGCGGCGACGTCGTCCCGCGACACCCCGCCCTCGACCGTGTGCACGTCCATGAACAGCCCCATGACCGCTCCCCATCTCGTCGTTGCCTGAGGACCGCAGGCAACCACGGCCGCGTTTGACAGGGGGTTTGACGGGCGTCAGGCGGGCGCGGGCGACGTGAGCAGGGTCAGGCCGAGCGCGGCGAGGGGTACCGCGACCGGCTGGAAGTACGTGGCGCCGCCGGTGGTGCAGTTGCCGGATCCGCCGGAGGTCATGCCCTGCGCTTGGCCGCCGGCCATGAACGGGCCGCCCGCGTCGCCCGGCTCGGAACAGACGTTTGTCCTGGTCAGCCCGTACACGACGCCGCCGGCGAAGTGGACGGTCACGTTTTTGGCCAGCAGCGTGCCGCAGCGCCACCCGGTCGTGCTGCCGTACCGGCAGACGGCCGCGCCGACAGCGGCCGGGGTCGCGCCGGTCACCGCGATCAGCGTCCCGCCGGCGCGGATCCTGCCGACCGGTGTCCAGCCGGCGTCCAGCCGCACGAACGCGTAGTCGGCCGTGGCCGGACCGACCGCCGCGACCTGGCCCAACCGCTCGCCGCCGGGCGTGTACACCACGTCGCCGACCCGGCTGGCGCACTGCCGTGTGGTGAGGAAGCCGCCGACCACCGTGAACGAGACCGTGCACCGCCCGCCCGCCGTGCTCCGGAACGGGTCACCGCCGTAGACGGTCCCGAGCGGTGCGGCGTGCGAAGGGCTGGCCACGCCGAGCAGTCCGGCGGCGACCAGCAGGGAGGCGGCGGCGAGGTGGGCGATCCGGCGCGGCATCACCCAAGGATAGGCGGGCGACATCGAGCTGGATAAATAGCATTTGGGGTATCACGCGTGCGGTGCCGGGACGGCGGGCGGCCGCCCCGGCACCGCGTGGCTCACGCCCGGAACGAGGCCCGCGGGGACCGGTCGTCCGGGCCGGACGGCACCGGGGCGCCCGGGCAGCCGCCGTCGATGCGGCCGGTGTCGAAGAACGCCACGACGTCGGCGGCGCAGGCCGGCTCCAGCGGGGCCGAGCCGTGCACGTCGTCGTCCACTGTGTACACCCGGCCGCCGACGATGGACCTGGTCTGCAGCGTCCACTCGTACGGCGACGGGGTCTCGTAGCGGTGCCCGGACAGCACCAGCGAGCCGCCGCCGGGGCGGAGCTGGACGGTCTGCACCGGCAGCGGCCAGCCGGCGCAGCCGCCGGAGAAGCCGCCCGACCGCCCGGTCAGCGGGTTGTCGGCGAGGCGCCGCTGGTACGACTCCCACGCCGCGGCGAAGTCGAGGCGGCTCGGGTCCTCGTTGCAGAAGGCCGCGCGGTTCATCGTCGGGTTGAACCGCTCCGGCAGGTCGGCCGGCGGCTCGGACGGCGGCGGCTCGGCCGGCCCGCCGCCGAGCACCTCCTTGACCGTCGGCGGCGCGGTCGGTCCGGTCGCGTCGCGCAGCTCGGCCAGCACCGTGGCGGCCACCGGCCAGATCTCAGCGCCCTGTGCCGCGGAGAGGGCCACGATCGAGCCGTCGACCGGCAGGTCGAGGTCGGTGAAGCGGCGCGGGTTGGCGTCGTAGTCGGCGCGGAGCGCGATGATCGCGGCCCGTACCTGGTCGGCCGTGGTGCCGAACCCGTACGTGCCGTGGTGCCGCGCGATCCACGCGGCCATCCGCAGCGCGTTGCGCTCGGCCGCCGCGGCGCGCCCGTCCTCGAACGCGGGGATGCTGAAGCGGGGGATCGCGACGCTGTCCAGGAACATGCGGTCGACGCGGTCGGGGTGCAGGCTGCGGTACACGACGCCGAGCCAGGTACCCCACGAGACGCCCAGGAAGCTCAGCTTCCGCTCGCCCAGCGCGGCGCGGACGCGGTCGAGGTCGTGTGCCACGTTCGCGGTGGTGAGCTGGCCGAGGAAGGCGGTATCCGACCGGCCGCAGGCGGCGTTGGCGGCCACCTCCAGGTCGTAGAGCTGCCGGGCCGCGGCCTCGGTGATCGGGCCGACCGGGCGCTCGCCGGGACCTCCGTCCGGCGGTGGGCAGTCCACTGTGGTGCTGTAGCCGACGCCGCGCGGGTCGAAGCCGATCAGGTCGTACCGCTCGTTGAGGCCCGCGATGGCGTCGCTCATGGTCAGCAGCTCGACCGGCATCAGGTACCCGCTGCCGCCCGGCCCACCCGGGTTGAGCGCGAGGCTGCCCAGCCGGCGCGCCTGGTCCTGTGCCTTGAGCCGGGTGACGGCGACCGTGATCTGGCGGCCCTTCGGCCGGCGGTAATCGAGCGGGACGCTGACCGTGCCGCACTCCAGCCGGGCCAGCAGCTGCTTGAACCGCTCCAGCGCCCGCGGCGGCGCCATCGCCTCGAGCGCCTCGTCGGAGTAGGCGGGGCAGGGCTTCCAGTCGGCCGTCGAGGGTGTGCGCTGCGCGGCGGCGGCCGGCGCGGCCGGGACCAGCCCGAGCCCGGTGACCACCGCCACCGCGGCCGCGCAGAGGCGGGACGCGCGGCCGGTCGGCGACTCGTGTCGAGTCATTCAGGGACCTCCAACTCTCCTGCGAAAAGGACCGGAGATGGACGCGCTGAATTACATCGACCCGCGTGTACGCGCGGCGTAAGCGGAAACGGTGACGCGCAAATGACATCGCCGCAAAACACCACCGCCGGTACCCTGCCTTGGCATGGGGGACAACGTGAATCCGCTGCTGGCGCCGGCGCTGCGGCCCGGCGACGTCATCGCCGTCGTCTCGCCCGCGTGGGGCGGGGTCGGCGAGCTGCCGGCGGCGACCGGGCGCGGCGTGGCGGTGCTCGAAGGACTCGGCTACAAGGTGCGCGTGATGCCGCACGCCGCCGGCCGCTCACAGTGGGAGTGGGTCTCCGGCAGCGCCGAGGAGCGGGCCGAGGACCTGCTGGCCGCGTTCGCCGACCCGGAGGTGCGCGGGATCGTCTGCGGCATCGGCGGTGACCATTCCGCGCAGCTGCTGCCGCTGCTGGACATGGATTTGATCGCCGCCAACCCGACGGTCTTCTGCGGCTACTCCGACATCACGTCGCTGCACCACGGCATCCACCGCGCGACCGGCCTGGTGACGTTCTACGGCCCGGCGCTGATCCCGCAGTGGGGCGCGGTCGGCGGCCCGTTCGGGTACACGGTGGATCATTTCCAGGCGGTCGCCGGCCGGGCCGAGGCGGCCGGTGCGCTGCCCCGCGCGGACGTCGAGGTGCACGACGGCGACTTCGACGCCGCGGAGGCCACCGGCACGCCCCTGCGCCGCAGCCCGTCACGACCCCGCGAGGTGCTGCGCGCCGGCCGGGGCACCGGCCCGCTGCTGGCCGCCTGCCTGCCCAGCGCCCGCCACCTGCTGGGCACGCCGTGGCAGCCGGACTACCGCGGGCGGGTCCTGGTGCTGGAGACGCCCGAGCCGCCGTACGACCTGGCGCAGGCCGACGCCGACCTCACCCACCTGCGCAACGCCGGCGGCCTGGACAGCCTCGCCGCGCTGGTGCTGTGCCGGCCGTACCGGTTCACCGCCGCCGACACCGACCGCCTGCACCAGCTCGTGCTGGAGCACGTGGCCGGCCACGACTACCCGGTGCTGGCGCGGGTCGAGGGCGGCCACACCGACCCGCTGCCGACGTTTCCGCTCGGCGTGCGGTCCACAGTCGACGGAGATGAGCTGCTGTTCGAGGAGCCGGCGGTCGTTACGGGCGGGCCCGGCCCAGGTGGGAGCTGACCCGGTCGACGGCGGTGCCGTACTCGGGGACCTGGGCCATCGCGGCGGCGAGCCGGAGGTGGGGGAGCGCCTCGGTGGGGCGGTTGAGGCGCTCCAGGGTGCGGCCGAGCAGGTGGTGGCTGTAGTGGTCGGTGGGGTCGCGCTCGACAAGCACGCGCAGCTCCGCCTGGGCACGGTTGAGCTGAGCCGACGCGTAGTAGGCCAGGGCCAGCTGCAGCCGCGCCTCGGCGTTGGCCGGCTCGGCCGTCACGATGGGTGCCAGGAGGCGGGCGGCGTCGCCCGGGAGGCCCATCTCCAGGTACAGGAGGGCCTGCCGGTACTGCTCGAGCATGTTCACGAGGTGGGTCAACGCGCGGGCGACCGCCGGCATTCCGGCCCGGTCCGCCGCGGCGGGTAGCCTGGCTGGACATGAGCGCCCTGGACCGCCTCGCGGACGAGAGCTACGTGTTGCTGACGACGTTCCGCAAGGATGGGCGGGCGGTGGCCACCCCGGTCTGGTCCGTCCGCGACGGTGACGCCCTCGCGGTGTGGAGCGTCGCGGACGCCGGCAAGGTCAAGCGCATCCGGCGCAGCGGGGCGGTGACCGTCGCGCCGTGTGACTTCCGGGGCAACCCGCGCGGTGACGCGGTGTCCGGGCACGCCACGCTGACCGGTTCGGCACACGCGGACGAGCACATCCGCCGGCTGATGGCCCGCAAGTACGGGCTGGTCGGCCGGATCACCATGCTGGGCAGCCGCATCCGCCGGGGCCGCGACGGCACGGTGGGCATCCGGATCACGTTCGAGGCCTAGGCCCGGCTCGTGGGCCAGCGGGCGGCCCACGAGCCGGTGCGTGGGTCCACTCAGGACAGGAAGCTGCCGTACGGTCCGCTCAGGATGCGGTCCTTCTGCGCCTGGCTGAAGTGGGTGTTGGGGTAGTTGTAGAACGAGGCGGACATCGGTGTGCCGTCCGTCGAGGTGGAGTCCGGCAGGCCGAACGCGTGGCCGAGCTCGTGCACCATGCCGCCGTACCAGCGGTTCATGGTGCCGCCGATGCCGGCCGCGCCGTCGGCGTCGTGACCGCTCAGGATCACCCAGCCGCCGCCGCCACCGCCGCCGGAGCAGGACGCCTCGGCGCTGATCTCACCCACGTTGATCCAGCGGGTGTCCGGCGCGCGCAGGGAGAGCTTGCGCATCAGCTCCTGTTGCATGTTGAAGACCACCCACCAGTAGCACTCGTTGCCGTTCGGGGTGTTCTCGTACCAGGCGCGCGGGTGGTCGCCGTTGACCACCTCCACCACCGGGTTGTTCAGCGTGAACGTCCGTCCCAGCTCCTGCCGGTAGTAGCGCTGCGCCTCGCGCATCACGTTCGCGATGCCGTCCGGGTACCGCTGGTCGTAGGCGACGTCCGTGGGCTTGAGCCAGTACACGCGGACGGTGCGCTGCGGCGGCACCCCGCCCGGCGGCGGCGTGGTCGGCGCGGCGGTGGTCGGCGCGACGGTCGGCGAGGTGGTGGGTCCGACCGAGCCGGTGCAGGTGACGCCGTTGAGCGTGAAGCTCGTGGGCACCGGGTTCGCGGAGTTGTTCCAGCCGCCGTTGAAGCCGAACCCGGCGCTGCCGTTTGTCGGCAGGCTCCCGTTCCAGCCGGCGTTGACCGCGGTGACCGTGCTTCCGCTCTGCGTCACGGTGGCGTTCCAGGCCTGGGACACGCTCTGCCCGGCCGTGAACGACCACCGCAGCGTCCAGCCGGATACGGGGTCGCCGATGTTCGTGACGTTGACGTTGGCGGTGAAGCCGCCGGACCACTGCGAGCCGATCGTGTACGCGACACGGCAGCCCGCCGCGGCCGCGTAGCCGGCCGTCGTGGTGGCCGCCGCGACAACCGCGAGCGTGGCGGCCAGGGCGGCGGCGAACAGCCGGGTTCGGGGTGGTCGTCGGTGCATGCGCGTCTCCTCCGGGGGAACGGCCGGCGCGGGGAGGCCGCCGGCGCGGCGGGAATGCCTCACGCCCCGCCCGGTGACGCGAAGTGACCAGGGCCGATGATCCCTCACGAGTAGATGACTGTCAATCCGTGGGGCGGTGGCTGAGTATCGGGGCTGAGTACGGGCACTCTGGGCCGGGGTGGGACCGCGTTGGCAGGATGCGCGTATGACGACGTACCCGTGTCCGGTGTGCGGAGCACCCGCGGACCTCACCGCGGGCTGTGGCGGCTGCGGTCGGGCGCCCGACCCGGACGCCGCCGAGGTGATGCGCCTGAACGCGGAGCTGGGTGCGCTCGGGCCGCGGGTGCGGGAGGCGCTGGCCGGGTACCAGGCGCTCGCCGCAGAGTTCCACGCCGCCCAGCGGCGCCGCGACGTGCTGGCCGTGCGGGTGCGGCAGGCGGCGGCGTACGCGCGGGCCGGTACGGCCGGAGTGCCACCCGGAGCGCCACCTGAGGCGCCCGCGGCCGTCCCGCCGCGGGAGCGCGCGGCCGGGCCCGAGGCGCGTCCGGTCACCGTGCAAAACCTGCTCTTCGTGCTCGGTGGCCTGCTGGTGGGCGCGGCGGCGGTCGTGTTCACCGGAGTGGCGTGGGCGACGTACGGCGCGGTCGGCCGCTCGCTCGCCCTCGGTGTGGTGACGCTGCTCGCGCTCGCCGTGCCGCCGCTGGCCGTGCGGCGGGGGCTGCGCGGCACGGCGGAGACGTTCGCGGCGATCGCGATGCTGCTCGTGGTGCTGGACGGGTACGGCGCCTGGTACGTCGACCTGTTCGGGCTCGGCGCGGTGCCGGGCGCCGGCTACGCGGCCGGGGTCTGCGCGGTCACCGCGGCCGCCGGCGTGGGGTACGGGCTGGCGACCGGGCTGTCCGCGCCCCGGTTCGCCGCGCTCGTCGCGATCCAGCCGGCGGCGCCCCTGCTGGCCGCCGAGTGGGAGGCGGGCATGCGCGGCTGGTCGCTGGCCTTCACGGTGGCGGCGGTCGCGAACCTCGCGGTCGTCCGCCTCGCCGGCCGGCAGCTGCGGGTGGCGGCCTGGGTCGTGTACGGGTGCGCGCAGGTGCTCTCGGGGGTGTGCGCCCTCTACGCGCTGCTCACGCCGGGGCCGGTGGCGTGGGTGGCGGTCGTCGGCGTGCCGGCGCTGCTGTCCGCGGCCACGCTGCTGGCGGCCGGGCGGCTCACCGGCCGGGTGCCGCTGCGAGCGGTAGGTGCGGCGCTTGCCGCGCTCGCGGTCGGCGGCGCGGTCGTGCGGCCGTTCGCCCAGCTCACGCCCTCGGTCTTTCTGGCGGTGGCGGCCGCGACCGTGCTCGCGCTGGGCGCCGCCGCGGCCGTGGTGGGCTCCCGGATCGCCGCCGAGCCGGAGGCGGTCGGTGCGCGGATCGGTGCGGTGGTCGCGGCCGCGCTGCTGGCGCCGTTCGCAGTGGGGATGGCCGCCGCCAACGCGGTCGGCAGCCTGGCCGCGTCGCTGCCGGCCTGGCGGGGCGGGTCGGGGACCGGCGCGCCGTTCGACTGGCAGGTGCCGGTCGCGGTGGCGCTCGGCACGGCGGCTTTGGCGCTCGCGGCACCGGCCGGCTGGCGGCGGGGGCTCGCCGTCGCGGGCGGGACGGTCACGCTGCTCGGGCTGCCGGTGCCGTGGTGGGCGCTGGTGCCGCTGGAGCTGTCCGCCGCGGCGTTGCTCGTGCTCGCCCCGGGCCACGGTGCCGCGCTGTCCCGCCGCGTGGCGGCGGTCGCCGGGCCGGCCGCCGCGGTGCTCGCCGCCCACGCGGTGGCGGTGAGCCTGATCCGGCCGTGGCCGGCCACCGCCGCGCTGGGCGCGCTCGCCGCGATCGGTGTGGCCGCCCTCGCCACCGGGGAACGGACCGCGGCCGGCGAACCCGCGACGGCCACCGGCGCGGACGTCGTACGGCGGGTCGCGTTCGCCGCCGGGCTCGCCGCCTGGCCGGCCGCGGCCGCGTGCGCGGTGTTCGCGTCCGGTGTGGACCAGCCGTGGCCGGCGCGCGCCGGGCTGGTCGCCGCCGCGCTGCTCCTGCTGCCGGTCGCGGTGCTCGGCGCCCGGCCGGTGCGTCCCTACGCGGTCGCCGCGCTGGCTGTCGCGGTCACCGGTGCCACGCTGTGGCCGGACCGGGCGGGCGTGGGCGACCCGACAGGTCTCTACCCGGCGCTGGGGCTGCTGGTGCTGGCCGCCGGGTACCGGGCGGTGCGCCCGTCCGGCCGGGTGTCGCTGGCCGCCGCGACAGCGCTGCACGGGGTGGTGTTGCTGGTCGTCCTCATTCCACTGTCCTATGTGCTCTTCGTCAAGCCGTACCGGTGGCTGGGCGAGGCGTGGACCGGGGTGCCCGGCGAGGCGTACGCGCTGCCGGGCGGCGGGCCGGTCGCCGTGCTGCTGCTCGCCGCCGCGCTCGCGATGGTCGGCCGGTACGCCGCGTCCGCCGTCACCGGGCTTGCCGGCCTCGTCGCGGTGGCCGCCGCCGCGCAGGTGCCGTGGCCGCTGGTGCCGGCCGCGCTGCTCGCGCTCGGCACCGCGCTCGTCCTGGCGGTCACGGTCCGGGACGGCGGCCGCGTGTGGGGCGTACCCGTCGGATGCCTGATGGCCGCGCCCGGACTCGCCGGCCTGCTGCCGACGGAGGCCGCCACGCTCGGTGGCCTGGGATTCGTGGTCGTGGCCGCGGCGGTCGTGGGGGCGGCCGGCGCGACCTCGGCCGTGCGCATCGGCGGCTGGCTCGCCGCCGCGGTGTCGGGCGGCGCGCTCGCGGTGACCTCGACGCTGGCGGCCGGGCTGCCGTTGGGGCGCGCCGCGTACCCCGTGCTCGCGGTGGCGGCCGCCGCCCTGGGCCTTGCCGCGCTGCTGCGGCGCCGGCCCGCGAAGGCCGTCGAGCGGGTGGCTGTCGACGCCGCCGCGTACGCGACCGCCGCCGTCGCGCTGCTGCTCACCATCGGCGACGCGCGGCACGCCGCCGCCCTCTGCACGCTGTGGGCGGCCGCGGTCGCGGCGCGGGCCGTCGCACCCGGCGAGACCGCCCGCCGGCCGCTCGCGCTGGTCGCTGGTGCGAGCGTGCTGCTGGCCTGGTGGCTGCTGCTGGGTGCGGAGCGGGTGGCGCTGACCGAGGCGTACACGCTGCCGGCCGCCGTCCTCGCGCTCGCCGCCGGCCACCTCGCCCTGCGCGGCCGGCCGGGAATCGGCAGCTGGGTGGCGTACGCGCCGGGGCTGGGCGTCGCGCTGCTGCCCAGCCTCGCGTCGATCCTCGTCGCCGAGGGTCAGGGGGTACGCCGCCTGCTGCTCGGGCTCGGCGCGCTGCTGGCGGTGCTGGGCGGCGCGTACGAGAAGCGGCAGGCGCCGCTCGTCGTGGGCGGGGCGGTGCTGGTCGTGGTGGCGCTGCACGAGGTGCTGGTGTGGGACCTGCTGCCGCGCTGGGCGTACCTGGCGATCGGCGGCCTCGTGCTGATCGCGGTCGCGATGACCTACGAACGGCGGCTGCGCGACCTGCGCCGGCTGCGCGGGGCGATCGCGCGCATGACGTAGGACCCTGGTAGATCTATCAAACCGGTTTGATGTATCGTCCGGGGTGTGGACGAGGTGCCGCCGGAGTTTCTCGGGTTGGCGGGGCATCCGGTGCGGTGGCGACTGCTGACCGCGCTGGCCCGCAGCGACCGGCAGGTGCACGAGCTGTCCGATCTGGTCGGCGAGCCGCAAAACCTCGTCTCGTACCATCTGGCGCGGCTGCGCACCGCGGGGCTGGTGTCTGTGCGGCGCAGCGCCGCCGACGGCCGGGTGGTGTTCTACGCGCTCGACCTGGCCCGCTGCGGCGAGCTGCTCTCCGCGGCGGGCGCCGCGCTGCACCCGGCGCTCGCGCTGGTCCCGCCACCGCCGCCGCCGGGTGACGGCCCGGGGGACGCGGTCCTTTTCCTGTGTACCGGCAACAGCGCCCGCTCCCAGATCGCCGAGGCGCTGCTGCGGCGGGCCCGGCCGCGGCTGGCCGTGTTCAGCGCGGGCAGCCACCCCAAGCCGCTGCACCCGCAGGCGGTGCGGGTGATGTCCGAGCGAGGGCTGGACACCTCGGGGCTGCGGAGCAAGCACCTCGACGAGTTCGCCGGGCGGCGGCTCGGACACGTGGTCACGCTCTGCGACAAGGTCCGCCTCGTCGCGCCCGACTTCCCGGGCGACCCGGAGCGCGTCCACTGGAGCATCCCGGACCCGGCCGGCGCCGGGGACGGGGCGGCCGCGTTCGCGCGCACGGCCGACGAGCTGAGCGTCCGGATCCACTACCTGCTGCATCGCATGGAGGCCTGAGATGTCCACGCCCATCGACGACGACGTCTACGTCCGCTACCTCGTCGACGACGTGCCCGCCGCGGTCGACTTCTACACCAAGCACCTGGGTTTCACGGTGCGGGCGAGCTTCCCGCCGTTCGCCGACGTGTCCCGGGGGCACCTGCGGCTGCTGCTGTCCGGGCCGGCCAGCTCGGCCGGGCGCGCGCTGCCGGACGGCAGCCAGCCCGGGCCCGGCGGGTGGAACAGGATCCATTTGCGGGTGCCCGACATCGCCGCCGAGGTGGCCCGGCTCCGCGCGGCGGGGCTGACCTTCCGCAGCGAGGTGATCAGCGGGCCGGGCGGGCAGCAGATCGTCTTCGACGACCCGTCCGGCAACCCGGTCGAGCTGTTCCAGCCGGCGTGAGCGCGGCGTTCTTCCGGCGTGAGTGCTCTCGGGCGGGCGCGGTGGCCCGGTGAGTGATGTGCGGCCTTCCGGGGTCGGTGTCGGCACCGTCCTGAAGGAGTGGGGGCGGATCGGCTGCATCGGGTTCGGCGGGCCGCCTACGCACATCGCCATGCTGCGCGAGCTGTGCGTGCAGCGGCGAAAGTGGCTGGACGACAAGGCGTTCGAGGACGCGGTGGCCGCCTGCAACCTGCTGCCCGGCCCGGCCTCCACGCAGCTGGCCATCTTCTGCGCGTGGCACGTGCGGGGGCGGCTCGGCGCGGTGGTGGGCGGGTTCGCGTTCATCGCGCCGGGCCTTGTGGCGATCCTCGCGCTCTCCGCGCTCTTTCTCGCCGGCTCGCCGCCGCTCTGGGTCGACGGTGCGGGAGCCGGTGCCGGCGCGGCGGTCGCGGCCGTTGCGCTGCACGCGGGTGCCGGCCTGATCCAGCCGAGCTGGCGGCGCAGCACGCACCGCTGGCGCTGGGTGGCCTACCTCGCGGTCGGGTTCGCCGGCGTGGCGCTCGTCGGACCGTGGCTTGTCCTGCTGCTGCTCGCCTGCGGGCTGGTCGAGGTGGCCGCGCAGCGGGTACGCCGGCGCAGCGGCACGACGGCGGGCGCGCACCTGTCCCCGCTGCTGGCGGCGGGCGCGTTCGGCGGTGCGGCGCTGCTGCCGCTGGCGTGGGTGGCGTTGAAGGTCGGCGCCCTCTCGTACGGCGGCGGCTTCGTCATCATCCCGCTGATGCAGTCGGACGCGGTGGACAGGTACGGGTGGATGACCGACGCGCAGTTCCTCAACGCGGTCGCGCTCGGCCAGATCACGCCGGGGCCGGTCGTGCACACCGTCGCCGCGGTCGGGTACGCGGCCGCCGGGGTGGGCGGGGGCCTGCTCGCGGCGGCAGTGGCGTTCAGCCCGTCGTTCGCGTTCGTGCTGCTCGGCGCGCACCGCTTCGACCGGCTGCGCGGCAACCCGACGGTGCGCGCGTTTCTCGACGGTGCCGGGCCGGCCGCGATCGGCTCGATCCTCGGCTCGGTCATCCCGCTCGCGGCCGCGCTGACCGACTGGTGGCAGTACGCGGTGATGGCCGGCGCCGCCGTTTTGCTCCTGGCCGCCCGCCGCGGCGTGGTGACCACCCTGCTGTGCGCGGCGGTGGCCGGCGTGGTGTTCACCCTCGCGGGCGGTTGATCAGGGACTTCGTGGGTGGACACGCCAGCCGGCACGCCCGCCAACTCCCTGATCAACCGGCTTGAGGGGGTTTTAGCGCCCGGGTGGCGAAGTAGCCGGACATCCAGCCGGCCGTCGCGTCGGAGTGGTGTGGGGCCTCCGCGAAGCCGGTGATCGCGAACCCGGCCGCGGTTTGGCCGCCAATTTGTTCGGTGAGCGTGTGGCTGTACTCGACCGGCGCGTCCACACCCCAGTTGCGCTCCCGCTCGCCCGGCTCGAGGTGGGTGAGGTCGCTGTACGGCAGGCGATGCCGCACCACCAGCTCGCCGCGGGTGTCCAGCACGTGGCCGTCGAAGAGGTACACGTCCGGGTTGAGGAAGCCGGACAGCAGCGTGCAGCCGGGCCGCAGCACGCGGTGGCACTCGCGCCACACCGGGGCGAGCTCGGGGATGAAGAGGTTGGAGACCGGGTGGACGATCAGGTCGAACGAGGCGTCCTCGAACGCGCTGAGGTCGCGGGCGTCGCCGAGCACCGTGCGCAGGTCGAGCCCCTCGCGCTCGGCGACCATCCGGTCCTGCGCGAGCTGGCGGGGCGAGTTGTCGAAGACCGTCACCCGCGCGCCGGCGGCCGCGAGCGTGGGACCCTGCTGCCCGCCGCCGGAGGCGAGGCAGAGCACGTCGCAGGCGGCGATGTCCGGCGGAAACCAGGTCGGGTCGACCGGCTGGTACCCGATGAGCACGATCGACCACTCACCGGCCCGCGCCTTCGCGACGACCTCGGGGGAAACGGGCCGCGACCACTCGTTGTCCCTTTCCACCTCGCGGTCCCAGGCGCGGCGGTTGTGGGCGACGGGGTCGTCGATCTCGCTCATGCGCCGAATGCTAGCCGCGCGTCAACCGCCCATCGAGCGGTTTGTGTGGGATGGCGGCGACCGCGCCGGTGCGGACCATGCGGTGCCAGCGCAGCCGGTCGCCGACCAGCGCCATGACGGTGGACTGGATGACGACCAGGTACATCAGCTGGCGGTAGACCACCTGCTGGAACGGCAGGCTCCACAGTGGTCCGTAGCGCTCGCCGTCGAGGCGCAGCGCGTACGCGGCGGTGGCCACCTGCAGCAGCGTGAAGCCGATCCACACCGCGGCGACCTTGGCCGGGGGCAGGAAGAGCAGGCCGTAGATGCCGTACACGTCGACCACGCAGGCGCACAGCGGCAGCGCCACCTGAAACAGCAGCAGGTACGACAGGCCGCGCCGGCCCAGGCGACCGGCGGCGCGCGGCTCGACAAGGGAGCGCCGGTGCTTCCACATCGCCTGCATCGTGCCGTAGCACCAGCGGTAACGCTGCCGCCACAGCTGCTTGAGGGAGGCGGGCGCCTCGGTCCAGGCGACGGCGTCCGGCGCGTACACGACCCGCCAGCCGGCGCGGATCAGGGCCATCGTGAAGTCGGTGTCCTCGGCGAGCGTCTGGCTGGACACGCCGCCCACGTCGACCACCGCCGCCCGCCGGAAGGCGCCGATGGCGCCGGGCACGGTGGGCATGCAGCGCAGCACGTCGAACATGCGCCGGTCGAGGTTGAAGCCGATCACGTACTCCAGGTGCTGCCAGCGGCCGAGCAGCCCGCGCCGGTTGGCGACCTTGGCGTTGCCGGAGACCGCGCCGACGTCGGGGTCCTGCAGCGGCTGTACCAGGCGGCCGACGGCGTCCGGCTCGAAGACGGTGTCGCCGTCGACGAGCACGAGGATGTCGCCGCGGGCGTGGGCGATGCCGGTGTTGAGCGCGGCCGGCTTGCCGGCGTTGGCCTGGCGGACCACCCGCACCCCGCGCAGGCGCAGGCGCTCGACGATACCGGCGGTGCCGTCGGTCGAGCCGTCGTCGACGACGATCACCTCCACCCACGGGTAGTCGCTGGCGACCAGCGAACGGACGGTGGCGGCGATGTTGGCCGACTCGTTGTAGGCGGGTACGACGACGGAGACGGGGCCCAGGTAGCGCAGCGGCCGGCGGGCGCGGCGGCGGACCCGGCGCACGTGCACGCGGGCGCAGACGAGCTGGACAGCCAGCCGTACGGCCGAGAGGGCGACCGCGGCCACCATGAGCGCGGTCAGCGCGCGGCTCATCCCCGCGCTGCCGGCCTGCGCCCAGCGCAGGGCGTGGCCGCGGATCCGCTGCGCCGCGCTCGCCTCCGCGGCCGGTGGCAGGGCGAGCGCCGCCGAGACGGTGGTGAAGCGGTACCCGCGCGCCTGTAGCTGCGGGATCAGCACGTCGAGCGCGGCCACGGTCTGGGCGCGGTCGCCGCCGGAGTCGTGCAGCATCACCACCGCGCCGGCGTCCTTGGCCGGGCGGGCCTTGGCCACGATCGCCTCGACGCCCGGGCGGCGCCAGTCCTCGGTGTCGAGGTCGGTCAGCACGACCAGGTGGCCGGCGCCGGCCGCCTGGCGCAGCGCGGTGTACTCGGCGGCGGTCACGGCGTCGGGCGTCGAGGAGTACGGCGGCCGCACCAGGACGGGCGTGCGGCCGGTGGCGGCGGCGATGGCGTTGCGGGTGAGGGTCAGCTCCAGGCCCCGCCGCCAGCCGGGGGTGTCCGTCAGCCACGCGTGGCTGAACGTGTGCGAACCGATCTCGTGCCCCTCCGCCACGACCCGGCGGGCCAGCTCGGGGTGGGCGTTGACCTGGGAGCCGACCTGGAAGAAGGTGGCGTGCGCGCGGTGCCGGGCGAGCACCTCCAGGATCTTCGGCGTCCACTGTGGATCGGGGCCGTCGTCGAAGGTCAGCGCGATCGTCCTGCGGGGCATCGTGCGGCTGGCGACGGTGCCGGCGGCGTCGATGCGCAGGACCGGTCCCGCACCGGTCACCGTGTCAGCGGCTGGCCCGCTGGTGTCGCCGGTGAGGTCGGGGCCGTCGCCCTCCGCGCCGGCGTGCGAGACGTACCCGTTGAGGCACAGGCCGCCGAGCAGCACCAGCATCAGCAGCGTCAGCAGGACCCAGTGGGCCCGTGGCGCGCGCCGCCGTACGTGCAGGGACACCCTTCGACCCGCTCAGCTCGGCTTGGACGGCTTGTTGCCGGGAGTGTGGGTCGGCACCCGGCGGTGGTTGGTCCGGCTCGGCGTGGGTGCCGCGGTCGTGGCCGGCACGGCTGACGACGGCGCGCGCGAGGTCGGCTGCCCGCTGGGCGGCGCGGAGCGCGACGGCGGCGCGGGCGCCGGGGTGACCGAGGGGCGCGCGGAGGCCGGCACGTTTCCGATCCGGCCGCCGGCGGGATCCGGCAGCAGCGGCAGGTGGTCCGGCCCGGCGCCGGTGAAGCCCGCGACGAGCAGCGCCGAGGCCAGGGCGAGCGCCAGTCCGGCTGCGGTGCCGGCGGCCCGGACGAGGCGGCGCCGCCGTCCGGAACGGTCAACGAAGACCGGCTTCAACGCTACTGGCCCTTCCTGCCGGCGCTCGGTGGTGGTGGCTTGGTGGGACTCTTGCCGGCGGGGTGGCTCGGTGTCGGCGGGACCGTGCCCGGGCGCGTGGTGGCCGGAGCCGAGGTCGCCGGGAGCACCGGGGCGCAGAACGCCGGTATCCGGTCCGCGCCGCCCGCCGCCGTGGCGAGTTCGCGCATCTGCTCCGCCTTCACCGGTGGACCGCCGCCGTTGCGGCGGTGGCGGTCCCAGGCCACGCAAAGCGCGGTCACGGCCGGACTTGTCGGGCTCAAGGTCCGGCCGGCGGGACCGGACGCCGGCGGGGTGGCCGGGGTGGCGCTGCCGCCCGGCGTGGCCCGCGTGCCGTCCGGGGACGCCCCCGCGGTCGTGGCGTGGTCGCCGCGGGGGGCCCGGCCCACCGGCAGGCTGCCGGTCTCGGCGGCCACGGCGACACCACCGACGAGTGCCGTCGCCACCGCGACGGACACCGCGAATGGGCGGGACAGCCGGCGGCGCGGCTTCGCCGGTGCCGGATGCCTCACCCGGCCCGCCTCCTCGAAGGCGGCCAGAGCCGCGTCCAGCCCGACCAGCTCGTGTGGCCGGGGTGGGGCGGAGGCGGCGGCGTGCAGCCGGCTCAGCTGCGGAAACGCTGGATCGCGGCCGGTGGTGAGCAGCCGCTCGGCCGTGTCCGGCCCGAGCCGGTTCTTCCGTGACGTACGCATGGCGCTTGAAAATGCGTTCCAAGGTCGCACCGCGTTACACCCCCTCTCCACGCCGGGACTCCTGCCAGCGGGCCCGCACCTCGGCGTGCTCGGCGAGGCGGCGCAGCCCGCGCATCGCCGCGACCCGCACCGCGCCGGCGCGCTTGCCCAGCACCTGCGCCGTCTGCGCCACGTCGAGCCCGGCCACGATGCGCAGCGTCACGGCCTCCGCCTGGTCCTTCGGCAGGGTGGCGATCACGCTGAGCGCCCAATCAGTTTCGGACTGCCGTACCACCTCGTCGGCGACATCGGGCCGGCGGCCGGGTAGGTCCTTTTCGGACAGGTCGTGCGGCTCCTCCGGCCGGCGCCGCGCCCGACGCCGCTCGTCGATCGCGCGGTTGCGGGCGATCGTGAACAGCCACACCCGGAACCCCGCCGCCGACCCGCTGAAGCCGCGCAGGTCGCGTGCCGTCTGCAGCCACGTCTCCGACGCCACGTCCTCGGCGTTCTCGCCTACGATCACCCGCAGGTAGCGCAGCAGCGCCGGCTGGTGCGCCCGCCACAGCACGGCGAAGGCCGAGGCGTCTCCGCGCACCGCCGCGGCGAGCGTCACCGCGAGTTCCTGGTCCTCCAAAGCACCGTCCCGTCGCGTCCCCGATGTGCCGAGGCAGCAGGCTACAACGGTGCTGACCTGGGGCGGAGAGCGCGTACTTGAGTGCGGTCGGCGCAGGTTCGCGGGTGCCGTGTTACTCGATTTCAGGGCCGCAGGCGGAGTGTGCCCGGACGTCGGGGACGTGCGTCCCTTCGCCTTCGGCGTCGGCCTGATCGACCGGTCGCGCGGGCGGCCCCCGGTCTGTTCCGATCGGGCGTCGAGGCGCCGGGTGGGCGCTGTCTGGTGTGGAGGGATCCGCGATGGGATCGCAGTGGGTGGGGCGGCTGGCCGCGGTGGCCGGGACAGTGGCGGCGGTCGCGCTGGCGACGGCGGCGCCCGCGTGGGCGGATACGGCGGTCGGCATCAACCCCGGCAACGTCCCGACGACGGCGGAGGACCACGACGACCACGGCTGCGACATCGGCGGCGGCCCGTTCGCGAGCAAGGACGTGTGGGTGTTCGTCCTGCCCGGAAACCACGACGAGGTGGGTGACTTCGTCTCGGTCACCGCGGTGTTCGGGGCGAACGGTTCGCTGACGATCCCGACCGACGGCGGCGGCATCGTGACGGACAAGGGCACCAGCAAGGCGTGGATCACCACTCCGGCCGGCTGGACGCTGACCGGCGCGACGGCCCAGATCACCGGTACCGCGGACAAGTTCAACCTCACGCACACGTGCCCGGCCGGCGGCGGCGGCAACGAGACGCCCACGCCCGGCCCGTCGGAGACACCGACCACGCCCACCACGACCGCTCCGGGTTCGCCGGGCGCGTCCCTCACCGGCCCGGCCGGCGGTTCTGGCGCCGGTGGGCTTCCAGTCACGGGCGCGGCCACCGTGTCGACGGCGGTCGTGGGCGCCGCCTTGGTGGTCGGCGGAGTCGCCCTCCTCGCGGTGCGCCGGCGCAAGGCGGAGTCCCACGCCTTCGCGGCCGCCGACACGGACGGGGACGGCGACCGGGGGTGACCGGCGGCGGGGTGTAACACCGGGGCCGCCGCCGGCGCCCTTCCCGCAAAGGGCCGGATGATCACCGGCGGGACGCGGGGCGGTGGCGATGACCGAGTTCAGCTTCACCTTCAGCTACGACCGGAACCGCCACCTCGCCTGGCTCGCCCTCGACGGCTACCTGGACGGACCCGCCGCCCGCCGGCTGCGCCGCATCATGCAGCTGGCGATCGGCGGGTTCGCCCCGCGCAAGCTGCTTGTCGACGCCCGCGAGCTGGTCCAGCTCGACGGCGCGTCCATCTACCGCCTCCTGCAGGCCGGCACGGTCACCGACCGGGCTGACTGCGACATCGTGCTGGTGACGGCCGGCGTGGTACGCGTGCTGCCGCGCACCAGCTGGCAAGCGGCGGCCTGAGCTTCCCCGTTCGACACGCCGGGCGCTGACCTGGTACTTCGCCCCGTGGACGTAGGCTCCTGTCGAGCTTGTCCGGATACGGGGGTATTAGGATGAAACGCTTCGGGACGCGGCTGGCTGTGCTGGCCGCCGCCGGATTCCTCGCGCTGTGGCCGTCGACCGCGGCAACGGCGGCAATGACCATCGACATCAACCCGGGCAACGTGCCCACCACGGCCGCGGGCTTCAAGAACAAGAAATGCGACCCCAACCAGGGCGGCGGCCCCATCGACGGCAAGGACATCTGGGTCTTCGTCCTGCCCGGCAACCACAACACGACCGGCGACTTCATCTCGGTGACCGCCGACTTCGGCGTGAACGGGTCGGTCACGATCACCGCGGCCGGCGACCCCGACAACTTCGACAACGGCGGCCCCAGCACCTCGAAGGCGTGGATCGTGACGGACGCCGGATGGACCATGGAAGGCGCCACGGCCGAGATCAGCGGTACGGCCGACAAGTTCAACCTCAC
Source organism: Phytohabitans houttuyneae (assembly GCF_011764425.1). Lineage (NCBI taxonomy): Bacteria > Bacillati > Actinomycetota > Actinomycetes > Micromonosporales > Micromonosporaceae > Phytohabitans > Phytohabitans houttuyneae. The sequence goes on from NZ_BLPF01000003.1 coordinate 228,795, forward strand.
CCACACCTGCCCTGAGGGTGGCGTTCCCAGCACCGGTCCGAGTGCGCGCCCGAGCGGGCCGGCGGCCACCGGTGGCGGTGGCGGGAGCACGAACGGCGGCATGGCGCTCGGCATCGGAGCCCTTGCCGTGGCCGGCGTGAGCGGTCTCGGTCTCGCGCTGGTGCGCTCGCGCCGCCGTGCGGCCTGACCGATCCCGCTCGCATCCCGCCCTCCAGCTCGGCTGGTGGGCGGGGTGCGCCGCCACCGTGCTGATGGCGGCCTGGGGCGTCCAGCAGGTGCGGGCGGCCAGCGCGGCGCCGGAGGGGCCGCCGCCGCTCGTCGCCGTCGCGCCCTCGCCGTCTCCGTCGCCGTCCGCCCGCCAACTCCGGGCGGTGCTGGGGCGGCGGCCGGCGGCGCTCGACCGTTCGGCACCGACGAAGATCGTGATCCCGTCGATCAACCTGCGCGCCGGGCTGGACACGGTGGGGCTGCTGCCCGACGGCACGATCGAGACCCCGCCGTACGAGCGGGCGCACCGGGCCGCCTGGTACCGCCTGGGGCCGGCGCCGGGGGAGCGGGGCGCGGCCGTGCTCGTCGGCCACGTCGACTCCAAGAAGGCGGTCGCCGTCTTCTGGTACCTCACCCGGATCGTGCCGGGCGACGAGATCCAGGTGAGCCGCGAGGACGGGCGCACGGCGCTGTTCACGGTGACGTCGATCGAGGAGTTTCCGAAGGCCGCGTTTCCGACCGACCGCGTCTACGCCGACTCGGACGCGCCCCTGCTGCGGCTGGTCACCTGCGGCGGCAAGTGGGACCCGATCCGCGCCGACTACCCGTCGAACATCGTCGTCTTCGCCACCCTGACCGGCGTCGCCTGACCCGTCCGCGGGTCGGGCGCCGCCAGGTGCGGCGGCGCGGTGGTCAGCGGGTCATCGGGCCGGCGCGGTAGGCGAGCACGACCACCGCGGCCGCGCCGGCGAGCGCGAGCAGCGCCATGCCCGCGGTGGGCGAGGTCCAGGACCGCCCGGCGTACGCGGTGGCGGCGACCGACGCGAACACCGCCGCGTAACCGGTGGAAGCCAGCACCCGCACGTACGAGAGCTTCACCGCCGCCGCCGCGGAGGCGGGGCGGTCCCGCGGCGCGTGAGGCCGCGGGAACGCACCCCAAGAAAACGCTCCGTTGCGCTCCACGTTTCCCCGGGGGCCCCGCGCAACGTCCGGACCACGACGGAGGTCGCGGTAGCCCGGATCTATGTCTCCGGAACCGTGATGGTCACGCGGGTGCCGTGGCGGCTGAGGTTGACCACGACGCGGCGGGCCATCTGGTTGATGAGGTCGAGTCCGCGGCCGCGCTCGCCGTCGGGGGAGCTGGCGCGCCAGCGGCCGCGGTCGTCGACCTCGACGCGGACCTCGCGGCGCCGGCCGCGGATGGCGGTGAGCGTCACGGGGCCGGTCGGGCGGCCGTGGTAGGCGTGCTCGAGGGAGTTGATGAGCGCCTCGTTGGCGGTCATCAGCAGCGCGTCGGTCTGGTCGGCGGAGAGCTCGTGCGTCACCGACCAGGCCCGCAGCGCCCGGCGTGTCGACGGCAGGTCCCTGACCGAGTTGAGCGTGAGGCGCAGTACGCCGGCCTCGTTGTCGCTCGCGGCCAGGCCGGCCAGCAGCAGGCAGCTCACCACGACGTCGTCGGTGGTCGCCGCGCCTTCGGTCATCGCGGTCATGATGCGGTCGCACCACACCTGCGGCTCGGCGCCGTGCAGCGACTCGGCGGTCTTGGCGAGCCGGTCGAGGCCGACGTCGATCACCTCGTCGCGGCGTTCGAGGAGGCCGTCGGAGTACCAGACGAGCATCGCGCCGTCCGGCACCGCGATGGTGGCCTCGGCGCGCGGCCGGCTGGCGAGCTGGAGCGGCTGCGAGCGGGCGTCGGTCAGGTAGCTCACGGCGTTGCCGGCGGCGAGCAGCGGAGGTGGGTGGCCGGCGCTGGCGTAGGTGAGGGTGCGGTCGATCGGGTCGTACTCGGCGTAGCCGACCGTGGCGTACGCGGCGCCGTCGATCGTGGTCGAGGCGGCGTCGAGGCTCTCCAGCACCTCGGCCGGCGACCCGCCGGCGAGCGCGGTGGAGCGGAGCACCTGCTGCAGCCGGCCCATCGCGGCGGCCGCGGCCAGGCCGTGCCCCACGACGTCGCCGACCGCGATGGCCACGCGGCTGCCGGGCAGCTCGAAGACGTCGTACCAGTCGCCGCCGACGTCGTTGCCCCGCTCGGCCGGCTGGTACGCGGCGCGCGCCCGCACCCCCGGCAGGTGCCCGGAGATCCGCGGCAGCAGCGAGCGCTGCAGCTCGTGCGCGGCGGTGTACTCGGCCTCGTAACGCTCGGCCCGGTCGACGGCCTGCCCGGCCAGGTCGGCGATGGTCTGCGCGAGCGAGGCCACCTCCGGCGTGACCGCACCGTCCCGGTGGAACGCGAACGCCAGCGCGCCCAGCGTCCGCTCGGCCACCCGCACCGGCACCACGAGCACGCCGCGCGTGTCAGCCTCCGCGTCGACCGCGGAAATCGCCGGGTACCGCTCGACGATCTCGGCCGCGGAGCCGAGCGTGACCGGCTGCCCGCTCTGCAGCACGTCCACCACCGGCAGCCGCCCCAGGTCGCCCACCCGTACCTCGGCCACCCGCCCCACGATCGCCGCCTGCGCCGTGCTGGTCGGGTAGATCCGCAGGTGGACGCCGTCGCGGTCGAGCAGCGTCACGTACCCGTGGTCGGCCACCACGCCCACGCCCTTTTCGACAAGCACGTGCACCACCTGGTCGGCGGTCGCCGCCACGGCCAGCCCGGCCGACACCTCCTGCAACGTCTCCAGCCGCAGCCGCGCCGCCACCTCCCGCCGCGACTGCGCCCGCGCCCGGTCCCGCTCGGCCACGGCGATGGCCAGCACCCACGCGCCCAGCACGACGAAAGCCAGGTACACCTGGAGCGTGGCCGCCTCCAGGTCCGGCTGGTCGGCGAGCGCCGCCCACGGCCCGCGGCCGGCCGCGCTCTGCCAGTTGGCCACGAACGCCATCACGAACCCGGCCGCACCGACCGTCGCGATCCGCCCGCCGAACCCGGCGGCGAGCAGGAGCGGCACCGGCAGGTACATGAGTGGCACGTCCTGCGGCCAGAACCCGATGGCGGTCAGCGCCGCGGTGGCCGACAGCACGAGGGCCGCTCGCCCGAGTCGCCGCGCGCCGCCCCCGGTGCGGGTTGCGCTCGTGTGGGTCTGGGCTGTGCTCGCGCTGGTCTGGCCTGCGCTTGTCTGGGTCTCGGCTGGGCTCGGATCGGTCTGGAGCATGCCCGGGTCGGTGTGTGCTGTGCTCGGCTCGGTCTGGAGTTTGCCTGGGTCGGGGTGGAGCGTGTTTGGGTGGAGGCGGAGCGTGTCCGCCGGTCCGGCGTCGGGTGTGCGCGAGCCGAGCCGGAGCGTGCCGAGGCCGACCACCGCGGAGCCCAGCGTGAGCACCGCGAGCCCGTCCCCCGCCCAAAACTGCGCCAGCGCGGTCCACCACCCCGCCCCGGACGTCCACGCGCTGGTGGTCGCACCGATGAACCCGCCGGCGAGAGGCCCCAGCCCGACCGCGCAGGCCAGGAAGACGGCCGCGTCGCGCACCCTGGTCAGGTCGATCCGCCCCGGCAGGAACAACCGCACCAGCGTTGCCCCGACCAGCGGCTCGACGGTGTTCGTGAGCACAAACCCGCACGCCGCGCCGAGCGGCAGCCCCTGCCACAGGTTGACGCTCAGCTCCACCACACCGGCCGCGCCGAGCACCCACCCCCAGTGCCGGCGCCGGGCCAGCAGCAGCGCGCCGAGCGTCACGCCGGCCGGCGGGAAGAACACCGCGCCCACGTCCGACGCGTGGAACAGCAGCCACGCGCACCCCGAGCCCAGCGCGTACCCACCCGCGACGGCCCCGACGATCCACACGGGCGCCCATCGCTGGCGGGCCCGGTCGTCGGCGGCGGGTCTCATGACGCACAGCCTCGCATCCCGCGCCAAGCGCGTCCGCCCCGAGGGGCCTGCCTAAATAGGACGCATATTTCCCGGTCCGCGCTAGCTGGTGGACGTTTGCTCCCGCGGGTACCGCGGCCCTCGGCGGCCCGCCGACCGCGTGGGGGTGTTGTCCGCCGACCATTCCGAGCAAGGCCGACCAGGACGCCACCCGCCGCAAGCTCGGCGCCAAGGGCGGCCGACCACCCGCCTGCGACCCGCAGATCTACAAGCAGCGCCACGCCGGCGAGTGCGGCATCAACCGAGTCGAACGCCGCCGCGCCGTCGCCATCAGGTACGACTCGCCGTCCGCTACGAAGCCACCTTCCACATCGCCGCGATCAACGAATGGTTCTGGCTTTGATACAGGCCCTAGTCCGGTGTGAGGCCGTGTCGACGTATCTGGTCGGCCAGGTCGGCCTGGCCGTGCTCGATGAGCATCGCGAGCCACGCCTCCGCTGCACCGTGAGTACCCGCCCAGACTTCCGCGCGAAGTTCGTCGGTGCGGCCATGCTGCCGCAGTAGGTCGAAGAGGGGCCTGTTACTGCCCTGGTCGCCGGCCTCGACCCTATTGCGGAGCAGGTTGATCGCGTCGTCGATGTAGCCGGCGCCGGCTAGTGACTCGGCTTGTTCGCGGGCGAGGAACCCCTCGTCGGCGTACCGCTCCTGGAGGACCATCAACTGCGCCTCGAGGAGGCGCCCGTGCTTGGCAAGGAGCAGCTGGAGATGAGTGTTGGCCCACGAGTCGCCGGCTTCGGCCCGGCTGCGCAGTTCTTCGGTTCTGCCCTGATCGAACAGCAGGGCGACCAGCTTCCTGGCGGCGTATTCGTTTCCGGCGTCGGCCCAGAGGCGGAGTTCGTCGATGCGGCCCTGGGATATCAGCAACTTTGCCAGTGCGTGCGCGGCGGAGCTGTCGCCGGTATCGGCTCGAGTCCGCAACTCGTCCAGGCGGTTTCGCGCGGCCAACAGCTCCGCAAGTTCGTACTGGGCGTGGTAGTCGCCGGTGTCAGCCCAGTCTCGCAGTTCGCCGACTCGGTCCTGGGCTGCCAGCAGGCGTGCCAGGTCAGAAGCGACGTGCTCGTCGCCGGCGGCCGATCGGGTCCGGAGCATGTCGAGCGCTTCGTCGACACGATCGTGTTTGACCAGTACTTTCACGAGTTGCCCCACGGCATAGGGGTTGTTGGCTTCAACGGCCTCGTGCAGCATGCCGAGCGCCTCGTCGACGCGGTCATATTCGGCCAGCAGCTGCGCTGATTCTATGACGGCTAGCTGGTTACCAGCGTCGACCGCGTCGCGCAGTATGCCGAGCGCTTCGTCGAGGTGGCCTTGTCTGGCCAGCAGCTCTGCGAGCGGCTGCCGGATATCTTCCTGCCGTGTGCTGAACTGGCCTCGGAGCAGGGAGATCGCCTCATCGAGACGGTCCTGGGTGGACAGTAACCAGGCCAGCGTGTCAGCGGCGTACTCGCTTCCGGCCGCGGCGGCACTGCGGAACAGATCCATCGCTTCGTCGATGTGGCCTTGCTCGACCAGTATGTCGGCCAACGTCACGGCGGCGAATGCGTCACCGCGACCGGCCAGATCACGAAGCTCGTTGATCCGGCCCTTCTTGCCTAGCAGCTTCGCCAGCTCTTTGGCGGCGGTGTGGTTGCCCGTGTCGGCCCATTGGCGGAGCTCATCGAGCTGGCCCTTCTTGCGTAGCAGCTTCGCCAGCTCTTTGGCGGCGGCGTGGTTGCCCGTGTCGGCCCATTCGCGGAGCTCATCGAGCTGGCCCTTCTTGCGTAGCAGCTTCGCCAGCTCCTTGGCGGCGGCCTCGTTGCCCGCGTCGGCCCATTCACGAAGCTCCCCGACGCGCCCCTCCTTTTGTAGCAAGCTGAGCAGCTCCTTGGCGGCAGCCGCGTCGTCGGCGTCAGCCCGCGCCCGCAGTTCGCCGACATGCCCCTGCCTGCGCAGGAGCCTCGCCAGCTCCTCGGCGGCGTGCTTGTCGCCGCTATCGGCGCAATCACGCAGCTCGTCGACTCGGTCCAGCTTGACCAGTAGCCTTGCCAGCTCCTCGGCCGCGTGCTTGTCGCCGCTATTGGCCCGATCGCGCAGCTCGCGCACGTTGTGCTGCCTTGCTAAGACGTGGACCAGCCCGTACGCGGCAACTTCGTCACCGGCGTCGCAGAGGCGTTGGTAGATCGGCAGTGCCTGGTCGTAGCGCAACCGGCGTTCGGCGTGGTCGGCCAGGCGTAGAAGATCGTCCCGGACCGCAGCGTGCGCACTGAAACCTTGCCAGGCGAGGGTGGGAATGGGTTCGGTTCGACGTCGGGTACTGAGGTGCTGCAGCAGGTAGTCGGTCACCGTGTACCCGATCATGGCGCGCTGGCCCGGACTGGGGGACGGCCGGACCAGTGGGGCGGTCGTCTTGTCCTGGGGGCGGTGCCGGGTGGTCAGCTCGTTCATCGCCGGGGAAAACCAGGCGTCGTCGGGGTACGGCGCTCTTAGGTAGGCACGGGCCGCCTCGCGAAGCAGGTCTTCGGTGAGCGGAGATTCGATCCCGACCCTGCGGGCGTCGATGGCGGCGTGCAGGACGGCCCGCTGGGTGTGGGTGGCGCGTTCGTAGCGATCGGTGAGTTCGCGGGCACCAGCCAGAGCCTCGGTGACGTTGTGGTCGGGATCGGCGATCGCGGTGGCGAGGCGAGGGTCGCGAGTGGCGAGCTGGGCGGCGGCGGCGACTTCCTCCTGGGTGAAGGAGTCGATCCGGATCTCCTGGATCCGCCGGTCAGTAAGGATGTCGACGGCCGCGGGGTAACGCGGTCGTTGGATGTCAGGGTTGTCGGGGTCGACGTCGTAAGCGCGTAGCGACGCCGCATACGCCGGCCACAGGGTGCCGGCGACAACCACCGGGGTGGGCGAGTCGAGGAGCCGGCGGATCGTGGCTGCGGTGATTGCTACCGAGCCGTCGGTGAGGTACGGGCCGGGCAGAAAGCGTTGCAGCTCGTCGAGCCAAATGATGAGACGCGGCAACTCGAAGGTGGCTTGGGCGATGGTGTTGACCAGGTCGCCGTCACCCAAGTCGGGTGCCAGGACGGCGAAGTCAGGAAGCTCCTGGCGGGCGGCCTCATACAGCAGGCGGGTCTTGCCGACGCAGGAATCGCCGACCAGCAGGAGGAACCCGCCGTCGGTGCGGGCGCGGCGCATCCACTGACGGACCTGTGGCCCCGCAGTGCGGTCGACGAACAGCGGCAGGTCAAGATCGGGCAGATCGGTGCGGCGCCGAACGCGACGCGGGGCAAGTAGCCGGCTCAACCAGCCGGGCGGTGCTTCGGTCGCGACAGGTGAGGGCGGGCTGTCGGTGGCGGGATGCACCCGCAGCGCGAGCGCTGTGGCGGGCGCCTGGCCAATCCTGGGCAAAATGATCCGCTGCCGGCCCGCGTGCCGGCGGAGCCGGTCGATGACCGCCTGTTCCCGGTCGGCTTCGGCGTGCCGACGGGCCCGCCAGCGGTCCACGCTCACCACGCAGACCCCGAGCCCGGCGGCAGCGGACGCGGCGAGCCAGGGCGGGCACCAGGCCAGCCACGGCGGCAACGTGTCGAGCTGGAGCAGGGCGACCGCGGCGGCCAGTAACACGCCTGCGACACCGGGGGCAACGGCTCGCCGCGGCCGCAGCCGCGTCACAAGGCCTCCGATGGGTCGGCTAGGGATATCGGGGTCGGGAACGCGCCCATTGGGTCGAGCGTCCAACGCTGGGCCTGTGCCGGTGCCCGCCGGCCGGCGACGCTGACGACCAGCAACAACCTGGGGTAGTGCCGCAGCACCGCAGCGCGCTCGTCGTTCAGATATTCACACATGGCGTCGAGGGCCCCTGGATTCACCTGACCGTAGCGGACCAGTCTAGTGGCGTCGGATGCCGTGTCCATTCATCTGGAAACACCCTCGTGCAGCCGGATCTGGCAGCCCCGCTTCATGAGCCATCCGCGCGGCGACCTGCACAGCCGTCGGCACCGGGGCGCGCCGGGTACCACGGGCCCGACCCACGGCAGCGCGGGCAGTAACGGTTCGCGGCTAGAGTGTGATCCAGTAACGGCGGATGGTCCCTCGTTCGGTGTCTCGGATGTCTTCCAGGACGCCGCCGTGGTGCTCAATCGTCCTCGCCGAGGCGATGTTGTCCACGGCGCAAATGATCAGCACCTGGTCGAGGCCGAGCCCTCGTGCCTCGTCGAGCATCTGGCCAAGCGCCCAGGTAGCCAGCCCGCGTCGGCGCGCCGACGGCCGGATGCTGTATCCGATATGGCCGCCGATTCGGTGCAGAAAGTCGTTGAGGTCGTGCCGCAATGCGATCGCGCCGAGCACCCGGTCGCCCTCGACGATCCAGCGGTGCGTACAACGCACTCGGTCGGCGTCCAGGGGCTTGGTTGGATCTGCCTGGTCAACCAGCCGGGAAACCCATGCCGCGAACCCAGCCGGCGACTCTACATCGTCGAACGGCTCCAGCCCGGAACCGTCCTGGTGGACGCCGACACCCCACTCGTCACGGGCCTCGATCCAAGCGGCGTGGAGGCGGACCGCGGGGACGATCAGTTCAGGCATGGCGCGACGGTACTGGTCCAGATCGCACGGTCGTCAGCTCTTGACCTGCATCGGGAACGCACATCTGGACGACCAAGCCTGACATCGTCCGGAGGCTTTTCTGCGAGCCATCCGCCCAGCCACACGATCAACGAATCCCCCGGTCTCCCGCAGGCCGGCCGCGACTCGGGCAACGCCGCGCGGGCGCGGACAGGGCGCTTCCCGGAAGGGTAGGCGCCGTCTTGAAGCATTTGTCAAGGCGAGCCTGGACTCAGGCACCCCACGAGCCTGCCGACTCGCCCGCAAAGAAATGACCAATACACGACCTACGTACGGCTCTCGCGCCACGCCTTGTACGCCTCGACAGCCGTCGGAAGCGTCGGAAAGATCAGATCCTCCCCGACCGCCGCACTGAGCCCAAACCTATCCAGATCGTCGCGCAGATCCTGCTTCACCCGCGCCAGCGCGAACACCACCCCCCGCCCCGTCAGCTCCTTGCGCAGCTGCTCCACCGCGTCAAGAGCGGTGGAGTCGACCTCGACGTTCGCCTCGGCATTGAGCACGAACCAGTCCACCGGCCCCTCCTGCCCCTCCACGGCGGCCAGCGCCCGGCGGCGAAAGTCCCCGGCGTTGGCGAAGAACAGCGGCGAGTCGTACCTGTACACCACCAGCCCGGGCACCGTCTCCGCCTGCGGATAGTCGTCGATGTCATGCATGCCGGCGAGACCCGGCACGAAGCCCTGCACCGCGTCGTGCGGGCGGGCGACCCGGTACAGCGTCTCGGCGACCGAGAGGCCCACGGCCACGAGGATGCCGTACAGGATGTCGAAGATCAGCACGCCAGCACAGGCGGCCAGCGCGAGCGCGAACTCGGTGTTGCGAAAAGCGGCCAGCCGCCGGAAGCCGGGCACGTCGATGAGGCGCACGGCGGCGTACACGATGATCGCGCCGAGAGCCGCGGACGGGAAGCGTTCCAGGAGCGGGCCGAGAAACAGCAGCACGCCGACGACGACCGCGAGGGCGACGAGCGAGTACGCCTGGGAGCGGCTGCCAGCCGCAGCGCCCAGCGCCGTGCGGCTGCCGCTGCTGCTGATCGGAAAGCCGCGCAGCAGGCCGGCGCCGATGTTGGCGGTGCCGAGCGCGAGCAGCTCCTGGTTGGCGTCGACGCGGTAGCCGGCCCGGTCGGCGAAGGAACGGGCGGTCAGCACGGTGTCGGTGTAGCCGACCACGAGCACGCCGACCGCGGGCAGCAGCAGATCGGACAGGTCGCCGAGGTCGGGCAGGATCGGCGTGGGCAGGCCGGACGGCACGTCACCGACCACGCCGATGCCGCGCGCCTCGAGGTCGAAAAGGGCCACCGCCGCGGTCGCGAGCAGCACGGCCAGCAGCGGGCCGGGCAGCCCGGGCAGCCGCCACTGCACGACGAAGAGGAAGGCCAGCACGGCGATCGCGAACAGCAGCGTGCCGCCGTGCGCGTCGTCCATGCCGCGGAAGAACGAGGCCACCTGCCCGAAGAACGTGTCGCCGTCCACGGGCACACCGGTGAGTTTGCCCAACTGCCCCGCCATCATGATGAGCGCGACGCCGGCCATGTACCCCACCAGAATCGGCCGCGACAGCAGGTCGGCGAGGAATCCCAGCCGCGTCGCCCACGCCACGAGGGCGAGCCCGCCGACGACGACGGCGAGGGTGGCGGCGAGCGTCGCGTACCGCGCCGGGTCGCCAGCCGCGAGAGGCGCCACGACCGTCGCGGTCATCAGAGCGGTGGTCGACTCGGGACCTATCGAGAGGTGGCGGGAGGAGCCGAGCAGCGCGTACACGGCGAGCGGCAGCAGGATCGCCCACAGCCCGGTGACCGGCGGCAGCCCGGCCAGGCCCGCGTACGCCATGACCTGCGGCACCAGGTACGCCGCCACGGTCAGCCCGGCCAGCAGGTCGCCGCGCAGCCACCCGCGTCGGTACCCGCGGATCCACTCCAGCCCCGGCAGGACTCTGATCACCCAGGCATCGTCGCATCGCGGTGGCCGGCCCGCGGCGCGTCGCGCAGCCGTGTTGCGCCGGCTGGTTACGATCGCGGGATGCCCGACGCGGTGTGGCGCACCTCTCACCCGCGCCCGACCTCGAGCCGAAACGGCTTCGGGCGGGAGCTGAAGGGCTTCACCCGCCCCGACGAGAGCGGCCACCGCTTCGCCACCTGCTGGGTGGTCGCCTTCGGCATGCCGATCGTCCCGGTCTCCCGCTGCTACCTGCGCGAAGACCGCGCCTTCACTACCGCGGCCCGGGGATTCCGCCTGCACAGCGCCGCCCGCTACCAGATCGACGGCCAGTCCCGCCGCCGCTGGACGGAGATCGTCCGCACCTACGCCTTCTGCTGGCTGCTCGTCCCCGCCATCGTGATCGCGCCGACCCTGGTGCTGCTCTCCCAGGCCGACCGCATCGTCGACACCGGCGCCGACGGCGCCACCGGCCCGAAGCTGGCACTCGTCGCCGTGTTCCTCCTGCTCCTGACTGGCTCGATCCTCGCCCTCAGCGCCGCCCTCGCCCTCTACCGGACCCGGTGGGCCCCGGTGCGCGCGGCCAAGTGGGTCGACCCCCACCCGACGCCCGCTGAGCCAGGAGACCTCCGCGGCCCGCTCCCGCGCCGTCGTGACGCTTTCCCCGGCGGATATGCCCCGGTCCGCGCCAGTTGCGGACCGCATGCTCCCGCGGGCACCGCTCCGGCCGGCGGCTCGCCAGGGCTCGCCGACTTCCCCGCCCTCCGCTGCCAAGTCCGCGGACCAAGCCCAACCTGCCCCGCCGCCCGGGCGTAGGCCCGCGGGAGCGCAAGCCCATCCGCGCAGACCCGCGTTTGGGATTGAAGCCACAGGAGCGTGGCCCAGCCCGCGCGGCCGGCTCGCGGCGGTGGCGCGCGTGAGCGCTGGCCCGGTGCGAGCGGTCGGCACGCGGCCGGCTGCTCAGGGGTGGCGCCGTGCGGGCGACGCATTCGATTGGAGCGTCGTGAGCGTGAAGCCGGCCGGCGTCGGCAGGCTGGCCCGCTGCCCGGGCGACGAGGCGGTGGGCGCCAGAGCCCGATCTGTCTGTGTGGGCGGTTGGCGGCCGCCGGGGTGAAGCTGCGGGAGCCCAATCCGGTCTTGGTGGCTGGCAGGTCGGGCGTGAGGCTGTGCGGGAGCGCATGCCCGGTCCGGTGGCCGCCTGATCGGGGTGTCGCGCGTGAGTGTGAGTCCGGCCGGTGCTGGCCGCTCTTCGGCGACGAGGCCGAGGGCGCCCCAGCCCGGTCCGCGTCGGCCGTGGATGGGGCGCCCAAGCCGGTGTCCGGGCCAGACACGTGCGCGGCAGCTTGAGCGTGGAGTCGGCCCCGTGCTGGCCGGTTGAGCTGCCAAGATGAGGCCGCGGGGCGCGAGTCCGGTCTGTGGTCCGCGGGTCGGAGCCGGACTTCGGGAGCATGTGGCCGGGCTCGTGTGGGTCGGCGGTGAGAAAGGCGGACCGCACGGAATGGGCAAGCTCGCACGCGTGCAGGCCGGGGCGGCGGGCGTCGTGGGCTCAGGTGTGGGTGCGCGGTGACTGGCGGACGGGTGATGGGCGGCGGCGCAATGCGGGCCGGGCCGGGCCGCGCTGACGGTCGCGGGTCGCCCACAGCAGCGCGGCCAGGGCGGCCGCCAGCAGCAGTGCCCAGCGGTCGTGCGCCGCGGGCCAGCGTGGGTCGCCTGGCTTGACGAACAGCGCCCACCGGGCCGGCAGCATGGTGGCCGCGAGGGCCAGGACCAGCACGGCCGGGGCGGCGACGACGCCGGCGGCGCCGTCGGTGCTGGTGCGTAGGCGGGTGGCGGCGAGCGCTAGGGCCACCGCGGCGAGGGTGGCGGCCTCCAGCGTGAGGCCGGGCAGGGAGAGGGTGTCGGCGGCGCCGTCCTGGGCGCCGGCGACGGTGATGGTCAGCAGCGCCGCCCACCAGGTGCCGGCGGCGGCCGTCGCCAGGGTGGCGCGGACGAGCTGCCGGGTCCAGCGCGGTGTGGGGAGTGTGGCCAGGCTGCGGGTGGCGGGTCGTCCAGCAGGAACGCCACGCCGACGGCGCCGCACGTGGCCGCGAGGCGGAGCAGGGCGACCAGGTCGACGTCGCGCAGCGAGATGGTGGAGGCGGCCGGGAGGGCGACGGCCAGCAGGCCGAGGCCGGCCGCGGCCAGGAACAGGTGCCACGGCATCGCCCTTGCGGTCGGCGCGACCAGGGCGGGCACGGTGCGCGCCATCATGCGGTGCACACCATGCGCTCGTGCTCGGGCACCGGCGGCGGCACGGCCACGCCGAAGAGGTCGCCGACCCGCTCGGTCGGTGTGGTGGCCGCGCTCAGCTCGGCCCAGGAGGCCAGCACGGTGGCGGCAACCTGGTCGCCCGGGCGGCGCAAGAGCGCGCGGACCACCGCCATCTCGCGGTCGGGCACGGTCATGCCCGGCGTCCCGAACCGCGGGTCGCCGAAGCTCACGCCGCCCGAGCTGTTGGCGTCGACCTCGCGCAGCCCTGCGGTGGTCTCCACTGTGGACTGACCGGCGAGCCAGCCGACCAGTACCGCGCGGGCGCCGCAGACGACACCGTCCGCGGCGGCGCCGGCGTGGGTGACCACCTCGTACGCCACAGAGCCGGCGAAGCTGATCTCGGAGCGGCCGTCGCCCCAGCTCGTGCCCACGACCACCGCGCGTGGGGTGCCGGCGGCCGCGTCCGCCCGCCGCCACGACTCGGCCAGTGCCGCGCGCTCCTCGCGGCTGCTGGTCGTGCCCCCGGCCTCCCACGGCCGCTCGCCGGCGATCCGCTGCCGCACCGCGAACGGCTGCCGTGCCAGGTCCTCAGGCACCCGCCGGAGGACCCCGCGCACCACCGTGTCCCACGCGCCGATCCAGGGTGTGAAGTCGGGGAAGGCGCAGTAGGTGACCGTGTCGAGCCGGCGGCACGTCTGAAACTCGGCGGGCCGCTCGACGGCGGCGGTGCGTGCCTTGTCGGCCGCGTCGTGGGGGAGCAGCTGCGCCGAGCCGGCCAGGACGGCGACCGACAGGCCGGCCGCCGCGACGGCGGTGAGCCGGCGGCTGCGGGCCCCGCTGGCGGCGAGCGCGGACACGGCGGCGAGGACGGCAAGGCCGCACACGTATGCGAGGTGGCGGCCGGCCGGGCGGGACATCAGGTCGACGGGGAGGCGCAGCGGCTCCGGCTCGGCCGCGACCGGCAGCAGCCACCGCAGCCAGGACTGACCCGGTGTGGTGGGCAGGAGCAGCCCGAACGACGCGACGGCGAGGCCGAGAAGCGCGAGCGGCGCGAAGATGACCGAGCGGACGAGCCGGGCGAGCAGGACGCCGGCCGCGCCGAGCAGCAACACCACCGCCGGGTAGAGCAGCAGCTCCCAAGGGCTGGGCCGGCCGGCGGCGGCGGGAGCGGCGGCGAGCACCGCGATCCGCAGGCCGGCCAGCGCGGCGGCCACCGCGCCCAGCGGCAGCACCGCCAGCAGGAACCCGCCGGTGCGCCACGGGTCGGGCAGCACCAGCACGTCGAGCAGCGCGTCGGCGTGGTGGCGGTGGGCGCGCAGGACGGCGAGGTTGGCCGCGACCATCGCCGCGCCGCCGAGCAGCAGCATCGCGACGAGCTGCGGGGAGGTGTCGGCGTCCTGGAGCACCGGGTGGCGGTCGCCGGTGCCGGTCAGCTGGCCGGCGGCCCACGGGCCGATGAACAGCAGGGCCGCCAGGATCACCAGCGGGTGCCGGAGCAGGCGGGTCGCTTCGAAGCGGGCCAGAGCGAGCATCGCCCGCCGCGGCGTCCCGGGCACCGGCGCGTGCGTCGCGGCCGGTCGGGTGTCGACCGCCGCCGCGCTCACGCCGCCACCTCGCTGGCCGCGACGTCGACGAGCATCAGGTAGCCGTCTTCGACCGTGGGGTCGAGCAGGTCGGCGCCGGGCGGTGGGTCACCGACGTGCCGGTACAGCCCGGAGCCGGTGCGCCACGACGCGAGGGCGCGCGGCTCGCGGGTGCCGCTGGTCCACACCCTGCCCGCGCCAGCGCGGCGAGGTCGACCGGCGTGCCCGCAAACCGCACGAGGCCGTGGTCGAGCACGATCACCCGCTGGCACAGTGCCATCGCCTCCTCGGTCTGGTGGGTGGACAGCAGGACTGTGCGCCCTTCGCCGAGCTCGGCGATCATCTCGCGGAAGCGCAGCCGCTGCTCGGGGTCGAGACCCACCGTCGGCTCGTCGAGGACCAGCAGCTCCGGGTCGCCGACCAGCGCCGCGGCCAGCGCGACCCGCTGCCGCATGCCGCCGGACAGGGCCCGGATCCGCCGCCCCCGCTGCGCCTGCATGCCGACCGCCGCCAGCACCCGGCGGACCTCCCCGTGGCGCGCCCGCCGGTCGGTCAGCTCTTTGAGGATCGCCACGTAGTCGACGAACTCGAACGCGGTGAAACCCGGATGGAAGCCCGGATCCTGCGGCAGGTAGCCCATCCGGCGGCGCACCGACAGCCGGCCGGCGCCGGTGCGCGGGTCGGCACCGAGCACGGTCAGCTCGCCGCTGTCCGGCGCCAGCGCGGTGGCCACGATCCGCAGCAGCGTGGTCTTTCCCGCGCCGTTGGGCCCAGCAGCGCCGTCACGCCCGCGTCCAGCGTGAAGTCGACGTCGCGGAGCGCGTGGGTGCGCCCGTAGCGCAGGGAAAGGCCGGTCGCGTGCACGGCCGGAACGGTCGCCGCGATGGTCACCGGATCCTCCTCGGGGTCTCGAACGCCCGGTGGTGCCGGGCGAGGACGGCCGCCGCGGCGGCCGTGGTCAGGGCGAGCAGGAGCTGTCCGGCCGGCACGAACACCGCCGGGCGGCCGCCCCCGGCGCCGAACGTGGCGGCGACAAGCGCCAGCCAGCCGGCGCCGACCAGCGCCGCTGCGGTGACCGGGCCGAACCGGGGCGAGAGGGCCAGGCTGGTCACGGTCAGGGCCAGCGAGGGCAGGAACCAGCCGAGTGCGGCCAGCCCGAGGTCGGGCATGGCGAGGCTGGCCAGCCCGCTGAGCGCGGTGGTCGTGGCCAGCACCGCCGCGCAGCGCAGCAGCACCAGCCGGAACGTGTGCATCGGTGCGACGAGCGCGATCTCGAACGTCGGGTCGACCCGCGGCCCGAACGACAGCGCCACCCCGGTCAGCGGCAGCAGCGGCGCGACCACGAGGAACACCGCCGGGTGGGCGAGGTTGGCCAGCAGCGCGGTCAGCGCGAGCGTCAGGACGACCGCCGCGAGCCAGGAGCGGCGCAGCGTCGGCGTCGCGGCGAGCAGGCGGGCCGTGTGGTCGGGCACGCCGACCCGCACAAGAAGGCGCTCGACCGGCCCGGGCAGCGGCGCGTCGAGCTCGGCGTCGAGCCGGGCCCAGCCGTCGCCGACAAGGTCGGGCGGTGCCGCCGCGGTGAGCCGCTCGCGGCACGCCGCGCAGGCGGCCAGGTGCGCGTCGGCCGACCACAGCACCGGCGGGGCGAGTCCAAGTGCCGCATACCGCCGGATGTCGTCGTCGGGCAGGTGCCAATCTTTCATCTCCGCCTCCTGTCCCGCGCTCACGCCAGGTCCTGCCGCAGCTGGTGGCGGGCCCGCATCGCCCGGGTCTTGACCGTGCCGGGCGGGATGCCGAGCAGCACCGCCGCCTCGGACGTGGTCAGCCCGTCGATGACGGTCGCCTGCACCACGGCGCGCAACTCGGGCGAGAGGCGGCTCAGCGCGCCGGCCAGGTCGCCGTGCTCGACGCCGAGCAGCACCTGCTCCTCCGCGGACGGCGCGTCCGGATGCCGCCGCCGGGCCAGCCGGCCCAGCAGCCGCTGCCCGGCGCTCTGCCCGCGCAGCGAGTCGATCAGCCGCCGGGAGCCGATGCGCCACAGCCAGCCGGCCACGTCGCCGGAGGGGTCGCGGAGGCGGGCGCTGCCCCGCCACACCGCCAGGAACGTCTCCTGCACCACGTCGTCGACCACCGTGCGGTCGGCGCAGCGGTAGCGAAGCCGCAGCTGCAGCCACGCCGCGTGGCGCCGGTAGAACACCTCGAAGGCGCTCCGGTCGCCGCGCGCAATGGCCGCCAGCAGCTCGGCGTCACCGTCCGTCCGGGTCACATCCCCTTCATCGCGCCGGACCCCGCAAACGGTTCACGCGTTCAGGTGAGCTCGTCGGCCAGCAGGTCCATCAGGAGGCCGTCGTGGAAGGTGCCGTCCTGGCCGCGTTCGTACCGCCGCATCACGCCGACCGGCCGGAAGCCCACCTTCTCGTACGCGCGGATGGCCGCGGCGTTGTCCGCGGCCGGGTCGATGACCAGGCGGTGGTGGCCCCGCTCGTCGATGAGGTGCCGCGCGAGCGTGCGCACCGCGTCGGTGCCCAGCCCCTGGCCGGCCCGGTCGGCGTGCAGGTAGATGTCCATGCCGGCGTGGCGGTACTGCGGGTCGCCCTCCTCGTACCACTGGATGGCACCGGCGATCTCGCCGTCGACGACGATCGCGTACGTCTGGGGCAGCTCCTCCACGATCGAGGCGCGGTAGTCCTCCTCGTCGCCCCACCACCGGCGCACCTCGGGCGTGGTGCGGATGGCGAGGAGGGCGTCGACGTCGTCGGCCATGGCGGGCCGCAGTGTGACGCGCGCGCCGCGCAGGATGCTCATCAGCCGAGGCTAGCTTTGACCGCCGCGAGGTCGTCGGCGGCCCGCTGCCCGGTGAGCACCAGCCGGTCGCGCAGTTCGTCCAGCTCGCGGGTCGCGCGCGCGGCCCGTTCCCGTGCGGCGGCGAGGGACGCGGCGTGCCGTTCCTGGCGCTCGGCGCGCTGCCGCCCCTCGCGGCGCCACCGCACGGCGGCGGTGAGCAGCAGGCCGGCGCCGGCGAGCGTGGTGAAGATGGCGAGCCCGTTGGGCCAGGCGACAACCGAGAGGCAGAGAAGCGCGCCGGCCACGCCCAGGGCGATGGTCGTCCTGGTGGGCACGCGCTCCTCGGGGTACCGCGAATCGATCTTTTGCTGGACCGCGGCCATGCCGTCGGGGTCGGGCGCCGCGCCCGCGCGGACCTGGACCGGCAGGTGCTCGACGGACGTGGTCGCCTCGCGCGGCGGGTCGGTGGCGGCGTCGCCGGCCAGCCGCTCCGCGTTCGGCAGCAGCCAGCGGGCACCGGCGGCGCGGGCGGCCCGGGCCAGCGGCGTACCGTCCGGCTGGAACGCGTCGGCGAGCAGCAGCTCCAGCGCGGTACCGGCCGGCGCCTCCCACTGCTCGTCCGCCGTGTACGGCTTGTCCTCGATCACCGCGCGCAGCTCGGCGGCCCGGCGCAGCAGCGGCGCCTCCTCGGCCGACCCCTCGTCGACGAGCGCCCGCAGGATGCCGGCGAGCGGATCCGCGTCGAGGGGTGCCGGCTCGGCCGGCGGCCGCCCGCACAGCTCGCGGAGCGCGTGGAGCCGCGCGCCGGCGGCGAACGCCTCCTCCGCCTCGGCGACCGGGTCCAGGATGGACTGTGGCCGGGGGAGGGTGCCCGGCAGCCCGTCGACCCGCGCCCGCCACCCGCCGCCGGCCGCCTCGTCGAGCCCGCCGGAGAAGGCCGCCAGCCGCTCACCCAGCAGTGCCACCCCGTCCGGCCCGAACCGCCCGGCCGCCGCTTCCGTCCACAGTGTACGGACAGCGCGGGTGACCGGCTCGGTTGCCGGCAGCGGCCCGAACGCCTTCGGCAGCCACCGCGCGCTCAGGTCGGTGCGCCGCGCGACGGCCGCGGTGAGCGTGACAAGCAGCGCGGTCCGCGCCTCGTCGCGCTCGGCGGCCAGGGCGAGCGGCGCGGTCGCGTCCTCGTCGCGCAGCAGCGCCACGAGCGCGGTGGTGGCCGGCGCCAGCCAGTAGCCGGCCACGTCCGCGAAGTCGGCGGGCGGCGGCGCCTGTGCCTGGCTGACCGCGGCGACGACCTGGCGGGTACGGTGCCGCACCAGCGCCGGCGGGTCGAACATCGCGAGGGTCATCCGCAGGTCACTCAGCTCGACGAACGCGTCGAACGAGCGCATCAGCCGGTCCAGCCGCATCTCGACCGAGCCCTGCAGCTTGCTCAGCTCGGAGCGCAGGCGGGTGCTCTCGCGCTGCTGGCTGTGCAGGGAGTAGCTCAGCGAGGAGACCTCGTCACCCAGCTCGCGGATCGCCCGCTGCTGCCGGTAGTCCTGCCAGTTGTCGGACGCCAGCCAGTCCGTGAAGGCGCTCCCGTCGGTCACGGCGATCACCATAGGAGGCCGTGTCCAGCGGCAACTGAGATCCCCGCTTCTCAAAGGATCCAGCCCAAAAGCAGATGCGAGCTACCGCGATGTCCGCGGTGGTCCGGACCGTTGCTCCCGCGGCCTCACCCCCCGCGCCTGGCCGCGGTTTCAAGCCTGCCCGGTGGGCGCTGCGCCCAGCTGGCACAGGGCGGCGGCTGGGAGACCAGGGTCACCAGGCTCCACCACGATCTGATTGATGGTGCCGGTGTCGACGCTGATCGAGCAGCCAGCGCGTGGCCGCCGGTTGGAACGGCGGCGATCAATCAGAGCCGGCAACCGGAACCACCTGCTTCCGAGACATCCATAGAGAGCTTTGGAGTTGAGGTGGGCGATTCCGTCCCGCAACAGAGCGGGGCGGCGACCCGGGAAGGCGGCACCCGCGACAACCTCTCACCCCGAAGTCTCTACAGATCCGCCGGGGCCGATCTGGGCGACCACGGACGGTCTGGACCACACCGGCTCCTTGATCGGCGTCAACAAGGCCTGCACAGAGCAGATCGTGGTCGTTTGCTGCCCCTACAGGGGCAGCAAACGACCACGATTTCAACGGGACCCGGGTTGAGCTCGCCCACCGCGGGGGGTGAGGCCGCGGGAGCAACGGTCCGGACCACGACGGGCGTCGCGGTAGCCCGGATCTGGTTTGGGTTGTGTCCTTGAAACGGTCACGCCGGCCTGGCGTCGAAAGGTCTAGCGGGCGGGAGCGGTGGCTACCGCGGCGAGGCCGTCCGTGACCCGAAGGCCGTCGGTCGCGGCGCCGCGCATGTTCACGTAGCCGGCGATGCGGCGGTGGATGCGGGCGTAGTCGTCCGCGCGGTCGCCGCCGCCGTTTTTGGCCGTGGTCAGGTCGACCAGCCGCACCGCCGGGTAGTAGTCCATGAAGATCGGCCGCACCTCGACCGCGGTGACCTTCCAGCTGCGGGGCGCCACCTCGGTGAACGTGAAGGTGGGCAGCACCGAGTCGGCGGTGTTCTCCGGCGAGCCGTCCTGGAAGCGGACCAGGAGGTTGCCGAGCCCGTACGCCACCCACTTGTCGCCGATCTTCTCGAACGGCTGCACCACGTGGGCGTGCATCCCGATGATCAGGTCGATGTCCGGGCTGGCCAGCAGCTTCTTGGCGAGCCCGAGCTGGCCGATGTCCGCCTCGTTCATGTACTCGGTGCCCCAGTGCAGCGACGCGATGACGATCTCCGCGCCCGCGGCGCGGGCGCGCTTCGCCTCGGCCAGGATGGCCTTCGGGTCGATGAGGTTGGCGATCCAGGCCTGTCCGGGTGGGCGGTCGATGCCGTTGAAGCTGAACGTGTACGACAGCTGCGCGACCGTGACACCGCGCACGTCGAACACGTTCGGCATGCTCGACTCCCGGGCCGAGCGGGCCGAGCCGGTGTGGCGCAGTCCCACCCGGTCGAGGTGGTCGAGCGTGCGGGCGACGCCCTCGGCCCCGTAGTCGAGCGTGTGGTTGGAGGCGGTGGAGCAGGTGTCGAAGCCGGTCGCGGCCGCGGCGTCGGCGAGCTCCACCGGCGAGTTGAAGATCGGAAAGCCGGTGAACGGGCCCTGCTCCGGCCCGAGTGGCTGCTCGACGTGGCACACCGCGAGGTCCGCTGCCTGGATCGGCGGCACGATCGCCGCCATGATCTGCCCGAAGTCGTACCCGGACTCGCCCGCCGCCCGCGCGTCCGCCTTCGCCTGCGCGACCAGCGCCGGCTGGACGAACAGGTCGCCCGCCGCCGCCACGGTCAGCCGCGTCGGCCGTGCCGGGGTGGGCGAGGCCGTCGGCTCTGCGGTGCCGGCCTCCCGCGTGCCGTCGCCGCAGGCGGGGAGGAGCAGGATGACGGCGATGGAACCGATCACGCAGGACTTACCTCGCATACCCGGCATTGTGGGTGCACTGTGGCGGCTCGCGGGCCAGATCGGTGAAAGCGCTCCTCGGCGCGCCCGAGCGGGATATAGGGGCGCCCGGTGACCACGCCGCCGTGGGACCGGCTGCACCACGCGTACGGGCCGGCGACCGAGGTGCCCGCCTGGCTCGCCGCGCTGCGCGACCCCGACCCCGAGGCCAGGCGCGCGGCGCGGCAGTCGCTGTCCGGCTCGATCTACCACCAGGGCACCCGGTGGCCGGCGAGCGCGTACGCGGTACCCGCGCTTGTCGACCTCGTCGACGACCCGGCCACGCCGGACCGGGCCTGGGCGCTCGACCTGCTGCGCGGCGTGGCGATCGGCGACCTCCGCGACGACCAGCTGCCGTTCGCGCCGGAGGTGGCCTTCCGCGACGCGGCCGGGGTCACCGCCGCCGACGCCGACATGATCGCGCGCGGGCTCTTCGACGGCGACGGCCTCGACGACGAGGACGGCGACCTCGTCGAGCTCGCCGACGCGGTGGTGGTGTGGTGGGCGGCGCGGGCGTTCGACGCGGCGGCCGGGCACGTCCAGGCGTACCGGCGCTGGCTCGCCGACCCCGACGCCGAGGTCGCGGCGCTCGCGGCGGAGCTGGTGGTGTGGTTCGGCGGGAGCCCGCCCACGGTGGCCGCCCTCCTCGCGGTACCCGATGGACCGGCCCGGCCCAGCGTGAACCTGGCACTTGCCCACCTGCCGGACAGCGGGCGCGGCCGGCACAGTCCCGCGGACAGCGCCCTGGAAACGCTGCTGGCCGCGGAGCGGGAGGCGACCGCGGTCACCGCGGCGGTCGCCCTCGCCTACCGCGCCGGACCTGAGCTGCCGGACGCCGCGCTGACCACTCTTGTCGAGGCGGCCGGCCGGGACTCGCTGCCGGACGTGCGCGGGTGGGACCGGGCGCTGCGCGGGTTCGTCGCGGTCGCGCTCCGGAAGGTCGGCCTGGTTTGACCGGGTTCGGGCCCTAACATCGTCGTGTGCTCTACCGCCCCGCGCCGACCGGCGCCACCGGCGTGCGGACGCGGCGGGCGTGGCTCGTCGACGGCGCGGCGGTCCTGATCCTGCTGGCGCTGGTGCCGGTCGTACACCGCGTCGGGCCGATGCTGCGCGCGCCCTTCTGGCTGGACGAGGCGTGGGTGGCGATGTCCGCGCGGGGCTCGCTGCGGCAGGCCCTCGACCTGACCGGGCCCACGCCGGTCGGCTGGACGCTGCTGATGCGGGCGATTCCCGGCGACGGGCCGGAGCGCCTGCGCTGGCTGCCGTTCCTCTTCCTGGCCGCTTCC
This sequence comes from Phytohabitans houttuyneae, assembly GCF_011764425.1. Taxonomy (NCBI): domain Bacteria; kingdom Bacillati; phylum Actinomycetota; class Actinomycetes; order Micromonosporales; family Micromonosporaceae; genus Phytohabitans; species Phytohabitans houttuyneae. The sequence goes on from NZ_BLPF01000003.1 coordinate 250,747, forward strand.
GTCCCGGCCGGGTACGCGCTGGGTCGCCTGCTCGGCTGGGAACGCCGGGCGTACGCGGTGCTGGCCGGGCTCACCGGCGCCGCGGGCGCGCTGCTGCTGCCGGCCCAGCAGGTGCGGCACGACCTCAAGCAGTACACGGCGGACGGCGCCATTGCGGTCGCGCTGCTGGCGCTCGCCGCGTGGGCCGAGTCGCGGTGGAGCTACCGCCGGCTCGCCGTCTTCGCCGGCTGTGCCGTGGCGGCGATGTTCTTCAGCCATCCGGCGCTGCTGGTCGGCGGCGCCGGGCTCGGCGCGTTCGTGCTCGTCGCCCTGCACCGGCGCGCCCGCGACGACCTGCGCGTGGCGCTGCGCGTCGCGGCGGCCGGGTGGCTCGTGATGGCCGCCTGCTATCTCACCGTCTCGCGCCGCGGCCAGATCGAGAGCCTCGAGACGTACTGGGACGACTACTTCCTGAGCTTCACCAGCGGGCCGAGCCTGCCGAGCTACCTCGGGGCGCGCCTGGACGAGCTCGGCGACCTGTTCGGCCTGCCGTGGCCGGTGTTCGCGCTGCTGGCCGCCGCCGGCGTGGCGACGATGGCGAAGACCGGCCGTCCCGTGGCCGCCGCGACGATGGCCGCCCTGCCGGCCGGCGTGGTCGTGGCCGGGTACCTGCGGGCGTACCCGGTGCTCGACCAGCGCACCTCGCACTTCCTGCTGGTCGCGTCGGCGGTCAGCGCGGGCATCGGAGTGGTGGGCGCGGCCCGGCTGGCCGCCAGCCTGCTCCAGCGCCGGCGGCCCGGTGTCACCGCCGCCGTGGCGGCCGCGGCGGTGACCGCGTTCGCGCTGGCCAACGCGGGCTGGTTCCGGTACTACGCGCCGCCCGGGATCTACCCGCGCCAGCCGGACGCGTTCGCCGCCGGCTACCTGCGCTACGACATCCGCGACCAGGTCCGGTACGTGGAGGCGCACCGCCGCCCCGGCGACGTCGTGCTGGTCAACTCGTGGGGCAACTTCGGGTTCGCGTACTACTGGCGGCCGGACGCGCCCACCTTCGTGCGCGACACCGACTTCGGCAACGGCTGGGCCGCCGGGTACCGCGACAGCGCCCGGATCGTCGTGGCCGCCGAGCGCGACGAGCCGGCACTCGCGGACGCGCTGGCCCGCGCGGAGTCGCTGCTCGCGCCGGGCGGCCGGATCTGGCTGGTCCGCACCCACCTGGAGTTCTTCGAGCTCGCCGGGTGGCAGGAGGCGCTGCGCGACCGGCCGGTGGAGTGGATACCGGTCGGACCGGAGCTGCTCGGCCTGGTCACCCCGGCGCCGGCGGGCGGCCGTCAGTAGGAGACCGGCTCCCGGATGATCGGGCAGGTCATGCAGTGCCCGCCGCCGCGGCCGCGGCCCAGCTCGGCGCCGACGATCGTGATCACCTCGATGCCGGCCTTGCGCAGCAGGGTGTTGGTCTGCGTGTTGCGGTCGTACGTGAAGACCACGCCCGGCTCCAGCGCCACGGCGTTGTTGCCGCTGTCCCACTGCTGGCGCTCGGAGGCGTACACGTCGCCGCCGGTCTCGATCACCTGAAGGCCCGGCAGGCCCAGCGCCTCCGCCACCACGTCCACGAACGACCGGCTGCCGTGGTCGGTCACCGCGATGCCCGGCGCCCGGTCCGTGGGGTGGATGGAGAACGCGTGCACGCCGTCCATGATGGACGGATAGAGCGTGACCACGTCCCGGTCGGCGAACGTGAAGACCGTGTCCAGGTGCATCGCCGAGCGGAGCTTGGGCATGCCGGCGACCACGACGTGGTCGGCCGCGCCGTTCGTGAACAGGGCCTGCGCGACCTGCCCGATCGCCTGCCGCGACGTGCGCTCGCTCATCCCCATCAGCACCACGCCGTTGCCGACCGGCATGATGTCGCCGCCCTCGAACGTCGCCTGCCCCCAGTCCTCGTCCGGGTCACCCCACCACACCGTGGACCCGACGTAGTCCGGGTGGAACGTGTAGATCGCCTTCATCAGCGTGGTCTCGTCGTGCCGAGCCGGCCAGTACAGCGGGTTGAGGGTGAGCCCGCCGTACAGCCAGCAGGTGGTGTCGCGGGTGTAGAGCGTGTTGGGCAGCGGCGGCATCAGGTACTGCCGGATGCCGGTCGACTCGCGGGCCAGGGCCACGTAGTCCGGACGGAACTCGTCCGGTAGGTCGGTGGTCGCGAGCCCGCCGATGAGGAACTCGGCGAGCTGGCGGGGCGGCAGCCCTTCGAGGAAGGCGCGGGTGTCGTCGACCAGGCCGACGCCGACCTCGTTCGGGACGATCTTGCGGTCGAGCAGCCACGAGCGGGCCTCCGGCATCGCCACCGTCGCGGCGAGCAGGTCGTGCAGCTCGACCACCTCGACGCCCCGCTCGCGCAGCTTGTTGACGAAGTCGGCGTGGTCGCGCTGCGCGTTCTCCACCCACATCACGTCGTCGAAGAGCAGGTCGTCGGCGTTGCTCGGGGTGAGCCGGCGGTGCGCCAGGCCGGGCGCGCAGACCAGCACCTTGCGCAGCCGCCCGACCTCGGAGTGGACGCCGTAGCTGGCAACCGTCATGTCAGTACTCCCCGTGACTAGAGGCTGATCCAACCGGCCGCGAGTGCGACCACACCGAGCAGCGCGCCGGCGATCGAGATGGCGAGCAGCACGGCCTCACCGGGGGAGAAGAGGCGGCGGCCCTGCTCGCGCCGGACCATCACGAACAGGATGGTGGCCGGTGCGTAGACGATGAACGAGACGAGCACGTACTTCAGGCCGGCCGCGTAGAGCAGGAACGCGGTGTACGCGGTGGCGACCAGCGCGACCACCAGCTCGCGCCGGTTGCCCCGGTCCCGGCCGGGCTCGCCGAGCGCGACCTTGACCGCGTACCCGGCGGCGAGCAGGAACGGGATCAGCGTGAGCGCGCTGGTCATGTCGAGCGCGAAGTTGAACGCGTCGTCGGAGAAGAGCGTCACCACCAGGAACACCTGGGCGAGCGCGGTGGTCAGCACCAGCGCGGCGATCGGCACGTCGGCGGCCGTCTGCCGGCGCAGGAAGCGCGGCATGTCGTCGTCCTTGGCGGCGACGAAGAGCACCTCGGCGGCCATCAGCGTCCACGCCAGGTACGCGCCGAGCACCGACACGATCAGCCCGACGCTCACGAACACCTTGCCCCAGGTGCCCACGGCCTCTTCGAGCACGCCGGCCATCGACGGCTGGCGCAGCTCGGCGATCTCGGCCATCGGCATGACGCCGTACGACACGATCGTCACCGAGGCGAAGATGGCGAAGACGCTCAGGAAGCCGAGGATCGTCGCGCGCCCGACGTCCTCGCGGCGCTTGGCGTGCCGGGAGTACACGCTGGCGCCCTCGACGCCGAGGAAGACGAAGACGGTGGCGAGCATCGTGCCGCGCACCTGGTTGAACAGCGATCCTGCGTAGTCGGCGCCCCAGAAGTTGTCCGCGAACACGCCCGGGTCGAGGTAGAAGACCGCGATCAGGATGAAGACAAGGATCGGCACGAGCTTGGCCACGGTGACGATCCGGTTGATCGCGGTGGCCTCCTTGATCCCGCGGCTGATCAGGAGGAAGAACGCCCACAGCCCGACCGAGGAGAGCACGATCGCGAGCACGGTGTCGCCGTCGCCGAGAGCCGGTGCGATGGCGCCGACCGTCGACATGATCAGCACCCAGTAGGTCACGTTGCCGACGCAGGCGCTGGCCCAGTAGCCGAAGGCGGCGAAGAAGCCGGGGTACTCGCCGAAGCCGGCCTTGGCGTACGCGTAGACGCCCGCGTCCAGGTGCGGCCGGCGCATCGCGAGCGTCTGGAAGACGAACGCCAGCATCAGCATGCCGGTACCGGCCACGACCCAGGCGATCAGCGCGCCGGCGACGCCGGTCTCGGTGGCGAACCGGCGGGGCAGCGAGAACACGCCGGCGCCGACCATCGAGCCGACGACCATCGCGGTCATCGTCCAGAACGTCAGCTTTGCGGCCTGCGGCGAGCCGACCGTGTCCTGCTCGGGCCTGCTGGTGCCGGTCGTCATCGCCAACACGTTAGCCGCTGGTTTGTCCATAATTGAGGTAAATTCGCAAAGTTGGGGCTTGACCTCAACCTCGCTTCAGCTCCGACGCTGCCGTGGTGAAGGTCCTCCTGTTCGCCTCCACCCTCACCGTGATGGCCGGCGCCGTGCTGTCACCCGTCGTCGAGCTGCTCCGGGTCCAGCTCGGGCTGAGCGCCACCGCCGCCGGGCTGGTCGTGACCGTCCACGGCGCGTCCCTCGCGCTCGCCGGCCCGCTCGTGGGCCGCGCGTTCGACCGCTGGGGCACCCGCCGGCCGCTCGCCGCCGGCCTGCTGCTCTACGGTGTGGCCGGCGGCGCGGGGCTCGTCGTCGAGGCGTACCCGCTGCTGATCGCCACCCGGCTCGCGTTCGGCGTCGGCGCCGCGTTCGTGTTCACCGGCACCACCGTGGCCCTCCTCGACCGCTACGACGGCCCGCGCCGGGACCGGGTGATGGGGTGGCGCTCCACCGCGATCAGCCTCGGCGGCGTGGTGTGGCCGCTGGCCGGCGGGGCGCTGGGCGCGCTGTCCTGGCACGCGCCGTTCGCCGTGTACCTGCTCGGCGTCCCCCTCGCCCTCCTCGCCTGGCGCCTGCCCGGCGACCACCCGCACCGCCCGCCCGCGGGCCGGGGGAGCGGCCGGCCGGTGTGGAACCCGGCGCTGCTGGGCGTCTACGCGCTGCAGTGCGCCGCCACCGCGCTGCTCTACGCCGTGCTCGTCTTCCTGCCCGCGCGCCTGGCCGGCCTCGGCGTCACCAGCACCCTCGCGGTCGCGCTCTTCAGCGCCGCCCTGTCGCTCGCCATGAGCGCCGCCGGCCTCGCCTACCCCCGGCTGCGCGCCCGCTTCGGCCACAGTGGACTGCTGCGGCTCGCGTTCGCCGCCTGGACGCTCGCGCTGCTCGCCCTCGCCGCCGGCGGCACCGCGGCCGTGCCGCTCGCCGCGGCTGTCCTCTTCGGCGCCGGCATGGGCGTGGCCGTGCCCGCCCTCACCGTGCTCACCGGCGACCTCGCCCCGCCCGGCCGGCGCGGGCAGGCGACCGCGCTGCTGGCGACGGCCGGGTTCGCCGGCCAGTTCGCGGCGCCGCTCGCCTTCGGCCCGCTGGACCGCCCGCCGGCCGTCTTCCTCGCCGCCGCGGGGCTGGCCGCCGCCGCGCTGCTGGCCACCGCCCTTACCGGCCGGCGGGACCGGCGAGCCAATCCCGCGGGCGCGGAACCGCCGGACCGGACCGGGCCTACCGCGTCTCGCCGGGGTCCGGCGGCGCCACCACGTGCCGAACCCCCAGGGCCAGACCGAGCTGGAAGCGGTTGTCCACCCCGCACCGGTCCATGAGGGACCGGACGATCGAGGAGACGGTGCGGGTGCTGACCCTCAGCTCGCGCGCGGCCGACGAGTCGGTGTGGCCCTTGGCCAGCAGCTCCACCAGTGCGAGCTCGCGTGGTTCGAGGGCGATGCGGATCATGTTCTGCTCCTGTGCGGAACGGCCGCCGTCCCAATGCCGCTCGAAGAGCGCGTGCAGCGCGGCCACGACCGGGGTTTGCGTGACTTCGAGGTAGCCGCGTTCGACGTCGCCGGGCGCCACCGGAAACAGCGCCACCTTGCGGTCCACCACGAAAAGCTTCATCGGTACCGACTCCGCCTCCCGGTACGCCGGCCGAGGGTCGTCGGTCGTGCGCCCGTACCGGGACATCGGGTCGGGGCTGGCCGCCTGCACGCCGAGCACCCGCATCCGCACACCGCGCAGCAGCAGCGTGCGGTCCATGGCGACGGCCGGGCGCGCGGCCTCGGCGTCGAAGGACGGCTCCGGGTTCATCGCCAGGTGCTCCTGGCCGGCGACGGCGACGAGCTCGGCCAGCCGCGCCCGGGTCGCCGCGCGGGTGCGCAGGTGCCGCAGCCCGTCGCCGAGCTCGGTGGCGTGCGGCACCACGTCGGGCACCACCGACAGCACGGCGGCGAGGTGGCGGTCCCGGTCGGCGGGCGGGGTGCGCGGCGGCGGTACCGGCACGTCCCGGCGCGGCACCCACACGACCGCGCCCTGCCCGGCCGCCCGGCGGGGTGCGGCGGCGCCGAGGCTGGCCAGCTCGTCGAGGGCCTCGGTGACCCGCCGGCGGGACATGCCCAGCTCGTGCAGCAGCTCACCCGCGGTCGCCCGGCCGAACGTGACGAGCCGGCGGTACACGAGGTCGGCCGTGGGCGAGGCACCCAAGCCGATCAGCGACGGCACCGGTGCCGTCATACACATGTCCCGCAGGTCGGGTTGGTGTTGTACACGCCCTCCACACCCACGTTGACCAGCACTCGCGGGTGGCTAGGCGGGATGGCGGTGACGGACAGCGGGTCGCCGGGGTCGAGCCCCACGCACGCGGCGCGCCCGTCGAAGGCGTACGCGACGCAGAGCGCCCGGACCGGGCCGCGCAGCCCGTCGCCGCCCGGCGCGTCGACCTGGAAGTCGAACGGGGTCGGCGCGGACATCGACGCGTACGGCTCGATGCGCCGGCTGCGCAGGCCGCTGTCCGGGAAGTACCGGACGACGGCGAAGCCGGTGGACCGCTCCGCGCCCGCACACGGCTGGATCCAGCCCTGTATCCGCAGCGTCGGCGCGCCACGTTCGTCGCGACCCACCTGGTGCCCGGTGATCGCGCCGGTGGCGCACGGCAGCTGGACCCAGACGTCCGGCCACGTGACCGTCCCGGTGACGATCGGGGTCGGCAGAGGCACCGGCAGGCCCGCTCCCGCCGGTCGCGCCGCGACCGCGAGGGCCAGGAGCAGCAGGACGGCGGCCCCGATCGCCGCCAACCGCGCGCGGCCGGAACTAGCCATTGAAAAGCCTCCATTTCGTTCCGTCGCGTCCCATGCAAGCAACCCACCGCAAGGCGCGTCACCGGGCGTTGCGGATTCGTGTCCGAGGCTGCGTAATCACGCAGTCCGGGCGTGGCCGATCCCGGCGGCCCGTGCCGGCGCCGCCCACGTCCGCGCCGCCGCCAGGTCCGTGCGGCGCTACCGACGCCCCGGGCGGAGGCGGCGCAGCGGGGCCGGCGCCCACCAGTTCGCGTCGCCGGCCAGGCGCATGAACGCCGGCACGAGCAGGCCACGGATCACCGTCGCGTCCATCAGGACGGCCAGCGCCAGCCCGATCCCCATCAGCTTGAGGAAGCTCATCCCGCTCGCGCCGAACGCCGCGAACGAGACCGCCAGCAGCAGGGCGGCCGCCGTGATCAGACCGCCGGTACGGCCGAGACCGGTCGCGATGGCGCGCTCGTTGTCGCCGGTGCGGTCGTACTCCTCCTTGATCCGCGACAGCAGGAAGACCTCGTAGTCCATCGACAGCCCGAACGCCACGCAGAACATGAGGATCGGCATCGTCACGTCCAGCTGTCCGGTCGCCGTGAAGCCCAGCAGCCCGGACAGGTGACCGTCCTGGAAGATCCACACCATCGCGCCGAACGTCGCGGTGAGGGACAGCAGGTTCAGCAGGATCGCCTTGACCGGCACGAGCACGCTGCCGAACGCCGCGAACAGCAGTACCGCCGTCGCGAGCGCGATGATCGCCAGCGCCAGGGGCAGCCGCCCCGCGATGGCCGCCTTGGCGTCGACGAGTTCGGCCGCGTCGCCGCCGACCGCGTACCCGAACGGCGCGTCCAGCGCGCGGAGGTCCCGGACCAGCCGCTCACCGGCCGGCGAGCGCGGCGCCACGGACGGCACCACGCGCAGCCACGAGCCGGCCGCCGCCTGCCGCACCGACACCTCGGCGACGCCGCCGACCTCGCGCACCCGCGCGGCGAACCTCGCCACCGCCGCGCCGTCGTGCACCCCCGGCAGCACGACCGCGAACTCGCCGGCCTGGTTGCCGGAAAACCCGCTGTCCAGCGACTCGGCGACCTGGCGGGCCTCGCTCGACGGCGGCAGTGACCGGTAGGACGGCAGCCCCGGATCCACCCGCAGGAACGGGCTGCCCAGCGCGAGCAGCACGAGGACCACACCGGCCGCGACCGGCAGGGGGCGCCGCATGACCGCGCGGGCCAGCCGCTCCCAGCGCCCCGCCGACCCACCGGCGGCGGCACGGCGGGCGGTGACCCGATGGCCGATCACGGCCAGCAGCGCCGGGAGAGTGAGCAGCGAGGCGGCCGCGGCCGCGAGCACCACGGCGGCGCCGGCGTACGCGAACGACCGCAGGAACGACAGCGGGAAGACCAGCAGCGCGGACAGCGACACCGCCACGGTCAGCGCGGAGAACGCCACCGACCGCCCGGCCGTCGCCACGGTCCGCACGACGGCCGCGCCGGTGTCCCGCCCGTTCGCCAGCTCCTCGCGGAAGCGGGTCAGCATGAACAGCGAGTAGTCGATCGCCAGGCCGAAGCCGAGCCCGGTCATCAGGTTGATCGAGTAGACGGAGACGTCGGTCAGCCGGGCGACGCCGGCGAGGGCCAGCAGTGCCCCGGCGACCGCGACCGCCGCCACGACCAGGGGCAGCGCCGCCGCGACGAGGCCGCGGAAGACGAGCAGCAGCAGGAGCAGCGTGAGCGGGACGGCGATCGCCTCGGCCCGGATCAGGTCCCGCTCCAGCTGCTCGCCGATCGCGGTGTCGATGGCGTGCGCCCCGCCCACCCGCACGGTCAGCGGCCCGCGGGCGCCGGCGTAGGTGCCGGCTATCCGGGCTGCCTCGTCGTCCGGCTGCCCGGCCCCCGCACCACCGGACACGTCGACGACGAGGAGAGCGGACCTGCCGTCGCTCGCGCGCAGGGCCGGTTGGCCGCCGCCCGTCCAGTAGGAGACCGCGCTCGCGACGCCGGGCTCGGCTGCCACGGCGGCGGTCAGGTCCCGCCCGGCGGCGGCCGCGACCGGGTCGTCGACGCCGGCGCCGGCCTCGACAAGCAGTACCAGTTCGGGCGCGGGCTGCCCGGCGGCGGTGACGAAGGCGGCCGCGCGGGCCGACTCGGCGTCCGGGTCGGTGAGGCCGCCGTCGCCGAGCCGGGCGAACAGGCCGGAGCCCGCCCCACCGGCGCCGAGGACGAACAGGACGGTCAGCGCGAGCACGAGGCGGCGCCGCCGGACGGTGAGGTGACCGATCGTCGCGAACATGCACTGAATCTGCGTGCCGCACCCCACCGGCCACATCGGACCGCGGCCGGTCGTGTGGCGTACCGGGGGTCGGGACCGACCCGTACCACGGTACGGGGCGGGGCGGCGCCGCCCGGCGGTACCCTGCGGTCGTGGACCGGACGGGGCTGCGGTCGTGGGGCGGCGCGTTCACCACCGGCCTTGCCTTCCCGGTCGCGGCGCTCGCCGCGGCCCTGCTGGTCTTCGCGACCACGGGCGTCTCGGCCGGCCTGGTGGGCGCGCTGGTCGTCGCGCTCGTCCCGTGGGCGCTGCTGGCCGGCCAGGTGCGGGTCGGGCCGTGGGTAATGGTGGTGGCCGGCATCGGCATGCCCGCGCTCGCCAGCGTCGGGTACAAGGCGGCCGGCGCGATCTTCCTGGCGCTGCTCGCGGTGGCCTGGATCGCCGCGATGGGGCAGTCGGCGGCCGCGGAGGCGGTCGCGCTCGGCGGTGCGGTGCTGATCCCCGTCGCGTACGTGACCCGGCACGGGCAATGGCGGGAGGACTACCCGGCCGCGGTCTTCTTCGGCACCGGCGCGCTGCTGACCTGGCTGGTCGGGCGGATCCTGCGCCGCGAGCGGCTGCTCGTCGCCGCGCTCACCGAGGCGCAGGGCCGCCTCGACGCCGCCGCGGCCGCCGCCGAGCGCCGCCGGATCGCGCTGGACGTGCACGACGCCGTCGGGCACGGGCTCAGCGTGGTGCTCCTCAACGTGGTCGGCGCTCGGCAGGTCATCGACCGTGACCCGCCGGCCGCCGCGGAGGCGCTGGAGCGGGCCGAGCGGGTGGGGCGGGAGAGCCTGGAGTCGGTGCGCGGCATCGTGGGCCTGCTGCGCGAGCCGGGCGGCGGCGAGCGGACCGCCGCCCAGCCGCCACCACCGGTCGCTGCCGACATCGCGGGCCTGCTGGAGACGGTCGCGGCGTCCGGCATGGCGGTACGCGCCGACCTCGCCGACGAGCTGTCGACAGTGGACACCTACACCGGGCTCGCCGCGTTCCGGGTCGTACAGGAAGCGCTATCCAATGTGGAGCATCACGCGCCGGGCGCGGAGACGCTGGTGCGCGTCGGCCGGGACGGCGACCGCCTGGTGATCCTCGTGCGCAACGGCGCCGCCCGCCGGGCCGCCCCGTCCGGCCGTGGCGGCGGCACCGGCCTGCACGGGATGCGCCAGCGCGTGGCGGGCCTGGGCGGCACCGTGACGGCCGGCCCGGACGGCGACGGCTGGCGGGTGGAGGCGACCCTGCCCCTGCGCCGGGCGGCGGCCGCGGAGGTGGACGGGTGATCCGCGTCCTGCTCGTGGACGACCAGGAGCTGGTGCGCGCCGGCCTCCGCCTGATCCTCGCGCCGCACGACGACCTAGCCATCGCCGGCGAGGCGGGCGACGGGCGGGCCGGCCTCGCCGCCGCCCGCGCACTGCGGCCCGACGTCGTGCTCATGGACATCCGCATGCCGGTCCTCGACGGCGTCGAGGCCACCCGCCAGCTGCGGCGCGAGCCCGCACCGCCGCCGGTGCTCGCGCTCACCACGTTTCAGGACGACGAGGTGCTGTGGGGCGCGATCGAGGCGGGTGCCGCCGGTTTCGTGCTCAAGGACGCGCCCGCCGCCGACCTGGTCGGCGCCATCCGGGTCACCGCGCGGGGCGGCTCGTGGCTGGACCCGCGCGTGGCCGACCGGGTCCTGGACACCGTCCGCCGCCGGGCCACCGGACCCCGCCCGTCACTGGACTCGCTCACCGGCCGGGAGCGGGAGGTGCTCCGCCTGATCGCCTCGGGCGCCAACAACGCCGAGGTCGCCGCCGCCCTCCACCTGAGTGAACGGACAGTCAAGGGGCACGTGTCCGCGATCTTCCTCAAGCTCGGCGCGCGCGACCGGACGGCGGCGATCATCCACGCGTACGACGCGGGGTTGGTGCCATGATCGGACGGTGCGGGCGTTCATCCTGACCGGGCCGGGCGAGTACACGGTGGACGAGGTGCCATCCCCGGAACCGGCGCCGGGCGAGGTGGTCGTCGACGTCGAGCGGGTCGGCGTGTGCGGTACCGACGTCGAGTTCTTCACCGGCGAGATGGCGTACCTGCGCCAGGGCCACGCCGCGTACCCGATGCGCCTCGGCCACGAGTGGGCCGGCACCGTCCGCGCGACCGGCGCGGGTGTCGACGCCGGCTGGCTCGGCCGCCGGGTCACCGGCGACACGATGCTCGGCGACGGCACCTGCCACCGCTGCCGCCGCGGCCGCCAGCACCTGTGCGCGGCACGGCAGGAGGTCGGCATCCGGGGCGGCCGGGCCGGCGCGCTGGCCGAGCGGCTCGCGGTACCGGCCGCCTCGCTGCGCGCCCTGCCGGACGGCGTGGACGCCGAGCTCGGCGCGCTGGTCGAGCCGGGCGGCAACGCGCTGCGGGTCGCGCAGGCCGCCGCCGTCGGGCCGGGGGAGCGGGCGCTGGTGCTCGGCCCCGGCACGATCGGCTCGCTGGCGGCGCTGTTCCTGCGGGCGGCCGGCGCCGAGGTGCACCTGCTCGGACCGTCCGAGGAGGCGCTCGGGTTCGTCCGCGGGCTCGGCTTCGACCGCGCCTGGACCGAGGCGACCCTGCCCGACCTGCCGTTCGACGCCGTGGTCGACGCCACCAACGCGGTGCGGCTGCCCGCGCTCGCCCTCGACCTCGTCGAGCCGGGCGGCCGGCTGGCGTACATCGGGCTGGCCGGCGAGCCCAGCCACGTCGACACCCGCACGCTGGTGCTCAAGGACGTCACCGCGGTCGGCGTCCTGTCCGCCTCGCCGGCGCTGGACGCCACGATCGCCGCGTACGCGAGCGGCGCCGTCGACCCCCGGCCGCTCGTCGCGGCGACCGTCGGGCTCGACGAGGTGGGCCCGGTCCTGTCCGGGAAGCGCCCGCGCGGCGCCGGTGCCGGGCCCAAGGTCCACGTCGACCCGCGCCTGGGTGAATGAAATCACTCATCTTCAATAACCATTGGGCGTAATGTGCCGTCGCAAATTGGACATGCAGTTGTGCGTCAATTCCCTTTGCATTTCTCATTGGTGCGGGGCCACGGAATTCAGGCGTGGCGGACAGGGGAGGAAATCGCACATGGCAAAGATGAAAGGCGCATTGGTCGCCGGGATCGTCGCGGCGGTCGCCGCGCTCACGGTGCTCGGCGGCGGGCCCGCCCAGGCCGGTCCGGACAAGGGCGACGAACCCGCCCGCCGCGCGGCGGCCGACGAGAGCCGCGCCCCGGACCGGCTGGCCGGCGGTGGCAAGGTGGTCACCCCGCTCGCCGCGACGAAGGCGCTGGCCGCGCTGCAGAACCGGATCGCGGGCTGGGTGGCCGACCACGGCACGGCGTACAGCTTCGGCAGCTATCTCGATCCCCGGACCGGCCGGATCGTGCTGGACACCGACGCGCCGGCCGACGTCGTCTCGTCGCTGACCGGCCTGGCCGGCGCGGGTGCGGCGGAGCGGCAGGTGGCCGGGCAGGCGCTGGTGCGGCGGGCGGCCACCAAGGACGTGTTCCACCGCCGCGACGACTCGCCGCCCTTCTACGGCGGCGGCGGGCTCTACCAGGGCGGCGGCCTGTGCTCGTCCGGCTTCGCCGTGCAGAACTCCGCCGGTACACGGTTTGCGGTCACCGCCGGTCACTGCTACGCCAACGGCGCGACCGTCCTGACCGAGTCCGGGCGGTACACGTACGGCACGGTCTCCAACCGGCGGCTGCCCACCGTCACCGGGCACGCGCAGGACATGGAGCTGATCGGCGGCCAGTCGTACGCCGGTCGCGTCTTCACCGGCGGCGTGACCAGCAGCTCCAGCGTCCCGGTCGTCTCGGCCGGCGGTGCGGTGGTCGGGTTCACCAACTACTGCCACAGTGGACGGACCACCGGCGAGCAGTGCGGCCACACCGCGACAAGCACCACCGCCCAGGTCTGCACCGCCACCGGCTGCAAGTCGCCGGTCATCGCCTACACCGGCGGCACGATCCAGCAGGGCGGTGACTCGGGCGGCTCGTTCTACGTCAAGGACGCCTCCGGCGCCTGGATCCGCGGCCACGTGATCGCGAGCAGCAGCACCACCGGGTACGTGACGCCGTGGACCGTGCTGGCCCCGGCGTACGGCGTGAGCATCGTGCTCGGCTGACACCTGGTTCGGGAGCCGGGGACCGCCGCGACGGTCCCCGGCCTGCCGCTATGTCAGCTCAATGGGCCACGGGCCGCCGTACGAGTCGGCGCGCGCACCGCCGTCGGGTATGAAACCCACCCGCGCGTACACCTGGTAGGTGCCCGGTGTGAGCGTCTCGCACGAGGTCAGGTCGGCGGTGCCGGGCATCTCGTGCGCCGCGCTGGGCTTGAGGTCGAGCAGGACGCCGGCCGAGTCCTGAACCCCCGGCACGGTGGCGATCCGCCCGTCCCGTACCAGAATGATCTCGGCGTTGCGGCCGACCACGCCGCGCACCGGGCGCGGGCTCTTGACCTCGACGGTGCCGGCGACCGTGCCGGCCGAGACCGCCGCGGTCGCCGGGAACCGGCCGGTCAGGTAGAGCCCACCGCCGGTCGGCGGCGTGAAGTCCGCGCCGCAGGTCAGGGCGAGCGAGCCGCTCGTGGCCGGCGGGGCGGCGGTCGGCGTCGGTCCGGGCGAACTGTCCGGCGGCGGTGTGCCACCGCTGTCGCCGTCACCGCAGCCGGCGGCGGTCGCGACAATCGCGGCGAGCAGCACGGTCGCCGCGAGCCCGGCGTATTTTCGGCGATCTGCCATGACCATCATTCCTCCCGGCGTATCGAGCGAGGCTACGTTATTGGACGCGGCCGCGCGGCACCGGTTCCGCTCGATCTCATTCAATACCTCGAAAAGGTCGGTGACAATTCTTCTCATTCGCAATGCCGAAAAACTCTCACCTCGTCTCACACGAAGGCGTGTTCGGAGGTTTGCCGCGCTCGCGGCGGGTACATTTCGGGTGCACATCGCAGCGCACGGGGGATGGGAGAGGTCGTGGTGGTCGGGCGGCATCCGGAAGACCGCCTCGCCCGTGCTGTCGAGCCGCTGCTGGAGACCTCGTTCGCCGAGGGTGAGCTGCCCGCCGTCCGCCAACGGCTGGACACTGTCGCGCGCGCGTGCGGCCTCACGGTCGACGAGGCGTACGACTGGGTGATCGCCGTCAACGAGCTGATGGCCAACGCGATCCGCCACGGCGGCGGGGCCGGCCTGCTGCGCGTCTGGCGCGACGGCGACCTGTTCTGCGAGGTCCGCGACCGGGGTGCCGGGTTCACCGCTGGGCCGTACCTGGCACCGCGGGCCCGCCCGGTGCCTTCGGCCGACGGCGGCATGGGCCTGTGGATTACGCAACGGATGACCGGCGAGATGACGATCGAGAGCGGGCCGTCCGGCACGGTCGTGCGCATCCGCACGCCGCTGCCGCGACCGGAGGAGCCGTTCGCCTGACCTGGGCCCGCGAGGGTGCCATGGTGTGATCATGGGGGTCGGTTCGCTCCCGCTGCTGCGTCCGATGCTGGCCACGCTGGGGGAGCTGCCGGCCGGCGGCGGGTGGTCGTACGAGTTCAAGTGGGACGGTGTCCGCGCGATCGTCTACGTCGAGGGCGGCCAGGTGCGCGTGCTGTCCCGCAACGACCGCGACGTCGCCGCCAGCTACCCCGAGCTGGGCGTCCTGCCCGAGCGCCTGCCGGCCGGGCCGGTGGTCCTCGACGGCGAGATCGTCGCGCTGGACGAGTCGGGCGCGCCGAGTTTCGCGCGACTGCAGCAGCGCATGCACGTACGCGAGCCGGCGCCGGCACTGCTGCGGCGTGTGCCGATCAAGCTGTACGTGTTCGACCTGCTCCATCTGGGCCGGCGCTCGACGGTCAAGCAGCCGTACCAGCGGCGCCGCGAACTGCTCGACGGGCTGGGGCTGCAGGACGATCTGGTGCGCACGCCGCCGTACTGGGCCGGCGACAGCGGCACCGACCTGATGGCGGCCGCCGCAGACCAGGGCCTGGAAGGCGTGGTCGCCAAGCGGCTGGACTCGCCGTACCAGCCGGGCGCCCGCTCCCGCCTGTGGATCAAGACGCCGCGCAACGCGACCACCGAGGTCGTCGTCTGCGGCTGGACGCCGGGCTCGGGCCGCCGCTCGGGCGTCATCGGCGCGCTGCTGCTGGGCGCGTACGACGCCGACCGCCGCCTTGTCTACATCGGCAAGGTGGGCACCGGCTTCACCCACCGGATGCTCGTCGACCTCGGCGAGCGGCTGGACCGGTTGCGCCGCGACGACCCGCCGTTCGACGGCCCGGTGCCCCGACCCGACGCCCGCGACGCGACCTGGGTCGAGCCCGCGCTGGTCGGCGACGTCGCGTACCGCACGGTCAGCCCGGACGGCCGCCTGCGCCACCCGGCGTGGCGCGGCCTGCGCTCCGACAAGGAGCCCCATCAGGTGAACACGCCGTAGTGCCTACCATCTGACTCGATGGGTATCGAGGAGCGCGAGCTGCACTACGCGCCCGACTCGCCCCTGCGCGCGTGGCGGCTGTTCCGGGTGCGCGCGTCCGGCGCGGGCCTGGTGCTCTCCTCGCCGATGTACCACGACCCCGGCCCGCCGCCCTGGCCGGCGGTCGGCAGCGTCGCCACCTGCTCCGAAGGCCACCCCGCGCCGGCGGCGGGCTGCCGCTGCGGCATCTACGCCGCGGTGCCGGGCACCCTCGACTCGCTTCCCGGGTACCTGCTCGACACCGCGCACGACGGCGACATGTGGGCGTACGCCGAGATCGCCTGCAGCGGCCGCGTCTTCGTCGACATGCGCGGCGTGCGTGCCGAGCGGGCCGAGATCGTGCGCATCGCCCTGCCCGACGCGCTCTGGCCGGACGAGGTCGCGCTCGACGCCGCCAAGCGGATGCTCCGCGAGCGCTACGGGGTGCCGGTCGGCGGCCTCGACAGCGTCCCGGAGTGGGTCACCGGCAACCAGCGCGACGCGGGCCGGCCACTCGACGAGACAAGCCTCGACCTCGACCTGCGCCGGCTCGACCTCGGCTGAGGTGGCGCGTCCGGTTCAGGTGCGGACGGCGGTCACGCCCCACGTCGCGTACGGCACGGTGACGGTGCCACCCAGCCCGTCGACCGCCGCCGACACGGCCGCCATCACCTCGGCCAGCCCGTCCGGCGGCAGGCTGGTGAGGCCGCCCGAGGTGGGCACCAGGTCGAGCAGCTCGTCGCGGGTGTACGCCCGCGCCCAGTCGTACCGCCACAGCTCCGGCTCGGTGAAGCTGCCCGCCTCGCGGATCCCGTCCGCCGCCCGCGCGTAGAGCGCGCGATAGCCGTCCAAGATGGACTGTCCAGACTGGCCGGCGAAGTTGACGGGGGAGTCGGGTGCCACCCGCCGGTACGCCTCGGCCAGTGCCTGAGCCACAGTGGACGGAAGCGCGAAGGCGTGGCCGAACGGCGCCAGCACGCCGCCGGGCCGCAGCACGCGTGCGGCCTTCGCGGCGCCGGCCACCGGGTCGATCCAGTGCCACGCGGTGCCGGCGACGACCCCGTCGAAGCCGCGGCCGGCCGGATCCCACTGCTCGAACGTCGCCACCTCGACCTGGACGCCGCCGCGCCGCGCGAACCGCGCCATCCGGGCGTCGGGCTCGACGCCGAGCACCGTGCGGCCGGCCGCGGCGAGCTGGCGGGCCACGATGCCGGTGCCGCAGCCGACGTCGAGAAAGTCCGGGCCCGGTGCGGCGGCCAGGATGCGCTCGACCATCGCGGCCGGGTACGGCCGGCGGGTGCGGTCATAACGCTCGGGGTCGACGCCGAAGGACTCCGCCATGCGCCGGTGCCGGTGCGGTTCGGGGCGGGACGCGGGTGCAGTGGGCATGTGCCCACTCTAGTGGGCAAGCGCCCACTAGGATAGGGGCTAGTGTTTCGCGGTGGCCGTCAGGCGTGGGAAGGAGAGGCCGTGCCGACCGGGGTGGCGCTGCGTGACCCGCGCCAGCGGCTCTTCGACGCCGCCGAGCGGGTGCTGCTGCGCGCCGGGGCCGCCGGGCTGACCAGCCGCGCGGTCACCGAGGAGGCGGGAGTCGCCAAGGGCGTGCTGCACCGGCACTTCGCCGACTTCGACGACTTTCTCGCCGAGCTCGTGCTCGACCGCATCGCGCGGGTCGGCGCGCAGGCCACCGCGCTGCGAAACGCGGCCGGCACCGGCGCCGTCGTCGACAACCTGACCGACGCGCTGATCACCCTGCTCGAGCCGGTGATGGTGGGCATCGTGGTCCTTGTCGTCGCGCGGGACGAGCTGCGCGCCCGGCTGCGGCGGGCCGGCACCGCCCGGTTCCCCCTGGTCGGCGAGGGCACCGCCATGATCGCCGACTACCTGACCGCCGAGCGCGGCCTGGGCCGGATCGCGGCCGACGCCGACGTCGACGCGCTCGCGCCCACCCTGATCGGCGCCGCGCACCTGCTCTTCACCGAGTGGAAGGGCAGCGCGCCGGAGACCGGTGCCGTCCGCAAGGTCGTCACTACGGTCCTGGCCGGCGCCATCCGCTGACGGCTCGCGTGGTGCCCGGCCAGCCCGGCCCGGCCGGGCACCACGGTTGTGCGCGTTACGGCGTGATCTGCGTGCACGGGACCGTGCCGTCCACCAGACAGTTGGTGGGCAGGCCCGTGCCGCGCATGGGAAGGGTGAACTGGAAGGACGCTCCAGGCCGGATCGGGTACGGGTCGCTGGACGCCCGGCTGACCGTGATGTGGCGGCCGGTCGCGGTGTTCACGATGGCGATCCGCACCTGCGGGGACGGCCACGGTCCCGGCCACGTGTCCGCCGGCAGGTCGAACTCCACCCGCCAGTCGTAGTCGGGCTCGCTGGTGTCGTTGGTGACCACGAAGGTCAGCACGGGGATCTGGGCCCTGACGCCCGGCTGGAACGTCGCCGTCGCGGCGTTCGCCGTCGCCGCCGGGGCCAGCCCCATCAGCGCGCCGGCGACGGCGGCTGTGGCGACGAGAAGGAGGCGCCGGAGGGCGCTGCTTCTTGAATTCATGGCGACAGTGTGATGGATGTCAATTCCTGTCGACAGGTTCGTTCGACTGATGCGCCTTTCTTGGGTGTGTGCTATTAACGATAGAGTGGCTGCGTAAATCTGTAGCTGCATATGCGCGATAACGAAGTCGAGCCATTGTTTACCAATTTTCGAGTAACAATTATCGGCGAGTGACTTCCTGCTCCGGAGCGGGTAGCGTCATCACTGTGACGCACATCGACGTCGAGCGCGTTCGCTGGCTGATCGGCCAGGTCGGCGTCGCGGCTAACGCCATCAACGGCAGTCGCGGCGCGAGCGACGAGTCGGGTTCGGTCGCGGCCAGCGCGTTCGGCAACACCGCGAGCGGCTCCTTCTGCCACACCGCCTGGCAGGAGACGGCGACCGAGGCGAGCACCGCGACCGGCTTCCTGCGCACGTCGCTGGAGGCCGACTGGAGCCGGCTCGGCGTCGTGCTGCACACGTTCGAGCAGATGGACGCGGAGTCGGCCGACGAGATCTGCGCGACCGGCCTGCGCTCCGGCTCGCTGGACGTCTTCAACACGCACCTGGACTCCAAGTCCGGCGATCGGCGCCAGGAGCAGGCCGAGGACGCCGTCAACGCCATCGAGCCGGCCCTCGGCCCGACCATCTTCGCGGGCGACTTCAACACCGAGACCCCACCGGAGCTCGACCGGCTGACCGGCATGGGCTGGGTCGAGGTCTCCGTCGACGCGGACGGCAACCCGCTCGCCACCTCGTCCCACGACAACGCGATCGACAAGGTCTACGCCAGCCCGGGCGTGGTGGCCACCGGCCCCGCCGAGGAGGTCGACGGCGGCCCCTCGGACCACGACGGCATCGTCGTAAACCTCGCCATCGCTCCCGCCTGGCCGTAGGCGGGCGGGCCGGGCTACTCCTCGATCGGCACCTCGGTGTGCTGCAGCACGCGCCCTTCCGGATGCGAGCCGACGTCGACGTCGTAGGTCGGCGGACCGTGCGGGTTTCGGTGCCCGGTCACGTCGACGTAGTCGCCCCAGCCGGGCTCCTGCAGCTCGGTCGGTTCGCGCGGTATCGCCTCGCCCACTCCGCCGCCCTCGCGGACAAGCACGACGTTGCCGAAGTCGTTCATGCCGCTCTCATTCCGCCACGGATTGGGGGAGTCGTCGAACTGCATCTTGTGCTCGGCCTTCTCGAAGTGCATCTGCCACTGGCCGTCGGTGTTTTCGTTCAGCCACTTTTGCAGATCTTCCGCGTTGCCTTTGAACATCTCCTGAAGCGTGATCACGTTAGCGTCAGTGTCCGCGATGATCTGCCCGATCTCGTCGATGTCGCCGGGGTCGGTGCCGTCGCCGGCCTCCTCGTCGCCGAACGGGGAGCCCCACGGCACGTTTCCGAAGCCCTGGCCCACGTTGAGGTTGAGGACCCGGACCGCCTGCGGGCGCCAGGTGTCGCTGATCGCGGACAGGCCCGGGTCGTTGCCGACGAGCGGATCTGGGACGGCCGAGCCGGTCAGGATCCGCCGCAGGGCGGCGGCCTGCGCCTGCAGCTGCTCATCCACGCTGGTACGGATGTCGCCGGCGGCGCGCATCGCGTCGGACACCAGCGCCGCCTCCGTCTCGTCGGCGGGCTCGAAGACAAGCCTCGGTCCCTCGGGCACGGACGGATGCCACGAGGTCGCCTCATGCTCGGTGTGGGTGACCGCCGACAGCCTCGCCCGCTGCTCGTCGAGCTGAGCCTGGCCGAGCCGCAGGATGGCCGCGACGTAGTCGAGTGTCTCGGCGGCTCGTCCGGTCGCGTCCGACACCAGGCCGAGGTCGCCGCCGAGCTTGCGGCGGCGGGCCTGGAACGCATCCGCGGTCTCGCCCAGCCACGCGCCCTCGGTCTCGATCTGGCCGGCGGCGGTGTCCAGCGTCTCCCGCGCCGTCCCGGCCTCCGCGCCCAACGCGCGCACCGCGTCGGCCGCCGCCTCCAGCGCGGCCGGGTCGGCACCGAGGTCGAACGTCTGCTGGTACGCCGTCACGGTCGCCGGCCGCGGCTCGGCCTGGTCCGGTGTTTCGCTGGGAGCCGGCATCGTCGCCTCCACGGGCGTCAGCTACGCACGGTCAGTCGACAAGCATAAATGAGCACCGGCGCCCTGTCCCGTATCCTCCCGTGGGGATCACGGAGGTCTGAGGAAACGGTGGGGATCGAGCAGAGCGCCGGACGGCTGTACGTTTTGGACCTGCTGCGCTTCGCGGCGGCGATGGCGATCGTCGGGTACCACTTCATCCCGACCCACCCCGAGGTCTGGAGCGGCGACAGCTCGGCCTTCGAGGTCGTTGCGGACCCGCTCCAGTACGCCTGGCTGGGCGTCGAGGCATTCTTCGTGATCAGCGGTTTCGTGATCTGCATGAGCAGCTGGGGCCGTTCCCTGTCCCGGTTCTTCGTCTCGCGCGTCAGCCGGCTCATGCCCGCCTACATGTGCGCGGTCCTGCTAACGGCGGCCGCGGTCAGCCTCGAACCGCTGGCCCGGGAGCGGCCGCAGCCCTCGCACGTGCTGATCAACCTGACCATGCTCCAGCAGTTCCTGAACGTACCGCCGGTCGACAGCGTGTACTGGACGCTCTTCGTCGAGCTGAAGTTCTACCTGCTGTTCGCGATCGTCGTGTACTTCGGCGTGACGTACCGGCGGGTGGTGCTCTTCTGTCTGGTGTGGACGGTGGTCGCGCTGTTCGCGATGTACACCGGATCGGGTTTTCTCCGCGCGGTGGTGGAGCCGTCCTACGCGCCGCTGTTCGTCGCGGGCATCACGCTCTATCTGATCCACCGTTTCGGGCCCGACCTGCTGCTGTGGGGGATGCTCGCCGCCTCGGTGGCGATCTCCATGGTGTGCCTGGCGCAGCGGGACGCGGTCCGGCAGGGCGCCGCCTCGTACCCGGCCAGCGTGGCCGTCATGCTCGCCTTCTTCGCGGTGATGGTGGCGGTGGCGCTGGGCGGTTTCTCGTGGCTGCGCTGGCGCGGCATGGTGACGGTCGGCGCGCTCACCTACCCGGTGTACCTGCTGCACCACGAGATCGGCCTGCGCGCGATCGCCCGCCTGGCCGGCCGGATGCCGCCGTGGGTCCTGCTCGCCGCCGTGGTGGCCGGTGTCCTGCTCGCGAGCCACGCCGTGCACCGCCTTGTCGAGCGGCCGCTGGCCCGGGCGCTGCGGGACGGCCTGTCCGCCAGCTTCGCGCGCATCCGCTCGGCGGACGCGGCGGTGCGCACCGTCCCGGCCCCGTCGGGCCTCAGCGGGCGTAACGGGCCGCCAGGTCGCGGTGCTGCTCAGCCGCCCGCGCTGCCTGGGCGGCGGTGACGGGGGAGCCGGGCATGCCGCTCAACATCTCGATCTGCTCGGCGAAGCGCAGGTGCTCGCGGTGCGCGTGCTCCCGGCAGGCAAGGCACGTCACGCTTTCCGGGCGCTGGGAGGTCATCGCGTACGGCACGTCGATGCCGCAACCCGTCGTCACCGTGCTCGGCGAGTCAGCCACCAGGCCGAACGTGGACGCGAGCAGCCCGCGCACCGCACCGCCGGAACGCGCCACCCGGCGCTCGACGTGGATGTGGGGATCTTTTCCGGTCATCGGCGACCCTCCGCGTGAAGGGGCTGCGACCCGCCGGCCAGGGACAGGGTAACGCTACTTCGGCAGGATCCCGCGCTCGGCGGCGTGCCGGAAGTCGTCGACCATGCGGTCGAAGAGCGTGGCGGCCGGCCCGACGTGCTCGGCGCGGTCGTGCTCGCCGCCTGGCTCGTCTGCCTGCTGCTGGCGATCAGCGAGGGCAGCTCGTGGGGCTGGGGCTCGGGCCGCACGTCGGCCTGTTCGCCGCCGCGGCCGCGCTCTGCGCGGTGTGGGTGCTCGTCGAGCTGATCTCCAACTTCGTGCAGACCCCCAAGGACCAGGTCGGGTACGGGCTGAGCGGCTCGGTCCTCGACGTCGGCCTGTACCTGCTGCCCAGCACGTTCGGCATGATGCTGTTCTCCACGCTCGCCGGCCGTTTCGAGCGCCGCCTCGGCACCGCGTACACGCTGGCGATCGGCTCCCTGCTGGTCGCGGCGAGCTTCCTGTACCTGACGATCTCCAACGGCCACGTATACGACGTACTGATATACAGCGGTGTGATGGGCGCGCCTCGCTGCTGACCAGCCACGTCATCGCCGGCACCGAGGTGCCGAGCCTCGACGGGTACACGCTGTCGTTCGCGGTGGTGGCCGTCGGCGGTGCGGTGGCCGCGGCGATCGCGCTCGTGCACGGCGTGGCCTACAAGCACGACCGGGCACACGAGCGCCCGGTCTCCGACTTCGACACCTCGGCCAACGCCGAACTCGCCGCAGTGGCCGGCGACTACGGCGACGTGCCAGCCCGCCGGTAGCCGATTCAAAAGACCCAAACCGAACCAGATCCGGGCTACCGCGACGCCCGTCGTGGTCCGGACCGTTGCTCCCGCGGCCTCACCCTCCGCGGTCGCCCAGCTCACCCCGCTCCCGCAGATCGTGGAGACCTAGCGTCGCTCGACTTCGGAGTCGGGTTTACTTCCCGCGCGACAGCTTCCGGTCTCTTCCCAGCTCGCAGTGTCCGCGCCGCAGAAGCCTCTGATCTTCCTCTACCCGCAGTTCGGCGCCGTCGTCGCGGTCTGTGACTGCCGATCAGGTGCGGGCGGTGTGAGCTTCGAGATCTTGGTGAGTTTGCGCGATATTTCGACGCTAACTTGCCAAGATCTGCCGGTGCGGGCTCCTGGGTTGAGCTGGGCGACCGCGGAGGGTGAGGCGGCAACCGCGGGCATAGCGACCGCGAACGGTCTCTAGGCCCTGGGTCTAGGACGTCAGGTTGCGGGCGAAGCGGTGGGTGGGCACGCCGTCCACGGTGCTCTCGCCGAGGAACGTGAAGTCGTTGCGCAGCAGCACCGCCCGGGAGGCGTGGTTGTCCGGTGACGTGTCCGCGCGCAGGCGGCGCAGCCCGTACGCCGAGCGGGCCAGCTCGCACAGCTGCCGCACGCCATCGGTGGCGGCGCCGCGCCCCGCGAACGCCTCGGCCACGCGGTAGCCGACCTCCGCCTCGCCGCCGGCGATGCTCGTCAGGTTGAACCTGCCGGCGATCTCGCCCGCGTCCGTGACCAGCAGGTGGAAGCGGTCGGTGCCGGCCGCCTGCATCGCGAGCAGCGCCGCGTGCCGGGCCGGGTAGCCGGCGAAGAAGCCGTCGCCGCGGTCCGGCACCGAGGCGGCGAAGTACGCCCGGTTGGCGGTCTCGAAGGCCAGCACCGCGTCCCGGTGCCCGGCGGTGAGCGGCGAAAGGCGCACCCCGCGACGGTACCCGCCGGTCAGTCGAGGGTGACCTCGGACCAGTCGAGGCCGTCGAGGTTGACCACGATCGCCTCCTGGGTGGTGCGGGCGATCACCACGACCGCCTCGATGTCCGGGTCGGGGTTTTCCTCGCGGTGCGGCACGTAGGGCGGCACGAAGATGTAGTCGCCCGGCCCGGTCTGTATCCGGGTCTCCACCGGCTCGTCGCCCTCCAGGTCGACGAAGACGAACGCGGGCGTGCCGGATACCACGAAAATGGCGGTCTCCGAGGCGCCGTGGTGGTGGTTGCCGGAGTTGGTGGCGCCCGGCACGTGGGTCTGTCCCATCCAGAGGTGGCGGGCGCCGACCGTCTTGCCGCTGATCGCCTCCCGGCGCCTCATGCCGGAGGTCTGCGAGGTCTGGTCGACGAGCCCGGCCGGTGCGATGCGGTGCAGCCGGCGGTGAAACGGGTCGATGTCCGTGGGCAGCAGGACCCCACTGGGGGTACGGATCGCGGGCACGTGCAGGGGAGGCATCAGGCGGCTCCTAACAGCGGTAGCGGACCGGAGCTGGCGGGCCCGGTGGCGAGCAGGCGGGTCAGCGACTCGGCGGCGCCGGAGGCGAGGTCGGCCGGCAGCCCCCGGCGCGGGGTCACCGACAGCGGCAGCGGCTGGGCGAGCGGGAGGTCGTGGCGCGCGACAAGCCCTTCGGGGCTCTTGCCCAGCGTGGCCATCAGCCCGATGCCGAGGCCGGCGCGGACCGCCGCCTGTACCCCGGCCAGGTGCGCGGCCTCGCAGCCCACCTCGGCGGCCACGCCGTGCGCGGCCAGGGTGTCCAGCGCCCGCGTGCGCAGCGCGCACGGCGCGTCGAAGGCGACCAGCGGCACCGGCTCGCCGCGCGGCGGCGGTGTCCAGCCCGGCGCGGAGTACCAGGTCAGCTCCAGCTCGCCGACCGTGCGCGCGTCGGGCTCCTCGGCCGGGCCGAGCAGCAGCGCCAGGTCGATGCGGCCGTCGGTGAGGCGGGAGCGCAGCTGGGCGCCCCGGTCGATGCGGAACCGGATGCGGCAGTGCGGAAACGTGTCGTTCAGCGACGAGGCCAGCTCGGGCAGCAGCTGGGCCGCGGCGTGCTCGGTCGAGCCGATGACCAGCGTGCGGCCGGGCTCGACGCCGAACTCGCGCAGCGTCTCGTCGTGCACGCTGAGGATGCGCCGCGCGTGGCCCAGAAACGCCTCGCCGTCGGCGGTGAACCGGGAGCCCCGGCCCTGCCGCTCCACCAGCGTGCGGCCCAGCGACTCCTCCAGCCGGCGCACGTGCTGGCTCACCGCGCCCTGGGTCAGGTGCAGCGAGGTGGCCGCGCGCTGGAAGCCGCCGCAGTCCGCGAGGGCGACGAAGCTCCGGAGCGGGACGATGCCGAGATTCCTGGTCATGCCTATCAGTTTACTAGGAATTACATCACCTGCGCTAATGGATCCACATCACGATCTCTCGTTGGACGCCGCCGCCCCGGCGCACACATACTCAGTGGCATGAGCCGGCGCCCCGCAGTGACGCTAACCAGCCGCCGCTGGCTCGACCAAGGCCGCATCGCCGCGACCCTCTGTCGCTGACGGCATCCCTCATCTCCTTGCCGTGACCTCGGGCACGCCCCAGGTCACGGGGCTGTCGCGCACCCTCATCGACCACGAAGGGCGGCTTTGCCGTGACTATCCGTAGACAACTCAAGCTGGGCGCCGTCCTCCTCGGCGTGGGCGGGCCCGGCCAGCACCACACCTGGCTGGACCCGGAGATACCCGGCGACGCCAGCGTCGACATCCGCTGGTACATCGCCCGGGCGCAGGAGGCCGAGGCCGCCAAGTTCGACCACGTGTTCATCGTGGACAGCCAGTTCATCACCCCGGACTCGCCGCACCACTACCTCAACCGCCTCGAACCGCTGACCCTGCTGTCGGCACTGGCCGTGCACACCACGCACATCGGGCTGGTCGGCACGCTCACCACCTCGTACAACGACCCGTTCAACGTGGCCCGCCGCCTCGCGTCGCTGGACGTGATCAGCGGCGGCCGCGCCGGCTGGAACGTCGTGGCCACCGGCGACGGCGGCACCGCCGGCAACTACGGCCGGGCCGAGCACTACGACTACGCGACCCGGTACGGCCGGGCGCTGGAGCACGTGCGGGTCGTGCAGGGGCTGTGGGACTCGTACGAGGACGACGCGTTCCCGCGGGACAAGGAGCGGGGTGTCTTCTTCGACCCGACCAAGCAGCACCCGCTGAACCACATCGGTGAGCACTTCTCGGTCGTCGGGCCGCTCAACATCCAGCGCTCGCCGCAGGGCCAGCCGGTCATCTTCCAGGCCGGTGACTCCGAGGAGGGGCGCGACCTGGGCGCGACGATCGCCGAAGCGATCTTCACGCACGCGCAGACGGTCGAGCAGGGCCGCGCGTTCGCCCAGGACATCAAGGCGCGCGCGGCGGCCAAGGGGCGCGACCCCGACCACGTGCTGATCGTGCCCGGGATCAGCCCGATCATCGCCGACACCGACGAGGAGGCGCGTGACAAGGAGCGCGCGGTGCGCGGCGGCAAGGACTTCCACCGCGCGCTGAAGGAGCTCGGCCGCCCGTTCGGCTGGCACGACTTCTCCCGGTACGACCTCGACGCGCCCTTCCCGGAACTGGGCGACCTCGGCGACCGCAGCTTCCGCACCCAGGCCGAGCGGATCAAGAAGCTGGCCCGGGAGAACGGGTACACGCTGCGCGAGGTCGTGCAGCACACGCTCGACTCGCGCCGCTCGCCGTTCGTCGGCTCTCCCCGCACGGTCGCCGACGAGATCCAGCGCTGGTTCGAGGCCGGCGCCTTCGACGGCGTCAACATCACCGTCAACGCGCCCAGCGAGTTCGCCCGCTTCACCGGCGGCGTACTGCCGATCCTGCGCGAGCGCGGTGTGGTCCGCGACGAGTACGAGGCCACCACGCTCCGCGGCAACCTCGGCCTGCCCATCCCGAGAACATCCACACGGCCGCGCGCCTGACAGGAGTGTCCAAATGAGACGGAAGGCATTGGCCGTGCTCGCCGCGATCGCCCTCGGGCTCTCCGCCTGCGCGGGCCAGAGCGCGGGCGCGGCCGGCGAGTCGACGCTGCGGTGGGCGGTGACGCTGCCGGCGCACTGGGACCCGGTGGTCAGCGGCAGCGGCGCGCAGTTCCGCATCCTCTCGCTCGCGTACGCCTCGCTCACCGAGATCGACGAGCACGGCAAGGCGGTACCCAGCCTCGCGGAGAGCTGGGACTACAACGACAAGGGCGACCAGGTCACCTTCCACCTGCGGCCGGGCCTGAAGTTCAGCGACGGCGAGCCGCTCAACGCCGCCGCCGTCAAGGCCTACCTCGAACGCGCCAAGACCCAGAAGAACTCCGCCCTGGACGGCGATCTCACCTCGATCAAGTCGGTGACCGCGCAGGGAGACCTCGACGTGGTCGTCCAGCTGACCCAGGTCGACTACCAGATCCCGCTGCTGCTCGGCGAGCGCGTCGCGCAGATCACCAGCCCGAAGGCGGCCCTGGACCCGGCCAAGCTGGACCAGTCGCCGGTCGGCGCCGGCCCGTTCGTCGTCACCGAGCTGGTGCCCGGCTCACACGTGTACCTGAAGAAGAACCCCGACTACTGGGACGCCGCCAACATCCACATCGACCGGGTCGAGCTGCAGACCACGCCGGACGCGGCCACGATCGTCTCCGGCCTCAAGACCGGCGTGTACGACTTCGCGAACCTCACCGCCAGCCAGGTCAAGGCGGCCCAGGCGGCCGGGCTCGACGTGGTCTTCCAGCCCGGCTTCAACGCCTCCAACATCAGCATCAACGTCAACAAGGCGCCGTTCACCAACCCCAAGGTCGTCGACGCGGTGCGCCACGCGACAAACCGCCAGGAGTTCGTCGACAAGATCACTTTTGGGTACGGGAAGGCGACCGACCAGCCGTTCCCACCCGAGTACCTCGCCTACGACAAGCAGTCCGCCGACCGGTACCCGTACGACCCGGCCAAGGCCAGGCAGCTGCTCGCCGAGGCCGGCTACGCGCCCGGCCAGATCAAGCTCGACCTGGTCATCGCCGGCCAGACGTACGCGACCGCCTCGGAGATCGTCCAGTCGCAGCTCAACGCGGTCGGCTTCGACATCACCATCAAGGTGGACCCCAACTGGGAGAAGCCGTTCTTCGCCAAGGACCTGACGCTCTCGCTGTACGGCACGACCGGCCGCGAGTCGCCGGTGCAGACGCTCACCGCCCACTTCGGACCGCAGGGCCCGCTCAACCTCAGCTCGCCCTACCAGCCGGAAGGCTTTGAGAAGGCGGTGTCGCTGGCCCGCAGCACCCCGCTGGAGTCGCCGGACTACGAGGCGAACCTGCGGGCCGCCACCCGGGCCGGGCTGGAGAGCAGGGCGCTGGTGTTCACGTACTCGCAGCCGAACATCTTCGTCAAGAGCAAGAAGGTCTCCGCGCTCACCCCGATCCCGGGTCAGATCCACTGGACCGGCCTGAAGGTAGAGCCGTGAGCAAGGCGCTGTCCATCCTCGCCCGCTCGGTCGCGATCTTCGTACCGGTCTTCCTGGTCGCCACGTTCGTGACGTTCGCGCTGCGCGCCCTCAGCGGGCTGAGCCCGGCGAGCCTGCAGCTCGGCGAGTCGGCAACCCCCGAGGCCATCGCGCAGATCGAGCAGCAGTGGGGGCTGGAGCGGCCGTTCCTGACCCAGTACCTCGACTGGTTCGGCGACATGCTCGCCGGCGACCTCGGCAAGAGCTGGTACAACGGCGCGGACATCTCCCGGCTGCTGGCCGAGGGGGCGGTCATCAGCCTCTCCGTCGCCGGGCTGGCGCTGGTGATCGGCGTGGTGTTCGGGTTCGGCTTCGGCGTCCTCGCGGCGCTGCGCCGCACCACGTGGGTGGACCGCGCCATCACCGGGTTCATGACGTTCATCTCGGTCATGCCGTCGTTCGTGGTCGGCATCGTGCTCGTCGGGATCTTCGCCGTCGGGCTCGGCTGGTTCCCCTCCGCCGGCTACGCGCCGGCGGAGCGGGGGATCGGCGTGTGGCTCGCGCACATCACGCTGCCGGCGATCGCGCTCAGCTTCGACACCGTCTCCGACGTCGCCCGGCAGCTGCGGGCCGGGCTCGTCGCCGCGTACCGGGAGAACTACGTGACCGGCGCCGTCGTGCGCGGCCTCAGCCCGCGCCGGATCTTCTTCCGGCACGTGCTGCGCAACGGCGTCGGCCCCTCGCTCGCGGTGCTCGGCCTGAAGTTTCCGAACCTGCTCGGCGGCGCGGTCGTCACCGAGGCGATCTTCGGCATGCCGGGCTTCGGCCAGTTCGCCGCCAACTCCGCGCAGCGCGGCGACGTACCGGCCGTCCAGGGCGTGCTGGTCGTCTCGATCGTGCTCGTCGTCGTCTTCAACCTGCTGGTCAACGTCGTGCTCGCGCGGGTGGCGCCGGCCTCGGCGAGAGGTGTGTGACATGGTCCGCCGCGTCCTGACGCTGACCTCCGGCCGGATCGCCGCCGGCATCCTCGCCGCCGTCGCGCTCCTGGCGATCTTCGGCCCGATCCTGGCACCGTACGACCCGCTCGAAGGCACCACGGACATCCTCGCCAACCCGTCCGGCGCGCACCTGCTCGGCACCGACTACCTCGGCCGGGACGTGCTCAGCCGGCTGCTCGACGGCTCCCGGGTCAGCATGCTCGGCGCGGTACAGGTCGCGCTCATCGCGCTCGTCGTCGGCGTCATCCCCGGCATCCTGTCCGTCTACTTCGGACGCGCCTTCGAGTGGGTGACGCTGCGCCTGGCGGACACGCTCATCGCGCTGCCGTTCCTGGTCTTCGCGGTCGCGGTGACCGCGCTGCTGGGCAACGGCATCCCGCAGGCGATGTTCGTGGTCGGCGTGATGGTCTCCCCGCTGTTCTACCGGGTCGCCCGCGCCGCCACGCTGTCGGTGGCCCGCTCCCAGTACGTCGAGGCGGCGATCGTCGCGGGCGCCTCGGTCGGCTGGGTGGTGCGCAAGCACGTGTGGGTCAAGGTGCTGCCGCCGATCGCGGTGGCACTCGCCAACACCACCGGCGTCGGGTTCGTCGTGGTCTCCAGCCTGACGTTCCTCGGCATCGGCGTGCAGCCGCCGGCGCCGACCTGGGGCGGCGTGCTCGCCTCCGAGCTGGGCTACCTGAGCTTCCAGCCGTGGGCGCCGCTCGCACCGACCGCCCTGATCATGGCGACCGTCTGGGCCTGCAACCTGCTCGCCGACGCGATCCGCGACGTCACCGGCGAGGCCGGGCGGGCGCTGCTCAACTCAAGGAAGGTGTCTGATGGCTCTTCTGTCGCTGCGTGACGTACGGATACACGACGGCGTCAGCGGTCGGGACCTCGTGCACGGCGTCTCCTTCTCGCTCGCGCCGGGCCGGGCGGTCGGCATCGTGGGGAGTCCGGCAGCGGCAAGACCCTCACCTGCCGCGCGGTGCTCGGCATCCTGCCGGAACACTTCAGCCTCGCCGGCGGCGAGATCGAGCTCGACGACCGCGACACCGCCAGGCTCACCCAGCGGGACTGGACCGCGCTGCGCGGCGCCACCGTCGGCGCGGTCTTCCAGGACCCCGCCTCGTACCTCAACCCGTCGCTCAAGGTGGGCACCCAGATCGCCGAGGTGGTCCGGGTCAAGAAGGGCGCCAGCCGCCGCGACGCGAGGCGGCGGGCGGTCGAGCTGCTCGGCGCGGTCCGGCTGCGCGACCCCGAGCGGGTGTACCGGCAGTACCCGCACGAGCTGTCCGGCGGCATGCTCCAGCGGGTCCTCATCGCGACCGCCATCGCGGCCGACCCGCGGCTGCTGATCGCCGACGAGGCGACCACCGCGCTCGACGTGACCGTGCAGGCCGAGATCCTCGACCTGCTCGCCGACCTGCGCGAGCGCACCGGGCTGGCGCTCATCGTGGTCTCCCACGACCTCGCGGTCGTCGCCCAGCTCTGCGACGAGGTGCTCGTCCTGCGGGCCGGCGAGGTCGTCGAGCAGGGTCCGGTGGAGCGGATCCTCTACGAGCCGCGGCACGAGTACACCCGGTTGCTCATCGACCAGCACGAGCGGTACGGCCTGGACCGGTTCATAGAGCGGGAGACGGGAGGCTACGGGCCGCAACCACGACGGCGGACGAGCGCCGAGCGGCGGAGCGAGGCAGGCACTGAGCGGGAGCTGGACCATGTTGCTTGAGGTGTCCGGCCTGGACGTCCGCTACGGCCGAACCCAGGCCCTTCGTCAGGCGAGCCTCTCGGTGGCGCCGGGCGAGACGGTCGGCGTCATCGGCGAGACCGGCTCCGGAAAGTCCACACTGGCCCGCGCGATCGTCGGGCTCGTCCGCCCGCACCGCGGCCGGATCGTCGTCGCCGGCGAGGACCTCACCCGGTACCGGCCCGGCCAGTGGCGGTCGCTGCGCCGCCGCGGCGTCGTGCAGTACGTCTTCCAGGACCCGCTGCGCAGCCTCGACCCGGACCTGCCGGTGGAACAGTCCATCGTGGAGCCGCTGCTGATCCGTGGCCGGTCGCCGCGGGAGGCGGCCGCGCGG
The DNA here is from genome assembly GCF_011764425.1 of Phytohabitans houttuyneae. Lineage (NCBI taxonomy): Bacteria > Bacillati > Actinomycetota > Actinomycetes > Micromonosporales > Micromonosporaceae > Phytohabitans > Phytohabitans houttuyneae. The sequence goes on from NZ_BLPF01000003.1 coordinate 281,721, forward strand.
GCCCGCGAGCTGGCCGCCCGGGTGCACCTGGACGAGGAGCTGCTGTCCCGGCTGCCCGGCGAGCTGTCCGGCGGCCAGCGGCAGCGGGTCACGGTCGCCCGCGCGCTGGTCACCGACCCGCGCGTCATCATCCTGGACGAGCCGGTCAGCGCGCTCGACGCGGCCAACCGGGTCCGGGCGCTGGAGTTCTTCAACGAGCTGCGCGACGCGGGCACCTCGCTCGTGTTCATCTCGCACGACCTCGGCTCGGTGGCCGGGGTCGCCGACCGCATCGCCGTGCTCTACCAGGGCGAGATCGTCGAGACCGGCCAGGCCCGCGCGGTCGTCAACGCGCCGCGGCACCCGTACACCCGGCTGCTCGTCGGCTCCGCACCGACACTGCGCAGCGCGGCGGCCAGCCGCGCCCAGCGCGAGGAGCTCCGCGAGCTGCTGAAAACCATCGGAGGACCAGCATGACCCGCCAGATCCGGCTCGCGTTGCGGGCCTACGGCGTCGGGGGACCCGGGCAGCACAGCCTGTGGAAGGACCCGCGCGTCCCGAAGAACGCGAGCATCGACATCGACTGGTACATCGCGCAGGCCAAGGCGGCCGAGCACGCCAAGTTCGACGCGCTGTTCATCGTGGACAGCCAGTTCATCGACGCGACGTACCCGCCGCACTACCTCAACCGCCTGGAGCCGCTGACGCTGCTGTCCGCGGTGGCCGTCCACACCCGACACATCGGGCTCGTCGGCACGCTCAGCTCCACGTACAACTCGCCGTTCAACGTGGCCCGCCGCTTCGCCTCGCTCGACCACATCAGCCGCGGCCGGGCCGGCTGGAACGTCGTCACCAGCTTCGACACCGGCACCTCCCGCAACTACGGCCTCGACGAGCACCTCGACTACGCGACCCGGTACGGGCGGGCCCTGGAACACGTCACCGTCGTACGTGGACTGTGGGACTCCTACGAGGACGACGCGTTTCCCGCCGACGTGGCGCGGGACGTCTTCCTCGACCCGGCCAAGCTGCACCCGCTGCACCACGAGGGCGAGCACTTCAAGGTGGCCGGGCCGCTGAACATCTCCCGCTCCCCGCAGGGGCAGCCGGTCATCTTCCAGGCCGGCGTCTCCGAGGAGGGGCGCAACCTGGCCGCGCACGTCGCCGAGGGCATCTACGCGCCCGGCGGCACGCTGGAGTCGACCCGCGACTACTACGCCGACATCAAGCGCCGCACCGCCGCGCTCGGCCGCGACCCCGACCACATCCTCATCTTCCTCGGCGCCCAGCCGGTCATCGCCGGTACCGACGCCGAGGCGCACCGCCTCTCCCGGGAGATCTTCGACGCGGACAACGACTTCCCGCGCAAGCTGGCCGCGTTCGGCCGGGCCTTCGGCGCGTACGACTTCTCCCAGCACGACCTCGACGCGCCCTTCCCCGACGTGGCCGCGCACGCCGAGCGCAGCGGCCGTACCCGCGGCACCGAGATCGTGCGGCGGGCCCGCGAGGACGGTCTGACGCTGCGCGAGACGGTCCTCGCGTTCACCGAGTACCGGCCGTCCCCGTTCACCGGCGACCCGCGCACCGTCGCGGACACCATCGAGAGCTGGTTCGGGGCCGGCGCGTTCGACGGCCTCAACCTCGGCTTCCGCACCCACGAGGACCTGGACCGGTTCATCGCGGACGTGGTCCCGCTGCTGCAGGCCCGCGGCCGGTTCCGCACCGAGTATGAGTCGGACACGCTGCGCGGCAACCTCGGACTGCCGGTACCGCAGAACCGCTGGACGAGGGCGGAGGCGCTGCGATGAGCCTGCGCGACGTGGAGTTTCCGGTCGCCGTACCGCCCGAGGACGTCTCCGTGCTCGTCGTCGGCGCCGGGCCGGTGGGGCTGTCCGCGGCGGTCGAGCTGGCCGGGCGCGGCGTGGACGTCGCGGTCGTGGACGCCGCCGTCCGGGCCACGCTGGTGCGGGCCGGCGCGATGGGCCACTCGCCCCGCGTGGTCGAGCACTTCCGCCGCTGGGGCGTGCTGCAGCGGGTGCGCGAGGCGTGGACCTTCCCGCCGGAGTGGAACCGCGGCATCCGCGTCGTCACCTCCCTCGTCGGGCACGACCTCGGCTCCCGGCAGGTCCGCGGCTTCGGCGAGCGCGGCGCCCGCCGGCACTCACTGCACCCGCCGATCCGGCGGCCGCAGACGGCGCTGCAGCAGGTGTTCCTGGACCACCTCGGCGAACGGGGCGTCACGGTCGCCGGGGGATGGTTCGTCGAGGCGCTGCGGGACACCGGCGACGCGGTGGAGACCACCGTGGTGTCCCGCGCGTCCGGCGCCACCCGGGTCATCCGCTCGGCGTACGTGATCGGGGCCGACGGGGGCAGCAGCACCGTGCGCCACCTGGCCGGCATCCACCGCGAAGGCGACCACGCGGAGGAGAAGATGTTCCGCCTCGTGGTGCGCACCGGCGACGTCTTCGAGCGCGGCGCCGCCCCGCCCAGCGGCACCAACATCGTGCTCAACCAGCGGGCGTCCGGCTTCCTCGCCGCGATCAGCCCGCGCGAGTGGCGGGTCTACGCCGGCCCGTACCCGCTGGACGCCGACCCGCCCGAGCGGGAGCTGCTGGCCACCGCGCGGGCCGCGTTCGGCTTCGACCTCGACCTGGAGATCGCCTCCTGCACCACGTACTACCAGGCGACGAGGATCGCGGCCACGTTCCGCAAGGGGCGGGTGCTGCTGGCCGGCGACGCCGCGCACGTGCGCACCCCGGGCGGCAACCTCGGCGAGGGCTTCGGCGACGTGGTCAACCTCGGCTGGAAGCTCGCCGCCGTCCTGAGTGGACACGCCGCCGACGCGCTGCTCGACTCCTACGACCACGAGCGGCGGCCGCACAACTGGCGGGTGGCCGACCACGCCCTCGACCGGGCCCGCCGCGGCCGCGAACGCCTCGCCGAGATCCGCCGCGCCGGCGTGCCCGACGACGCCGACACCAGCGCCGCGGCGGAGGCCCGGCGCGAGCAGATCCGCGGGCTGCTCGCCGCGGAGCGGGGCGAGGCACCCGGCGTGCTGTTCGACGAGCGGTACGACGCCTCGGGCGTGCTGTGGTACGAGGACGGCCAGCTCACCGGCGAGCCGCCGTGGGACCCCGACCGGTACGAGGACGACCCCAGGCCCGGCCACCGCGCGCCGGACGGCTACGTCGACCCGTGGGGCGACACCCTCTACGACCGCATCGGCAACGACCTCGCGCTGCTCGTGCTCACCGCCGACCGGTCGGTGGAGCACGCGTTCGTCGCGGCGGCCGCGGAACGCGCGCTGCCGTTCACCGTCGTCCACCTCACCGACGAGGCGGCCCGCCGGGTGTACGGCACCGGCAACGTCCTCGTCCGCCCCGACCAGCACGTCGCGTGGCGCGGCACCGCACTGCCCGCCGCCGGGGCGGGCGCGGTGCTCGACCGCGTCCTCGGCCACGCCGCGCCCGCCATTCCCGCCCTTTCGAAAGGTGCCACACATGACCTCGCTCTACGGTGACTACACCGCACCGGCCGGGCTGCGCACGCGCGGCACCGTGCTGGTGGTGGCCGGCCGCGGTGAGACCCCGGCCAGCTACGCCCGCTTCGGCGCCCGCCTCGCCGCCGACGCCTACCGGGTCCGGGTGCTGCCCGCGCCGGACGGCGACCCCGCCGAGGCACTGGCCGCCGCGGTCGCCGGCATCCCCGACCTGGTATACCCGCTGGTCCTTGCCGGTGCGGACACCGGGGCCGCCGCGGTGGCCGCGCTGGTCGCGACGGCGCGGCCCGAGGCCGACTGGTGGCCGGACGCCGTGGTACTGGCCGGACTGCCCGGCTACGACGCGCACACCGCCGCCGGGTGGGACGACGAGCTCGACGCCCGCACCCACTGCCCGGCGCACCGCGGCGTGCTGACCGGCGACACCACCGTCCAACGTGGAGCGCTGGCGTCGAGCGTCCCCGCCGCCCTGCTCGACGCCGCGTACGGCAGCACCGCCGAGCAGCCGCACCTGCTGCTGGTCGGTGACGCGGACCCGCTCGCCAGCCGCGCCGACCTGGCCCGCCTCGCCAAGTCGCTGCCGGCCGTGCGGCTGTCGGTCGTGCGCGGCGCGCACCACGACGTCCTCAACGACCTGCAGCACCGCTCCGTGGCCGCGGAGGTGGTCGCGTTCCTGGAGGCGGTGCGCGGGCCCGCGCCGCTCACCCCGGTCGTACACGTCGAGTCGAGCAGCTGGTGAGGACGATGGGATCGCTGGACGCGGACACCTTCCGCACGCTGCTGCGCCGCCAGGCCGCCACGGTCACCGTGGTCACCGCGCCCGGCTCGCCACCGGCCGGCTTCACGGCCACCTCGTTCACGTCGGTGTCGCTACGCCCGCCGCTGGTCTCCTTCTGCCTGGACCGTGGCTCGTCGAGCTGGCCCACGCTGGAGCGCGCCGCGCACGTCGGCGTGCACCTGCTGGGCGAGGACCAGCACGAGGTGGCGCGGACGTTCGCGACGAGCGGCATCGACCGGTTCGCCGCGCACACCGGCTGGCGGTACGGCCCGCACGGCGTGCCCCTGCTCGACTCGCCGGTCGCGTGGCTGCTGTGCCGCGTCACCGAACGCGTGACGGCCGGCGACCACGCGATCGTGCTGGCCGAGCCGCTGCTGGGCCACTACGCGCACGGTGCCGCCCCGCTGCTCTACCACGAGGGCCGGTACGCGTCGGTCGCCCCATCCGCGGTGGTCGCCCGCCAGGCCGCCTGAATCGCCGGTGCTAGCGGACGTCTATCCGGTGTCTATGCCTCCCGGACACTCTGGGTGACGGCCGTCCGGTGGGGACGGTGAAGGGGGAGGCATCCGAGATGCGTACGTGGGGGGATGGCGAGCGCCGTGGGGGCGGCGACGCCGATGACAAATGGCAGCGCTGCCTGCGGTTGGGGCAGGAGCTTGCCGCGATGGGACCGGACGGGGCGGAGACGCGCCGCCGGTACCTGGAGGTGTTGCTCGGTGACGGACCGTCACCGGCAGAGCGGCCGTTGCGGATTCTCGTGCTCGGTGCGGGCGTCGCGGGGCTCTGCGCGGCGTACGTGCTGCGCCGGGCCGGCCACGACGTGCGGGTCCTGGAGGCGGACCCGGACCGGATCGGCGGGCGGCTGGCGGCGCCGCCGCGCAGCCCGTTCCGGGATCCGCTGCTCTACGCGGACGCGGCCGGGGTGTCCATCCCGGACACCCACCCGCTGACCCTGTCCCTGGTGGACGGTCTGGGGCTGCGCCGCCGCCCCGCCGCGCCGGCCGCCGTCCCGGCCGGGTACTCGGCGGTGGACCTGCTCGAGGCGGTGCTGGACGCGGTGGGCGAGTACCACGAGGCGGACACGCCGGACGGCCGCGTAGTGGGATGGGCGCGGCTGCTGCACGACCTGGACCACCTGTCGCTGGGGCGGTTCCTGACCGAGTGGGCGGGGCTGGACACGGCGGCGGTCACCGCGATCGGGCGGCTGGAGCACGCCGGGTACCGCATGCCCATGTCCTTTGTGGACTTCTACCTGCGCCACCTGCACGCCGGACCGCGCGTGGCGCGCTGGGAGATCGAGGGTGGGAGCTGGCGGCTGCCGTACGCGTTGGGTCCGGTGCTCCACGACATGGTCGACCTCGACCGGCGCGTGACCCGGATCGAGTACCACGACCCGGCCCGCCCGGCCGCCGCCTACACGCACGTCGCCGCCGAGGGACCGCGCGTGTGGGTGGAGACGGTGTCCGGCCGCGGACGGCGGCAGGGGTACCTGGCCGACGCGGCGGTCGTCACGCTGCCGTTCGCGGCGCTGCGCCAGGTGCGGGTCGAGCCGTCGCTGCCGGCCGCCAAGCGCCGCGCGGTGATGGCGCTGCGGTACGAGCCGGTCACCACCGTGCGGCTGGAGTTCGACCGGCGTTGGTGGGAGTTCGACGAGGAACGGTGGCGGCGCGAGCTGGACGCGCTCGCCCCCGGCCTGTACGACCGGTACGGGCAGCCGCCGGCGCACCGGTCGGCGCCGGCGGGCGGGACGAACCGCCTCGCGTCGTTTCCGGCCGGCCCGGTGCCCGGCAGCGACGGCGGCGTCGTGCTGGCCAGCCACGCGCGGGGCGGCGGCGCGACCCGGTGGGAGGCGATGACGCCCGACGACCGGTACGCGCGGGCGCTGCGCGGGCTGCAGGAGGTGTACGGCAACCGGATCGAGGCGTTCTACACCGGACACGGCGCCACCGGCAGCTGGGCCGACGGTGAGGCGGTGCTCGCGCCCGGCCAGCTCACCGCGCACCACCTGGCCGGCGTGGCAGCGGCCGGCGCGCTGCACTTCGCCGGCGAGCACACCTCGCTGCGGCGCTCATCCGTCGAGGGCGCGATCGAGTCCGGGGTGCGTGCCGCCCTCGCCCTCGACGGCCAGCACCGGCTGGCGCCGGTCCGGGAGCCGGTCTGCGGCGGCGCGCGCCGCTGAACGCCTGCGTGCACCGCCGCCACGCGGCAGGATGGCGGAATGGGAGAGGCGGGGTACGCGGTTGGTCTGGTGGTTCACCCGACCCGGCCGGTGCGCGAGTCGGTGGAGACCATCATCGGGTTCGCGCACCGGTACGGGGGACGCGTGGTGGCCCGCGAGGCCGACGCCGGGCGGGTGGGGCCGGGGTGGAGACGGTCGCGGCCGACGCGTTCGTGGACATGGTCGACGCGGTGGTCAGCCTCGGCGGCGACGGCACGATGCTGGGCGCGATGCGGCTGCTCGTGGGGCGGCGAATCCCGATCCTCGGGGTCAACCACGGCGACCTCGGCTTCCTCGTCGAAGTGCCGCCGGCCGGCCTTCCGGCGGCACTGGACCGCATGGTGGCCGGCGACTACGCCGTGGAGCCGCACAGCTGCCTGGACGTGGAGTCCGGCGGCCGGTCGTTCACCGCGTTCAACGACGTGGTGGTGACCGCCTCGGCGCAGCTGAAGTCCGCGGTGGTCGACCTGTTCGTCAACGGCGCCGCCCACGGCTACTACCGCGGTGACGCGGTCGTCGTCTGTACCCCATCGGGTCGACCGCCTACAACTACGCGGCCGGCGGCCCGGTCTTGTCGCCGTCCACCCCGTCGATCGCGCTGACCCCGGTGGCGCCGATGTCGGGGATCAGCCGGTCGGTGGTCTTCGGCGACAGCGACGACGTCGAGCTGCGCAACCCGGGCGACGGCGCCGCGCTGCGCTTCGTCGTCGACGGGACGGCGGCCGAGCCGCTCGACGCCGGTGCCGCCCTGCACCTGCGGCTTCGGCCGGACGCGGTCCACATCGTACGGTTCGACGCCGACCGCCACCTGCGCCGCAACCGGGTCAAGCTCAGCCTGCTCGACCTGCCGCTGCGCCCCGACCAGCTGCTCGACCTCGTGCCGCCACAGCTGCGCGAGCGGGCCGATCGGCTGCGGGGGTAGCGGTCACGGGCGGCAGACCCGGCGGATCAGGTCTTGCCAGCTCTCCGCCAGCTGCCGCTCCACCTGTGCGGACAGCGGCGCCTCCGCGGTCGGCTGCATGTACAGCAGCAGGGGCCCGTCGAGAGCGGCGGTGAGCTGGACCGACAGCAGGTCGAGGTCGGCCGGGCCGAGGTCGACCTGCGCCAGCAGCATCCGGATGTGGGTCTGCGACAGGGGAGTCTGCGCGCCGGCCGGGATCGGCTGGCGGCCGTCCAGCGCGGCCCTGGCGACCTCCTGGTGCTCCAGCAGGAAGCGGATCCGGGCCTGCCCGTAGGCGACCAACCTGTCGAACGCCGGCGCGCCCGGCCCCAGCGGCGGCGGCCCGGTCAGCACCCGCTCCTGGAAGGCCCGCTCGCCGTCGTCCAGCAGCGCCGCGAAGATGCCGGCCCGGGTGCCGAACCGGCGGAACACCGTGCCCTTGCCCAGCCCGGACCGCTCGGCGAGCGCGTCCATGGTGATCCGTTCCGCGCCCAGCTCGGCGAGCATCTCGCGGGCGGTCGCGATCAGGTGCTGCCGGTTGCGGGCCGCGTCGGCGCGCTCGGTCTGTGGCGCACCCCACGCCAGGTCGGTCCGTTTCACACTGCTCACCCTATCGACAGCCCACGGAAGCGGGGTAAAGTCCGTTTACGTCGGCGCTCTGTCATAGAGGAGAAACCATGACCACGGAACGCTTCACCACGCTGCCGGACGAGGCGACGCTCTCGGCGACCGTCGTCGCGCTGGAGGAGCACGGCTTCAGCGTCGAGGTCGTCGACGACCTCGAGGCCGCGCGCAAGGCGGCGCTGGCCCGCATCCCGCACGGCTCGACGGTGATGACCAACACCTCGGTCACGCTCGCCGAGACCGGCATCGAGGAGGCGGTCAACGGCGGCGGGCCGTACGAGTCGGCCCGCAACAAGATGCTCGCCCTCGACTACCAGACGCAGGTACAGCAGATGAAGGAGATCGCCGGCCAGCCCGACTACGCGCTGGGCAGCGTGCACGCGATCACCCGAGACGGCACGCTGGTGATCGCCTCCGCCTCCGGCAGCCAGCTCGCCTCGTACGCCTGGGGCGCGGCCAACGTGATCCTCGTGGCGGGCGCGCAGAAGCTGGTGCCCACGCTGGAAGCCGCCCGCGAGCGGCTCTACCAGCACTCGCTCAAGCTGGAGGACGCGCGGGCGCAGGCGGCGTACGGGCAGCACAGCTACATCGGCAAGGTCCTGGAGATCCACCAGGAACTGCCCGGCCGCGTCCACGTCATCCTGGTCCGCGAGGTCGTCGGCTTCTGACCACCCGGTCTACCGCGTGACGAGCGAGCGTCTATCGGGCCTCGCCATGCTGCCGGCGTGACGAACGCCGGTACCACGACCCAGTCGGTGAGCTCGATCTACGACGTCCACCCGCAGCTGGCCAACCTCCGCGCCTACAAGCTCGGATACGGCTGGGCCGGGCGGCTGGACGGCGTGGTCACGGCATACCGCAGCGGCGTGGACCACCCCATGTTCAACGGCATACTGCGGGTCGGGCCCGGCGGCTTGGACGCCGCGCTCGTCGAGGCCGGGCGACTCGACGGCCTGCCCTGGCTGTGGTGGGTCGGCGTGGACAGCTACCCCGAGCTCGCCGCCGACCTGCGCGGCCGCGGCGCGACCGAGGTGGGGCCGCTGGCGGTGATGGCGGTACACGTCGACCGGGTCACCGAGCTGCCCGGCCCGCCGGACCTGCTCATCGACGACGTGCGCGACCCCGGCGACCTGCGCGAGTGGGTCGCCGCCTGCGCGGACGTGTGCGGCATGGCGCCGGACCTGGTTGACCCGATGCTCGCGCGGGAGGCGGCGCACCCGGCCGGCGGGCGCACGCTGGCCCGGTTCGCCGGGCGGCTCGACGGGCGGATCGTCGGCACCGCCGCCCTGCTCGACGAGGCCGGCGTCGCGGGCATCCACACGGTCACCACCGCCGAGGCGTACCGCCGTCGCGGCGTCGCGGCCGCCCTCACCGGCGTCGCGTTGCGGATCACGCGATGGCGAGGGCTGAAGGTGGCCACCCTCCAGGCCAGCGACCCCGGCGCACGGGTGTACCGCGACATGGGATTCGAGCAGGTCGCCGAGTACCGCATGTTCCGGCTGTGACCGCACGACCACCGTCTATCGGGTGTTGATCCGTTGTCGACGCGGCCGGTGCTTGATGGATGGATGGAAGCCGTCGGGGTCGCGGTGCTCGCCGGCGACCAGCTCACCCGCGACGGGGTCGTGGCCGGCCTCGCATCCCATCCCGCCGTCGAGGTGCTCACCGGCGAGCGGCAGAGCGCGGCGCGGGTGCTGCTCGCGGTCGCTGACCAGGTCACCGACGAGGTGCTGGCCGGGATCGAACGCTTCGGGCGCGGCACCCGCCACCGCGAACCGGCCGTCGTCCTGGTCGCCAACGAGATCCGCGAGCACCACGTCCTGCGCGCGGTCGAGCTCGGCCTGGCGGCGCTGCTGCACCGCCGGGAGGCCGGCTTCGAGCAGATCACCCGCGCCGTCGTGGGCGCCGCGTCCGGGCGCGCCGAGCTGCCCGCGGCCGTCACCCGCCGCCTTCTGGAGCAACTGCGCACGGTACAGCGCGACGTGCTCGGCCCGCGCGGCCTGACGATCAGCGGCTTCACCGAACGCGAGCTTGAGGTGCTGCGCCTGCTCGCGGAGGGCCTGGACACGGGGGAGGTCGCGGTGAAGCTGAACTACTCCCAGCGCACCGTCAAGAACATCATCTACGGCGTGATGACGAGGTTCGGGCTGCGCAACCGCACACACGCGGTCGCGTACGCCATCCGCACCGGCGCCCTGTAGGACGCGCTGCGGTCGGCCGCTGCCCAGCGACCTGTATTGCCCCACTCCCTCACAATGCGGCCTGAGGTGATCACATGGAGAATCTTCTCTTCGTCGCGTTGATCGCGGGGGTCGTGGCGGTCGCCGCCGTTGTGGCGCGACGACCAGGACGGTCTGCCGTTCGCCGCCGGTACGACTACGACGTCGGGTTTGAGACCGAACCCCACGGCGACGGTGGACCGACGGCGGGCGCCACGTTCCATCAGCACGACGGCGGATTCGGCGGCGGCAGCGACGGTGGCGGGTTCAGCGGCGGGTTCAGCGGCGGAAGCGACGGCGGCGGAGGAGGAGGCGGCGGCGGGAGCTGAGCAGTTTCCGGCCCCTTTGTTGACGGTTGCCGGACCGGCTTCCGGTAGCACGCCGCCGTGAGTACTGCCGGTGGGGCATCGATCGATGGTCTGGGGGGCAGAAGGCCGCCACGGGTCCACGCCGGACGGTCGGACCCGGGTAGCATGGCGGGCCTCCGGGACTGGGCACGCGGGGGGCGTCCTTCCACGTCCGGATTCGACGGCAGATGCATTCGGGGGAATGCGTGGATGACCGTTTATGGTTCACGCTGCTCGGGCCGGTGGGGGCCCGCCGTGGACCGACGGAGCTTGAGCTCGGCTCGCCTCAGCAGCGAGCCGTGCTGGCCGCGTTGCTGCTCCAGGCCGGCATGCCGGTCTCGATCCAGCAGCTCATGGAGACGCTGTGGGACGATGACGCGCCCCGGTCGGCGGAGGCGACCATCCGGACGTATGTGTACCGGTTGCGTCGCGTCCTCACCCCGGTCGGTGCCGGCACGCCGGTGATCCGGTCGGCCGGCGCCGGTTATCTCGCGGACATCCGGCCGGAGGAGCTCGACCTGGCCACGTTCCGGCAGCTGATCGGCGCGGCCGAGGTGGCCCGGCGGGAGTCCGACACCGTTGGCGCGGCCGACCTGCTGCGCCGCGGCCTCGCGCTGTGGAACGGGGAGCCGCTCGCCGGGCTGCCCGGCCACCCGATGGAGCGGTACCGGGCCAACCTCGCCAAGCTGCGGCTCAACGCGCTGGAGGCGCTGCTGGCGGCGGAGATCGACCTGGGGGCGTACGTCTCGGCAGGCGACCAGCTCGCCTCTCTCGTGTCCGAGCACCCGCTGGACGAGCGCTTCCGCCGGCTGCTGATGCTCGCGCTGTGGCGCTCGGGGCAGCAGGCCGAGGCGCTCTCCGTGTACCAGGACGCGCGGGACGCGCTCGCGGCTGAGCTGGGCGTCGACCCGGGGCCGCAGCTGCAGGCCCTGCACCTGCAGATCCTGCGGGCGGACCCGCCAGTGCCGGCGCAGCGCTCCGCGCCGGAGCGCGAGGTCGAGCCGGTGGCCACGCTGACGCTCGCCCGCCAGCGGACGAGCCAGGCGACGCCCGCGCAGCTGCCGGCCGACCTGCCCGACTTCATCGGCCGCACGGCCGAGCTGGCTGGCCTCGACGCGCTGCTGCCGCCGGGGGACGCGCCCGCACCGGCGATGCTGATCAGCACCATCCACGGCATGGCCGGCACCGGCAAGACCGCGCTGGCCGTCCACTGGGGACACCGCATCGCCGGCCGCTTTCCGGACGGGCAGATCTACCTCAACCTGCGCGGCTTCCACCCGTCCGGCGTGGTGATGAGCCCGCTGGAGGCGCTCCGTGCGGTCTTCGACGCGCTCGGTGTCGACCCGCGGCAGCTGCCCGACGGGCTCGACGCGCAGGCCGCGCTGTACCGCAGCCTGATGGCCGGCCGCCGGATGCTGCTGCTGTTCGACAACGCGCGGGACGCCGACCAGGTGCGCCCGCTGCTGCCCGGTTCGCGTGGCTGCCTGGTGATCGTGACCAGCCGGCACCAGATGCCCAGCCTCGTGGCGATCGAGCAGGCCCGGCCGACGAAGCTGTGCGTGCTGCCCGACGACGACGCCCGGGCGTACCTGCGCAGCCGCCTCGGCACGCAGGTGGGAGCGGAGGACGACGCCGCGGTAGACAACGTTGTCCGTCTATGTGGTGGCCTCCCGCTCGCGTTGAGCCTCGTCGCCGCCCGCAGCGTGCTCAACCCGAACGGCTCGGTCGCCGCCCTCGCCGCCCAGCTCACGGCCGACCACGGCACGCTCGACTCCTTTGTGGACAACGATCCGGCGATCGACCTCAAGAGCATCTTCTCTTGGTCGTACGAGCGGCTCAGCCCCTTCGCCGCCCGCCTGCTGCGGCTGCTCGCGCTGCACCCGGGCCCGGACGTCGCGCCGGCCACCGTGGCGAGCCTCGCCGGCGCGCCGGTCCGCCAGGTCCGCGCGGGGCTCGACGAGCTGATGCACGCCAGCCTCGCCCGCGAGCCGTCGCCGGGACGGTACCTGCTGCACGACCTCGTCCGCGCGTACGCGGCGGAGCGGACCCAGGACACCGACCCCGAGCCGGAGCGGCGGGCCGCGCTGGCCCGGATGCTGGAGCACTACACGCGTACGGCGCGGGCGGCGGTACAGCTGCTCGACCCGCAGTGGGACCTCGAACCCGATCCGTCCACGGTGGACGGTGTGGCGCCGGTGGAGATCACGGACGCCGAGGCGGCCCGCACCTGGCTGACCGTCGAGCACCACTCGGCCATCGCCGCGGTGGAGCTGGCGGCCGAACACGAGCTCGACAACCACCTGGTCCGCCTGGCCGCCACGCTCTCCGACATCTTCCAGCGGCACGGGCACTGGCGCGACCAGGTGGCCATGCAGACCCTCGCGCTGGCCGCCGGGCGGCGGGTCGGCGACCTCGGCGTACGTGCCGCCGCGCACCGCAGCCTCGGCAGCGCGTACGCCCGCCTCAACCAGCTCGACGCCGCGCAGGAACACCTGCTCAGCTCGCTGGAGCTGTTCGAGGCGGTCGGCGACCGCGCCAACCAGGGGCGCAGCCACCGCGGCCTGGCCTACCTGCATGGCCAGCAGGGCAGGTACGACCTGGCGCTCGCCGCGAGCCAGCGGGCGCTGGAGCTGTACCGGGCGGCCGACGACGCGGGCGGCGTGGCCAGCGCGCTGAACGACACCGGCTGGTGCCACGCGATGCTCGGCGACTTCGGGCAGGCGCTGACGTACTGCCGGCAGGCGCTCGACGCGCTCAGCGAGCTCGGCATCTCCAACGCCGTGGCCAGCACCTGGGACAGCCTGGGCTTCATCCACGCCGGGCTGGGGGAGCGGCGCGAGGCGGTGGCGGCGTACACGCGGGCGGTGGAGATGTTCCTGGAGCTGGGCGACCGGTACAACGAGGCCGACGCCCTGGTCCACCTGGGTGACTGCCACCGCGAGCTGGGCGACGCGGCGGCCGCGCGGGAGGCGTGGCAGCGTGCGCTGCGGCTGCTCGACGTGCTCGGCCACGCCACCGCCCGCGAGGTCCGCGCGCGGCTGGACCAGGTCGCGCGCGAGGGCCTGGTGAGTCCTTAGGGCAGAGCTGCCGGTATCCGCGGGCCGGACTGGTATCAGCGCGTTGTGACGCCGCAGCACGCTCGACTTTACTGACGGTGCTCGACAAAATGTGAGTGCCGTTCGGAAAGGGCGTCCGATCGATGACTGCGCAGTACCTGGCCACCTGGGCCGACGGTCACCGTTACGACCTCGACCGCGCAGAGGACGTCGTTCCGCTCCTGGTGTCGATCCACGAAAGCCACAAGCCGGTGGTCGTCACGCTGGAGGCCCGGGTGGACGTGTGTGGCCGGCACGTCACCCGGGGACTCCACCTCGGCGTGGGGCACGAGAAGCGGGGCTTCGCCTTCCCGTACGGCCGCCCGACCACGGGCTACGCGGTCCACCGCGGGGTGCGCCCCTGGCACCGCGACCTGGCCTTCGACTTCGACGGCACGGCCACGCCGTTCCACCCGGCCGAGACCCGCATCACCCCGGAGCAGCTGCGCGCGCTCGCCCTGTCGTACCTGGCCAGTGGCGAGCCGCCGGACGCGGTCCGCTGGGGTGGCCCGCCAGCGCGCGCGAGGCGCCCGACCTCCTAGGGCGGGTGGAGTCGCGGCACCATGGGACACGTGCGCCCGTTTCCAGCCTCGGTCGAGGAACGTCTCTCAGGTCTTCCGGTTGAGTACGCGCGGTCCGCGCGGCACCTGCTGCCCCCGGTCGACGCGTTGATCATGGACCGTCAACATGATCGGCTCTATGAGCGGGTACTCCACGCCCTGCTCGACCTCGCCGATGGCGATGCGCACCAGCTCCAGGAGTACGTGGAGGCCGCGGAGCGGGACTGGCGAGATGTCCTCTGGTGGGCGGAGGAACCCGACCGCTGAGGGGGCGCGAGAGCGTCGAGGCACTGGTCGGACTCGGTAGCCGTTTGTGCGTGAACTGGGTCACCAGTGATCCACCCATTGGCATCGGTGGGGTGCGGAGGGTAATCGTGGAGGGTCCGCACGTGGCGCCCCGACCCTCAGGGGCGCGGCGTGCCCGACCCACGAGGAGGCTCTCCGATGACCGACATCCGCGCCGGCACCCAGACCGGCGTCCGCCGCTGCGACCTGTGCGACCGTCCGCTGCCGGCGCTGCACAAGAACGAGTACACGCCGGCGCGCGCCCGCCTGGTCGTCGAGCTGGGCGTGTGCATGTGCGCGCACGGCGAGCACGACGACGTCGAGGTGCCGGAGCGCGCACCGTCCCTGATCTAGGGCACCGGCGGCGAAAGTCGGTTGCCGGACGCGCGGGCGACCGGCGACGCTGCGACACGTGCGGATGCATGCCGATCAACTGACGATCTCGCTGGAGACGGTGCGGGAGCTGGTTGGGGACCAGTTTCCGCGGTGGCGTGACCTGCCGGTCCGTGCGTTGCCGTCCAGCGGCACCGTCAACGCGATCTTCCGGATCGGCGAGCGGCTGGCGGCGCGGTTTCCGCTGGAGCCCGGCGACGTCGGCGCCAAGCGGGCGTGGCTCGCGGCCGAGGCGGAGGCGGCCGCCGAGCTGGCCGGGCGCACCCGCTTTCCCACGCCCGAGCCGGTCGCGCTCGGCGAGCCCGGCCGCGGGTACCCGCTGCCGTGGTCCGTCCAGACCTGGCTGCCGGGCGTGGTGGCGACCGACGACGACCCGGGGGAGTCGGTGGGGTTCGCGGAGGACCTGGCCGCGTTCATCGCCGACGTGCGGGCGATCGACACCCGCGGCCGGACCTTCCGCGGCGGCGGCCGGGGCGGCGAGCTGCCCACCCACGACGGGTGGATGGACACCTGCTTCCGGCACAGCGAGGGCCTGCTCGACGTGCCCCGCCTGCGGCGGATGTGGTCGGACCTGCGCACGCTGCCCCGCGGTGCCGCACCGGACGTGATGAGCCACACCGACCTCATCCCCGGCAACATCCTGGTCGCCGCCGGCCGCCTCGCCGGCGTGCTGGACGTCGGCGGCTTCGGCCCGGCCGACCCCGCGCTCGACCTGGTGGGCGCCTGGCACCTGCTCGAGGCCGGGCCGCGGCACGCCCTCCGCACCCACCTGGGCCCCACCGACCTGGAGTGGGAGCGCGGCAAGGCGTGGGCGTTCGTGCAGGCGATGGGGACCGTCTGGTACTACCGCGAGACCAACCCCACCATGAGTCGCATGGGCCAGCGCACGCTCGCCCGCATCCTCGCCTGAACCCCACCCGCGTCCGCGGGCCGCCGGCTGCGGCGAAGGCCGAGCCGGAGCTGGCCGCCCTCGACCGCCTCTGCGCCCGCCGCGATGACGTCGCCACCGCGGACGACCCGGACGTGCCGTCGGAGATCCGCCATAGCCATACGCGCCACCGACAATGGCGAGCGCCCCAGCGATTACGGAAAGTACCGGCTGGTAGTAGCGATGTACGGCCTCGGACGAACGGATGAACCCGGTCGGGTCAGCGCCGTCCAACGAGAGTCCACTCTGGACCGGGACCAGGTCGAACATCGGCGAGGAGGTCCTGCCGTCCGGATCGGTCACGGTCGCCGTCGGTGACCCGCAGGCCTCCGGCATGGTGACGGCCACAACCCGTCACCCCGCGGCGCAGCCCCGGCGTTCCGGCGCGCGTGCGCTGTTCCCTGAACGCGGGTCATGCGTGCGTCCGCTTCCGTCGATACGATCAGCGAAGTTCGACACCCCAGGCTGGTCTTCACGCCACTCGAATGTGGGTCTTATAAATGGGATTCGTCGCCTTCCGCGGCTTCGGAGCCGACGACGCGCTGGCGACCCTCGCCAGCATGGGCGTCCGCCGGATGCTGACACCGCTCATGGTGACGGTGCGGCTGTCGAGCGGGGTTGTGGGCGCCGTGGTGGCCATGGTCGGCCTCGCGCCGCCGGCCCGCCCCGGTTGGGTGATCGCCGGCAGCCTGGGGATCCTGCTGTGGAGCGGGCTGTTCGCGCTCCAGATGTTACGCCGCGGCCCGTCGCCGCTGCTGACGTGCGCTGATGTCCTCGTGGTCATGCTGCTCCTGCTCGCGCACCCGTGGCTCGTCCCGGCGGAGGTACGGGCGGTCAGCGCCGGCACCGGCTGGGTTGACATCATCGCCGGCGCCAGCGTGTGGATCGCGCAGTTCGGGCTCCGGCAGCCGTTCGGTCTGGCGGTTGGCTTCCTCGTCGCCGCGGCCTACGCGGTCGGCGACGGCCAGGTGCGCGAAGCACCGCTACATCTGGCCGTCGGGGCCGTGCTCGCCGCCGGCCTCGTGACGGCGCTCCGCCGCAGCGCGGACACCGCGGACGCTGTGCTGGCGGACGCGGCCGACCGCCGTCACGCGGCGATCGTCCGGGCCGCCGTCCGCTCCGACGAGCGCGACCACCAGCGGCACCTGCACGACACGGTGCTGGCCACGCTGACCATGGTGCACACCGGTGGCATCGCCAGCGAATCCACAGCGCTGCGCGAATGCGCCGCCGCCGACCTGGCCGTCATCGAAGGGCTGCGGGCCCGTCCGGCGAGCGCGGACGAGCCGGGGCGACCGATGGTGCGCCTGGACCTGATGCTGCGCTTCGGCACGGTACGGCCGCAGCTCGGCGGTACGCCGCTCGACGTGTCGACCGACATCTCGCCCGTGGAGCTGCCGGCCGACGTGGCGACCGCGATGGCGCAGTGCGTCGCCGAGGCGCTCACCAACGTCGCCCGGCACGCCGACACGGGCGAGGCACACCTGGCCGCGCGGGCGCACGACGACGGTGTCAGCGTCACCGTCAGCGACAACGGTGTGGGATTCGACATCACCGCCGTCCCGCCCCACCGCCGGGGGGTGCGGGAGTCCATCGAAGGTCGCATGCGTTCCATCGGTGGCTCGGCCAGGGTGCGGTCAGGTTCGGGCACCGGCACCCGGGTGGTCCTGCGGTGGCCGGATGGCTAGCCCGCCGGCGGGCGACTCCGTGGCCGCCCGGTACGCCGCTGCCATGCGGGTCGGCGTCGTCGCGATCATGCTGGTCTGGCACTTCTGCTATGACGTATTGATCATCGTTCGGAGCTGGTCGGAGTACACCTCACGCCCGGCCGCGGTGGGCGCCTGGTTGATCGTCTCCGTCGTGCAGGTCGTCGGGTCGGTCCTTCTGCTGCGCGGCTCGGGCGCCGCCGCCCACGTCGACCGCCTGCTCGCCGCCGCGGCGGTCGGCGCAAGCGTTCTCGCGATCTTCTCCTACCCACCGGGTCAGGCACTGAGCGACTTGAGCTGGGCATGGAACACGGTCGGCTGGTGCGGGGTGCTGCTGCTGATGCACCGGCCGCTGTGGGAGCTGGTCGTCATGCAGGCCGCGAACGCCGCGATCACGGTCGTCGCGGTCGCCGCCGACGGTTCGCTCGACCGCGTCATGACTGGACGACTTGTCATTGTCGGCTACGCCACCGTGGGAGTGCAGATGCTGTTCGCCGTGGTCAGTCACCATCTGAACGGCGTTGCCCGGCGGGCGACCGAGCTGACCCTGGCTCGGGCGGACCACCAGGCCCGCGCCGCGATCGACGAGGCGGTGCACGCCGAGCGGCAACGCCGCTACCGCGAGGTCCGGGAGCGGATCGAGCCGATCGTGCGGGGCCTGGCTGACGGGACGCTTGACCCGGTCGCCCCGGAGGTGCGGCGGATCGCCGGGGTGGAGGCGGCGCGGCTGCGACGGCTCTTCGCCGAGACCGACGACTCGGCCGATCCACTGCTGCACGAGCTGCGTGCCTGCACGGACCTGGCCGAACGGCGCGGCGTGGAGGTCACGTTCTTCAACTGCGGCCGGCTGCCCGAGGTACCCACGGTGGCCCGGCGCTATCTCACCGAGGTGGTCCTGCTCGTCCTCGCCTCGGCCGTGAGCCGGGCCCGGCTGACTGTCGTGGCCGACGCCGCCGAAGTGATCGTGAGCGTGATCGCCGACGCTCCCGCCGATGTGCTGGACGACCTGCGGGAGGTCCTGCCCGTGTCGGTCGTCCACGATCAGGACGCGAACCAGTTGTGGGTGGAGGTCCGATGGCGAAAACCGCCGAACCTGTCCGGGTCAGCATCATCGACGACCACCCGGTCGTCATTGAGGGGATCCGCGCCTGGCTGAGCGTGGAGCCCCGGGTCCACATAGAACACGTGGGGCACCGGGTGCCGCCCTACAGGTCCGAGGTCGACGTGGTCATCATCGACCTGAACCTGGACGGGCGCCTGGTGGTCGACGACATCGCGGCGCTGGCCGAGGTGGGGCAGCGCGTCATCGCGTTCTCCCAGTTCACCGAGGAGGAGCTGGTGCTGTCCACATTGGACGCCGGCGCGTACGCGTTCGTCGCCAAGAGCGAGGGGGCGGACCACCTCTTGACGACGGTCTTCGCGGTCGCCGAGGGCCGGCCGTACGTCACGCCGACGGCGGCCGGGGTCCTTGCCAGCGATCGGCGCCCGGACGCTCCGATCCTGTCCGAGCGCGAACGCACCGCGCTGTTGTGGTGGTTCCAGTCGATGTCCAAGGCGTCCGTCGCCAGCCGTATGGGCATCTCGCCGCACACCGTCGACATGTACATCCGGCGAGCGCGGCTCAAGTACGCACAGGTGGGCCGAGCGGCTCCGACCAAAGCCGACATGTTGGTGCGGGCGATCGAGGACGGACTTGTCACGGCGGACGAGATCGCCGAGGGCTGCCCGACACCGGTCCCACCGGTCGGGGTCGCTCGGCGCGACCGTCTGCGGAATCTGGCCGTGCGCTGAAGTCATCGGGAGGATTCGCCTTCACCTCCCGATCAACGACACGACGCTCGCGGGTGAGGGGGAAAGGGTATTCGTTAACGCGAGTCTTTTCGGCGACCATCAGCATGGCTGTTCGGCATGAGGGGCAATAGTTGCCGCATCAAATGCTGGTCGCGTTTTAGAGGGCGCACGGCGCATCTGGACGAAAGGTCTCTTTCGCACGAGGGACGCGTACTTCTTTCACATTGGATTCGGGGAGGCTTTGTGGAGAGGGTAGGAAACACCGAGTTGCTGGTGCGGGACTGCCGGACCGGCGACGAGCGTGCGTGGGCGACGCTGGTGCGGCGGTTCGCGCCGCTGGTCGGAGCCATCGCCCGGTCGTACGGGCTCAATGCGGCCGACTGCGAGGACGTCAGCCAGGCCACCTGGGTGCGCCTGTGGCGCGGGCTCGACGGGCTCCGCCAACCGGAGTTGCTCACCGAGTGGCTGTCCATGGTCGCCCGGCGCGAGGCACTGCGCCACGTCGGCGCGAAGCAGCCGCCCGCGCCCACCGGAGACCTCGTGCTGTTGGAGCGGGGCCGGCACGAGGTGTCGGCCGAGGAAGTGGTCGTCTCGCGCGAGTTCGCGACGCGGCTGCGTGCTGCGTTCCGGTCACTGCCGGCGCAGTGCCAGCACCTGCTGGCGCTGCTGGTCGAAGGGCGGAGCTACGCCGAGGTCAGCGACGCGATGGGGCTGGCGGCCGGCTCGGTCGGCCCGGTGCGTTCACGCTGCCTGGAGCGGCTGCGGCAGGCCCTCGGAGAGCTCGATGCCGCCGCTGGCGAGTCGCGGTGCCGGACACCGTCCGGCGCGCCCTCCCAGAGCAGGCCCGGGTGTGTCCGGCACCTGGACCAGGTCCGGAGTCTTGGCCCGCGACGCGCGGTGAGCTAGCCCCCACTCGCCGACTCTTCGCCGGGCATGCCCGCCGCCGGCTCGCCGGAGCGGGCTGCCGCCGGCCCGCCGGGTGTCTCCCCGCACCGTCGTGGCGGCATGGTCCGTGGGATGTCCACGGCCAGTGCGACCTCGGGTCCGTTCACGGCTCCGCCGAGCGCCCGGCGTAGCTCCTCGAGGAGCATGTCGTCGGGTATCTCGTCCGCCTCCATGCGCTGCCCTCCCGACCGCGGATCGGTAGTCCCAGTGGCGGGTTTCGTACCGTTCGGATTCATGTTAAGCGAATGTTACCGGCCTGGCCAATGCCGCTGCGATTCCGTGCTCGAGCCATTCGGTGATCCGGAACGTGCCCGGCGCAATTTCGTCGAGAAAATCTCGCCGACCCTGTACGAATCGCGGCTCGGCCAGGGTCATCTATGCGAGGTCGTCAAAAGCGCATTCACCGATGCCTTAGAGAAGGAGGCCACCAATGGCCGTCACGCGCGAAGTTGTCGTGGAAGCCGTAAACGCGGCGATGGTCGACGCACTCGGCGTCGAACCCGAGGAGGTGCTCCTCGATGCGACGCTCCTCGGTGACCTTGGCGCCGAGTCCATCGATCTGCTGGACATCCTGTTTCGGCTCGAGCGGACCCTCGGCATCAAGGTGACCGCGGGCGATCTCGCCAACCACATCCAGGGCGAGTACACCGAGGAGGAGTTCGGCACCCCCGAGGGCGTGGTCTCCGACCTCGGGCTCACCCAGCTGAAGAAGGTCATGCCGCAGATCGCCGTCGACGACCTGCGGGGCAAGCTGCCCGCCGAGGAGGTCATGGGCCTGTTCACGGTCGGCAACCTGGTCGACTTGATCCTCGCCCGCCACGCTGCGCCGGTTGGCTGACCATGGGGATCGCCGCCGGAAGCGGAGGCTCCGTGATGCGGTTCCACCTGACCGACCGGATCCTCGGCCACGTCCCCGACGAGTCGATACGCACCCGCAAGGTCACGTCCCGGCTGGAGACCTACTGGCGCGATTCGGCCGGCGGGCCGGTGATGCCGCCGGCGCTGGTCCTGGAGGCCCTGTGCCAGGCCGGCGCGTGGCTGGTCATGCTCAGCACCGGGGTGCGCCGGCGGGCCGCTCTGCTGTCCGTCGCCGAAGTCGAGGTCACCGGCCCGGTGCGCCCGGGCGACGTGCTGGATGTGGACGCCTGGGTCGAGTCGATGTCCGACGAGGCCGCGGTGATGTCGGGTGTGGCCACCGTCGACGGCCGGGTGGTGCTGCGCGCCACCGACGTGATGTGTGCCCTGGTCGACGTCGCGCAGCTCGACGACCCGGAGGTGACCCGGCTCCAGCTGGACCGGCTCGTGGGGCAGGGAGGGCCGCGGTGAGGCGGGTCGTCGTCACCGGCATCGGCGCCGTCACCCCGCTGGGTAACAACGCGCCCAGCACCTGGCGTTCGCTGATGGCCGGGCGCAGCGGCGTACGCGAGATCGCGACGTTCGATGCGAGCACCTTTCCGGTCCGCATCGCCGGGCAGGTGGAGGGGTTCTCAGTCGCCGAGGCGGTGCCGGACCGCCGCGACCGGCGGCACCTGTCCCGCTCCGCCGGATACGGCGTCGCCGCCGCGCTGGAGGCGCTGCGCCAGGCGGGGGACCTGGACGGCACCGACCCGTGGCGGCGCGGGGTCTCGGTCGGCGGTACGGTCGGCCGCGTCGAGCTCCAGGAGCTGGCCGACATGTCCTGGTTGCTCGAGTCCACCAAGCACAGCCAGATCTTCCGCCAGTCGCCGAACGAGGTCCTCGCGCGCGACCAGAATGTCGGCCCCGCCGTCATCGCCCGGCTCGGCGACTGCCGCGGCCCGTACGTCAGCGTCAGCACCGCGTGTGCCGGCGCCGGACACGCGATCGGCGAGGCGTACCGGCTGGTGCAGGAAGGCGACGCCGACATGATGGTCGCCGGTGGCACCGACGCGCTGACCACCTGGATGGACGTGCTCGGCTTCTGCCTCCTCGGCGCGCTCACCGCGGACGACGCCGACGCGCCCGAGCGGGCCTCCAAGCCGTTTGACGCCCGGCGTTCCGGCTTCGTGCTGGGCGAGGGGGCGGTGATGGCCGTCCTGGAGGAGCGCGACCACGCGCTGGCCCGAGGCGCGGCTGCCCTCGGCGAGCTGGTCGGCTACGGCTCGAGTCTCAACGCGTACCGGATCACCGACTCACCACCCGATGGAGGTGGCTGCATCATCGCCATGCGCGAGGCGCTCGCCGAGTCCGGGCTCCGGCCCACCGACATCGACTACGTGGTCAGCCACGGCACCGGGACGCCCGGCAACGACAGCAGCGAGACCGTCGCGATCAAGGAGGTCTTCGGCGCGCACGCCTACGACCTGGCGATCAGCTCACCGAAGTCGATGGCCGGGCACCTGACCTCCGCGGCCGCCGGGCTCAACCTGCTCGCCGCGCTGGGCGCCATTGCCGACCAGGTGGTACCGCCGACCATCAACCTCACCCACCCCGACCCGAGGCTCGACCTCGACTACGTGCCGGGCGTCGCGCGGCGCCAGCCGGTCCGCGCCGCGATGGTCAACGCGTTCGCGTTCGGCGGCACCAACGCCTGCCTGGTGGTACGCACGCCCGAGCCGGCCGGACCGGCTGGCCTGGGCGCCGCCGTCGCGGAAGAGCCGTTACCGGCACCCACCGCCGCCGCGCCGCCGCCACCGGCGCCCGCCGTATCCGTCGAGCAGCTGCTGCGCGCCGCCGAGCGCGGCGGCCTCGACCGGCTGCTGGACCTCGCCCCCGGCCAGGCCGGCACCGCCGTCCGCAACGTCCCGGCGACGTGGCCGCTGCTGGCCACTCACTTCCCGCGCAAGCCCGTGATGCCCGGCGTGCTCATCCTGGACGACCTCGCCACCCTCGCCGGGCTTGTCGCGGACGCCGCCACGACCGGACCCGATCGCGGCGACTGGTCGCTGACCGGCGCCCGCCGGGTGCGCTGGCGCCACTTCGTCCAGCCCGGAGACTGCGTCGAGCTGACCGTCGTCCGGCTGGGCGGCGCCGAAGGCGACCCCGCGTTCAGCGGCACCGTACGCGTGGACGGCCGGACCGTCGCCACCGTCGCCGAGCTTCGCGTGCGGTGGACACGGTGGGCTCCCGCCGGGGTGGTCCGATGAACCGCGTCGCGGTCACCGGCATCGGACTGCTCACCCCGGTCGGCACCGGCGTCGCGCCGACCTGGCAGGCGATGCTGGCCGGCCGCACCGGCATCGGATACCTCAAGGGGTTCGACCCGACCTGCCTGAACACCCGGTTCGGTGCGGAGCTCAGGGACTTCGACCCCGGGCTGTTCGCCTCCCGGCGCACTCTGCGCAGCACCACCCGGGAGGACCAGCTCGCGCTCGCCGGCGTACAGCTCGCGGTGGAGGACAGCGGCCTGGACCTGAACACGGCGGACGTCAGCCGGTTGGGGGTGTTCCTCGGCGGAAACAAGGACATCTCCCGGCCACAGCACCTCATCGACGGCGCGTTGGCGGTCCGCGACGAGCGGGGCCGAGCCGAGGAGCGGGTGCTCGGAGAGCGGATGGAGTCGAGCTTCTACCCCCTGTTCTACGTCGAAGGCCTGCAGGCGGCGTCGCTGTTCCACGTCTCCCAGCGATACCGGGCGATGGGCGCCAACGCCTACTTCCACGGCACGGCCGACGCCGGTGCCACGGCGATAGCGCGGGCGTACCGCTCCGTGCGGCGAGGCGAGTCCACAGTGGCCATCTGCGGCGGCTTCGACTCCGGCGTCTCCTTCTGGGCCATGTCCAAGATGGACGGTCTCGGCGTGCTGACCGACCGCAACGACCTCGGCGAGCGCGCATTCCGCCCGTACGACCGCGAGCGCAGCGGATCGCTGCTCGGGAGGGGGCGGCGATGCTCGTCCTGGAGGAGTACAGTGCGGCCCGCCGCCGCGGCGCCCGGATCTACGCCGAGCTGGCCGGCGCGGGCAGCGCGTTCGACGTCGGTGCGATGGTCACCCCGGAACGCGACGGTGAGGCGCTGACCGCGGCCATCGTCGCGGCCATGCGTGACGCGCGGTTCCCCTCCGGCGGACCCGACTACGTGGCCACCCACGGGTGCGCCACGGTGCTCGGCGACGCCAGCGAGCACGCCGGGCTGCGCGCCGCGCTCGGCGCCGGGGCCGACACGGTCGCCAGCAGTGTGAAGCCAGCGGTCGGCCACCTCGTCGCCGCGGCCGGCGCGGTCAACGTGGCGGTGGCGGCGCTCGCGGTCCGCGAGGACGTCGTGCCGCCGACGCTGAACCTCGAAGACCCGGACCCGCGTTGCGCGTTCGACTGGGTTCCCGGCCAGGCCCGCCAGATTCCGGTACGGCGGGCGCTCGCGCTCGCCCGGGGCCTGCACGGGCAGAACGTCGCGTTGGCGCTCGCGGGCGTCTGACGGCACGCAGGAGCGAATGGGGGATGAGGGGACTGTGATGCAGCACCACGACGTGGCCATCGTTGCCGCCGGGGCAGTCACCGCGCAGGGGCGGGGCGCGTCCTCGCTGTGGGACGGCGCCCGCGCCGGCCGGGTGGCGATCCGCCCGGTGACCGGGCTCGACATGTCCGGGTACGGCACCAAGCTCGCCGGCGAGGTGACCGACCTGGAGGAGGCGCCACACGCGTACCGCCGGCCGGAGGGTTTCCGGGAGCGCGTCGTCGAGCTCGCGCTGCATGCCGCCGCCGAGGCGCTGGATGAGGCCCCGGCCCTGGTGGCGGCGGCCGGCGGCGAGCGTGCCGGGGTCGTCTTCGGCACCTGCAACGCCGGGCTGATCGCCGGCCGCGAGTGGCTGGCCGCCCTGGAACGCGACGATCGGCCGGACCCACTGCTGGCCACACTCGTACCGCCGCAGGCGACCGCGGAGGCGCTGGCCGGCGCGTTCGGCCTGGGCGGTCCGGTGCTGTCGGTGAACACGGCGTGCGCCTCGGGCGCCAACGCGATCGGCTGGGCCGCCGACCTGATCCGCACCGGCCGGGCCGACCTGATGCTCGCGGGCGGCGCGGACGCCCTCTCCGACGTCTGCTTCGCCGGATTCAGCTCGCTGGAGGCGCTGGCCAGCGAGCCGGCGCGGCCGTACTCGCGGGGGCGTCAAGGGCTGTCGCTCGGCGAGGGTGGTGTGTTCCTGCTGCTGGCCCGCGCCGACCTGGCCGCGGCGCACGGTCCGGCGCCGATCGCGTACGTGGCCGGCTACGGCCTGTCCGCCGACGGTTACCACCCGACCGCCCGCGGCCCGACGGCAGCGGCGCGGCTCGGGCGATCCGGACCGCCATGCGCCTGGCCGGCGTGGCCCCCGCCGATGTGGGCTACCTCAACGGCCACGGCACCGGCACCGACAAGAACGACCCGGCCGAGACAAAGGCGATCCGGCTCGCGCTCGGCGAGGCCGCCAACGGTTTGGCGGTGAGCAGCACCAAGTCCGTCATCGGCCACCTGCTCGGCGCCGCCGGCGCGGCGGAGGCCCTGGTCACCGCGCGCGCCCTCGCCTGCGGCGTCGCTCCGCCGACCGCCTCCTACCTCGGCCCTGACCGCGACTGCGACCTGGACTACGTGCCGATCGACGCGCGGCCGGTCCGCACCGACGTGGCGCTCTCCAACAACTTCGCGTTCGGTGGGTCCAACGCCTGCCTGGCGCTGACCCGGGCCGGTTCGGGGCGGCGGCCGCCTGCGCCTGACCTGGACGCGGTGGTGGTCACCGGCCTGGCGGTGCTCGGTCCGGCCGGCGACGGGGTCGCCGCGGCCCAGGAGGCGGTGTCGCGCAAGGCGCCGCTGACCGGCGAGGTGGCCGGGGTCCGGGTCGGCACGATGGCGCTCGACCCGGAGCCGTACCTGAGCCGCAAGGCGCGGCGGCGCATGGACCGGCTCACCGTGGCCAGCATCGTCGCGTCGGCGAAGGCCCTCGCGGACGCGAAGCTGCCGTCCGGGGCGGATGTGGAGTCGCCGGCCGGCATCGTCTTCGGCACCGGCGCCGGCCCGGTGGAGGCGATGGCACGGTTCACCCGGCCACTGCTGGCCGAAGGCGCGGCGGCCGCCGATCCCGGCTGGTTTCCCAACACCGTCTACAACCAGGCCGCCGGCCAGGTCGCCCAGCATCTGGGCCTGCGCGGCCCGACGTCCACGGTGAGCACCGGTCACGCCTCGGGCGCCACCGCGCTGGCCTACGGCTACGACCTGCTGCGGCTCGGGCACTGCGAGGCGCTGGTGTGCACCGCCACCGACATCGTCGACGACTTGGTCGTACGGGCCTACCGGGACCTCGGGCTGCTCTCCCTGACGCCCGGCGACCACCGGTTGCCTCTGGCCGAGGGCAGCGTCGCCGTGGTGCTGGAGCGCCGCCGGCACGCCCAGGCACGCAGCGCGCGCGTTCTCGCCGAGATCACCGGGTACGGCGCCGCCACCCACGTCGTACCCGGTGTGGACTGGGACCGGGACGGCGTCGCCACCGGCCGGGCGATGCGCGCCGCACTCGCCGACGGGGGTGCCGAGCCGGCCGACGTGTCGGCGCTGTGGCTGGCCGCGGCCGGGCTCAGCGTCGCCGACCAGGCCGAGCGGCGGGCGGCGCAGGCGCTGTTCGGCGACCGGATGCCGGCGCGGCACGCGCCCAAGTCCGTGCTTGGTGAGCCACTCGGGGCGAGCGGCGCGCTCTGCTTCGCGCTCGCCGCCGCCGATCTCGCCACGGCCGACCCGGACACCGGCCCCGCGCTGGTCAACTCCATGTCGCTGGGCGGCGCCAGCGTCTCCCTACTGCTTCGCACGGCAACCCACGAGGAGGTTCGATGAAGCTGACCGAGCGCGTCGCGCTCGTCACCGGTGCGTCCCGCGGCATTGGCCGCTCCACGGCGCTGGCCCTCGCGGCGGACGGTGCCACAGTGGCGGTGAACTACCGCGCCGGCAAGGACTCCGCCCACGAAGTGGTCGAGGCGATCGAGGCAGCCGGTGGCCGGGCCGCGGCCTTCGCCGCCGACGTGTCCGTGTACGAGGAGGCGCGCGGGTTGGTGCAGGAGGTCATCGAGGCGTTCGGCGACCTGCACATCCTGGTCAACAACGCGGGCATCGCCAAGGACGCGCTGATCTACCACATGGAGCCGGAGGACTGGCTCGACGTCATGAAGGTCAACTTCGGGGGCACGTTCAACTGCACCAAGAGCGTCCTGGAGCACTTCATGGTCACCCGCGACGGGGTCATCGTGAACGTCTCCTCGGTGATGGGTGAGCGGGGCTGGACCGGCGAGTCGAACTACGCCGCGTCCAAGGGCGCGATCGACGCCTTCACCCGGGCCAGCGCCGTCGAGCTGGCCCGGTTCGGCATCCGGGTCAACGCGGTGCTGCCCGGCTTCGTCCCCACCGACCTGGTGGCCGGGCTGTCCGAGGGCGAGGCGGCCAAGCACATGAAGCGCCAGATCCCGATGCGCCGCTTCGCGATGGTGGAGGAGGTCGCCGGGGCGATCCGCTTCCTCTCCGGACCGGAGTCCAACTACCTCACCGGCGTCCTGCTCAATGTGGACGGTGGCGGCATGGCCGGCCTGGGCCTCGGGCGGTCGAAGTGGTGAGCGCCGGCGTGCGGGTGGTGGGCGTCGGCAGCCACCTGCCGGGCGAGCCGATCAGCAGCGCGCGGGTCGAGGAGCTGGTCGGCCCGCTGCCGGACGAGGTCGCGCGGGACATCTGCGTCGAATCGCGGCACTGGCTGATCGACCCGTCCACCGGCGAGCATCTGGACAGCAACTCGGGTATGTGCGAGAAGGCGGGCCGGGCGGCGCTGCGTGCGGCCGGGCTCACGGCCGACGACATCGACCTGCTGCTGGTTGCCACCGCGACCCCGGAGTTTCCACTGCCGCCCACCGTCAACCTGGTCCAGGATCGGCTCGGCGCCGGCCGGTGCGCCACCATCGAGCTCCGTTCGGCCGGCGCCGGCGCGGTGCAGGCGATGGAGATCGCCCGGCTGTACCTGAGCACTGGCGCCTACCGCACCGCGCTGGTCATTGGCAGCGAGGCAAGCTCGCCCGCGCTCGCGCCGATCTTCCTCGGCGTACCGCCGCAGAAGGTCCGGATCCGCGAGCGCATCCCGGCCTTCATGTTCGGCGACGGCGCCGGCGCCGTGGTCCTGCGCCGGGACGACAGCGGTCCCGGCGGGCTGCTCGGCGGGGCCACCAGCGCGGTCGGACCCGGTCGGGCACCCGGCATCAAGGTGGTCGGCGGCGGCACGCACGCCCCATCCACCGGCAGCAGGCGGCCAAGCGGCTGGTCACCCTCACCGTCGACGTGGTCTCCGCGGGCGCGTACGCCCCGGCGCTCGTCGCCGCCGCCATCGGCGAGACGCTGGAGCGCTGCGGTGCGGCGCCGGAGAGCGTGGACGTGTGCGTGGTGCCGGAGGGCAACGCCGGGTGGATGCGCGACGCGCTGGCCAGCGCCGACCTGGACCGGGACGAGTGGCGGCGGCTCGACGGCGAGTTCGTGGACAGCCTGTCCCGGCGCGGCGCCCTGGGCTGCGCCGGCCCGCTGGTCTGCCTCGACGACGGCTGGCGCGCCGGACTGGTCAAGCCGGGCCAGCGCGTGCTGCTGGTGGGCGTGGAGAGCAGCAAGTGGGTGCACGCCGGCGTGCTCGTCGACTGGACGCTGGCCGGACCGGACGGGGGTGCGGGGTGAAGACCGAGGCGGAGTACGACGTCGTCGTGGTCGGCGCCGGCCTGGGCGGGCTGTCGGTGGCCGCGCTGCTCGCGCACAGCGGCGAACGGGTCGCCGTGCTGGAACAGGGCGAGGGGGTGGGCGGCCTCGCCCACGCTTTCGTGCGCGGCGGGTACACCTTCGACCCGGCGGTGCACGGCATCCAGTCCGGGGAGATCGTCTGGAACCTGCTGGAGTACCTTGGCGTCGACGATCTGTGCCCGTACGTGCTGTCGCCGCACTTCTACGGCGCGGCCTTCCCGGACGGCGTCACGGTGTGCGCGCCGGCCGGCTGGGACGCCTTCGTGGAGACCAACGCCGACCTGCTCGGCGGGGCCGAGGGCGCCCAGGTGCGCCGCTTCTTCCAGGTGCTCCGCGACGTGCTGGACGAGATGGCCTGGCTCCAGATGCGGGCCGACCCGCGCGCGCTCGCGACGATGATGGCGGAGCGGCCCACCTTCGCCCGGTACCGGTCCAGCCCGGTCAGCGACGCCCTGGACGACTACGTGCCGAGCCCGCTGGCCCGGGCCGTCTGCACCGCCGCCTGGCCGTTCCTGGGCACGCCGCCGTCCCGGCTTTCGCTGCTCAACTTCGCCCAGATGCTGAACACCTACCTGGAGGGC
Organism: Phytohabitans houttuyneae; assembly: GCF_011764425.1. NCBI lineage: Bacteria > Bacillati > Actinomycetota > Actinomycetes > Micromonosporales > Micromonosporaceae > Phytohabitans > Phytohabitans houttuyneae. Next base: position 311,282 of record NZ_BLPF01000003.1, read on the forward strand.
GTGCGATACCCGCTCGGGTCATTCCAGAAGCTCGCCGACGCGTTCGCCGCGGCTGTCACCCGGTACGGCGGGGAGATCCACGTCGGTACGCCGGTCGAGCGCATCCTCGTCGCCGGAGACCGGGTCACCGGCGTGCGCACCGCCGACGGCGTCACGCGGCGGGCGCGGGTGGTGGTGTCCAACGCGGACGCCACGACGACGCTGACCGGGATGCTGGGTGAGGAGCACCTGCCCGAGCCCTACCTGCGGCGGCTGCGCCGCATGACGCCGTCGCTGTCGGCGTTCACCGTGTTCGCCGCCACCGACCTCGACCTGGGCTCGCTCGGGCTGGCACACGAGACGTTCCTGCACCCGCACTGGGACCACGAGGAGAACTGGCGGGACGTCCTCGCCGGCCGCCCTGCCTCGGCCTGGATGTCCAACACGACCCTCTGCGACCCCGGTCTCGCGCCCGCCGGCGAGCACACCGCGATCCTGACCGCCCTCGCGCCGTGGGACCCCGGCCAGCCGTGGCACGAGATCAAGGAGAGCTTCGCGGACACGATGATCCGCCAGTTCGACCGGGTCGTGCCGGGTCTCTCCGACCACCTCACCTACCGCGAGATCGGCACGCCGATCACCATGCACCGGTTCACCCGGGGGACGCGGGCCGCGATGTACGGCTGGGAGAACACGGCGAACCAGTTCGCCAACAAGCGGCTCCCGCACAGCACCCCGGTACAGGGCCTCTACCTGTCGGGCCACTGGACCGAAGAGGGGTGCTCCTCGTACCGCGCCATCACGTCCGGTTTCACCAGCGCCAAGGCGGTCCTTGAGCACCTCGGCAACGACATCGGCAAGACCCTGCCTCGCACGTTCCGGCAGCGGACCGGGTTCGTCGCGCCCGCCACGCGCAACTGGTACTTCGTCGACCACCACGCACCGGACCGGGAGGACACATGACCACCACCGCCTACCTTTTCCCTGGACAGGGTTCGCAGCGCCCCGGCATGGGCCGCGACCTGGCCGAGCGCTACCCCGAGGTGTGCGGCGAGGTGTTCGCTGCCGCCGACGACGTACTGGGCCTGCCGCTGTCGCGGCTGTGCTGGGACGGGCCGGCCGCCGAGCTGCAACGCACCGAGATAACCCAGCCCGCCGTCTTCGTCGCCAGCATCGCCGCGCTGCGGCTGCTGGAACGGAGCCTGCCCGAGCCGGGCATGGTCGCCGGGCACAGCCTCGGCGAGTACACGGCGCTGGTCGCCGCTGGCGTGCTCGACTGGACAGACGCGCTGCGGCTCGTCCGCCGGCGGGGGGAGCTGATGGCGGCCGTCAACGACCGGACGCCCGGCGCCATGGTCGCGATCATCGGTCTGTCCACCCTGGACGTGATCAAGTGCTGCGGGGAGGCGATGGTCACCACTGGAGAGGTGGTCGAGGTGGCCAACTACAACGACGATACCCAGCACGTCATCTCCGGAACCTTGGCGGGAGTGGCAGCCGCCGCCGTGCGCGCCCGAGGCCGGTCCGCGAAGGTGGTCCCGCTGAACGTCGGGGCTCCGTTCCACTGCTCGCTCATGCGCGCCGCGCAGGAACACCTGGACGCTGAGCTGAGCCGCGTGCGCTTCCACGACCCGCGCGTGCCGGTGGTGGCCAACGTCTCGGCCACGGTCATACAGACCGGCGAGGCCGCCCGCGGTGCCCTGCGCCAGCAGTTGGTCGGTGCCGTCCACTGGCGACAGTCGCTACAGCGGCTGGTCGACCACGGCATCGACACGTTCGTCGAGGTGGGTCCGGGCCGGGTGCTGACCGGCATCTGCCGGCGCATGTATCCGGACCTGACCGCCCACTCAGCGGCCGAGGCGCGCCGGGTGGAGCGGACGATCCACGAGCTGACCGCACTGCCGACCGGCTGACATGGCGGCGCTCGACAACCTCGTCGTCACCACCGCGCTCGCCGCGGTGGCGGTTGGGGGCCACACCGGTGAACGCCGCGATGCTCCGCTCGGTGGCGTCCCTCGCCGTCGCATGCGCCGCCGGTGTGGTCGTGCTCAGCGTCGTCGGTGAGGCGCTCGCGCCCACGTGGCGGACTGCGCCGTACCGCGGGGAGCCCCTGGCGAGCCCGCCCGGCGGGTCGGACCAGCCGGTCGCGGACACCGAGCCGGCGGCGTCCTTTGAGGTACGGCGGGAGGACACTGAAGTGCCGGTGCGCGGCGCGCGGCTGGCCGCCACCGTGTTCGCGCCCGCCACCCCCGGGCGCCATCCCGCGGTGGCGTTCGTCCAGGGTGCCGGGTCCAACGGCCGCAACGCCTTCCTCGGCATGGCCGAGGACTTCGCGCGCGCCGGCATCGTCGCGGTCGCGTACGACAAGCGCTCCGACTACTCGTACCTCGGCAACCGCGACTTCGACCAGCTGGCCGAGGACGCCGCCGCGGTGGCGGCGATGCTCCGGAGGCGCCCGGACGTCGACCCGGCGCGGGCCGGGCTGTGGGGGCTCAGCGAGGGTGGCCGGGTCGTCCCGCTGGCCGCCTCGCGGCACGCCGAGATCGGGTTCGCGGTCGTCGTCTCCGGAGCCGTGCGCGGTCCGCTGCGCAACACGATATGGTCTGTCCAAGAAGGACTTGCCAGAGCCGGATCTCCGTCCGGCGCCCGGCGGCTCGCCGCGCAGGTGCTCGGCGCCGGACGCATCGCCACCCTCCACCTGGATCCGCCACAGGACACCTGGGAGAAGGTGCGCCAACCCGTTCTCCTCGTATACGGGACCGAGGACTTCCTGGTCCCGCCGGCGGAGAGCACCCGCGCGGTGGCGGACGGGCTGCGCCGCGGCGGAAACACCTCGTACACGGTCGCGTTCTTCGGCGGCGCCGACCACGGACTGCGGGTCGACGGAAAGCGCGCACCGGGGTACCTGCGCACGATAACCGACTGGATCACGGGCCTGCCGGCCAGCGGCGCGACGGGCGGGCGGGTGACCGGGCCGGCGCCGCGACAGCGGTTCGCGTCGGTGCCGTTGCCCGAACCACGTTGGTACGGTGGCATCCCGGCCCTTGCGGTGACCATCGGCCTGATGGTGGTGGGTTACCTCGTCGTGCCGGGGATCCTTCGGCGCCGGGCCCGCGCCGGTGGCGGGCCGTGGCCGGCGGTGGAGGCCCGAACGCGGATCCTCGCCCGATCCAGCACGGCGACGTTCATCGGTCTCTGGGTCTACATCGGACTCCTTGTCGGCCTCGGCTACACCCGCAACGGTTCGGCGGTGCTGTTCCACGCCGGCTGGGGCGTCCTGAGATTCGCCGCGCTGGGCGCCGTGGTGCTCGCGGTGCTCGCCACAAGGGAGCTGATCGTGGCCCGGGCAGACGGCTGGAGCGCGACCGGGGCGCAACGGGCCACGCTGGCCGTATCGCTGGGCACCAGCGCCGTGCTCCTGCTCACAGCCGCGTACTGGGGACTCTACGGCCCTCGCTGGTAGGCGCCGGTCGCGGTCACGTAGCTGTCTCGGCGACCGCCTTCACGCCGGCCAGCCAGGAGTCGACGCCGGCCTGCAGCACGGCGCTGGAGATGAAGCGGGCCAGCACCGGCGCGGCCAGCGACTCGCGGCAGCGAAGCAGCGTGCCGCCTGCGCCGTCGGGCGTGAAGTCGTAGACGTGCGCGGCCCGCGCGCCGGGCACCACGCTGGTCCAGGTCAGCCGCTCGCCCGGGGTGACGATGCCCCACCGCGAGGTGAAGAGGTTTGCGCCGCCGCGCCACGTGAACCGCACCCCGGGCGCGGCCGGCCCTTCCGCGTGCGCGTCGGAGATGTCCGCGCGGATGGCGGGCCAGGTCTCGACGTCGGCGAGGACGGCGAACACCCGTTCCGGTGGGGCCTGGATCGTGATCTGCCCTTGCGCCCGGGTGGGCGCGCGGTCGTCGACGAGGCCGCGCGCGGCGTGCTCCGCGTGGAGGGCGTCGGCGGCCGGGCCGGCGTAGGTGAGCTGGGCGACCGGGTCGTCCACTGAGTCGGCGCTCAGTGGGTCGGCCGACGTGTCGAGGATGACCGCACCCCGCGTGAAGCCGGCTTCCCGCACGGTCGCCAGCAGCGCGGGTGGGGCCGCCTCCTCGGTGACCGCGAGCCCGCCGGCCGCGGGCGCGACTGTGAGAAGCCTGCCCTCGGCGCCTCCGGGCGCGATGACGGCGTAACGCATGTGGGTCCTCCCTGGGTCGTTGCCGTACGTCGTACCGTACATGGTACGGCACGGTATGGTGAACCCCGTGCCCATGCCCGCCGACCCCACCCGCTCCCTCGCGCTGCTGTGGCGCCGCGCCGAGCGCGCCACCCGCCGCGGCAACGACCTCTCCGTCGACCGCATCGTCACGGCCGCGGTCGAGCTCGCCGACGCCGACGGGCTGGCGGCGGTGACGATGCGTTCGGTCGCCGCGCGGCTGGAGGTGGGCACGATGAGCCTTTACACGCACGTGCCCGGCAAGCCCGAGCTCGAGGTGCTGATGCTCGACCGCGCCTGCGGCGAGGGCACCGACGAGCCCGACGCGCCCGCGTGGCGCGCCCGCCTGGAGCGGGTGGCGCACCGCGACTGGGACCGGTACCACCGCCACCCGTGGCTGCTGGAGGTGGCGACCCGCCGCCCACCGTTCGGGCCGAACGTGGTGGCCAAGTACCAGCAGGACCTGCGCGCGATGGACGGCACCACCCTCACGCCGGCCGAGCGCAACGCGGTGCTCATGACGCTGGCGTCCTATGTGCACGGTGCCGCCCGCGCGTCGGTGGAGGCGGCCCGCACCGAGCGCGAGTCGGGCATCACGGAGCGGGAGTGGTGGGCCGCGCACCGCCCGTACGTGGAGTGGGCCGAAGACCCGAGCGGCACGGGTGACCGCGAGGCCGACCACTGGTTCGCGTTCGAGTTCGGGCTGGCGCGCATCCTCGACGGCCTGGACGCCTTCGTCGGCCGCACCGGTTGACCCGTGGCACTCGCCGGCGGCCACCAGGTCGTGGGGGAGCGCGACGACGGCGGCGAGGTCGTACGGGCGGTGGCCGAGCACGCGCCGACGGTCGTCTGCATGGACGTGCGCATGCCCGGCACCGACGGCGTCGAGGCCACCCGCCGCGATTCCTACCGCCAGCTGGCCCCGCCGCGCGCCCGCCACCACGACCGGCTCGGCGCCCTCACCGAACGCGAGCTCGACGTCCTGCGCCTCACGGCCCGCGGCGCCTCCAACCGGGAGATCGCGAGCGGCTGTTCCTCGCCGAGACCACCGTGAAGACCCACGCGGGCGCGCTCTTCCAGAAGCTCGGCGCCCGCGACCGGGCCGCCGCGATCGTCTTCGTGTACGACGCGGGACTCGTCCAGCCGCACCGGTGACGCTTTGCCATGATGGACACTTCCCGCGACGGAAGGGTCCGATGAGTACCACTTGGCGCCACCTGCCCACCTCCGCCCGGGCGATCGCGGTCACCGCCACGGACGCGGTCGCCGCCGCACAGGCGCACGACCGGGACGGGCTCGCGGCCGCCGCCGGCCCGCTCGCCGCCGCCGAGGGGTCCGGCCTTGTCCTGGGTACCGCCGTCCGCCTCCTGCTGGAGGAGGCACACCCGGACGGCCTGGCCGGCGACGACGTGCGCCACGTGATCGAGCAGTGCACCCGCGCCGCCGCCGCGTGGGAGCCGGCCGTCGACCCGCACGTGCTGCTCATCCTGCTGGCCGGCGCGCTGGGCGTGCACGACCCGGACGAGCAGGCGCCGCGCCCGGACCCCGAGGTGCTGGCCCGCCACGCGGCACTGCTTGTCGCGCACCTGCTGGCCGCGACACCACAGCCTTTCACGGGGTACCTGACGGCGGCGTTCGCCGAGATCGAACGCACCGAACTGCACGACTGACCGCCGCCGGAGCGGTCCGGGTCAGGAAGGCCCGGCGGTCCGCGGGCCCTTGCTCATGTCCAGCAGCCCGACCGTGTTGCCGAACGGGTCCCGCAGGACCGCGCACTTGCCGATCGCGATGTCGAACGGTCCCTCGGCGACGACACAGCCGGCAGCCTCGGCGGTGAGCACCGCGCCGGGCACGTCGTCGACCAGGTAGTAGACGCTGCGCTCGGCCGGCAGGTCCAGCGTGTGCAGCACGATCTCCGCGTCGGTCTCGGGCATGCCCATGCCGACCGAGGTCTCGTCCTGCCAGAGCGGCCGCAGCCCGAACACCCGGCCGTAGAACTCGCTCGCCGCCGCCAGATCCGCGACCCTGACCATCACGCAGTCGATCTTCCGGAGCATCCACCCATCATGGCCGCCCGCCGCGCGGCCCGCAGCGGTGCGCGAGGATGGCGAGGTGGAACGGGACGTGTTCGCGGCGCGGCTGGACGCGTCGGCCGAGGCGGCGTGGACGTTCGCGCGGTCACTGGTCCGCGAGGACCTGCCGTCCCGGCTGGTGTTCCGGGTCCGGCTGAACCAGTCCTACGACGGGCACCCGCGGCGCCCGGGTGAGCGGCGCTATCCCGGCGACGGCGCCGCCGACCGCGCTGCCGCGTTGCGCCGCTGCGACGCGGCGACCGCCGTGGGCGAGCTCTGGCGCGACGGCCGCGTGCCCGAGTGGGTCAACGTCGCCGTGGTCGGCGAGACCGGCGACGCGACCGTGGTCGAGCTTGTGTGCTGCGGCCGCTTCACCGGCGACGACGCGCACCTGTACCACCTGCGGGAAGGCCGAGCGCCGTTTCACGTCCTCGGTCCGGCGCTGCCGCCGCTTCACGACGGGAGCCCGTTCAGCATCCACACCCGCAGCGAGTGCTGGGATCGCGCGGACCTCGACCACTTGGCGCGCGTGGCCGCCAACGTGTGGTCGTTCGTGCTGATGACCGGCGACTTCGACGGCGACCAGCTGCGCGCCCTGCCGCACCTGCCGAACGTCGCGCTCTTCGAACACCGCGCGTGCTCCCTCGGACCCGGGGCCATGTCTGCCTTCGCCCGCCTGCCGAAGCTGGCGAGGCTCCACCTGCGGCTGGCCACACCGACCGGCTTTCGGGTCAGCGCCGCCGACCAGCGTCTCGACACACTCACGAGCATGACGATCGCCGGCCTGCCGCCGCGGCCGTGGGGGTTCGACGCGCTCGCCACGCTCGCGCCCGGCCTGACCCGCGTGGAGCTCACCGCCGCCCAGACGCTCTGGCTGGACGGCGGCTTCGGACCGTCGGTGCGCGACATCGGCCTTGGCGCCGCCACCGTCGCGGGAAAGACCCGCCTTCCGGAGCGCTTCGACCATTTGAGCGTCCGCCTCGGCCAGGGCACGGACGAGCAGGTCGCGGCGCTGCTGGAGAGCGTGGCCGGCCTGCGGACCCTGAGCCTGCGCGGAACACCGGTCAGCGACGCCATCCTTCCCCTGCTGGAGCGGTACGAGCTGAGCCACCTCGACCTGGTCGACACCGCGGTCACGTGGGCGGCGCTGTCCCGGTTCCGCGCCGCCCATCCCGCGACCGACCTGCTCCCGCGCGAGCGGCCCTACACGCGCGACGACCTGACCATCATCGCTAGGTGAGCTCGCTGAGGATGGCCGCCGTCGAGAGTTGGTGGAAGTGGCGGGCCCAGTCCAGGGGAGTGGCGTCGAAGCGGCGGTCGCGCAGGCTCGGATCGGCGCCCAGCGCCAGCAGGCGGCGGGTGAGCTCGACGTTGCCGTGGACCGCGCTCTGGTGCAGCGCGGTCTCCCACGGCTCCTCGACCGGTGCGTCGCCGCGGCCGTAGGCGTTCACGTCGAAGCCGAGCCCGGCCAGCAGCGTGGCCGTCTCGATGGGTGCCTGGGTGGCCGCCCACACCATGAGGCCCGGACGGGTGCGGCGGGCCTCGGCCACGGCGTCGGGGTGCTCGGCGCTGATGCGTTCCACAGTGGACCGGTCGGCGCGGAACGCCGCCGCGATCAGCTCCCGCACCGGGTCGGGGCCGAGCGGCGTGGCGCCCTGGGCGACGAGGTAGTCGGCGATCTCGGTGTCGCCGTTGAGCCAGGCCAGCTCTACCGGCGTACGGCCGTCGCCGGGGCTCCACGCCGGTCCGCTGCCCTCGAACGGCGAGCGAAAGTCGACGCCGTGCTCGACCAGCAGCCGTACCCGGGCGCGCTGGTGGTGTTCGATCGCCCACCGCAGCTGGATCCGCAGCATCCGCGCGGGCGGCGTGAGGTCGGCGATCCGGGCCTTCCACGGGCCGCCGTCGCCGGTGCCCAGCCCGTACTCGAACAGCAGCTCCAGATGGCCGTCGTCCGGCTCGAACATGCGGTTGTACAGCGCCTGCGCGTCGTTCGGGTCGGCGCCGGCCGCAAGCAGCATCCGGCCCAGCTCGCGCCAGTGCGGGTGGCTCGGCTGCCTCGGCCGGCCCTGCTCGCCGTGGCCGAACACCCCGGTCAGCAGCGTGAACGGGGACGGCAGCGCGTCGAACAGGTACCCCTCGTCGGGGTCCGCGCCGGCGTCCAGCAGCATCCGGGCGACCGCGAGCACCGGCTCGGCGGGCACGGCGGGGTCGAAGCGCGAGTACACGAGGTAGAACAGCGGCCGCCACCGGAACGGCCCGCCTCGCGCGGTCGCCGCGCCCGGCCGCGCGGCCAGCAGGCGGCCGACGTCGTCGGGGCGGGCGGCCGCGGCGGCGGCCCAGATGTTCGCCGCGGTGAGGTCGGGATGGCGGGCGAGCAGCGCGCGGGCCTGCGCCCAGCGGGCCGGCCCGTCCTCGGCGCCGTACGTGAGGCAGGCCAGCCGGCAGAACTCGTCCGCCGGGTCGTCCGCCGGCGCGGCGCCGAGCGCGGTGTACCAGCCGTGCTCCTCGACGGTCCGCAGGTAGCGGGTGAGTCGGGGCCAGCTGCCGAACCCGTACTCGCGGGCGACGACGAGCTGCGCGGCGCTGAGCGGCAGCGCGGCGGGGTCGGCCGGCGCTCCGCCGGGGTGGTGGCGGTCCAGGCGGGCGACGGCCTCGGGCTCGCCGGCACGGGCCGCCCGCTGCAGGGCACGCGCCTGGCGGCGCAGGCTGTCGAGGTGGGGGCGGTCGGGCAGGTCCAGAGTGGGCACGGCGGCCTCCTTTCGTCTGCCTGATGTCCGCTCGGTCAGGCCGAAAGGAGAACGATGGCGACACGCGACGCACACCCCAGGCGGGCTGAGCCCGTTTCCGCGGACCGGTGGCTCCCTGGCAGCCGCCACCCATCCTACGACCGGCGTGCCGGCTGCGAGGGGCGAGGTTTCCCGGGGGTACCAGGCGGGCGCAGCGAGCCCCAACGTCGGGGCAGATTAAGGGCGTTCCCGGATATGATCTTCGCTGGTTCTCCGTGAGGCTCGATCGTGGACAGCTACTCACGGGGGTTTGGGATGAAGGTAGTGATGACCGCGGTGGCAGCGCTGGCGGTGGTCGCGGCGACGGCCGGCGCCGCCGCGGGCGGCGAGGACCGCGGGGAGTTGCGGCGCGGGCTGGACGGCGTGGTCGCCGCCGGCGCGGTGGGCGCACTCGTGGAGGTGCGCGACGAGCGCGGCGTGTGGCGCGTGACAAGCGGCGTCGCCGAGCTGGGCAAAGCGCGGCCGGTCCCGGCGGAAGGCCGGTTCCGGGCGGGCAGCATCACCAAGACGTTCGTGGCGACGGTCGTGCTCCAGCTGGCCGCCGAGGGGCGGCTGCGCCTGGACGACCCGGTCGAGGCGTGGCTGCCCGGCGCGGTCCCGGACGGCGACAGCATCACCCTGCGCCACCTGCTCAACCACACCAGCGGCCTGTACGACGTCGTGCGCACCCTGCCCATGCCGCCCAGCCAGGAGTTCTTCGCCAACCGGTGGCGCACCTGGACCGCGTCGGAGCTTGTCGCGCGGGCGGTGGCCCACCCGCCGACGTCCGAGCGGCCGGGGACGACCTTCGGGTACTCCAACACCGGCTACGCCCTGCTCGGCCAGGTCGTGGAGAAGGCAACCGGCCGGCCCTACGGCGTCGAGATCGAACGCCGGCTCCTCCGCCCGCTGCGCCTGCACGGCACCTCCCTGCCGGGCACCTCACCGCACATCCCCGGCCCGCACCCGCACGGGTACGTGCCGCGCGACACCGAGGGCAACCTCGTCGACTACACGCGCATGAACCCGTCGGTCTTCGGCGCGGGCGGCGAGCTCATCTCCACGGCCGCCGACCTCAACCGCTTCTTCGAGGCCCTGCTCGGCGGCCGCCTGCTGCCGGCCCACCTGCTCGACCAGATGCGCACGCCGGGCGTCGAGGGCCGCCGCTACGGGCTCGGCCTGGCCTGGTGGGACACCACGTGCGGGCTGCGGGTCTACGGCAACGACGGCGATGCCCTCGCCTACCAGTCGTGGTCGTTCATGACGCCGGGCCGCCAGGTCACGCTCGCGCTCACGCCGAACTTCAGCGCCGACCTGGACGACACCGTCGAAGCCTTCCTCGACGACGCCTTCTGCGGCTGATCAGAGGAGCTTGCGGACCTCGGTGGCCAGGGGTGGCAGCGGGTCCTCCGGGCGGCGGAAGCGGTGCAGGGCCGCGCGCCCCTCCGGCCCGCGCAGCCGGCCGGCGAGAGTGGAGGGCACCGCGATCGTGTAGAGGAAGCCGCTGTTGCCGAAGCCCTCCACCAGCCACGAGACCCAGGGCAGCTGGAACGTCGTGGCGGGGGAGAAGGCGGCCGGGTGGTGGCCGTCGAACGCGATGCCGTACGCCCCGAGCCGGCTCCAGTTGGAGACCGAGATGGCACGGTTGGCCGGGTCGAAGCCGACCGAGACGCATTCGCCGATGCGCGATGTGCCGATGCTGTCGACGAACGCGCGGTTGGCCCGGAAGCTCAGGTGCGAGCGGGTGAAGTCGTCCAGCGCGGCCCGGATGGCGACCGCGAGCGTGGCCGGGCCGCCGGCGGGCGACCAGGGCAGGCTGACCTCGCTGAGCACGTTGCCGACCACGCCGGGCGGCAGTGCGTACCGGCGGCGCAGCTCGACCGGCAGCGTGAGGACGCGGGTCTGCGTGTCGCCGTCCAGGTGCCGCAGCGTGCTGACGAGGTGGGCGCAGAGCGCGCCGTTTCGCGAGAGGTTTTGCCCGGCGGCGGCGCTGAGCTCCTCCCGCATCCGGCCGACCTCCGCGTCGCCGAGGTAGACCTGCACGGTCCGGCTGGACCGGGCCGCCGCCTCCAGCTGCCGCTTCAGCTCGACGGCCTCGGCGGGATCGGGCAGGCGCAGGCCCGGCCGGCCGGAGTCCTCGCGCGGGAGCACCTCGTCCAGGTAGGCCTCCCGGTCCTCGACGATCCGCACTTCGGGTGGCGGGGTGCCCTCCACCGCCGCCGACCAGGCCCGCATCAGCAGCATGAACGTGCTGATGTCGCCCACCGCGTGGTGCCACGAGCAGCCGATCGCGGTACCGCCGCCGGCCAGCCGGCTGACCTGCACGGTGAGCAGCGGCTGCCCGCCGTGCCGCGCACCGGCCGCGTCGACGTGCGTGACCAGGCCCGACGCGGGCAGCGTGACCCGGCCGACGGCCCCGGCGAGCGGTTCGTCGAGGTCGACGAACGTCATCGGTACGCCGGCGTCGTCGCAGACGATCTCCAATCTCCCGGCGCGGGTGCGCAGCCGGCCGGCGAAGACCGGCAGGTGGGCGAGCGCGCGGGCCAGCCCACCGGCCAGGCGTGCCTCGTCGAGGGCGTGTGCGAAGAGGAACACGACCGACACCGGCAGGTCGGCCAGCGTCGTGTCCATCAGCCCACATCGGACGATCGTGCCGGGCCGGTGACCCGCCCGGATCGTCCGGGTTTCCCGCACCTGCGACCAGCCGGCCATCGCCCACGCTCCTCTGTGGACAACGTATCGCGGCCCCCCTCGTGATCCGGTACAGATCCGCTAGTCGACCGTCAGGGGGACGTCGACAGGCTGGTCGGCGGTGCGGAACGTCAGCGCCGCGCCGTCCGCCTCGGGCTCGCCGTCGCAGTCGATGACGACGATCTGACCCGGTCGCAGGTCGTTGAAGAGGATCCGTTCGGCCAGGCTGTCCTCGACCTCCCGCTGGACGGTGCGGCGCAGCGGCCGCGCGCCCAACGACGGGTCGAAACCCTTTGTCGCCAGGTACCGCCTGGCTTTGTCGGTCAGCGTGAGGCCCATGTCCTTGCCGCGCAGCTGGGTCTCGACGCGGGCCACCATGATGTCGACGATGTGGAGCATTTCGCGCTGGGTGAGCTGGGGAAAGACGATCGTGTCGTCGATCCGGTTCAGGAACTCGGGCCGGAAGTGCTGCTTGAGCTCGTCGTTGACCTTCTGCTTCATCCGCTCGTAGTTCGACTCGGAGTCCTCCGAAGCCTGGAACCCCAAGCTGACGGCTTTGGCGACGTCGCGGGTGCCGAGGTTGGTGGTCAGGATGATCACCGTGTTCTTGAAGTCGACGATCCGGCCCTGACCATCGGTCAGCCGCCCGTCCTCCAGGATCTGCAGCAGCGTGTTGAACACGTCCGGGTGGGCCTTTTCGATCTCGTCGAACAGCACCACCGAGAACGGCCGCCGGCGGACCTTCTCGGTCAGCTGACCACCCTCGTCGTAGCCGACATACCCGGGTGGGGCACCGACCAGCCGGGACACCGTGTACCGGTCGTGGAACTCCGACATGTCCAGCTGAATCAACGCGTCCTCGGACCCGAACAGGAACTCGGCCAGGGCTTTGGACAACTCGGTCTTACCCACACCCGACGGCCCGGCGAAGATGAACGAACCAGAAGGCCGCTTCGGGTCCTTCAACCCAGCCCTCGTGCGGCGGATCGCCTTGGACACCGCCTTGACCGCGTCTTCCTGCCCGACGACCCGCTTGTGCAGCTCGTCTTCCATCCGCAGCAGCCGCGAGGTCTCCTCCTCGGTCAGCTTGTACACCGGAATACCGGTCCAGTTCGCCAACACCTCAGCGATCTGCTCGTCATCAACCTCGGACACCACATCGAGGTCGCCGGCCTTCCACTCCTTCTCCCGCTGCGCCTTCTGACCCAGCAGCTGCTTCTCCTTGTCCCGCAGCTGCGCCGCCCGCTCAAAGTCCTGCGCGTCGATCGCGGACTCCTTGTCCCTGCGCACCTGAGCGATCCGCTCATCGAAGTCCCGCAGGTCCGGCGGCGCCGTCATCCGACGGATCCGCATCCGCGCACCCGCCTGGTCGATGAGGTCGATGGCCTTGTCGGGCAGGAAACGGTCGGCGATGTAGCGGTCGGCGAGGGTGGCCGCGGCGACGATGGCGGCGTCGGTGATCGTGACCCGGTGGTGTGCCTCGTACCGGTCCCGCAGCCCTTTGAGGATCTCGATCGCCTGCGTCTGCGTCGGCTCGTCGACCTGGACGGACTGGAAGCGACGGGCCAGTGCCGCGTCCTTCTCGAAGTACTTCTGGTACTCGCCGATGGTGGTCGCGCCGATCGTCTGCAGCTCGCCTCGGGCCAGCATCGGCTTCAAAATCGAGGCCGCGTCGATCGCACCCTCCGCCGCTCCCGCGCCCACGAGCGTGTGGATCTCGTCGATGAAGAGGATGACGTCGCCGCGCGTGCGGCACTCCTTGACCACCTTCTTGAGGCGTTCCTCGAAGTCGCCGCGGTAGCGGGAGCCGGCCACCAGCGCCGAGAGGTCCAATGTGTACACCTGTTTGTGCTTGAGCGTCTCGGGCACCTCGCCCTTGACGATCCGTTGGCACAGCCCTTCCACGACGGCGGTCTTGCCGACGCCGGGCTCGCCGACCAGCACGGGGTTGTTCTTGGTGCGGCAGGACAGCACGATCATGACCTGCTCGATCTCGTGGTCCCGGTCGATGACCGGGTCGAGCTTTCCGGTGCGGGCGTCGTTTGTGAGGTTCTGCCCGAACTGGTCGAGCACCGTGGAGGTGGGCGGGGCGGGCTCGCCGGCCGGTGCCTTCTCCACGTGGCCGGACAGCAGCTGGATGACCTGCTGCCGCACCCGGTTGAGGTCGGCGCCGAGCTTGACCAGCACCTGGGCGGCGACGCCCTCACCCTCCCGGATCAGGCCCAGCAGGATGTGCTCGGTGCCGATGTAGTTGTGGCCGAGCTGCAACGCCTCACGCAGCGACAGCTCCAACACCTTCTTGGCCCGCGGCGTGAACGGAATATGCCCGCTCGGCGCCTGCTGACCCTGCCCGATGATCTCCTCCACCTGCTGGCGGACGCCCTCCAACGAGATACCCAGGCTTTCCAATGCCTTGGCGGCGACGCCTTCACCTTCGTGGATCAGGCCCAGCAGGATGTGCTCCGTGCCGATGTAGTTGTGGTTGAGCATCCGGGCTTCTTCCTGAGCCAGGACGACAACCCGACGGGCGCGGTCTGTAAATCGCTCGAACACGACTCTCACGTCCTCGCGGCGGGGCCCCACGCACCCCGCCCGACAGACGCACGTGTGCGCACGACAAGGGCGGAGGTGGTGTGCGCTGAGTCAGAGCCTCTTGGCGTCGACGCGCGGCCCGCGTGGGGGGCCTCGCTACGCTCGTGCAGGCGCGCTGCCGGTCCAGCGTACAACGAACGGGGTACCCGCGGGGCCGCGCCGGCGTTCGCTCAGGGCCTGATGGCTCGGCCCGAACATTGCCGCCCTTGGGCCTACGATGAGCCGAGGGAGGACCGCGATGGCCGGTGGCAAGCAACGACGACCCGTGCCCGATCGGGCCCGCAGGCGGGCGATCCGCGCGCTCGCGGCGCGGCTCGGCGTGGCGTATTCGGTCGCCGCCCGCCTGCTCGACGCGCAGGACGCGCCCGCTGTCCGGCCGCTCAGCATCGACGAGCACTGGCGGTCGGTGTTCGCTTTGCGCGAACACCGCACGTTCCACTCCCGGGTCTCCGACACGCGCCTGGCCACCGACCTGCCGCTGGGGCGGGCCACGCACCTGACCGAGCGGTTCCCACCGTGGCGGGCACAGCGCATGTACGACGGCGCCGGCCGCCAGACCACCCTCGCCATGCTGTACGCCGTGGTGGCGCACGAGTCGCCGGCCCTCGTCCCCTCGGCGGACGAGCTGGCCTGGGTCGCCGAGCTCGGCGAGGAGACCGCCGTCGACATCACCTGCGACGCGCTGGACCGCGCCGCCCGCCTGCTGCTGGACGACGACAGGTGGCGGCTGTGGACCCGCGTCGACGCCGCGCTCGCCGCCGGTCAGTCCAATGCGGACTGGCGCGTGCGCGACGCGGCCCGGACGCTCGGCCGCGAGCTGCGCTCGGTGAGCCTGCGCGGCTCGCTCGACGGCGTCCGGCACATCCTGGACGCGCTGCTCGTCGCCGCGTACGAGGGCCATCCACCCGGCACGCGGGTCCGCGTCCTGTCCGGCCCTTCGCGCGACCTCACCGGCACGGTGGTCGGCGTCCGCTGGCCGGCGGCCGGCCCATTGATGGGGTACCAGGTCCGCCTCGACGCCGACCTGACCGTCCACGCCTTCGCCGTCGACGACGTCGCCCCCCTCGACCAGCCCGCCGCACCCCAGCCCGCCACGACCTGACCCCCGCTCGACGCCTGGCTGCCCGCGGAACGCTGAGCGTCAGTAGGACGGGCAGATGTGCTGGCGCACCACGAGAAGGATCCTCGTGGCGGTCGACCGGTCAAACCCGTCCGGGCGCGCCGGCGACGTAAACCGCTGGATCACGAGGTCAACGAGCTTCTGGTCGTCAAACCCGTCGGCGACGTTCGCACACTGGTCGCGGCCGCGGTCGACGGCCTTCTCCTCGTCCTTGCGCTTGTCGCCGCCGACGATCAGCGGGCTGATGGCGTTCAGGTCGGCGATGTAGGCGTCCCACGTCTTCTGGTCCGGCTCCGGCGGAACCCCGCCCGCCGCAGCCGCCGCGACGGTGGCTGCGGCCGTGGTGGTCGCGGTGGTCGCCGCGGGCGGTCCGGCGGTGCCCTGCTCCTCGCCACCGCCCAGCACCGCCAACGCCGCGACGATGACGAGGCCCAAGCCGAGCACGCCGCCGACGACCGCGAGCACGGTCACCACCTTCCGCCGTCGCCGCGCCGCCGCGGGCGGCTGCTGGTGCTGCGGATGCATGGCTCGATCCCCTTTCGGCCGTGTGGGAACCCGCGCAGGCTACCGCGTCGAGGGCGGAAGCGGTCGGCCGCGGGGTCTGGTGGCGCGGAGGGTGAGGCCGCGGGAGCAACGGTCCGGACCACCGCGGACACCGCGGCAGCTCAGAGCTTGTCGGGCTGGCTTTTCGAAGGCGGCGCGGTCGCGGACCCGGAGGTCGCTAGTCGCGGCGGGGGGCGACCGGTGCGGAGAGGCCGGCGCTGAAGAGGCGGGCGTCCACCTCGTTGAGGGAAAGCTTCAGCGCGCCCAACGCGACCGAGTCCGCGCCCAGCGTGGAGGCGCGGACCTCCGGCATGCGCAGGCACAGGCGTTGCAGCTCGTTGCGCAGCGGGTCGAGCACAAGGTCGGCCGAGCGGGAGAAGCCGCCGCCGTAGACGACCACCTGGGGGTCGAGGGTGAGTACGAGCGCGGCCGCGCCCACCGCCAGGTCCTTGACGTAGCGGTTGACGGCGCCGCGGGCGGCGCGGTCGCCCTCGCGGGCGGCGTTGAAGACCCAGGCGGCGGCGTCGTCGGGGCTGACGGTGGCTGGGACGCCGGGGCAGTTTTGCAGGTGGGCGGGGGCGTTGAGCCACCGTACGTGCCTGAGCGCGCCGATCTCGCCGGCCGCGCCGCCGAAGCCGCGGCGCAGTACCCCGTCGATGATGAGACCGGCGCCGTTACGCATGCCGCCGAGCAGGTAGACGATGTCGTCGGCGTCCCTGGCGGCGCCCTTCCAGCGTTCGGCGAGGGCGGCGAGCTTGCAGTCGTTCTCCACAAGGACCGGGCAGGCGAACCGGTCGCCCAGGTGCGCGACGAGGTCGACGCTCTTCCAGCCGGGCAGCGGCGTGAAGAAGCGGGTCCGGCCGTCCTTGTCGACGGCGCCGGTGACCCCGACCGTGACGGCCCAGATGTCGGGCGGCGTCATGCCGGCCTTGGCCACGCAGGCGTCGATGACGTTGTCGAGCTCGGCGAGGCGCTCGGCGGGCTCGGCTTCGGCGTCGACGGACTGGCGCACGCTCTGCACGATGTTGCCGTCGAGGTCGCAGAGCAGGGCCAGGATCTTGTGTACGCCCACGTCGACGCCGAGCACGTGGCCCGCCCCGGCGCGAAACTGGTACCGGCGCGCGGGGCGACCGACCGCGCTGCTCGCGCCGGGTTCCAGGACGGTGGCCCAGCCGTCGGCGACGAGCCCCTGGGCGATGACGTCGACGGCGGGGCGGGACAGTCCGGTGCGCTGGGACAGCTCGGTGACGGTGGACGGCGGGTGGTCGCGCAGCGCGCGGACGATGCTCAGGGAGTTGAGCTCGCGCAGGCGCGGCAGGTCCGTCCCGGTTGTTGCCTGTTCGGTCACGTTCGGTCCCTTGCTTTGCGGGCAGGTACGCTCCGCATAATACGCTTCGATCTTTACAAATAGTTGTCAGGAGATTGGGTAGGCCTGCGCCGCCGGTGAGATCGCCGCGGTGAAGTCGGCCTCCCGCCCGTCGACGGTGTACCGGTACCGGCCCAGCCGCCGGATCTCCGGCCGCGCCGACAGGTAGCCGGCCATGTCCTCCAGCTCGGTGGGGGACAGCCAGCTCGGCGGGTCGGAGACCGCGCGGAAGCGGCAGATGTCCGCGAGGTCGCGCAGCCAGGCCAGCTGCTGGTCGGTGAGCAGGTTGAGCCGGCTGCGGAAGTACACGACGTCGGGGTCGACCTCGGCCAGCGGCTGGTGCCACAGGCGGTGCAGCGTGTTGACGACGGCGTTGCGGGCCATGGCGTCGGAGGGGTCGTCGCTGGCGTAGTTCTGCCACATGGGCGCGACGTCGGGGCCGCTGCGCAGCCCGTCCAGGATGCCCAGCGAGGGCAGCAGGATCGCGCCGCTGCCCAGCAGGTACACGTCGTCTCCGGCGACCTCGCGGATGAGCGCGAGTGCGTCGCGGTAGCTCTGCTCGCGCTCGCCGCCGCCGGCGCGCACCCCGGGCACCGCGCCGGCGTTGACGAAGTCGAGCTTCAGGTACCGGAAGCCCCACTCGTGCACGACCCGCTGGGTCAGCTCGGCGAGGAAGTCGCGGGTGGCCGGCAGGGACAGGTCGAGGGCGTGGTAGCCGCCGCCCCAGTTGTGGCCCGCGACCACCGGCTCGCCGCGGGCGTCCCGCAGCAGCAGCGACGGGTACCGTTGGGCGAGCTGCGAACCCGGCAGCGCGATGAACGGGGCCAGCCACAGCCCCGGCGTCATGCCCGCGTCGGTAATGCGGTCGGCCAGTGCCCGCATGCCGGACGGGAACTTGTGGTTGGGCTGCCAGTCGCCGACCAGCCGCTCCCAGCCGTCGTCGACCTGGACGACGTCGAAGGGCAGGCCCCGCAGGTCGTCGACGTCCTTGGCGAGCTGCTGCTCGGTGATCGTCTCGTAGTACGCGTACCAGGAGCACCAGACGTTGCCGGCGCGGCGGGTGCGGCTGCCCAGCCGGTCGGCCAGCTGCCGGGCGTACGCGGCGAACACCTCGTCCTCCGGCCCGTACGCGGCGAACCACGGCTGGGCGCCGTGCTCGTACCAGCCGGCGATGGTGTCGCGGTCGGCGGACAGCCGCGGCGTGCCGAGGCCGAGCGCGCCGAGCAGCAGCACGTTGCCGTCGCCGGCGTCGATGGCAGCCACGGCGGAGGAGTGGTGGCGGGCCGGGTCGTCCCAGGTGTCGTCGTCGGCGGTGACGCGGCGCCGCGGGTCGGCGATGCGCAGCGGCGGCTCGGCCAGGCGCCGCCATCCGCAGGGGCTCCACGAGTTCTGCCCGTGCCGGTAGAACAAGGCGTCGCCCAGTCCGTGCAGTAGGGCGACCCGACCGGGGGTAGGATCAGGCCCCCGTCGGCTGCTTGCGGGCTGCCGGGGCCGTCGTGTTCGAGGGCGAAGGTGCGCCCGGCGAGCGCGATGAGCAGTGCCATTGTTCTCCTTGGCGGTTGAGAGCCCGTCCCCGGCCGCGAGGGCCGGGGACGGGTGGAGTCGTAACCGGGAGCTACCTACTTGAAGAGGGCGTTGACCTGCTCGTTGGCCTTCTTCAGGGCGGTGGCCGAGTCGGTCTGGCCGAGCACCGACGACTGGATGGCGTCCTGCACGATCTGGCTGATCTCGGTGCCGTGTTCGGTGATGGGCAGGAAGAAGGTGCCGCCGGGCGCGGTGGCCTCGTCGATGAACGGCTGCACGTCGCGGCCCTTGCTCTGATGCGCGGCCAGGGCCTTGTCGCTGGCCGCCTTGATGGCGGGGAAGACGACACCGTTGCCGCCGACGATGTTCTGGCAGTCGGGCGAGGCGAGGAACTTGACCCACTTCCAGGCGGCGTCCTTGTGCTCGGTGCCGGCCCAGATCGCGTCGGAGAGGCCGTTGATCGCGGACTTGCGGCCCTGCGGCCCGGCCGGCAGCGGTGCGAACGCGAACTTCGCCTTCGCCGAGTCACCGAGGTACGTGTTGATCGTCCACGAGCCGGAGATGGTCATCGCGGACTTGCCGGCGTTGAGCAGCGCGTCGATGCCGAGCGTCGACGCCTTGTCCAGCGGCGGGCTGTAGCCCTTGGCAATCAACGACTTGAACCAGTCGATGGTCTGCGCCAGCCGCGGGTCGTCGTACTTGTACTGCGTGCCCCACGGGTTCTTGTCCAGGTAGGTGAAGCCGAGGGAGGCGGCGAGGTTGCCCCAGCCGTTCTGGCCCTGCGAGCCGTCCTTCCACTCCGGCTGGTACCCGTAAATCTTGACCTTGGTCTTGTCGAAGGCGGGGTCGAGGCCGTTGCGGCCGTTGGCGTCGACCGTGGCCTTGGCGATCACCTGCTGGAAGGTGCCGCCGTCGGTGGGGTTCCAGGTCAGATCCTTCAGCTGGGCCGGGTCGATGCCCTGCGCCTTGAAGTGGTCGGTGTTGTAGACGATCGCCATGGTGTCCCAGTCCTTCGGCAGGCCGTACCGCTTGCCGTCCTTGGTGAACAGGTCGGCCAGGCCCGCCTGGTACTGGGACAGGTCGACGCCGTCGGCGTCCACATAGGGCTGGATGTCCAGGATCTGTCCCGAGGTGACGAACTGCGGGTAGTACGAGCCCTGGTTGGTCCACACGTCCGGCGGCTCGCCGGCGGCGAGCTGGGTGGTGAGGTTCTGCCAGTACTGGTCCCACGCCGACTGCGAGATCTGGACGGTGATGGTGGGGTTGGCGGTGTGGAACGCGTCCGCGCAGGCCTGGTACGACGCCTTCTGGTTGTCGTCCCACAGCCAGTAGTCGAGGGTCACGTTTCCGCCGGAGTCGCCGCCGCCGGACTCGGAGCATGCGGCCAGGCCGGCCGTGACGGCCAGCGACAGCAACGCTGCCCCGGCGCGTGATCTGCGAATCATGGTTCCTCTTCTCTGGGGAGCGGTGGAATCGATGGGAGCGGTGCGGGGTTCATTTGCTGCCGGTGAAGTTGAGGGACTGGACCAGCCGCTTGCCCACGAAGATGAGCAGGACCAGGACGGGGATGACGGACAGCGTCGAGGCGGCCATCAGGCCGGTCCAGTCCGGTTGGGTGTTGGGTGACTGCTGCCGGAAGACGCCGAGTGCGACGGTGACGAGGCGGTTCTGCTCGCCGCGGCCGACCAGCAAGGGCCAGAGGAAGTCCTTCCAGGCCCACACGGTGGTGGTGAGCCCGATGGTGATCAGCGGGCCGCGGCTCATCGGCAGCGCGATCCGCCAGAAGATCCCCATGCGCCGTTGCCGTCGAGGATCGCCGCCTCCTCGACGTCGCGCGGCAGCGACAGGAAGAACTGGCGCAGGAAGAACACGGCGAACGGGGTCATCAGGATGGTCGGCGCGACCATGCCGGCCATCGTGTTCATCAGGCCGAGCTCCTTGACCAGGATGAAGTTGGGCAGGAGCGTGAAGATCGGCGGCACCATGAGCGCGCCGATGACGATCGCGAAGACAAGGTCGCGGCCGGGGAAGCGCAGCCGGGCGAAGGCGTAGCCGGCCATCGCGCAGAACAGCGTCTGGAACGACGCGATCAGTCCGCAGTAGACGATCGAGTTGAGCAGGTAGCGGGCGAAGTTGATGTGCGCGCCGGAGCCGCCGGCGGCGCGCGCCTCGGCCTCGGTGGTCAGGCCGAGCACCCGGGCGAAGTTGACGAGCGTCGGGTCGCGCGGCAGCAGGCCGGCGTTGTCGGTGTAGAGGTCGGCGGCGGGGGTGAGCGCGGTGCGGACCATCCACCAGAACGGGAAGATGGTGACCACGATGACCGCGACGAGGACGGCCCACGCCAGCAGCCGGCCGGGGGTGAGTTTCTTGCGGCGCATGCGTCAGGCCTCCTACGCCAGATCCGACCGGGACGCGCGCAGCAGGCGCATCTGTATCGCGGTGAGTACGCCGAGGATGAGCGCGAGGCAGATGGCCGCGGCGGAGGCGTAGCCCATGTGGAAGTACGTGAATGCCTGCTGGTAGATGTAGTAGTAGATGACGCGGGTGGCGGAGACCGGTCCGCCGAACGTGGTCACCGCGACGGTGTCGAAGATCTGGAACGACCCGATCAGGGAGACCACCAGCACCAGCGCCAGGACCGGGCGCAGCAGGGGCAGTGTGATGCGGCGGAACATCCGCCACTCGCCGGCGCCGTCGATGGCGGCGCCTTCGTAGAGGTACTGCGGGATCTGCAGCATCCCGGCGTACAGCAGCAGTGCGGTGTAGCCGGTGTACGCCCAGGTGTTGACGGCGGCGATGGACGGCATCGCCCAGGTCGCGTCGACGAAGAAGCCGACCGGGCCCGCGCCGAACGCGTTGAGCAGGTGGTTGACGAAGCCGAGGTTGGTGTCGAGCAGCCACATCCACAGCAGGCCGACGGTGACGTTGGGGACCAGCCACGGCAGCAGCAGCGTGGCGCGCAGCACGACCGACCGGGTCAGCCGGTGCATCAGCGCCGCGATGCCGAGGGCCAGCACCGTCTGCGACCCGATGTTGAGCACCACGTACCAGGCCGTGACGAGCAGCGCGTTCCAGAACTGGCTGTCGTGCGCGAGCTTGACGTAGTTGTCCGCGCCCACGAACGAGGGCGTGTTGAGCATGGTGTAGTCGGTCACCGAGTACCAGATGCCGCGGGCGGCCGGGTAGCCGTAGAAGATGGCGAACCCGAGCAGCACGGGCAGCAGGAACCACCACGCCGCGCGACGGTCGTCGCGCCGTTTTGTCGACCTCATCCTCGCCTCTGGTCCGATCCTCGCCTCTGATCCGGTGTCCGGGTTGGCTCTTGCCAGCCGCCCCGCTCTCGAATAATGATGTAGTCCTTCGAAATTTTGTCAACACCTCTTCGTATTGCTTCGGTAACGCCAGGAGGGTGACCAGTCATGAACTTCCGCGTACTCGGCGCCGCCATCGCCGGCGCCGCCCTGGTGCTCGCCGGCTCCGTCCCGGCTCAGGCGGCACCGGCCGGCCCGCCACCACGCCCCGCGCCACCGGCCAGCCCCGACCCGGCGCTGCAGGTCCACCCGCTGACCGCGGCCCCCGGACCGCTGGACAACCCGCTCAAGGGCTGGGCGAGGTTCTACTCACCCGGCGCCAACCAGAACGCCGGCTACCCCCACTCGCTGACCTGGGGCTACTTCGGCCTGTCCGAGATCATGACCAGCGCGTCGAACTGCGCCGCGTACAACTGGTCCATCGTGGACAGCATGCTGGCCGAGACCGCCGGCTATGGCAACCAGGCCGCGATCCGCATCTACATGACCTATCCAGGCGGTACCGGCAGCCACCCCGCCAACGCGATCCCGCCCTGTTTCAACGGCAACGTCGCCAACCGCGCCGACACCTACTGGAACGTCACCCATCCCGACTACAACAGCCCGTTCCTGCTCAACGCTCTGAGAAGCTTCATCGCGGCGTTCGGCGCCCGCTACGACGGCGACCCCCGGCTCGGCTTCATCCACATGGGACTTGTCGGGCTGTGGGGCGAGTGGCACACCTGGCCGTACGACAGCGACACCGCCGACGGGCGCCCCAACTACATGCCCAGCGACGCCAACGGCGCCCAGCTCGTGGCCGCGTTCGACAGTGCGTTCAACACCACCAAGCTGGAGATCAGGTACCCGGACGTGGCCGGGGGAGCGGCGAACAGCCGCGAGATCGGCTACCACGACGACTCGTTCTGCTACCGGGAAGGCTCACCGCTGCAGGGCGTCACCCTGCCCGCGTCTCTGGGCGGCGCCTCCTACGCGCAGCTGCAACGCACCCTCGCCGCCGGCACCGAAAACAAATGGACCACCAGCTCGATGGGGGCGAGGTCCGGCCGGAGATCCAGGCCACGGCCTTCCAGCACTGGCCGGGCGGCGCCGGCAACGTCGACAACCTCAAGGCGTGCGTCGAGCTCGAGCACGCCACCTGGATGATCAACGAGCAGAGCGGCAACTACCCGGCCGGCGACGCGAACGTGGGCGCCGCCGTCCGGCTCATGGGCTACAACCTCACCGTCCACAATGCCTACTTCAGGAACACCGCCAGCGGTACCACAAGCGTCGGCGTGCAGATCGGCAACAGCGGCGTGGCCCCGTTCTACTACCCGTGGACGGTCACCCTCGGCCTGAAGAACAGCGCCGGCACCGTCGTGCGCACCTGGGACACACCCTGGAACCTGCGCACGGTACAGCCGCTGACGATCCGCAACTTCCCCGAGTGGAACGCCGGCGCCGACCCCAGCTACCGCGACTTCGGCTACCGGCAGTACTTCCAGCACACCGTCGACCTGTCCGGCGTCGCGCAGGGCGGCTACCAGTGGGTGATGCGGGTCAAGAACCCGCTCGAGGCGGTGAGCGCCAGCGCCAAGAAGCTGCGCTTCGCCAACGCCACGCAGCAGGCCGACGGCTGGCTCGGCCTCGGCTCCGTCACCGTCGGCACCGGCGGCGGCACCCCCGTCACGTACGAGGCCGAGGCGTCCGGCAACACCCGCACCGGCGGCGCGGTCGTGGCCACCTGCGGCGCCTGCTCGGGCGGCGCGAAGGTCGGCTACATCGGCAACGGCGCCACGCTTGTCGTCAACGGTGTCCCCGCCGGCACCCGGAGCGTCACCATCCACTACCTGTCGGCCGTGGCGCGTACCGCGCTCGTGAACGGCCAGTCGGTCAGCTTCGCCCCGACCGGCAGCTGGGACACGCTCGGCTCCACCACCGTCACGGTCACCGTCGCTGCCGGCGGCAACACGGTCACCATCGCCAACCCCACCGGCTGGGCACCCGACATCGACCGCATCACCGTCACCTGAAGCCCCGAAGGAACCCCACCATGAGAAGATCAGTGCGCCTCGCGGTCGCCGCGCTGGCGGCCCTCACCCTCGCGTCCGGCACCCCCGCGGTCGCCTCCGGTCCACAGTGGAAGCAGCTGTCCTACGCGCCCGCGCCGGCCGACAACCCGCTCAAGGGCTTCATGCCGTACGCCGGCAGCTACCAGACCTTCCCGTACAGCATGGAGTGGTTCTACCTGCCGCTTCGCGACGTCATGACCGGGCCGAGGCAGTTTCGCTGGGACGCCCTCGAACGGCAGCTCAACGACGTGGCCGCCCGCGGCCACCAGGCCGTCTTCCGGTTCTACGTCGACTACCCGGGCAAGCCCACCGGCATCCCGCAGTACCTGCTGGACCAGGGCCTGCTCACCCGCCCCTACCCCGACTTCGGCAACAACGGGGTCAGCGTCGCCCCCGACTACAGCGACCCGCGGCTCGTCTCCGCCCTGGAAACGTTCGTCACCGCCCTCGGCCGCCGGTACGACGGCGACCCGCGCATCGGGTTCATCACCCTGGGCCTGATCGGCTTCTGGGGTGAGTGGCACACCTGGCCCTACGACGGCTGGACCCAGCCCGAAAACTGGATGCCCAGCACCGAGATACTCACCAGCCTGCTCGGCCGCTACGAGGCCGCGTTCGACAGGACCCGGCTGCTGGCCCGCTACCCGAGCCCGGAAAACAAGGACCTGGCGATCGGGTACCACGACGACTCGTTCGCGTTCGAGACGCTGCCACCCACGTCGTGGCACTTCGTGCAGCGCCTCATCGACCAGGGCGTCACCGAGAAGTGGCGCCAGGAGCCGATCGGCGGCGAGCTGCGCCCCGAGATCCAGTCCTGCCTGTGGGACCAGCCGGTCAGCTGCGGGCAGTACGAGGACTACGCCGAGTCCGTCGCGCAGACCCACGCCTCCTGGCTGATCAGCCACGCGGCGTTCGCCGGCGAGGGCTTCACCGGCGACAAGTACTTCCGCGCCCTGGCCGCCTCCAAGTCCCTCGGCTACGAGCTGACCGTCACCGAGGCGGCCCTGTCCCGCGACCGGGTGTCGGTGCGCGTGGCCAACCGCGGCGCCGCGCCGTTCTACTACGACTGGCCCGCCGAGCTGGCCGCCGTCGACAGCCAGGGGCGGATCGTCCGGCGCTGGCACACCTCCTGGAGCGTGGCCGGCATCCAGCCCGGCCAGGACCCCGCGCAGCTGTCCACCCGCATCGACACCCGCGGCCTGCGCGCAGGCGACTACGACCTCGTCATGCGGGTGGCGAACCCGCTGCGCGGCGGCATCCCGCTGCGCTTCGCGAACACCGCACAGGACAACCACTCCGGCTGGCTCAACCTCGGCACCGTCACCACCCGATGAAGGGAGCACGGTTCATGCCATCGGTACGCAAGCTGCTGCTCGCCACCACCGCGGCCGCAACGGCCCTCGTCCTGGTCTCCACCGGCGCGGCCGCGGCGCCCGCCGGTCCACCCACCCGCCCGCCGGCAGGACCCGGCCCCGACACGAGCCTCGCCACCCACACCTACGCCTACGCCGAGGCCCCGATCGGCCAGCCGCTGAAGGGCATCGCGCCGTACCTGTTCCCCGGCGACAACCTGTCCACGAAGTTTCCCGGCGGCCTGGTGTGGAGCTACTTCGCCCTCAACGAGGTGATGAAGGACCCCAACAGCTGTTCGGTCTTCGACTGGAGCGTCTTCGAGAAGGCGCTGGACGAGGCCGCCGTCTGGGGCCGGCAGGTCGCGTTCCGCTTCTACGTCGAGTACCCCGGCGGCAGCGGCACCCACCCCGGCAACGGCATCCCGCCCTGCCTGAACGGCAAGATGGCGCTGCGCACCAACGGCTTCTGGGGCACGGTCAGCCCCGACTACGACGACCCCGACGTCATCGCCGCGCTCACCAGCTTCATCAACGCCTTCGCCCAGCGCTACGACCACGCCGGTCCCGGCGGCACCGCCGACCCGCGTGTCGGGTTCATGTCGCTGGGTCTGGTCGGCCTGTGGGGTGAGTGGCACACCTGGCCGTACGACCGCGACCCGGCCGACGGCTACCCCAACCTGATGCCCACCGACACCACGATCCGCACGCTCATCGGCGCGTACGACAGCGCGTTCGACAACATCCAGCTCGAGGTCCGCTACCCGCTCGCCGGCACCGAGAACGCGAACATCGGCTTCCACGACGACTCCTGGCCGTACAAGGAGTTTCGCGGCGGCCAGCTCAAGAGCATGACCCTGCCGGCCTCGATGAACGGCTGGGACGACGCGTTCCTCCAGCTCCAGCTCAACACCGGCACCGAAAACCGGTGGGTCACCCAGTCGATCGGCGGCGAGGCCCGCCCGGAGATCCAGGGGAGCCTGTACGCCAACTGGCCCGGCGGCTCCGGGCAGGTCGACGACGTGCTCGCCGCCACCGAGCTCACCCACATCACTTGGATGATCAACCAGACCGGGGCCGGTGGGTACAGCACCAGTGACCCGAAGGTGGCCGCGGGCGTCCGCAAGCTGGGCTACAACCTGCACATCCCGCAGGCCAACTTCAACGCCACCGCGTCCGGCACCTTCAAGGTCGGCGTCACGATGCAGAACAACGGCGTCGCACCGTTCTACTACCCGTGGACCACCGTGATCGGCCTGCGCAACTCCGCCGGCACGATCGTCAAGACCTGGGACACGAGCTGGGACCTGCGCCAGGTACAGCCGCTGCGGATCCGGGCCTTCCCCGACTGGGGCGTGGGCGCCGACCCCACCTACCTGGACTTCGGCCGCCCGGTCAACTTCTCGGCCAACCTCAGCACCGCTGGTGTTCCCGCCGGCTCGTACAGCCTCGTGCTCAAGGTCCGCAACCCCCTCGAAGCGGTCACCCCGGACGTGCTGCGCGCCCGGCCCGCCGCGAGCCGGCTGACCGACTGGATCATCGACCAGTGGCGCCCGGCGATCCCGCTGTCGTTCGCCAACACTAACCAGGGCGCCGACGGCTGGGTCAACCTGGGCTCGCTGACCACCGGCTCCTGCACGGGTGACTGTGTGGCGCCGTCGGTGCCGTCGGGTCTTGTGGTGTCGGGGGTGACGAACACGAGTGTGTCGTTGTCGTGGTCGGCGTCTTCGGACAACGTTGGTGTGACGGGTTATCAGGTGTGGCGTGACGGTGTGCTTGCGGGTTCGCCGTCTGGTACGTCGTTCACGGACTCGGGTCGTTCGCCGGGTCAGTCGTATCAGTACGCGGTGCGTGCGGTGGATGCCGCGGGTAACGTGTCCGGTTCGTCGGCTGCGGTGTCGGCGACGACGAGTGGTTGTTCCGGGGACTGCACGGCGCCGTCGGCGCCGGTGCTGTCGTCGCCGGGCAAGACGGACACGTCGGTGTCGTTGTCGTGGACGGCTGCTTCGGACAACGTTGGCGTGACGGGCTATGAGGTGTTCCGCGGGTCGACGTTGGTGGGCAGTCCGACTGGGACGTCGTTTACCGACATCGGTCTCGGCGCGTCGACCAGTTATGGCTACACGGTGCGGGCGCGTGACGCGGCGGGCAACCGGTCGGCGGCCAGCAACACCGTCACGGTCACGACCAACGCGGTGACGACCGGACTGGTGCTGGACAACTTCGACGGCACCCCGGCCTATCCGTCGGCTTCACAGAATGACCTGGGGAAGTGGACCGGTGGCAACTGCTTCCTGGACGGTGGCGGCTCGGGTGTGGTGAGCGGTGGTGCCCTGAGTTTGCGGTACAACAACTGTGGTTGGTTCGGCTCTGACGTGGGGGTGGATCTGAGCGGCTACACCTATCTGGTGGTGCGGGTTAAGGGTGCGGCCGGGGGAGAGCAGGCCCACTTCAACCTCGGGCTGGGTGGGGTGACGAAGGTGTTCGGTGACTTCACTGTGGATGGTGGTGGCCGTCCGGTGATCACCACCGGCTATCAGGACATCCGGATTCCGTTGGTGGCGAACGGGATCAGTCGCAACTCGCCGTCTCAGCTGGCGATGGGCTTCTGGTACGGCGGCAGCTCCACCATCACCATCGACCAGATCACCTTCCAGTAGAGGGAAGGGACAATGCTGACACGAACCCTGCGCACGCTCGCCGCGGCCGTCCTGCTCGCCGGCCTGGGAGCGGTGGCGGTCGGTGCCTCGCCCGCGCACGCCGCCACCGTCACCTACGAGGCCGACCTCGGCACCGCGTTCGCCAACCCGGAACGCGGCTACCACAACAGATACGAGATCATCAACGACCCGGCGGTCAACGACTACGTCAACGCCGCCACGATCCCCGGATTCAACCCCGACCTGCTCGACCGGACCTTCGCCCGCGCCAAGGCCAACGGCAACACGCTCATCCACAGCTACGTGCACCTGGACAAGTACAAGACCCAGCCGCTGCCACAGGCCCTGCTGGACAACCTGGCGTCCGGGCTGGCGGCTGTCCGCGCGGCGGGCATGAAGGCTGTCCTGCGGCCGGCCTACACCTGGGACGGCTACGTCAACGTCGACGAAGCCCGGATCCTCGGCCACATCACCCAGATCAACGCCGTCATCAGCGCGAACGCCGACGTCGTGCTGCACCTGGAGACCGGCTACCTCGGCGCCTGGGGCGAATGGCACACCGGCGGCCTGACCAACCCGTCCTCGGTCGAGGAGGCGCCCGCCCGCTACCGGATCATGAAGAGGATCGCGGACACCACACCGGCGAGCATCCCGCTCGCGATGCGCTACCCGATCTACATCAAGGAGATGGTCGAGCCCACCACCTGCGTCGTCCCCGAAGGCTGCACGCTCACCCAGGCGCAGAAGGACCGGGTCAGCTTCCACAACGACTGCTTCCTCGCCGACTACAACGACATGGGCACCTACGACAACCCGTCCTGGATGGGCTGGTTCTACGTCGAGCAGAAGAAGCAGTGGATGTACGACCTGGCCACCTCGACCGGGCACAACAAGATGGTCGGCGGCGAGACGTGCGGCGCCGACGGCTACAACGACGCCGCCTGCGTCAACGCGCAGACCGAGATGCAGAAGCTCAACTTCACCGAGATCAACGAGGACTACGCCGCGGTCAACACCGACAAGTGGAAGGCGGCCAACCTCGCCGCCAGCGGCAGCGATCCCGCCGAGACCTGCTTCGTGCGCATCAAGCGCAAGCTCGGGTACCGGCTACGGCTGCTCGACGCCACCTTCCCGACCACGGTCAGCCCCGGCGGCGGCCTCAGCCTCACCGCACACCTGCACAACGACGGGTGGTCCGGGCTGATCAAGAACCGACCCGTGTACCTGGTGCTCGAGAACGCCGGCCACCGCTACAACCTGCCGCTGCCCGCGGTCGACCCCCGCGCGTGGCTCGCCGGCCCGAGCACGATCAGCACGAGCGTCACGCTGCCGGGCGGCGCCGCGGCCGGCACGTACAAGCTGGCGCTCTGGCTGCCCGACCCCAGCACAGGCCTGCAGTCCCGTCCCGAGTACTCGATCCGGCTCGCCAACACCGGCACCTGGGACGCGGCCAAGGGCTACAACGTGCTGTCCAACGCGGTCACCGTCGGCTCTTGCACCGGCGACTGTGTCGCCCCGTCGGTGCCGTCGGGTCTTGTGGTGTCGGGGGTGACGAACACGAGTGTGTCGTTGTCGTGGTCGGCGTCTTCGGACAACGTTGGTGTGACGGGTTATCAGGTGTGGCGTGACGGTGTGCTTGCGGGTTCGCCGTCTGGTACGTCGTTCACGGACTTGGGTCGTTCGCCGGGTCAGTCGTATCAGTACGCGGTGCGTGCGGTGGATGCCGCGGGTAACGTGTCCGGTTCGTCGGCTGCGGTGTCGGCGACGACGAGTGGTTGTTCCGGGGACTGCACGGCGCCGTCGGCGCCGGTGCTGTCGTCGTCGGGGAAGACTGATTCGACGGTGTCGTTGTCGTGGACGGCTGCTTCGGACAACGTTGGTGTGACGGGCTATGAGGTGTTCCGCGGGTCGACGTTGGTGGGCAGTCCGAGTGGGACGTCGTTTACCGACATCGGTCTCAGCGCGTCGACCAGTTATGGCTATACGGTGCGGGCGCGGGACGCGGCGGGGAACCGGTCGGCGGCCAGCAACACCGTCACGGTCACGACCAACGCGGTGACGACCGGACTGGTGCTGGACAACTTCGACGGCACCCCGGCGTATCCGTCGGCTTCACAGAATGACCTGGGGAAGTGGACCGGTGGCAACTGCTTCCTGGACGGTGGCGGCTCGGGTGTGGTGACCGGTGGGGCGTTGAGTTTGCGGTACAACAACTGTGGTTGGTTCGGCTCTGACGTGGGGGTGGATCTGAGCGGCTACACCTATCTGGTGGTGCGGGTTAAGGGTGCGGCCGGGGGAGAGCAGGCCCACTTCAACCTCGGGCTGGGTGGGGTGACGAAGGTGTTCGGTGACTTCACTGTGGATGGTGGTGGCCGTCCGGTGATCACCACCGGCTATCAGGACATCCGGATTCCGTTGGTGGCGAACGGGATCAGTCGCAACTCGCCGTCTCAGCTGGCGATGGGCTTCTGGTACGGCGGCAGCTCCACCATCACCATCGACCAGATCACCTTCCAGTAAGGCAGGACACCGCCGCCGGGTGGCGCGAGCCGTCACCCGGCGGCGGAGCTGGCCAGCCAGCCGGCATCGCCCGGACCCCGTGACCGTCGCCGCTCGTCCGGGTCGAACGTGCCCAGGTGCGGGTAGCCGCTCTCGATCGTGCCGCCCGGCCGGCGGACGCCGAGAAACGAGAACGTGCCCGGCACCCGGTCGAGGAAGAGTGCGAAGTCCCCACCGTTGAAGGGGATCGCCGCTTGCAGCCTCGCGACCCGGTCGCGGCCGACCGCCCGCCGCAGGTGCCGCTCCAGCGCCAGGCCCTGCGGCTCCGGGCAGATCATCGCGGGGAAAGGCGCGTTCGGGAACGCGACCGACGCCGCGTCGACGGTTGCCGCGAGGCGGTGGATGCCGGCGCGGACCTCGCGGTACCGGTCCTCGGGCCAGCACCTCCGCCACCCCGACGCCCACGGTGGTGTGGATGTCGTGGCCGCACAGGTGGGCCGGCTGGTCGCCGCCACCCTGCTGGGCGTCCGGCGGTACCGCGTCCATATCCGCGCGGTAGGCCACGGTCCGGCGCGGCCGGCGCCGGTCGGTGAGCACCGCCACGACGCCGTGCCCGCCGACGCCGGTGGTGACGTCGAGGCCGGCCGCGCGGAGCCGCCGCGCGACGACGCCCGCGGTGCGGCGCTCCTGGCCCGCGGCCTCCGGATGCGCGTGGATGTCCCGGCGCAGCGCGACGAGCGAGCGCTCCAGCCGGGACGCGACGGCGTCCACCGGCTCCTGGTTGATGGGATGGATCCGCGCGGCGGCCGTCCAGCGGCGTTCGCCGCCCAGGCCGGTGCCAGCCCGGCCCCGGCCACCCCGGCGGCGGCACCGCCGAGCACCGCGCGCCGGCTGACCGTGCGATCTTGAACCGCGACATGCTTCCCCCGTCGATAGCGCCACTGCGACCGATCGATGAAAGCCTCTCCCATCCGGCCGGCGGCGCGCACTCCTCGCCAGCCGGCGTCCCGCCGGTAGGGCTGCCCGTACGACCGTCAATCCGTGCGCGCCGCACCTGGCTGTCCGACGGTCTCCCACCAGGCCCGACCGCCACGGTGGCCGTGCGTCGTCAGCGGGCCGCCGGGTGGAAGCGGCTCAGCTCCCCGACCGCCGCCACCACAGTGTCCACTTCGGACTCGGTGTTGTAGTAGTGCGGCGACAGGCGCAGCGCCCAGTCGACGTCCTTGTCGCCGAAGTCGAACTGGGCGAACTCGCGGAAGCTGAGCGCCGAGTTGACGCGGCGGGCGTCCATCGCGGCCTTGAACGGCTGGGGCAGCCAGTTGTCGATCGCGAACGTGACCACCGCACACAGCTGCGGCCCGCGGTCCAGCACGCGTACACCAGGGATCGCGGCCAGGCCATCCCGCAGGCGGGCGCCGAGCGCGGGGCTGCGCGCGGCGATGGCGTCGATGCCGACCCCGCGGGCGTACCGGGTGGCGGCCGCGCAGCCGAGCACGGTCGCGTACGGGAACTCCCACTCCTCGAAGCGCGCCGCGGTGTCCACCGGCTCGTACTGCTCCGGCGCGGTCCAGCGGGCGCCGTGCATGTCGATGAACAGCGGCTCGTACTCCCCGCTCAGCACCCGGTCGGAGACGTAGAGGAAGCCGGAGCCGCGCGGGCCGCGCAGGAACTTGCGGCACGTGGCCGCCAGGAAGTCCGCGCCGATCTCGGCCACGTCCAGCGGCAGCTGGCCGACGGACTGGCAGGCGTCCACGATGTACAGCAGGTCGAGCTCGCGGCAGTGCCGGCCGATCTCGGCGATCGGCTGTACCAGCCCGGAGTTGGTGGGCACGTGGGTGGCGGCGACGAGCCGCGGGCGGTGCCGCCGCATCAGGCCGGCCATCGCCGCCACGTCGACGCCGCCGCCGGGCAGGTCCGGTGCGTGCACGACGCGCACGCCGAAGCGCTTGCGCAGCGACAGGAACGCGATCTGGTTGGAGATGAAGTCGTCGCGGGTGGTGAGGATGACGTCGCCGGGCTCGAACGGGATCGACGACAGCGCGGTCGCGTACGCGTGGGTGCTGCTGCCGGCGAAGGCGATGTTGTCCGGTGAGGTGTTGATGAGCGCGGCGAGCTGCTGGTAGAACTCGCGGACCGAGGCCGCCCGCGCCGCCGACGCCTCGTAGCCGCCGATGCTCGCCTCCAGCGTCAGGTGGTCGACCATCGTGTCGAGCACCGGCCGGGCGAGCAGGCCGCAGCCGGAGTTGTTGAAATGGATGACCTGGTCCGCGCCGGGTGTGTCGGCCCGCAGGGCGTCGATGTCGAGCGGTAGCGGTGCATCGCCGAGCGCGATAGCGCTATCCTGTGGTCTCATGTCAGAGAGTAGCACTTCTCAGGCGCTGGTCACGAGCCTGCGTGACCTGCTCACCGGCATGGCTCCCGGCGACCGCCTGCCGAGCAGCCGCGAGCTGGTCGAGCGCTACCGGGTCAGCCCGGTGACCGTTTCCCGGGCCATCGCCGCGCTCGCCGCCGAGGGAGCGGTGGTGACCCGGCCCGGCAGCGGGACGTACGTGGCGCCCCGCTCCGCGCGCGGCCTCGTGGTCGCCGACACCGCGTGGCAGACGGTGGCGCTGGCCGACCGTTCGGTGGACACCCGGCACCTCGCCGACCCGCCGCCGCCGCCGGAGGGGACCGTGCGCCTCGACGGTGGGTACCCGAATCGTTCGCTGCAGCCGGTCCGCGCACTGAGCGCGGCGCTGGCCCGCGCCGCCCGCCGCCCGGACGCCTGGGACCGCGCACCGGCAAGCGGCCTGCCGGCCCTGCGCTCCGTCTTCGCCGCGCTCGTCGGCGGGGGAGCGACGGCGGACGACGTGCTCGTCACCGGCGGCGGGCAGGGCGCGCTGTCGGTCGCGTTCCGGGCGATCGCGGGGCCGGGCAGCCCGATCCTCGTCGAGTCGCCGACGTACCCGGGCGCGCTCACCGCGGCGCGCGCCGCCGGCCTGCGTCCGGTGCCGGTGCCGATGGACGCCGAGGGCATCCGGCCCGACCTGCTGGCCGACGCGTTCGCGATGACCGGTGCGCGCGTGCTCTACTGCCAGCCCACCCACCACAACCCCACCGGCGTGGTGCTCGCGCCGCGTCGCCGCGACCAGGTGCGGCAGGTCGCGCGGGCCGCCGGGGCGTTCCTGGTGGAGGACGACTTCGCCCGGCTGCTTGGCCACGGCACGCGGCCACCTCGCCCGCTGGCCGCCGACGACCCCGACGGCACGGTCGTGTACGTCACGTCACTGACCAAGCCCGCCGCGCCCAGCCTGCGGATCGGCGCGATCGTCGCGCGCGGCCCGGTGATGGAGCGGATGCGCGCTGTCCGCGCGGTGGACGACTTCTTCGTCACCCGCCCGCTGCAGGAGGCCGCCGTCGAGCTGGTCAGCGCACCCGCCTGGGAGCGGCACCTGCGCCAGCTCTCGCTGGACCTGCGCGAGCGGGCCGGCGCCCTGGCCGCCGCGCTCGTCCGCGACCGTCCAGACTGGACGGTCACGAGCATGCCGACCGGCGGGCTCCACCTGTGGCTGCAACTGCCCGCCGGCACCGACGTCACAGTCGTCGCCGACCAGGCCCGCCGCGCCGGGGTGACGGTGGACAGCGGCAACCGGTTCTTCGCCGCCGAGCCGCCCGCGCCGTACCTGCGCCTGACGTTCGCCGCGCCCGCCGACGGGGCCGAGCTGCTGGAGGGCGCCCGCCGCCTGGCCACGCTCCGGGAGTGACTCCATGATTCGGGCTACCGCGACGCCCGCGGTGGTCCGGACCGTTGCTCCCGCGGCACCTGGGGTTGGTGAGGCCCTGTCCGGACGCCACGGCCGCGGCGACCCGCGCCTTCAGCCGCGACGGCACACGCGTGGCCGCCGGCTTCAGCGTCTGGAACGCCACCAGCGGCGCCTCGAACCCGCCGGGCGTCCGCGGCCACCCGTCGCGATCAGGTCCGTCACCGGCACGTCCGCGCCGGCCAGCAGGACGGCGCCGTCGACGACGCGCCGCTTGGGATTGGGCTCGACCCCGGCCGGGTTGGCGCGCGCCAGGTGTACGGTCGTGGTGGTTCCAAAGTCGACACCCAACCGGTAGCCGGTCATGAGGCGCCGCACATGGACACGGGGCTCAGGGGACGTAGCGGTAAATCACCTCGGCGGCCGCGACCGGCTTGTCGCCGCCCTCGCGTTCCACCGTCATCGCGACGGTGAGGTCGACGGCGCCGGCGGCGGCCACGCGGACCGACTCGACGCGGGCGTGCAGCCGGATCTTCGAGCCGACCGGGAGCGGTGCGGGAAAGCGGACCTTGTTGAGCCCGTAGTTGACGCCCATGCCGATCCCGTCGATCCGCAGCAGCTCGCTCCACATCGGGACCAGCAGCGACACGGTCAGGTAGCCATGCGCGATCGTCCCGCCGAACGGGCCGCCACTGGCGCGCTCCGGGTCGACGTGGATCCACTGGTGGTCGTCGGTGGCGTCGGCGAAGCGGTCGATCCGGTCCTGGGTGATCTCCCACCAGTCGCCGGGCCCGAGCGTGGTGCCGGCGAGGGAAGTGAGCTCTTCGAGGCCGTGGACGGTGCGCATCCGGGCTCCTCCTAGGGTTGGTGGCGGGCGCGCAGCTCCTGCTTGAGGACCTTGCCGGACGCGGTCCGGGGCAGCCCTTCGGCGAGCACCACGCTCTTCGGGATCTTGTAGCGGGCTATCTTGCCGTCGAGGAAGGCGAGCAGCTGCGCCGGGTCGAGCCGCGCGCCGGCGCGGAGCACGACGACAGCCCGGCCGACCTCGCCCCACCGCTCGTCCGGCACGCCGATCACGGCGCACTCGGCGACGGCCGGATGCTGGTAGATCACGTCCTCGACCTCGGCCGGGTAGATGTTTTCGCCGCCCGAGATGATCAGGTCCTTGATCCGGTCGCGGATGTACAGGTATCCCTCGTCGTCGGCGACCGCGACGTCGCCGGTGCGCAGCCACCCGTCGCCGGTCAGCGCCGCGGCCGTCTCGGCCGGCTGCCCCCAGTAGCCGGCCATCACGTTGGGGCCCTGGATCTGCACCTCGCCGGGCTCGTGCGGCGCCACCGGCCCGCCGTCCGGCGCGGCCAGCCGCACGTCGGTGAAGAAGGACGGGGTGCCGGCCGAGCCGGCCTTGGCCGGGCTGTCGCCGGCCCGCAGGAACGTGGCGCCGGGCGCGGACTCGGTCAGGCCGTAACCCTGCATGAACGTCACGCCGCGCTGCCGGTACGTCGCGATGAGCGGCTCGGGCACCGGCGCGCCGCCGCAGATCGCGGAGCGGACCGAGGACAGGTCGGCCTCCGCCCACCGCGGCGACC
Source organism: Phytohabitans houttuyneae (assembly GCF_011764425.1). Taxonomy (NCBI): domain Bacteria; kingdom Bacillati; phylum Actinomycetota; class Actinomycetes; order Micromonosporales; family Micromonosporaceae; genus Phytohabitans; species Phytohabitans houttuyneae. The sequence continues at coordinate 347,329 of NZ_BLPF01000003.1, forward strand.
GCGCGATGGCCTGGAACATCGCCGGTACACCGAACAGGAACGTCACCCGGTGCCGCTCGATCAGCTCCAGCGTCGCGTCCGGGTCGAAGGCGGACACCAGGATGGCGGTACCGCCCTTGCAGAACGTCGGCAGCACGGTCTGGTTGAGCGCGGCGACGTGAAACATCGGCGCGCTGACCAGCGTCACCTCGGTGCTGGTGATGTCGACGTCGACGAGGAGGTTGACCGTGTTCCAGGTGACGTTGGCGTGGGTGAGCATCACACCCTTGGGGCGGCCGGTGGTGCCCGAGGTGTACATGAGCATGCAGGTCTCGTCCGGCGCGACGGGCAGGTCGAGCGGCTCGGGCTCCACCGTGGACAGTGCCGCCTCGTAGCCGTCGAGGGACAGCTCGTAGGGCACGGTGGCCTTCAGCTCCTCCACCACGCCGGCCAGCCGGGGTGACCAGATCAGTGCGGCGGCGCCGCTGTCGCGCAGGATGTACGCCAGTTCGGGCGCGGCGAGGCGGGTGTTCAGCGGGACGAACGCGGCGCCCAGCACGCCGGTCGCGAGCAGCATCTCCAGGAGTGTGGGGTGGTTGGGCCCGAGGTAGGCGACGCGGTCGCCGCGGCCGATCCCGCGCGCGGCCAGCACGTGGGCCAGGCGGGCGGTCCGCTCGGCCACCTCGCGGTACGTGTACTCCCGGCCGTCGTGGACGACCGCGACGCGCTCCGGTGACATGCGGGCGCGTCGGGCGGCCCAGGAGCCGACTCCCTGGTTACGCATCGTTGCCTTCCAGGCCGAGGAGGCGTGCGGCGTTCTGCTTGAGTATTTTGGGCCGCACCTCGGGCCGGATGTCCAGCTTTTCGAAGTCGGCCAGCCACCGGTCCGGCGTGATGAGCGGAAAGTCGGAGCCGAAGAGCACCTTGTCCGACAGCAGCGTGTTGGCGTAGCGCACGAGCTGCGGCGGGAAGTACTTCGGCGACCAGCCGGACAGGTCGATGTGCACCAGCGGCTTGTGGGTGGCCACCGCGAGCGCCTCGTCCTGCCACGGAAACGACGGGTGCGCGATGACGATCCGCAGGTCGGGAAAGTCGGCGGCCACGTCGTCGAGGGCGAGGGGATTGGCGTACTTGAGCCGGATGCCACCCCCGCCCCGCACGCCCGCACCGATGCCGGTCTGTCCACTGTGGAAGAGAGCGACGGCGCCGGCGGCCTCGATCGCCTCGTACAGCGGGTAGCACATCCGGTCGTCGGGGTGGAACGCCTGCAGGCTGGGGTGGAACTTGAAGCCGCGCACGCCGTACCCGTCCAGCAGCGCCCGCACCTGGAGCAGGGCGTCGGCGCCGCGCCACGGGTCCACGCTGGCGAACGGGATGAGCACGTCGGCGTTGGCCGCGCAGGCCTCGGCGACCTCGTCGCTGGGTATCGGCGGGTGCCCGGTGGCGGTCCGCGCGTCGACGGTGAAGACGACGGCGGCCATCCGGCGCTCGCGGTAGTACGCCGCGATGTCCGCCACGGTGGGGGTGCGCGGGTGGTCGCCGCGGAAGTACCGGGCCGACGCGGCCATCAGCTCGGCCGGCAGCGACTGGTGGCCGTCCTTGCCGAGCTCGGCGTGTACGTGCACGTCGATGGCGACGAGCGCGCCGAGGTTCACGGGCGGGTGTCCCGGTGGCCCAGCGCGGTGGACCAGACGGCCGCGATGGTGGCGGCGTCCCAGCCGCCCTCGCGGATGGCGGTGGCCACCTCCTCGGGGTGGGACCAGAGCGTGAGGCGGTCGCCACCGATGCCGATCGCCTGACCGGTGATCTCGCCCGCCTCGGCCGAGGCGAGGAAGGCCACGAGCCCCGCCGCGTCGTCCGGCGTGCCGAAGCCTTCGCCGGTGCGCAGCCAGCCGGGCAGCGGTGTGCCGTCCGCCTGCCACGCCTCGACGTGCGGCGCGAAGGCGGGGATCGTCGCGGTCATCGCGGTCGCCGCGACGGGGATGACCGCGTTGACGGTGATCCCGGCGCGGGCGCATTCGAGGGCCCAGGTGCGCACCATGCCGACGATGCCCGCCTTCGCGCCGGAGTAGTTGGTCTGGCCGAGGTTGCCGCGCTGGCCGGCGGGGGAGCCCACGGCGATGATCCGGCCGCCCTGCCCCTGCTCGCGCATCCGCCGCACCGCCGCCCGCACGCAGGTGAACGTGCCGCGCAGGTGGACGGCGACGACCTCGTCGAAGTCATCGTCGGACATCTTCCACAGCATGCGGTCGCGCAGGATCCCGGCGTTGGTCACCAGCACGTCGAGGTGGCCGAAGGTGGCGACGGCCCGTTCGACGAGGCGTTCGGCGGTCTCGGTGGGGCCGACCGCGCCCGGCTCGGCGACCGCGGTACCCCCGTCGGCCTCGATCTGCTTGACCGCCGCGGCGGCCGCCGCCGGGTCGGCGTCGTTGACCACCACGCGGGCCCCGGCGGCGGCGAGCGCGGTCGCGTACGCCAGGCCGAGCCCGCGTCCCGCGCCCGTGACGACGGCCACCCGGCCGGTGAGGTCCACCATGCGTTGCTCCTTTCCGAGGATGCTGTTATCTGCGGAGGCGGATGCGGGCGTCCCGGGCGGCCGGCACGATCCCGCGTGGCAGGAACAGCACGACGAGCACGAGCACGACCGCGTAGACCGCGTACGAGAGCACGCTCGGCGCGTAGCTGGGCATGCCGGGCTGGGTGCCGATCGTGGTGAGCAGCTGGACGAGCAGCATGATCGCGGTGGCGCCGGCGACCGCGCCCCAGACGGTGCCCATGCCGCCGACGACGGCCATCACCACGTACTCGATCGACAGCAGGATCGGGAACGAGCCGGGGGCCAGATAGCCGAGGTAGAAGGCGTAGACGCCGCCGGCGAGCCCGGCGAACGCCGCGGAGAGGGCGAACACGGCGAGGCGGTAGCGCCCCACCGGCACGCCGCTGGCCGCCGCGGCGACCTCGCTGGTGGCGAGTGCCCGCAGGCCGCGCCCGGGCCGCGAGGCCATCACGTTGGCGGTGACCAGCACGGCCAGGCCGAGTGCGGCCCAGGCGAGGTACGCGTAGCCGAGGTCGCCGGCGAGCTCGTATCCGCCGATCGAGAGCCGGGGGATGCCCTGCAGGCCGATCGCGCCCCCGGCCCACTCGCCGCGGGCCAGCAGCGACAGCAGGATCAGCTGCGTGGCGAGGGTGGCGAACGCGAGGTGGTGACCGCGCAGCCGCAGCAGGGAGACCCCCACGACGGTGGCGGACAGCGCCGCCACGACCGGGGCCGCCGCGAGGCCGGCGAGGGTGGGCGCGCCGTGCACGGACAGCAGGCCGGCGGTGTACGCCCCGATCGCGTAGAACGACGCCTGGCCGAGCGAGACCTGCCCGGCGTACCCCATCAGCAGCGACAGGCCGACGGTGACGGTCGCGGCGAGGCCGAGCAGCGTGAAGACCGCGAGGTGGCTGCTGGACAGCAGCGGCGGCAGGGCCAGCACGAGCGCGACCGCCGCGGCGACCGGCAGGTGGCGTCTCATCCCGGCATCGCCTCCTGCTGTGAGGTCGGGGTCCGCGCGGCCTGGACCACCATGACCGCGAGCATCAGGCCGAGTGCCAGCTCCAGCTGGTACGCGCCGCCGCCGTAGCCGGCGATCACCGTCTGCGCGACGCCGAGCAGCAGCCCGCCGGCGAGCGTGACGGCGGGGCGTGTCAGTCCGCCGAGGACGGCGGCGGCGAAGCCGTTGACGATCAGGGTGACGTCGCTGTCGAACGTGACCTGCTGTACCGGCGTGACGAGCACTCCGGCGAGGCCGCCCAGCGCGCCGCCGAGCCCGAACGACAGCAGCCCCATCCGGGTCACGTCGATGCCGACGACCCGCGCGGCGTACCGGTTGGACGCGCAGGCGGACAGCGCCTTGCCCAGGTCGGTGCGGGCGAAGAAGGCGGCGAGGAGGGCGAAGACCGGCAGGGTCACGCCGATGACGAGCAGGTAGTGGGTGGGCACCCGGGCGCCGGCGACGTGCGTCGAGCCGGCCAGGCCGGGAAAGGACCGGGGCTGGTCGCCCCAGATCAGGACCTCGACGGCGTACGCGAACACGCCGAGCCCGAGCGTCACGATGAGCGCCGCGCGGGGGCTGGTGCCCGGCTTGCCGATGGCGATCACGCCGACGACGAGGCCGACCGCGGCCGCCGCGGCGACGGCGACAAGCTCCGCGGCACCGTGCGGCAGCCCGCTCGCGAGCAGTGTCGAGGTGAGCATGGCGGCGATGACCGCGAACGCGCCCTGCGCGAAGTTGACCACGCGGGTGACCCGGTAGATGACCACGAGGCCGCTGCCGACCAGCGCGAAGCCCGCGCCGATGCCGGCGCCGGTGAGCAGGTACTCCAGCAGCTGGCTCACCGTGCCGCCTCCACCGGTCCGCCCAGGTAGGCGGCGGCGACCCGGCTGTCCGCCGCGAGCTGGGCTGCCGGGCCTTCGGCGACCACCCGGCCGGCCTCCAGCACGTACGCCCGGGTGCACAGCTCCAGCGCCATCCGCGCGTTCTGCTCGATGAGCAGCACGGCCAGCCCGCGCTCGCGGTTGAGCTCGCGCAGGTGCCGGACGAGGCTGGCGACGACCATCGGTGCCAGACCGAGGGAGAGCTCGTCGACCGCGAGCAGGTCCGGGCGGGCCATCAGCGCCCGGCCGACGGCGACCATCTGCTGCTGGCCGCCGGAGAGCCGCCCAGCGCGCTGGCGGCGCAGCGGGGCCAGTTCGGGGAACACCTCGTAGACGTGGCCGGTGTCCCGACCGCGCCGCCCGTTGCGCCAGCCGCCCAGCCGCAGGTTGTCGTCGACGGTCAGGTCGGCGAACATCTCCCGCCCTTCCGGCACGTGGGCCAGCTGCCCTCCGATGTGGACGGTGCCGCTCGCCGGCCGGACGATGCCGGAGAGGGTGTTGACCAATGTGGACTTTCCGGCGCCGTTGGGTCCGATCAGCGCCACCAGCTCGGCCGCCTCGACGGCGAGGGTGACGCCGTCGAGCGCGGTCGCGGCGCCGTAGCGCACGACGAGGTCGTCGACCTGGAGCAGGCTCACGCGGCGGCCTCCTCGCCCAGGTACGCCGAGACGACCGCGGGATCCGCGCGGACCTGGGCGGCGGTGCCCTCGGCGAGGACCCGGCCCAGGTGCAGCACGGTGACCCGGTCGGCGAGCCGGGCGACGAAGGCCATGTCGTGCTCGACCAGGATCATCGCGAGGCCACCGGCGCGCAGCGCGTCGAGGAGGGTGGCGAGGGCCTGCCGCTCACCGGCGCGCAGGCCGGAGGCGGGCTCGTCGAGCAGGAGCAGCCTGGGCCGGCCGCACAGCGCGCGGGCCAGCTGCAGCGCGCGCTGCTGCCCCAGCGGGAGCGTCTCGGCGGGCCGGTCCGCCCAGTCTTCGAGGCCGACCCGCTCCAGGCACTCGGCCGCCCGGTCGCGGATCTCGCGCTCCTCCCGGCGGTGGGAGGGCGCCCGCAGCGCGGCGGCGACCAGGCCGGACCGGGTGGTCGCGTGGGCGCCGACCATCACGTTTTCCAGGGCGGTCATGCCGTGGAAGACCCGCGCGGCCTGGAAGACCACGCCGACGCCGAGGGCGGCGCGGCGGTGCGGGGCCAGCCGGTCGATCCGCTGCCCGTCCAGCGTGACGGTACCGGCGTGCGGGGGCAGCTGGCCGCCGACGAGGTTGAACACCGTGGACTTGCCCGCCCCGTTGGGGCCGATGAGGCCACGGAGCTGGCCGGGCGCGACGTCGAGGTCGACGTCGCGCACGGCGTACACGCCGCCGAAGGAGCGGCTGAGCCCGCGCACGGCCAGCAGAGGCGCCATCGACTCAGCCACCGGTGAGCGAGGCGAGCTGGGACTTGGCCCACTCGGTCGGCACGAACGCGCCGCCGGTGACCGTGTTGATGGAGATGAAGTCCGGCTTGAGTCCACTGTGGTCGGTGGCCGAGTAGGCGTAGGTGCCGTTGGGGGTGAGCAGCCGCAGCCCTTCCAGTGCGGCGCGTACCTCGGTGCGCTCGGTGCCGCCGGCCGCCTCGACCGCCGCGACGAGCAGCTTGACCGCGCTGTACCCGTCCTGCGCGAACTGCGGCGGCGCGTAGCCGTACTTCTGGGTGAACGCGGTGGTCAGCTCGTCGACCGCCTCCCGCTGCTTGCCCGCCGGCAGGTGGGGGCCGACGACGCCGATCGAGCTGGAGACGGTGACGCCTTCGGCGGCCGCGCCGGCGGGGTCGAGGAACAGCTTGCTGGCCTGCGCTCCGGTCAGCATGAGCGGGATGTCGAGGCCGGCCGTCGCGTACCCCTTGGTGAACGCGACCGCGGGCGGGCCGGTGGCCCACACGGTCAGTGCCTGCGCCCCGGACGTGCGCACGTGGGCGTAGACCGCGCCGAACTCGGTGGCCGTGGTCTGGAACTCCTCGGTGGCGACCAGGTTTACGCCGTAGCCGCCGGCCTTGTCCCGCATGCCCTTGAAGCCGGCGACGGCGTACGAGCTGCGGGTGTCGTAGGCGACGGCGACCTTCGTGATGCCGGTCGCCTTGTAGTACTGCAGCATCCGCTCGGCGTACGTGGCTGAGGTCGCGGGCACCACGAACACGTACGGATGGACCGGGTTGACCTGCTCGTCGGCCGGGGTGAGCGACAGGTAGGGGATCTGCTCGCGGTCGACGAGGGGGATGGTCGCCAGCGCCGAGTTGGAGAACGGCGACCCGATGATCGCGTCGGAGCGCTCCTTGAGCTGGTTGAAGGCGAGTACGGACTGGTCCGGCTGGCTCTTGTCGTCCAGCACGGTCAGCTCTATCTTGCGGCCGAGCACGCCGCCGGCGCCGTTGATCCGCTCGACCGCCAGCTCGACGGACTTCTTGTTTTCCGTGCCGAGCGCGGAGTAGTTGCCGGTGAGCGAGACGATCTGCCCGACCCGGATCGGCCCGTCACCGCCGGCGGAGCCGGAGTCGTCGCCGCAGGCGGTGGCGAGGGTGGTGGCGAGGGTGAGTGTGGCGAGAAGCGGCATGTATCTGCGCACGAGTACCTCCCAGTACTACGAGTGCGCGGGCCGTGGGGGCGGCCGACTCGCACCGCCGATGTGTGTTGCCATCTTGTTTCGGCCTGCGCTTCGACATTGAAGTTAGGCGTTCTTGCGGCGGCCGTCAACGATGTGCCTAATATCATCTGAGTCGTTACGTTGCCGTGAGGAGGCCGCCCGGTGCCCAGCCCTCAGTCGCTGCTGCTGATGCTGTTCGGCGACTACGTGCTGGACCGGGGCGTCTGCGTCTTCTCCGGCAGCATCATCGACGTGCTGGGCCGGCTCGGCGTCTCCGAACACGCCGCTCGTTCGACGCTGACCCGCATGGTCAACCGCGGCCTGCTGCGCCGCCAGCGCGACGGCCGCCGCATGTACTTCGGGCTCACCCCGAGGTCGGTCGCCCTGCTGCACGACGGGCAGCACCGCGTCTGGAAGGTGGGCGCGGTCAACGACCGGTGGGACGGCACCTGGACGCTGCTCTGCTTCTCGCTGCCCGACGCGTGGCACCGCGAGCGGCACGGCCTCCGCTCGCAGCTGGCGTGGGCCGGCTTCGGCCCGCTGCAGGGCGGCCTCTGGATCGCGCCCGGCCACGTCGAGGTCGGCGACATCGTCGGCGGCCTCGACGCCGAGGCGCAGGTGCGGGTCTTCCGGTGCCGGGCCGACGAGCTCACCGACGTCGACCGCATGGTGCGCGACGCGTACGACCTGGACGGGCTCGCCGCCCGGTACGAGGAGTTCCTGTCCCGCTGGGGCGACGGCGGTCGGCCGCCCGCCGACCCGATCGCCGCCCGGCTGTCACTGGTGGCCGAGTGGCTGCGGGCGATCCGCCGCGACCCGCGCCTGCCGGTGCGGCACCTGCCGCCGGACTGGCCGGCCGTCCGCGCCCAGAAGGTGTTTCGCGACCTGGACGTGGCGCTCGACCCGCCGGCCCGGGCGCTGGCCGCGACGCTGCTCGACACCCGCCCGGCCCTGCCGCCGGGGTAGGGGCGGCGCGGGCCGGCGAAGCCATCCGGGCGAGGATGGGCTGGTGAGTGGTGAGCCCGGGACCATGGGCGACCTCGACGAGGCGGCGGCCCTCTTCACGAGCCTGCGGCCGCGCCTGTTCGGGATCGCCTACCGCATGCTGAGCAGCGCCGCCGAGGCCGAAGACCTCGTGCAGGAGGTCTGGCTGCGCTGGCAGGGGACCGACCGCGGCGCGGTGGTCAACCCCGGCGCGTTCCTGGCGACCACCACCACCCGGCTGGCCATCAACGCGCTGCAGTCGGCGCGGGTGCGGCGCGAGACGTACATCGGGCCGTGGCTGCCCGAGCCGGTCGACACCAGCGCCGACCCGTACCTGGGCGCCGAGCGCGGCGAGGCGCTGGCCTTCGCCACGCTGCTGCTGATGGAACGGCTCACCCCCAACGAGCGCGCCGCCTATGTGCTGCGCGAGGCGTTCGACTACCCGTATGCGCAGATCGCCGACATCCTGCGGGTGAGCGAGCCGGCCGTGCGCCAGTTGGTCAGCCGGGCGCGCAAGCACGTGACCCGGGAGCGGCGCACGCCGGCGAGCGCCGAGGCGCAGAAGGAGCTGCTGGGGACGTTCATCGCGGCCGCCCGTTCCGGCGACCTGGGCGCGCTGGAGCGGCTGTTGGCCGCCGACGTGACGAGCCTGTCCGACGGCAACGGCGCGTACCAGGTGTCCCGGCGGCCGGTGGTGGGCGTGCCGCGCGTGTCGCGGTTTCTGGCCACGATCTCCGGCTGGTTCTGGGACGGTGTGGAGGTGCGGTGGGTCAGCGCGAACGGGCAGGCTGCCGCCGTGCTGAGCCGCGAGGGCACAACGCTCGCCGTGCTCACGGTCAGCGCCTGCGCCGAGGGCGTCGACCAGGTGCTGTGGATGGTGAACCCGGCGAAGCTCGCGGCGATCTCCGCGCCGGGCTGACCGGCTGGCGCCGGTTGCCCGGCCTTCGGGTGGGAAAACCTCGCGCGGGCTGTCACAAGCCGGAGGGCTGTCCGGTCCTCGCTGGTACACGGGAGCGACCGACGCCCGGCGGACACGGAGGTTTGTCATGAAGGTTGTGGTTATCGGCGGTACCGGCCTGATCGGGTCGAAGGTCGTGGCCAGGCTCGGTGAGCACGGCCACGAGGCGGTGGCGGCGGCGCCGAACACCGGCGTCAACGCGCTCACCGGCGAAGGGCTCGCCGAGGCGCTGGCCGGCGCGGACGTGGTGGTCGACGTGTCGAACTCGCCGTCGTTCGAGGACGCGGCGGTGCTGGAGTTCTTTACGACCTCCACCCGCAACCTGCTGGCGGCCGAGGCCGCGGCGAGTGTCGGGCACCACGTGGCGCTGTCGGTGGTGGGCACCGAGCGGCTGCAGCAGAGCGGCTACTTCCGGGCCAAGGCCGCCCAGGAGAAGCTGATCGAGGACGGGGCGGTTCCGTACTCGATCGTGCGCGCCACGCAGTTCTTCGAGTTTGTGAAGGCCATGGCGGATGCGGCCGCCGAGGGGGACAGCGTCCGGTTCGCGCCGGTGCTGTTCCAGCCGATCGTGAGCGACGAGGTCGCGCAGGCGGTGGGCCGGACCGCGGTGGGCTCCCCGGTCAAGGGGATGGTCGAGGTGGCCGGGCCGGAGCAGTTCCGGATGGACAGGTTCTTCCGCGAGGCGCTGGCCTTCCGCGGCGATCCGCGCGAGGTGGTCACCGACCCGCAGGCGCGCTACTTCGGCGCCGAGGTCGGTGAGCGCACGCTGCTTCCCGGTGCGGAAGCGACGCTCGGCGAGGTCCGCTTCGGCACCTGGCCCGGGCGGGACGGCGCGGGCAGGTAACCCCGGTATCACTGTCCACTATGGACTGTGGTGTGTGACCAGGTCCTGACCCGGACGACCCGCTGAAACCTTCGACCGGATGGCCGCTTCGCCGGCCGCGACCGCCGGTCTACGGTGTGCGTGCGGTCGTGCGCGGGAAAGGGCCTGGCGGATGGGGTTGACGGGTCGGGCCGCTGAGCGCGCACGGCTGGACCGGCTCGTCGCCGGGCTGGCAGACGGGATCAGCGGGGTGCTGGTGCTGCGCGGCGATGCGGGCGTCGGCAAGACCGCCCTGCTGGAGCATGCCGCCGGTCGGGCCGCCGGGGTGCGGGTCGTCCGGGTGGCCGGCCTCGAGGCGGAGGCCGGTTTTCCGTACGCGGCGCTGCACCGGCTGCTGATCCCGTTTCTGGACGGCGTCCGGAAGCTGCCCGAGGCGCAGGACCGGGCGCTGCGCGTGGCGTGCGGGCTGGCCGAAGGGCCGCCGCCGGACCGGTTCCTGGTCGGGCTCTCGGCACTGACGCTGCTGGCCGAGGCGGCCGCGGGCGGGCCGCTGCTGTGCTGCGTGGACGACACGCAGTGGCTGGACGCCGAGTCGGTCGAGGTGCTGGCGTTCGTCGGGCGGCGCCTGCACGCCGAGGGCATCGGCATGGTCTTCGCCGCGCGGGGCGAGTTCGACGGGCTGGCCGGCCTGCCCGTGGCCGAGATCGGCGGCCTGGACGAGCCGGACGCGCTGGAGCTGCTGCGGTCGTCGGCGGCGGGCCAGATCGACCCCCGGGTCGCGGCGCGCATCGTGGCCGCGACGGGCGGCAACCCGCTCGCGCTGATCGACCTGGCGCGGGAACTGTCGGCCGACCAGCTGGCCGGTGCGCGTTCGCTGGCCGATCCGCTGCCGGTCGGCAGCCGGCTCGAGGAGCACTACCAGCGGCAGGTGCGCGGGTTGCCCGAGCCGGCCCGCCAGTGGCTGCTGCTGGCCGCGGCCGAGCCGGCCGGCGACCTCGGATACGTGGCCGCCGCGGCGACGGAGCTGGGGATCGGCGCCGACGCCAGCGGGCCCGCGGAGGAGGCGGGGCTGGTGGTGCTCCGGGCACGCACGCGGTTTCGCCACCCGCTGGTCCGCTCCGCCGTGTACGGGGCGGCGTCGGGCGCCGAGCGCCGACGCGCGCACGCCGCACTCGCCGCCGTGACCATCCGGCCCGGCGACGGCGACCGCCGCGCCTGGCACCTGGCCGAGGCGTGCGCCGGCGTCGACGAGAGCGCCGCGTCCGCCCTGGAGGAGATGGCGGACCGGGCCGGTGCCCGCGGCGGCTACGCGGCCCGCGCGGCGTTCCTGGCCCGGGCGGTCGAGCTCACCGCGAACGGGCCGGCCCGTGCCGCCCGCCAGCTCGGCGCCGCCGAGGCCGCCTTCCGGGCGGGAGCGCCGCTGCAGGCGCGGACGCTGGCCGAGACCGCCGATCCGCGCGACGCCGTGGGGCGCGGGCGAGCCCTCATGGTCCGCGCCGGCGCACTGATCGCGCTCGGCGTGGAAGGCTCGTTCGCGCAGGCGTCGGCGATGCACGTGAGCGCGGCACAGATGTTCGGCCAGCAGGCGCCGGACCGGGCCCGCGACGCGCTGCTGAGGGCGATCGACCGGGCGATCACCGCCGAGCACCGCATCGCCGGTACCACGCCCGGCGAGATCGGCCAGATGATCAAGGAGGTGGTGGGCGACGCGGGGCCGGACACCGGCCCGGACCTGATCCTGCGCGCCTACCGCACTCTCGTGCAGGGCGGGTACGAGCAGGCCGTGCCCGATATCCGCCGGGCCTGCGCGTACATCGTCGACCCGGAGACCGCCGACGACGACGTGCTGCGTGGCTACCTGCCGGCGGTGACGCTGAGCATGATGCTGTGGGACGCCGAGCTTCACCGCGCGGTGATCCGGCGGGCGTCCGAGGTCGCCCGCCGCACCGGCGCGCTCTGGCAGCTCGACAGCGCCCTCTACTGCGCGACGATGGCCGAGACAAACCTGGGCAACCTGGCCGCCGCCGAGGACCTCGTCGCCGACGGCCACGAGATCCGCGCGGCGATGGGCGCGACCGACGAGGTGTGGGCGATCTACCGGCACCCGGAGCTGCTGGCCTGGCGTGCCGACCGGGACGGGCTGCCCGAGATCTTCGACGGGTCGATCCAGGCCGCCACCTGGCTCGGTATCGGCGCGGTCGAGTCGATCGGCGGCATCGGCCACCTCGTCCTGGCCCTCGGCCACGGTGACTACGCCAAGGCCCGCGCGGTCGCGCACCGGCTCGTCGAGTCCGACACCGTCGGTGTGCACTCGCGCCTGCTTCCGCACCTCGTCGAGGCGGCGGCCCGCTCCGGTGATCGCGTGCTGGCGGCGTCGACCCTGCGAACGCTGGCCTCCCGCGCCGACGCCAGCGGCACACCGTGGGCACGCGGACTGCTGGCCCGGTCGCAGGCCCTGCTCGCGCCCGCGGACGAGGCGGAGCCGCACTTCCAGCGGGCCGTCGCCACGCTCGCCGGCACCCCGGCGCGCACCGACCACGCGTGGGCCCACCTGCTCTACGGCGAGTGGCTGCGCCGCCGCAAGCGCCGCCGGGACGCCCGCGACCACCTGCGCATCGCCCTGGCGAGTTTCGACGAGATCGGCGCCACCGCGTTCGCGGCGCGCGCCGCCCAGGAGCTGACCGCGACCGGCGAGAGCCTGGACCGCCGGACGGCCGGCGCGGCCACCGCGCTCACCGCCCAGGAGCACGCGGTCGCCCGGCTCGCGGCGGCCGGCGCCACCAACGCCGAGGTCGCCGCGCAGCTGTTCATCAGCGCCGCCACCGTCGACTACCATCTGCGCAAGGTCTTCCGGAAGCTCGGCATCGCCTCCCGCCGGCAGCTGACCGCGGTCTTCTCCGGGGTCCGCCCGCAGACCTGACACAAGATGTCAGGTAGGTGCGCCTAGCGTGCGCGCATGACGAACACCGATTTCGACTTCCTCATCGGCAGCTGGGACAGCCGCCAGCGCCGGCTCAGCAAGGTACTTGTCGGCAGTGACGAGTGGTACGAGTTCGACGCCACGCTCGACTGCCAGGTGTATCTGGACGGCAACGGCGTCTTCGACGTGCTCCGCGCGCCCGAGCGGGGCATGGAAGGGCTGACCCTGCGCCTGTACAGCCCGGACGAGAAGGTCTGGCGGATCTGGTGGGCTTCGGCCGCCAGCGGCGGGCAGCTGGACGTGCCGGTGGTCGGCCGGTTCGAGGACGGGGTGGGCGTCTTCGAGTGCGACGACACGTGGGAGGGCACCCCGATCCGGGTGCGCTACCGGTGGTCCGCAGTCGACACCCCGCACCCGCGGTGGGAGCAGGCGTTTTCCACGGACGGCGGGCAGACGTGGGAGGTCAACTGGGAGGCCACGTTCACCCGCCGCGCGTAGTGGTCGAGGTCGCCGGTCAGGGCGCGAGGGTGAACGGGATGTCCTTGGTCCTGGCCGGCGACGGGTCGTCGTGGTTGAGCCAGCCGAGGTCGAGCAGCTGCAGGGCGTACTCGCCGGGTGCCGGCCAGGTCAGCGTGAACACCAGGTACTGACCCTTGCCCACCTCGTTGGGGTTGAGCAGGTCGATGGGGGCGTCGGTCGGCGCCTCCACGGTCTGCTTGTCCGGCAGGCGCAGGCGGAAGTTGGTGTCGTCGATGTTCTGCCCGCCCGGCCGGTCGTCGGCGCCGTGGTACTTGATGTCGGCCACGCACGCAAGGAACCGCTGGCCGTCCTTGACCTGCTGGCCGGCCTTGACGTTGTCGGCGCGGATCTCGCAGGTCGTGACCGTCATCGACAGCGCGCCGGCCCGCACGGTCTGGTTGGTCACCACCGGCTTGGGCTCCAGCGAGACGAAAGTGCCGGCCCCGTCGCTGAACGGCACCACCGCCTTGAGCTCGCCGCCCCCGCCGACGGTCAGCACCCCGGCGGACAGCTGCGACGGCGCGTCCTGGACGCGGAAGCCGAAGGTCACGTTGCTCTTGGCGTTGGCCGGCACCGACTCCGAACCCTGGGGGCTGCCCTGGAAGCTCTGGCCGTCGATGCTGAGGGACATGTCGATGCCGGGGTACACCGGGCGGTTGGTCAGGTTTTCCATCGCCGTCTTGACCAGCAGCGGCGGGTCCTGCGCGGCGTTGTAGGTCGCTTCGCCGAAGGTGATCTTGCGGCCGCCGTACCAGACGGTCTTGTCGATCTTCGCGGTCTGCTGGGGGCACCAGGGTCGGTGTTTTCCTGCGGCTTCTGCCCGATGGTGAGGCTGTTGGGGCTGCTCGTGGGGTTGCCGCTGGAGCTGCCGCGGTTGCCGTTGCCGGTCGGGTCCTCCTCGGACAGCAGCTGGTAGGTCGTGACGCCGCCGACCGAGAGCAGCAGCACGGCCGCCGCCGCGGCGGCGATGCCCAGACCGAGCCGGCTGCGCCCGCGGCGCGGGGTGCCGGGCTTGTACGCCGGCCCGACCGGGTCGGGCCACAGCGGCATCGGCGGCCCGGACGTGGGCGCGCCACCGCCGGGCGGTGCGGAGATCGGGCTGCCGGACCCCGGGCTGGCGGACACCGGGGTGCCCGACACCGGCATCGCGGCGGCCGGAGACATCGGGGTGGCCGGGGGCGCCGACGCCGGTGACGGCGGCGGCGCGGGGTAACCCGGCGCGGGCGACATGCGCGGCGGCGCCGGGACCGGCGGTCCGCCCGGCACGGCCGAGAGGCTGCCCAGCGCCACCACCAGCTCCGGCTGCTCGATCACCGTCGGCGGCACGCCGAGGCGCTGGTGCAGCATCGTGCTGACCAGCGGGATCCGGCTCGACCCGCCGACCAGGAACAGCCCGGCGATCTGGCCGGGGGCCAGCCCCGCGCGGGCCACCGCGACCGCGGTCAGCTCCACCGTGCGGGCCAGCCACGGCCGGGCCCGCGCCTCGAACTGCTCCCGCGTCACGTGCGCGTGCGTGTCGAACAGCGGCACGTGCACGGCCGCGGACGGCGCCCGGGACAGCTGCTCCTTGGCGGCCCGCGCGTCGTCCCACAGCGCGCGCCGCATGCGGCGCACGCCCTCGTCGCCGGAGTCGGTGAGCCGGGCCCACTGCGCGGCGTCACGCGCGGTCATCGCCTCACCCACGACCGCGACGACCTCGGCGTCGAGGTCGAGTCCGCCGACGTCGACGCCCTCGCTGGCCAGCACCTCCCACCCCTGGTCGGGGCGGCGGCGCAGCACGCTGGTGTCGAACGTGCCGGCGCCCAGGTCGTAGACGACCAGCCCGGCGCCGGGCGGCACCGGCCGGCCGAGCACGGTGGTGAAGTAGGCCGCCGCGGCGATCGGCTCCGGCACCAGGGTCAGCGACCGCAGGCCGGCCCGCTGCGCGGCGTCCGCGAGCACGCCGCGGCGGGTGGTCGCCCAGTTTGCCGGGTAGGTGAGCACGGTCGAGCCCGGCGAACCGCCACCGACCCGGGCGGCCTCCTCCGCCACCCGCCGGAGGATCGCGGCCAGCAGCTCGGCGACCGGCAGCTCCCGGTCGCCCAGCAGCACGTTGCCGTCGTCTATCCGACGCTTCGGGTTGGGCTCGAAGCGGGTGGGGTCGATGCGCGCCGCCCGCTCCGCGTCACGCCCGGCGATCAGCGGGCGGCCCACCTCGGCGTACACCGCGGAGGAGAGCAGCGGGCTGGAATCGAAAAGCAGCTGCTGCACGCGCGCACCCTGCACCGCGAGTGCGGCGACGGTGTGCGTCGTGCCAAGGTCGACGCCGAGGCGGGAGGGTTCTATTCCGAGCACGCCGCCACCGTAGCGACGCACGTCAACGCCCCATATTGGCCGGTCAGACGGTTCTGTCCAGTCTGGTCAGTCGAGCCGGGCGCAGCCCACGAGATGATCGCCGTCCGCGCTCGCCAGCGCGGGCGGGCCGCCGGGCTCGCAGGGCTCGTCCGGGCGCAGTTCGTGGTACACGCACCGCTCGGCGCCGGCGACCGGCCCGGCCGGCGTGCGCTCCCACTTGGTGTGCAGCTGCGGCACCGACGACAGCAGCGTCCGGGTGTATGGGTGCAGGGGCTCGCCGAACACCTTCCCGGTCGGGCCCATCTCGACGACCACTCCGCGGCGCAGGATCACCGCGCGGTCGCTGATGTAGTGGCCGAGCGACAGGTCGTGGGTGATGAACAGGATGCCCAGGCCGCGGGCCTTGAGGTCGCCGAGCAGGTTGAGCACGTCGATGCGGGTGGAGGCGTCGAGCATGCTGATGATCTCGTCGGCGATGAGCAGCCGGATGTCGAGCAGCAGCGCCCGCGCGATCAGCATCCGCTGCAGCTGGCCGCCGCTGAGCTGGTGCGGGTACTTGTCGAGCACCTGCCGCGGGTCCAGCCGCACCGACTCCAGCGCGGCGTCGACCCGCTTGCGCCACTCGGCGGCGCCCACCTCCGGGAAGAGGCCGGACCGGATCGTGTGCAGCACCCGGTCGGCCTTGAAGATCGGGTTGTAGCTGCTGAACGGGTCCTGGAAGACGCCCTGCACGTTCCGGTAGTACCCGGCGAGCCCGCGGCCGGTGAGCGCGGACACGTCCTGGCCGTCGTAGGTGATGGCGCCCTTGGAGACCGGCGTCAGGCGCAGCGCCATCCGGCCGATCGTGGTCTTGCCGCTGCCGCTCTCGCCGATGAGCGAGACGAGCTCGCCGGGCCGGACGGCGAAGCTCGCGTCGCGCACCGCGGTCAGCTCCCTGCCGCCGAACGCGCCGACCCGGTACGACTTCCACACGCGGTCCAGTGTCAGCATGCTCATTGGGCCTTCCAGCAGGCGACGTGGTGGTCCTTGTCGACCTCGACGAACGGCGGCTCCTCCGCGCACCGGTCGAAGGCGAGCGGGCACCGGTCCCGGAAGCGGCAGCCGGCCGGTGGGTTGAGCAGCCCGGGCGGGCGGCCGGGGATGCCGGTCAGCCGGTTGTCCGCGTACCGGACGCCGACCTCGGGCAGGGACGAGATGAGCATCTGGGTGTACGGGTGCCGCGGCGCGTGTACGACGGTGTCGGCGGGCGCCTTCTCGGCCAGCTTCCCGGCGTACATGACCATGATGGTGTCGGCGATCTGGTACACCAGCGAGATGTCGTGCGTGACCACGATCATGCTGCTGACGAAGCCGCGGTCGCGGAACTCCACGAGTGTCTGCGCCACCGCCCGCTGGGTCGACACGTCCAGCGCCGAGGTGACCTCATCCGCCACGAGCAGCCGCGGATCGAGCAATGTGGACAGCACCATGACCGCGCGCTGCTTCATCCCGCCGGACAGCTCGATCGGATAGTTGCCGAGCACCGCGGGGGAGAGGCCGACGAGGTCGAGGCGGCGTTCCAGCTCCGGGCGCACCGCCTTGTAGTCGACCCCGCGCGCGGCCAGCAGCTCGGCGATCATCTTGCCGATCTTGCGGGTGGGGTTGAGCGCGCTCATCGCGTACTGCGGGATGAGCGAGACCTTGCCGAACCGGTACGCGTTCATCGCGTCGTCGTCGGCGATCGGCAACCGCTCGCCGTCGAGCGTGACCGTTCCGTCGACGTGCCGCATGCGGGCGTCCAGCCGGATCAGGCTCTTGCCCAATGTGGACTTGCCGCAGCCGGACTCGCCGGCCAGCCCCATGATCTCGCCGTCCGCGACCGTGAACGTCACGCCGTCGAGGGCCTTCACGTCGCCGCGCAGGGTCCGGTAGTGGACCCGCAGGTTGTCGACCCGCAACGCCATCTACATCTCCCTCAGCTTCGGGTTGAACACCTCGTCGAGGCCGACGTTCATGATGTACAGCGCGCCCACGATCACGGTGATCCCGAGCCCGGGCGGGATGAACCACCACCACAGTCCCAGCTGCAGGGCGCTCCAGTGCACGGCGTTGTTCATCATCAGCCCGAGCGACACGCTCCCGGTGGGGCCGAGGCCGATGAAGTCCAGCGTGGCCGCGAAGAGTACCGCGCCGCCGAAGAGCAGGATGAACGTCATGAACAGGTAGGAGCTCATGTTCGGCGCGATCTCGCGGCGGATGATCGCGCCCGAGCTCATCCCGCTGAGCCGGGCCAGGTCGACGAAGTCGCGGTTGCGCAGCGAGAACGTCTGCGCGCGTACCGCCCGGGCCACCCACGGCCAGGAGAACAGGCCGATGAACAGCGCCTGGGACGGGACGCTGGTGATCCCGATGTACGTGTGCAGGATGATCAGCACGGCGAGTGCGGGCAGCACCAGCACGATGTTGGTGAGCATGTTGAGGAACTCGTCGACGAGCCCGCCGAAGTAGCCGGCCATGAAGCCGATCGTCATGCCGATGAGGGCGGCCAGCGCGCCGCCGAGCAGCCCGACCAGGAACGTCGACCGGATCCCGTGCGCGAACTGCAGGAAGACGTTCTGCCCGAACGTCGTGGTGCCGAACCAGTAGTCGGCCGACGGCGGCGCGCTCGGCGGCCCGACGTACTCGCCGTGCCCGTAGTCGAAGAACAGCGGCGCGACAAGGCCGACGGCCAGGAACGCGAGGATGACCGCGGACCCGCCGACGACCTTCTTGTTGCGCAGCGCGAAGTGGAGCCCGTCGCGGACCCGGCGGCGGCCGGCCGGCTCGCCGCCGACCGCGGTGGCCACCGGCACCGAGGGTGCGGCGACGACGTCGGATTCGGGATTGATGTCGGTCATGCGGCACCACCTTGCATGCCGGTCCGGGTCCGCGGGTCGACCAGGACGTAGACGATGTCGATGACGAAGTTGGCCAGCAGGACGCCGATCACGATGAACAGGAACGCGCCCTGCAGCAGGAAGAAGTCCTGGTTCTGGATGGCCTGCAGGATCAGCCGGCCCAGGCCCGGGTAGCCGAACACGATCTCGGTCACCAGCGCGCCGGCCACCAGCACGCCCAGCTGCAACGCCAGGCCGGTCAGCTGGGGAGCAGCGCGTTGCGGAAGGCGTACCGCCGGATCAGCCGGCGCGGGGCGCCCAGGGCCTCCAGGTAGTTGGCGTAGTCGGCTTCGAGCTCGTAGATGATGAGGTTGCGCATGCCGATCGCCCAGCCGCCGAACGCCACCAGGAACAGCGACAGGAATGGCAGGAACCAGTGCTGGAGCAGGCTGTTCAGGAACGTCAGCGACCAGGACGGCTCCAGGTCGAAGGCGTACCCGCCGGAGACCGGGAAGATGCCGGCCACGATCGCCAGGCTCCAGGCCAGCAGGATCGCCAGCCACATGTACGGCGTCGCGGTCAGCGCGTACCCCAGGGGCAGGACGCTGTTGTCGAGCCACTTGCGGCGGGCGGCCAGCGCGCCGACCTTGTTGCCGGCGTACCAGCTCAGCAGGATGGACGGGATGAGGAGGGCGAGCGTGTACGGGACCGCACCCATGATCACCTCGGTGACCGGGGCCGGAAAGAGCCACACGCTGATGCCCATGTTGCCCTGCAACAGCTCGGCCCAGTAGTTCAGGTACTGCCGCCACAGCGGCACGTCCAGGCCGAACACGTTGTTGTAGTACTCGCGCATCGGCGCGACCGCCTCCGGGTTGGCCACTGACTGGCGGGTCAGCATCCGGAGCACCGGGTCCCCCGGCATGAACCGGGGGATGATCCAGTTGATCGTCACCGCCACGTAGAACGTCAGCAGGTAGATCGCTACCTTCCTGGCGAAGTACCGGCCCACGCGCGCCCTCCTCTACCATCTGCGGTCTACTTTGACCATCTGCGGTCTACTTTGACCATCTGCGGTCTACTTGACCATCTGCGGTCTACTTGCTCGCGACGGGCCGGATCTGGGTGAGCATCTTGACCGCGCCCAGCTCCCAGATGTCGTTCCAGGTGCACGGGAAGTGCTTGGGCGCGCCGGGTGCCGAGGAGGGCCAGTTGGTCCAGACGGACTCGCTGTACTGGGCCCACATGCCGTTGTACCAGAGGGGAATCGCCGGCAGCTCGGTCAGGTGGATCTTCTGCAGCTCGCCGATCGTCGCCTTGTAGGCGGGGTCGTCGCTCGGCGTGCGGGCCAGCTGCTGCACGAGGTTCCAGGCCTGCGGGTTCTCGTACCGCTCGAAGTTCGCGCTGAACTGGTCCTGCTGCACCGGCAGCTGGAACAGGTAGTTGTAGTAGGTCCACGGCGTGTTGCTGACCTGGGTCCAGTTGTTCAGCAGCAGGTCGAACGTGCCGCGGGTACGGGCGTCGTCCAGCGCCGCCGCGTCCGGGAACTCGGCGGTCACGTTGATGCCGGCCGCCTGCGCGCCCTCGGCGATCACCCGGGCCGCCTCCATCCAGTCGGTCCAGCCGGACGGGACGATGAGCTTGAGGCTGATCGCCTTGCCGCCGGGCGCCTCGACCTTGCCGTCGCCGTTGGTGTCCCGGTAGCCCGCGCCGGACAGCGTGGACTTGGCCGCGTTGGTGTCGTACGTGAAGCCGGACTGGCTGGCCACGCTTTGGTCGACGTACTGGTCGAACACCGGCAGCAGCCCGGTCGGGTTGACCGCCTTGACGATGTTGCTGTAGACGCCCTCGACGATCTTCTTGGTGTCGATCGACTGGGCGAGCGCGCGGCGGAACGCCTTGTCGTTCAGCGGCGCCTTCTTGGTGTTCGGGATGAGCATCGCCGTGTTGGCCGAGAGCATGTACGGCGGCTCGGGGTAGAACGTCTTGATCTTGAAGTCGCCCTTGACCAGGTTGGTCACGCCGGGCAGGAAGTTGTTGCTCAGGTCGAGCCGGCCGGAGGTGAGCAGGCCGAGCGCCACCTCGTTGCTGGAGTTGACGATGTCGACCACGTAGGTGGGCTTGACCTCGAGGTTGAGCGCCTTCTCGGCCCACCAGCCGTCCCGCTTCTTCCACACCATGCGGTCCTGGGCGTGGGTCTGGTACACGTACGGGCCGGTGCCGATCGGCTTCTCGTTCTTGTGGGTGGTGAGGTCCTGCTCGGACCGGGACTGCCAGATGTGCTTGGGCAGGATCATCCGGTCGTAGAGGAAGTTTTCGAACTCCTGCACGCGCGGGTCGGAGAAGGTGTAGCGCACCGTGCGGGCGTCCACGGCGTCCACACTGGACAGGTAGTTCCACAGGTTGCTGAACGGCACGGCCTTGATCTTGCCGAGCTCGGTGGTGTATTTGACGTCCTCGGCGGTGAAGTCCTTGCCGTCGCTCCACTTCACGCCTTCGCGCAGCGTGATCGTGTACGTCTTGTTGTCCGCGGCCCACTCGCCCTTTTCGGCCAGCCACGGGTCGAGCTTGAGCGTCTCGGGGTTGAACAGGAACAGCGGCTCGTACACCAGGCCCTGCGTGCCGGTGGCGATGCCGGGCACGATGGGGTTCCAGTTCGTGGGCGGCTCCCAGGCGTTGCCGCTCGTGTAGAGGGTCTCGTTGCGCGGGTACTGGCCGCCGCCGGACGACCCGTCCTCGCCGGTGCACGACGTCGCCACCAGTCCGACCGCCAGCAGTGCTGCCAGGTACCGCAACCGGCTTGTCATATCCCCTCCTCCAGCTTGATGCTGAGGCCTGCGATTGATCGACATGTCCAGATGGGAACTGAACCGGGTAAGTAACGTCACTGAAACATCGTGGATCGCGGCCGTCAAGAGCCGTTTGGGCGAGCGTTGCCATGCTGCAACCGAGGTTGACACTGAACCGGTTCGGTGATGTCATCGGCCCGTCCGCACCTCGCCGGCCGTCAAGGAGCCCATCAATGCGCCGCCCCTTCGCCATGCCTCCCGCCGACCGCGTCTGGCTCGGGGTCAACTTCTGGTCGCGGATCGGCGGGCCGCGCATGTGGCCGCGCTACGACGCCCAGACGGTGGCGAAGGAACTGCAGGTGCTGGCCGACCACGGCCTCACCATGACCCGCTCGTTCTTCTTCTGGCCCGACTTCATGCCCACCCCGGACACCCTCGACGAGGCGCTGCTCGACCGGTTCGCCGACTTCTTGGACCGGCACGAGGCCATCGGCATGCGGACCGTGCCCACGCTCATCGTCGGCCACATGTCCGGCGAGAACTGGGATCCGGCCTGGCGCGGCGGCCGCGACCTGTACGGCGACGTGTGGTTCGTCGGCCGGCAGGCGTGGTTCGCCGAGCAGGTGGCCCGGCGCTTCGCCGCCCACCCGGCCGTCGCCGGATGGCTGCTGTCAAACGAGATGCCGCTGTACGGCGGCACCGGCACCGTGCCCGAGGTGACCACCTGGGCCCAGCTGCTCATCCAGGGCCTGCGCGCCGGCGGCGCCCACCAGCCGGTGTCGATCGGCGACGGCGCCTGGACGATCGAGACGACCGGCGTCGCCAGCGGGTACCGGCTGCGCGACCTCGGCCCGCTGGTCGACTGGGTGGGCCCGCACGTGTACCCGATGGGCGACGACGAGGTGCGCCAGCACCTGCGCGCGGCGTTCCTGTGCGAGCTGGCCGCCGTGGCCGGCAAGCCGGTCGTGCTGGAGGAGTTCGGCGCGTCCACCGACTTCGTCTCCGAGGAGAACCTCGGCCACTGGTACCGGCAGATCCTGCACAACTCGCTGCTGGCCGGCTCGACCGGCTGGGTCGCGTGGAACAACACCGACTTCGACGACCTGCTCGACGAGCCGCCGTACTCGCACCATCCGTTCGAGCTGCACTTCGGCGTGACCGACAGCAACGGCACGCCGAAGACCGCCCTGCGCGAGCTGGCCGACTTCCGCGCCGTTCTGGACACTGTGGACATCGCCCGCTGCACGCGCGCGGACGCCGAGGTCGGCCTCGTCGTGCCGGCGCACGTCGACAGCGCCCACCCGTTCACCGACGAGCGCGACCAGACCGCCGCGCTGGCCGCGATCGAGCAGGCGTACCTCACCGCCCGGGAAGCCGGCACGCCGGCCGCGATCGTGCGCGAGAGCGAGGGGATCGGCGACGACTGCCGGCTCTACCTGCTGCCCTCGGCCAAGCAGCTGACCGGACCGGGCTGGCGGCGCCTGGAAGCCCTCGCCCACGCGGGCGCGACCGTCTACGTCTCGTACTGCCCGGGCGGCACCGACAACCAGCGCGGCCCCTGGTACGCCGGGCTCAACGCGATCTTCGGCGTCCGCCACAAGCTGCGGTACGGGATCGTCGACCGGATCACCACCGACACCGTCGAGATCACCATGCGCGGTGACCTCGGTTCGCTGGCCGCCGGCACGACCCTGACGTTCGCCGCCGGCGGCAACCCGCACCAGCGGGCGTTCCTGCCGGTCGAGCCGGTCGAGGCGCAGGTGCTCGCCACAGACGCCGAGGGCCGGCCCGCGCTGCTGCGGCGCGCCACCGGCAAGGGCGCGCTGATCCTGAGCACGTACCCGTTCGAGGCGATGGCCGCCGCCACACCGCAGGTCAACCCCGAACAGACCTGGCGGCTCTACGCCGCGCTCGCCGAGCACGCCGGGATCCGCCCGGCCGTCCGCGCCGGCGACCCGCGGGTGCTCGTCGACCTTCTCGACCGGGCCGACGGCGCCCGGTTCGTGTGGCTTGTCAGCCAGGCCGGCGAGCCGCTGGCCATCACGCCGGACGTCGCGGGCGGCGCCACCCTCAGCGCGCTCGACACCGGCGCGCCGGTGACCACCGTGGAGCTTCCCGCGTACGGTGTCCAGGTGCTGCGCGTCGGCGGCTGACCTCTCACGGACGGTGCCGGCGGCGCGGGCACCGGAGGTCGCGGGAGGCAGCGGTGATGGACACGGGACGGCCGGCGCGGGTGCTCGACGGGCTGCGGGCGTTCTACGAGGCGCCGGCGTCCTCCGGCCCGGACGCCGGCCCCGCGGCGGCGCTCGCGCTCTTCCACGAGGCGGCCGCGACCGTGCCGGCGTACCGCGCCTTCCTGGCCGCGCGCGGCGTCGACCCGGCGGCGGTGCGCGACGCCGAGAGCTTCGGCCGGCTGCCGCTGATGACCAAGGCGGACTACCACGAGCGGTACCCGCTGCCGGAGCGCTGCCGCGGCGGTCGCCTCGACGCCTGCGACATGGTGGCGGTCTCCTCCGGGTCCTCGGGCCGGCCCACCGTGTGGCCGAGGTCGGTGCTGGACGAGCGGCTCGTCGCGGCCCGCTTCGAGCAGGTCTTCCGGGACGGCTTCGAGGCTGACGGGCGCAGCACGCTCGCCGTCGTCTGCTTCGCGCTCGGCAGCTGGGTCGGCGGCATGTACACCGCGGCGTGCTGCCGGCACCTGGCCGCGAAGGGCTACCCGATCACCGTCGCCACGCCCGGCAACAACGTCGAGGAGATCCTGCGCGTGGTGGCCGAGCTGGGGCCGCACTACGACCAGGTGGCGCTGCTGGGCTACCCGCCGTTCGTCAAGAACGTGGTCGACGCCGGCCTCGCCGCGGGCCTGGACTGGCGGCGGCTGCGGATCAAGCTGGTGCTGGCCGGCGAGGTGTTCAGCGAGCAGTGGCGCGACCTGATGGCCGAGCGCGCCGGCATGAACCGCCCGTACGCGGACGCCGCCTCCCTCTACGGCACCGCCGACGCCGGCGTGCTGGCCAACGAGACACCGCTGAGCGCCCGGATCCGCCGCTTTCTCGCCGACCACCCCGACGCCGGGCGGGAGCTGTTCGGCGAGTCGCGGCTGCCGACGCTCGCGCAGTACGACCCGGCGGCCCGCTACTTCGAGACCGACGGCGGCACGCTGCTGTTCACCGGCGACGGCGCGGTGCCGCTGGTCCGGTACCACATCGCGGACGAGGGCGGCCTGGTGCCGCACGACCGGATGCTCGCCTTCTGCCGCGACCACGGCTTCGACCCCGCCAGCGAGCTGGCCGCCGCAGGGGTACGCCCGCCGCTTGCCCAGCCGTTCGTGTACGTCTTCGGGCGCTCGCTGTTCACCGTCTCGTTCTTCGGCGCCAACATCTACCCGGAAAACGTCACCGTCGGCCTGGAGCGGCCCGGCGTCCGTGACTGGGTGACCGGAAAGTTCGTGCTCAGCAGCGTCGAGGACGCCGACCGCGACCGCCACCTGTCGGTCGTCGTCGAGCTCGCGCCGAGCGTGGCGGCGACCCCGGACCGGCAGCGGGCCGCCGCCGAGTCGATCCGCGCCGAGCTGCTGCGCCTGAACAGCGAGTTCGCCAACTACGTGCCGGCCGCCTTCCAGATGCCGCTGGTCGAGCTGCGCCCGGCCGGCGACCCCGAGCACTTCCCGCCGGGCGTGAAGCACCGCTACACGCGCCCGACCGCACCGGGTCTTTGACCCGGTACGCCTCGACGCTGCGCGGCATCGAGGAGGCGGCGCGGCTCAACGGGGGCTGGCGGTCGGCGTGCGGCGCTGACCACCGTGCGGATGGACTTCGTCGCGCTGGGCCGGGCCTGCCCGGCCGCCGTCGCGCCGTGGGGCCGTCCGAGCCCGCGCTGGCCGCGCCCGCCTGATCGTGCGCGAGTCGACCGCACTCCCGCCGCGACGCTGGCCGGCACCACGGCGTCCTCACGTCAAGACCGCTGTCAGGATCGACGCGACGGCCGTCACCGTCGCGGCGCAAACCGTTGCCACAGCGGCGATCGCGGCACACATCACCATCACAATCCAGGCCGTCCGGTGCCCCTGGGGAGTGGGTGTCTCGGTCATGGGAAACCACCATGGGGTACCGAGGTGGCGGGCCTAGAGGGCGCACGTGAACGGAAGGTGAACAGAGCCATCTGCCGGGGTGGCGCAGAGCTGAGAGCCAGATTGATTTTGACTCCCGACGAGGCGGTCGGCTGGCAGCCCGATCCGCGGTTCATGCCGTGGCTCGGGCGTCCGTATGACCGCTTCGATGCCCGGCGTATCCGTACCCAGGCCCGCGATCTGGACACCTTGCCGCTCAACCTCTTCCGGGTCTCCAGCGCCGGCCTCTACCTCAACGACTGTCACCTCCTCTTCGCGTACGTCCTCGTCATGAGCCTGCCGCTCGTCGCCGTCTTCGCGGTCGCCCAGCGCAGGATCATCTCAGGCATCACGAGCGGCGCCGTGAAGTAGCAGCACGGACGGGTCCGACCAGGCGTACCGCAGCCCGACGATGCGGCCGCCACCGGCCGGCTCGGCGACCTCACTGCCGACGCACTCACCCCCGCGCGCGGTGTAGAACGCCTGCGCGGCCGTGTTCTGTCGCAGGACCATGAGGTACAGCCGCTGGTGGGAGCCGCGGGCCAGCGCGGTCGCCGCCGAGCGGGCCATCAGCCCGGTGCCCACGCCGCGGCGCTGCGCGTCCGGCAGCACATGCAGGTTGTCCAGCAGGGTGCCCCACACCGGGTCGCGGTCGAGGACCGTGTGGACGAACCCGACGATCCGGCCGCCCGACTCGGCGACGACGGTCTCGTGCAGCGGGTGCGGCCTTGTCAGGCGCGCGGTCCAGACGGCGAGCCGGTCGTCGAAGACCTCCTCGTCGAGAAACGCGTCCGAGTAGGCGCCGCGGTAGTTGGTGCGCCAGCCTTCCGCGTGGATCGCCGCGATCGCCTCGATGTCGCGTACGCCCGCCCCCCGATACTCCACGGCACCATGGGTACCGGCTCGTTGCGCCGATGGCCACCGCATTTCCCGCGAGCGTCCGGCAGATGATTGCCCGGGTCCGCGTCAGCGGCGGACCGTCGCTCCCGCCGGAGACCGCTGCGGTCGGCGGCTCGCCAGCGCTCGCCGAGATCCCCGACCTCCGCTGCCACCTCCGCGCGCCAAGGTCTTGCGGGTGATCGTGGACCGGGGCTGCCCCTGCAGGGGCGGTAAACGTTCACGATCCGTGAGGGGCCGGCGCCGCGCGGCCCCGAGCGGAGCCAGCGCCCCGACCGTGACCGGCGGCGGACGGTGAGGCCCCGGGAGGAACGGTTCGGACCACGACGGGCGTCGCGGCAGCTCCCTGCTTGATCTGGATCTTTCAGGCGCCCGTCCTGGACGCGGCGCGGGCGGCCCACTCCTCGTCTGCCGCCTGCTTCCTGGCGAGCCCGTCGCGGCCGTCGTAGCGCAGGAAGGCGGGCAGCGCGGCGGCCAGCGCGAGCGTGCCGACCACGCAGAGGACGCCGCCGGAGATGATCGAGCCGCCGATGCCCATGTAGCGGGCGGCCACGCCGGAGCGGAGCTGGCCGAGCAGCGGCCCGGTGGCCCACGAGATCATCTCGATGCCGGCCAGGCGGCCGCGCAGGTGGTCGGGGATGGTCTGGTTCCAGATGGTCATCCGGAAGATGCCGGAGACCATGTCGGCGGCGCCGGCGAAGGCCAGGCAGAGCAGGGCCAGCCACAGCCAGTTGGCCAGCCCGAAGCCGATGATGCCCACGCCCCACAGGCCGGCGGCGATCACGACCATCAGGCCGTGCCGGTGCACCCGCCCGGTCCAGCCGGAGGTCACCGTCGCCAGCAGTGAGCCGACCGCGGGCGCCGCGTAGAGCAGGCCGAGCACCGCCGGGCCGCCCAGCTTGCCGGCC
Source organism: Phytohabitans houttuyneae (assembly GCF_011764425.1). Lineage (NCBI taxonomy): Bacteria > Bacillati > Actinomycetota > Actinomycetes > Micromonosporales > Micromonosporaceae > Phytohabitans > Phytohabitans houttuyneae. Next base: position 374,438 of record NZ_BLPF01000003.1, read on the forward strand.
ATGAACGGGTAGAGCGCCTGCGGCATCCCGAAGAACATCGCGTTGATGTCCACCAGGTACGTGCCGAGCAGTTCGGGCCGGCTGCGCGCGTAACGCAGGCCGGTGGCCACCGACCGCAGCGAGGGGCGCTCGGCGTCCGGTGGCGGTGGCACGGCCCGGACCAGAGCGAGGCAGACCAGCGAGAACGCGAACGTGGCGAGGTCGACCGCGTACACCCAGGCCATGTCGATCGAGGCGATCAGCAGGCCGGCGATGGCCGGGCCGGCGAGTTGGGCGATCTGCATGCGCAGGCCGTTGAGCGCGCTGGCCGCCGGTATCTGCTCGGGCGTGACCACCCGCGGGGTGAGCCCTTCCATCGCCGGCCGCTGGATGCCGTCGATGGCCGCGGTGAGCCCGGCGACCACGTAGAGCAGCCACAGGTGAGGGCTGTCCAGCAGCGCGTTGACCAGCAGCACGCCGCAGAGCGCGGTGAACGCGACCTCCGCGCCGAGGACCAGCGCGCGCCGGTCGAGGTAGTCGGCCAGCGCGCCGCCGACGAAGGCCATGAACAGCAGCGGTACAAGCTCGCAGACGCCGAGCAGGCCGACCAGCAGGGGGTCGTCGGTGAGCGCGTAGACCTGGAAGGGGATGGTCACGTAGGTGATGAAGGAGCCGAAGCCCGACACACCGCCGGCGGCGAACAGCAGCCGGTAGTCCCGCGAGGTGCGCAGCGGCGTGACGTCGAGCGCCATCCGGCGCAGCAGGCCCTTCACGAGTCAAGATCGTGCACGACCGGCGGGAACCGGTCGAATGTGTTTCCCCGATCGTGGGTACATGGGTGGCCATCAACGTCGATGGTCCGGAGGAATCATGGCAACGCACGCGAACCCGCCGGCTTCGCAGGCGGGCACGGTGGGCAGCACAAACGTGATGGCGGTCCTCGCCCTGATCTTCGCCTTCGTCTTCTCGCCGCTGGGCATCGTGTTCGGCGCGATCGCGAAGCGGCAGATCCGCGACACCGGCCAGGAAGGCATGGGCCTGGCGAAGGCGGGCTTCTGGCTGGGCATCGCGTTCACCGCGCTGGGCGTGCTCTGGTTCGTCTTCGTGTTCGTGCTGGCGCTGTCGCAGAGCTGAGCCGCGGTTCGTGTTCGCCTTGACGCTGTCGCGGAGCTGAGCCGGTTCGTGTTCGTCCTGGCGCTGTCGCGGAGCTGAGCCGGTTAGCCTCCCCTGGTGAGCTCGCCGGGGGAGGACTACACCGCCGCGCTGCCGCGTAAACGGATGGCTTCGGCCGTCCTGCTCCGCGACGGCGGCGACCGGACCCTGCTGGTGGAGCCGGCGTACAAGGACGACTGGGAGCTGCCCGGTGGTGCCGTGGACGCCGACGAGTCGCCGTACGACGCGGCAGTGCGCGAGCTGAAGGAAGAGCTCGACCTGACGGTCACGCCCGGCCGGCTGCTGGTGGTGGACTGGGTGCCGCCGCGCGCCGGCCGGACCGAGGGGGTCATGTTCGTCTACGACGGCGGTCTCCTCGACCCGACCGATGCCGCGGGGATCCGCCTGCCCGCCGATGAGCTGCGCGGCTGGGCGTGGTCGACGCCGCCCGAGGCGCGGCAGCGGCTCTCACCGCTGCTGGCTCGGCGGGCCGCCGCGGCGCTGGACGCGGTGGCCGGTGGCGTCACCGCATACCTGGAGAACGGAAACCGCGTCGCCTGAACGATCCGGTGTATTTCAGCGTGCCCGGGGCGGCTGCCGCCTGCGCGCCGCCCGGCGGCGGTCGGTCTGGCGGCGAAACTTGACCTCGTTGCCGCAGCCCTCCATCTCGCACCAGCGGCGGCTGTTGTTCTTCGTCGTGTCGACGAACAGGCCCGCGCAGCCTTCCTCCGCGGCGCAGGTCTTCACGCGGTGCAGGGGGCCGTGGGTGGCCAGCTCGACCGCGGACGCCGCGACCGCCCAGGCCGGCTGGTCGAGGTGTGCGTCGGCCCAGGTCCAGGCCGGCGGCTCGCGGGTCCAGTCCAGCTCGGCGTGGCGGATGCCGTCGGCGTAGCGGTCGTGGATGGCGGCGAGGTCGTCCGCCGGCGGCGGCAGTGCGCGGGCCGCGTGGTGAAAGGTGCGGAACACGCCCTCGCGCAGGTGGATGGCGCGGTCCAGCGCCGCGGCCGCCGCCCGGGGCTTCGCGTCGGCCAGCTCGCCCAGCCGCGCGGCGCGCTCCTCGTCCAGGACGCCGGTGTCGGCGCCCCACCACAGCAGCTCCCCGTAGGTGTGGAGGTGCTCTTCGGGCGCCGCCGCCGCGCGTGCTTCCACGATGTTTGCGAAGTCGAGGCAGAGCCAGCCACCCCAACGACTCGTCAGCACCGCTACCTCCAACCGCTGAAAGATGTTTTGTCGGTGGCGCGACGGGTACGCCACTACCATAATGAGTTTAGCTGGTGGCACGAGAGAGGAGATCGTCATCATGTTGCCTGAGGTGGCCTTTGCCCGGCTGGCGCTTGGAATGTCCAGCGATGCCGCACACTCCGCCCTGCCCGGCGCCCCGACGGTCGCCGACCGACCCCCGCCGCGCCGGCGCGTGCGGCGCCGGGCCGCGCTGACCCTGCACCGCCTGGCGGACCGGCTCCAGCCCGCCTGACCCGCCGGGCCGTCGCTTTGACCCGCCTGCCGCGCCCGGCCGGGGGTCGCTGGTCAGGGCTGGCTGGAGCCTGTCTGGCCAGCCCGGGCGTCGCCTGGCCCGCCTGCCGCGCCCGGGCTGGAGGTCGTCCTGCCGCCGTCACGGGGACCGGCCGCGACCGTGCGAGCCCACGGTCGGAGATCCGGCGCGGTCGGCGTCAGGGGCGGGTGCTGGTGCGGTGCACGATGGACCACGGCGCGGTCCGGGACGGCGGCTTCTCGCCGAGCGCGGCCTGCGCGCACGCCGCGCCCTGCTCGCGCAGCGACTGCGCGACGGTGGTCAGCCCGAGCTGCGCCGCGACCGCCGCGTCGTCCCAGCCGGTCACGGCCAGGTCGCCGGGGATGGCGCGGCCGGCCGTGCGGGCGGCCCGGATGACGCCGGCCGCCTGCTGGTCGCCCATCGCGGCGATCGCGTCGGGCGGGTCGGCCGAGGTCAGCAGGGTCGCGGCCATCCGCTCGGCCTCGGCGGCGTCGTTGTGCGCGCACACCGCGACCGGCACGTCGCGCCAGGCGATGCCCGCGGCCTCGGCCGCCTGCCGGTAGCCGGCCAGGCGCTCGCGGGTCACCGGAAACAGGGGCTCGGGCAGGTCGGCGCCGGGCAGCACGCCGCTGAACCTGTCGCGCGACAGCGGAAAGCTCACCACGGCCGGGCGCCGCGCGTCCTTGAACGCGGCCGCGCCCACCGCGGCGGCCGCCGCGCGGTTGTCGATGGTCACCAGGCCCATCCCGCGGACCGACGGTCCACCGTGGATCACCGCGGGCCGCTTCAGCGCCTGGATGGCCGGGAGGATCGGGTCGTCGTCCGATGTGGTCCAGACGATGAACCCGTCCACCGCGGCATCGGTGATCCGCTGGATGTCGTCGGCGGCGCCGGTGATCGGCAGGATGGTCATGCCGAAGCCCCGGTCCGCGCAGACGTCGGCGATCCCGGCCATGAACGACACCGCCTCGGGGTCGTCGAAGGCGTAGCTGAGGTGCTCGCCGAGCACGACGCCGACCGTGCGGGTGCTGCCGCGGCGCAGGGACCGGGCGCTGGCGTCGGGTCCGGCGTACCCGAGCTGGGCCGCCGCCGCGAGCACCTTGGAGCGGGCCTGGTCGGAGACCCGGCCGGGCCGGTTGTACGTGTACGACGCGGTCATCACCGACACCCCGGCCAGCTCGGCCACCTGCGCCAGGGTCACCCGCTTCACGATGCCACCATAGTCTGTGTATCGTTACACAGCATGACGCGCATGGTCGTCTCGGCGTACGTGGCGTTCGCCGCCTTCGGCTCCTTCTGGGGCGTGTGGGGCGCCTCCGTGCCCCGGGTCCAGCAGCAGGCCGGCATCGGCGACGGCCAGCTCGGATTCGCGCTGCTGTTCATCGGCGCCGGCGCCCTGCCCGCGATGCTGCTTGCCGGGCGGGCCCTGGACCGCTGGGGCCTCACGGTCGCGGCCGCGGCCATCGGCGCCCTCGGCGTGGCCGGCGCGGCACTCGCGTTCACCGCGGTCGGCCTGGCCAGCCTCTGCGCCGGGCTCGCGCTCGTCGGCGCCACCAGCGGCGCGGCCGACGTGGCCATGAACGCGGTCGCCGGACGCGCCGAGGCCGCCGCCGGCCGGCCGGTCATCACCCGCGCCCACGGCGTCTTCTCCAGCCTCGTGGTCGTCGCCAGCCTCGCCACCGGCCTGGCGTCGGCCGCCGCGCTGCCCCTGGCCCTCCCGTTCGCCGCCGTGGCCGCCGTCTCGCTGCTGGCCGCCGGAGCCCTGCGCAAGACCCTGCCCGCCGGTGCCGCGCTGCGCGAGACCCTGCCCGCCGGCGTCGCCGTGCGCGAGACCCTGCCAGCCGGCGGGACCGCCGAGCGGCGCGAGGGCGACGCGCCACCGGCTGGGCGCTGGATCGTCCCGCTGCTGCTCGTCGGCGTGCTGGGCGCGCTCGCGTTCGCCAGCGAAAACGCGCACCAGAGCTGGAGCGCCGTCTTCGCGCACCAGGTACTGCACGCCGGCACCGGGCTCAGCGCCGTCGCGCCCGCGGTGTTCGCGGGTACCGTCGCGGTCACCAGGTTCGCCGTCGGCGGCCTGGGCGCCGCGCGTGCCCGTACCGTGCTGCTGGCCGGTGCCCTGGCCGCGGCGGCGGGCGCGCTCGTGATCGCGGCCGCGCCCACCCTGCTCATCGCGGCCCTGGGCCTCGCGGTGGCCGCGGCCGGCACCGCCGTGCTCTTTCCCACGCTCGTCGGCATCGTCTCGCGCGGCGTCGAGGAGTCCCACCGCGGCCGCGCCACCTCGATCGTCACCACCGTCTCGTACCTGGGCTTCCTCGCCGGGCCGGTCTACGTTGGACTGTGGTCCGACGCGGTCGGGCTGCGCGGCGCCATGCTCGCCGTCGCCGCGCTCGGCGCCGGACTTGCCCTCCTCACACCGCCGCTGCTGCGGCTGAGCGGCAGCGCGGCCGCCCATAGTCCGGCGGATGACCGTCGATGCGCGGTTGTGGTACAAGGGTCAGATGGCTTCGGACCCGCACGGGAGCGATGACGCCGCCGCCGACGGCGATGACGAGTGGACGGACGCCGACGCCGACGCCGACCTGGGGACGTTCCGCGGGGTGGTCCTCAACGACACCGGTCCGGTGCGGACCGTGTCCCAGCCACCGCCCGGGCCGGCCCAGCCTCCGGCCGGGTCCTGACCGGTCGTGGTGCCCGCCACCGCGGCCGCGGTCGTCACGTTCCTGTTGATGGTGACGCCGGGGACCGCCTTCGAGCTGATGTGGCAGCGCACCAGGCCGCGCCGCGACGAGAGCACTTTCCTGGAGATCAACCGGGTGCTGCTGACCGGCGTGCTCTTCAGCGCCGCGTCGGCGGCGACGCTGGTGGCGGTCGAGGCGGTGGCACCAGGCACCATTGTGGACATCGGCGGCCTGGTCGCCGGGGGCGGCGGCTACGTCGAGGCGCATCCACTGCTCAGCGTCGCCACGCTCGCGGTGGCACTGGTGATCGCCCTGCTCTACGCGACCGCCGCGCACGACCTGCTGGACGCGCCCGCGGCACGGCGGATCGGCCAGGAGTCCGGATGGCACACCGCGTTGAGCCGGCTCGCCGCGCCGGGCGTCCGGGTCTTCCTGAGCGTGCAGCTCAAGGACGGGTCGACCATCACGGGGTACTCGGCGGCGTACTCCACCGACCCGGACCCGAGCCGCCGCGACCTGGTCCTGCGTGCCCCGCTGCGGATCCGGCCACCCGGCGCCGACGCCGCCGTCGAGCTGGACGGGTCCTGGCAGGTCATGGTGCTCACCGGCGCCGAGATCAGCACGATCGCCGCGGCGTACGTCGGCTCGGCCCGCCCGGTGCGGCCCGGTCGCGCCCGGCGGCTCGCCCGGTGGGTCGAGCGGCGGGTGTGGCAGCTGTCCCTCGGCGCCGTCGCGGCCATCGTCGCCGCGCTGCTCGTGGCGGCGCTGGCCACACCCTGACGGGAGCGCGGGATGCGGCGGAGGTTGTGGCGCAAGCTGCTGCTGTGGCTCGTGGCCGTCACGGCCCGGCGGGCCCGCCGTCACCCGTCCGAGCTGACCGATGCCGAGACCCTGGAGGACGTCGAGAACCTGCGGACGTTCCTGACCCGCACACGCCGCCGCCGCGCGCCGGAGCTGGACCCGGCCGTCGCCGAGACGCTCGCCTCCTTCTACTGGTCCCGCTACCTGTACGCGGACCCACCGGGCACCGCGGACGACCTGCGCGAGGCGGTGTGGCTGTGGCGCCGCGCCGCCGCCGTCGGCGTGCCACCGGTGCTCGCGCCCCTGTTCGAGATAGGCCCCGGCCCGTTCCCGGAGGACGCGGGCCTGCTGGTGACCTGCGTGCACGACCTGTTCGACCTCGCCGCGGCGGACGAGCGGGACTGGGTCGCGCTGGAGTCGGCGGTGACCCTGGCCCGGTACGCGATGGCGCTGGCCCGCTCCGGCCACGAGATCGACAGGGACACCCGGGCGGAGCTGGCCCGAGCCCTCCAGACGCTGGCCTGGCACACCAGTGACGACGACGCCTGGGACCAGGCCGTGGCCAACGCCCGGCGCGCGCTGGACCGCACGCCGCGGGACGATCCGGAGGTGCTGCGCCGGGTCGGCGTACTCGGCATGGCGCTGTCCGGCGTGGCCGCGAGCCGCCGCGACGAGCGGGTGCTGCGGGAGGCGCTGCGACTCCTGCGGCCGGCGGTGCGCCGCGCCGCGGAAGGGGACCCGCACCGGCCGTTCGTGGTGCTGTCGCTGCTGGACGCGATCACCGTGCGCCTGGGCTGGCTGGAGGGCGGCGACCTCCCGGTCGACGGCCCGTCCCGCCTGGGCACGCTGCTCGCCATGGTCCCGGAGGGCACCCCGGGGCGGGAGGACACCGTCGCCGACCTCGCCACCGCTCTGTGGCAGCGCTACCTCTACCTCGACGGCGGCGTCGACCTCGACGTGCTGCCGTACACGCTGTCGCTATACGCGCAGGTGTACGCGCGCGACCCGGACCAGGTGCCGCCGAACCTGGCGCGGGTCTTCGACCCCGACGCGAGCCTCCCCGAACCCGGCGAGCGGTCCGAGGGTGACCTGCACACGCTGGTGACCTGCGCCTCCGACCTGTACAGCTACGCCGAGGAGGACGAGGACCAGCGGCGCGAGGCGATCGGCCAGGCGGGCGTGCTCGCCCGCGACGCGCTCGCGCTGGCGGCGGAGCTGGACACGATCGAGCCGGACACGCGTGCCGAGCTGGCCCGCGTGCTGCTCAACACGTTCTACAACGGACACGACACCGCGTTGCTCGAACCCACCCGGCGGCACGCCCGGGCGGCGCTCGCCGCGACACCACCCGACCACGAGGAGCGCCTCGCCCGCACCGGCGTGCTCGGCGGGACGCTGGCCGAGATCGCCGACGCCCGCGACGACGACGATGCCCTCCACGAGGCCCTCGCGCTTCTCCGGCCGGCCGTGTTCGCCGCCGGCCGCGACCACCCGGGCCTGAAGCCGGCGGCCGCCGCCCTCGTGCGCGCGCTGACCCTGCGCCTGAGTCGCAGCAGCGGCGTCACCGGGTTCGCCGAGACCTCCCGCGACCTGCGCGACCTGATGGACCTGCTCCCCGACGACCACCCGGACCGCGAAGACCTGGAGCCGGTGGTGCTGGCCACCGAGGCCCACCACCTGATCTACCTCGGCGACCTCAGCGGAGCCGCCTCGGCCCGGGCCGCCCTCGACCGCGCTGTCGCACGCCTCGCACCGGGAACGGAGAGCCACGACCGCTTCCGCCTGGCGTCCGCCACGATCGCCGTCTCGCTCGGCACGATGGGCGAGATGCTCGTGCCGGGACCGGAGCTGGCCCGGTACCGCGAGGTCTTCGACAGCGTCACCGCCCTCGACCCGCTGGAACGGGCGACCAACCTCGAGGTCCTCTGCACCTACCTGATGGCGGACGCCGACCCGGCGATCCACGGCCCGCCGGCCAGCGACCCGCGGCTTCTCGACGAGTGCGTCACCCTGCTGAACGACGGCCTGGCCACCGTGCCCAAGCGGTCCGCCGTACACCGGGACCTGCGCGCCCAGCTCGGCGCCACGCTGCTGCGCCGCTACCGCGCCACCGGCGACCGCGACGACCTGGAGCGGGCCACGACGCTGGCGCGGGACCGGTGGCGCGAGCTGACCGGGCGGCGGGCCAACCCGTCCGAAGTGGGCACCGCCCGGTCCGAGCTTGCGCACGCGATGCGCGAACAGCACCTGGTGACGGGTACCCACAACACCTACGACGAGGCGATGACGCTGCTGCGCGCGGGCATCGCCGACACCGAGCAGACCGCCGTGTCCCGCGTGGTGGAGGCGTACGCGGCCGGCGACCTCGCGGTCCGGACCGGCCGGTGGCGCGACGCCGCGGACGTGTACGCCTCCGGTGTCGGCCTCGCCGCCCGCGGTGCCTGGCGGGCCCTGCGGCGACCGGACCGGGAGCGGCAGCTCACCTTCTGGTCCGGCCTGGCCAACGAGGCGGCCGCGACCGCGATCCTCGCCGGCGACCCGCGCCGCGCCGTCACGATGCTGGAGCACGGCCGCGCCATCCTGTTTCACCAGGAGCTCGACGCGCGCGGCAACGGGCTGCGGCTGCGGGCCGAACGGCCCGACCTCGCCGGCCGGCTCGACCGCGTCGAGGAGGAGACCGAACGCACGACCGATCCGCGACGGCGCCGGGACCTCGCCGTGGAGTGGCGCGGCCTGCTCGCCGAGATCCGGTCCCAGCCCGGGTTCGAGGGGTTCCTACGCCCGCCCGACGCGGCCGCGCTGCTCCCCGCCGAGGGTCGCACCGCCGTTCTCGTCAACCCCGCTGACGTCGGCTCACACGCCCTGCTGGTCTCCGCCGGCGGCATCCGCGTGGTACCGCTGCCGGCGCTGACCACCGCCGCGGTACGCGAGCGGGTGACCGCGTTCAACCAGGCCCTCGCCGACCTGACCCGGCCCGGCGGCCGGCCCGGCGCCGTCGAGACGGTCACCGAGACGCTCGACTGGCTGTGGCACACCACCGCCGAGCCGGTGCTGGCCGCGCTCGGCCACCACGAGACCCCGCCGGAAAAGGCGGAGTGGCCGAGGATCCACTGGTGTCCGACGTGGATGCTCACGTTTCTGCCGATCCACGCCGCCGCCGCCCGCCGGCCCAGCGCACCGGGACAGTCCGTCCTGGACCGGGTCGTGTCCTCGTACACGCCGAGCCTGAACACGCTGCGCGACCTCGGCACGCGCCCGCAGCCCGCGCCCGAGCGGCGTTCGCTGCTGCTCGTCGCCCTTCCGGAGGCTCCCGGCCTCCCGCCGATTCCCGGCGCCCACCGGGAGGCGGCCAGCCTGGCCGGCCTCGGGCTCCCGACCGCGGTGCTCACCGGACCGGACGCCGACCGCGCCGCCGTCAGCGCCGCCATGCGCGAGCACGCGTGGGCACACTTCGCCTGCCACGCCAGTCACGACCTGACCGACCCCAGCCGCAGCCGGCTGCTGCTGCACGACCACGCGCAGGACCCGTTCACCGTTGTCGAGATCTCCCGGCTGCGCCTTTCGCAGGCACAGTTCGCCTACCTGTCCGCCTGCGACACCGCCCGCGGCGGCCTGCGCCTGCCCGACGAGGCCATCCACGTCGGCGGCGCGCTGCAACTGGCCGGCTACCAGCACGTGATCGCGACGCTGTGGGCGGTCAGTGACACCATCGCCGCCCGCATGACCACCCAGGTGTACCGGGCGATGCGCACTGGAGACGGCCACACGCTCGCGCCGGACACGGCGGCCCTGGCCCTGCACGCCGCGACCCGCGCCCTGCGCCGCCGGTACCCGCACGACCCCACGCTCTGGGCCGGCTACGTCCACCTTGGACCCTAGCCCCGTCTCCAACCCGGGCCGAGGCCCGCATGATGCCGCCTGCGGAGCCTCCAGAGGGCTAAATCGGGCGAAAGGCGGAAAAGCCGGGAACGACTGATCTACCGTCGGAATGAGGCGGACTGAGCGCCGCGCCTGCTGCCGAGGGAGTCGGGGGTGGCCGCCATGGTGGACCGGCATACCTACCAGACAGCGATACCGCCCGGGTCCGCGCCGGTGAACGGGCCATCGCGGCCATGACGGACGAACCGCGTTCCGGACCGACCGAGGCCGCCACCACGGAACTGGCAGCCTGGATCGAGAGCGTAACCGGCGGCGCCGTCCTCATCGGAGCCACCACCACCCGGAGCCGCCGCGCGGACGGCGGGGATGGCGACGCGTTGCGCCTGTGGCCGCTGGAGCTGCGGCCGGAGCGGCACACCCGCGGTGCGGACGGCGAAGCGCCGTACACCCTGCGCGTCCGCCACCTGCTCGCCCCCGCCGAACCCCCGTCCGGGACAGCGTCGTCGCGCCTGCTCGACGCCGTGCTCGTCGCGGCCGTGCGCGCGGGCGAGCCGGCGATCGCGCTGGAGCCGCCCGACCCGCGCATGTGGCTGGCACTGGGTGTCGAACCCCGCCCCGCGCTGTTCATCGACGTTCCCGCGCAGGTGGTCCGGCAGCCAGTCCGGGCACCGCTGGTGCTGCACCCGCTGCGCCTCGGGTCGCTGGAGATGCGCCCCCTGGACGGCCGGGTGCTCGGCCCGGGGAGCGGCCGATACCCGGAATGCGCGTCGAGGCGGGCCGGGCGGCGGCGTACACGGACGCGGACGGTTGGTTCCACCTTGCCGCCGTGCCCCGGCACGGCCGGATCCAGCTGCGGCTGGAGGGGCGCGGCCGCGCACTGACCGCGCGGCTCGAGCCTGACTTCACCGAGCCGTTGACCATTCACTGCGATCTCGAGGAGTCGTGATGCCCAACTACGCAGCTCCCGGCGTATTCGTCGAGGAGGTACCCGGCGGCGCACGGCCGATCGGCGCGGTCGGCACCAGCACGGCGGGCTTCATCGGCCACGCCCCGGACCGGGCGGCGCGGGTCGACGAGGCGGTCGCCGTGAACAGCTGGACGGAGTTCCTGACCATCTTCTGCGGCCCGGCGAACAACCCGAAGCCGCCGGAGACCACCCACCTGGCCAACGCGGTCTACGGCTTCTTCGACAACGGGGGCAGCCGCTGCTACGTGGTCAACATCGGCAAGTCCGACGCGATCACCGGGACCGGCCGCAAGCGGACCGGACTGCAGGTGCTGGAGACGATCGACGAGATCGCCATCGTGGCCGCGCCCGGGTTCACCGATCCGGCCGCGCACGAGGCGCTGCTCAGCCACTGCGAGCGGCTGGCCTTCCCGGTGGCGATCCTCGACCCGCCGTCCGATGTGGACAACATCGACCGCCTGGTCGAGGTGGCCACCGCGGGGGAGACCCCGGCACCCGGCGACAAGCCGGCGAAGGCGGCCGCTGCCAAGGAGAAGCCCGCGGACGGCGACGAAGGGGCCGCGGCGGGTGCGCCCGGGGAGGCCGCACCGTCGGCGCCCGCGGCACCGGCCAAACCGGCGGCGCCGGCGAGTGGCGGGTTGCGGCCACGACAATCCGACCAGGGTACGTTCTACTTCCCCTGGATCAAGGTACGTGACCCGCTCGGCGGGCAGATCGTCACGGCGCCGCCCAGCGGCCACATGGCCGGCACGTGGGCCCGCACCGACGCGACGCGGGGCGTGCACAAGGCGCCGGCGAACGAGCCGCTGCGCGGCGCGCTCGACGTGACCTACCGGGTCACCCGTCAGGAGCAGGAGAAGCTCAACCCGCAGGGGTCAACTGCATCCGGTACTTCGCCGCGGAAGGCATCCGGGTCTGGGGCGCGAGGACGCTCGCCGCGGAGGCCAGCGAGTGGCGGTACATCAACGTGCGCCGGCTCTTCAACGCCGTCGGCCGGTCCATCGAGCTCGGCACCGGCTGGATGGTGTTCGAACCCAACGACCTGACCCTGTGGAAGTCCATCCGCCGCGACATCACCGCGTTCCTGACGAGCGTGTGGCGTGACGGCGCGCTGATGGGCCGGACGCCGCAGGAGGCGTTCTTCGTCAAGTGCGATGAGGAGACCAACCCCGCGGACCAGCGGGACCAGGGTCGGGTCATAGCGCTGATCGGCCTGGCCGTGGTCAAGCCGGCGGAGTTCGTGATCTTCCGGCTCAGCCAGTGGGCCGGCGGGGCCCAGACCGACGTCATGGGTGGGTGATGGCGATGACGGATACCGCGGCGCAACCCGGCGGGTGGGTCGACCCGTACCGGGACTTCAACTTCAAGCTGCTGATCAACAACATCACCAACGGCCACTTCACCCGGGTCACCGGGCTGGGGGTCAAGGTGGACGCGATCGCGTACCGGGAGGCGGGCGACAACTCCATCGTGCGGGCGATCCCCGGGCGTACCACGTACCTGCCGGCGACCCTCTGGTACGGGGCGACCTCGTCGACCGAGGCGTGGGACTGGCTGCAGACCGCACTGACCGGCAAGGTGTCGCGGCGCAACGTGTCCATCGTGCTGCTGGACGCGGCCGGCTCGACCGAGGTCACCCGCTGGAACCTGATGAACGCCTGGCCCAGCGGGTGGACCAGCGAGTCGCTGGATGCGATGAGCCGCGAGATCCTGCTTCATTCTCTGGTCATCGCCTACGAGGGCCTCGAGCTGGAGCCGGGCAGCGGTGGCGGGGCGTAGGCCTTACCCGGCGTGGCGGCTGCTGGTCCTGCGGTGGCTCGCCCGGCTGTCGCAGCGGGTGGCCGGGCCGCAAGCCGCCCCGGAACCGGCCGTGGCCGCACCGTCCGATCCGGACGCGCCACCCGAGGCATGGCTCCGGTTGGTGCGCAGCCGCGCGCGGGGCGCTTCGCTGCCGCCTCCGCCCTACGCCGCCCGGCCGCCGTGGGACTCCGGCGCGGAGGACACGGCGGGCCGGGCCGCGCCCACGGTCCGGGGAGCCGCGGCGGGCCGGAGCCTGGGGGAGCCGCACGCTCCCGCGGGAACCCACGCACATGTCCCCGCGGCGGCCCAGGTCTCCACGAATCCTCACGTCTCCACGAATGCTCGCGTCTCCTCGGAGGCGGCGGTCCCGGCGGAGGCGCGCGTCCCTAAGGAGGCGCCCGTCCCGACAGATCCGCATGCCTCCGCCGAGCCGCACTTTCCCGCGGAGAAGCGCGTCGTGCCCGCCGATGGGCGTGTCCCAACTGAGTGGGCTGTCCCCACCGAGTCGCCTGTCTCCACCGAGTCGCCTGTCTCCACCGAGTCGCATGGCCGCGCCGATGCGTCGAAGGCGTCGCGGTCCGGGACGGCGCCGGTGCCGGATGGGACGCCGGGTGTCGCCCCCGGGATGGGGCGAGTGGGCGACGAGCCGACGGTTGCCGCGGCCGGGAGGTGGCGGGTCAGCGATGAGCCGCCGGGCGCCGCGAGCGAGATGGGGCCGGTGGGCGAGAAGGCGTCAGGTGTCGCGACGGGGACAGGACCGGTGGGCGATGAGGTGCCGGCTGCGGCCGGGACGGGCCGTGTGGGCGAGGAGGCGCCGGGTGACGCGACGGGGTCCCGGCCGGTCCCGCACGCCGCCGACCCGGGACCGCCCGCACCGGCGATGCCCCTGCCGCCCGATCCGGCGAAGACCGTCCCCAGGCTGCGGGTGACACCGCCGCCGGTGTCGACAGCGACGTCGCGGAGGGCCGATCACGCGCCGACCGACCGCCTCCGCAACCCGCCGCGAAGCGACTCCGTCGAGGCGGCGAGCGCATCCCAGCCGGACCGGGGACGGCCCACCCGGCCGCAGTCGCCGCCCACTCAGTCGCCGGAACCGTCCGCATCGCTGGATCAGCTCGCACGGCCGGATCTGCTCACACCGCCGGATCCGCTCACGCGGCCTCGGATCATGACCAGCCCGCTCGAACATGCGCCCGAGCCGCCGGGCGCACGCCCGCTCCTCCCGGGTCCCCGCCTGCTCCGCCCCGACCCGGACCACCGTGCTGCCGGCCAGCCCGACCACCGCACGGCCGGCCACCTCGACCACCGCGCCGCCGGCGAACCGGAGCCGCGCGTCCTGCCGGCCCTGACCCCGCACCGGGCGGGCCCGGAGCACCCACCGGCGCCGCAGCGGGCCGAAGCGCAACCACCCCCGCCCGCGCCGACCCGGCACCCGACCACGGAACCGCCGACCCCGTCCTACGTGCCCGCCGACGCGGCCTACCAGGCGACCGGCCGGTACGACCCGTGGCCGGAGCTGCCCGACGACAGCCCACTGTGGACACCGGTACGGCCGGTCGAGGACGCGCGGCACCTGCGCGAGTTGGCCGCCGAGCAACGGGGTGACTGACCGTGGAGCGGGTGTCGTTTCTCGTCGACGCGACCGGCGAACGCGTGGACTGCCTCCTGAACCCGGAGACAGTACAGGTCTCGCGGCTGGCCGGGGTGCGCGCCCGCGGCTCGCACGCCGGCCAGCTCACCGGCGTCGGGCTCGCCGACGACCCGCTGCTGTTCACCGGCGGTGGCCGTACCGAGCTGCGCCTGGACCTGCTCTTCGACGTCGAGCTTGTCGACGGCCAGTCCCGCCCGCAGGACGTGCGCGCCCTGACCCGCCGGCTGTGGATGCTGGCGGAAAACTCCGCCGAGGAGCACGGCGCGGTGCGGCCGCCGCTGGTACGCCTGGTGTGGGGCAAGGCGTGGAACGTCCCGGGGGTGATCGTCGCGGTGGCCGAGCGGTTTGACGACTTCACGCCCGGCGGCAGCCCGCGCCGCTCGTGGCTGCGCATGCGGCTGGTCCGCACGGCCGACAGCGCCGCGCAGCTCAAGCAGGACTTCGAGGAGGAGCTGCAGTCGTCGAACTCGGCGCCGTCGGTACCGCCGGGCGGCGCGGTGACCGCCGTCGGTGACAGCGGCGGCGTCGCAAAGTCCGCGACCGGAAAGGCCGCGGCCGCGAAGCCCGGTGCCGCGCCACCGGGTGCGGGGCAGAGCAAGGGCCACTCGGGCGTGCGCTTCGACCTGATCTCGAACGAGGTGCTCGGCAGCCCGCTGCCGTGGCGCGCACTGGCCGAGCACAACAACATCGCCAACCCGCTGGACGTGGCGCCCGGCACCGTGCTGTCCGCGCCGCCGGTCGCGCCCGTGCCAGGTGGCGCGCCGGTGGTACCCGTCGTGCCGCGGGGGCTGTCATGAGCGTGCAAACCGAGGGCACCGCCCTGACCGCCGCCGTACCGAGCGTGGAGGTGCGCGTCGACGGCCGGGCGCTGCCCGCCGAGGCGGCCCGCCGGCTGGCCGAGGTGCGGGTGACCGCGCGCCTGTCCCAGCCGGCGCAGTGCGAGCTGTCGTACGTCACCTGGTCCGGCGCCGACGCGGAGACCGCGCTGTTCAAGCTCGGCGCGGCGCTGTCGGTACAGGCGTACACCGACACCGACCCGATGTTCGCCGGCGACGTGACGGCGTTCGAGGTGCTGTACGCCGCCGACGGCACCGCGACGCTGCGGGTGCGCGCCTACGACCTGCTGTACCGCCTGCGCAGGCGCCGCCGCACCCAGGTCTTCGAGTCGATGACCGCGGCGAAGCTGGCGCGGGCGCTGACCGGCAAGGCCGTGTCGGCCGAGCGGGACGGGCCGCTGCTGGAGCGCATCGTCCACCACCACCGCCACGACCTGGAGCTGCTCGTCGACGTGGCGAACCGGGCGGGCCTGCACCCGGTGACCGACGGCGACGGGGTGCGCCTGGTGGGCCTGGACGGGTACGGCGAGCCGGTACCGCTGCGGCTGGGTGTGTCGCTGCTGGAGGTGGCCGTGGAGGCCAACCTCGACGGTGCGGTCGAGCGGGTCCGCGCGCTGGGCTGGCATCCGCAGCGGGCCCAGCTGATCGACCAGCGGGCCACCACGGCGCACACCGGGCGGCGGATCGAGCTGCGGCCCGATCCTTCCGCCGTCGGCACCGAGGCCGAGCGGCTCCTGGTCGACCGTGCCGGGCGGGGCGACGCCGAGGTGCAGGCCGCGGCGCAGGTGGAGCTCGACACCGGCACCGCCGCCGCGGTCAGCGTGTCCGGAGTGGCCGGCGGGAGCGCGCTGCTGCGGCCGGGGGCGCGGGTGCGGCTGTCCGGCATCGCGCCGGCGCTGGCCGGCACGTACGTGCTGACCGAGGTGACGCACACCGTGGACGCGACCGGCTACCTGACCCGGTTCGGCACCCGGCCGCCGCGCCCCGCGGTCCCGCGGCGGACCGCGGCGCTGACCCTCGGCACGGTGACGGCGGTGGACGACCCGGACGGGTACGGGCGGGTGAAGGTGCGGTTGCCCGCGCTGGGCGACCTCGACGCCGGCTGGCTCGGTGTGCTGTGTCCGGGCGCGGGGCCGGACCGAGGGCTGGTGGCACTGCCCGATGTGGACGACACGGTGCTCGTGGCGCTGCCGCACGGCGAGCCGGCCGCCGGCATCGTGCTCGGCGGGCTCTACGGCGCCGTCGAGCCACCCGACCCGGGCATCGACGGGGGCCGGGTGCGGCGGTGGTCGATGCGTACCGCGGGCGGCCAGTCGCTGCTGGTCGACGACGCCGAGCAGAGCCTGATCCTGCGCAACAAGGCGGGCAGCCGGGTGGAGCTGGGGGACGGCGAGGTACGGCTGCACGCCGCCGGGGACCTGGTCATACAGGCGCCCGGCCGCGGTATCACGATCCGGGCCGCAACCGTGGACTTCGTCCATGCCCCGGTGCCCGAGGACGGGGGACTGTGATGTGGTGGCTGTGCGAGAGCTCCGTGCTCACCTGCATCCACATGGGACGGATCGTCAGCCAGGCGGCGGAGCGGTGGATCTCGGTGAGCGGCGCGCCCGTGCTGGTGGAGACCGACGTGCTGGGTCGCCCGGTCGTCGCCTGCCCGAACGTGAGCACGAACACGAAGCCGTGCACGTCGACGATGCCGCCGCTGGCCGGGCCGAGCCTGTTCGTCCGGGTGGGCGGCCGCCGCGTGCTCACGTCGTCGCTGTCCGGTCTCACCGACGGTGTGCCGCCCGGCACCTACCGGGTCCTGCAGCCGGTGCAGAGCCTTGTGCGGGTGGACCGGTGAGCCAGCCGGACCGGGCCTTCCGCTTCGACGGCGCCGGCTTCGCCGTCGACGACGAAACCCGCGTGGTGTCGGTGACGTCGCGGGGCGGGCTGGTGGTCACCTCCCGCGGCGGCCTGGCGCTGGTCGAGGGGGACGCCGCGGTGCGCCAGGCCATCCTGCTGCTGCTGTCCACGTCGCCGGGCGAGCGGATCAACCGGCCCGACTACGGCACCCACCTGCACCGCCTGGTCTTCGCGCCGAACGACGAGACCACCGCCGGCCTGGCCATCCACTATGTACGCCAGGCGCTTCGCCGGTGGGAGCCGCGCGTGCAGGTCCTCGACGTCGACGCCGGCGCCGATCCGGACATCCCGTCGCTGCTGCACATCCGCCTCGACTACCGCGTCGTCGCCACCCAGGCCAACGACACCATCGCCGTCTCCCTCGACCTGCACCCGATGGCCGCGCCGCGGCTGGCGGGAGGCCGGGTGCCATGAGCCTTCCGGTACCCAACCTGGACGACCGCGACTTCGCCGCGCTGCTCACCGCGGCCCGCGACAAGATCAAGGCGTCCGGTGGCAGCTGGACCGACCTGTCGGTGCACGACCCCGGCATCGTGCTGCTGGAGGCGTTCGCCTACCTGACCGAGGTCATGATCTACCGGCTGAACCGGCTGCCGGAAAAGGCGTACGTCTCGTTCCTGAACATGCTCGGCGTGAGCCGGCACCCGCCCTCGGCGGCTTCGACGCTGATCACGTTCCGCCGGACCGGATCAGAGACCGGCGACGCGATCGCCATCCCCGCCGGGACCCGGGTCGCCGCGGCGGGCGGCGCCGATCCGGAGCCGGTCGTGTTCACCACCGAGGCCGGGCAGATACCCGCCGGGGCGGCCGAGGTGACGGTACGGGCGCACCACTACGAGCTCGTCGAGGGGAGCTGATCGGCAAGGGCACCGGCCAGCCCGGCCAGGTGATGCGCGTGGAACGGCCGCCCATCGTGCACAACGCCGACGCGCGGGACCTGGTGCTCGGTGTGGAGGTGACGGCCGGCTCGGTGGAGATCGGCATCGCGGCGCGCGAGTACGGGGGCAAGGTCTACGAGATCTGGCAACCGGTCGGCGCCTTCACCACCACCTCGGCGAACGCCAAGCACTACCTGATCGACCGCTCCTCCGGGGTGATCACCTTCGCGCCGGCGCTGGACGTACGGCACCCGGTCGCCGGGGCGCCGGACCCACCGCCCGGCGTGGACGCCAGGCCCGACCGGCCGCCGGCGTTGCGTGAGGACTCCAAGCCCGTGGTGCTCGCCAAGGTTCCGGACGCCGGCCGGGAGGTGCGCGTCTGGTACCCCACGGGCGGCGGCCCCGCGGGCAACGTCGCCGCGGACGTCCTGAAGGAGCTGCGCACGCCGATACCGGGCGTGCAGGTCACGGGCAACAAGGAGGCTGCCATCGGCGGCCGGCCGCTGGAGGACATCGAGTCCGCGCTGCTGCGCGGGCCGTACGAGTTCTTCTCCCGCCAGCGGGCGGTGACCGCACGCGACTTCGAGGTGCTGGCCACGGCCGGCACCACGGCCGTCGGGCGGGCCCGGGCCTTCACCCGCGCGGAGGTGTACGAGTTCGCGCAGCCCGGCCAGGTCGAGGTCGTGCTGGTCCCGGACGTGCCGGCGCTGAAAGAGGAGGGGTACCGGCTGTCGCCGCAGAAGCTGCACGAGCACGAGGAGGAGGACCTGCGGCAGCGCGCCGAGCGCGACCTGCAGTCACGCCGCGCGCTGGGCACAAGCGTGCGGGTCAGCTGGGCCAAGTACAAGGCGGTCTCGATCAGCGCGACCGTGGTGGTCCGCCCGGAGGAGGACGTCGACGCGGTACGCGAGCGGATCCACCGGCGCCTCTACCAGACCCTGAACCCGCTGCCGACCGACGACCACAGCGGATGGAACTTCGGCGAGCCGCTGCGGGTGTCCAATGTGTACCGCCTGCTTGAGCACGCCGAGCCCGGTGTCCGCTACGTCAGTGATGTGCGGCTCCACGTCGACAGCGCCCCCGGCGGGCGGGTACGGGCGGTGGCGGTGGACAACTACCAGCCGCTGACCTGCTACGCCGGGTCGGGCGAGGGGCTCTTCCGCTCCACGAACGCCGCCCGCGGGTGGGAGGAGATCCGCCTGTTTCCGGGCGAGGTGGTGCACCAGATCGTGCCCGCGCCCGCCGCGCTGCGACCCGGCACCGTGCACCGGCCGGGCGCGCTGGCCGCGGTGACCCGACCCAGCGCGGAGGCCGCCAGCGGCTCGCGGGTGTGGCTCTCCGACGACCTCGGCGACGCGTGGGAGCTGCAGGCACAGCTCGAGGCCCGGGTCAACGACGTCGCGTGGATCGACCGGGACGGCACCGGCTCCCTGCTGCTGGCCACCGATGCCGGGCTCTTCGAGGTCGCGCTGGTATCGGACGCGACCCCGCTGCAGATTCTCGTCGACCAGGCCGACGCCGATCTGGGGTTCTACGCCGTGGAGTCGTTCGTCTCCGAACACGGCGTGCCCGCCGTCGCGCTGGCGGCACAGGCGCAGCGCGGCGCGTACCTGTCGGTCGGCGAGGGCCGCTCGGGTACCTACCAGCACGTCGGCCTGTCCAACCTGGACACCCGCACCCTGGCCGTGCAGTACGACGGTCCCGCGACGGTGCTCTGGGTCGGCGTCGGCGAGGCGGACCCCAGCAAGGCCGGACCGGGCTGCTTCCGGGCCCGGCTCTTCGAGGCGGACGTCTCCTGGCAGCCGCTGCAGGCCGGGTGGATCGGCGGTACCTGCCGCGCGCTCGCCTTCCACGACCGGACCGCGATCGCCGCGTCGCACAGCGGGGGCGTGCTGATCATGGACACCACCGAGGTGGCGTCGGTCTGGCAGCCGGTACAGGTCAACTGCGGGCTGCCGCTGCGTGACCGCGCGCGGTTCGAGCCGATCGAGAGCATCGCTGTCATGCCCGGCGAGCCGGACTCCGGTACCCCCTCCTCCGCCCGGACCGCTTCCCAGGCCGGCGGCGCGGCACCCGGCCTCTACCGCAGCGGCGCCGGCCGCCCTATCCGGCTGTTGCTGGTCGGCGGCGCGGGCGGCGTGTACCGCAGCGGCGACGGGGCGCGGTGGACGCCGTCGGCCGGACAGGAGACCAGCGACGTGGTCACGGTCCCGGACACCTGGCTGCTGTGTTCGGGCGAGCACCGGATCGAGGTGACGACGCGCGATGCATCGGGAGGCGATTGAACGGCTGCTGCCGGCCGCCTTCCAGGACGCGGCCACCCCGGGCTCCCCGCTCGCCGCGTTGCTGGGCGTGATGGAGGCGCTGCACGAGCCGGCCGAGCGGGCGCTCGACGCGGCCGACGCGCTGTACCTGCCGTACCGCACGCGGGACGGGTTCGTGGACTTCCTCGCCCGCTGGGTCGCGGTCGACCACCTGCGGTCCGCGCCCGGCGACGCCGAACCGATGCCGATCGGCAGGCTGCGCAACCTCGTCGCCGAGGGCGCGATGCTGGCCCGGTGGCGCGGCACGCCCGAAGGCATGCGGATGGCACTGTCGGTGGCCACCGGTGTCACGACCTTCGTCATCGAGGAACCGCCGGACCGGCCATTCCACTTCGTGGTGCGGGTACCCGCGGCCGCCGCCGGCCAGCTACCGCTGATCATGAGGATCGTCGCCGCGGAGAAGCCCGCCGCGTCGACCAGCGAGCTCATCGTGGAGCGGCCGTCCGTGGAGGAGGGCTCATGACAACACAGTGGACGGTCGTCACCCCGGCCAGCCGGGTCGCGCTCGACGCGCACCGCCGCGGCGGGGTCACCGTGAACGTCACAAACGCCGGCCAGAACGCCGATGTCGCCGTCTTCGGCGCGGTGGCGGGCGACGGCGCCGATCCGTCGTGGTTCAGCGTCGCCGACCCGCAGCGTCCGGTGCCTCCCGGCGGCACGGTGCAGTACCTGCTGAACATCGGCGTGCCCGCCCAGGTGCCGCCGGGCCGGTACGCGGTCGCGGGGCGGGTCTACTCGGCGAACCAGCCGCCGGAGGAGACCTCGCGCACCAGCGGCTGGATCCTGTTCGACGTCGCACCGGCCGGCGCGGCTCGGCCCGCCCCACAGCCCGGCCCGCCGCCCGCCGCGCCCCCGAGGCCACCACAGCCCCGCCGCCAGCACCTGTTGCCGATCGTGGCCGTCGCCGCGGTGGGGCTGGTGGCCGTCATCGTGCTCGGGTGGACGGTGATCTGGCCGATGTTCGCCAAGCACGAGGGCGTCATCGAGTCCACGGACATGCGGCTGCTGCCCGGAGGCATCGGGCTGCAACACCGGCAGCCGTGCTGTGGCGAGCCGAGCGCGACAGGCGGCACCTTCCTGTACCTGGAGGCCTGGCAGGTGGGTCACTCGGGCACGGCGGAGTTCGTCCTGCCGGACGGCGGCCGGTTCAACATCTCCGCGATCAGGTCGACGTCGTGGAACAACGGCATCGTCCTGCTCACGATCGACGGAAAGCAGGTCGGCGAGGAGTTCGACGGATACCAGAACGTCCAGCTCGGCTTCACCGACTGGGTGCGCGTGGGAACGGTCGAGCTCGACGAGGGCCCACACGAGCTGACCATGACCGCGGTCGGCGAGTCACCGGATGCGCACAGCCGCAACGCGGGGATCGACGCCATCCGCTACGAGAGCGCGTGAGGGGTGTGCGCAGATGAGCACCGACTGGGTCGTGACGGCCGCCACGGAACGCTTCCAGCTCGACGCCGCCAACCGGGCGGAACTGATGTTCACGGTGACCAATCCAGGCCCCAACGCCGACCGGGTGGTCCTGGAGATCGTCGCGGGGCAGCGGGCGGACCGGGCCTGGTTCGCCGTGCAGGAGCCGCAGCGCCTTCTGCCGGCCGGCACGTCGGCGACCTTCCTGGTGCGCGTGCAGGTGCCCTTTGGCGTGCCGCCCGGGGGCTACGCGCTGTGGGCCCGCGCCTATTCGGCGGACGTGGCCCCGGAGGAACACTCGCGGTCCAGCGGGCGGATCGTCTTCGACGTACCGCACCGCCCACCGCCTCCACCGCCACCGCCGCCTCGCCTGCCGCCCCCGCCTCGCCTGCCACCGCCACCCCCGCCCCGACGCATCCCGAAGTGGCCCTTCGTCGTCGGTGGCGTGTTCCTCCTGCTGATCGTTCTCTGCTGCTTCTGGTGGGTGGCGACCGGACCCAATCACTGACCATCAATTGCGTCCCGTAAATGAATGGAGAAAGCGATGACCGACTCAACCTTTTCCGACGATGTGCAGACATCCGATTCCGAGACGCCGGACAGCGAAACCAGCGCCGACACCTCCGGTTTCAATGCCGTCTGCGAGACCGGGCACCAATGGTTTGGCCCGCGCCGCACCGGCAGCGACGCTTGGGAAAAGGCCCAGGCCGACGCCAACGCCCACAACGAGGAACTTCCCGGCCACCAGGCGGGCGTCATCCCCTGATTCGTGGAACGCGCCGGCCGCACGTGCCACAGGTATTAGGCTCCGGTTAGGGCTTGTCGAGCGAGGACGTCGCCATGGCCAAACGTCGACAACCAAATGCGCCGCGCCGGGTCACGGGCGTGGCCGACGACGCCGAATGGGTCACGGCCACCGGATGGCGGCGCTGGTGGAACCTCGGCACGAAGACGGCCGTCGGGATCGGCGCGGTGGCGTCCGCAACAGCCGCCGGCCTGTCGCTGTGGCCGGGTCCGGACCCGGCGAACGTCGCAAAGATCAACACGGTGCAGGTCACCGCGAACGTGCCGCTCAGCGAGTACCGCCAGCGCCTCGCCGCCGCCCATCTGCCCGAGCCCGTCGGCGCGCGTCCGTGGGGCGCGGCCGCCCCCGTGTCGCTGGCCGGAGTCGGATCGCCCTGGTCCGGCGCCGTCCAGGTGCGCGCCACGTCCGCTCCGGGCGGCGAGGACCAGACGGCCGACCCGGAGCCGGACGAGGAGCCCACGGAGCCGCCGGGCGAGGAGCCCACCGGGCCGCCGGACGACGGCGAGACGGCCGACCCTTCGACGCCGGAACCGACCGGTGAGGCCCCGGTAGCTCCTCCGTCCACAGAGGAGTCACCGGAGGCACCGGCCGCCGGTAAGTCCGCGCCGATCCTGCCGGCGCCCTCCAGCACGGTCAAGGCACCCCGGACGGTCCACGCTGAGAGCTGCCAGGCTCTCTCCCCGGACTACTCGCCGGAGAAGTGCCAGGAGTTCCTCCCCAAGTCGGGCGCGGTCGATGCCATGTCGACGGGCGCGGAAGGCGAGCCGTTGAGCGCCGGCGAGGCCGTGGACCGCATCGTCACCACGTTCAAGCAGGCGCGGGTGACCGGCGGGCAGTCGGGGGAGCCGGTCGGCGTGGTCGTCGCGGTCGACGTCGAGCTGATGCACATGCGCGACGAGGCAGTCTTCGTCTCCTGGTCGATGTGGCAGGCGGGCGGCACCACCCGCCTGTACGGCGAATGGCTCAACACCAACCTGGCGTACCGCCTGCAGGCCACGTCCGACCACGACTCCGCCAGCGTCGACTTCTGGATCCCACTGCCACAGGCCACCGGCCCCTACTTCATCCGGTCCACCCTCATCGCCGGTGGGTCGACGATAGCCAGCGCCGAAAGCGAACACTTCACCTGAGCGGGCCGGGGCCGTGGTGGGCGGCCCGGGCGGTGGATCCTTTGTAGTCTGGCCAGAATCGCCAGATTTAAGTAGATAAATCTGCGGTGAGGCGATGCCCGACGTGCTGACCCGGCTCTACGAGGAGGGCCGGGCCGCGCTGGCCGAGGTGCTGGTAGCCGGCGTCACGCGACTCCCGCGCGCCCGCCCAGGGTGCTCTCGCGGGGGATCAGCCGGTGCGGCACGCTCTGCTCGCGCGGCGGCCCGTCCTCGGTGGCGGCGAGCCGGGCGGCCAGCAGGTCGACCGCGATCCGGGCGAGGTCGGCCTTGTCCGGTGCCACTGTTGTCAGCGTCGGTACGGAGAAGCGGCCGTCCTCTATGTCGTCGAAGCCGGCCACGGCGACGTCGTCCGGCACTCGCCGGCCGGCGTCGTACAGTGCCCGCACCGCGCCCAGTGCGAGGGTGTCGTTGAAGCAGACCACGGCGTCGAAGCGGGCGCCGGTGGCCAGCAGCGCGCGCATGGCCTCGGCGCCGTCGGCCCGGTGCCACGAGGGTGCCGGCGCGATCAGCGTCTCGTCGTAGCCGATGCCGGCCGCGTGCAGCGCCTCGCGGTAGCCGGCCAGCCGCAGCCGGGCGGTGGCGGCCTCGGCGGTGTGCTGGGCGCCGATCGCGGCGATGCGGCGGCGCCCCAGCTCCAGCAGGTGGGCGGTGGCGTCGCGGGCGGCGGCGACGTTGTCGATCGCGACGTGGTCGGCCTGGCCGTGCGCGACGCGTTCGCCGAGCAGCACCATGGGTGTGGCCTTGGCGCCGACGTCGAGCTCGGCGCCGGCGAGGGCGAGCGGGCTGAAGATGAGCCCGTCGATCAGGTGGTCGCGGATGCCGGCGGCCACCAGCCGCTCCTGTTCCGGGTCGCCGTTGGTCTGGTCGATCAGGACGGTCCAGTCGTGGCGGGCGGCGGCGCTGACGACGTGCTTGGCGAGCTCGGCGAAGTACGGGATGTCGAGCTCCGGCACGGCCAGGGCGATGATGCCGGTCCGGCCGCGGCGCAGGTTGCGGGCACTGATGTTGGGGCGGTAGTCGAGCTCGGCGATGGCTTCCATGACGCGGGCGCGGGTGTCGGCTCGCACGTGTACGTACCCGTTGACGACGTTCGACACGGTTTTCACCGAGACACCGGCCCGTTCGGCGACATCCTTGAGCCTGTGCCGCACGTCCGCACCCTCCCTGTCGACGTTACGGATCGCACACTACCGCGTACCAACCTCTTTACAACGTTGCATACAACGTTGTAAAAATCTACAGGTGTGGACACCGCACGGTTGAGCATCGATCCGGCATTTCGCATCGGGCCGGCGCGGCGGCGCCTGTTCGGATCGTTCGTCGAGCACATGGGTCGATGTGTGTACGGCGGGGTCTACGAGCCGGGGCACGCCACCGCCGACGGGCACGGCCTGCGCGGAGACGTTCTCGACCTCACCCGGGAGCTCGGCGTGTCGGTCGTGCGCTACCCGGGCGGCAACTTCGTCTCCGGGTACCGGTGGGAGGACGGCGTGGGTCCGGTCGGCGACCGGCCCCGGCGGCTGGACCTGGCCTGGAAGACGATCGAGACGAACGCGTTCGGGCTCGACGAGTTCATGCGCTGGGCGCGTGCCGCCGGCGTCGAGCCGATGATGGCGGTCAACCTCGGCACGCGGGGCGTGCAGGAGGCGTGCGACCTGCTCGAGTACGCCAACCACCCGGGCGGGACGCACTTTTCCGACATGCGCCGCAAGTACGGCGCGGAGGAGCCGTACGACATCCGGCTGTGGTGCCTGGGCAACGAGCTCGACGGCCCCTGGCAGGTCGGGCACAAGACGGCCGACGAGTACGGGCGGCTGGCCGCCGAGACGGCCCGCGCGATGAAGATGATCGACCCGTCGGTGAGCCTCGTCGCGTGCGGCAGCTCCAACCGGGGGATGCCCACCTTCGCCGCGTGGGAGGCCACCGTCCTTTCACACACCTACGAACACGTCGACTACATCTCCGCTCACACCTACTACGACCCGTCCGACGGCGACCGGCCCAGCATCCTCGCCTCCGCCGTCGACCTCGACGCCTTCATCCAGGAGGTCGTCGCGACCGCCGACCA
This sequence comes from Phytohabitans houttuyneae, assembly GCF_011764425.1. NCBI lineage: Bacteria > Bacillati > Actinomycetota > Actinomycetes > Micromonosporales > Micromonosporaceae > Phytohabitans > Phytohabitans houttuyneae. The sequence goes on from NZ_BLPF01000003.1 coordinate 400,238, forward strand.
CGTCGCGGCCAGAAAGCGCGAGAAGCGCCGCCTCATGGTGTCCTTCGACGAGTGGAACGTCTGGTACCAGCAGCGCCTGCGGGCCGACCTGGACCGGCGCGGCTGGGTCGAGGCACCGGCCCTGATCGAGGACACGTTCACCGCGACCGACGCGGTCGTCGTCGGCGACCTGCTGATCACCCTGCTGCGCCACGCCGACCGGGTCGGCGTCGCCTGCCAGGCCCAGCTGGCCAACGTCATCGCGCCGATCCGCACCCTCAACGGCGGACCGGCGTGGCGGCAGAGCATATTCCACCCGTTCGCGCTCACCGCGCGCTACGCCCGCGGCACGGTGCTGCGCACCGAACCGGCGGGACCCTCACACGACACCAACCGGTACGGCGAGGTGTCCTCAGTGGACACCGTTGCCGTGCACGACGAGGAGACCGGGGGTCTCGTCGTCTTCGCGGTCAACCGCGGCACCACCGACATACGGCTCGACATCGACCTGCGCGGCCTGCCCGGCCTGGCCGGCGCGGCGCATCTCGCGCTCGACGCCGGCGCCGACCCCGACGCCGTCAACACGGCCGACGACCCGGACCGGGTCGTCCCGCGCGAGCGGGAACGGCCCTCGGTCGACGCCGGGTGGTCCGCCGTCCGGCTCGCGCCGGCCTCCTGGAACCTCATCCGCTACCACCTTCCCCCTCCTGAAGGAGGCCCCACATGACCATCCAGCGCACCGAGCTCAGCCGTCGCCGGCTGCTCGGCTTGGGCCTCGGCCTCGGAGCCGCCACCACACTGGGGCTCGCCGGCTGCGGCGACGACGACACCGAGGGCGGGGCCGCCGCCGGTGACGGCGGCAAGACCTACACCGGGCCGAAGGTCTCGCTGAACCTGTGGAACGGCTTCACCGGCGGCGACGGCGACATCTTCAAGAAGCTCGTCGACCAGTTCAACACCGAGCACGCCAACATCGCGATCACCGTCGCCACCTACCGGTGGGAGGACTACTACGCGAAGCTGCCCGGTGCGGTGACCAGCGGCAACGGCCCCGACATCGCGGTCATGCACATGGACCAGCTCGCCACCTTCGCCGCCCGCAAGGTGATCCAGCCGGTCGACGACGTCGCGTCCGCCCTCGAGCTGAGCGAGGCCGACTTCGCGCCGACCGTGTGGCAGGGCGGCCTGTACCAGGACAAGCGGTACGGCATCCCGCTGGACATGCACCCGGTCGGCTTCTACTACAACAAGACGCTCATGGAGCGGGCCGGCCTCGACCCGAACAAGCCGCCGACCAACCGGTCGGAGGTGGAGCAGGCACTGGCGGCGATGAAGGGCAAGGGCATACAGGGCTTCTGGATGAGCCCGTTCCAGTTCACCGGCGGCATGACCGGGTACTCGCTGGTGTACCAGTTCGGCGGCTCGCTCTACAACGAGGACGCCACCAAGGCGACCTTCAACTCGCCGGAAGCGGTCGAGGCGGTCGACTGGTGCGCCCGGCTGGTCACCGGCGGGCACTCGCCGGCCAACGTCGGCCAGGACGCCGACTACCTCGCCCTCAAGAGCGGCAAGAACGCCTTCAACGTCAACGGGATCTGGCAGATCAACGACCTGAAGAAGAGCCCCGACGTGCAGTGGGGCGTGGCGGCGATGCCGCAGATCGGGTCGCGGAAGTCGGTCTGGGCCAACTCGCACAACTTCACGATCGTCCAGCAGCCGCGCGGTGCCGACGCGAACAAGGTGGCCGGCGCCAAGGTGTTCATCAACTGGCTGAGCCAGCACTCGCTGGACTGGGCCGCCGGCGGCCAGGTGCCCGCGCGCCGTGCGGTGCTGGACGACCCGAAGTTCCAGGCGCTGACCGAGGTCAACACGCTGGCCGCGGAGCTGCCGGACGCGGCTTTCCCGCCGGCCGCGCCGGGCATCGGCGACGTGACGCTGCTGTTCTACACCGCCTTCAACGAGGCCGTGCTGGGCAAGAAGTCGCCGAAGCAGGCGCTGGACGACGGCGTCGCCAAGGCCGACAAGCTGCTGGAGGACAACCGCAAGAAGTACGGGAGCTGACCGGCGCATGCACCGCCGGGCCACTCCGTACCTGTTCCTGCTGCCGTACCTTGTCATCTTCGGGGTTTTCGGCCTGCTGCCGATCGTGCTCGGAGTGTGGCTCAGCCTGCACCAGTGGGACTTCCAGCTGCCGAACAAGCCGTTCGTCGGCCTGGACAACTACAAGGAGCTGTTCTCCTCGGACTCGCTGGTGTTCGGGGACTGGTGGGAGAGCGTCCGCGCGACCGCGATTTTCACGGTCGCGTCGGTACCGCTGCTGGTCGTGCTGCCGCTCGGGATGGCGCTGCTGCTCAACCGCTCGTTCCCGGGCGGACGTTCTTCCGCGCCCTGTACTTCGCGCCGTACGTGCTCGGCGTGGCCGTCATCGGCCTGCTGTGGCGCTTCCTGCTCGACGCCAACCTCGGCTTCGTCAACCACCTCCTCGGCCTGGTCGGCCTGCCCTCGGACACCCCGTGGGTCACCGCGACGCCGTGGGCCTGGGTGTCCCTGGTGGGCGTCACGGTGTGGTGGACCTGCGGCTTCAACGCGGTCATCTACCTGGCCGGACTGCAGGACATCCCGGCCGAGCTGTACGAGGCGGCCACAGTGGACGGTGCCACGGCGTGGGACAGGTTCCGCCACGTGACGCTGCCCGGGCTGCGGCCGGTGCTGCTGTTCGTCGTCACCACGACGATCCTGGCCTCGGCCAACATGTTCGGCCAGTCGTACCTCATCACGCAGGGCGCGCCGGGCAACGAGACCCGCACGGTCGTGTCGTACATCGTCGAGCGCGGCCTGGCCCAGAACGACGCCGGCCGGGCGGCCGCGATGAGCATCACCCTGACCCTGATGCTGGTGCTCATCAGCGTGGCCAACTTCCGGATCTTCCGGTACCAGGAGGACTGATGAGGAAGACAAGGTACGTCATCCTGGTGGCGCTCGCGGCCGTGTTCGTCGTGCCGCTGGTGTGGATGGTGCTCACCTCGCTCAAGAGCTACACGACCGCGCAGCAGAGCCCGCCCACCTGGCTGCCCGACCCCGTCTCCACCTACGGCTACGACCGGCTCTTCCAGCCCGGCTCGCAGAACCCGGTACTGCTGTGGTTTCTCAACAGCATGCTCGCCGCGACCCTGCACGCCGCGCTGGTGCTGGTGACGGCGGCGAGCGCCGCGTACGCGCTGGCCCGCATGCGGTTCGCGGGCCGGCGCCTGGTGTTCGCCCTGATCGTCGCGACCCTGTTCGTGCCACCCGCCACGCTGATCATCCCGAACTTCCTCGTCGCCGACACCCTCGACTGGCTGGACACCCTGGCCGTGGTCGTCGTACCCAGCGCCGCCAGCGCGTTCGGCGTGTTCTTCCTGCGGCAGTTCTTCCTGACCCTGCCGCGCGAGCTGGAGGAGGCCGCCATCCTGGACGGCGCCAACCAGTGGCAGGTCTTCACGCGGGTGGTGCTGCCGCTGTCCAAACCGGCGCTGGCCACGCTCACGGTGCTGTCGTTCCTGAGCAACTGGAACGACTTCCTGTGGCCGATCTACGTGCTGTTCAGCGCCGACCGGCTCACGCTGCCGGCCGGGCTGGGCCTGCTGCAGGGCGCCTACATCGCCGACTACCCGGTCATCATGGCCGGTGCCGTGCTGGCGAGCATCCCCGCGCTGCTGCTGTTCGTGCTCGCCCAGCGCTACATCATCGAAGGCGTCTCGCGCAGCGGGCTGAAGGGGTGAGCCGTGCACTTGCCGCCGCAGTCGCCGGCACCCTCCTGGTGGCCGGGTGCGGATCCGCCGAGGAGGCGGCACCCGTGAACACCTTCACCAACCCGGTGTACGCCGGCGACGCACCCGACCCGCACGCCTTCCGGGCCGGCGACACCTGGTACCTGGTGCACACCAACGCCGGCGGGCGCAACGTGCCCGTGCTGACCTCGCCCGACCTGGTCACCTGGACGCCCGCCGGCGACGCCCTGCCCGCGCTGCCGGCGTGGGCCGACCCGGGCAGGACATGGGCACCGGAGGTGATCGCGCTCGCCGACGACCGGTACGTGATGTACCCGACCGTCGCCGACCGCGCCTCCAGCCGGCAGTGCATCGCGGTGGCGGTGGCCTCCCGGCCGGCCGGCCCGTTCACCGGCCACGGCGACGGCCCGCTGCTCTGCCAGGCCGACCTGGGCGGCTCCATCGACGCCAGCCCGTTCCGGAACACCGACGGATCGCTGTACCTGCTGTGGAAGAACGACGGCAACGCGATCGGCGCCGACACCTGGCTGTGGGCGCAGCGGCTGTCCCCGGACGGGCTGAGCCTGGTCGGCGAGCCGGCCCGGCTGCTCAAGCAGACCGAGCCGTGGGAAGGGCACGTCGTCGAAGGCCCGTTCCTGTGGCGCCGGGACGGCCGGCTGTACCTGTTCTACGCCGCCAACGCCTACGACAAGGCCGACTACGCCGAGGGGTACGCCGTCTGCGAATCGCCGCTCGGCCCGTGCGCCAAGGCGGCCGAAAACCCGATCCTGCGGTCCCGCGACGGCGCCTCCGGACCGGGACACGCCTCGATGGTCGAGCACGGCGGGCGGACCTGGCTGCTGTACCACGCCTGGCCCGAAGGCGCCGAGGGCGCCGTCGACCCCGGCCGCCAGCTCTGGCTCGACGAAGTGACCTGGTCCGGCGGCAGGCCGGCCGTCAACGGACCCACCGCCGGTCCCCAGCGCCGTCCATAGAGGAGACCTCATGAAGCCGATCGCCCTGGCGGCCGCGACGCTCACCCTGCTCGGCATCGCGATAGCGTCACCGTCGAGCGCCCATCCCCGGCCGGCCACCTACGTAAACCCGGTCTCGGCGCCCGCCGCCGACACGTTCGCCGACCCGGCCGTGGTCCGCGGCGGCGACGGGTCCTGGTACGCCTTCGGCACCAGCGACCCGCTCAAGGCCGGCGAAACCGTCCACCGGCAGATCCCGATCCTGCGCTCGGACGACCTGGTGCGCTGGACGTTCGCCGGCGACGCGTTCACCGCCGCCAACCGCCCCGCCTGGGCCACGCCGACCGCCGGCCTGTGGGCCCCGGACATCCGCCGCGCCGGCGACCGCTACCTGCTCTACTTCACCGTCACCGACACCACCCTCAACCCCGGCGACGACTCGGCGATCGGCGTCGCGACCGCGCCCACGCCGCTCGGGCCGTGGACCGACAGCGGCGGCCCCATCGTCGGGCCGAGGCCGGCGCCCGGCGGCGGGTACCTGTGGACGTTCGACCCCGCACACCTCGTCGACGCGCAGGGCCGGCAGTGGCTCTACTACGGCTCCTACTTCGGCGGCATCTTCACCGTGCCGCTCGCCGGCGACGGCCTGCGCACCGCCGGCACGCCGACCCAGGTCACGATCGACAACCGCTACGAGGGCGCCTACGTCGTACGCCGCAGCGGCTGGTACTACCTGTTCGGCTCGGCCGCCAACTGCTGCGCCGGCCCGACGACCGGGTACAGCGTCTTCGCCGGCCGCTCCCGCGGCCCCGCGGGCCCGTTCGTGGACCGCGACGGGGTTTCGCTGCTCACCTCGCGGGTCGGCGGCACCCCGGTGATCCAGCCCAACGGCAACCGCTGGATCGGCACCGGGCACAACGCCGTCGTCACCGACCTGGCCGGCCAGGACTGGCTCGTGTACCACGCGATCGACCGGGAGGCGCCCTACCTCAACGAGCCGTACGGCATCAACCGCCGGCCGATGCTCGTCGACCGGCTGGACTGGCGCCACGGCTGGCCCACCGTCCGCAATGGACACTGGGCCTCGGACAGGCCGCAGCGCGCGCCGGTCACCGGACGGCACCAGAGCGGCGGCGGTGAAGGTCCGCCGGCGGCCGACCCGCGACCGGGCCGGCTTGCCGGCTCCGCGTCCGACGAGTTCGCCGGTACGGCGCCCGGGCCGGGCTGGAGCTGGGTGCGGCAGGACCCCGACGCCACGGTCGAGGGCGGCGCGCTGCGCTGGCCGACCCAGGCCGCCGACCTCGTGGGAGGCGACAACACCGCATCGGTACTCGTCCGCGATGCGCCGGCCGGCGACTACGTCGTGGAGACCCGGCTCAGCATCGACCTGGGCATCGACACCGTGCGCAACTACCAGCAGGCCGGCCTCGTGGTGTACGCCGGCGACGACGACTTCGCCCGGCTCAGCCACGTGGCCATCTGGAACACCCGCCAGATCGAGTTCGGCCGCGAGCTGCCGTACGCGGGGCGACTGTCGTACGGCGGCATGGTGGAGGGCCCACCCGCCGAGACCACCTGGCTGCGGCTCGCGCACACCACCGCCACGAGCGGCGAGCACCGGTACCGGGCCGGCTACAGCACCGACGGCCGGCACTGGACCTGGGGTGGCACGTGGACGTTCGGCGCCGGCACGACGCCCCGCATCGGCCTGATCTCCCACGGCGGCGACACTCCACAGGCGACGGCGGTGTTCGACTACTTCCGCGTGTACCGCTGACCGGACCCCCCGCGGCTCGCGCCGTTCACAGCCGGATCACAGTGTCGGTGCCGCACCATGCTGGGATGCGAGCGGCGATGTTCCACAGGTACGGCCCGCCCGAGGTGCTCTCGGTGGTCGACGTGCCGACGCCCGTGGTGCGCGACAGCCAGGTGCTGATCCGGGTGCACGCGACCACGGTCACGTCGGCGGAGTGCGGCATGCGCCGTGGCGAGCCGCGCTGGGGACGGGTGATCCTCGGGCCGGTCCGCCCCCGCAGGGGCGTACGCGTGCTCGGCCTGGAGTTCGCCGGCGAGGTGGTGGAGGCGGGACGGTCGGTGGGCCGGTTCCGGGTGGGGGAGCGGGTCTTCGGCTTCACCGGATTCGCGGTCGGCGCCGCGGCGGAGTACCTGCGGCTGCCCGAGCGGGCGTCGATCGCGGCGATGCCGGCCAACGTCGGTTTCGCCCAGGCCGCCGCGACCGTCGACGGCTTCACCACCGCCTGGTACTTCCTGCGCGACCTGGCCGACCTGCAGCCGGGCCAGCGGGTGCTGGTGATCGGCGCCTCGGGCAGCATCGGCACCTACGCGGTGCAGCTCGCCCGGCACCTCGGCGCGGTGGTGCACGGCGTGTGCAGCGGCCGCAACGCCGAGCTTGTCACGTCGCTGGGCGCCGAGCGGGTCTACGACTACACGGTCGAGGACTTCCGGACCGGCGGCGAGCGGTACGACGCCGTCTTCGACACGGTCGGCCGCAGCTCGTACTCCGCGTGCCGGCCCGTCCTGGCCCCGCGCGGCAGCTACCTGCCGACCACCGGGCTGGCCAACAACGCCCTGGCGCTCTGGACGGCCGCGCGCGGCGGCCCGCGGGTGCGCACCGGCATGTCGGTACGCAAGCACGCCGCGCTCGCCGCCCTGCGGGAACTCCTCGAGGCGGACAAGCTCCAGATCGTGATCGACCGCGCGTACCCGCTGGAGGAGATCGTCGAGGCGCACCGCTACGTCGACGGCGGCCACAAGGTCGGCAACGTCGTGGTCACCGTGACCGACCCGCCGACCTGACCGCCCGCCTAGGGTGTCACTCATGCGTACCTTGCACTTCGGCCTGCGGGTCAGCGATCTGGAACGTTCACTCGCGTTCTACACCGCCGTCGGCTACACGGTCATCGGGACCGTCGAGGGGACGGCGTACGGCAAGCTGACAATGCTCCAGCTACCCGGCGACGACTTCGTCACCATCGAGCTGGTCTACGACCCGGCAAAGGGCGAGGCAGGCCCCGGCGTGGGCATCAACCACCTGGTCATCCAGGTTGAGTCGCTGGACGCCACACGCGCCGACCTTGCCGCCAAAGGCATCGAGCCCGAGCCGATCGAGTATCCCGGCGGCGCCGCCGGGCCGCGGACCTGCTGGATCACCGACCCAGACGGCTACCGGATCGAGGTGCTCCAGTGGCCGGACGGCCACGCCGACGGCATCACCAAGGCCGACTTCGCCTGAGCCCAGGGACCCACCAGGCGGCACCGGATGTCGCTGAGCCCCCGTCATCCCGCGCGCCAACATCACCGACATGTTCGAAGCCGTTTGCGGCATCGACATCGACGCCCACGTCAGCCTGGCGAACCCCTGCACGCCGACGTGACTGCGTCCTCCTCGCCGCGAGGCCAACCCACAACGGCGAAGTCCTGGACGAACCCGGTCGGTGGCTGACCGCCTCGTTCAGAAACCGCCACTGCGGGATACCGGCTGAATAGCGTTCGGTGATCTGGCGCTTGTGATGCCGATGTCGGCAGCTAAAGGCTGTCGGTGCTGTGCCTGAGCGGTCCGGGGTGGTGCCTCACTGTGCGGGGTGCACCGCGCTGGCAGATAGCGCGGCTTTCCTCACAGCAGGACGCTGGTGCCGGGCGTTGCCAGGTTCCACAGGCGTACGCCGCCGGCGTCGGTGGCGGCCAGGATGTCTCGGTTCGTGCTCCAGGCGACGGCGCGGCCCAGCGATGTGGCGGCGGCGTCGCGTAGCTGGCCGATCTCATTGCCGTTGCCGGCGTTCCACCGGCGTACCGTGCCGTCCTGGCCGGCGGTGACCAGGAAGCGGCCGTCGGGGCTGAAATCGACGTCCTGGACGCTGTGGGTGTGTCCGGTCAGTCGGGGGAGGCGCCGTACGCTATTGGTCAGGTCCCACAGCGCCACGGTCCGGTCGCCGGCCGCGGTGGCGAATAGCTGTCCGTTCGGGCTGAACGCCACGCCGTAGACGCTGTCGGTGGCGTCGGTCAGGGCCTGGTGCAGGCCGAGCTGCCGGGGCTGCGAGTCGAGGTCGCGGACGTCGTAGATGTTCGCCGCCCCACCGAGCAGGCCGGCCGCGAGACGTTTGCCGTCGGGGCTGAACGCGACGTCCCAGGCACCGGCGCCGCCGAACGTGGCGATGCGCCGCCGCGTCGCGAGGTCCCATACCCGGGTGCCGAGGACACCCGCTGTGGCCAGGAGCTTGCCGTCAGGGCTGACGTCGACGTCGAACAGCCGCGCCGTGTTGTTGCCGGCCCTCTCGCCGGGTAGGGGGTCGCCGATCTGGGTGCCGGCCGTCACGTTCCAGAGGCGTACGGTGCCGTCCTGGCTCGCGGTGGCGAGCGTCTGGCCATCGGGGCGAACGCCACGCCTTCCACCGCACCGCCGTAGGTGCCGCCGCCGTGGCCGGTCAACACGGCGAGCCGGCGGCGGCTCGCCACGTCCCAGATCTGCGCGGTCTGCCCGATGCCCGCGGCCAGGAGGCTGCCGTCCGGGCTGAAAGCCAGGGCGGCGGCCTCGGACGGCGGTGCGGTTGTGCCCGCGCCGCCGGTTTGGTCGCCCACGCCGCCGGCTCGGTCGTCGAGGACGCGCCAGGACCCGGCCAGGCCGGCGGCGGCGAGGCTGAGGGCGAGCAGTCCGATGAGGACCCTCCGCCGAAGCGGTCGCCCTCGGGTCGCGCGGGCGCCCACGGCGGGCGCCTGCACCGCCGTCCCAGCCGGCACGCTGGGCGCGACGAGGGCTGGGGCGGGCACCGGGGGCTGGGTGCTCACGGGGGCCGGGTCGCGCTGGACGGGTGGGGTGAGCGGGATTGGCCGGGTGCGCAGACTTCCCTCGGCGACGACGAGTTCGGGGTGGTCGATAGCGGTCGGCGGGATGCCGAGGGCCCGGTGCAGCAGCGTGGCCACCAGCGGGATCCGACTGGAACCGCCGACGAGCAACACCCCGGCGATCACCTCGCGGGGAACCGCCGCCGCGCGCAGCGTCAGCAGCGTGACCTCCATCGTGCGCTCCAAGTGGGGCCGCGCGATCTTCTCGAACTCCTCCCGGGTCACGTGCAAGTCCGCCCCGACCAGCGGTACGTGCAGGTCAGCGGTGGAGTGGCGGGACAGCTGCTCCTTAGCAGCCCGGACACCCTGCCACAACGCGCGACGCGAATGCTGGTCGGCCGGCGTCCGCGGCCAGTCCAGACGGCCCCACATCGCGCTCGCCGCGGCCGTGAGGGAACGGACATGGCGGACCAGCCCGGCGTCGAGGTCCAGGCCACCAACGTCGCCCAGGCCGTCCGCGGCGACGACGTCGAAACCGTCCGTGGTACGGCGCACGACGCCGGTATCGAACGTGCCTGCGCCGAGGTCGTACACGACCAGACACCGACCGATGGCCATCTCCCGACCCAGGACGGCGGTGAAATACGCCGCGGCGGCGACCGGCTCGGCCACCAAGCCAACATCGCCGAGCCCGGCACGACGGGCGGCCTCGGCCAGCACGTCCAAGCGAACACGACGCCAACTGGCCGGATGGGTCAGCACCACCTCGTCGAGCGGGCCGCCGGTGACCCGCCGGGCCTCGGCGGCCACCCGGCCGAGCACCGCGGCGACCAGATCGACGACCGACACCTCCCGCTCGCCGAGCCAGACGGTACCGTCATCGATCCGCCGCTTCGGGTTCGGCTCCAGCCCACCCGGACGCGCCAGGGCCGACCGCTCAGCATCGACACCGGTCAGCAGGTCCGCACCGGCGAACACAGCCGAGGGCAGCAGCGGAGACCCGTCGAAAAGCAACGGCCGTATCCGCTGGGCCGGCCCGGCGAGAACAGCCACCGTCGCGGAGGTACCGAAGTCGATCCCCAAGCGGTTCACCGGGCCGCCTCCGCCTCCTTGCCGCAACGAAGCGATCGACCATGGCACGTCAAAGGCCGGGAGGGACGGCATCAGCACAGATCGTACGGCGGGCCACGCACCGCCGTCGAACGACCGTCACCGTCCAACCCCAGCACCCACCGGCGCGGCGCGGAAAGCCCGCTGGCAGCTCCTCCCCGCCAGACTCGCTGGCGTCCGTCACCTCCCCCAGCGGACCGCGCCCCCCGGTGGCTGGCGACCGTCACCCCGGCACCGGCAGGGAGCCCGCCCACGAGCTCAACGGCGCCGGATACCCCGTGAGCCAGAGGGCGGCGCCGGGTACGGCGACAGCTGAAGCGAGCTACAACCCGGTAGCCGCAGCGGCGAGGCGACCTACAACAGCGCAGTGCGTCACCGTTGGAAGGCGTCGAGCTTCGGCTGGACCTACCAGCCGGCGATCCATAATTACACCGCCTGACGACGCACCCCGCACGGGACGCGCTATCCACGGCGGAAACGGGCTGCTGCACCTGCTGCTGAACCGATCGTTGTGCTCGGCCATCCAGGTGGCACCCTCGACGAGGCAAAGGTTCGCGGCATCAGGCCCCGCAGCGCGTTGCCGCCTGACTGACCCCCTCCCGCCAGCAGGAGCCCCACACATCCGACGAACGACGCAGCGCCCCGGCGCCAGCGCATACGACGCCCGCGACCCACCCAGGTCAGAACCATGATCAGCGCCGGCAGCAAGGGCGGTTCTTATCGTGACAACCATTGGACCTCACTTACCAGAAGAAGAACCGCATTTTCCCAGTTGAGGCGCCCGACGTGATGGTCGCACCGGTGCGACAGCGGATCACGCATTAGCCTGCGGCCCACCCAACGTGACCACAGCGCGGGCAGCCGCACAACGCCGCGCAGGCATGCTTCCGCCACCAAGCAGCGTCCATCAGCAGCGCAAGTCACCTTGGCGCGTCCGCGCGCATTGTCTGCGGCAGAACAGTGCATCGCACGCTGGGCAGACGGCGGCCGATATCGCGGACCAGCCGAGCCACCATGCACCGGCCCAGCGCTCCACCGGCCGCCCCGGCTTGGCTCCAGCGAGGCGGCCGTGGAACGCTCGGCGAGGCAGGCGCCACCCATTCGCGCATCTGGGTAACCACCGGCGCTCGCATAAACCCCATTCGCGCCAATCAGTTTCGCCGAACTGCACGGTCCGGCGTTATGTCGCTATTGAAGCTGACCGCCTCTCGAACCCGACCGTTGACCGTTCTGTACTGTTCCACCAAGGCTGGCGGACACATCCGAGGAGGCCACGTGGAAGTCGTGATCCCTGCGGTGGTCGGCGCCCTCGCATCCGTCGTCGTCGTGCTGCTGTCGGCCGTTCTCACGGCGCGGCATCAGCGGCGGCATGCGGTGGAGGCCGAGCACGACGTCATCCGCGGAACCTACCTCAACCCGCTCCGATACCACGCTGTGGAAAACCACTTCCGAATCACGGACAACCTCCACAAAGTCAGGCAGCACGGTGGCCACTGGGACGAGCTCGACGTCCTCGCAACCACTGCGGACCTCGCCGACAAGGATCCTGGATGGTTCGTTAGCGAGGGCGCCCGCCTGGCAACCGCTACTTACCTGACCGCCTGCCTGCTTGCCCACCTTGCTCGTGTCCGTGACAACGTGCCCTACCTCCGGCTGACCACCACGGCCGACACCCGCTTGGCGGAACTCACCTTGCAGGTCCACGTCGGAATCCTGCAGGACGGCGGCATGCCCAACGTGGCGCAGATCAGCCTCGGACAAGAGATGTGGCATCGCGATGAGAAACGCCTCCTCACCTATCGAGAGTTCTGTCAACTGCTCCAAAAACCTGATCGCCGGCCGTGGATTGAGCCCGTCGTTCTATACCACCTCCAGCTTGGGCGTGGCGAGAACCTTGGCCGGGTCCGGCTCCTCATCGATGCCACCGCGGAACTCGCAGAGTTCCTCGACGGCCACGTCGGCGGAGCCGAGTCCATCGGAAGCCGGTCGGAGGCGGAACACCGCTATCGCGCCAAGCTCGCACACTATCGCTCAATTGAGTAGGAACGGCCGACGTCGGCCGGTCAGCCCAGGTGAGTACGCCCGCGCGGGTGTGTCGTTGACTCCACTACGTGGCAGACGGCAGACTGAACCAGATCGCCCTCTGACGTTCGTACGCCGCAAGAGCCAACAGGTCGCCGACGCCGTCGAAGGCTCCGCAACGATGGCGAGCGCCCACGTGCGGCTCGCTGTGAGAATGCCAGCGCACGGGTTCCTTGTTTCCATGATCGGATGCACTGTCTTCGGCATGACCGCGCGCTGAAGCCCCAGCGACGCTAGCGCGGTGTGGCGGTCATCGCGCCGGGCGTCCTCGGTCAGTACTCAGGACGTTGGTTGGGAAGGTCACGGATGATGCGGGGTGCCTCGAAGTCGCGGTTGTCGATGACGATGTCGGCTCGTTCAGCCGGGCGGATCTCGGCCAGGTAGAGCTCCTCGCCGGGGATGTAGTACGAGCGGTACTGCTCAGCGGCCGCCTCCGCCGAGTCCATCCACGCCTGATCGCGGATCGTGCCGCGGTGCAGCACGTCCGCTACCTCGATGTGGAGGTAGACGCGCAAGTCCCAGTGTCGTGACAGGGCCGGCTTCTGCAGGAACCCGCCGTCCGCCACGAGGATCGCGTCGTCCGAGGTCACGTGGACGCCGGAGTCGATGGGCGTACGACCGCTGAAGTCCATGATCTGCGTGCGGTAGCGACGGTTTCCGCCCGGACCCAGCGGCGCAAGAAGTTCGTCGCGGATGGCGTCGACGTCGAACATCTCGAAGTAGTAGCTTTCCGGCGAGCCGGGCGGATATTGCGTCCGTTGGTCAACATGTCGCTTGAAGTGGTCGATCGTAACGCGGAGCACGGGCCGCGCTGCCTTCGTGCGCAGGGTGGTGGCCAGTTCGTCGGCCAGGGTCGTTTTGCCAGCTGCGGAGTGGCCGTCGATCCCCACGCGTGTCGAATGATCCAGCCTCAGCGCGAGGATCCGGTCGGCCAACTCGCCGAGCACGTGCTGCCGTATTGTGGTCATCGAGGGAATGATTCCAGAGGCCCGATCGGCGCATCCCAGAGCGCCGCGTTAATAGGCAGGCCCACCAACGGATCGCGGACCGCCGTCGTACTTCCGGAACCTGGCACCTCGCACACCAACATCGGCATGAGCGGATCCTGGTGGTCGTGCCGGTCGTGCGGGTCAAGTTGGCTCTTTGAGCGGGCGGCCGGACCGCACTCGACGTCTTCCTGATTGGCTTCTGTACGACGTCGCCTGGGACCTGAAGGGCACGCAAGCGGAGGAGCGGCATACATCGGTTCGGATGCTTCGTTAGGGGCCGCTGCCGCCGATCCCGCGCTCTCACGATGCGCCTACGACCGGCTTCGCCTAGTGGCGACTACCCGACGAGTTAGCTGGTGCAGTGCTTGCGGACAGCTTCGGCCTGCCCCGACTTCTTGAAGGTGGCGATGACCTGCAGGGTGGCCGGCTGGGGCTCCTGAACCCAACGACCTTCCTCGTAGACCATCGTGCGTGTGTCGGTAACCAACGGGTGCTTCACGGTTACGGTGACCTTGGTGTGTGCGCTGTTGAACCAGCGGGGATCCTCAACCTGCACGGCGAGCATGTCCGCGTTGCCGAGCGCTTCGTTGCACGCCTTGAACACCTTGGCGTAGTCAGCACGGCTGATGCGCTTCTGGACGCCCGTGCCGTAGGTGTCCCAGGTGCCGGCGTAGTCGCCGCTGGTGAACCGGTCCCACCCGCGCTGCGCAGCCACCCGGGCGGCCTCCAGGGTCTGCGGCTCACGCGACTGTCGTTCCTCCTCGGCGGACTGCGTCGCGGCCGTCGGCGAGTCGATCAAGGGGGCGGTCGACTCACTTGCCGGGTCGTTGGGGTTGCCGGCGAATGCCATTGCGATGCCCGCGCCGGCGGCCAGCGCGACAACCACCGCGACTGCGAAACCGATGATCAGTCCGGCGTTGCGCTTCCTCTGCGGCTGTACTGCTTGTTGCCCCTGCGGGTAGGGCTGCTGTGCGTCCGCGGAGGGTTGCTGCGACATGAGGGCTCCTTCCTTACGCAGGGCCTTTCGACCGGGTGCAGGTGTCGGGACAGCGGCCGGCCAGACTCTGCCGAAAGACCTGCCGCCGCGTTCCCTGGGGAGACCGGCACGGTAGCTGCCGACGCCAGAACATCGCTGTCGGATCTCGGTCACCGCAGCCGTTCGTCTAGCAGGGTCGAACCCAAGCGGGTCAGCGGACGCCGTAGGTGACGCCATCCCATACCGGTCGCCCGGAATGTGTTGCCAACAGGCGAACGCGATAGGCCGCCAGTGCCAAGTCCTGAGTGACAGCGCCAATGACCGATGAGAGCTCAGCGCTGTCCGACTGGACTGGGGCGGCCAGCGGCAGACAGGCAGCCACCGTTGTGACTCGCCGCGCCCGGGCGGGCATGCTCGCTACCGCCGCACCTCAACAGCGGCGCAGTCACGCGCACGACCTCTACGGCCACCCACGCCATCGGCCACCCCACGCGGGGCGATGGTGTCGGCGATCCTCGACGAGTTGGAGATCCGGGCTCCCGCCGCCGAGTCAATCAGCGCGGTGCTACCGAACCAGACGATCACGACCTGCGCCACCGCCGCGACCTCCCGCGCTCGCCCGACATTCCTGGCATACGGAGAACGACGGACGCCCCCTTCGGTGATCCCTCGGCGCGCGCCGGCGGTCATAGCTTGGGCTTGGCTGATCTTGACCTGACGTATCTGGACGGACAGGGTCGCGACGACTCCTGCTATCGCGGCGGCGGACACCAGCGCCGATATTCCGCCATATGCCTCACCAAGAAGTCCCATCTTCGTGAGGTCGTCAATGGAGAGGCCCCGGTGCGCCGCCAAGAGCAGGACGGGTGATCCTAGAACCAATGCAGCGCCAACCGCGGCCGCCAAGAAGATCAATGATAGCCTGATCGCCCGTCTGCGGTTCAAGGCCACCTCTTTCCCGCCCGCCATCGGGGACGGTGACATGTAGGCGGAGCGGCAAATCATGCCGGGAAGGACTTCACTGGTCCATATGATGCGGTTGCGGAGTTCATGATCGGAATAGGGTGACGTCAACGCGACGGACGTTTCCGCCGCAGGCTAAGAGAACGTCAGCGGCACGCCGAGAGAGCCTCACCTGGCGCAAAGCTACTCGCCGTCCCTAGGGGACCGTGGCAAGCTGACGGACAGGGGTCGATCCGGAACGGTGATCGGATGTCGACGCAATCGGCCGTGCGGTCCACGGCGCCAGGCCCAACAGGGCATCCGTTGCTGGGCAAGGCGCCAGCTTTCCGGCGCGACATGCTGGGCAGGCTGCTCGACGGGTTCCACCGCTACGGCGACCTCGTCGCACATCCCGGCACATGATCACGGCCAACATGACGCGAAAGGCTCACAATCCATTGCACCTGATTGCCGCGCTGCACGAGAAGGGGCTCACCGTCGCCAGCCTGGGCTGATCTTGGCAGCCCTCGATCGCCCCGTCGACCACGCTACGGGCGGGATGCGCCCGCGCGTTGGCGTCGTGGTCGCCCGGCAGGTCGGGGAACAACTCGGCGACAGCCGCGGTCCGCCCAGCCATAGACTTACGCTACAGGTCGCCTTGTCCACAGATGGACCACGCCCGTTTCCGCGGCGTGCCGGGCGCCGCCGAGCAGCAACCGAGCTCGGTCACCGCTGGTAGCGAGCAGATCGCCGCAGATCAATGCACTCGATCTTGCCGATTTCGGACCGTTTTGGACAGATCAGCGGCAATGGGGTTGCTCCGCGGCCTCACCCGTCGACCGTCGTTCGCACTCACCGTTACTGTCGGCTGCCTCGTGCGTCCAGGTGGCTGGCCAATCAATCGTGGTGATGCGGCAAGCAGCACACCCGAGCATCACCAACACCCAGCCAAATCGAACCCAGGGCAGCCGCGTAGACACGTACGGGTGGTTGCAGAATCGCGATGCCAACGCCACCAGGGCCCATCGTGGAGGTCGGCCCCGCCGGGCGAACAAATTTTGTGGCGGGATCTGTACGTTTGAGGCAACATGAACGGTCCGGGCCTAAGGGTATGACGGCCACCAGAGTACCGCTGAAGGCATCCAGCGAGGATGTAATGAACCAGGATCGGATAAGTCTAGATAGACTACGGCGCCTCTTAACCTCCAACGAGCCCGCCGATCTCCGCACGTACCTAACGGTGCCAAACGAAGGGCAGCTGTACCAAGCGGGTACGACGGTACCCGCAATCGGCGCTGTCGTTCAAACCAACACCGGTCTTTGGGTGCCTCAAGGGTCCAGCGTTTCGCCCGCGCCGTTAGACTTTGCTCGTACCTACATAACGCTCAGCGAGGTTACGGACGGTTTCGACGTCAGCCTGGACTGGCTGCGTAGTGCACTCAATCGCATTCCCATCGAAAGCGCAATCCAGCTCGTTGCGGTAGCCATGGCCAAGCTACGTGACCCCGGACGGTCTGACCCGGCAGGAGACCTGGATCGCGAGTCTTTGCCATACTTTACTGAGCCGACCCGCTCGCGAGTAGCTCGCAAGATCTCTGACGGTTCATTGATTCATGCGCCCCAACTGCTAATGGTTCTGGCCAAACTGGCATTGGCAGGATGTCCAGACGAGGTTGACACAAAGGACTTCTTTGAGACTTCGCGGGCGATACTTCTACTGGTACTAGCGGACAATCTCAAATCCTCTCGGATGCCAACCACCATCGACCAGACAGTGCATTTGTCCAACGAACTGGTGCTCGAATTGGCCGCAAATACAAACTTCAACTCTACCTATCGCGAGGATTCGCAACTAGCTCTTTTCCAGCGAAGATGGATAGAGATCCCTCGAGAATCTCCCAGCACCTATTACAGCCGCCCTCTAGACGAGGTGTTTGCCGAGGCCACCGGCATGGACCTGAGCGACCTGGTCTCATTCGCCATAGGAATCTGGGCAAGTTGCGTAGCAGGAAATCCTGTTGTGCACTATCCAACCTATTTCGCGAATTTCGACTGGAACGAAGAAAGGCTAGGAACCCTAATCACCTCGGTCTCCATGCCCATTCAGGAATATCGGGAAGCGATTCGGCGAGAATTGACAGAGCATCCTCTCGACTGGTACTTCACGACTTTCGCGCGCTATCCGTTGGTCCGATTCGGCAAGCATCTGGTGGTCCTTGATCCAGAACTTGTCCTTAAGCGGTGTCTCGGTCTTCCTCCGATGTTCCATATGCAGCAGAAGCTCGAGGAGCGAGGGCGCCACCGCGAATCCATAGCCGTAAAACAGGCTTTCGACGAGTACTCCGAGAAGTATGCCCGGCAAATATTTGAATCGCTTGCGGGAACTCTGGGGGTCAAGCGAGTGTACTCAGATAGTGACCTCAAGAGGGCCTACAAAGGCTTGAGTGTGGCCGATGTCGCGGTCGACTATGGGGATGCTTGGGTTGTGGTCGAGGTGACTACCAGCCAGGCTGCTCGCAACACCATCAATGCAGTTTCGGTCGACGGCCTGGAGCGAGACCGGAAAATGGTAGTCCATGAAGCCTCGCAAATCGCTGCGACGATCGACCAGCTTAGACAGAACCGCATAGCACTAACCGGCGACCAAAACGTCATGCAAGCAATCTTCTATCCGATCATAGTCCTAACGGAGGGTTTTCCAGCTAATCCTCTCGTCACCTCCCTAATGCGACAGGAGATCAAGGCTGCCGGCCTGCTAAAGGAGCAAGATATTGCCCCACTAGAGCTTATGGATCTGGTCGAATTGGACATGATCGAAGGGGTGGTCGAAACCAAGGGACCCGCGTTGCCGCGAATACTAGATCTCAAGCGGGAGTCCAGTTTTCATGCCGACTCCGTACGGAACTTCCTCCTTGGAGACCGCAGGTTTACTCCACAGCGACCCAGAAGGGTCACAGAAACCTTCCGGCGCGTCTTCTTCGAGACGATTCGAAAAATGGGAGCCGATCCGACTTCCTTCGAGTGGCGGCAAGAGTAGGACGCATGGCGCAGTTCACCCGCCTCCCACCCCGTCGATAGCAGTCGAGGAAGCAGCGGGAGCAGCGGTTCGAACCACGACGGACAGAGATGCGGATCCGGCATACCTGGGTGGAGCGCGTCCTGGCCGACCAGACGTCGCCACTTTGGCAAGATCGAGTGCACTGTCTTCGGCATGACCGGACGCTGGCGAGCGGTACCTGCCGTCACCTTCGGTGACTAGCGCGGTCGCTTGTCCGCGCAACCGATCTTGGGCGAGCACCGGTGAGGCGAGCAAGTACAGGCCGCCCTCAAACCTCTTGCGGCTATCCCCGACCTTGGGGCGCCCTAGGTGTTGACGCCAGGTCACGGCTAGGCGCGGCGCGTGGGTTTCTGGAGGAGGCGTTCCGGGCTATGGGGTCTCTGAGTTAGGCGACCTTCGTCTCGGCCGTGACGATGTCGGTGCGCAGCGGCGCGAGGGTGGCGCCGATCTGGGCGATCGTGTCGCCGGGAACGCCCAGGCCGGTGAGGGTATCCACGAGGTGGCCGACGACGGTGTCGAATTGGGCGTCGGTGATGCCCAGTCCGGCGTGCGCCGTCGCCATGTCCCGGCCTGCGTACGGTTGGGGACCGCCGATGGCGGCGGCGATGAATGCACGTTGGTGCGCCTTGAGCCGGTTCATGTCTGTGCTGGCGAACACTGGCGCCAGGGCGGTGTCCGCGAGCACGCGGACGTAGAAGTCGTCGACTGCGGCCTGGACGGCGGGGGCACCGCCGATGGTGTCGAAGATGGTCATGCTGTACCTCCCTGTCGTTGGGCGTAACGGGGTGGGCGGCGCCTGCGCCTGGGCAACGGCGGGGTTGGCCGGTACGGAAGGATAGATGGATTACATTGCGCGGCCGTTGGCAGGCCGCTACGGCGGCGTAACAACGTGCCGCACAGCGCCAACGATGCAGCCTCGCGCTGGTGAAAGGTGACTCGCATCGAATGCTTATGGGCGCGCCGAGCATGACTCCGATGGATTCGAACCTCTGGCCCGCGCGCAGTCGGCGGTCAACTGTCGGTTAGCCGACAGTTGAAGGCGATGTCGGTCAGCGGCGTATGGTTCCCGAACCTGGCGGTCTCCCATAATAGCCCCGTGGCAACCACGGACGGAGCCAACCGAAACATCCTCGTGATCCCAGCCAGGTATCGGATCGGTGCAGCATTTATGCTCGGCACTGCCGCCGGAGGTATGTTCTTCAACCTGTTCAGCGCAACCACCGGATATCCCGGAGTGGCGGTTGCGGTGATCGCGGGGTTGCTTATTACCTTGGCCGGTCTCGTCGCCGGCGCCACTCGCTCACGGCTGGCGCATGCCGCGGTGCCGAGCCTCCTGCTGCTGACACCGGTTCCGGTGCTGTTTGCGGCTGGCTCTTTACCTGCGGACTCGGCAAACCTTCGTCCGGGTGGAGCCTTGGCGGCCACCCTGGTCGCGATGTTGATGGGTTTAACCGCAGCTCACCTCTGTAGCGTTGGCGCGCGCGATACGCTGCCCCGATCGGGATGGTTGTTCGCGTGCGTCGGTGCGGTCAACGTGGTTCTGGTGGCCGTTAACCGGCAGACCTTCCTGGCAGGGTGGGTGCTCATGTCCGCTGACGGTGCAGTCTTTCTCGCAGCCGCCGTATGGCTCCGACGTCGCCGACCCGGCCTGCTGACATTGCAGCTGGTCTCCATAACCGGAGGTATGACGGTGTACGGCTTCGTCGTGCTTGGCTGGGCCACGCCTCTGGCATACGCCGGCGCACAACTCGAACGAATGACGCACGTGCACGTCCCTTTGTTACCCGTTCTTACTGGTGTCGGTATCGCCCTTGTCGCCTCAGCGACATCCAGATCTATACGCCGCCTCGTAGTCGCAGCCACTGCGGGATTGATGTCCGAACCAGGCACCGTCGCCGCCGACACCACGACGAACAAGGCAAACCCTGTCGCCAGGCTATCGAACACAGGCCGAACGACCGAGTGACAGATAAAGCCCGCCACGCGAGGGCTAATGCTTCAAGCCATCCGACTTGACCAACTGCGCGACACGAAATCGGAAGTCAACGACCTGACAGTGCCGTCCGATAAATTTGGGGTGATCGAATGCGATCACATCGGCATGAGCGGGTGTTGAGGCGAAGCCGTGGAGACAGAGGCACGGGCTGCGGCCCACGCTGCTCGTGGCGGAGTCACCGAACCCGCAGTGAGACCGGATTTCGGCTTGCGGCGGCCGGCCGCGGGCGTGGGGCGCGGGCGGACCTACGCTGAATTGATTGAGCCATTTTCATCGCGGGGGTGGGCCACCTCGGGTCCTGGTCAGCGAGGGTGTGTCGATGCTCCACATAGGACGAGACTCCCGGTAGGACAGCAGTCGACCAAGAACGACAGCCCTGTCCAGGAGTCTCGTTGCTCACGTATGTTGCCACCATCCCGTTGTCCACACGCAGCCTGACGCGCCTTGCCGAGCTGATCCGAGCCCGACGCGTCGAGCTGGGCGGCCGTTGGCGGCGGCTGCCAGCACACACGAGCAGGCGCTGATGACGCTCGCCCACCTACGCAACGGCGACACGCTCGCCCGGTTAGCGGTTGGGTTCGCGGTATCGGTCAGCACCGTGTGGCGGTACCTACGCGAGGCGATCGACCTGCTCGCCGCCATTGCCCCGGACCTTACCCAGGCGGCCGTCCGCGCCAGGCGGCTGGCTTACGCGATCATCGACGGCACGCTGATCCCGATCGACCGGGTTGCCGACCAGCGGCCTTACTACTCGGGAAAGCACAAACGGCACGGCGTGAACGTGCAGATCCTGGCCGACCCAGCCGGCCGGCTCGTATGGGCATCACCCGCGCTGCCCGGCGCGGTCCACGACCTGACCGCCGCCCGTACCCACGGCCTGATCGACGCCCTGACCAGCGGCGACGTGATGACGTTCGCGGACAAGGCGTACCAAGGCGCTGGCGGCACCGTCTGGACGCCGTTCAAACGACAGCCGAAGCGGCCGCGGCTGTCCAAGCGGCAAAGGTCGGTCAACCGGCAACACGCCAAGATCCGCGCCCTCGGCGAACGTGCGGTAGCCACCCTCAAGACCTGGAAAGTGCTGGCCAAACTGCACTGCAGCCCGCACCGCGCCACCGCCATCGTCCGAGCGATCCTCGTCCTCCAACACACCGAAGACGACCGCTACCCACGATGAAAATGGCTCATTGCTCCCCGCCCGCCCGCTGGTTTGGGGAGCGTGCGAACCCAACCCTGCCGATCAGGCCGCGAAACACCACACCCCGCTCCCCGAGTCCAATGCCGACCTCGCCGCCACCAGCGCAATCAGGACGCTCAGACGGAGCGGTTTACGCATACACCGGAAGGCGATCGAGGCCCCACATCCAGCCGCCGCTGTCTGGAGCCGCTGGCACCCTTTCCGCCGCGCGGCGTGGCGATCAACGCCCTGCCCGGCCTGCGCGCCGCCCGCGCGGGCGGGTAGCGGCCGGTACGGCGGCCGGCCCCGGGGCGAGGCCGGCCGCTCACCGCGTCCGGAACGCCCGTCCGCAGTGACGGCTGTCGTTGATCCGACCGTCGCCGCGCGCGTCCGTCCGGGCCGCGGGGCGCGGTGCGGGCCGGGGCCGCGACCGGCGGCTTTGCTGCAACGGGGGAGGCAGTCGTCAGCCTAGTGACGGACTCCACCGACAGTCGCGGGCCTGTCGCGCTGAGTGGCTAGATCACGTGCGCCCGTACGGCCGATACGTTCCGAACCCCGTTCCGGGAACGTTGCTGCCAACTTCCGGAGGGCGCGGGCGTTGCCGGATCGCCGCCGCCCTCACACGAAGCCGACCGCGACGATGTCGGCCGAACCCTGTCGACCGCGCCGTCCGGGCACATCGGACACCTGTGACCGCGAGGGAGATTGAGGGACTTGTCGATGCTGGGGTCGCTCGGGTCGCGGCGTGCGCGCGGCCCCGACGAGGTGTACGCCCGCGCGGTGCCGAAGACGGTCGAAGTGACCGAGACCTACGCCGTCAAGCAGGACATCTCGCACAACAAGTCGTCGGAGCCCGAGGGCGAGGGCACCGGGCGGATCGAGGTCACCGTCCCGTACGACGGGGACAAGCACTTCTCGCACCGGGCCGCCGCCGACGTGGCGCACGCGCTCGGCACGCGGGGCGCGGCCGCCGACCGCCGGGCCGTGATCGGGCAGCTGCTGGTGGCCGCCCACGACCGGACGAGCGGCCTGCCCGCCGTCATGCGCCATCACCACCAGGCCGGGGTCATCCCGCTCACCGTCCCGGTGGCCACCCCGGACGGGTCGCTCGACCTGACCGGCGACCGCCGGACGTGCGTCGTCACCCACGACTACCAGCCGCTGCCCCCGCACCTGCTCCCCGTCGACCTCGAGGTCCGGGTGTTCGACCCGGACAGCCTCACCGACGAGCTGGACGCCGTGCGGCAGGCGTTCGACAACACCGGGCTCCTGGCGAACGCGCGGCCGCGGGCGCCCCAGAAGACGTCCGACGCCATCAACCGGCTCCGGCAGACGGCGCGGTTCTCCAGCGAGCTGCTGCTGTACTTCTCGGTCCGGGTGGTGCTCCCGGTCAAGGCGAACTATCCCGCGCTGCACCCCGTCGTCCGCGAGATGTCCATCCAGTGGCCGACCCGCACCTCACTGCGGAGCACGAGGCTGCTGGTCGAGAACCTCGGGCCGGACGCCCGCGAGCACCCGTTCAAGGACGGGGCGGTGCGGTACAACCCGGTGCCGCGCCAGCTGGAGTGGGCGGACGTCGCGACGCGCGAGGTGACGCCGTCGGACGTGCGCCGGGACGAGGACGGCACCCGGGTCTTCCGCAGCGCGATGGCCATGCTCTACATCGGACACCCCGGCGACCTGTTCAAGGAGGAGCTGCTCGAGATCGACGCGGTGGTGGAGATACCGGGCTACCTGATGTCCGGGCTCGAGGCGCGGCTGTACGGCGCGACCGGGCACCGGCTGCCCGACCAGCCGGAGCTGACGACCAAGCTCCGCCTGCACGCCAAGGTCTACCCGAGCGACATCTTCGCGATGCGGCGGTTCTCCCCGTACCAGCAGTTCGTCTTCGACGACATCATGCCGGACGAGATGCGCATCAACGACCTCGTCACGGTGCTGCGGAACGCCAAGTTCAGCGTCGACAAGCCGCAGGCGGAGCCGGACGCGGTGCACCCCACCTGGTTGCTCAAGGCGCGCCGGAGCCAGGGGCCGGACGAGCTCGAGCTGGTGATCGCGGTCGAGGGGCGGCGGATCGACCTGGACCGTGAGCAGATCCTCGGCACCAGCGTGAAGATCAAGGGCCGCAAGGAGAGCGGCCAGCTCAAGATCTCCGTCCTGGGCAACCTGGAGCGCGACCACAAGGAGCTCACCCGCGTCATGAACGCCGTGCAGCGGGAGCTGCGGGACCGTTTCCGTTTCCACCAGCTGTCCGGAAAGTGATCCGATCATGACCGAGAAACTGGTTGAGCACGCGCCGCGGGTGCGCTGCTACGAATGCGGCAACGCGGCGATCGTCGCGATGTGCCACCACTGCCGGCGGCCGATGTGCGAGCAGCACAGCCCGCCGGCGTTCCGGCAGGGCAGCACGCTGGTCCGCACCCCGGCCGGCGCCGAGGAGGCGCGGCCGGCCAGCAAGGAGTTCGCCGGCCTGGGGCTGGGCGGCCTGCGCGAAGCCGTCTACCATTGCAAGGAACACGACCACCTGGTGCGGGGCCTGCCGCTGCGCTGGATCCTCATCGGCGCGGGCATCGGGGCGCTCGGCTTCCTGTTGCTGTTCGCCTCCGCCGTGGTGGGCGTGCTGTTCCTGCTCGCCGGCGCGGCGACGGCCGGCATCCCGCTGCTGATGCACCGGATGTCCGCCGCCAACTTGACCCGGCCGCCGCTGCCGCTCGTACCGCAGGTGCACAACGTCGGGGCCGTCGAGCGGCTCGCCGGCTACGTCCGCATCGAGAACGAGGCGTACAAGTGGGTCGTGGCCGCCCTCGACGGCCGGCTCACCGTCGCGATGTCCGCCAACGACGGCCCGGGCCGGCTGCGGGCCTACCGCGAGAAGTTCGGCCTGGACGGCTCGGAGCAGGTCCCGTTCGCGGGCGGCTTCCTGATGCTCGAGGGGGAGGCCGGGCTGAGGTTCAAGGGCGGGCAGGAGCCGGTGCTCTCGCTCGGCGGCGACTCCGTCCACGGCCACGGCTTCTTCCCCAACGGCGCCGAGACGGGCCAGCGCGGGTACACGATCACGCTCGACTACGACCTGCAGGACGGCCGCGGCCCGGACGGGATTCCACTGTGGATCGTCCCGTCGCTGGTGCCGGCGTCCGGCCGGCGGACGCTCGACATCGACCTGCACTGGACGCACCCCGGCCCGGACGAGCAGCCGCTCAGCCTCTCGATGTTCGACCTCGTCGAGCTGCGGGTGCCGGCCGGCTGGGGCAACGTGGAGGGCTCCGCCCCGGTGGCGCCCGAGACCGGCAAGGACGGCGGCCGCCGGACCATCCGGTGGAAGCAGCTCAGACCGCGGCAAACCGGAGACAGCAGCCTGCGGCTGACGCTGACCTTCCCGAAGGCCATCGGCGAGGAGATCGATCCGATCCCCGACGACTACGAGTGGCGCGACGGCCACGACCCGCTCACGATCAGCGGCATGCTGAAGGCCACCTTCACCGGCCTGCTGTCCGGGGTCACGGGCGCCCGGGTCTTCCTGCCCGGCGGGGGCGAGAATCACCGGCCGCCGGCCACCCTGAACACCACCGTGGAGATCACCTTCGACGTCAGCCTCCGGTCGGTCCGGTACCAGGACGAGCGGGTGGTGCCGGACGCCAAGAACCCGCGCGACGTGACCCGGGCGGACGAGTTCCACGGCGCCGTGCCCGACCACGTCACCGTCGCCGAGCTGACCAGCGCGATCAGCATGGACGAGTACTACGTGAAGAGCGTCGTCGAGCATCCGCCGTACCGCGACGACGCGCGGCCCGGCGTGCTCAACCGGGTCTGGGACGTCGCCGGCCGCCGGTACATCGGGCTGTTTCCCATCGACTTCGACATCAGCCTGCGCGGGGAGGAGGTCGAGACGCCGGCGGGGATCTCCGGCAAGACGGTCGCCCAAGTCACGGTGAAGGGCACGTACGCGACCGGTGCCCTGGTCGGGCCGGGACCGTCGGCCGACGAGCTCGACGCCGGGGCACACGTGGAGGTCGACCCGGACAGCGGCGAGCTGCTCATGCGGATCGAGGACACCTGGGACAGCTTGCACGCCCGGGTCACCGACGTCCTCGCCGGCCGCGTGCGCCGGGCCGTCGCGGCGCTTCCCGCGGCGACCGAGGGCGTCCAGCACAGCGAGCTGCTCGATCCCGGCAGCCCGGACCTGCCGGACGACGTCGTGATCGTCGAGGCGGTCCCGACCCCGGACTACGGGGCGGTGCTCGACGGCGAGACCGTCCTGCCGGCGCCGCGCACCGCCGCAGACGAGACGGTGATCGCCGCCCGGATCCCCGACCAGCAGGCCCGGCAGGTGGAGGAGCTGCGCCGGCAGCAGGCCGCCGCCGACGACGCGCTGCTCGCTGGGCGGATCGGGGAGGACACCCACCGCGGCATCGTCGCCCGGATCGAGGCCGCGCTCACCAAGCTGGGGGAGACGCGATGATATTGAACTGCGGAGTCAACGGCGAGCCGCGGCCAGATCACGAGATCTTCGTGTGCCACCACTGCGGTATGCCGGTCTGCGAGGCGCACGGCTGGGTCGTCCCGGACGACGACGCCTTCGCCACCACGGGTTGGACGCCCCCGACGCCAGGGCCGTCCGTGCCGGCGCAGCGTGCGGTCACGAACCCGCCGCAGCCCGCCATGCACTGCCGGGAATGCGCGGACACCCACCACAAGAGGGCGGAACGGCGGCACGGCTGGGCCGCGCCACCGCCGGTCGCGCCGCCCGGGGCGGTACGCACGCCGTGATCGAGGTATCGGTCTCGCCCGGCGACCTCGTCGCCGGGCGGAAGGCGCCGCTGGCGATCAGGTTCGCCAACACCGGTCCCGGCCGGTGCTGCGACGTCGTCTTCAAGCTCAGGATGCCGCCCGGGGTCGTGCTGCGGGGCGGCTCCGACCGGGTCGAGATCCCGGTGATCCCGGCCGGCCGCAGCCACACGCACGAGATCACGGTCGAGGCGCGCCAGCCCGGCCGCTTCGAGCTGACCAGCAACAACTTCTCGTACCGCGACCAGTACGACACACCGGTGCGGGTGACCGACTTCCACACGACCCTGGCGGTGGCGGCCGCGCCGGTGGCCGCCCCGGTCCGGCAGCCCACCGGGCGCCTCCGGGTCCGGCACGAGGGCGGCGAGCTCGAGCTCGGCGCCTGGGACAGGCTGCGGGTACTGGTGACGAACAGCACCGGGGTCCCGCTGCACGGCGTCACCGTGTCCGTCGAGGGCCCGTTCCTGAACGACCCGAAACCGTCCAGGGTGGACACGCTGGGGGAGGGCGCGACGGCGCGGTTCTCGTTTCAGGTGCAGGCGAACCAGGGCGGGCGCCACGTTCCGGTCACCGTCCACACCAGGTACGGCCCGGCGCGGACCCAGGTGGACCACCTGGACCTGGTGGTGCGGGCGCCCGCCGGCAACGCGGGCAGTCCGGCGCCGGAGGCGCTCAGAATCCTCTACATCACCGCGGCACCGGCCGGTGACCTGCGACTCGACCAGGAGATTCGAAGCGTCAAGGCGGCAGTCCGTTCCGCGACCGGACGCGATCGTGTCGATATCCACCATCTGCCGGCGGCCACCAGCTCGGACCTTTTTGACGGACTGACGCGTTTTCGCCCGCACGCGGTGCACTTCTCGGGGCATGCCAACGAGTCCATGCTCCTGCTCGACTCGGGGCGTGATACCAGGGAAAACGGCAGGCGCATCTCCGCGGAGGCGTTCGCGGCCGCGCTGAGCGCGGTCGATGAGCCGCCAGCGATCGTGGTGCTGAACGCGTGCAACTCAGAGCCCCAGCTCGGTCGGTTGGTCGGCTCAGCCCGGATCGCCATCGGAATGAGCGACAGGGTCACAGACCCCGCCGCGATCAACTTCGCGTCCCGGCTCTATGCCGCTATCGCCGAGGGGCAGTCCGTGTTGGGAGCGTTTCGCGTCGCGAAGGCCGAGATGCGAATGAACGGTTTCGAGGACGCCGATCTCCCGATCCTGACCCAGGCGGTGGGCGTGAACCCCGGGACGACCGTGCTCGTGCCGAGACTGCCCGCCTGACCTGGAAGCCCGGCCAGGCGAAGCGAGCTGGCCAACCGGATCGGCCGGTCATGGTTGATCCGCCGCGCGCTGGCAGCGGTGATCGGTCGGGCCCGCCCCCGCGTGACGGCGTGCGACGTCGGCTACGAGCTGATGGACCTCGCCGAGACTGGCGGTGAGTGCTACCGCGCAGACTCGATGGAGGCATTCTTCGACGCACACGCGGGTGCGCACATCGACTTCGTCGAGCAGGACCTGTTCGCCGCGTTCGAAGAGTCGGCCAAGGCCGGCCGCACCGTCGCCGGATACGTCTCGCTGCGCTTCACCCGCCGGTCATCGGCGCTGCTGGCCATGCAGCGGTGGGATGTCACCTGTTCGGTCGAAGTGGCGTTACTAAAGGGCATCGAGGGCAACGCCGAAGTGTTGAACACGTTGGAGCTCGCCGCGCTGCAGCGCGGCGGCACCATCCACTGGGGACAGCGCAACGGCACCGATGCCGCGGCTGTGGCCGCCTCGTACCCCGAGCTGGAGCGGTGGCGCAAGCGCCTCACCGAGATCATCGGGGACGGGCGCCCAGGCACGTTCGACAACGACTTCTGTTCGGCGCGCGGACTCGAGCCGCAGCCCTGACGGCGCCCGTCACGAATTCCCGAAGCGGGCGGGACCCTGCTCCCTGTCGATCGGGCCACCGGGCGCCGGAGACTCCGATCAGCGCCGGCGACCAGCCGGCGAGCTGACGGAAGCAGGCAAACCGATGTCCATCATCGACCTGACCGCCCTGGCGGTGAAGGCCGTGTCCGTCGCCAGCGCCGCGTCGCGCGCAACGGGGCACGAGTCCTCGGCGATCGAAGAGGCGCACACTGCCTTGACCCCGGCGCGGCACGAGCTCCGCACTCAGGAGCTGGGCAGCACCGCCACGGGAGGCGACCCGACCTCGTAGTCCGCTGAGGACAACGGCGACGGCGACATCCTGGAGACGATTCTCGACTGGCTCGGCGGCCTCTGACCGTCCGGAGAAACGCGTCGAGACCCGCAGGAGGCGTCATGACCGCACAGCTCACCATCCTGGCCGACGCACGCGCGGAGGCACTCTTCGCCAGCGACCTGTCGGCGTCGTCCCAACCCATGCGCGCCGAGGTCGCGGCCGCTATCAGACACGCCGTTCGCAAGTACGGCGGAGCCCGCGGATGCCTGGCGGAGGTCGCCGCAGCGTACGGAGACCACCCGCCCGGCCCGGCAACGCCCGCGGCGAATCAGCGACAGTGCACCGCGCACTGTCCGAGCAACACAGGTACGTGCACGGGTACACAACCCGTCGCACCGGGATCGGCCAGACTCAGACCGGGTTCAAGATTGCCAGCAGCTGCTGGCCCGCAGCCGAGCTCGTGACCGACCGCCGCGCAGGTCCATCACCGACTCACCCGATCCAGCCCCAGCACTCGACATCAGCCCATAGCGGCGGGCGGATCGGACGTGCCGACAACCTCCTCGGTCCAGAAGCGCTCAGCGCGGGAGCAGACTACCGAGTTACAGAAGTCCGGCCGGGCGCGCGGAGCCCATCCAGCTCAGCGCCACCGGAGCCGAACTACCACGCCGCCGAAGTCGTCACCAGAGCCTCCGTCAGCACGGTTCGAGCGACCTCCGCGACCACCACGACGTCCACGAAGCGCTCGCTTCTGCGGCAGCATCTGCCGTACTTCTGCGATCGAGTAGTCGTCACGGGAGCAAAGTCGGAAGTAGCTGACGCCGTACGCCGCCATTGACCTGCGGTTCGACATCATTGAGCGCCGTCCGACGCCGTTGTGGAGCACCTCTGTGTGAACGCGGTCCACCCCAACGCCCTGACCAGCACAAACACCAAACACGCTGGTCAGGGCGACTCCGTTCAACGCCGTTCGCATCCGTCCGAAGCAGTCCAACGCCGTTGACGACACCCACATTGCTCCCCGCCCGGCCGCCGGTTCGGGGAGCACACCGACATGACCCGGCCCATCAGGCCGCCAAACACCCCAGCACCGCTCCCCCAACCGCCGGCGAACCCGGCCGCCACCTGCACAAACACCTCGGCCCGAGGGAGCACCTCGCACCCTACGACGAGGCATCGACCGGTCCCGCCGATGACGCCCCAATAGGGAGCACCAGGAGCGCGCCGCCGGCGTGCCGTTCCGCCAACCGCGCGGGCGCAGAACGCGGGTCTTCGAACCGGCCATCATCGCACCTCTCGCGCTTGCACCCGCGTGGCCACAACCGGAAGCGCCGTAGCCAGCCGTGATGATGCGGGACCTCGTTAGGAACCACATGTTCCCAGTTCAGGGGCCCTGATACGACCGCCGCAGCGGTCCGGCGCCACGCAACACAAACAAGATCACAAAATGCCACGGCTCCAAAGCAACGCCGAGCGACTCCGCCCACGGCGGCGCCGCCCTGCTGTGAGCAACTGTCTGTCACGGAGCACGAGCAAGCCACACGTCGCCCGCGCAATGTCAGCGGCAAAAGAGTGCGGTGCCAGCGGCACGATCTCATAACGTCGACCCGAGGTGGTAATGCCCCGCAATATCGTCAGTCAGACGGAGGAACGACGGACCGAGATCCGGCACTCAGGGCGCGAGGAACTCTAGGAACCGCAGAACGAACTGTTCATGGTTCGGGAAGATGCCGCCGTGCCCGGCGGCCGGGTAGAGCGACGAGTTCGCTGTTCGGGAGGCGTTCGGCGAGGTTGAGGGTGTTCGCGCTCGGCACGATGCGAGATGGCCTTGTCGCGGTCGTGCTGACGTTCGTTCAGGCGTCGCAGGAAGCCCCGTCCAGCCTGACGCCCGCTGGCCGTTCTGGTGAAGAACATGAATTGTTTGGGATCCTGGAAGGTCAGCGCACCGCGTGCCATGTCCTGGAGCGTCAACCGGGTGACCCTGGTGGTGCCCTCGCCCCCGGCAGGGCCAGTGCCGGCGAGGATGATCCTGCGGACGAGTTCCGGCTGTTGTTGCGCGATCACCTGGGCGATGAAGCCGCCCATGGACAGCCCGAGCAGGTCGACGCGGTCGTGGCCGGGAGCGTGGATGAACGCCACCCCGTGCGCCATGGCCTCGATGGAGCCCGACGACGCGCCGACACCGCGATTGTCGAAGGTGATCACCTGGCGCCGGGCGGCGAGTCAGTCGACCACCCGGGGACCCCAGTTGTCCAGGATGCTGGCCAGGTGATTCAGCAGGACCAGCGGCACACCGCCGTCGTCCGGGCCGAGTTGTCGGTACATGAAGTCGACACCGTCGGCGGACACGGTTCGAGTGGTGGCATCCCGGGAAGCCGCTGTTGAGCTGTTACGGGAGCCAAAGGCGTGTTCATGCGAACTTCTGTGATCAGACTGAACGGGACGGTTTCGGCCGGGCCACGCAAGCCGCTTGGCCGGGCGGCCGTTGGTGGGACGATCGGGGCGGTTAGGCCTAGCGGCTACGACGTCATCCGGACGACGACCTTGCCCGCCTTGGCGCGTCCTTGCTCGACGTGGGCCAGGGCTTCGCGGGTCGACGCGAAGTCGAAGGCCCGGTCCACGACCGGGCGGATCGTTCCGGCGTCGAGCAGGGTGGTGAGCTGGCGGAGCTGGTCGCCGCTGGCCCTCATGAACAGGAACGAGTACCGGACGCGGTGGCGGCGGGCGCGTTGCCGGACCCGGAAACTCAACGCGGCGACCGCCAGCCGGATGAGCGGGTTGGCACCGGCCTGCCTGGCGAAGGCAGGGTCGGGCGGTCCGGCGATGCTGATCACGATGCCGCCCGGCTTGAGCACCTGCAAAGACTTGTCGAGGGTGTCGCCGCCGACGGTGTCGAGCACGACGTCGTAGTCACGCAGGACCGTCTCGAACGCCTGCTTCGTGTAGTCGACGACGACGTCCGCGCCCAGGCCCTTCACCAGGTCGGTCTTCGCGCTGCTCGCGGTCGTGGCGACGTGAGCGCCGAGGTGTTTGGCCAGCTGGATGGCGATGGTGCCGACGCCGCCGGCCCCGGCGTGGATGAGGACCTTCTGGCCCGGCCGCAGGTTCGCCCGTTCGACCAGAGCCTGCCAGGCGGTCAAACCGACCATGGGGATGGAGGCTGCCTCTTCCATCGTGAGGGTGGCCGGTTTGGCGGCCACGTCGTCCTGGCGCATCGCGATGAACTCGGCGAACGCGCCGATCCGGTTCTGGTCCGGGCGCGCGTAGACGTCGTCGCCGACGGCGAACCGGGTGACGCGGGAGCCGACGGCGGCGACGGTGCCGGCCAGGTCGTTACCGAGGACGAACGGCGCCCGGTACGGCAGGATCAACTTGAGGTCCCCGGACCGGATCTTGAGGTCGAGTGGGTTGACGCTCGCCGCATGGATCCGGACCAGGACGTCGTCGTCGCCCACGATCGGGTCCGGCATCTCGCGGGCCTGCACAGTGTCGGCGTCGCCGTAGCGTTCGACCACAAATGCCTTCATCGTCCTCTCCTTCTCGGTCTCTGCCCGTCTCGTCGGCGCGCAGATCACTGATCGATCGGCCGTGCCCGGCTTCAGCTTGTTGTATCGGTGACCGCCGAGATGGCCTGAGTATAAGAAAGTAAACCTAGCGGGTAGGATGTGCCTATGACCACGATCATCGACCTGCGTCTCGACCGGGACACCACGAACTGCTCGATCACCCGAACCCTGGAAGTCGTGGGCGAGAAGTGGACTCTGCTGATCCTGCGGGAGATCTGGTACGGCGTATCCCGCTTCAGCGACCTGCACAAAATGCTGGGATGCCCCCGCAACCTGCTCGCCGAGCGCCTACGCAAGCTCGTCGAACACGGCATCCTCGCCAGCGAGACCTACCAGGAGCACGGCGCCCGCAGCCGATCCCGATACGTCGTCACCGCCAAAGGCAACGACCTGGCCCCCGCCGTACTAGGACTGCTGCAATGGGGTGACAAGTACCGCGCCGACCCGGCCGGGCCGGCGGTCATCAACCACCACCGCGATTGCGGCGCCCCACTCTCCGTCCAGGTCCGCTGCGCGCGCGATCACCACGTTCCGGCAGCCGAGGTCGAAGTCGGCCCAGGACCGGGCTTCCGGACGAAAGCAGCCCCCGA
Source organism: Phytohabitans houttuyneae (assembly GCF_011764425.1). Classification (NCBI taxonomy): domain Bacteria; kingdom Bacillati; phylum Actinomycetota; class Actinomycetes; order Micromonosporales; family Micromonosporaceae; genus Phytohabitans; species Phytohabitans houttuyneae. Next base: position 433,186 of record NZ_BLPF01000003.1, read on the forward strand.
ACGCGCAACCTGAACGCCCACGTCGTCAACCGCACAACCCGCGCTCGTGATCGCTCCTGCCGGGTTGGTTTACCCGGCCACGGCGAGCGCGAGATGCCCCGCTTGTGCACAATGAGCCGCACGAGGGTAGAAGCAGCCAAGGACTAATCCCTCGATTCCGCAACGCACTCAATTCGGCAGATCCGGATACCCGACGTTCACGATGCGCAGTTCGTGGAATCGACACTCCCTCTGGCTGAGCGTCGGCGCGTACAGGTACCGTCGCGGGCCGCGCCGGAAGAGACGACGTCGTACTTACCGTGTTGAGTGCCCGGTGCCAGGGGTCAACGCTTTGGTGATGTTTGCCTGGTCCTGGCGGGTGTCACGATCTGCTAGGAGTTGGTCGACGAGGGCTTGGTGGAACAGGCGGGTGACGATGCCGGCCGTGTCGGTTGTGGTTTGTAGCAGGTAGTCGGCGACGTTGCCTCGTCGGATCCGGTCCAGGGCGAGCTGGTCGAGGGGTATCCCAGTGCGGCGGCCGCCGCTTGCCACGCGTGATCGGTGTAGCCGGCCGCCGGCGCGTAGGCCAGGCTGGTGAGGGCGCCGCGCAGGAGGGCACCGTTTCCGTGGCCGTCGAGGAAGGCCTCGAGCGCGGAGCCGATACTGGCGGCCAGTTTCGCGGGGTCGAAGTCGGCATCGCGCGGATCGCGGACCCGGTATGCCTCGGCGAGCCGGGAGGCGGACAGAGCAGCGACGAGGAAGTTGGAGCCCGCCCGCTGGGCCACGACCGCCGCCAGCCGTTCCCGCAGGTGGTGGTCGGATCGGTATCGCCGCCAGGCCCGGTTTGACGGCGGCGGGTACTTCACTCCCTCCTGCGCCAGGAGCCGGGACGTGTACTCGGCGAGGTCGGTCGGCGCGAAGTACTCCGGCGCGTCTAGGAAGACGAGGTGTCGGGCGCGGGCGCTGGTGATGCCGAACTCACGCAGCAGGCTCGCCGGCGCGAACGGGTCGGTGGCCATCCATCGGGTTGCTACCGCCGCCCGGACCCAGGGGCGGCGGGCCAGCTGGGTCAGCTGTGATGCGATCTGCCGCCGATCCTTCGCGTCGGGGACCTCGTCGAGACCGTCCACAATGATCACGCATCGCCGGTCGCCCACTTGCCCGCGTGCGGCATCGTCGACGCCGGCCAGCAGCTGGCCCGGTCCGCTGTCGTCCGCGGCGCCCGTGAGGTCGGCGACCGCCGTGCGGAAGTCGGCGGCCGTCGCCTGGCGTGCGTGGAACAGAAGACCGCGTGAACCGGAGAGTTCCTCGGACAGGTCGAGCCCCACCCGGGCCAGGACCGCGGACTTGCCCGCTCCCGGTTGCCCGGTGATCACGAGTACGTCGCCGGGTGCCTGGTCTGCCACGAGCCAGTCGTGGATGCGCTCGCGAGCGGCCCAGCGGCCGGTGAACACGCTGCTACCGGACGTCTGCCCACGATGGCCGCGCGAGCGGCGGGTGAAGTGCCCTTGGGCGTCATCGCCCTCCATGAGCCAGGGCAGCCGCGCCAGGACACCACGACTCAACAAGGTGGTCAGTGGCAGGTAGCGGTCGAACCGGCCGGCTTGCGAGCCCGCGGTGAGCAGGCCGACGAGCCGCCCGGACTTAGCATCGACGACCGGGCCGCCGCTGTGTCCGGGCAGCGAGCCGGCACCGTTCCAGTTCAGCTGGTACTGCTCGCCGTCGACCACGCCCGCGACCTCGAAGTCGCGCCACACACCCGCGGCCGTGTGATCCGAGGTCGGATAGCCGAACACCTCCACCCGGGCTGGCTGCCGGGCGCTGCCGGACAACGGCACCGGTCGAGGCAGCCGCGGGTCGTCGTCCGCGGTCATCAGGTCCAGCACAACAGCGTCGACCTCGCCCCGTACAACACCCTGGCACCGATCGCGGGTATGCCGGGAAACGTGATCCAGACGTCGGGCCGTTCCCAGTGTCCGGGCGTGTGCTTCGCGACGACGTGACGGCAGGTCAGAAGGCGACCAGTATCGATCAACACGGCCGTACCGACCGACTTGCCCGCTTCAGTCAGCCTGACGGTGGCCGTCGCGGCCTGGATGTGCTGCCGGCCAGCCCTCACGATGCCGTCAGCCCTCGCTTCCACGTCGCGGTGACCGTGATCGTGGCCTCGGTCTGACTCTTCGCGAAGAACCACATGTTGAGCTCGCCCGCGATCTTGACGCCCAACTGCACCGCCAATTCGTCTGGTGTCAGCTCGTCACCCACCGCCCGGGCAATCTGACCGCACGTCTTGGCGATCCCTACCAGCTTGGCCGCCAACGGGCCACCTTCAGCGGTGTCAGCCATGCCCCCACCATGGAGGCTGACCAGGTCAGCCTCGGCGGACTCGAAGACCACGACCGTGCCGTCATCCAATGTGTACTCCACGAAATCCGCCACATCAGACTCCTACCGCAACACCGGCCGCCCGTGAAGCCAACAGTGCAGACAGATTCCCGACGCGTACGGATGCCCGGGCGGACCGAAGAAGAGGCGCAACCGCCACCTCGGCAAGCGTCGGGCATCGCCCGCTACCGCCGCAGCCCGCGGTTGACGTCGCCGCATCACTCCTACTACGCCCATCGACACGAGCTCGCACTCAACCAGCGCAGCGCCCCGGATCGCGGCATGTGCGGGCGCCACGGGGCCGGAGGTGTGTCGTCGGCCGGAGGGCTGGCACGATGTTGCGGTGGGCCACCGGTTCAACCTTGACTCCGACGTCGAGCAACTCCTCGCCGACCTGTGCATCAGCTTGGGCTTCTGCCTGCCACCGGCCGAGATACGTCACCTATGTGAGGCGCCGCCGGAGACGGTGGACAGCTTCACCGACGCGGTCTTCGAAGCCGAAGGCATGGGCGACATGAGCTACACCGATCTTCGCCATCAAGTACGGGAAGTCGTCGCGCGGCATATGAGCGGCTGGGCCGGCGAAGGGATCGCCGAACGGTAGGCCCGTTGGCATCTACGGTCATGCCCATCCGCACAACCGGACTTCCCAGGGAGCCGGCGACCAGCATCGCGGCAGAGATCCGCGGAGCGCACGCAGCGCGGCAGATCCGGGCATCGCGTGAGGCGGATGGAGTGCTCGTCGTGCTGGAGATTGATTTCCTGGCCGAAGCGCTCAACCCGGAGCCCGAACAACCTGCTCCAGGCTGGCGGCCTGCGCGAACCACATGTTCGGTGCATCCACCCTCTACGAGCCCACCGTCACCTCAGTCCCGCCGCCGGGCTGTACGCATCGAGGCGCGTCGCGGCGCCCGTCTTGCGTCGAGGGGATCCGGCGAGACACCTCACTTGGCTTGTGTGCGGTACTCGCGGCGGATGACCAACCGCAGGCCCGACCAGATCTCGTCGATCGCACATACCTTGTTGTCGACCAACCCGGTCGGCAGCGCGACTTCACGGACGACGTCCTCGGTAACGTCCGTGGGCACCTTCGACGCTCGTTTCGGCCAGGCGACCCAGAAGCCGCCGTCCTGGGCCATGCCGCGTCTGACCTCGTCGAGGCGGGCCTGCAACTCGTGGCGTCCGGTCACGAACAGCACGATCACGTCGGTCGGCGCGTCGGCAGCCAGGCCGTACCGGATGACGACTCCGTCGGGCAGGCCATCGAATTTGGCCTCGAAACCAGTCGGCGCGTCCAACAGTGCGACTCGGTGACCCGGCTTGATGCCGAGCTTGCGGTGCAGCGGCGTGCCCGAGTAACCAGCCATGTCACCCCATCGCCCCGCGTTGTCGGACACTCGTGGATCGTAGTGGTGCGGCCGAGGCTTACGCATCCGCCGAGCCACCGAGCAGGCCGTCCCACTCTGTACGCGCGGTTCGCGGCTAGAAGAGTGTCTCGAGGCTGTTGCTCGGGAATTGACGCGGCGGGCGGGTAGGCCAAGCCGCCCTCCGGTCCCGCGTCGGGAGAGGACGACCGCCCCGGCGCTCAGAGCCACGACGGCGAGAATCAGGCCACCTACGGTGAGGCCGATCATCGCTGGTTCAGTTCGGCTTTAGCCGGGCTGAACTGAATCAGGACCGACGCCGTCGGCAGTTCGTCCGGGCCGGCAGGTTCGGTGCGCCAGCCCAGTCGCACCTGCCATCGCTGCCCCGGCGGGAGCCGGTACTCTGGCGCAGCGCGCACGTGAGCACGGAAGCGGCGCGGCGGTTTTGAATGCACTGTCGTCGGCAGAGCCGGATGCTCGAACCAGGCAGAAGGCCGTTACCGATGGTGACGGTGCGCTACCGGCGGCGGACCGTCACGACCGCGATGTCGTCCCGGATGTGCGGGGTGGCCAGCTCCGTGAGCAGGCGGTGGCAGAAGTGGTCGAGGTCGGCGTCGACCTGCGCCGCGCTGCTCGCGAGTGCCCGCAGGCCGTCGTCGATGTCCGCGTCCCGCCGCTCGATCAGCCCGTCGGTGTAGAGCACGAGGGTGGCGTCCTGCGGCAGGGTGAACTCCAGGTCCGGCGGGCGCCTCGCGGCTACGCCGAGCAGCGGGGCGAGGTGCTCCAGGTACCGCGTGCCCGCGCCGGTGACGAGCAGGGGTGGAAGGTGGCCGGCGCTGGCCATCCGCGCCGCGCCGGTGGCCGGGTCCAGCTGGATGACGCAGATGGTGGCCAGCTCGTCGGGGAGCAGGGTGCGCATCAGCGTGTTGACCCGGTCCACGATCGCGCCCGGCGGGTGGCCGTCGACGGCGTACGCGCGGATCGCGTGGCGTACCTCCGCCATGACGGTCGCGGCGTGCAGGGAGTGCCCGGTCACGTCGCCGATCGCCACCAGGAGGGTGTCGCCGAGCATGGTCAGCTCGTAGAAGTCGCCGCCCACCTCGGTGTCGACGCTGGCGGGTTCGTACCGCACGGCGAGGTCGAGGCCGGCGATTCTGGGCACCCGGCGGGGGAGCAGGCTGCGCTGGAGGGTCAGCGCGATCCGGTGCTCCTGGTCGTACGAGCGCTGGGCCTCGATCGCCGCGGCGACCGCCTGGGCGAGCTGGTGCAGCGTGGAGAGCGCGGGTGGCTGGTTGCCGGCGGCGACCGTCACGTACACCGGTGCGCGGTCGGCCCGCAGCCGGACCACCGCGACCGCCACCGCCTCGTGCGCGCCCCAGTCGGCCTGCGGCCAGTCGGCGGCGCGGTCCGAGCGGACGGTGATCCCGACGGGGGCGAGGTGCCGCCGTCGACCCACGGGTGCAGGGTGACCGGCTGGCCGTTGTCGCCGGTGGCGGCCGCGAGCGCCTCGCCGTCGATCGTCTCCGCCGCGACCACGGCCGATCCGTCGAACATCCGGGCGGCGCCCTGGCAGGCGACCTGGAGCAGCTCGGTGACCGAGGAGGCGAGGTTGACCGCGAGTGTCGTCTCGGCCAGGGAGGTCATCCGCTCGGCGAGCCGCTCGGCCCGCTGCCGCGCCTGGTAGTACCGCAGGACGGCGTGCGCGGTGGCGACGAGCTCGTCGGGCTCGATCGGCTCGGTGAGGTAGGCGTCCGCGCCGTTGGACAGGCCGTGGGTGCGGTCCCGCACGTCGACCGCGTGGGCGGAGACGTGGATGACCGGCAGGGCCTGGTGCCGCGGGTTGGTCTTGATCCGCTCGCAGACCTCGAAGCCGGTCATGTCGGGCAGCTTGACGTCGAGCACGACGAGGTCCACCGGCGTCGCCTCGATCATGTGCAGGGCGGCACCCCCGGTCTCGGCTTGGAGCACGGTGAAGCCCGCGCGGTGCAGCCAGGTCGTGAGCAGGTACCGCTTGGGTGCGCTGTCATCGACCACGAGGACGGTCATCGCGTCGGCCCGCTCGCTCATCCCACCGGCCGTTCGGGGAGCGTGATGGTGAAGACGCTGCCGCGGCCGGGCTCGCTGTCCACCCGCAGGGTGCCGCCCAGCAGGTTGACCAGCCGCCGGGCATACGGCAGGCCGAGCCCGGTGCCGGTGCGCGGGGCGGCGATGGTGCCCGGGACCTGGTAGAACTCCTCGAAGATCCGTTCTTGCTGGTCGGCCGGGATGCCCACGCCGGTGTCGGCGACGACGAGCTCCACCAGGCCGTCCGGGCCGCTGCGGGCCCGCATGGCGACCTGGCCGGCGGCGGTGAACTTCAGCGCGTTGACGAGCAGGTTGCGCAGGACCTGCGCGAGCAGCACCTCGTCGGTGTGGATGACCAGCGGCGGCACCGGGTCGTCGACGACCAGCTCGACGTCGGGGTTGTTGGTCACGGCGCGCAGCGTGCCCCGCAGCTGGCCGAAGACCACCCGCAGTTCGACGTCGGCCCACTGCGGCTCCAGCCGGCCGGCCTCCGCCTTGGCCAGGTCCAGCAGGTCGTTGACGAGCGCGAGCAGGTCGGTGGCGGAGCCGCGGATGAGATCGACCTGGGTGGTCTGGTCGGCGACGAGGGGTGCCGCCGGCGAGTCGGCCAGCAGCCGGGTGAGCCCGATGATCGCGGTCACCGGGGCGCGCAGCTCGTGGCTGACGTTGGCCAGGAAGCGGCTCTTGGACTCGCTGGCGGCGCGCAGCTGCGCGGTCTTCTCGTCCAGCTCGGCGTAGAGCGCGACGACACCCCGGTTTGTCTCCTCCAGCTCCTCGGAGAGCTGGTTGTAGAGCGCGAGCACGCCCCGGTTTGTCTCGGCGAGCTCCTCGTTGAGCCGCGCGAGCTCGTCGCGCTGCGCCCGTACCTTGTCCAGCGCCTCGACGAGCTGGCTGTTTTGCGACATCAGCTCGTCCAGCGGTGAGCCGGGCAGCAGGCGCGCGAGGTCGAGGCGCAGCTGGTCCACGCGCTCGGTGGTCAGGCGCTCCGCGGTCGTTGGCAGATGGCGGGACATCCGCACCATTGTCACGTCGGTGACGTCGACTCGCAGCGCGTCGACGAGCCGGTGCGCCGCGGCGGCGGGCCCGGCGAGCAGGTCAGCCTCGCTGATCTGACGGCGGGTGACCAGGTGTACCCAGAGCGTTGTCGGCTCGGCGTGGAAGGTGACGTCGGCGCCGTCGCCGAGGGCGAGCACCTGCCGGCCCACCTCGCTGAGCGCGGTGGCGAAGCGGATCTGGTCCTGGTTGTCCAGCCCGACGGCGGCGGCCACCTCGCGCCCGCGCTGCCGGATGAGGAAGATGTCGTGTTCGACGCGCAGGGCCATCTGGGCCAGTAGCGGACTCATGCCGTTACCCCCGGGCGACCAGGACGCACGCATCGTCGCGGCGGACCCCGGCGTCCCGCAGGATGGTCGCGGCCGCCACGGCGGGGTGGTGCTCGCCCAGTCCCGGATAGTCGTCGGGACGCCACCGGTCGTTGACACCGTCGGAGTGCATCACGACCCGCGACTGTGCGGTGAGGGGATAGCTGTACTCGCGCACGGCCCGCCGCTGGTGCCCGGCGATGCCCGGCAGCGAGATCATGCCCCGCCGCGTGTCGCCCTCCAGCACCGTCGCGGCGATGTTGCCGAGCCCGGCGAACCGGACCGTCGCGGCCGGCAGGTCCAGCTCGGCGACCGCCAGCGCGGCCCCGCGGGTGTGGCTGATGCTGCGGTGCAGGTGCTCCACGACCGCCGCCGGTGTGGCGGCGGGTGCCCGGTGGAAGGCGTGTACGGCCGCCTGGGAGGCCGCCGCGGCCAGGGCGCCGTGCCCCAGCCCGTCGCTGACGAGCACCTGGCGCCGCTCGTCACTGAGCCGCCACGCGTACCCGTCGCCGCACACCTGGCCACCGGTCAGCGGGCGGGCGATGGCCGCCGCCCACTCCAGCTCCGGCGGTTTCCCCGGCCAGATCTCGACCACCACGACGGTGCCCTTTCCGGGCACGCTGTGCGCGTCGTACCAGCTGGCCAGCCGGCCGATCGCGCCAAGGCCGATGCCGAGGCTGCCGGCGGTGGAATGCCCGTCCCGTGCCGATCTGGCCAGGTCCGCCATGCCCGGTCCGGAGTCGACGGCGAACAGCGCGACGCCCGCCTCGCCGTGCCGCCGGACCGGCCGCACCAGCAGCGAGCCGCCGCTGGCGTGCTTGACCAGGTTGCTGGCCAGCTCGGCGACGACGATGGACAGCTCGGAGATCCGCGCCGCGGCGAGGCCGACCTGGATGGCCAGGCGCTCCGCGGCCCGGCGTGCTCCGCTGCCCGTGGCGTTTTCGTCCACCGTGAACCAGATGCCCTCGTCGGGGATGGTGGAGTCGGTCATCGGGACCACTTGGTCACGGTGATCGCCGTGCCGCGGCCCACCTCCGTGTCGATGTCGAACTCGTCCACCAGCCGCCGCGCGCCGCTGAGGCCGAGGCCCAGCCCGCCACCGGTCGTGTAGCCGTCGGTCATCGCGAGGTCGAGGTCGGCGATGCCGGGCCCCTCGTCGGCGAAGACGATCTGGATGCCGCGACGGCGGCCGTTGTCGACCGCCGTGACGGTGACGCTGCCGCCACCGCCGTACACAAGGGTGTTGCGGGCCAGCTCGCTCGCGGCGGTGACCAGCTTCGTCTGGTCGACCAGGGACAGCTTGGCCGCGACGGCGGCGGCGCGGACCAGCTGGCGGACCCGGACGACGTCTTCGTCAGACGAGATGGGCTGCGTCTGCACCTCGCCGGCGACGGTCATGGTGACGGTGACACCTCGGGGGTGTCGACGGCGTCCAGCTCGGGGGAGCCGGTCAACAGCTCCAGGCCGCGCTCGACGTTGAGTGCGGTGCGGATCCCCGGCAACGACAGGCCCAGCTCGACGAGCGTGATCGCCACCGCGGGGCGCATGCCGACCACCACGGTCTCGGCGTCGAGAACCTTGGAGATCGACGCCACCGTCGACAGCATCCGGCCGACGAACGAGTCGACGATGTCCAGCGCGGTGATGTCGATGAGGACGCCGCGCGACCCGTGTGCCACGACCTGCTCGGCGAGATCCTCTTGCAGCTGCAGCGCGGTCTGGTCGTCCATGTCGACCTGGATCGAGACCAGGAGCACCTTGCCGATCTTGAGAATCGGCACGCGTTCCATCAGGCGACCCCGCGGCCCGGGCGGGCCTCGGTCATGCGGATGGCGTGCCGCAGCGCGTCGGCGAGGCTCGCCTTGGTGGCGATGTCGCCGAACTCGATGCCCAGCGCCACGATCGTCTGGGCGATCTGCGGGCGGATGCCGGAGATGATGCAGTCGGCACCCATCAGGCGGGCCGCGACAACCGTCTTGAGCACGTGCTGCGCGACCTGCGTGTCCACGGCGGGCACACCGGTGATGTCGATGATCGCGTAGGGGAGCCGGTGTCGACAAGCGTCTGGAGCAGCTTTTCCATGACCACCTGTGCCCGCGCCGAGTCGAGCGTGCCGACCAGCGGCACGGCCACGACGCCTTCCCAGAGCTTGACCACCGGGGTGGACAGCTCGAGCAGCTGCTCGGCCTGGTCGGCGACGACCGACTCGCGGGCCTTGGTGTAGGTCTCGAACGTGAACAGGCCCAGCTCATCGATCAACCGGGAGAACTCGACGTAGTCACTGAGCAGCTCGGGGCTGTCCCGGATGTCGAGGATGTCGCGCAGCGTGTCCTTGAGCGCGAAGATGCTGACCGCCGTCTCGGTGGCGGTGAACCCTTGCCGGGCGCGGGCGACGGACAGCTCGGAGAGCACCGCGCGCAGCTCGCCGGCGGCCTCACCGTCGACGCTCATCCCGCTCGGGCCGGCCGCGGCGACGAGGCTGCGGTGGATCTCGGTGACCTGGCGGCCGAGCTCTGCCTGGCTCAGCCGGCCCCGCAGCGTCTCGGCGACGAGCTCCGTCCAGCGCTTGACGATCTGGTCCTCATGACGGACGAGGACGGCCGCAAACCGCTCGCCTTCCGCTGCGTCCAGTCCCACCGCGTACCTCCTCGAACACCTGATCTATGGCCGCTGGTCCGGCGGACTCTACCACCGCCGTTACCGCCCTCCGGACCTTCGTTATCGGACGGTGGCGGGGCTGACATTCTTCACGAAGCGGATGGTGGTGCCGCGCCCGGCGGCCGCGTCCACCTCCACGTGATCGACGAGCTGCGCGATGAGGTACAGGCCGCGTCCGGCCAGTGCGCCGGGGAGGGCTGGACGGGCGTGCCGGTCGCCGTGAACCCGACGCCTTCGTCGCTGACCTCGACGGTGCAGGTCTCGCCGGTGACCATGAGCGCGACGCCGTAGTCTCCGGCCGTCCCCGCGTGCCGGATCGCGTTTCCGCACGCCTCGGTGAGCGCGGCGGTGATGTCGTACCGGAAGTCCTCGGACACGCCGGCGGCGCTCAGCGTCCGGTCGACGACCCCCGGACGAGCGGCAGGCTGGCGACGTCACGCGGCAGCCGCATGCTCACCGTCATGGGAACCATCCCCTGCATCGCGCCCCTCCGTCCACCCCGGCGGGGCAGACCATGAACGATAGGCGCTTTCGTGTTTGCGTTCTGACCCGCACACCCCACGGGGCCACGACCCGCGTCGCGGCCCCCGTTGAAGCACCGGTCAGGAGCGGAAAGCATCCTTGATCTTTTCGCCCGCCTGCTTGAGGTTCGAGGATGTCTGGTCGGCCTTGCCCTCGGCCTCAAGGTCCTCGTCGTCGGTCGCTTTGCCGACCTTCTCCTTGGCCTTGCCGCCAAGCTCTTCGGTCTTGTTGTCGATCTTGTCATCCATTCCCATGACAACCACCTTCGAACTGTCGGCCGTCCACCGGGACGGCGGCTCCATATAGCGGTACCCGCCGGTTCGGAAACCCAATCCGGAGCCCACCGGCCGGCTGGGGGAGCCGGCCGGTGGTACGCGGGCTACGAGCGCATCTGCTCGCGGGCGGTGCGGGTCTCGTCCTTGACGTCGCTGGCCGTGGTCCGCGCCTCGTCCTTGACGGCACCGACCGCGTCCTCGGCGCTCGTCTTGACCGCCTCGGTCGCCTCGCGCGCCGGTTCGCGGAGGCCGTCGCGCAGGTCCTGCGCCACGCCGCCGACCTCTTCCTTGATCGTGTCGCTGTGGTCCCGCACAACCTCCTTGACCCGGCTGGCCGCCTCCTGCTCGCGCCGGGTGGCCGGCAGCAGGGACGAGACGAGCCAGCCGACACCGAACGCGATCAGCCCGGCCGCGATCGGGTTGCCCTCGGCCCGCTGCTTGAGCTGGCGCGGCGCGGCGCTGGCCGCGTCGCCCACGGCGGAAGCCGCGTCGCCGACGGTGGATGCCGCGGACGACACCCGGTCCGAGGCCATCTCGCCGGCCTGCGACGCGGTGCCCATGACCTTGTCGGTCACCCGGTGCACCGCCTGGCCGACGCGCCGCTTGCGGTCCTCCACCATCCGTCGCGGGTCGGCCTTGTACGCCAGCGCGTCCACGTCGTCGCTGAGGCTCTCCCGGGTACGGGTGATCTCGTTCCGGATCTGATCCGGGTCCGTGCTCATCGGTAGCCTCCTGGCTCTGGCTTGAGGGCGTCCGGAATCTGCTTGGCGGTCTCGGCGGTACGGGTCAGCCCGTGGACCCGCTGTACCTGGGAGCGGGCCACGGCGTACAGGACGGCGGCGGCGACCGCCCACACGACGGCGACGATCAGTGCCGCCCATCCCTCGTCCATGCCGTTGGCCAGCGCCCACCACAGGGCGAAGGACAGGAACAGCAGGACCATGTGCCCCGCGACCGCGGCGGCTCCGAAGGCACCGGCGGCCCGTCCGGCCTTGCCCGCCTCCTGCCGCAGCTCGGCCTTGGCGAGGTCCATCTCCTGGCGGACCAAAGTGGACAGATCCTGCGCCACCTCGCCGACCAGCTCGCCGAACGAGCGCTGCGACACGTCCCGCCTCGGCTCGTTCACATCGGAGGCCGCGGGGTTCACGGCCGGCCCCGGTGTACCCGATGGGATCCGCCGGCCGACCCTCGGCGTACCCGATGGGATCAGCCGGCGGGATGCCGGTAGCGGGCGGCACAGTGGCGACGCCGACGGCGCCGTTGCCCGCCGGACGGTCGTCACCGGTACCGGTGTCCGCGCTCGCGTCGGCCGCGAGGCCGCGGGTCAGACGCCCGGCGAGGACGCCGAGCACCGCCGCACCGGCCAGGAAGGCGCCGGGGTGCTGCCGCGCGTACCGCTTGACCTCGTCGAGCACGGCGCCGGGTTCGCGGCCCTCCAGCCACCCGGCGAACTGGTCGATCGTTCCCGACGCGCGGCGGGCCAGCTCGGTGGCCGGGCCCGACCCGCCACCCTCGTCCGCCATCGCGCGCAGCTCGCCGCTGACCGAACGCAGCCCGCCGGCCGCCCGGCGCTGCTGGCCGCCGACCTGGCCGCGGACCTCGTCGCGGGCCACGCCGTACAGCTCGCGGGCGCGTTCGCCCGCCTCCCCGGCGACCTGCCGGCCCTGCTCGGCGGCCGTCCGCAGCACCTGCCCGCCGCCCTCGGCGGCCGTGTGCCCGACGTTAGCGGCCTGTTCCTTCGCCACCCGTGCGGTCGACTCCTGGTCGCCCGAGGGTGAACGAGACATAGCGATGTCCGTCATCTCGTGTTGCCCCTAACCTGAGGGATTGCTTGCTGGGGCCCGGTGGCTACCCGCCGCCGGGCCATCCATTCACGCCGGTCGTGCCGTTTTCCGCGCGGCCGCGTCCGGTGGTTTCCGGCGGCTCATCCAGGGCATCTGGCGTCAGGAAGATTTCGATTGCCGTCACTGATGCGGGGGCCAGGGACGGGTAAGGAGTTGAGGGCATGACCACGGCACGAGAAATCATGACGGCGGGCGCGGAGTGCGTCGGCGAGAACGACACCGTGCGCGAGGCCGCCCGGAGGATGGCGGATCTCGGCGTTGGCGCGCTGCCGATCTGCGGCGAGGACAACCGGCTCAAAGGCATGCTGACCGACCGGGACATCGTGCTGAAGGTGCTCGCCGCGGGTGACGACGCCGACAGCGTCACCGCCGGGGCGCTCGCGCAGGGCAAGCCGGTGACGATCGGTGCCGACGACGAGGCGGACGAGATCCTCCGGACGATGGGCCAGCACCAGGTCCGGCGGCTGCCGGTCATCGACGGCCACGACCTGGTCGGCATCGTCGCGCTCGCGGACGTCGCGCGGGCGCTGCCGGACCGCCCGGTCGGTGCGGTGCTGGACGCGATCAGCGAGCGGTAGCCCGGCCCGCGCGGTCGAGGTGGGTCACGCCCGTGGTGAACGCGGGCGTGACGCCTCCTCGGCCCTCGACGACCTGCCGTCCATGTGGCGCCGCGCCCGTACCGCGAGCTGGCGGCAGTCCGCTTCGGACCTGCCGACCGCCGTGGCGATCTCGGCGAACCCGGCGCCGAACACGTCGCGCAGCACGAACACCGCCCGCTCGGCCGGGCTGAGCTGCTCCAGCAGCACCATCGCCGCCATCGACAGCGAGTCGGCGAGGTTGGCCGACCGGGCCGGGTCCGCGTACGGGTCGGTGAGCAGCGACCGCGGCGCGGCGGCGTACCGCTCCCGCTGCACCCGCTCGGACTCCAGGGCGTCGATCGAGACCCGGGTGACCACAGCGGACAGGAGCGCCTGAACGGACTTGGGCTCCTGCGGGGACGACTCGAACCGCTGCCAGGCCTCCTCGACGGCGTCCTCAGCTTCGGCCACGCTCCCGAGGATCCGGTAGGCGATGGCGAACATGAGTGGCCGCAGCTGCTCGAACTCCTCGTCCCGCGTCACGCTCACACTCCTCGTCCGGTAATAGCGGTTCGTCACCGAGACGATTCAGCGGTGCTCACTGTGACATGTGAATCGGCTTCGCAGATGACGAGCATCTATGATTCTGCGCATGTCGGTCGAGTTCGGGGCGGCATTGACGGGTTCGCTGGCGTGGCGCGGTGCCCCGTCGGAGCGGGCAGATGTTGCCGAGCGTGAGCATGCGGAGCTGCGCAAACCCGCATCCGCGCAGGTTGACGCTAGGTACCGGTGGGCGGGATGCGGGCCGAGATCCGCTCCCTGGCCCGCGGGCACTCCTCGAAGCTGAGCGGGCACTCCAGCGCCTCCTCGATCAGGTCCTTGGCCGCCTGCGCGCGGGCGATGCGCTGGTCAAGCTCCGCGACGTGCCGGCGCAACAGGTCCGCCCGGTCCATCGGGTCGCCCGTGGCGAGCACCACGCTCAGCTCGCGCAGGCCGATGCCCGCCTCCTTGCCCATCAGGACCACCGCGACCCGCATCAGGTCGGCCTTGCCGTACCGGCGCTGCCCGCCCGCGGCCCGACCCGGCGCCAGCAGCCCCATGCTCTCCCAGTGGCGCAGCACGTGGGTGGCCAGCCCGAACCGGTCGGCCAGCTCTCCGATGGTCAGCTCGTCGTCGACGGCGCTTGACTTCATGCGCACATTAACCATCATCATGTCGGCCATGAGCAATCAGGACCGACCGGCGGCGGGCGTGCGATGAGCACCGCGCCCGCGGCGCGCGTACCCCGTGTGCTGGACCGCTTCCTGCTGACCGGCACCGTCGAGGCCGTCGAGCAGCTCACCCGCGGCGCGCGCCGCATCCGCGTCACCGGCCCGTCGCTGCGCGACCTGCAGTGGGCCGCCGGCCAGCACATCCGGGTGCTGGTCGGCGACCTGCGCGCGCCGTCCAACTGGATGCGCGGGCTGCGCGACACCCTGCGCACGTACACGGTCTGGGACTACGACGCCGCCGGCCACCTGGAGCTGTGCATCGTGGACCATCCCGAACCCGGCCCGGGCGCGCGCTGGTCCGCGAGCGTCCATATCGGACAGCGCGTCTCGTTCACGCGCCCCGAGGGCCGGCTGGTCGTCCAGCGGGACGCGCCCTACCACCTGTTCGTGGGGGAGGAGACCGCGACGGTGGCGTTCGGTGCCATGCTCCGCGCCCTGCCACCCGCCGCGCGCGTGCATGCTGTGCTCGAGCTGGACACGCCGCAGGACCGGCTGCCGCTGCCCCGCGCCGGCGAGCTGACCTGGGTGCACCGGGACGGCGCCGCACCGGACGAGGGCGGGCTGCTGCTGGAGGCGCTGCGGTCGCTGCGGCTGCCGGACGAGCCGGGCGTCGCGTACATCGCCGGCGAGGCACGCGCCTGCCAGGCCGTGCGCCGCCACCTCACCCAGGAGCGCGGCTGGCCCCGGCGCGCCACGATCGTCAAGCCGTTCTGGACCCCCGGCAAGCGCGGCCTGGACTAGCTGTAGCGCGGTTGATCAGGGACTTCGTGCCCACCAGGTCCCTGATCAACCGCGGTGGTCAGCCGGCCCGGTGAGGGTGAGGTCGGCCTCGATGGCGTAGTGGTCGGACAGGTAGGCCTCGCGGGCGTCCGGCAGGCGTACCGGGTCCTGGAAGGCGAGGCGGGCGTCCCCGGTCAGGGCGCGGCTCGGGGTGGAGCGGAGGTAGATCTGGTCCAGCGCCGGGGGCTTCGGGAACCGCGCGGTGGGGCGGAAGGTCGGGCTCGAGTCGCCGGACAGCAGGTCGTCGAGGCCGGCCGCCGCGCGGAACGCGGTCAGGGTCGGGGAGTGGCGCGGGACGTTGAAGTCGCCGGCGACCACGACCGGCAGTGCCGGGTCGATCGCCGCGACCAGCGCGGCCAGGGTCTGCAGCTCGGCCTCGGCGATCCGGGTGTACCGGTTGCCCGCCGTCCAGTCGTCGTCGCGGTTGGCCGACAGGTGCGTGTTGACCACTGCCAGGTCGCCGCCGGGCGTACGCACGACGGCGACCTGGGCGCCCTTGCGCATCAGCAGTTCGGTCCGGGCCGGCCCGGTCACCGGGTACCGCGTGAAGTGGTGGCGGACCAGCGGCCACCGCGACAGCATCATCAGCCCACCCCGCAGCAGCGCGAAGCCGCCGGCGGCGCGGAAGCCGTAGCTGGGCGTGCGCCGGCCCAGCAGCCGGGCGCTGCCCCGGTGCAGGATCTCCTGCAGGCAGACGACGTCGTACTCCGCCTCCTGCAGGATCCCGGCCAAGGCCCGCAGGCGCGGGCGGACGTCGCCGCGGATGAGCGCGTTGAAGGTGAGCAGCCGGATACCTGTCACCGGCACATTGCATCACCCGCGGCGGTCCGGAGCCGTCCCGGTCAGTCGGCCGAGGTGAAGGTCAGGGCATACCCGCCGTACACCGGGCAGGTGCCCTGCGCGGTGATCGGCCCCTCGGGAAGGTGGCGGATCTCCACGAACCCGCCGGAGCAGGCCACCCACAGCGTCGTGTCCGGCTTGCGGATGATGCAGTCCAGGCGGATCTGGCGGTTGATCCGGGTGGCCGCGCAGCTGCCGCGGTCCGGCTCGTGCGGCGGCGGCAGGATCAGCGCGGCCGTCGCCGGCTGGGTCCAGCTGACCTTCGTGGTGGTGGCGCCGGCCGTGGACGGCGCGGCGGCCGCGGTGCCGGCCCACGCGAACCCGAACGCGGCGGCCGCGACGAGTACGAACAGCGTCCGGACGATGCGGAGTCGGTGCGTGCGAGGTGTCATCGGTTCCTCCCCAGGACTTGTGCGCGGCGCGGAAGCGACCGCACACATAGGGTGGCAAGACCGACTCGACAACAAATAGACAGAAACTAATGCGATACTCGAAAAGCTGCGTAAATACGCATCGACCGACGTCATGGGCGGTGACGCCGGGGCCATGGCCTGCCCTTCGCCCGCCCCCGGCCCCTACAATGAGTCCCATGAGCGCTGAGGCCGTCGGCACGCACATGCCCGCCGTCGTGACGCTCCAAGATCTGGCCGCGATGAACGCTGCCGACGCGAATGGTCATCGCTACGAAACCAGTCCTGAAGGGGTCCTGTCGGTCATGCCACCACCCGACTCCGAGCATGCGATGATCGCCAGTCGTCTGTTCGCGTGGCTCATCATGGCGGGCTGGCCGGCGGAACAGGTGCTTCAGGCGGCAGGCGTCAGGATCCCTGGGCCTGACGGCGACGGCGGCCGGATTCCCGATGTCAGCGTCTGGAGAAAGCCGCCGCCCAGAGGCGTCTGGTCCGCCGTGGCAGACATCGTGCTGGTGATCGAGATCGTCTCGCCAGGCTCGGAGGCCATGGACTCGGTGACGAAGGTCCGTGAGTACGCCTCCGCAGGCATCCCGCAGTACTGGGTGGTTGACCGGGACGGCGCCCAGACGGTCACCCTGCATCGTCTTGCCCCGCATGGCGCCTACGAGGAGAAGGCGAGGATGCCCATGGCTTGGCTGCTGCAGACCTCGCCATCGGACCACATCGACTAACCGCGGGTCAGACGAGGCGCGCTCTAGGCGGAGTGGCCGGCTTCCAGGTCGTGGACCGACGAAAACATCAGGGCCGGCTCCGGCTGGCCCTCCTCCTGGATCGGGGCGAGCAGAAACCCGGTGTGGTCGCCGAGGTTGACCCGCTCCAGCACGCTGCCGACCAGCCGGCGCGGGCAGTCGTCCAGCAGCGGTGTCCCGTGCGGGCCGGGCGTCCACGCGCAGCGCGCGAACTTGTCGATCTCGTCACCGGTCTGCTCGCCGAACAGCGCCGCCAGCTCGTGCTGCCCCGGGCTCAGCGCGTGCACCGCGAGCATCTGGCTGGCGGCGGCCACCCCGTGCGTGTGGTTGGCCTGCGACAGGCAGACGAGGAAGCGGAACGGCCTGATGCTGCACTGCGTGGCGAAGCCGACCAGGCATCCGGACCGCTCCCCGGTGCGCGGGTCGGCGGCGGTCACGACGAACATCGGGTAGTCGAAACCCGCGACGAACTCGGTCACTCCGCCACGTTGCCACATCCGCCGCGAAACCGCTCAGAGGCCGAGGCCGCGCAGGTCGGCCACCACGCCGTCGCGTTCGGCGGCGTACAGGCGCCAGATCACGCGCAGTCCCTGCAGGCTGCCGGGGCCGTCGGTGAGCGGGGTGGCGCCGCTGTCCAGGCAGTCGATGAAGTGGACCAGCTCGCCGCCGAGGTGCTTGGAGTCGGCCGGCACGGTCATCAGCACCTCGGCGTTCGCCGGGTCGGGGGACAGCCGGCCGGACAGGCCGCCGCGGGGAGCCTCGCCAGGCCAGGCGTGGTGGGCGTAGAGCACGCCGCGGGTGAGGTCGGCTTCGAGCATGCCGCCGGCGCAGTGCGCGTGGATGGCGTACCCGTGGCGGGTGGCGCGTGCGCCCCAGGTGCCGAAGTGGTAGCCGAGCGCGCCGCTGGCGAACTCGAGCACCGCGTTGCTGGTGCCCTCCCATTCCATCCAGGGCGTGCCGCGGCGGGTGCCGGTGTGCGTGCCGCGGACCGGTTCGCCGAGCATCCACAGCAGCAGGTCGACGTAGTGGCAGCCGTGGCTGAACAGCTGCCCGCCGCCGAGCCGGGCGGCGGAGCGGATCCAGTGCCCCTCGGGGTGTTCGGTGTGCTGTTCGGTGAAGATGGAGACCTGGAAGACCTCGCCGAGCGCTTCGCCGGCGACGAGCTCCCGCAGCCGCGCGACGAGCGGGTGGAAGCGCATCGGGTACGCGGTCATCAGCTGCCGCCCGGTCGTGCGGGCGGTCTCGATGAGCTCCAGGCACTGCTGCTCGGTGACCGCCATGGGCTTTTCCATGAGCACGTGCTTGCCGGCCCGCAGGCAGGTCATGCCCATCTCGTGGTGCAGGTCGTGCGGGGTGACGATGAGGCAGGCGTCGGCCTCGTCGAGCAGTTCGGTGTAGTCGGTGACCGCGCGCGGTGCGCCGAGCGCCTTGGCGGCGTGCTGGGCGCGTTCGAGGACGACGTCGGCGGTGCCGATGACGGTGACGCGGTCGCCGAGGTCGGCGAAGACCTGCTGGTGGGCGTCTTCCATGTCGCCGCATCCGACGACGGCCAGGCGGTGGGTGGTCACTGGGCTCTCCTTCAGAAGCTGGTGCGCGCGACGTCGACGACCGTGCCGTCGGGGTCGACCACGGGGATGGCGCGCCACTTGTCGAACGTGGTGCAGGGGTGCGAGATGCCGAACCGGACCAGGTCGCTGACGGCCAGCGCGGTGGAGGGCGGGACAGCCAGGTAGGCGTGCTGGTCGTTGACCGCGGTGACGACAGTGGACGCAAGCGGCTCGCACCCGCCGCCGGGGGTGCGCCGCATCTGCGGTACCGGCAGGCCGGCGTCCGCCGAGGCGTCCCGGCGGCCGAGGCCGGCGATGGCCAGGCCGGGCTCCGGCCGGGACAGCACCGGTGCCCACACGTGCAGCGCCTCGCGCAACCGGGGCGCCTCCCGGCCGCCCGCGCCGAACGGTGACAGCGCGTGGTAGCTGCCGGCGTCGTGGGTGACGTAACAGCCGCTGCGCAGCACGGTGCGGAACGCGGTGCCGGCCAGCGCCCGCGGCAGCAGCCGGACCACCCGGTCGAAGTAGGCGCTGCCGCCGACCGTGGCGATCGGCTCGGTGCCGGCCAGCCCGGCGGCGTCGATCGCCCCGCACAGGCCGGCGACGCGGCCCAGCAGGGTGTCGACCCGGGCGAGGCCCGCGGCGAGGTCGGGTTCGTCGATGATGCCTTCGAACGCGGCGACGCCGGCCAGCACCGCCGGACCGGCGGCGATGCGGCGGGCCAGGGCGAGTGCCTGTCCGTCGTCGCGCAGGCCGGTGCGCCCGCCGGTGACGCCGAGCTCCACCAGCACCCGCAGCCGGGCCAGGCGGGCGGGTGCGAGGCCGCCGAGGAGGGCGGCCAGCGCTTCGGGCGAGTCGGCGTAGCAGTACACCTCGATGTCCGCCCGGCCGGCCAGCAGCCGGTCGAGCAGGGCCAGCGAGCCGGCGTCCACCACCTGGTTGGCGATCAGGATGCGGGGTACGCCGGACGAGGCCAGCACGCCGGCCTGCCAGGCCGTCGCCGCGGTGACCGCCCACGCGCCGAGGTCCAGCTGGCGGCCGATCAGCTGCGGCGACATGGTGGTCTTGCCGTGCGGCGCGAGCAGCACGCCGTGCGCCGCGCAGTAGCCGGCCATCGTGGTGAGGTTGTGGCTGAGGGCCGCGGCGTCGAGTACCGCGGTGGGCAGCGGGAACGTGCCGTCGAAGAGGTTGGCGCCGATCGGGTCGGTGCCGGGCGGGAGGCCCTTGGGCGGGTCAGCGGCCACGGCGCAGCACCTTTCCCGGCCGGGCGGCGCCGACCGTGCCGTCACGTACCACAATCTGGCCGGCGACCACGACGAGCGCGATCCCCGCCGGCGCGCGCCGGGGTGCGGCGAAGGTCGCGCGGTCCATGACCGCTTCGGGGTCGAAGGCGACGAGGTCGGCGGCGGCGCCGGCGGCGATGAGGCCGCGGTCGGTGAGGCCGAGTCGCCGGGCCGGCGCGAGGGTCATCTTGCGCACCGCGGCGGGCAGGCCGAGCAGCCGCGTGTACCGGCCGAGCACGCGCGGGAACGTGCCGAACGCGCGCGGGTGCGTCAGGTCCGCGCCGGCCAGCGGCAGCGCGTTGCCGTCGGAGCCGACGATCGACAGCGGGTGCGCGAGGAACGCGGTCATGTCGGCTTCGGTGCGGTAGTGGAGTACGACCTGGACGGCGTCGCCGAGCTCGGCGCACAGGTCGAACATGACCTGTTCGGGCGGCGCGTGCCGGCCGGCGGCGATGGCCGCGATGCTCTGCCCGTTGAGGTGGTGGTGTGGGCCGGCGGCGGTGACGGTGACCCGTTCCCAGTGCCAAGGGATGCCGCCGAAGAAGCCTTCGCGGACGGCGTCGAGCGCGCGGGCGCGCCAGGCCGGGTCGGCGGCGTTGGCCCGCAGGGCGGCGCTGCCGCCGTCCTGCACCCACGGCGGCAGGTACTGGATCAGGGCGGAGGAGGAGGCGTCGTAGGGGTAGACGTCGAAGGCGACGTCGAGGCCCTCGGCTTGGGCGGTGTCGAAGCGGTCGAGGGCGTCGGCGGCGCGCCCCCAGTAGTCGGGGTCGTTGAGCGCGAGGTGGGAGAACTGGAGCCGGCCGCCGGCCGCCCGGGCGGTGCTGATGGCTTCGTCGATCGCGTCCAGCTCGCGGCCGGCGGCGGCGCGCGCGTGGGTGGCGTACAGGGCGTCGTGCCGGGCGCAGACCCGCACCAGCGCGGTGACCTCGGCGGCGTCGCCGAGCGCGGACGGTGTGTGGGTGAGCCCGGTGGACATGCCGTACGCGCCGGCGGCCAGCGCGGCGTCGAGCAGGCGGCACATGCGCTCGAGGTCGCCGGCGGTGGCGGGCGCGTACGGGTCGGCCATCGCGGCGATGCGCAGCGCGCTGTGGCCGGCCAGGGCGGCGACGTTGAGGGCCGGGCGGGCGGCCTGCAGCGCGGCGGCGTACCCGCCGAAGTCGGTCCACTGTGGAGTAGTTGGCCGGTCGCCGAGCCGGGCCAGGTGGTCGCGCAGGTCTGCCCGCCGGTCGGGGTGCACGGGGAAGGCGGAGAAGCCGCAGTTGCCGACGACCTCGGTGGTCACGCCCTGCAGCACCTTGCTCTGCCCGGCCGGGTCGTGCAGCAGGCTGACGTCGGAGTGGGTGTGGATGTCGACGAAGCCGGGCGCGAGGACCAGCCCGCTCAGATCGAGAGTGCGGGCGGCCGACGGTGGGCGCCCGGTGTCGCCGAGGTACCGGATCCGGCCGCCGGACAGCCCGACGTCGAGGCGGCGCGGCTCGCCGCCGGTACCGTCCACAGTGGTCGCGCCGCGCAGGAGCAGGTCCAGGTCCGGGCTCATGACGCCGCCCGCACAGTCAGGTCAGCGCTTCGCCCACCCGCTTGCAGGTCTCGACAAGCCGCGCGCCGATCGTCGCGAGCATCTCGTCGGTCATCCGCGGCGTCGGCGCGGACACGCTGATCGCCGCCACCGGCCGCCCCGCACTGTCCAGGATGGACGATGCCACGCAGCGGGAGCCGACCTCGTTCTCCTCGTCGTCGATCGCGTACCCCTGGGCCCGGAAGTGGGGCAGGTCGGCCACCAGCGCGTCGGCGGAGCGCAGCGTGTTCGGCGTGAGCGGCGACCAGTCCGCCTCGGCGAGCTGCTCGCGCACCTCCTGCTCGGGCATCGCGGCGAGGATGGTCTTGCCGAGCGCGGTGGTGTGGATGTTGTCGCGCAGCGCGATCTGCACCGTCGTGCGCAGTCGCTGGACGCTCTCGATCGCGTCCAGGTACACCACCTGGCCGTGGCTGACCACGCCGAGGTTGACGGTCTCGCCGAACTCCTCGCTCAGCGCCTGCATGGCCGGGCGGGCCAGCCGGACCAGGTCGGTGGAGTTGCGGGCGGCGCGGCTCAGGCCGTACAGGGCGGGGCCGAGCGAGTACTCGCGGCGCACCTCGTCGCGCACCACGTAGCCGCGCTGGTCCAGCGTCTTGAGGATGCGGTAGGCGGCGGGCTTGGTCACGCCGGTCTGCTGGCACAGGTGCGCCACCGTGCACGGCGCGTCGGTGGCCATCCGGTCGAGGATGTCCAGTGCCTTGGCGAGGACGTTGACCTCGTCGGAGCGCCGTTCGTTGGTCACGGTCGCTGAGCTCCGTCCCGTCGGTTCCGCGATGGGGACTGATTGTACGTACTGCGGACATCCACCCGCCCCCCTCATTGCCTAGTCCGCTTCGCGGAACTAGATTTCGGCTAGCGTACATGATCAAGGCGGGTGGTCGATCATGAGAATTGGGCTAGGCGGCATCTGGCAGGAGACCAACACCTTCGCGCCCCGACCCACGACCTGGGAAGACTTTCACCGGTACCAGCTTTTCGAGGGCCCGGAGCTGGTCGCCTCGCTGGCCGGCACCGGCACCGAGCTGGGCGGCGCGATCGCTGCCGCGCGCGAGCACCGGGTCCAGCCGGTCGGGCTGCTGTTCGGCGCCGCGCTGCCGGCCGGGACCGTGCGGCGGGACGCGTTCGAGCGAATGCTGCGCACGCTGGTCGAGCGGACCCGCGCCGCGCCGGCGCTGGACGGCCTGGTGCTCTCGCTGCACGGCGCGATGGTGGTCGACGGGCACGCCGACCCGGAGGCGGAGATCGTGGCCGCGCTGCGCGCCGTGCTCGGCGACCTGCCGATCGGCGTCACCCTCGACTACCACGCCAACGTCGGCCCGGCGCTGGCCCGCAGCACCGACGTGCTGTGCGGGTACCGCAGCTATCCGCACGTCGACATGGCCGAGCGCGGCGCGGAGGCGCTGCGTCTCGTGGTCCGGATGGCCCGCTCCGGCGCCCGCCCGGACCGGCACCTGGTCAAGCTGCCGCTGCTGACCATCCCGCACGCGCAGGAGGACGCCGCCGCGCCGATGCGGCAGCTGCTGGCCGCCGCCGACGCGCTGCGCGCCGACGCGGACGTGTGGGCGGCCAGCGTGCTGCCCGGCTTCGCCTACGCCGAGACCGACCGGCTCGGCTTCACCGTCTACGTGGCGGCCGGCGACCGCGCGGCACGGCGGGCCCGCGAGCTGGCCGCGATGGTGTGGGACCGGCGGGCCGAGTTCGCCGCGCCGCTGGTCAGTCCCGACCAGGCGGCGCTCGCGGCGACCGCGGCGCCGTACCCGGTGGTCCTCGTCGACGTCGCCGACAACGTGGGCGGCGGCTCGCCCGGCGACGGCACCGCGCTGCTGCACGCCCTGGCCCACGCGCGGGCCACCGGTGCGGTCGCCGTCCTCTGGGACCCGGCCGCGGTGGCCCGGGCGCACGAGGAGGGCGGGGCGTCGCTGTCGCTGCCGGTGGGCGGGCACAGCGACCCGCGGATGGGACCGCCCTACCCGGCCGCCGGCCCGGTGCGCCGGTACGGCCCGGTCAGCTACCTGCGCACCGGCTCGTACATGCGCGGCCAGCGCGTGGACATGGGGCGGGTCGCGGTGGTCGAGGACCGGATCGGGCAGATCGTGCTGACCGAGCGGCGGGTGGTGCCGTTCGACGACGACCACCTGGCCGCGGTCGGCGTGCGCCCGCGCGGCGCCCGCGCGATCGTCGCCAAGGGTGCGATCGCCTGGAAGGCGGCCTTCGACGGGTACGCCGCCCGGGCCGTCTACGCCCGCACGCCCGGCTACTGCCCGGCCTCCGTCGACCAGCTCGACTACCGGTCGCGGCCGCAACCGCTGTACCCGCTGGAGCGCGATCCGGGCTGGGAGGCCAAGGTGAGCGCGGCGCTCTCGCCGCCGTGATCAGGCGATTCGTCCTGGTCACGAGTTGGTTGCGGCGACGATCAAGGCGATCCGAACGATTGACAGGCCGCGAGCATGATCCCTAACGTGTCCGCATAGCAGAATCGGAGTCCGCAATGCGGACCCGGTGACAGAGGAGTCGCACATGCCTGGTGACACAACAGCGGGGCGGGGGCAGCTCAACCGGCGTAACCTTCTGCGAATCGGCGCGCTTGCGGGCGCGGGCACTTTTGTCGGCCTCCCGCTGCTGGGGGCCTGTTCGGTCGATGACGGCTCGGGTTCGGATTCCGGTTCGGGATCCGGCGCCGGTGGCGAGAAGGTGATCGGCAACGGGATCACCGAGAAGAAGCAGCTGGCCCCGTTCGACTTCAACGGCCCCGCGGGGGAGAAGCCCGACCTGCCCAAGCGGATCGCCTGGGCGAACACCTCCGACGCGGAGTTCTTCCTGCAGATCACCCGGGCCATCGAGTCCGCGGCCACCGCCCGCGGCCTGGAGTTCGCCACCGCGATCGCCAACGACGACTCGGCCAAGAACATCGAGCAGATCGAGACGTTCCTGCAGCGCGGCATCGCGGCGCTGTGCATCCAGCCGCTGGACGCCAACGCCCAGGCGCCGCTGATGAAGCGGGCGATCGAGGCCGGCGCGGCGGTGCTGTCGCTGGTCACCCCGCCGAGCACCTCGCAGGTGGTGGCCGACCAGTACAAGGTCGGCAACGCGCAGGGCCTGGCGGCGGCCAAGTACATCACCGAGAAGCTCGGCGGCAAGGCCAACGTCGTCTACTTCAACACCGACACCATCGAGGTGCTCAAGGCCCGCCACCAGGGCGCGCTGGACGGGCTGAAGACCGCCGGGCCGGGTATGAAGATCGTCTCCGACATCCAGCCGCCGGCGATCACGCAGGACGGCGGGTTCAAGGCGATGAACACCATCCTGCAGGCCAACCCGGACGTGAACGTCATCGTCGGCGGCGACACCTACTGCCTCGGCGCGCTGTCCGCGCTGCAGGCGGCCGGCAAGGCCCGCCCGGACATGTACCTGTCCGGCATCGACGGCGACGAGCAGGCGCTCGCGGAGATCCGCAAGGGCGGCGCCTACAAGGCCAGCTTCGCCTTCGCCTACCCGCTGATGGGGTACGCGTGGGGCCAGTTCGCCGCGGACTGGCTGGAGGGCAAGCCGATCCCGCAGGTCATGCAGTTCAACGCGATCGAGCTCAACTCGGCCGCCACCATCGACAAGTACCAGGCGGACATGAAGGCCGTCGCGGAGACCTGGAAGAACTCCGCTGAGTACTTCACCATGCTCGGTTCGATCCGCTACCAGGATCGCGAGCAGTTCATCAACTACGCCGCCTGAGTCTGGCGAGGGGGTCGAGTTGTCGATCGCGTCCGCGGCGGCCAACCGCCGATATCTGGTACCCGGGGAACCCAGCCGGCGCACAGGGCTCGCCCTGCTCTGCGTCGTCCTGGTCGCCTACTTCGGAATCTCGTTCGACAACTTCTTCACCGTCTCCAATGGACTGACGATCCTGATGAACGTCTCCGCGATCGCGATCGCCGCGATCGGCGCGATGTTCCTGCTCGTCTCCGGAAACGTGGACCTGTCCATCGGCGGCCAGTACGCGCTGATCTCCGTGATCACCGCACAGTTCGCCAAGGACTCCGGAAACGTGGTGCTGGCGGTCGCGGTCGGGCTGCTGGCCG
Source organism: Phytohabitans houttuyneae (assembly GCF_011764425.1). Classification (NCBI taxonomy): domain Bacteria; kingdom Bacillati; phylum Actinomycetota; class Actinomycetes; order Micromonosporales; family Micromonosporaceae; genus Phytohabitans; species Phytohabitans houttuyneae. Next base: position 458,748 of record NZ_BLPF01000003.1, read on the forward strand.
GCCTGCTGCTCGGCCTGACCAACGGCATCCTCGTGCGGTACATGAAGATCTCCCCGCTCATCGTGACGCTGGGCACGATGGCGGTCTTCAAAGGACTGGCGTACCTGGTCAGCGAGGGCCGCTCGGTCTTCGGCTTCTCCGACGCGTTCATCTTCCTCGGCCGGGCCCGGATCAACGAGGTGCCGCTGCCGGTCATCATCGCGGCGGTACTCTTCGTCGCCGGCGGGTTCTGGCTGCTGCGCACCCCGGGCGGCCTGCGCCTGTTCGCGATCGGCGGCAACGCGCAGGCGGCCCGGCTCACCGGCGTCAACGTCGACTGGGTGATCGTGCGCCTGTACGTGCTCAACGGCCTGCTGATGGGTGTCGTGGCCGTGCTCACCACGGCCCGGCTGGGCAGCGGCACCCCGCAGATCGGCACCTCGTTCGAGCTGGATGTGCTCACCGCGGTGATCCTCGGCGGGGTCGGCTTCGCCGGCGGCAGCGGCCACCCGGCCGGCGTCTTCGTCGGCGTCGCCACCATCGGCGTGCTCAGCTCCGGGCTGATCTTCGCCGGGCTGGAAGACTGGTGGCAGCAGATCAGCAAGGGCCTGGTGCTGCTGCTGGCCCTGGGCGCCGACCAGATCGCCGAGCACCGCCGGGCCCGGTCGGCACGCCGCGAGGCGCCGGCCGAACCGGAACCGGTATCCGGGGCACCGCCAACGCCGGCGGCCGACGAGTACGGCCTCGACCGCGACCCCGACCACCGGCCCGGTGCGGTGGTGCTCAAGGTCGAAGGGCTGTCCCGCCGATTCGGCGCGGTCTTCGCCCTGCGCGACGGCACCTTCTCGGTCCGCGCCGGCGAGGTGGTCTGCCTGGTCGGCGACAACGGCGCCGGCAAGTCCACCCTGATCAAGCTGATCTCCGGGGTGCACCGCCCGGACTCCGGCCGCATCGAGCTGGACGGCGCGCCGGTCGACTTCGGCGGCCCGATCGACGCCCGCCGCGCCGGGATCGAGACCGTTCACCAGGACCTGGCGGTCTGCCCCAACCTCGGGGTGGCGCACAACCTGATCCTCGGCGACGAGCCGCGCCGCCGGCTGTTCGGGTTCATCCCGGTGCGCGACGACGCCGCCGCGCTGGCCCGCACCCGGCAGCGGCTGGCCTCACTCGGCATCACACTCAACGACCTGAACCGCTCCGTCGGGCGGCTCTCCGGCGGCCAGCGCCAGTCGGTCGCCATCGCGCGGGCCATGAAGGACGGCGTCAAGCTGGTCATCCTGGACGAGCCGACCGCCGCGCTGGGCGTCACGCAGACCCGCAACGTGCTGCGGATCGCCCGCCAGGCGGCGGACAACGGCGCCGGCGTGATCCTGATCAGCCACGACATCCGGACGGTGTTCGCCGTCGCGGACCGGGTCGTGGTGCTGCGGCTGGGCCGGGTCGTCTACGACGACACCATCGAGCAGGTCACCCACACCAGGCTGCTGCACCTGATGGCCGGCCTGGAAGCTCCCGAGGGGACACTGGCATGACCGTCGACGACTTCGACCTCACCGGCAGGAGGGTCCTGGTCACCGGCGGCGGGGACGGGCTCGGCCGGCAGATGACCGAGGCGTTCGTGGACGCCGGCGCCGAGGTGGTGATCTGCGGGCGGCGGCCCGAGCCGCTGCGGCGCACCGCCGGACAGCTGGGGGACCGGGTCATCCCGGTACGCGCCGACGTCACCGACCCCGCCGACCTGGACGCGCTGGTGGCCGCCGCCGGCGACATCGACGTGCTGGTCAACAACGCCGGCCTGGCGCACCGCGCGCCCTGGCAGGACGTCCGCTCCGAGGACTGGCGCTGGATCATGACGCTGAACGTGGAAGCGCCGTTCTGGCTCTTCCAGCGGTTCGTACCCGGCATGATCGAGCGCGGCTGGGGCCGGGTCATCAACGTCGCCTCGGTCTACGGCGTCGTCGGCGGCGACGCCTCCCGCTATCCCGGCATCGACCTGGACATCGCCTCGTACTTCGCCAGCAAGCACGCGCTCGTCGGGCTCACCCGCTTCCTGGCCGCGCAGGTCGGGCCGACCGGGGTGACCGTCAACGCGCTGTGCCCCGGCATGTTTCCCAGCCCCGCCAACGACGACGCGCTGCAACCCGAGGTGATCGCCGCGCTGGAGCAGGGCACGCCCATGCGCCGGCTGGGCACCGACCGGGAGCTGCGCTCGGCGGTGCTGTTCCTGGCCGCCCCGGCGTCCTCGTTCGTCACCGGGCAGAGCCTCGTGGTCGACGGCGGATGGACGGTCTGGTGACCCCCTCCCTAGGAGTACCAATGCCTTTCCACGCCTCGCGAAAACGGATCGAGGAAGCCTCCGCGCTGGTCGCCGGCGGCGTCAACAGCGCCTTCCGGCTGGGGATCGCCCCGCACCCGCTGGTCTTCACCGACGCGGACGGCCCCATCCTGACCGACCTGGACGGAAACCGCCTCATCGACTACTTCCTCGGCATGGGCCCGATGCTGCTCGGGCACCGGCCCGCGCCGGTGGTCGAGGCGGCCCGCGCCCAGCTCGACCGCAGCATCCTGGTCGCCGGGCAGACCGAGCTGGAGTACGCCGCCGCCCGGCTGCTGGCCGACCTCGTACCGTCGGCGGAACTGGTCCGCTTTTCCGTCTCCGGCAGCGAGGCGGTGCAGGCCGCGCTGCGGGTCGCGCGGGCGGTCACCGGCCGGTCCACTGTGGTCAAGTTCGAGGGGCACTACCACGGCTGGTTCGACAACGTGCTGTGGAGCGTTGCCCCGGATCCGGACGAGGCCGGCCCGGTCGAGGCGCCGGTACCGGTGGCCGGCTCCGCGGGCCAGCAGCCGGCCGTCGACGTCGAGGTGCTGCCCTGGAACACGCCGGAGCCCCTCGCGGCGCGCCTGGCAGCCGGCGACGTCGCTGCGGTGATCATGGAACCGGTGATGTTCAACAACGCCGGCATCCTTCCCCGGCCCGGCTACCTCGAAGCGGTACGGCAGGCCTGCGACGCCACCGGCACGCTGCTGATCTTCGACGAGGTGATCACCGGGTTCCGGGTCGCTCCCGGCGGCGCCCAGCAGCTGTACGGGGTGACCCCCGACCTCACCATCCTCGGCAAGGCCCTGGCCAACGGCTTCCCGGTGGCGGCCCTGGTCGGCCGCCGCGAGCCGATGAGCGTGCTGGCCGGGCCGGTGCTGCACGGCGGCACCTACAACACCCAGTCGGTGGCGATGGCCGCCACCCTGGCCACGCTCACCGAGATCGCCGGCGGGGAGCCGTACCGGCGGATCGCCGCCACCGGCGGCCGGCTCATGGAGGGGCTGCGCAAGCAGTTCGCCGACGCCGGCGTCGAGGCGCAGGTCGTCGGCTTCCCCGCCGTGTTCCAGGTGCGGTTCGACACCGGGCAGCCGCGCGAGTACCGGGAGGCGCTGCGCGCCGACCGGGCCGGGTACGTGCGGTTCGCCGCCCGCCTGCTCGCGCACGGGGTGCGGGTGCTGCCGCGCGGCACCTGGTTCGTGTCCACCGCGCACGAGGACGGGCACGTCGACCAGACGCTCGCCGCCGTGCGCGCCGTCCTCGCCGAGGGGAAGTGACGTGAAGATCGTCGACATCCGGGCGACCGCGGTGACCGTGCCGCTGCGCCGCCCGCTGCGCTGGTCGTTCGGCGTGGAGGTGTCCACGACCCGCACCATCGTCGAGCTGATCACCGACGAGGGCCTGGTCGGGGTCGGCGAGACCCGCGGCGGCGACGAGGTCGTCGAGGCGCTGCGCCTGCACCGCGACATCTACATCGGGCAGGACCCCACCGAGGTCGGCCGGATCGCCCGCCGCTTCGGCATCTTCCGGATGACCAGCGAGCAGCTCGCCCTCGTCGGCGCCGCCAAGCTCGCCGGCGCGGCGGTCGAGATGGCCTGCTGGGACCTGCTCGGCAAGGCCCTCGGCAAGCGCTGCGGCGACCTGTGGGGCGGCGTGGCCACGGAACGGGTCGAGTTCGCCGCCTATGTCTTCTACCGGTACGAGTCGATGACCGACGTCGGCCGCGGCGACAGCGTCGAGGACGCCGCCGACCACGCCCAGGAACTGTTCGACACGCACGGGTTCCGCGACATCAAGTTCAAGAACGGGGTCCTGCCTCCGGAGCAGGAGATCGCCAGCGTGCGGCTGATGCGCGACCGGCTCGGCGACCGGCTGCGCTACCTGCGCATCGACCCCAACGCGGTGTGGTCGGTGGAGACCAGCATCCGGGTGCTGCACGCGGTCTACGACTACGGCCTGGAGTTCTGCGAGGACCCGACCTGGGGCATCGAGGGCATGTCGCTGGTCCGCGAGCGCACGCCGGTACCGCTGGCGACAAACATGTGCTGCGTCGCGTTCGAGCAGATCCCGCTCGCGGTGCGGCAGCGGGCCGTCGACGTCATCCTCGGCGACGTGCACTTCTGGGGCGGCCCCACCGCCGTGCTCCAGCTCGCCAAGATCTGCGAGACCTTCAACCTCGGCCTCGGCATGCACAGCGACCGCGAGCTGGGCATCTCCACCGCCGCGGTGCTGCACCTGGCCTCGGCCGAGACGATGCTCAGCCACACCGCCGACTCGCACCTGCCGGAGCAGGCCGACGACATCATCACCACCCCGTTCACGTTCCGCGACGGCTGCCTGGACGTGCCGGCCGGGCCCGGCCTCGGCGTCGAGATCGACCAGGACAAGCTGCGCTTCTACGCCGAGCACCACCGCAAGGTCGGCGAGGGCAGCGAGTTCGCCGACGCCGCGCAGGCCGGTTTCCGGGCGAAGTTTCCGAGGTTCTGATGGGGGTCGCGCTGGTCACGGGTGCCGCCGGCGGCATCGGCCGCCGGATCGCCGCGCGCCTGGCCGCCGACGGCGCGGCGGTGGCGGTCAACCACCTGCCCGGCGAGGAGCCGGCAGCCGAGGCGCTGGTCGCGGAGATCACCGCCGCCGGCGGGCGGGCTGCCGCCGTCGTGGCCGACGTGAGCGATCCACTTCAGGTCAGAGCGATGATCGACACGGTACGGGAGCGGCTGGGCCCGGTCACCGCACTGGTCTGCAACGCGGCCACCTCGGTCGCCGCCGTGCGAGACTGGCACACGCTCACCGCCGCCGACTGGCAGCGGGTACTGGCCGTCAACGTCACCGGCGCGTTCCTCTGCGTCCAGGCGGCCTACCCGGACCTGGCCGCCGCCGGCGACGGCGCGGTCGTGGTGATGTCGTCGGTCACGCCGCTGATCGGGCGCACCGGCAACCTGCACTACGTCACCTCCAAGGCCGCGCTCATCGGGTTCACCCGGGCGCTGGCCCGCGAGGTCGGCCCGGACGGCGTACGGGTCAACGCGATCGCGCCCGGCGCCATCCGCACCCCGGACGAGGCGGTCTACGGCGACCCGGACGAGCTGGCCGCCACGATGGCCGCGCTGCAGTCCCTGCGCCGCCGCGGCGAACCCGACGACGTCGCCGCCGTCACGAGCTTCCTGCTTGGCCCCGACGCCGCCTTCCTCACCGGCCAGCTGCTGGTCGTCGACGGCGGGTGGGTGATGCACTGATGGCAGCAGCCAGAGTCGCGGTCGCCAGCATCATCCAGGAAACCAACACGTTCGCCGCCCAACCCTCCACACTGGACGACTTCACCGCGCAGGGGCTGTGGGTCGGCGCCGAGGCGGCCGAGCGGTCCGCCGGCACCAACACCGAGATCGCCGGCGCGCTGGCCCGGATCGCCGCCGGCGGCGCCGAGGCGGTACCGGTCGTGCGCGCCTGGGCGATGTCCAGCGGGGTGCTGGACCGCCACGCGTTCACGTACCTGCGCGGCCTGCTCTTCGACGGCCTGGTCGCCGCCGGGCCGGTGGACGCGCTGGTGCTGTGCCTGCACGGCGCGCTGGTCGCCGACGGTGAGCCGGCCGCGGACGCCGCCCTGGTCGAGGCCGCCCGCTCGGTGCTACGGCCCGGCACGCCGCTGGTCGTCACCCACGACCTGCACGCCAACGTCACCGCGCGCCTCACCCGCCAGGTCGACGCGCTGGCCGGCTTCCGCACCTACCCGCACGTCGACCAGGGCGACACCGGCCGGCGCGGCGCGGTGCTCGCGCTGCGGATGCTCGACGAGGGCCTGCGCCCGGGCACCGCGCTGGCCAAGCGGCCGATGCTGGTACCGGCCGAGTCGCAGGCCATCGCCGACCCGCCGATGGCCGCGCTGCGCCGCCTCGCCGACGAGGCGACCGGCGGGCCGATCCTCGACGTGTCGGTGTTTCCCGTACAGCCCTGGCTCGACGTGCCCGAGCTCGGCTTCGGCGTCAGCGTCACCCACGCCGGCGACCCGAAGGCCGGGCAGGCCGTCGCCGACACGGTCGCCGCCGCGGCCTGGGAGCGGCGCGGCGAGTTCGCCGTACACCCGGTCCCGGTCGCCGAGGCGGTGGCGTCGGTACCGGCGCGCACCGGCCGCGGACCGGTGCTGCTGGTCCAGTCCGCCGACTCGCCCACCGCCGGCGCCGCCGCCGACAGCGCCACCGTCATCGCCGCCCTGCTCGACCGGCCGGGGCGCATCCGCTCGTACGCCACCGTCGTGGACGCACCCGCCGTGGCCTGCTGCCATCTGGCCGGTACCGGCGCCGCCGTCGACACCCCGGTCGGCGCCACGGTCGACCCGCGGTGGTCCAAGCCGGTACGGCTCACCGGCACGGTGACCCGGCTCGGCGCGGAGGCGGTCACCCTCACCGGCGCGGCGATGACCGGGCAGGAGGTCGGCATCGGCCGCTGGGCCACAGTGGACACCGGTACCGGGCTGACCGTGCTGGTCACCGAGCGGCCGGCGCCGACGTTCGACCCGGCCGGGTACCGCCACGCCGGCCTGGAGCCGGCCGACGCCGACGCGGTCGTGGTTCGCTCCGCCACCCTCTACCGGGCCGGCTACAACGGCGGCTACGCCGAGGCGATCCTGCTCGACCTGCCTGGCGCCAGCACCCCGCGCCTGGACTACCTGGACTTCCGGCACGCACCCCGCCCGCTGTACCCGATCGACGGAGGTGCCCGGTGACCGCGCCGCTGGTGCTGGAGGACAACCGTGTCCCGGTGTACTACGCCGGCGGCGCGGGCATCGACGAGTTCCGGGGCATCTCGGGCACCACCGGCCCGGAGGACTGGGTGGGGTCGCTGACCGCGCTGCCGGCCGCCATCCTCCCGCCCGGCCACCCCGCCGACACCGGCGTCTCCCGCACCGCGCGCGGCTCCCTGGCCGACCTCGTCGCCGCCGACCCCGCCGGCTGGCTGGGGGAGCGGCTGGCCGCCGCGTTCGACGGCCACAGTGGACTGCTGGTCAAGCTGCTCGACGCCGGCGAGCGGCTGCCGGTGCACTGCCACCCCGGCCGCGGCTTCGCCCGGCGGCACCTGGGCAGCATGTTCGGCAAGACCGAAGGCTGGATCGTGCTGGCCGCCACGCCCGACGCCCGGGTGTGGCTCGGCCTGCGCGACCGCGTCGACCGGGCGGACCTGCGCGCCTGGATCGACGGCCAGGACACCGCCGCCATGCTCGCCGCGATGAACGAGCTCACCGTCCACCCCGGCCAGGTGCTGTACGTACCGGCCGGGCTGCCGCACGCGATCGGACCCGGCGTCATGATCACCGAGCTGCAGGAGCCGACCTCGTTTTCGGTGCTGGCCGACCACACCGCCTTCGGCGTCGGCGCCGACGCCGCGACCCTCGGCGTTGGCTGGGACCTGGCCCTGTCCTGCTTCGACCTGGGCGGCTACGCCGGCCGCCTCGACGAGCTGCTGCCCGTCCCGCGCCCCGTCGTCCCCGGCGTCACCAGCCTGTTCGCGCCGGCGGCCGACGAGTTCTTCCGGGCCTGGCTGGTCGAGTGCGCGGACGCGGTCACGCTGCCCGAGCCGGGTTTCGCGGTCGTCGTCGTCACCGGCGGCCGCGGCGAACTGCGCTGGTCCGGCGGCGCCATGCCGGTCACCCGCGGCCGCACCCTCGTCGTGCCGGCCGCCGCCGGACCGCTTCAGTTCCGTGGCCAGGTGACCGCGATCGTCTGCCGGCCGCCGGAGGTGTGAACGATGCGACAGGTGTGGATCACCGGACCCGGCGCGGTCGAGGTGCGCGACGTGCCCGAGCCTCAGCCGGCCGAGGGGGAGGTGCTGGTGCGCACCGCGTACGCCGGCATCTGCGGCTCCGACCTGCACACCCTCCACCGTGGACACCCGTGGCTGCCCTACCCGATCGCGCCCGGCCACGAGGCGTCCGGGGTGGCCGGCGGCGAACGGGTCTACCTGCGCCCCGCGGTCGCCTGCGGCGAGTGTTTCTACTGTGGACGCGGCCGGCCCAACCTCTGCGCCAACCTGATCGGCATCGGCTCGCACCGGCCGGGCGCCTTCGCCGACGCGTTCACCGTACCGGCCGCCGCGCTCGCCCCGGTGCCGCCCGGCGTGAGCCTCGCCGCCGCCGCGATGATCGAGCCGCTGGCCACCGCGGTACACGCCACCACCGTCGCCGGCGGGGTCGGCGGCGCCACCGTGGCGGTGCTCGGCGGGGGCAGCATCGGGCAGTGCGTGCTGCTGGCCGCGCTCGCCGCCGGCGCCGCGCGGGTGGCCGTCACCGACCCGGTCGCCGCCAAACGGAACCTGGCCGCCTCCCTCGGTGCGGCGGCAGCGCTCCCGCCCGCCGACGAGGACGGGATAGCCGGCGCGCTCGACGGCCGCCCGGACATCGTCTTCGACTGCGTGGCCTCGCGCGGCTCGCTGGAGTCGGCGCTGCGGCTGGCGATGCGCGGCGGCACGGTCGTGGTCGTCGGCGTCGGGCACGGCCCGTTCGCGCTCACCGTCGAGCAGATCCAGGACCACGAGATCCGCCTCGCCGGCTCCGCCATGTACGTGCCCGGCGACTTCACCGCCGCCGAACGCCTCATCGCCGCCGGCGCACCCGTCGACCGGCTCGTCACCGCCGTACACCCGCTCGACGCCGCGCCCGACGCGCTGCGGGCCGCGGCGGCCGGCGGCGAAGTCAAGATCCATCTGGCCGGCCCGGCCGCCGACGCGGGAGGTACCCCATGATCGTCCCCACGCCGGTGCTGATCGCGGCCCGCACCCCGCACCGCATCCTCGACCTCGAGGTGGGCGAGCCGCGCGCCGGCGAGGTGCGGGTCCGGATGGCCGCGTCCGGCGTCTGCCACAGCTGCCTGTACGCGATCGACGGCGACCACGCCGCCATCCCGATGCCGATCGTGCTCGGCGACGAGGGCGCCGGCGTCGTCGAAGCGGTCGGCACCGGCGTGACCACCGTGGCACCCGGCGACCACGTGATCGTCTCCTGGGCACCCGGCTGCGACCGCTGCCGCACCTGCCGGCAAGGGCTGCCCGCGCTCTGCACGCACCAGCCTCCGCTGGGCCGGATGGCCGACGGCACCACCCGCTTCCGCCACGACGGCGGCGAGGTGTTCCACTATGGACCGGCCACCAACGCCCCGCTGACCGTGGTCACCGAACGGGCCGTCGTACCCGTCGACCCGGCCATGCCACTCGACCTGGCCGCGCTGATCGGCTGCGCGGCCACCACCGGCGTCGGCGCCGTACGCAACACCGCCCGGGTCCGCCCCGGCGACGCGGTCGCCGTCGTCGGCTGTGGCGGCGTCGGCATCAGCGCCCTGCACGCGGCCGCGCTCGCCGGCGCCCACCCCGTGATCGCGGTCGACGTGCGCACGGACAAGTTCGCCGCGCTCAACCGCATGGGCGCTACCCACTGCGTCGACGCCGCCGCGCCCGACGCCGCCGACCAGATCCGCGACGCCGCCGGCCGGGGTGTGGACCACGCGTTCGTCACCACCAGCGCGGCCCCCGCCTTTCCGCTCGCCATGGCCAGCCTCGCCGTGCGCGGCACCTGCGTACTGATCGCCGGCTATCCCGACGGCGCCACCGTCAGCTTCGACCCCGGCCACCTGCTCAACGGCGAACGCCGCGTCATCGCCTCCAAGTACGGCTCGTCCAACCCGCCGGTCGACTTCCCCGACCTCGTCGACCTGTACCTCGCCGGCCGCCTCGACCTGGCCGCGATGGTCTCCCACCGCTGGCGCCCCGACCAGATGGACGAGGCCTACGATGCGCTGCGCTCCGGCGCCGCCACCCGCGGCCTGATCATCTTCGACACACCGGCGGCCGGCTGATGCGCGCCGTCCTCGCCACCGGGCCCGGCCAGCTCACCGTCACCAGCGTCCCCGACCCCACTCCCGGCCCCGGCGAGGTGGTCGTCGCGGTCCGCTCCTGCGGCATCTGCGGCACCGACCTGCACCTGCTCGCCGGCGACCTCGGCACCGACCGGTTCCCGCTGGTGCCCGGCCACGAGCCGTGGGGCGAAGTGGTCGACGCGGGCGCGAGCGGGTACCGGGCCGGCGACCTGGTGGCCGTCGACCCGTCGCTGCACTGCGGCGCCTGCGACCCGTGCCGCCGCGGCCAGGGCAACATGTGCCAGCGGTGGGCGGCGATCGGCGCCACCCGTGACGGTGCCTGGGCACAGTACGCCGCCGTACCCGCCGCCAACCTGCACCTGCTCGAGCCCGGCTTCCCGTTCGAGGTCGCCCCGCTGGCCGAACCGGTCGCCTGCGCCGAACGCGGCCTGCGCCGCCTCAACCCGCACCCGGACCAGCCCGCGATCGTCTACGGCGCCGGCACCATGGGCCTGATCATGGCCATCCTGCTGGACACCCGCGGCGTCGGGCCGGTGACCCTTGTCGAGGTCAACCCCGCCCGCCGCGCCCTCGCCGCCCGCCTCACCGCCGCCGACGTGCGCGCACCCGAGGACGCCGCCGAACTGAAGGCACCCTGGGTGGTCGAGGCCACCGGCAACCCCGCCGCCTTCGAACAGGCCCTCGCGAGCGTGGCCCGCGCCGGCACGCTGCTGGTCTTCGGCGTCGCAAGGCCCGAGGCCACCGCCGCTGTCTCGCCCTACCGCCTCTACGCCGACGAGCTGACCATCGTCGGCTCGATGGCCATCCTGCACAGCTTCCCCGCCGCGGTCGACACCCTGCGCCGCCACGCCGCCCGCCTCGCCCCGCTGGTCACCGACCGCTTCGGCCTCGGCGAGGCCGAAGCCGCACTCGCGCTGGTCCGCTCGGGTGAGACGATCAAAACCGTGCTGACCCCCGAGGAACCCACGTGACCCATCGCATCCTGGTCACCGGCGCCCGGCGCGGCATCGGCGCCGCCCTCGCGGTCGGCCTCGCCGAGCCGGGACGCACCCTGCTGCTGCACCACCTGGCCGCCCCTGACGAGGCCGCCCAGGTCGCCCGCGACTGCCGCGAGCACGGCGCCGAGGCGGAGATCCTGGAAGCCGACCTGTCCGACCCCGCCGCCGTCCACGACCTCGCCGCCCGCGCCGGCCATGTCGACGTGCTCGTCAACAACGCCGCCCGCGCCTCCAACGTGGACGTCGGGGAGCTGACGCTGGGGGAGTGGCAGCAGACGTTCGCCGTCAACGTCACCGCACCGATGCTGCTGGCCCAGGCACTCGCGCCCGGAATGGCCGAGCGCGGCTGGGGCCGCATCGTCAACATCACCTCCGCGACCGTCCGGATGGGCGGCCCGTCCGGCCCGTCGTACGTGTCCAGCAAGGCCGCCCTGATCGGCCTGACCCGGTCGCTGGCCCGCACGCTCGGCCGCAGCGGCATCACCGTCAACGCCATCTCACCCGGCGCGATCCAGACGCAGGGCGAGGTCGAGCTCGCCGGGGGCGCGAAGACCCGGAGGCGGTGGCGCGGACGCTGGCCCGGCAGGCGATACCGCGCCGGCTCGTGCCGGACGATCTGGTGGCCGCGGTCCGCTTCCTGGTATCGGAAGGCGCGGCCGCGACGACCGGCCAGGTGATCGAGGTCGGCGGCGGCCTGGTGTACCGCTAGCCGGCGCGGCGGCTGCCGCGCGTCTCTGAGGGTCCCTTCGGATACCGGGGCCGCACCGTGCGCTGCTCGGGGAACGTCCAGCCGAAGCGAACGGCGGCCAGACGCAGGGACGTCGTCACGACCACGCAGCCGAGACCGGCGATCAGGGTCGGTGTGCCGAATCCGGTCAACAGGATGAGCGTCCCCGCCCCGGCCCCGGCGGCGACGGCATAGAGGGTGCCGACCTGGAGAAAGGAGATCGGAAGGCTCAGGATGACGTCGCGCAGCATTCCGCCTCCGATGGCTCCGATGACCCCCACGACCAGCGCTCCGGCTTCGCCGACGCCGAGAGACAGCGCCTTCGAAGCCGCGATCGCGCCGAACAGTCCCATGACGACCGCGTCCAGCACGGTGATCAGCCAGTCCGCTCGCGCGAATACCGGCTGCAGCAGCATGCCCAGGACCGCCGAGGCGCCGGCCACCAGCAGGTACCAGTTCTTCCAGATCACGACGGGCGGCTGGTTGAGCACGATGTCGCGGAGCAGGCTGCCGCCGAGCGATACGGCGAGCCCGATGACGATGACGCCGAGCACGTCGATGCGGCGGTGCCTCTTTCCGGCCGCGAACAGGGCGCCCTGGAGGCCGCCGAGTCCCGCGGCGAGGAGCTCGATCCACAGCGCCACCTGAAACGACGTGGACATGCGGTCACACTCCGCAAAGGTCGGGGCCGGCTCACGTGGCGGGTGCGAGCCGGCCCGGGGTGGGAGTGGTCAGCGACCGCTGGCGGCGTTCTGCGCGGCGGTGACGATCACGTCGGAGACGGCGGCGGACTGTGTCACGTAGAGCGCGTGACTGGCCGGGACGTTGGTGATCTTCGCGTTCATGCGCTTGGCCATGTGCTGCAGCATCGCCTGGTCGAACGACTTGTCCTGCGACGCGATGACGGCCCAGGTCGGCTTGTCGCGCCAGGCGGCGTTCTTCACCGGCGTCGCGAACACCGCCATGTTGATGGGGACCTGCGAGTCGCGAAGGAAGGCGGCTTCGGCGTCGCTGGCATCGGCGGCGAATCCGGCCTTGAACTTGTCGTAGTTGAGGAAGCCGTAGCCGTCCTCGACGACGTCGATGACGAAGTCGGGCGTCGGGGCGAATCCCTCGTACTGCTGGGCGGTGGTCTCGCCGGCATCGGGCGCCAGCGCCGACACGTAGACAAGTCCGGCGACGTTCGGGTGGACTCCCGCCTCGGTGATGACCGTGCCGCCCCAGGAGTGGCCGACGAGGATCGTCGGGCCGTCCTGCTGGTCGAGCACTCGTGTGGTCGCCGCGACGTCGTCCTCGAGCGAGGTCAGTGGGTTCTGCACGATCGTGACCCGGTAGCCCTGGGCCGTCAGCTTGTCGTACACGCCGCGCCAGCCCGAACCGTCAGCGAACGCGCCGTGCACGAGCACGACATTCTTGATCTCTTGACCGGTGGTGCTCATGAGGTTCTTCCTTCCGTCGCCGCGCCGGCTTCCCCGGCGGGTCTCGGTGGGGTCCGGCGGTCGCCGGCCTGCATGCAATATATTGCATGCAGAACGATCCGACAAGGGCTGCCTCGACTTGTATCCGCCGGTGCAGTGTGTGCAATATGTTGCATGCCGATCCCAACGAGCGGTCCGGCCGTGGACCGCTCACTGCTGCGTGACGATGTCTACCGCCGCCTTCGCGACGCCATCGTCGACGGCACCTTCCTGCCCGGGGAGCAGCTCAAAGACGGTGAGCTCGCGGAATGGCTAGGAGTGAGCCGCACCCCGGTGCGCGAGGCCCTGCTACGCCTCGGCGGCAGCGGACTGGTGGTCGCGCTGCCGGGCCGATCGACCAGGGTGAGCACCATCGATCCGAGAGCGGTACGGGATGCTCGCGACGTCATCGCCGCGATGCACGAACTGGCCGTTCGCCAGACAACCGGCCAGCTCAGCGATGACCACATCGAGCGCATGCGGGAGGCCAACCGCCGCTTCGCCGAGGCGGTGGACGCCGGCGACATCGGCGCGGCGCTCGACGCCGACGAAGAGATACACCGGATCCCGGTCACCGCGCTGGGCAACAAAGCGCTCGAGACCGTGCTCGACCAGTTCGATCCCCTGGTACGCCGCGCGGAGCGGATGCGTTTCAGCGCGGACGGGCACATGTCCGTGGAACTTCATGCCCAGCTGATCGAACTCATGGCGGCCGGCGACGTGGAAGCGGCCGCGTCAGTGGCGTTCAACATCTGGCACACCCTGCCGGCCGAGGCGGACGTGCCGACGGCTGATCTCCAGAGCGGGGAGTAGACCGGACGGCTTCGTGCGTCCCGCGTCGCGGCGATGTCGTCCAGGACCAACACCCGCGTACCGTCACCGGCCGGATCGACCGCGCCGCCTCCGCGTCGTCGTCGGCCAGCGCGGTCTTGCCCGCGCCCGCCGACCGACGAAGGTCATTTTCATCAGCGCAGGCTTCCGTCCGGCGGTGTCGGCTGGCTAGGGCATCGCCTTCAGCCACGCAACGAGAAGCGGCAGCACGTCGCGCAGATCGCTTCCGTCCGCAGACACGTGAGCGGCCGCGCGAGCCGCTGCGGTCGCGTTGAGGCACCGTGCGTGTCATCGCCACTCCATGAATCGCCATCGAGGGAGGTGACCTGCGTCTTTTGGTCGTGTTCGAAGGTCGTTGCGAGTAGCCGGGGCGCCGGGCGACGGTGACGGGGCGCGCAATCCCAGGCCGGACCACTGCCGGCGCCGGCCACCACCTTCAACCTAGGAGGGTCATGTCGAACCTTCGCAAGTTGATCCGCGTACTGGTCGCATTGGCTGTGGCGACCGTCGTTGTCGCCGTCGTTCCGGCAACGCCAGCGGCGGCCGCAGCCTGCCAGGTCGTGGACTACACCCCGTACAACGGCGGGCGAGCGTATGCGACCAATTCCGACGGCCGGCAAGAGTGGTTCGGTCGCGGGCCGGTCGGCTATGACTACGTCCTGCATGACTACCAGAACGACAACTTGAACTGGACAGGGACCTCTTACCGGCTCGGCGGCGAAACGATCGGCAAGCCGACGGCCGTGCGCAACCGCGACAACCGCCTGGTCGTATTCGTGGTCGGCACCGATCACCAGGTCTACTTCAAGTACCAGACAAACCCCGGCAGCTCGTGGGACTGGCAGGGGTGGTTCAGCCTTGGCGGCTACGCGAGCGCGAATCCGCTCGCGCTGGTCAACCACGACGGCCGGATCGAGGTGTTCATTCGGGGCAGCGACAACGCGCTGCACCACCGCTGGCAGAACCTGGACTACTCCTGGTCGAACTGGGTGACACTGGGCGGTGGGCTCACCAGCTTCCCGTGGGGCGAACGCAGCAGCGACGGCAAGCTCGTCATCAACGTCCGTGGGACCGACTGCTACCACTATTCGATCTGGCAGACGTCGCCCGGCGGTAGCTGGAGCGCGTGGCACCAGTGGGGTTACATCGGATGACAACTGACAGGTCGTAGAACATACCGGTCTGCCCGCGAGCGAGCAGATCACCGGATCCCCACCTGACGGGTGCTAGGTGGGGATCCTTACGAGGAGCGGTACATGATCTCGGTGGTCGCACGTGAGGTTGGCGTCGAAGACGAGTCGTAGCCATTACGGTGGCGTCTTGGAAGCCCGCTTCACAGGTAACCGGCTCCGGGTTCGTTTCAACGAGGGGCGGTAAGGGATCTTCGGCTCGAAGACGCCGAGTTCGAGTTCCTTGTGGAGGACTCGTCCGTGGATCTGCCGGAGGTTCGACGTCAGCTGCTGAGGGTTTTGACCTGTGGTAGGCCGGAGTACCGCCCGCAAATTCTGGAGATCGAACTATAGGAATTGCCCATCCGCGGAGGTTGGCTGCGTTGATGCGGCGTCGGCCTCAGCTGCGGACGAACCACCAGCCGTTGCCGAGCGAGGCCGCTGTGGTCACCGAGGTGCCGTCGATGGTGAGCTTTTGGCCGTGCCGGGCGGTTGGCAGGTGGGCGTAGCCGTATCCGTAGCCGTCCCAGTTCGACATCCACTGGACGGTGTCGCCTCGGGCGGCTGCCGCGGCGAAGTCTGAACGGTGTGCCAGATGATAGGCGCACGGGTAGCCGAGCTCGAGGTCCTTGCGGACGACGACGGCCAGCCCGAGGGCAGCCACGAGTGCCAGCAGGATTGCGCTCAGGCCGTCGCGTCGCCAGAAGGTGAGCAAGGTTCCTGCGACCGTCGCCGCTATCGCCAGCAGCCACGCGCAGCCTGCGACCGCCCAGCCAAGCACGAACGAGGTGGCATCCAGCGGGTACCGGAAGAACTCGACCGCTGCCGTAGCGGCGACACCGACGGCGACTGCGAGTAGGGCCCAGCGGCCACTGTCGACGGTGGTCAGCACTGCCTCATCATCGCGGTCCGTTCACAGTGTTCGCAGGTTGGCGCCGGTCGCGTCGATGTAGCCTCGCGATGGTGAGCGACGCTGGAGATCGCGGGAGCGGTTCGAGTCGGGCGGGCGAGTCTGCCGTAGCGCAGTTGTTGGTGGCGGCGCGGGCGGGCGACGGCGATGCCTTCGGCCGGTTGGTGGGGCCGTTGCGGGACGAGCTGCGGGCGTACTGCTACCGGATGCTGGGGTCGATTCACGACGCGGAGGACGCGGTTCAGGACACCCTGGATCGGGCGTGGCGCAGCCTGGCGCGGTTCGAGGATCGCGGGTCGATCCGGCCGTGGCTGTACAAGATCGCGACGAACCGGTCATTGACCATCATTGAACGCCGGGGGCGGCGCGAGTTGCCCGCTGACCTGAGCTCGGAAGGCGCGCCGCTGGCCGAGGTGGCGTGGCTGGAGCCGTACCCGGATCAGCTGATGGGCTGGACGGCGCGGCTGGGCCCGGAGGCCCGGATCGTCGCGCGCGAGAGCGTGGAGTTGGCGTTCGTCGCCGCGTTGCAGCATCTGTCGGCGTCGCAGCGAGCGGTGCTGTTGCTGCGCGACGTGCTCGGTTACGCCGCCAGTGAGGTCGCCGACCTGTTGGACACCACGGTCGCCGCGGTCAACAGCGCTCTGCAGCGGGCCCGCAAGGTCGTCACAGACCTGCAACCGGAACCCAGCCAGCAGCAGACCCTGAAGAGGCTCGGCGACGCGGCACAACGGGAGATGGCCCAGCGGTACATGACCGCTTGGGAGGCCGGTGACGTCGACACCATCGTGGCGATGCTGGCCCAGGACGCACGGTACTCCATGCCGCCGCTGACCACCTGGTACGCCGGCCGGGTGGACATCCGCGCGTTCCTGGTCGACGCGGTGCTGCGGCATCGCTGGCGGTTCCTGCCGGCGCGGGCGAACGGGCAGCTCGCGTTCGGCACATACATGTGGAGCGACGCGCGGGGCGCGTACCTCCCGGCGGGCCTGGACCTGCTGGCGCTGCGCGGGCAGCAGATAGCCGAGGTGGTCTCGTTCCTGGACGCCGACTTCCCGACCTTCGGCCTGCCGGCCCAGCTGACCGCGGATGACTTCTCAAACGGCGATGAGTTTGCGGGCCGGCCCGGGTTGTAGTCCTGACGGACGCATAAACCCGGAAGGACGAAGCCGAACATGGCTACCAACGAGGAGCAGATCCGCACCCTGATCGTGCGCTGGGCCAAGGCGGTCCACCACGGCGACCTCGGCGCGGTCCTTGCTGACCACACCGAGGACATCGTGATGTTCGACGTGCCGCCACCGCATCAGGGAGTGCGTGGCCTGGACGCCTACCGTGAGACCTGGCCACCATTTTTCAAATGGCAGGCCGAGGGCGGCTCGTTCGAAATCGAGTCGCTGGACGTCACCGCCGGCGACGATGTCGCCTTCGCGTACGCCTTGCTACGCTGCGGCACCGAGCGCGACTTCGCCGACAATCCCGACAACCGCCTGCGGCTGACGTTAGGTCTGCGCAAGGAGGCCGGCCGGTGGGTCGTCACGCACGAGCACCACTCCTTCCCGCTCACCGACGGGGCCACCGCGGCGGACCCCGCTCCCGACCGGGACCGCGCCGCCGCCGAACAGGACCTGCGCCGGCTACACCAACGCTGGTTCGACAACACAGCCGCCAAAGATCTCGACGGCCTGATGGACCCCATCGCCGACGACGTCATCTCCTACGAACACGACCAGCCACTGCAGCACGTCGGTGTCGAAGCCGTCCGCAAAGTGTGCAAGGCCGGACTCGACGCGGCCGGTGACAGCACCGTCACATGGAACGTTCCCGACCTGAAAGTCCTGGTCGACGGCGATCTCGCCGTCGCCTGGGGCCTCAACCACGTACAGGTCACACCCGCTGACGGCCAGACCGTGGACACCTGGTCCCGCGGGACCAGGATCTTCCAGCGCAGAGACGGCGCCTGGCAAATGACCCACCAGCACCTTTCCTACCCCTACGCCCCAGCCACCGGCGACGCCAGGACCGACCTCCGCCCGCAACCGGGACGGCGCGACCAACCCGACGAGCACGGACGATAACCCACAAGACCGCTTCGGGTACGGCCAGCTGCGCGCAGCCAGCCGTACCCGGTGAAGGGCGCTCTATCCTCGGGCCATGTCTGTGGGTGGTCGGTGGCGCTGGTCTCAAGGCGGCTACCTGACCGGCTGCTTGGTCGGTCTGGTCATTATCTCGGTCGGCTGCGCGGGTGAGACCCGCGACAGCTCCGACAGGGGCCAGGCCCCGCCGTCGCCTTTCCTCGCCCGGAATGCGTTCGACTTCGCCAACGGCGACGTCGCCGCCCGTGTCGCCAACGTCGCCCGTGTCAACGCGGACGTCACCGGCACCATCGCCCACGAGGTTCGCACCTTCGGCCGCGCCAACCGTGCGACCTCCGGTGATTCGCTCGATTCGTGCCGTGCCGGCCCGGATCGATCCGCTTGCCTGCGCGCCGCCCATTCCGCCGGAGCGGCCCGAGATCGTGGTGAAGGTCGATGCCGGCGGCCACAGCCGTGACCTGTTCTCGGTCCGGCTGATGTATGGCGTCGGCGGCAGTAGCCGGTACGGGGGCGAGGTGAGGATGGCCTATGACGCCAGCCGTGAGGCGTTTGTGTACCGGTTGCCAGCGGTTACCCGGGACAAAGTGGGCGGCGAAGCACGCAGCATCAGCCTATCCGCCGTCATTGAGGCCGGCTCGTCGTACCTGGGCTTGCTCGAGCCGCCGACGACCGCTTACATATCCTTCGCGAGCTACTGCCTGACGACGCCCGACGCACCACGCCCGTAATCCCCAGCAGCTACCGGCGCCGTCATTTGGATCACCGCGCGGCCTGCACCGGTGAGCGGCCGCACGCCCGCACCGGTGTCCAACCTCGACAGCGGGCAGCTCAACGCCTCGCCACGTAGGGCCGTCGGTCTCGGCCGGGGCGTTGTACGCCACCCGCGGCAGGCACCATGGAACCGGCCGGTCGGAGCGGGCATAGGTGGGGTGTGGGTGACACGACGGGTGTGACCGGACTCGGCGACGGCGAGCTGTGGGCGCGGGCCGTGCGGGGCGAGGCGGAGTGCTTCGGTGTGCTGTTCGACCGGCACTGCGAGGCGGTCCGTGCGTACTGCGCGCGCCGGACCGGTTCGGTCGACGCGGCCGACGACCTTGTCTCGATCGTCTTCCTGGAGGCGTGGCGGTGCCGTGCCGGCGTGGAGCTTGTCGACGGCACCGCCCTGCCCTGGCTCTACGGCATCGCCCGCCGCACCGTGCAGCACCGGTGGCGTAGCGCCCTACGGCACCGGCGCGCGCTGTCCCGCCTGCCACCGCCACCGGTCACGCCCGACCACGCCGACGAGGTCGCCGCCCGCCTCGACGACGAGCGCCGCCTCACCCAGCTCACCCGGGCCTTCGCGCGCCTGCCTGCTGCCGACCGCGACGTGCTGATCCTCTGCGTGTGGCAGGGGCTCAGCTACGCCGCCGCCGCGGTCGCGCTCGGTGTACCGGTGGGCACGGTCAGGTCCCGCCTGTCACGCGCGCGCGCCCGCCTCGAAAGCCTCGCCACGCCCGACGCACTCATCGGCTCCGCATCGCGCCAGGAGTTGCCATGACAGGGTTGCAGTCCCGCCTTGACCTCGAGCGCCACGCCGCGGTTCGACGGCTGCTCACCGACCACGCCACCCCACCCCCGCCGGCGGTGCGCGCACGCCACCGCCGGCGGGCCGGCCTCGCGGTCGCCTCCGTCGCGGCGGTCGCGGCCACCACGACGGTCCTGCTGATCGCCGATCCGTCCGCGCCGCCGAGCTACGCGGGCTGGACCGCCGAGCCGGGGGCCGTACCGCCGGTGGGCGCGTCGAGCGACGACATCGCGACGTGGGCGTCCAAATGCAGCGACCTGGACGTCGGTGCGGTGGGCGTGCAGGGGGTACCCGCGCGCCCGGCTGCCGCGGCCCGCCGGCAGGTGCTGGTCGACCGCCGCGGCGACCTCACCTACTGCGTCGACGTGTCGGTGGGCAACGGCACGCCGGCCGACCCGCTCATCGCCCTGTCCGGCCTGCGGACCGAGGAGCACGGCGGCCTCAACAGCATGTCCGCCACCGTCTCCGACAAGCCCTTCACCCCGCCGCCGGCCGGCGACGTGCTGGTGCTCGGCGGCAACCTGTCCGCCCCACCCCCGAGGAGACCGAGGAGGGCGTGATCCGGCTTGAGGTCAACCAGGTCTACGGGCTGAGCGGTGCGGATGTGACCGGCGTGGACATCGTGCTGGCCAACGGCCTGCGCGTCACCGCCACCGTGTACGGCGGCGTCTGGGGAGCCTGGTGGCCCAGCGACCGCGGCTCACCGGCCGGCTCCCGCCTCGAGCTCCGGACCGCCACCACCACCCGCACCGTCGACCCCGCCGCCCACCAGCTCCGCATCGAGTGACCGGACCGGACGGGGGTTGCCAGCCAGCCGGCGGGCGGGGCGGGTGACCGGGGCGAGCCACAGCGCATAGAGGATGCCGGCTGCCGCCCAGAGCAGCGCAGCGCCCGGAATCGCGGCGAGGCCGTCGACCGGATAGGTCGTGTCGGAGAGCGCGAATAGCAGCGGTGCTCCGACGACGGAGATGGTCACCACGGCCATGACGGCGGGCACGGCGGCACCGATGCCGGCCAGTGTCCAGAGTGGAATTGTCCGGGCCCGCGGCCGGTGGCCACGGAGGATCGCCAGCACGGCCAGGGTGGCCGGTCCGGCAAGCAGGATGCCCATCGCGGTCGTGGCGGGTGCGGCTCCATTTGTGGTACCGGCGCCGAGCGCGCCCAGCGGGACCGCCACCAGCACCACGAGCGCGCCGACCGCGAGCGGGCGTGGCGGCGTGGCGCGGCCGTGCCAGGTGGCGAACGCGGCCAGCATCACGGCCAGCACGGCCAAGCCGGCGGTCACGACCGCGAAGCCCGCCGGCAGGAGCCGGTGATTGACCTCCGGTGTGCCCTGCACCAGCAGGAACGGCCCGCAGCCGATCGAGGTGACCGCCGCGACGGTGAGCCGCCGCCGGACCGGTGCCGAGCGCGGCACGTGCAGCCGCGGCCCGGCCAGCCACCAGGCGGCGCCCGCGACCGCGGCGGCGACCAACGCCGGCACCCGCGGGTCGGTCACGCCGTCGCGGGCGAGGACGCCGTCGGCGACCAGCAGCAGGGTGCCGAGACCGGCCGCGGCCAGGGGCGGGCGGTGCCGGTCGGCGGTCGCCGCCAGCAGCCCGATCGCGGCCGTCGCGATCGCGGCCCACCGCAGCTCGGCGACCCACATGTACAGCTCGCCGTCGCCGCCCGGCATCGGCGCCATCGCGGCCACCTCGGGCACGGCCGGCGTGAGCACCGCGACCGCGTACGCCCAGGCGGCCAGCGCGGCGACGAGTGCCACCAGGCCGCCGAGGCCGGGTCGCCACCAGCCGGGCAGCGGCGTGCGGAGGTCCGGGGGCGGGGGTGCGGCCACCTGGCGCTCGCGCGTGGCCGAGCCCAGCGTGTATCCGACGGTGATGGCGGTGAGCAGCAACAGCTGGCCCGGCAGCCAGGGCGCGTCTTCCATGAGCGGCAGGCTCGACCCGGACGCACCCGCGAGCGCGGCGGGGGCCCAGCGCAGGGCCGTGGCGGCGCCGTCGAGGGTGGGCGCCACGAGTGGCGCCGCGGCGGCGATGCCGGCGGCCTCGACAAGGATCAGGGTGCCCACGCAGCCGGCCACCACGGCCGCGACGAGCTGACCGCCGATGATCCGCCGGCGCACCTGTGCGGTGAGGACCACGCAGGAGGCCAGCCAGACGGCCAGTCCGATGAGGAGCGGGTCGAGCATGGCGCCGGTGCCCGTCCCACCCACCTGGTAGGTGCCGCAGGCGGCGGCCGCCGCGCCCAGCGCGAGGGCCACGGCCAGCACCGGCACACCCGGCAGCGCCCGGCCGAGGGCGGTGCCGCCCAGCCCGCAGAGCGCGACGAGGGTGAGCAGCCATCCCGCGTACATGCCGGCGGTGAGCCAGCCTTCCAGCTCCGGCCCGGCCACCGCACCGGAGAGGTCGCGCAGGAGCGCGACCGGGACGGGACCCGTCGCCAGCACGGCGAACATGGCCACGAACAGCCCGCCCGAGCCGAGCGCCACCGCCGCGCCGGCCGTGCCGGGCGACAGCCACGGCCGCACGGACACCGCGCCGCCGCGGGGCGGCGCGCTGAGGGCCAGGCTCGCCGCGAACCGCAGTGCGCGCAGCTCACGCCTTACCGCTCCGCCGCGCTCGTGGCGGAGCACGTGGACCTCCGCCGTCCACTCCGCTAGCCGCTCGGCCCGACCCGGCACTGGCCAGCGGCGGGCGGCGAGGCGCAACACCACTCCGGTGAGCCTCATGCGAGCCGCGGCCGTCGGCTCGCCGGCTGCGCCTTGGCCAGGCGCGCGGAGAGGTCGGCGACCGCGTCCCGCGCCGCCACCGCGCCGTCCGGGGTCAGCCGGTAGTAGCGCCGCGCCGGCCGGCCCACCTCGGTCGTGTCGACGCCCTCCCAGTGCGCCGCCACCCAGCCCGCCTCCTGGAGGCGGGCGAGGATCGGATAGAGCGTCCCGCTGGGCTGGCCGGTGGCCCGCATCAGCTCCAGACCGTAGCGATCCGCGTCCGGATCCTCCAGAAAGACGGCCAGTACGGTCGCCACCGCAGCCGTCACTCGCATAGCCATGTAGAGATTCTACATAGCCCCTCGGGAGTCGTCCTCGCGGTAGGTGGCACCGCCGCGTGCCTAGCCAGCCGGCAGCGGCCGACAGCGGCGAGCATCGGCCTGACCACCACGCTCAAGATCCAGGCCAACCGGGAGTGGTCCAGCAAGGTCGGGATCCGCCTGTCGGCGCTCAGCCCGGGGCTTGCTGGCCGAGCCACGCCAGGACGGCGAGCACCCGGCGGTGGTCCTCGTCGGTGTCGGCGAGGCCGAGCTTCGCCATGATGCTGCTGACGTGGGTCTCCACCGTGCGGTCGGTGAGCCACAGCCGCCGGGCGATGCCGATGTTCGTGCGGCCCTCGGCCATCAGGGCCAGCACCTCGCGTTCCCGGGAGGTCAGGGCGGCGAGCGGGTCGTTGTGGCGGCGGGTGATGAGGGCTGCGACCGCCTCGGGGTCGAGCGCGGAGCCGCCGGCGGCGACCCGGCGGATGGCGTCGAGGAAGTCGTCGACGTCGAAGACGCGGTCCTTGAGCAGATAGCCGAAGTGCCCGCGGGTCACCAGCTCGACCGAGTGGCGCGTCTCCAGGTGCTGGGACAGCAGGACGATACCCAGGTCCGGGTGGGTGTCGCGGAGCTGGCGGGCGGCGCGGGCGCCGTCGTCGGTGTGGTCGGGCGGCATCCGGATGTCGATGATGGCCAGGTCCGGCTGTTCCTTGTGGACGGTGGCGACGAGCGCCGGCGCGTCCGGCGCCTTGCCGACGATCTCGTGGCCGGCGTCGACGAGGAGCCGGGCGAGTCCCTCCCGAAACAGCGCGGAGTCTTCGCCGATCACGATGCGCATGGCAGCACCGCCTCCACCTTCGTGCCCGCGCCGAGCGGGCTGTCCACGCGGAGCGTGCCGCCGAGCGCGGCCACCCGGTCGGCGATGCTGGAGCGCTGGGACAGCGTTGCGCCGCCGCGGCCGTCGTCGCTGACGCTGATCAGCAGCTGGCCGTCGGACCGGCAGACACTCAGCACGATGCGCTCGGCGGTGGCGTGCTTGACCGCGTTGGTGAGGGCCTCGCTGACCACGTAGTACGCCGTCGTGGCGACGTCGTCGGGCAGCGGGTCGGTGCGGATGTCCAGGTCGATCTTGATCGGCACGGTGCGGACCAGCTCGGTCAGCGCCGGGCCGAGGCCGTCGTCGAGGCGGCCGGGGCGCAGGCCGTGCGCGATCCGGCGGAGCTCGGCCAGCGCCGTGCCGAGCTCGGCGACGCCCTGGTCGAGCACCGCGTTGACGTCCACCGAGCCGTCGCCGAGGTGCCGCTGCGCGAGCCGGAACGCCATGCCCAGTGAGGCGAGCCGCTGCTGGGCGCCGTCGTGCAGGTCGCGTTCGAGCCTGCGCCGCTCGGAGTAGCCGGCCTGCACCAGCCGGGCCCGGCTCGACTCCACCTCGCGCAGCGCCTGGGCCACCTCCAGCCGCAGCCGCACGACCTCGACCAGCGTCGCCGCCGCACCGCCGACCTGGCGGAGCAGCTCCGGGCGTACCGCGCCGGAACCGGGCCGGATCACGCCGATCTCGCGCCCGCCGAGCTCCACCGGCACCGCGCCGGCGGGATCGACGCGGTCGCCGCCGGTGTCGACGTACCCCTCGGTGCCGGGCACCTGGAAGCCCACCCGCAGCCCGGGGTCGCGCAGTGCGGTGCGGAGCATCCCCTCCAGCTGCTCGGGGCGGGCGTCGCCGCTGCGCGCGTCCCGGCTCAGCGCGTCGACCGCGGCCAGCGCGGCCCGGCGGATCGGGTAGAGGCGGCGGTCGACGCCGCGCTGCAGCCGCGTCCGAAGTGGAGAGAGCGCCACCGCGCAGACCGCGGTGGCGACGGCGGCGGCCACAGTGGACTCCTGACCGAGCAGCACACCGCCGATGACGGACGTGACCGCGTAGATCCCGATGAGCGTCGCGCTGACGAGGCCGTACGTGACCGTGGCGGCGAGCGCCTTGTCGACGTCGTAGAGGTCGTGGCGCAGCATCGCGACCGCGGTCGCCACCGGGATGCCGATCAGCCCGGCGAGGCCGATCGCGGCGCTGACCCACAGCGGCCGGCCCCACAGCAGGATCTCCAGCAGGCACGCCAGGGGATAGATCGGGATCGCCATGCCGGCCAGCGCCAGCCACTTGATCTGCGCCCGGCGTACCTGGTCGGAGCGGCGGAACCGGACGACCAGCGACGCCGCGCAGACCAGCACCAGGGCCAGTTCCAGGACGAACACGACCAGGCCCGCCGCCTGCAGGGGCAGCGGCAGCGGTGACCACGGTCGGGGGATGTCCTGCAACGGCGCCCGGAACGGCATGGTGTCGAACGAGGTGCCGATATGGTCGATGGCGGCACAGGCGACGAGCGTGGGCGGGATCCACCGCCACCGCGGGCCGGGCACCTTGCCGTCCGGGAAGTACAGCAGAAGCAGCGCGACGGCCACGAAGATCCACACCGCGCTCTGGTCGGCGAGCGCCGCCAGCCAGTCGAGCGACGGCAGCGCGTCCGGGCGCCGCTCGGCCAGGTACCACCAGGCGATGTCGCGGCCGGCGTTGAGCGCCGTGGTGAGGCCGAGGAGACCCAGCAACGGTCCGACGACGTTGCGGGGACGGCGGCGGGCGATGACCAGACCGAGTACCGCCGCGGCGGGCGCCACGCTCAGGGCGATGCCCAGGTTGATCAAGGCCCCGGTGACCGGGGCCCGTGCGGCCAGCACCACGGCGACCGCCAGCACGACCCCCGTGACCAGGCAGGTCGCCAGTGCGACGCGTCGGGGCCCACTCATGCCCGCACTCTACGACCGGGTGGCCGCGATGGGACCAGTGCTGGCACGGAGGTCGGGGCCGGCGCCTGTACCGATGCCCCGGACCGCCCCCGGATCCCAGCCTGGATGGCATCGCCAAGCGACCCGTCTCGGAGGGAAGTTGATATGTCCACCCAAACCGCCGCGGTCACCTCCGCGCCTGTCCGTCCCGCCGCCCCGCGGGCCGCCATCGTCTCCGCCTTCCTGGCCCTCGGCGCCGCCGTGGTCGCCGTCCTCGTGCTGTGGCAGCCCTGGGGCGAGCGGGACGCCCTGGGCTACGCCGACCTCGCCCCGCACCGCGACGCCGCGTGGCTCGGCTCGCTGGCCGACGGCCTGGCGTTCGCCGTGGTGGGCACCGCGCTCGGCCTCGCCGTCTGCCTGCTCGCCCCCGCCCGGGGCGCGGCGTGGGCGAACGTTGGAGCGGTCATGACCACGCTCGGCGGCGTCGCGTTCTGCGCGGGCATGGTGTCGTTCGGATCCTTCGCCTGGTACGCCACCGACACCGCCGCCATCCCCTCCGGCCCCGGCGAGGCGCTGATGAGCTACGTCGAGGACAGCCCGGGGCACATGCTCGGCGTACAGATGGTCGGGTTCCTGCTCTTCACCCTCGGCTCACTCGCCCTGATGGTGGCGCTGTGGCGGGCTCGCGCGGTGCCGCGGTGGCTGCCGGTCGCGTACCTGGTGCTGACGGTCGGCACGTTCGCGCTCGGCGGAGTCGTGCTCAACGTCGTCCAGGCGGTCCAGATGCTGAGCCTGGTGGTGGTCGCGTACTACGCGATGCGCACCGCCTGACCCACCCGAGCTGGGCCCCGGCGCGGCAACGCCGGGGCCTAGCGGCGTCACTTCTCGTACGCGGTCCAGCAGTTGCCGCGGCTGCGCAGGAACAAGCAAACTCTTCCTACCGTCCGCCCCCGGGCAACCCTGCTCCCGTGTTGAGCGCGCTTACAGGACATGCGCGGTGGACACGCCGGCCGTTGCCGGCCGACCAGATCCGGAACGTTAGCGACCAGCACGGCCAGGCAGCCCCGCCCAGACCGCACGTCAGGACGCGGGTGTAGACAGGTAGCAGGTTGCCGCTTCAGTGGAAGGGCAGGTCTGCCATGCCTGTGCAGTTCAATCACACGATCGTCGAGGCCCAGGACCGGGACGCGACGGCCGACTTCCTGGTCGATCTGCTGGGGCTGGAGCCGGCCGGGACGTATGGGCCGTTCCGCGTCGTCGAGCTCAGCAACGGCGTCTCCCTCGACGTAATCCAAGCCGGCCGGCCGGTGCGCGCACAGCATTACGCGTTCCTGGTCAGCGAGGAGGAGTTCGACAAGATCTGGGCTCGGATCAAGGATCGCCGGCTGACATTCTGGGCCGACCCGCTCCACCGCCAGCCCGGACGGATCAACACCAACGACGGCGGACGGGGCCTGTACTGGGCCGACCCGAACGGTCACAACCTCGAGATCATCACGCGGCCGTACGGCGGATGAGAGCGAGCGATCAAACCCGGCTATGGTGTCATGCGTGAGGCTTCTTCTCACGTCCGCGGGCGTCAGCAACCCAAGCATCCGCGATGCGCTTGTCGACCTGTTGGGCAAGCCGATCGCCGACTCAAGGGCCTTGTGCGTCCCTACGGCGCAGTACGGCCATCCGATGTGCGGGCCGGCGTCGGCGTGGCGGTTCATCACCGGCCAGACGCCGCTACCCATGTGCGACTTGGGCTGGAAGTCGCTGGGCGTCCTTGAGCTGACGGCGCTGCCCAGTGTCGGCGAGCGGCGGTGGGTTCCCTGGGTCCGGGAGGCTGACGTCCTGCTGGCGGCCGGCGGCGATGCGATGTACCTGTGCCACTGGATGCGGCAGTCGGGGCTGGCGGACCTGCTGCCGTCGCTGCGGGACACCGTGTGGGTGGGGTTGAGTGCGGGAAGCATGGTGATGACTCCCCGGATCGGTGGGGACTTCGTGGAGTGGACGCCACCGACCGGGGGCGACAGCACCCTCGGGATCGTCGACTTCTCGATCTTTCCGCACCTGGGTCACATGCCGGACAACACCTTGGCTGCTGCCCAGAGATGGGCGGCCGAGATCGCGGGTCCGGCGTACGCAATCGATGACCAGACCGCCATCAAGGTGACCGACGGCACCGCCGAGGTCGTCTCCGAGGGGCACTGGAAGCTGTTCTCCTCAGAGCCGTAGCCAAACAGCCGAGTGCCGCGAGCGCCAACAGCGGGCTGCCGGGCAGCTGCGGGCGCTGGCTGCCGAGCTACCTGTCGCGACGCCGGTTGGTGGTCGTCTCGGTGCGGCGTTCGCCGCGGTTGTGGACGCGGGGCGGCGGCACGCGATGCCCCGGCCGTTTTGGTTGGGGTTGGCGCAGGTCGCGCAGACCCTCTGCCTTGACGAGATCGAGGACGCGGACTTCGACGAGGCGCGCGCCGCGCGTGTGGTCCGTGACCTCAGCGGCGGTGGATCGTCACATTGACGGCGGGGTTGATCGCGCACACGGTGGCCGCGATGCTGTGGGCGTGGAGTACGTGTCCAGAGTGCCGCGACCGCCGCTGGACGGGCTGATCGACGACCTTTACTACCTGGAGGGTGCGCCGCCGTACGCCCGGCTGACGCTGCCGCCGGCGCCGTCGGCGTTGCTCATCGTCAACCTCGGGGCGCCGTTCCGAATCCGCGCCGGCACCGACATCGAGACGGCTGAGTACGCCGACGGCTGCGTGATCACCATGCCCACCCGCGCGTTCGAGTTCGGCTACCCCCTCCCGACCCGGTCCGTCGGCGTGCACGTCAAGCCGTGGGGCCTGGCGCCGTTCCTGCCGATGCCCGCGGCCGAGCTGTGCGACCGGCCGGTGACGGTAGAGCAGGTTTGGGGGCGGCCAGCCGTTGCCGAGCTTCGAGACCGGCTCGCCGCGGCGGACGGACCGCACGAGATGCTGACGCTGCTCGAGCAGGAGCTGTTGCGACGGCTGTGCGAGACCGCCGGCCTGGGGCTCGTCCGCCACACGAGCAGTGTGATCGCGGCGGCCAGCGGGGCGGTGGCGATCGGCGACCTGAACCTGGCAGCCGGTGTCAGCAGCACTCATCTGGCACAGCGGTTCAAGGAGCTCATCGGCGTCACGCCGAAGCGGCTGGCCCGCACCTACCGCTTCACCGCCACCGTGTTCGCGATCAACCCCGCTGAACCGATCGACTGGGGCGACGTCGCCGGTCGCGCAGGCTACTTCGACCAGGCCCACTTCGGCCACGAGTTCCGTGCGTTCACCGGGCTCACGCCGACCCGGTACATCGAAGTCCGGCGGCGTTTCCTGCGTGAACATCCCGGCCACGTGATCGACGGCTGGCCGCTTCCGGCCGATTGATTTCTTACAAGAGCTGCAGCTCACGACCCACTAATTTGGGGCACCCCAAAGCAGAGGAGAGCCCCGTGGGCAAGGTAGTCATATACGCCTCGGTGTCGGTGGACGGCTTCGTCGCGGACGAGAACGACCAGCCCGGACCGCTGTTCGACTGGTTGACCAGCGGTGACGTCCCGTTGGACGAGAGCGGCATGCTGAAGGTGTCGCAGGCGTCCTACGACCACACCCGCACGTACTGGGACCAGATCGGGGTGACGATCGCCGGCCGCCACGTCTTCGACCTGACGGACGGCTGGGACGGGAAGCCTCCGGGCGGCATCGACCACGTGGTCGTCGTTACGCACCGGCCGGCGCCCGAGGGCTGGGACCCCGCGGCGCCGTTTCACTTCGTCGACGGCGTCGAGGCAGCCGTGGCCAAGGCGCAGCAGCTTGCGGGTGACCGCCTGGTCGAGGTCGCCGCTGGCGACGTCGGTGGCCAGGTGCTTGCCGCCGGCCTTGTCGACGAGGTGCGCATGGACGTCGTACCCGTCGTGTTCGGGTCCGGCAAGCGCTTCTTCGGGTCGGTCAACGCGCAGCACCTGTTGGAGGATCCTGACGTGACGATTCAGGGCAACCGGGTGCTTCACCTGCGCTATCGGGTGCGCCGCTGACCCGGCTGTACGCGGCGAGTACACCCCGGGAAACGGTCCAGGATCGCGGGCGCGGCGGCGTCGGTGGGCGGGCCGACGGCCGGCGCCGGTGGAGCCAACGGTCGGCCAGATCCGCCACGACGGGGTGATACACGGTCGGTCGGCGCGTCACTACACTGAGTCGGTGATCCGCGGCGGTTATCGGCTCGGCATCGACTTCGGCACGTCCACGACCGTCGCGATGATCCAGGAGCCGGGGCGTCCGGTCCGGCCGGTCCACTTCGACGCCTCGCCCCGGCTGCCCTCGGCGGTCTTCCTCGGTGTCGACGGCGTCCTGCTCACCGGAGAAGACGCCGAGCGGGCCGCGCCCGCGCACCCGGCGGGCTTCGAGGCCCACCCGAAACGCCGCGTCGACGACGGCACCGTCTGGCTCAGCGACCATGAGCTCGGCGTGGTAAACCTCGTCGCCGCCGTGCTCGACCGGGCCGTCGCCGAGGCGGTGCGGGTGACCGGCACCGATCCGTCCGAGGTGGTGATTACCTGCCCGGAGGCATGGGGCCCGGCCCGGCGGACGATCCTCACCCGGGCCGCGGCCCACGCGGGCCTCGACGGCGCCCTCCTCGTCACCGAGCCGGTGGCCGCGGCCACCTACCTGGTCGAGGTGGTCGGCAAGGCGCTGCCGGCCGGGCGCTGCCTGGTGGTGTACGACATGGGTGCCGGCACCTGCGACGTCAGCGTGGTCCGCGTGACGCCGAGCGGCTTCGAGGTGGCCGCCAGCGGCGGCCTCGACGATGTCGGCGGCCTCGACATCGACGACGTGTTGGTCCGCCATCTGCGTCGCGCCCACCCCGATCCGGGCTGGGCGCAGCTCGACTGGCCCACGACGCTTGAGCAGCGGCAGGCCCGGCAGGCGTTGTGGCGCAACGTTCGCGAGGCCAAAGAGCAGCTGTCGCGCCAGGTGAGCGCCGACGTCTTCGTCCCACTTGTCGACCGTCGCCTGCACCTGACCCGCGACGAGCTGGAACGGCTGGCACGGCCGCTGCTGGACCGCACCGTCGAGCTGACCCTCGCCACCCTGCGCCGCGCCGGCATCCCGCCCGAGGACGTCGGCGCCGTCTTTCCGATCGGCGGCTCGTCCCGGATCCCACTGGTCGCCACGCTCCTGCATCGGGCACTCGGCGTGCCCGCGACCGCGGTTGACGACCCGCAGCTCGTGGTCGCGCACGGTGGCCTGCTGCACCGGCGGGTCACACTCACCGCCGTCGACCTGACCATTGTGGAGGGCCGATCCGACATCGCGGAGCCCCACGACCCGTTCGGCCTCCTCGACGAGGACGGCACACCCATGCCGCCGTCCTACGTGCCGCCGCGGCCACGACCCAGCCTCGACCCACCGCCGCACGTGGTGGTGGCGCGGCACCTGCTGCCGACGGAGCGGCGACGAGGCGAGTGGCGCCGCCACTGGGTGCACGTCGCCGGCTCGGCGGTTGTCGGCGCAGCGTCCATACCGGCCGGCATCGCCGCCACGGCGTGGGCCTTGGGCTCGACAGGTTGGCTGATCACTGTCGCCGTCGCGTGGTTCAGTGTGCTGTCGCAGACCGCCTACCGGTTCAACGAGTGGTCGCGCACCTGGCTGTGCCTGACCGACCAGCGGCTGATGCTGGTCGAGGGAGGACGCAATCACCGATCGGTGTCACTCGCGCTCGACCGCATCACCGAAATCGAGTACGAGCAGCGCCGGCTCGGCCAGATCCTCGGCTACGGCGTGCTCATCGTCGAGGCCGACGGCCGCCACCACCAGCTGCGCCGGCTGGCACACCTACCAAACATCCGGGAGCTCCACCTACGCATCACCGAACAGGTCTACCAGCCCCACGCGGTCGCGGCCCGGCTCCTCGAGCCCTGACGCGGGAGCGCGTACCCGTTGGCGCGAGTGGGTACGCGTGACGGTCTGGCGCGCCTTGTGCGGGGCCTGGTGGCTGGGACGGTCACGGCGGGACGCCTCCGTTCCTTCTCCGCTGTGGATCGGACCAGGCCTGGTAGAGCGTCAGGTGGCGGCGGGCCGCTTCGGCCCAGGTGTGCCGGGCCGCCACCTGGTGACCGGCCGCTCTCCGGGCCGGGTCGTTGCGGGTCAGAGCGGTCGCGAGCGCTGCGGCGAAGGCGGGGCGTCGGTGGCGAATCGAACCGCCGGGCCGAAGACCTCGCGTAGCACCGGTAGGTCGCGCGCGACCACGGGTACGCCAGCGGCCAGGGCCTCCATGGCGGCCAGGCCGAAGCCTTCCTTGAGGGAGGGGAACGCGAACGCGGCGGCGGCAGCGACCAGTGGCGGCATGTCTTCCTCGGGGACCGCGCCGAGCACGACCGGTTCGACGCCCAGGTCGGCGGCGCGCTTCTCCCATCTGGCGCGGTAGTCGCGGTAGTCGAACAGCGTCTCGCCGCCGGCGATGACCAGCTGTACGTCGGGCACGTCGCGACGTAGCAGGGCGTACGCGTCGAGCAGGTCGAGTGATCCCTTGCGTGGCTCGATGCCGCCGACGCTGAGCAGGTAGCGCCCGAGCCGTGTTCGCCACTTCGCCCGTGCCGCCGGGTCGGTGGTGGTGAAGCGTTCGTAGTCGACGCCGTTGGGGATGACCTCGGCGGTGATGCCCCAGCCGTCGGCGAGCTCCTTCGCCACGGCGGTCGAGACGCAGATGTGCGCGTGCGGCTCGGTGATGGCCTTTTCGTGACAGGCGACCAGCTCCGGTGTCGTGAACTGGTCGATGTGGTGGACGGTGCGGATGCAGGGCGCCGCCGCGTTGGCGCTGATGCAGTCCTGGGCGTGCACGATGTCGTAGGCCCGCGGGTCGAAGGCGTCGCGCAGGACGGCGATCGAGCGCAGGATCCGGTCGCCAACGGTCTCGCCGGACGGGCCGTCCGGAAACGGCACGACCTGCAGCCGTACCAGCGGGTCGACAGGGCGGAAGAACCCGCGGTCGTCGCCCCGGCCGAGGGTCCACACGGTGACGTCCTGTCCCACGGTGGCCAGTGCCTCGGCGAGGGCGAGCGTGTGCACGACGCCGCCGCGTGGCCTCGTCGAGTAGGTCAGCAGCGCGATCTTCACGGCGAGCCGCGGTACGCGTCGAACCGGAGCTCGTCGAGGTGGTGCAGGACGCGACGGGCGCGTTCGACTTCGGCGGCGACGTCGATGTCGGCGACGGCGAGGCCAGCCTTGCCGAAGGTGCGGGCGAGGATGTCGCCGCCAGGACCCACCACTTTGGACTGCCCGAGAAAGCGCATACCTCCCATGGCGCCGGTCTGGTTCGCCGACGCGAGCACGACCTGGTTTTCGGCGGCGCGGGCCTGGTCGTACAGGTCGAACAGCCGGGACTGGCGGTCCTGGCGGGTTCGGGGTGCGCGGTTGGTGATGCTGGTCGGCCACGCGGACAGGCAGGCGAGGATGTGGGCGCCGCCGAGGGCGAGGCTGCGAGCGGCTTCGGGAAAGGTCTTGTCGTAGTCGATGAGCATGCCGACACGGCCGACCGGGGTGTCGAAGGCGTCGAAGGTGTCGCCGGGCATGTACGCGGCGACCTCGCCGGCGGGGAGGTGGACCTTGCGGTGTCGGCCGAGGACACCGTCGCCGTTGACGCAGACGGCGGCGTTGTAGCGGAGGTTGCCGTCGGCCTCGCAGTATCCAAAGCAGACGGTCATCTCGGCGGCGCGGCGTGCGACCTGGAAGATGAGCGGGTCGTCCGGCTTGAGCGCGGGCGGCAACGCCTCGGGGTCCGGGTGGCGCAGATCCGCGAGATAGCCTCCCAGAGCGGCATCGGGCAGCACGAGCAGTCCGGCGCCCTGGCCGCGCGCGTCCTCGATTATCTTGCCGATCCTGGCCAGGTCGAAGTCGAGGTCGCGACCGAAGTGGGCGGCGGCGGCCGCGATCCGGACCATATTCATGCGCTGAAGGCTCCCGCCGGGTACGTGTACGCCTCCGGGCGCCGGTCGCGCAGGTGAGCCATCGAGCGGCGCGCGGTCCGCAACACCTCGGCCACATCGAGGTCGGCGACGGCCATGCCGGCGGTCACGCCGGTGTCGGCGAGGACCTCGCCGCCCGGGTCGACGACCTTGGCGCTACCGACGAACCGGAGCGATCCGAAGGACCCGGACTGGTTGGCGGACAGCCACACGATCTGGTTTTCGAGTGCCCGCGCCCGGTCGAAGAGGTCGAAACGGCGCTTCCACCGATCCTCGGCCAGGTCGGCGGCGGGACTGGTACGCGAGCCGGGCCAGGCGGACACACAGACGCCGATCTGCGCCCCGTCGAGGGCCAGCGCCCGCGCCGACTCGGGAAACGCCTTGTCGTAGCAGATCATCATGCCCAGCCGGCCGACCGGGGTGTCGAAAGCGCGGAACCGGTCGCCGGAGGAGTAGCTGGCGTCCTCGCGCAGCGGCTGGTGGACCTTGCGATGGTTGCCCAGCACACCGTCGCCGTTCACACAGACCACGCTGTTGTACCGGGTGTCGCCGTCCGCTTCGCAGTAGCCCGCGACCACGACCATCTCGCCGGCGAGCGCGGCCAGGCGGCGGATCTGTGGGCCGTCCGCGGCCAACGGGGCGGCCCCGCGTCCTGGTCGCTGTCGCCGTCGAGGCTGAGCAGATAGCCGCCCAGGCACGCCTCGGGAAGGGCGAGCAGCCGGACGCCCTCGGCGCGGGCCGTGGTGATGAGCCGTTCGACGGTGCGGAAGTCGTGTTCGAGGTCGCGGCCGAACTGCTCGGCGACGGCGGCAATCCGTAGCCTGCTCATGCTCTCCCCATTCCGGTGACGACGCCGGTGAGGGCCTGCGTGACCTCTCCGTCCGGCCAGCGCAGGCCGACCCCCTCGCCGTGGGTCAGCTCGCCGCAGAGTGCGCTGACCGCCGGCGCGGCGGGCGGTGCGGGCCGTCCCGGCATGTCGGCGGAGACGACGGCGTACCCGGGAAAGCAGGTCAGCCAGTCGCCGGCGTTGGCGTCGTGTGGACGCGGGACGGCGGCCACGTCGAGCACGGCCGCGCAGCCGCTCGCCTCGGCCAGCATGCCCAGCGTTCCCACGATGCCGGCCATCGAGACGTCCTTTGCCGCGGCCGGTCGGTTGGCGGCTACGGCCCCAGTCATCGCGCGGAGCTCGTCGGCGCGGCGCCCGGTGGTCGAGTCCCACTGGCGACCGTGGTAGCCGGGCCGCCATGCTCCAGCCAGGTCGGCCGTGAGGCGGATCCGGTGGCCGGGTCGGCCTCCGCCGCCGGGTACCGGGTGTCCGGTCCGCCCGAGGGCGGTGACGGCCAGTGCCGCCGGTACCCCGAGTTGGGTGTGCCCGCCGAGGATCGGAGTGCCGTATGCGGCCGCGGCGTGGCGCAGCCCGGCCAGGACCCGGGCGGCGTGGGAGGCGTCGCGGGCGGCGAGCGCGTCGAGCAGTCCGATCGGGGTGGCACCCATCGCCGCAAGGTCGTTGACGTTGACCAGGACCGCGCACCAACCGGCCCATTCGGGGTCACGCTCCACCATGGACGGGAGGATCGCGTCGCAGGCGGCGATCACGTCGCTGCCGGGCACCGGTGCGCCGTCGTCGCCGACGAACCCGGCACCGCCCGGCGACAGCTGCGACAGCAGTGGCCCGAGCGCCGACTTGGTCGCGTCCACCTGGGCGCTGACCCGGCGGATCGGCCATCGCATCAGCGTGTGCGGGGTGTCCGCGACGCTGACCGGGCGTACAGGTGCCCAGCCGAGCCGCTGGAACATCGGCTCGTTGCGGGTCTGTACGGTCGCCTCGAAGCGCAGCACGCCCTCTGACTCGGCGCGGGCGCAGGCGGCCCTGACCAGGGCCGCGCCGATACCACGCGGGCCGCGAGCCGCGTGGGCGACGGCCAGGCGGCCACCGTTCCACCAGCCGATGTCCGGGCCGCTGTCGACCGGTCCGAGCCGCACACCGCCGAGGACCGCGCCGCTCGGGTCGCGGGCGACCAGGACGATGGTGCGCGGGTCCTCATCGCGGTCGTCCCGGTCGTGGGCGTCGAAGAGGCGCTGCTCGTCGACGAACACGTCGCGGCGCAGCCGGTGGTAGGCATCCAGCACGGCTGCGCCGTCCGCCTCCTCGATCTGAAACGCGGGCTGCCGCGCGAGCGTGCTGCGGTCGCCGAGCAGCAGGAGGATGTCGTTCACCGTCTCAGCCGCCCGCGGCGGGCAGCACGCTGCAGGCGCCGCAGGCCGCGCACCCGGCTTGCTGGTCGGCGCCAGACATGCCCGCGGCGCGGAGCATGGCGCCGACCCGTGCGGTGATGTGCGCGAGCAGCCGCGGGTCGGGTGCGCGGACACCGTCGCGGCCGGCCAGGGTGCCGCGCATCGGACGGAATGGCACCACGAACGGGTAGACGCCGCGGTCGATCAGCCCGCCGGCGCCGGCGACGAGCTCGTCCGGGTCTTCGCCGAGCCCCACGAGGAGGTACGTGGAGACGCGGTTGCGCCCGAACACGCGCACCGCCTCGTCCCACGCCGCCTCGTACTCGTCGATGGCAACCGTGGCTTTGCCGGGCATCCACCGGCGCCGCACCGCCTCGTCGAGGGACTCGACGTGGATGCCGATCGCAGTGGCACCGGCCGCGTGCAGCTCGCCGATCCAGCCGAGGTCGGTCGGCGGCTCGCACTGGACCTGGATGGGCAGCCCGGGCACAGCCGCCAGGACCGCTCGGACCGACCGGGCAAGCGCGCGGGCCCCGCGGTCCGGCCCGGTGGTGGTGCCGGTGGTCATCACCATCTGCCGCACGCCGTCCAGCCGCACCGCCGCCTCGGCCACCTCCGCGAGTTGGGCGGGCGTCTTGGCGGCCACGGTGGCACCGGAGCGCAGCGACTCCTCGATGGTGCAGAAACGGCACCGGTCCGGCTCGGCGTACCGGACGCAGGTCTGCACGACGGTGGTGGCGAGGACGTCGGCGCCGTGCAGTCGGGCGATCTGCTCGTAGGGCACACCGTCCGCGGTGGTCAGGTCGTAGAACCTGGGCCGGCGGACGGGAGTCAGGGTGAGGCCGATGTCGTCGTCGCCGAGCCAGACCCTGCCGTCACGAACGGTGTACGGGCTCGCCGGGTTGGTGGGCAGCGCGGCGTTGGCGCCGTCGATGAGGACGTGGTCGTCGCCGCTCGGCCCGGCGCCGTCCGGCCTGCGCAGCGTGTCCGCACGGACCCCGTGCAGAGCGAGCTCGGCGCGGGTCATGATCCGCACAGCCACCGTCGTGTCGGCGCCAACGCTCACAGCCGCCCCCTCTACAGCTGGTAGGTGGAGTTGATGATGGCGCCCTTGCGGGCGTAGTGGATGATCGCGTCCTGGACGTCGAGTGGGTGGGTCGGGATGACGCCCTCGATGAGGTCCTCCTCGCGGGCCCCGTGCAGCGAGAGGCCGAAACGGCAGCAGTACACCTTGCCGCCCTCGGCCAGGAACGTCTTGAGCTGGTTGTTGATGTTGTGCTCGCCGGGGAACGCGGAGTTGCCCGTGGTCGGGAAGCCCCGGGTGGCCAGGCAGTTCAGCGAGCCAGGTCCGTAGAAGTAGATGGCCGCCTCGAAGCCCTTGCGCAGCGCGCGGGTGGCCTGCAGCACGGCCACGAAGCTGACGGACGACTCGTGCGCGATGCCGTGCACGAGGGTGAAGTACGCCTCGCCGTTCTCGGCCTTGTAGTCGGGAAACACCTTGGTGCTGCCGTAGATGCTGGAGCCCTCGGGCAGCGACGGGTGCGGGATCTCCGCGAGGCTCTGGCTCTCCAGCTCGCTCAGGTCGACGGTCATGTCCTCTCCTTCGATTCGGTGGGCTATCGGTACAGGGCGGAAAAGTTCTCCCGGAAGATCAGGTCTGCCAGGTCGCCGTCACCGGTGGCGGCGACCATCCGGGCGTACTCACCGGCGTGGTCGCCCCACGGCTGGTCACTGGCGAACAGCACCCGGTCGTGGCCGACGCCGCGGCGCTCGATCTCGCGGGCCAGCCAGTACGGGGTGAAGCCGATGGCCCACGACAGGTCGGTGTAGACGCGCTTGCCGGCCGCGATCCAGTCGAAGAAGCGGGAACCGGCCAGCTTGATGTGCCCGCTCATCCCGCCGCCGAAGTGGACCAGGTGGATCGCGGCCCGGTCGGCGTACCAGTCGACCAGGTGGCCGACCTCGTCGATGTCCGACGCGGCGCCCGGCGACGTGTGGACGTGCACGACCAGGTCGAAACGTTCGGCCGTACCGAAGATCTGGTCCAGCAGAGGGCGGCAGGCCGGGTCGGTCGCCCGGCCGCCAAGCAGGAAGCTCACCTTCAGCGCTCGCACACCACGTTCTCCCGCCAGCGCGAGGGCGGCCATGGTGCGCCGCTCGTCGTCCGGTCGAGGCGAAACCCACAGACCGGCGCGGATGCGCTCGTCCGTCTGGGCCGCTTCGACGACCAACTCGTTGAAGGAGAAGGCGACCGCGGGGTCTGGCACACCGTAGTTGGGCAGCACCAACGCCCGCTCGGTGCGCTCGGCGTCCAGATCGGCCAGGAGCTGCTTGACCGTGGCGCGTGCGGTCGTGTCGGGCTTGACCGGTGGACCGCCGTAGAACGGGTACGCCGGCAGCACACCGATATGGCGGTGAGCGTCAAAGACCATCGCGTGGACCCCCTTCACCCGACCGGCAGTGCGACGCCCAGCGTCGCCGGCGCACCGGTGAGGACCCCGCACACGTCGGCGAGGCGCCGGGACGCGTCGACGTGGTCGGCCAGAAACTCGGCGTCGCGCCCGACCGCTTCGAACCGGCCCGAACCCCAGCTGTGCTGCCACGGCAGGCCGAGGAAGTAGAGGCCCGGGCAGCTCGTCACGCCCCGCCAGTGCATCGGATAGCCGCGCCCGTCGAACACCGGGACGCCGATCCAGCCATGGTCACGGGTGAAGCCGGTGGACCAGATCACCGACGCGATCCCGGCCGACCGTGTGTCCACGGTGGATGGTTGGCTGTCGTCGGGTTCCCACACCGGCACGTACCGCGCCTCGGTGGGTGCCTCGATCCCGCGCGCCGCGATGTAGGCGTCGATGCTGTCCTTGATGCTCTCGGCCACCGCGTCGGCACGGTCGAGGTTGGCCTTCAGGTCACCGGCGAACGCGAGCGTCGAGCCGTGCACGTCCACCAGGCGCCCGTACAGCCGCATCCCATCTTTGGCGAACGCTCGCAGGTCGATGTCGCGGCCGCCGTCCCGGCCGGTGACGTAGTGGTTGACCCGCAGCCGGACCGCGTCCGCGTCGGAGAACTCGTCGATCCCCTTGGCGTAGTGGCCCATGTCGTCCAGCCAGGCGACACAGTCGCGGCCACGGTAGAACCGCGCCACCCGCGGTGCGCCGCCGACAGCCAGGTGCACCTGCCGTCCCGCCAGATGCAGGTCCTCGGCGATCTGGCATCCCGACTGGCCGGTCCCGACGACCAGCACCGCGCCGTCGGGCAACTGCTCCGGACTTTGGTACTGGCAGGAGTGGATCTGGATCACATCACCGCGGAGCCGTTCCGCCATACGCGGAACCGACGGCGAGTGGTACGGTCCGGTCGCCACCACGACCTGATCGGCGGTGACGGCACCGGCCGATGTGGACAGTTCGAACAGGCCGGTGGCCGATCGTCGCAGCCGGTCGACGCGCACTCCCTCGACCAACGGCGGTTGGAAGAAGGACACGTACTCCTCCAGGTAGCGCACGACCTCGTCGCGGACCATGAACCCGTCCGGATCCGGCCCCCCGTAGGGGAATCCGGGCAGCCGACACTGCCAGTTCGGGGTGACCAGGCAGAAAGAGTCCCACCGGCGTGTGCGCCACTCGTGCCCGACCTGATTCGCTTCCAGGACGACGTGTGCGATGCCGCGCTCACGCAGGCAGTAGCTCGCGGACAGGCCCGCCTGGCCACCGCCGACGACGACAACGGGAAAGTGAGAACCGTCGAGCGTCTGCGGCATCGCGTCCTCCAACCAGGCCACGGACCCGTGTGAGGAACTACTTCAACGGCCAGCCGTTACCGATCGGAGTCATCCGGAACAAAGCTGCGTTTCACGAAGCTCACGATGGGCTGTGGGCGTATCCGGCCGACATGCCGTGGCCTGGGCTGAACTCGGACGGACCTCCTCGACGCGAGTCTCGGCGGTCGTGATGGTCTGGAGCCGCAGCAGCGAGCGGTCCCGCTGACCGGCATGCCCACACTTTGCCGTAGCACGCCGGACGAACCGATCAGGGCTGGTGTTCGCCGGTCTGGACCGGCCAACCGGTCCGGATGAGGACCTCTGCAGCCACGTCGCCAACGGCGCGATCGTTGGCGACCGTGGAGTCTTCAACGACGATCGTCGTCGGTTCGAGCCGGTGCGCGTCCCGGGTTCTGAGGCGGCGTTCGAGCTTCGACCCCGTGTCCCGTTCCTGCAGGCGCCGGCGGATCGTGTCCTCGTTGGCGGTCAGTCTAACCAGGCAAACCTGGCAATCCGCGAGACTGTCGGCATATCGCTTGCGCAAGGCCAGGCTGTCGATGACCGCCGCGACGATGATGAACCGGGCGCCAACGGCCTTGTAGTTTGCCCAGACCGCCGCCAGATTTGCGCATTTGAGCTCGTCGTAGAACTGGCCCCGCTCACGGGTTCCGCTCGGTGGCGGCCCGAACTGCGCCAGCATGTCTGTGTCAACGACTGCGGTGACACGGCCTGCTGTGGTGAGAGCCCGCCCGACCGCGTCGGCCACGGTGGACTTTCCGACCCCAGCGACCCCGGTGAGCAGCAAGGCTCGATACACAAAGAACCTCCGATGTGCTCCCCGTTCAGGTCCACGTTCGATCATGCGGATCGACGAGACGTGGACGTCGGGGTGTGCCGCGCGCACCAGGGTGCTACGGAAGCTGCGCAACCACAACCATTCGATTGTGGCCGGCGTTCAGTGGGCTCCCGTCCTCGCCGTATCCGGACACACGGGTGAAGCCCGCGGCGGTGCACCAGTCACGCAGCTCGGGAAAGCCGAACAACCGCTTGACGAAAGTCAATCGGCGGGCTTGACCGTCGCGAACGACCGTGCGTTCGACCTGGAAGCGCCCCGTCAGCGGATCCAGGTGGTGACGGTCGACGAGCATGTCGCCGTTGTCT
This sequence comes from Phytohabitans houttuyneae, assembly GCF_011764425.1. Taxonomy (NCBI): domain Bacteria; kingdom Bacillati; phylum Actinomycetota; class Actinomycetes; order Micromonosporales; family Micromonosporaceae; genus Phytohabitans; species Phytohabitans houttuyneae. The sequence continues at coordinate 499,567 of NZ_BLPF01000003.1, forward strand.
CGGAGAGCCGTCACACGCGACGGCGTGTAGGACGCCAGGAACTTGGTCAGGTTGTCCAGATCCATGGCCAGCTTGCCGCCCGGCCGTAGGACTCGTGCCATCTGCGTCAGCACCGTCCGGTTGACGGCGTCATCGAAGTACCCGAACGCCGTCGTCCAGTTCACGACCCGGTCGAACCGGGCCGTCCATTCCGGCAGTTCTCGCATGTCCCCGGATACGTACTCGACTTCCACAGCCATCGCCTCCGCGTCGGCTCGGGCGCGATCCAGGAACACGGCCGAGGAGTCGAGGCCGGTGACCCGGCAACCGCGCGCCGCCAACATGTTCGCCAACACGCCGTGGCCGCAGGCCAGATCGAGCACACTCATGCCAGGCCGCAGATCCAGCAGCTGCCAGACGATATCAGCGGCGGCGGACGCGCCGGCGTACGCCGTTCCCACAACGGGGCCGTGGGTCGGCGCGCCGCCGGCGTCCGATCCGGCGAAGAAGTACAGGTAGTCCTCGTCGTACATCGCCGCCGCGTCAAACAGGTCCGCCGTCACGGTGCCCACCGTATGGACGGGCGGCGCAGCCGGCAACCGCTTTGACGCGCAGCATACGGCGTCCGATCACCGGGGGATTTGGTTACCAGTCGCCGTCGGGCGGGGTGAACTGGCTGATGGTGAATTCGGCTGCCTGCGGGTCGCGTACCAGAGCGTTTTTGGTCCATAGGTCGTCGGAGGAGGTGAGGATCGTGGCGCCGAGCCGTTCGGCGATGGCGGCGCTGGCGTCCCGGTCGGCCACGGTGAAGGTCACGTGCCAGTGGGGTGGTTCGTCGGCGCTCGCGACGGCGAGTCCGCCGATCACGTCGGCGAATCCGGCCGGCGCCGAGGCCTGCCGCTCGTGGATGCCGGGGTCGACGGTGGCGGCGAGGTGGTCGCCGTAACCGGGGACCTGAAGCATCGTGCCGGCCCCCTCGACGTCCAGGGCTCGCCAGCCGAACACGCTGGTGTAGAACGCGAGGGCGGCGGCGGGGTCGGGGGAGTGCAGGTCGCTGAAGTTCCAGGTGCCCGGGGCGTTCGTCAGTTGAGCGCCGAGCCGCCTGCGGGCCTGCCAAAGCCGGAACACGGCCCCGGTCGGGTCGAGGCAGGTCGCGGTCCGGCCGCCCGGGCCAGCGTCCGCGGGCGCCGAGACGACCGTGCCGCCTGCCGCGGTGACGGCCGCAGCGCTGATGTCGGCGTCGTCGACGGCGACGTAGGTGTTCCAGGTCGCGGTGTCGCCGGAGGAGGGCGCGATCGCCGCGACGTCCTGCCCGTCGAGGGTGGCGATGAGGTAGGAGCCGGGCGCGTTCGCGGGCACCGCGTCGGTCAGCGTCCAGCCGAACAGGCCACTGTAGAACCGGTCGGCGGCTTGCGGATCGGGCTGCTCGGTGTCGATCCAGCACGTCACACCGTGCGGGTAGCTCCTCGGCTCGGTCACGTCCGTCCCCCTTCATCGGCCTACCCGAGCCACGTTACCCAGACCCCACCCCCCGGGACGCCACGAACGAACCAGCTGCCACGACCGCGCGCATCAGCCGATCAGCGGATACACGTAGCTATGGGTCGGTGACGCAGCTGCCGCATCCTCCGAGCGGCCGGCTGAGGACGCGGAAATCGTCAGTGCCGATGGAGGTGAGCTTGTACGGACTGTGCGCCGCCAGGCAGGCCAGTCGGCTCGCGCCGTCGGACGCGATGCACATCGCGGTCGCACGTGGGCGGAGGGCCCGTACGCGGACGCGGTCACATGTAACCGAGCTCCTGCATGCTGCCCGTGTAGTTCCCCATCAACTGCTGGACCGACTGGTCGTTGCCGCCACCGTAGACCTGGATCTCGAAGTCCGACACGATCGCGGTGGCCTGCGCGTTGAGCGTGAGAGTCTCCTCCTCCGCGACGATCTTCATCAGCTCGTCAAGCTCGCCGTCAACGATCATGACGCCAGGGGCGCCCGCCTGGACTTGGCCAACATTGGCCGCCGCCGTGGCGGCCGGCGTGCCGGGGAACAGCACCGTGGCGGCATCGCCGGCGTCCGCGCATGCTTGCCGAGCTGGCGTGCGCCGCGGTGGTCCACCGCGCTGACGGCTCTCGGCGGGATTCACGCCGAGTAGCTACCGCTGTGCGGGTGGCTGAGCCACCGGTTGGTCGACCTCGGACGGATCGCCGAGCTATCCGGCGATGCTGCTGCGCCGGCGTACCGATAGATCTTCATTCCAGTCCGTCCGGATCTACCGAAATCCCTTGGGGAACTGTGCTCCGACCGATCGCTATATCAAGAATCGAGCTAACTCGATCGGACTGATGTGCGAGCCCGTGCTGGCGAGCTCGCTGTTGGCCGAAGCGGCAAACGATGACCGGCAAGGACCGAGATCCAGGATGGGAGCGCAGCTGGCCACCTGTGGCGACTGACCTGATCACCTAGGCCCCTCAGGGGCCATTTGATCCTGGCCTCCTATTCAAACTCCTTTCCCCGACGTGGGTCGAAAGCGTGTGTAAGCGTTCGCGGCCCTGCGGTGCTTGCTACCCCAGGACGGAGGCATGCGAGGACATGACTAAAAGCCACATAGGTGGGCACGAGGCAGAACCGAGCACCGGCCTCAGCCGGCGCAAGCTGCTCGGGTACGGCGCCGGCACGTTGGGGCTCCTCAGCGCCACCACACTTACCAGCACCAAAGCGCTCGCCGCTATGGTGCAGCAGGAAGCGCAGCTCGTGGCGACCTCGCCCCAGTTCTTTGGCCGGATGTTCCCGAACCTGCCGCCGTTCGTGAACACGGCAGACACGATCATCCTCCAGCGCACGATCGATGCGATCCGGGACGTCGGCGAGTTCACCCACGTGATGGACGCCAAGGACGTGCTCGAGAAGGGGCCGGTCGCGCTGATCGCGGACCCGGCGTTGAGCAACAACAATCAGAACAACCCCAACCACACCGCCGGCACCACGTTCTTCGGGCAGTTCCTCGACCATGACGTGACGTTCGATACCACCTCGCGGTTGGCCGTCGTGACCGACCCCAACACCACCCGCAACATGCGCAATCCGGCGCTGGACCTGGATTCGGTATATGGCGGAGGGCCAACCGCCAACCCGGAACTGTACGACCCCAGCGATGGGGCCAAGCTGCGGATCGAGAGCGGCGGACGCTTCGAGGACGTCCCCCGCCGCGCGGACCGTACCGCGATCATCGCCGACCCGCGTAACGACGAGAACGTAGTCATCTCCGGCCTGCAGGCGGCGTTCATTCTGTTCCACAACCGGGTCGTCGACCGGGTACGGTCACAAAACCCGGGCGCCAGCGTGACCGCCGTGTTCAACCTGGCGCGGCAGCAGGTCACCTGGCACTACCAGTGGATCATGCTCAACGAGTTCCTACCGCAGATCATCGGGCAGGACCGGGTCAACGCGATCCGCAACGGCGGCCGGCGCTTCTACACGCCCGTGTCCGGACAGCACTTCATGCCCGTGGAGTTCCAGGGTGCGGCGTACCGGTTCGGCCACAGCATGGTCCGCCCGTCGTACCGGGTAAACCTGGCCGGCAACCCGGACGGCAGCGCGTTCTTCGCGATGATCTTCGATCCGGCCGGCCAGGGCCAGGCCGATCCCGTCGACATGCGCGGTGGCGCCCGGGCGCCGCGGCGCTTCATCGGCTGGCAGACGTTCTTCGACTTCGGGCCGCAGTTCACCGACCCGGGCTCGACGAATCCGGCAGTCCGGCCTAACAAACGCATCGACACAAGGATCTCCACGCCGCTGTTCCGACTGCCGCTGTCCGCCATCTCCAGCGGCGACCCACCGATCGCGCTGCCGGTGCGCAACATGCTGCGGGGCATCACCTGGAACCTTCCCTCTGGGCAGAACGTGGCCCGGGCGATAGGCGCGCCGGTGCTGGGCGCCGGAAGCTTCCAGGAGTGGAGCCGCTACAACATCGGCCTCGACGCGAACACTCCCCTGTGGCACTACTGTCTAAAGGAGGCCGAAGTCCTGGAGCAGGGGCTGCGCCTCGGCCCGGTCGGCGCGACCATCGTCGGTGAGGTCTTCATCGGCCTGCTCCAGCTTGCTCCCGGCGGGTTCCTGCGGGACAACCCTGGCTTCCAGCCCAATCTGCCAGCCCGCACCCCGGGTACATTCCGCATGATCGATCTGTTGACATTCGCGCGAGTGGACCCCACCAGCCGCGGTCAGTGAGTGGTTGTCGCTACCCGGCGGCCCGGCGCCCTTCGGCGCCGGGCCGCCGACGAGTGGAGGGGCCAGCGCGGCAGCAGCCGGCTCTTGTTGTCCTCCAGAGGTGCCACCTCGGTTCTGGACGATACTGTTCGCATGAGGGTTGCCGTTCTTGCTGATGTGCACGGCAATCTGCCGGCCCTGGAAGCGGTACTGGACCACGTCCAGACGTTGGACGTGGATCGGATCGTTCTGCTGGGCGACATCGCTGGCGGCCCGATGCCAGGTCAAACCCTCGATCGGCTGGCAGAGCTCGCAGACCGTGTGATCTGGGTGCACGGCAACGGGGAGCGGGAGCTGGTGGACGCCTTCGACGGCGCGGGCCCCACCGGGCCAGCAGCGGATACCGTCGCGTCCTGTATCCCGCTACTCGAAAGGCGGCATCGAGATCTGATGGCCGATCTACCACTGACGGTCACCGTCGACGTGGACGGCCTCGGACCGACGCTGTTTTGCCACGCCACGCCGCGACGTGACGACGAGTTCGTTCTCGTCGACTCGCCCATCGAGCGGTGGAAAGCAGTCCTGCACGGCGTTACCGAGCAGGTGGTGGTGTGCGGGCACACCCACATGCCATTTGATCGACTGGTCACCGGGCGACGAGTCATCAACCCCGGCAGCGTTGGTATGGCATACGGGCCGCCGGGCGCCTACTGGGCTCTGCTAGGCCCAACCGTCCAGCTTCAGCGCACCATGTACGACGTGCACGCCGCCGCCGAGCGGATCGCCGCCAGCGGATTTCCGAACGCTTCCGGCTGGGCTGAGGAGTACGTCCTCCGTCCCCACAGCGACGATGACGCGCTGCACGCCTTCACGACCATCGCCGCCAACGATGGTCCCACGCCGACGCCAAATTGAACCGGAGTCGCGTGTCCACAGTGGCCGGCTCACCCTTGCCACCCACCGCCGTGTGCGGTTTGTTCGGGGCGCCCTCAATTGGCGGACCGTCCCGGCGTCCGAAGGGCTTCCGCGAACGGGAATTGACCGCCCTGCCCGATGCCGCACACCAGCAACTCGGTGCGCCGATCGTGTTGGTCTGGGACCACCTGCCGCCCATCCTGACGCCGGGCCCCGAACAAGCCGGAGCGTTCGCCGTTGTGGCTGGGGATTCAACCGGACGGAAGTGCCGAGCAGCGATGGACCTACGGGCCGCTCGGCGATGTGGTTGTCCGTGCTTCGTCGCGACGAGGCAGCCGGTCAGGCTCAGGCAGGGAAGGAAGCAATGCCGGCAGGGTGTCGAAGACGAGGGGAAGGCCGCCCAGCTCGCTGATCCTGACCCATGCGATGTCGTCGTGCTCCTCGGGTGCATGGTTGGTGGGGGAGCCGACCCAGTCGCTGATTTGCCAGACGCTCACGTGGACGGCGTCCTGGCCACTGCCGGCATGCAGGTCGCCCAACCGTGACGAGGACTCCGCCACGATGTGAACCCCTAGCTCCTCGTGCATCTCACGCGCGAGGGCCTGTGGCTCCGACTCACCCGTTTCGACGTGTCCGCCGGGCAGGTCCCAGAGGTCTGGGTACGCCCGGCGGGTCGGGCTGCGGTGTACCAGCAGGACCGCGCCGTTTTCCACGAGTGCGCCGCAGACGACCATATGCATGGCGGGATTAGAGCACAGGGGTAGGACAAGCTCGCTCCAGCCGGAGGGCACGTGCAGGCATTCGGCTCTGCCGCAAACTGCGTGCTCTGCGGCAGGTCGACTGACATCGACGCTCGGCTCCGCATGGCCGCCTCATGCCACTGCTCCTCGACTCATCCGCAGCCGCCATTGCAGAACCGCTGGAAGTGACCTCCAGGCGCCACCGAGACGGATGCGCCCGCACGAGCAGCAACAGCGGCTGCGGCCGGACACCGCAGCGACGTGACGCGAGACGGACCGCCCAGACAATGGACGGCGCACCCTAGCGGGCCGGTGGCTGACGCCACCGACCCGCAGCGCAGGGTGCACTGGCGCGAGTCGAACAAAGGATAGGCGGCTATCCCTTCGACGAACGCAGCGGCGTCGAGTCACTCGCGTGGCGGGCGCCGCCGGACAGTTGGCTCGCCGATGTCGCCGTCGCCGTGCACGCCGACGTGCCGTTCCAACGTGCTCTGATCGGCGTCGAAAATCGACCAGGACACCGGCATCACCGATGAGAGCGCGTCGTGCCGAGATCCGACGGCACGCAGTTCGTAGGCGTCCATTGGCAGGTCTCGATCACAAAGCTGCATGATCCACTCTCTGGCAGTCGTTGCTGGATCTTTCGTGTTGTGTTCGGCCACCGCGCCGGCAGCGAAATTCGGGAGATGCGGCTGCCGGGAACGCGTACGAGACTCTGCCGATTCGGTTAACGCTCGTGGGGTGGTTAAAAAGACGCCTATCTGGTCCGGTGGCTCGGCTGCATTTGACATTCCGAGTTCCTCAATTATGAGGTTTTGTATGGCAGCGGGAACCGACAGGCTCCGTAGGAGCCAAACGAAACCAGAAATGCAGGTCGGCCGGAGGACGAACGTTGCCGCGACTAGTTCGTGGCTCGATTGCGAGAACGAAGTCGGCACAGGCAGGTCGCCGGACATAGCAACACGCGGTTGTGACGGAGGATTGAGCCGCGCCCCAGCCGTGGGTGCCTCCGGGTCTTCGCCTTTGGAGGCGAGCGGCGTCGTCGTCGGTAGGCGAACCGAGCGGGACGTCGAGCATGCTCAGGGGAGCTTCAGGTGGTCGAGGCAGGGCGCTGGCGGGTGGTCCGCGATGGTGCAGGATGGCTCGCGTCCGTCACTTTCCTATACGATTTGGGTGGCGTCAGCATGCAGCAGCGTCGCGACCGATGTCAACAGGTTCGCGGACGGGAGAAGGGACCTCACGTCCCGAGTTCGCGGCCGGCTTGCCGACGAGGTGTACGACACGCTGCTCGGACACCGGATGTCGCTCCGGATCGAGCCCGGCTCCCGCGTGGCGATCGACGTCCTGGCGCGAGAGCTGGGAGTCTCGCAGACGCCAATCCGAGACGCCCTGAACCGCATGGAGGCCGAGGGCCTGGTCGTGCGTGTGCCCATGCTGGCTACCGCATTCCCCCTCAAATCACCCGTCGCCGGTTCGAGGACATGCTCGAGGTCCGCCTGCTCCTCGGTCCCGACAGCGGTCCGGCGAGCGGTTCCGGCGGTTGTTCGACGAGGTCAAGGATGCGGACGGAGTGGCGATGAAGGCTTGACGGGCGGCCTGGGCCGAGGAATGATCCAATCGGATCGGATTGGATCGACCTCACCCCCCACATGTGAGGAGAAGCAGGTGCCCAGAGCGCTGCTCCTGACCGGCGACGCCGCCGAGGAGCTCGACACCATGTATCCCTACTACCGCGTGCAGGAGGGCGGCTGGGACGTTGACGTCTCGTCACGGACGATGCGCGACGTGCAGCTGGTCATCCACGAGTTCGACCCCAACTCCGATGCCTACGTGGAGAAGAACGGCCGGAAGCTGCCGGTCGACGTGCCCTGGGCCGAGGTCGACGTCGAGCGCTATGACGCCCTCATCATCCCCGGTGGCCGTGCCCCCGAGTGGATCCGGGTCGACGCCGACGTCAGGCGCATCACCGAGCACTTCTTCGCGCGCGACCTCCCGATCGCGCTGGTGTGCCACGGCGCGCAGGTGCCCGCGGTGTACGGGCTGCTGAAGGGTCGAAAGACCGCGTGCTTCCCACCCATCACCGGCGACATGGAAAACGCGGGCGCGACGGTCATCGACGCTCCCGACGTCGTGGACGGCAACCTCGTCTCCTGCCGGGGGTGGCCCGACATGCCGCAGTTCGGCAGAGCGATGATGGAGCTCTTTTCGAAGTCGGTCAACTCCGCATCGCCATGACCACCTGACCGCCCGGTGACGGCACTTCGCCCGACGTTCGTCGTCGGCTATGCGATCTGGGCGTGGCAGTTTACCGCGCGGCGGGAAAGGAACTGGTCAACGCTCGCCCGGGTCGAATTGGGCGCGGGATCGCACTAAACGATTAATTCCAAGGGGTAGCGGCAGCGAGAAGGAGCAAGGCGGCCATGATCGACGTTGCTGAGCAACGATGACCATGGAGGCCACGTGCACGTCGATCTGGACACCTCGGCACCGCACTGTACGTGAAGATCGACGATGAGCTGAAGATCATCGACGCTGAGTTGATTACCGTCGCGATGTTGCAGGTCCTGCTCAGCCACCACCACGAGACCCGGTGGCTACGCCGAGCCCGCAAGGACAACCCGCATCTGTTCCCGTACCTGCCCGAACAGCCCGGCTACACAAGCGGCTACGAGCCCTGACCACACAACTGGCATACCCTGACCGGCCTGCTGGCCACGGACACCGACCTGTGGCAAGACCCGATCCGGATCGCCGACTCCACCGCCGTGCCATGCGGCACCTCCCGCACCACCGCCCAACACTCCGACCTGGCCGGCTGGGCCGGATACGGCTACTGCGCCTCCCACTCCGCAAATTCGGGGACTACGGCTAGACCTGGTCACCGTGCACGGCCTGCCCGTCGCGTTCGCCCTGGCCAGCTCAAAAGCCGACGAACGTGACGTGCTCATCGACCGGGTCTCGTTACAGCCGAACAGGTTCCACCACCCTGACGGGTTGATTCTGGCCGTGGACAAGGGATACCGCGACCGCGCCACCGAAACCTGGCTCAACGAAGCCAACATCGCCGTTGTCCGACCCGCCTACTGGACCGAACCCGCCCGCCCTGGCCGCACTCTGCCACGCGCAGTACGACAAAGCGTCGAATCGGTCCACGACACCCTCAAATACCAACTCGACCTGGAACGACACGGCGGACGAACCCGGCCGGAGTCACCGCACGCGTCCTACAGCGCATCCTCGCCATGACCGCCGCCATCTGGCACAACTGGCACACCGGCCAACCCATCATGCGGTCGCTGATCGCGTACGACCACTAACTCCTGGAATAGATCGTCTAGCACGGATGCAATCCCAACGGTTCCCGGTCCATCGGGAAGAGGAGGAGAACCTCGCAATGAGAAAGCGCACGTTATACGCGTGTGGGCTCGCAGGGCTGGTCGCTGCAGCGGCGCTGCCGCTGCCGTCCGCACCTGCCGCCAAGGCCGCACCACCAGACGCCGGCTTCAAGGTGCTCGTGGTGCGCAGCACCCAGGACGCAGTGTCGTCGGCCGGCGTGGCCGCGATCCGGGATGCGGCCAGAACCGGTGATTTCACGGTCGTGGCGCCCGCGCCCGCTGACATAGGCGACCATTTCACGGAGAAGAAGCTGGAGCAGTACCGCGCGGTCGTGTTCTTGAACACGGGTCTCGCGAGCCCGCTCACGGACGCGCAACGCGCGAACTTCGAGAGCTACTTCCGCAACGGTGGCGGCTTCGTCGGCGTCGGCTCGGCGGTCGAGACCGACGAGTCATGGTCGTTCCTGACTGACGTCCTGGGGACGCGTGCGTCCAGCAGGACCGGCGTGCAATCGGGTGACGTGAAGGTCGCCGACCGCGTCCACGACGCGAGCAAGGATCTGCCGCAAATCTGGTCGCGGACCGACAACTGGTACAACTTCACGAAGAACGTCCGCGGGTTGTCACACGTCCTCACTACCGTCGTCGAGGACCCGTTCGGGCCGCAGCCCCAGGGCGCCAACCTCGACGGGATCGCCGGGGGAACCATGGGCGCCGATCACCCGGTCTCGTGGTGCAAGGACTTCCAGGGCGGCCGCTCGTTCTACACCGGCCTGGGCAACACGGCCGCGAGCTTCGACGCCGGCCTCACCAAGCACCTCAAGGGCGCGATCGGCTGGGCCGCGGGCAAGGCCGACCCGGTCTACAGCGACTGCGGCGCGACCGTGCTGGCCAACTACCAGCAGACGAAGATCGGCTCGCCGCCGAACCTGCAGGAGCCGATCGGCTTCGACCAGCTGCCGGACGGCCGCGTTCTGCAGACGGATCGCCTCGGCTCGCTGCGCATGCACGACTCGACCACAGGCGTCACCACGGTCGTCGCCAACTTCGCCGACCCGAGCCTGCCGATGACGCAGCAGATCTACTCCGCGGGCGAGGACGGGCTCTACGGCCCGGCGGTCGACGCCAACTTCGCGACCAACAAGTGGGTCTACCTCTACTACTCGGGGAAGGAGGTCACCGACGTCAAGCTGAGCGACGGATCGGTCGTCACCCAGATCACGCCGAACACCACCCCGCCGAACGTGGCGGCGTCCAAGACCGCGTGGGACCCGTACGTGGGCTATTTCCAGCTCAGCCGCTTCAAGTTCGTCGACGCCACCGACAGCGCGCCGGCGCACCTCGACATGGGCTCCGAGCAGCAGATCATGCGCGTGCCGGTCAACCGCCAGGAGTGCTGCCATGTCGCGGGCGACATCGACTTCGACAAGCACGGCAACCTCTGGATGGTCACCGGCGACGACACGCCCGCGGGCGGCATCAACGGCGGCGGCTACGCGCCGTACAACTCGCAGAAGACCGACGAGCAGCAGACCGTACGCGTCACCAACGCGACGGGCGGCACGTTCACGCTGACCTTCGAGGGCCAGACGACGGAGCCGATCGCGTGGAACGCGGATCGCAATGCGATCGACGCGGCGCTCGAGGCGCTCTCGAACATCGAGGCGGATGAGATCCAGACCAGCGGCGGCCCGGTCAACACGTCGAACGTCAACGTGTTCTTCCGCCGCGGCAAGCAGCAGTCCGATCAGGCGCAGATCACCGCCGACGGCGCCGGTCTGACCGGCACCGCCACGCCGGCGATCGCCACCAGCACGGCGCAGGCGGGCGGCTGGTACCAGCGGCTCACCGGTGACGCGCGCCGCAGCGCGCTGAACACCAACGACCTGCGCGGCAAGGTGCTGCGGATCAAGGTCAAGGACGGCAGCATCTCCGCCGCCGACGCCAACAAGGTCGACTTCGGCTCCGGCACGGGCGCCTACTCGATCCCGTCGGGCAACCTGTTCCCGCTGGTCGGGGGCGCGCCGCAGGACAAGACGCGGCCGGAGGTCTACGCGATGGGATTCCGCAACCCGTTCCGGATCCAGGTCGACGAGAACGACGTGGCCTACATCGGCGACTACTCGCCCGACGCCCAGACACCGCAGCGCTCGCGCGGCCCGTCGGGCACCGGCCGCTACGAGATCGTGCGCAAGCCGTCCAACTACGGCTGGCCGACGTGCTACAAGCGCGACCTCGCGCACTACGAGTGGAATTTCCACGAGTTCGCGCCCGGCACCACCACCGCGGGCACGCCGCTGAACAACCCGCCTCAGAAGTTCGACTGCGACGGGCCGACGCAGCGCAACGACTCGCTGTGGAACATTGAGGGCGGTCCGACGGTCGAGCCGGGTCTCCGGGACGTCCCGCCGGTCACCGACCCGGACATCTGGTACTCCTACCGCGACAACAACACGACCACGCCGCTCGGCACCCCGTGCGAGGCCTACTACGCGCCGACCCCGGGCCCGATCGCGCCCGGCTCGACGACCGAATGCCCGCGGCTGTTCCCCGAGCTTTTCACCGGTGGCGTCGGTCCGCACGGGGTCACGAAGTACCACTACGACCCGGCGAACCCGAACCCTAACAAGTTCCCGCCGTACTACGACGACTCGGTGATCATCAGCGAGTGGACGCAGGACACGCTGCGCGAGGTCAAGCTCGACAATCAGAACAACCAGATCCAGAAGATCAACAACTTCCTGGATTGCGGCAGCCGTGCGAACGCCGGGGCAGGCAGGTTCCGGTTCGAGTGCGACAACCCGATGGACATGCAGTTCGGTTCTGACGGCGCGTTCTACATGCTGACCTACGGCAACGGGTTCAACGTCATCAGCCCCGACGCGGGCATGTACAAGTGGGAGTACGTCAAGGGCAAGCGCGCGCCGAAGGCCGTGCTCACCACGGACCGCACCGACGGCTCAACGCCGCTGACCGTGAACTTCTCCAGCGCCGGCTCGCTGGATGAGGATCCCGGCGACTCGATCCGCTACGAGTGGAACTTCGGCGACGGCTCGGCGATCGAGACCGACCCGAACCCGACACACACCTACACGCAGTCCGGCCGCTACACGGCCGTGCTGACCGTGCTGGACTCGTCCGGCAAGCAAACCTCGACCAGCACCGTGATCACCGTGGGCAACACGAGCCCGACTGTGGTCGTCAATACGCCGGTGGAGGGCGGGACGTTCGTGTTCGGCGACGACATCCCGTTCTCGGTCACGGTCACCGACCCCGAGGACGGGACGGTGAACTGCTCCGAGGTGCAGGTGACGTTCGTGCTCGGCCACGACGCGCACGGCCACGCCGAGGAGTCCGTCAACGGCTGCTCGGGCGTGCTCCACACGGTCGCCGACGACGTCTCACACGGCGGCAACGTCTCCGGCGTGGTCCAGGCGCGCTACACCGACCACGGCGGTCCCGGCGGCGTCCCACAGCTGACCACGACCGGCCAGCACCAGATCCGCCAGAAACACCAGGAGGTGGAGTTCGTCGTCAACCAGTCCGGCACCAACACGGCGTCCAACACCGACGGCGGCGCCGGCGTGCACCGCGGCAGCCTGGGATCGGGCGACTGGCTCCAGCTCAACGGCCCATTCAACCTGACCAACATCGATTCGATCACGTTCCGCGTGGCGGACGCGGCGACCGGCCGCACGCCCGGGTCGCCGCTGGCGGCAATCGAGGTCCGTCAAGACTCGCTCACCGGCCCGATCGTGACGACGGCCAACCTCGTGTCCACCGGCGGGACGGGAACCTGGACGAGCCAGACGTTCCCGGTCTCGATGTCCGGGACGCATGAGCTGTTCCTGGTGTTCCGCCCAGTCACGGGCGGCGCCACGGGCGGCAACCTGTTCAACCTCAACTGGGCCGAGTTCGTCGGCACGGGCATCGGCAGCTAGCGAACCCACCCGTATAGCGGCAAGAGAGAGAAGACACTCATGCGAAGAAGATTTCGAACATCGGCAGTGGTCGTCTGCGTGACGGCGGCCGCATTGCTCCCCGCGGCACCGTCGTGGGCACTGGAAACGACACCGCCGACGATCAACGCGGCGACGCTGTCGCCCGCTGCGCCGACCGGCCAGAACAACTGGTACCGCGGCCCGGTGACGCTGAACGTGTCGGCGACCGACGACGTCGGCATCGCCAAGTTCCAGTACTCGCTCAACGGCGGCGCCGCCTACATCGACGTGCCCGTCGAGGGCGCGCCGGCGTCGGCCACGGCGTCGGCGGTGATCACGCAGGAAGGCAACACCAGCGTCCGGTACCGCGCGGTCGACACGTCCGGAAACATCTCGGCGTTCCGCTCGATCTCGGTCCGGATCGACACGCGCGCGCCGGCTGCATCGTACCCGGCGATCACCGACGGTCACGTCGGTCACGTCGCCACACTTATCCCGACGCGCACGGACCCCGCCCCCGGCTCGGGCGGAGTGGCTGTGCTGAACATGTACCTGGACGGCAAGCTGGTCCCGCCGTTGCCGGTGCAGACCGCCGACCTGTCGTTCGGCGTGCACACGCTCGCGGTGCATCTCTCCGACGCTGCTTCCAACAGCGCGAAGTACACGCAGACGTTCATCGTGACGACGTCGTTCGCGGACGTCGGCACGCTGATCGGCCGGTTCGTGACCGCCGGCAGTGTCTCGGCGGAGGTCGGCGCGGCGCTCCAAGCCAAGCTCGACCAGTCGAAGGCGCTCGCCGACGCCGGTTCGGCCAAGCGCGCGGGCCAGGTCCTGAACGAGTTCGTCTCGATCGCCGGCGACCAGATCGCGCCCGGCTCGGCCCGCAGCACACTCGTGGGCGATGCGCGTTACCTGATCGACCAGCTCAACGGCCGGCTCGCGCCGGAGCCCGCGACGGGCCTCGCGTCTGAGCCCGCGGAGGGCCCGAAGTTCATCCCGGACCCGGTGCTCGCCCCGCTCCCGCACAACCCGGACGCCGACTACAACGTCCTGGTCTTCTCCAGGACGACGGGCTTCCGGCACGACCACATCCCGCACACCGTGGCCGCGATCCAGAAGCTCGGCATCGCGCACAACTTCAACGTCGACGTCTACGACCCGCAACTGCCGACCGTCACGCTGCCCACGAGCCCGTTCCTGAGCCTCGACACGCTCAAGCAGTACGACACGATCGTCTTCGAGTCCAACGTCGGGCACCCGGGCCCGCTCAATGCGAGCACCGAGCAGCCGAACTTCGAGGCCTACATGAACCAGGGCGGCGGCTATGTCGGCATCCACGGCGCCGCCGACTCGTTCGAGATCGGCACCTGGCCGTGGTACGGCAACCTCGTCGGTGGGTTCTTCACCAACCATCCGAACGGCCAGAACGGGTTCGGCCAGTGCGGCAGCTGCATCCACACCGAGGTGGTGACCGAAGACAACACGCACCCGGCGACCGCGCATCTGCCTGCCCGGTGGATGACGGTCGACGAGCTCTACAACTTCGACCGCAACATGCGGGCCGACGTGCACACGCTGCTGAGCCTCAACGAGGCCAGCTACCAGCGCAGCCTCAACAGCGGCAACGCGGCCACCAACCCGCTGCGGCTGATGAACGGCGACCACCCGATCGCGTGGTGCCAGAACTGGGGCGGTGGCAAGGCGTTCTCGAACATCCTCGGCCACTTCCGGACGCAGTACTACGACGACTCGTTCATGCAGATCATCCTCGGCGGGATCGAGACGACCGCCGACCGCACGGACGCCAACTGCTCGTCCTACCGCGAGACCAGCCTGCTGATCGAGGCTGACCGAGCGGCCGGGCTGCTGACCGCGGACGCCGCGGACGCCGCCGATGCCGCCCTGGACATCGCGCGGGACAGCTACCTGGCAACCAACTACACCACCGCCATCCCGGCGCTGAACTCGATCGTCGACCTGGCGAACGACGAGGCCTCCGGCGACGCTGCGGCGCGTTCCGAGCTCGCGCGGCAGGCGCGCGCGCTGCGGGAGTGGATGCAGAACCTCAACCGCTGACCGTTCACGCGGCGGGGGCGGTGGATCGCCGCCCCCGCCGCGGGGACTTTTGCGCTATCGCGACGTCCGCTGCGGTCCAGAACGGACGACGTAGCCGACGAACGTGAGGTCGCCGCGCACTGAGCGGATCTGCCGCGAGCGGTGGGGCCGTACGGATCTTTGTCGGAGGCGCTGATTGATGGGGCAGGCGGGGCTTGAACCCGCGACCGGCGTCCTATTAGGACGTTGAGCTACTGCCCCTGAGGATCGACGGCGCGAGATTGTCTAGCTCTCGGGGGCGGCGACCCAGCTCGCGATCTGAGTACGCGAGTGGAAGCCCAGCTTGTTCAGGATGTTGCGCACGTGGCTCTCGACCGTGCGTTCGGAGATGAACAGCCGCGCACCGATGTCCTTGTTGCTCAGGCCTTCGGCCACCAGCCCGGCGACGTTCTTCTCGCGCTGTGTCAACGGACCGTTCGGGCTCGGGGCGGCCACCTCACGCAGCGCCAGCCGCAGCGCGTCGGCACGGTTCATCCGCAGGCCGTCGCGGAGCGCGGACTCGAAGCGCGCTGGACCGAGAGCCGCCCGCACCGATTCGGTCGCCGAGGACAGGGCGGGTGCCATTCCACTGTTGACGATCACACCCACCTCGACACGCAGCCCGTCCATGGCCCCGAGCAGCCGGGCCGCACGCTGTGGGTCGCGAACCGACGCGGCGCACGCGCCGAGGCCGCCGAGCAGGTAACACTGCGCGACCCGGTCGTCTACCTGGCGGGCGATCGGCAGCGCCTCGACGAACCGACGCTCCGCATCGTCGGCGTCACCGGTGCGCAGTGCGGCGAAGCCCTGGTTCAGCAGCATCCACGTGAGGCTGTACAGATCGCCCGCCCGGCGACTCAGCCGCGCGCCGTCGGCGGCTGCGGAACAGGCGGTCTCGAGATCACCGTCTCCGAGTGCGTTGAGGGTCCGTGCCTGATGCACCATCAGCGCGGCACCGACATCGTCCCGGTCGGCGGACAGGGCTACCGCTTCGTCGAGCAGCCGTTCGGCGGACGGACGGTCGCCTGCCATGTTCGCCGCGATCGCTGCCATCGCGAGCAGCTGGCACAGGACGTCCGGCTGCCCGGCCGCGCGAGCGGCGAGCACGCCACGCTCCAACACCGGCACGGCGACGACCGGGTCGCTCTGCAGCACGGCCAGGAAGCCGCGGACGAAGTAGGTCCACGGCGACGCCGCCGCGGGAGCGAATTCGTCGAGCCATCGGACGCCCTCGGTTGTGGCGCGGGTGACCCAGTACCAGATCAGGCTGGTGGCCAGAGCGACGCCGCGCACGTCGGCGGAGAACGCCCGCAGCAAAGCCCGGACGTTGTCGATCTCCGGCTCGATCCATGTCAGCCACTCCACCAGCCGGTACCGGCCTTCGGCACCGAATCGTGCGCATCGTTGCAGGTAGTGGTCCGCCCAGCGCTCTTCGAGGCCATCCGGGGAACGCATCGAGCTGGCGTATTGGCGCATGGTCTCGTGCAGGCGGTAGACGGCCGTGCCCGCGGCGAGCTCTCGCTGCAGCAGCGACTTGTCAACCAGCGAGGACACCAGTTCGACGCTCTGCGCCGCCGGCACCTCACCGAAGCAGCACACCGCCTCGATGTCGTCGAGCGTGAACCGGCCGGCGAACACCGACAGCCGGGACATCAGTGCCTGTTCGGCCGAAGTCAGCTGGTCGTAGCTCCACTGGAGGGTGGTGCGCAGCGTCTCGTGGCGGGGCAGGGCCGCCCTGGTGCCGCGGGCGAGCAGCGCGAACGGGTCGTGCAGCCGGTCGAGGATCTGTGCGGGGGCGAGCACCCGGGTCCGGGCCGCCGCCAGCTCGATCGCCAGGGGCAACCCGTCGAGGCGCCGGCACAGGTCCACCACGGCCGCCTGGTTGGTGTCGGTGAGCTCGAAGTCGCCCGACGCGGCCGCCGCACGCTCGACGAAGAGCCGAACCGCTTCGTTTTCGCGCAGGCGCTCCAGCGGATCGTCCGCCGGCAGCGACAACGGCGGCACCGGCAGCACGTGTTCCCCGGCAGCCCGGAGCGGCGCCTGGCTGGTGGCGATCACCCGAACCGCCGGCGCCGCCCGGAGCACCTCGCCGATCAGCGTGGCCGCGGCGTCGAGCAGGTGCTCGCAGTTGTCGACGACGAGCAGCAGCTCGGCGTCGCGGAGGTGCCGGAGCAACAGTTCACTCGGTGCGGAGGCGGCCTGGTCGCGCAGGTCGAGGGCCGCCATCGCGGTGTGGGTCACCAGCGCCGGATCGCGCAGCTTACCGAGTTCGACCAGCCACGCGCCGTCCCGGAACCCGCGGGCGAGGTCGGTGGCGAGACGGAGCGCGAGGCGCGTCTTGCCCACGCCACCGGGCCCGACCAAGCTCACCAGACGCCCGTCGGCCAGCTTCCTCCTCGCCTCGGCCAGCTCACGGCGGCGACCGACGAAACTCGTGGCCTCGGCGGGGAGGTTGCCCGGTCGTCGACTGCGGGTGGCCACGACACGACGGTACTCAGTACCGGCTCCGTACTTCCACTGATGAGCGTCGACCGCGTTCTTCCTACCGTTGGCCCATGACCACGAATGCCCTGGTGGAAGATGTCGCCTTGTCATTGCCGCGCCTGTACGCGCTGCGCTTCGGGTACTCCCTGCTCGCAATCTTCCTCGCGATCGAAACGTGGCCGGTCGTCCTGAACCACGACTCGTCTTGGAAAGGGACAGAGAGCCTCGTCTACTGCATACTGGCGGCGATATCGCTCCTGGCATTCGTCGGCCTGCGCCACCCCGTGACGATGCTCCCGCTGCTCCTGTTCGAGTCGGCCTGGAAGCTGATCTGGCTGAGCGCGGTGGCCCTGCCCGCGTGGCTCTCCGACCGGATGGACGACGAGACGTGGGGGTACACGACCTCGTCCCTTCTCGTCGTCATCTTCCTGGCGGTGGTGCCGTGGCCGCACGTCTACCGGCAGTACGTCCTCACCCCTGGCGAGCGGTGGCGCTGAGCCGGGCTCCGGATGTCCCAGTCTTCCAGCCGTAGCGCGCTATGACGCGGTCGCGCCGCGCTGGCGGCACGTGTCGGCCCGGGCTTTCATGAGGGCGCGTTCGGTGCCGTTGGCGGCGAGTTCGGCGGCGCGGTCGAACTGGGCGGCCGCCTCTGGGTAGTGGCCGAGCCGCGCGAGCAGGTCGCCGCGGACGGCCGGGACGAGGTGGAAGCCGGGTAGTGCGGGCTCGATCTCGTCGACGATGGTGAGGCCGGCCTGTGGGCCTTGGGCCATGGCCACCGCGACGGCGCGGTTCAGCTCGACCACCGCTGAGCCGGTCGCCTGGTGCAGTGTGCCGTAGAGTGCTGCGATCCGCGCCCAGTCGGTGGTTTCCACTGAGGACGCTCGTGCGTGTTCGGCGGCGATCGCTGCCTGCAGTACGTACGGTCCGCCGCCGCCCAGTGAGAGGGCGACGCGCAGCGCGGCGTCACCGCGGGAGATCGCCGATCGGTCCCACCGCCGGCGATCCTGGTCGGTCAGCAGCACAGGGTGGCCGGCCGGGTCGATGCGCGCCGTTAGCCGCGACGACTGGAGCTCGAGCAGGGCGAGCAGGCCGTACGCCTCTGGTTCGCGGGGTGTGACGGTGATGAGCAGGGCGGCCAGTCGGACGGCCTCCGCGCACAGTGCCGGCCGGGTCCAGTCGATGCCGGCGGTGGCCGCATACCCCTCGTTGAAGAGCAGGTAGATCACGGACATGACTGAGGCGAGGCGGGCTATCCGCTCCGCGCCGGTCGGCTCCTCCAGCGCCGCGACCGTGGTGTGCAGTGTCCGCTTGGCGCGGGAGATGCGGGTGGCCACGGTGGCTTCGGAGGTCAGGTAGGCGCGGGCGATCTCGCGCGTGGTCAGGCCCGCCACGAGCCGTAGGGTGAGCACCGTGCGCGTGTCGTCGGTCAGCGACGGGTGGCAGCAGACGAACATCAGCCGCAGGACGTCGTCCTCCAGGCGGTCCACCGCGAACTCCTCGTCGTAAGCCTCGGCGGTGCCGGCCGCAAGCGTCGCGTACGCCCGCAGTTGCCGCTCGCCGGAGCGAAGATGGTTGATGGCCCGGCGCTTGGCGGCGGTCATCAGCCAAGCGCCCGGGTTATCGGGCACCCCCTCGGCCGGCCACTGGGCCAACGCCGCGGCCAGCGCCTCCTGGGCCAGGTCCTCGGCGCGGTCGAGGTCTCGGGTAATGCGCAGCAGCGCGCCGAGCAGGCGTGACGACTCCAGCCGCCACACCCGCTCGACAGCCCTTGCGGTGTCGTTCGTCGTCACTGGCCGGCCGGTGGGCGCCCGTCGAGCACGGTGCGGACCTCGACCCAGCCCTCCCAGCCCGGCCAGGTGCTGCGGTGTGCCTCGAGGAAGTCCTCGGCCTTCTTCGCGGCCGCTGCGACGTCGGGCACCTCGTAGACCGCGTACCCGCCGACCAGCTCCCGGGTCTCCACGAACGGGCCATCCGTGGTGGTGACGCTGTCGGCGGCCAGGCGGACGACGGCGCCCGCCTCGATCGGCAACAGGCCGCCGATCTCGACGAGGCTACCGTTGGCGGTGTTCTCCGCGCCGAGGGCGCCGATCGCCGCGAACAGCTCCGCGGGCGGCTCGGCGGTGGGCCGGGTGACCTCGTGCACCAGCAACATGTACTTCACGGTGGCTCCTTCAGGCTGTAACGGCCCTGGGACGGGCCGCTCTCACCCATGCGTCACCGGCGGCGGCCGGTTCTTGACATCATCGCCGAGAAATTCTCGTACCGGTCGGCTTCGCGTGGGCCGGGCGCATCCGTCCGGGGACTGAGGCGAGTGTCGCGCAGGTGTCGCAGCAGCAGCGCCGTGTAGATCCACGCGCCGGTGAGCACGACGTAGAGCAGCACGGTGCCGAATGGCGTCGTCAGGCAAGCCGCCGTGACCACCAGCGCGGCCGCCGCGCCGGCACAGCCCCAGGCCATGCCGGCTTGCGCGCGGTTGGCTCGCTGGCCGCCCGAGAGGCGGCGCCCGCCCCGCGCGAACCAGCGGGCCAACACGACGAGCAGCGCCACCACGACACGATCGAGAGGCCGAACCCAAGCCCGTGCAGATGGCCGTGGGTGGTGACGGTCTGCGGCAGGCCCGGCGGCGCGCCCGCGGGAAAGCCGTTCGACGGGTCGAGGGTGAACAGCCCGGCGACAACCTGGCCGAGCCCGTGGGCGGCCAGCAGCGCCGCGGCGGCGTATGCGGTCCGGCCGGTCAGGGCACGCACGAGGGCGGTCGCCGCGACGATGTGTGCCAACCCCATCAGCACGAAGTTCGCCTGCTGTAGCGGGCCGGTCGGACCGATGCTCAAGTAGCTGAACGCGTGCTCGGTGAGGTCGAGGCCCGGGTTGAACGGCAGCTGCACCGCACTGACGAGCAGGAACAGCGGGGCCGCGAGCACACCGGCGGTGAGCCGGATCCGGGCTGAGTCACGGACGGGTGCGACGGTGGTCATCGGCTCTCCCTGAGATCGCGAAGTCGCCGATCGCGGCGGCGAGGGCAGGCATGGACACGTTGTGGCCCTGACCGGGCAGGGTGAGCCGGGTGGCGTGTGGCAGGTGCCCGGCGAGCGCGTCGGCGGCGGCACCGGCGCCGGCGGGGCTCTTCCCGCCGTCGATCACCAGCACCGGCACGGGAACGTCCCGCCACGGCTGGGGATCCAGGGGACGCCCCGCGAGCGTCTCGCCCATGACCGCATGGTCGGCCGGAAGCGTGTGGGCCACGGCCGTGAGATCCCGCCAGAACGGCGCCAGGCGCATCAGCAGTACGGCCGGGGCTGGCGCGCCCATACCCCGCGTCATGAACAGGCGAACGGCCTTCGACCGCTTGCCCGCCGCGACCAGCCGGGCCACCCGCTCTGCCAGGTCGGCCGGCGGAACCCGGCCGCCGAGGACGAACGGGGGCTGGTAGACGGCAAGACTCCGCATGGGCACGCCGGCCGCGGCGGCCCGCAGGCTGAGCACGCCGCCCGATGACATGCCGAACACGTGCGCCGGTCCGCCACTGGCATGAGCGACGACGGCCCGCAGGTCCGCCATCTCCAGCGCCACCGACGTGGCCGGGCCCGGCTCGCTGTCCGCGCGCCCGCGCCGGTCGTACCCGACCACAGTGAAGTCGTCCGCGAGTAGCTGTGCCAGCTCGACGAAGCCCTTCCACCGCCGGAAGCTGAACGCCCCACCGACGAGGACGAGCGGCGGCCCTGACCCGAGCACGTCGAGCGCCAGCCGGGTGCCGTCAG
Organism: Phytohabitans houttuyneae; assembly: GCF_011764425.1. Classification (NCBI taxonomy): domain Bacteria; kingdom Bacillati; phylum Actinomycetota; class Actinomycetes; order Micromonosporales; family Micromonosporaceae; genus Phytohabitans; species Phytohabitans houttuyneae. The sequence continues at coordinate 521,014 of NZ_BLPF01000003.1, forward strand.
CGGAACGCACATGGTCGACGATCACGCGGTGGCTCATCGGTCCCCTTCCTCGGTGGCGGCGGCGCGGGAATAGACGTTGTGCACGACTCCGTTCGCGAAGGCACGCGTCGCGACGAGGTCCAGGCCCACCGCCGCGGCGCCGTTCTCGAACAGGTGCTTGCCGTTGCCGACGACGACCGGGTGCACCAGCAGGTGCAGCTCATCCACGAGGCCGGCGCTGAGCAGGTGCCGGGTGAGGGTCCCGCTGCCGTTGACCGCGATCCGCCCACCGGGCCGCGCCTTGAGGTCGGCCACCGCGGCGAGAACGTCGCCGGTGAGCACAGTGGACGGTGCCCAGCCGACATCCGCGCCGCTGCCGGTCACGACGTACTTGCGCGTGCTGTTGATGAAGTCGGCCAGTGGGTAGCCCGACTGGCCCGGCCAGAAAGCCTTCCACTCCTCGAACGTGCGCCGGCCCATGAGAAGCGCGTCGACGTCCTTGGTGGCGTCGCCGACCACGTCCATGACCTCGGCGCCGGCGTACGGAAAATGCCAGTTCTGGGGCGCGTCGACGACGCCGTCGAGGCTGATGAAGTAACTGGCGAAGAGGGTGCGCATATCAGCGGCTCCTAAGTGGTGAGTGCGAGATGACGTCGGCCGAGGTCCGGATGGGGCACGATCGGCCACAGGTAGAGGCAGGCGGCCGCGAGCCACCCGTACGATGCGAGGACCGCCACCCACAGCAGGGCGACCCCGCCGGCGCTTTGCGCCAGCGCCGCACCGCCGATGAACCCACCGAGGATGACGACCGCGGCCGCCCGGAAGCCGCGCGCCGAGGCGCGGTCGTCGCGGGCCGCGGCCCAGCGGGAAAGGCTGAGCGCGCCGATCGCGACGCTGACGAACTGCACCAGCCCGAACGCCAGGTGCAGTAACCCGGAGGCGGTCACGTGTGCGTGCGCGCCGGCGGGGAAGCTGTCCACCGGATCGGGGGCGAACGCGGCGCCGCCAAACAGCCCGAGGGAGTAGAGGCCGAGCAGGCGGCCGGCTCCGGCCCCACCGCCCGCGGGCACCATCGCCTGACGGACCCCGATGGCGGCAAGGAGGCAAAGCAGGCCGTTGACGGCCAGGTCGGCCCGCTGCATCCACCCGCCGTCGCCGAGCATGAGCAGGCTCAACGCGTGTTCGCCCAGCTCGAACCCGTCCCGGGTGAGCGCCAACGCGAGGCCGACCGCGAGGTAGATCGGGCCGGCCAGCACCCCCCAGCCGAGCATCGAGCGGGTCACGGCACTGCCGATGTCGAGTTGTTTCATGCCCGTACGTCACGCCGACCACGCCGATCTCGACATCGCCGGAGAAAGTTTCGGTGGCGATGTCAAGAACCGCGGCTCCACAGCGACGTAAGAGACGAGGAAAGGAGGTACACGTGCCCCTCGTCACCATGAGCCGCAGGCGGGCCGGTGGAATCATCGCGGCCCTGGCCGTATTCGTCATCGCACTTGCACTCCAAGACGTCCTGCGGAGCGACGTGTCCGCCATCCGGCACTGGATCAGCCACCTGTCCCTCGGCCCATGGGCGGGGTCAATATCGCTGGCCTGTTGCTCACGGGCGCGGCGGCGGCTGCTCTCGTGCGCCCGGTTCGAGTCGCCACACCGTCGCGGTGGCCGGCCGTAATGGTCGCGGTCGCGGCGACCGGCCTCGTCCTGGCCGCTGCCTTCGTCTCTGACGCGCCACCCGGCACCCGCTACGCGGAGGAGGCGACATGGCACGGCCAACTGCACGACCTTGGCGGCGGACTAACCTTCCTGGGCCTGTTCGGCACCTGCCTGGCCACGCGGCGCCTGGCGACGCCGCCGTGGGGTGTGGTCTTCGCTGTCATCGTCGCCCTCGGCTTCGTCACGGCCAGTGCCATGGCGGCCGCGTCGTTCGCCGTGAACGGGCCAGCGCTGCCCAGTGGGATCGCCGAGCGTGTGGCGTTGTTGGCGGGTCTTGCCTGGCTCGCGTTTCTCGCCCACCGACTAAGCAAAGGAGTAGATCGATGAGCTTCCAGGGGTACCTCAACACCATCAAGGCCAGGACCGGCCTTGGACCCCACGACTTCCGCCGGCTCGCCGCCGAGCGAGGACTCGACCGGCCAGGTACCAAGGCCGCCGCGGTCATCGCCTGGCTGGCAGAGGAGTATGGCCTCGGACGTGGCCACGCGATGGCGATCGTGGCCGTACTCAAGGGCGAGGCGCCGGTGCTCGACGCCGACCATCGGGCCGACTAGGTGACCTGACCAGCTCAGAGCTGACCTGTCGTTGAGATTGATTGATTTCCATGTCACGCTGGGTGCATGCGTACCGTAGCCGCGTCGGGTCGTGCCGTGACCATCGCCATGACCGCCCTTCTGGTGACCGGTACCCTCGTCGCCGCGCCTACCCCCGCGGCCGCGGCCGCCTCCTGCGGCGTCACGTACGTGAAGACCTGGGACAGCGGCGGCAGGTTCGGCGCGGCCGTCACCATCACCAACACCGGTGACGCGCTCGACGGCTGGACGCTCGCCTTCACGTTCGCCGGCGACCAGCGCGTCACGACCGGATGGCCGGTGACGTGGACCCAGGCGGTCGGCAGCCGGCAGGTCACCGTGGCCAGCAACGCGCCTTGGAACGCGCGACTGGCACCCGGCGCGCTTATCGCGATCGGCTTCAACGCGAGCTACACCGGCGCGAACACCGACCCCACCGAGTTCACCCTCAACGGGGTGGCCTGCGGCAGCGGGCAGAACCAGCCCCCGTCGGTGCACGTCACGAGCCCGACACCCGACCAGGTCTACCTGTCGGGCCAGGCGATCCTGCTCGGCGCGACGGCGAGCGACGACCACGGCGTGGCCCGCGTCGACTTCCACCTCGACGGCACGCTCGTCGGCTCCGACACCACCATGCCGTTCGGCACCATAGTGGAAGGCGTACCCGCCGGCCAGCACGTCGCCAGGGTCACCGTGTACGACAACGGGATACCGCCGCTGACCCGGAGCGAGGAGGTGCGGTTCCGGGTGGACGGGCCGCAGCCGCAGCCGGCCAACCCATACGCGGGCGCCCGGGTGTACGTCGATCCGGAGTGGCGCGCGAAGGCGCTGGCCGAGCCCGGCGGCGACCGGGTCGCGCACCAGCCGACGGCGGTGTGGCTGGACAGCATCGCCTCGATCGCGGGCGGGCGGGGCCACGCCGACCACCGCTCGATGAGCTTGGCCGAGCACCTCGACCAGGCGGTCGTGCAGGCGGGCGGCGAGCCGCTGGTCGTGCAACTCGTCCTCTACGACCTGCCTGGTCGCAACTGCGGCCGGTTGGCCTCCGACGGGGAGCTCGGCCCCAACGACCTGGCCTTGTACAAGGCGGAGTTCATCGACCCGATCGCCGGGATCCTGGCCCGCCCGCAGTACGCCGACCTGCGGATCGTGACCGTCATCGAGCCGGACTCGCTGCCGAACCTCGTCGTCAGCACCGGCACACGGCCCAGCGCGACCCCGCTCTGCAACACAATGTTGGCCAACAACGGCTACGTCGACGGGGTCGGGTACGCCCTCGCCAAGCTCGGCGCGCTGCCGAACGTCTTCAACTACCTCGACGTCACGCATCACGGCATGATCGGCTGGGACGACAACCTCGGTCCCAGCCTGCAGTTGATGGCCCGTGCCGCCCGGGCGTCCGGCAGCAGCCCGGCCAATGTGGACGGCTTCGTCACGAACACCGCCAACTACTCGGCCCTGCGCGAGCCGTTCATCCCGATGGTCCAGCCGTACACCTACTCCAAGTGGATCGACTGGAACAGGTTCAACGAGGAGTTCGCCTTTGCCCAGGCGCTGCGGACCCCGCTCGTCCAGCTCGGCTTCCCCGCGGACATCGGATTCGTCATCGACACCTCACGCAACGGGTGGGGCGGGCCGACGCGGCCCGTCGGGCCGTCGACGTCGACGGACTCGAACCAGTTCGTCGACCAGTCGCGGATCGACCGGCGGCTCCACAAGGGCAACTACTGCAACCAGGCCGGCGCCGGCCTCGGCGAGCGCCCCGTAGCGGCGCCTGAGCCGGGCGTCGACGCCTACGCCTGGATCAAGCCGCCGGGCGAGTCCGACGGTGCCAGCACGCAAATCCCGGGCGCGGCCTTCGACCGCATGTGCGACCCCACGTACAACGCGTGCGTGTGCGGGAGCAACCGCCCGACCGGTGCGCTGCCCGGCGCACCGCCCTACGGCGCATGGTTCCCGGCACAGTTCCGGGAGCTGATGGCGAAAGCGCACCCGCCGCTCGGCTGACGACCCCAACGCCCCCGCCCGGCGCGAGCCGCACGATCATCGCCCGCGCGCATGGCCCGCCACGGCTGTCGTTGAGCCATCCCCGCGAAACCGTTTGTCACGATGGGCAGCTGCCTGCGGATCCGTGCGAATCGACTGGGTCTAGTGCGACGTGGACGCCCACGGGCCGACACCGCCGATGCGTTCGACGGAGTAGCGCACGACGTAGCCGGGCCCCTTCGGCGCCGGGAACTCGGTGTCTGAGGAGATATAAACCTTCGTCAAGCGGTTGAGTAGATCCCACGCGTCGTCACTGCGTTGGACAACGGCCCGCGCCCGCAACACGGCGTACTCGTTCAAGAAGACGGTGCGCACCCGAGGCGCATCGAAGGACAACACGACCCGCGGGTCACGCTCGATGTTGCGCAGCTTCGCGTACCACGACATGTGACCACTGACGAGGTCGTCGCCGTCCAGCCCGATCCAGACCACGGTCACCTGAGGGCTCCCGTCAGCGTTGATAGTGCTCAGGTGAGCCATCGGGCCGGACTCGATCAAATCTCGCAGTTCATCCGGCAAACCGCTCATAGCGTGATGGTTTCTATCACGAGACCACGGTAGCCGCCCTCCGGCGCGCGCTTGATCACGCGCTCGGCCGAAGTTCGCAAGATTCGAGCCAACTCGCAGCGCGCCGCGCCATCTCAGCCCCGATCCACTCACTGACGCTGACGAGCGGATGCCGACTGACGACGTTGGTTTAGCGCCGTTCGGCTGACGCGGACCAGCCACAACATCGCGAAGTCCATGGCACATGTCGAACAGGAGGTCTGTGCGGGGTCTGGTTCTGGGGATGCCAGCCGGCAGGCCGGGCCTCTCAAAGGGCCGCCCGACCGGCTGGCGAGGTGATCGGCGGGAGTGGTTTCGGTGGTGTGCGTAGCGTGCGGGCTTATCGCCGGATACGGACGACCTCATCGGTTTGTATGGTGGTGCAGTTCGCTCCGGGGCAGGACTGGAGTTGGGTGGTCACGAGGGCGACGCCGGTGCGGAACGGGGCACCGTTGACATTTGCCAGGACGAGGATGGAGAACTGCTGTGGTTGGCCGGTGCAGGTGAAGCTCTGCGCCTGGGTGCCTTGGGCGACACGGTCGCCGGCTGCCTGGGTGACGGTGGGCGTAATGCCACCTACGTCTCCTTCGAAGCAGGTGGCGGTGATCTGTACCCTCACGGCGGCGCCGTTGGCGACAAGGGTCACCGAGCCAACGTCAAGGGCCAGAGTGGGGGCGGCACTGGCCGGTGAAACGGCGACCAGAACCAGAGAAGAAGTGGTTAGAAGAAGAACAAGGGCAGCGCGCAGCCGGGACATGAAACACCGCTTTCTGGATGTCTGGAAAGGCTAGAGACGAAGAATGCGCTGGGGGCATATGGCGCTGGTCGAATTCGGCGCAGATCGCGCAGCCGGTGCGTCAGACCGTATGTTCCCTTCGCCACGGCGTCCGGCCTTCACGGGCTCGTACTACGCCGAGGTCTTGGGCGACACGGTCAGCGTACCCCCGACCAAAGGTCATCAGAGAAAACCTGTCGCATTTTCCAAGGTAACCGAAACGTCATGGTCATTTCCGTCTGGGAGCTGCTTGCTTGTCGCGGTTACTTAACAGATCGAAGGCCAGGTCATCGGCCCGAATCGCATGGTTCGACGAGTACTGGTGGTTATGGGCCGCAGCAGAGAAGACGATGGGTCGAGCGCTGCCACGCGGCGCTTCTCCGTAGGTGGTTTGAGGCGCGACTGATCCAGGGTGACCCGGTGGCGGGGGAGGTGGGATACCGCGAGATGCGCCCGCGTTGACGGGGCTGGTCCACTGCTTACCCCTGACCGTGGGTCGACGTCGGTCGAGGACGGATCTCGTCTTCGGTCTGATGCTGATCGGGTTCGGGCTGGCGCTGCTGATCGGGGTGCCGGTCATCTGGGGTCAGGCCCGGAACGATCCCCGCGCGGGCGATCGGGCGAACTGGGCGCGCGGTGGCTACGCCGTCCTGAGCTCCCTCTCGATGTCGCTTTTCGGGCTGGTGGGTCTCGGCATGCTGATCTTCGGCCAGCCCGTCGACGAGGACGGAGACACCTACCGCGTGCCGGACAGCCCTCTGCAGGTGCGGATCTTCGGTGCTGTCCTCTTTCTGATGCCGGTCGGAGTGGTGATCTACGGCGCTTACCGGCGCCGCGGGCCCCGTTGCAGGGCCAGAGCTGCAGTCTGGGTTCGGCGCTGCCGTCGCCGGCCGTATTCATGCTGCGTCGAGGCACGGGACCGCGAAGTGGCTGGAGAGCTTGCCGGCGGGCGGGTTCAGATACGTGCTGGACGGAAGGTTGGCCCGGTCCTCCCGATGCGCAGGGTCACCACATCTGCGGATCTGGGCCTGCGTCCCCCGATGGCCAAGCTGATGAAGTAGGGCGTGTCGGAGGCGGCCGTTGGGTCGAACCCCCGCGCCGGTTTCAAAATGCGAAGCCCGCCACCGTCGCGTCGGACGATCGGCCCGCTACGTCGATGCCCGGCTTAAACCAGAAGCTGTGTTGTCCGGAGGTTCGGGAGTTGTCGCGCTAGATGTTGATCCCGGGACGGCGGCGATTGCGGCCGATCTGGCAGGGGACCCGCCGCTACGAATTGGGCAGGGTGGACCGGCCCCGCCCCGAAGCGGGACCGGGCCGGCTCGCGGACCTTCTAAACGGCACTCGTGAAGAAGAGCGCGCTGGTCCGGAAACCGTCGGGGATGACGAGGCCCTCCACCGTCGCGGCAGTACTGGAGGAACAGCGTCTGCGAGTACAGGAAGGCGCCGGTGGGCACCTCGAAGATGAACCACTCCGGCGTGTAGGTCTCGCAGATCTCGCCGGCCGCGGCCGCCATGTGAGGCGCGTACTGGCGCGGTGAATGCCAGCACACCGGACACAGCCATCGCCGGCGCGAGGCCGACTCGGAGCCTACGGAACGTTGATTCCTCCTGTTGAAACGGGTCAGCCGGACAGCGGTCGAGCCCTGTCCGCTTGCCGACACGTGCCGCTGGTGGCGATTGGCATCCAGGTGCGGATGGCAGGCGTACCACCTATGGGGCGCGATGTTCGTGAATGCGTGTCGGCGCGACTGACATGGAGTTCCGGGTCTTGGGGCCGGTCCAGATATGGGCGTGCGGCCAGCCGGTGCCGGCGGGTGAGCCGCGCCAGCGGGCCGTGTTGGCCATGTTGCTGATCGAAGCCGGCCGCACGGTCAGCATGCCGACGCTGGTGGACCGGATCTGGGACGACGAGCCTCCGGCACAGGCTTATCGATCGGTCCAGGCGCACGTCGCCCGGATCCGGCGGGCCCTGGAACGGGCGGCGGGCGCGGATTGCGGACGGGGTGGCGTTCCACCCAGCCAACCGCTGGTTCGCGGTCCCGGCGGCTACGTACTGTCGGTCACCGGCGAAGATGTGGATCTGCACCGGTTTCGGGCGCTGGTGGCCCGGTCCCATGATGCCGGCACGACGGACCGGGACCGCGCCGCACTGCTGCGCGAGGCGCTGGACCTGTGGCTCGGCGAGCCCTTGACCGGGGTGGCGGGGGCGTGGGCGGCGCGCACCCGCGACGTGCTGCGGCAGGAGCACGCGGACGCCTTGGTCGCATGGGCGCATGCTGAGGTACGCACCGGCAACGCGGCCGCCGCGGTTCGGCCGCTGACCGAGTTGCTCGACGAACGCCCGACCGACGAGTCCGTCGCCGCGGTGCTGATGCGGGTGCTCTACGCGGTGGGCCGTCCCTCGCAGGCGCTGGAGCGCTATGACCGGATCCGGCGGACACTGCGCGAGGAGCTCGGCACCGATCCGGGTCCGGAGCTGCGCGAGGTCCACCAGGCCGTGCTGCGGCACGACCTCGACACCGCGGCCGGCAAGAGTGCCCCGGCGCGGGCCGTTCCCGCGCAACTGCCCGCGGACGTGGGCGCGTTCACCGGTCGTAGCGCCGAACTGGCCGCGTTGGACAGCTTCGTCGACGCCGAGCCCACCACCGCACCGGTCATCGTCGGCATCACCGGTACGGCCGGCGTCGGCAAGACCGCCCTCGCCGTCCGCTGGGCGCACCTCGTCCGCGACCGGTACCCGGATGGCCAGCTCTACGTGAACCTGCGCGGCTACGATCCGCAGCGGCCGATGACGCCCGACGAGGTGTTGTCCATCTTCCTGGCGGCGCTGACGCCCGATGAGCGACACCTGCCGGCTGACGTCGAGGCGCGGGCCGCCCGGTACCGGACTGAAACGGCCGGCCGGCGAATGCTTGTCATCCTCGACAACGCGTCCACAGTGGAGCAGGTTCGCCTGCTGCTACCCGGTTCGCCGGGCTGCACGGTCCTGATCACCAGCCGGAGTTCCCTCGCCGGTCTGGTGGCTCTGCACGACGCGGGACGCGTGATGCTCAGTCCGTTGCCGACCCCGGACGCGACGTCACTGCTTCGCCGCCTCGTCGGCTCGGCGGTGGAGGACGAACCCGAAGCGTCGAGGGCGCTCGTGCGTCATTGCGACGGGCTTCCACTGGCGCTGCGGATCACCGCCGAGCTCGCGCTGTCCAGGCCGGCCATCTCCCTGGCCGCGCTGGCTGCGGAGCTTGCCGAAAAGCAACGCCGGCTGGAGCTGCTCAGCAGCGGAGGCGATCCGCGAGCAGCGGTGCGGACGGTCTTTTCCTGGTCGGTACAGCACCTCGCGGTGTCAAGCGCCCAGACGTTCGCGCTACTGGGCCTTCATCCGGGCAGCGAATTCGACGCCTACGCCGTTGCCGCACTCGCCGACACCGACCTCGATGACGCCGGCCGCCGGCTGGACGGGCTGGCCCGCGCCCACCTGGTCCACCGGGTCGGCAACCGCCAATTTGGCATTCACGACCTACTCCACGTGTACGCCACGCGGCTCGCCACCGCACCCGCCGCTGACCCCGATGCCCTCGAACCGCCGGTCGATGCCCCAGCGGCGTCCCGTCGGCTGGTGGACTACTACCTGGCCGCATCGGCCGCCGCGATGAACGTGTTGCATCCGGGCGAAGCCGCCCGGCGTCCGCCCGTACCCCCACCGGCCACGCCCGTCCCGTCCTTTCCCGACCGGGCGGCGGCGCAGGAGTGGCTCAACGTCGAGCTACCCAACCTGGTGGCTGTCTCCGCCTATGCGGCCACAGTGGACTGCCTGACCCAGGCGGTTCAGTTGTCGCCGGTGCTCTTCCGGTACCTCGACGACGGCCACGACGCCGCTGCCGTGTCCGTCCACCAGCAGGCCCGCGACGCCGCGCACCGCCTCGGCGACCGGACCGGCGAGGCGGTGGCGATGGTCGCCCTCGGCGCCGCGCACACCCAGGCCGGACGGTACGCGGCCGCGGTCGACGAACTGAACCGGGCCGTGCACGCGGCACGCGACGGCGGTGACCGGCTCGCCGAGGCCCGGGCGGTGGGCAACCTCGGCCAGCTCCACGAGCGGTTCGGACGATACCGATCAAGCAGCGCACACTACCGGCGGGCACTCGCGCTGTACCGGCAGGTCGGCGACCGGGTCGGCCTGGCGCATGCCCTGACCCGGCTGGGCGTCGTGGGGGCCAGGCTGGGGCGCCACAACGACGCCCACGGCCATCTGCGGCACGCGTTGCGGTTGCACAGGCAGGCCGGGCACCGGTTCGGCGAGGCATGGGCACTGCTCGGCCTCGCCGAACTGGACGCCCGCACCGGACGACCGCAGACCGCGGCCGAACGGTCCCGGCAGGCGGTGACGCAGTTCCGCGAGCTCGGCCACCGAACCAGCGAAGCGTGGGCCCTGACCGGACTCGGCACCGCCGAGCGGCTCCTCGGCCGCTACGCCCAGGCCCGCGACCGGCACCTGCACGCTCTGCACCTGTTCCGCGAGCTGGGCGACGACGACGGACAGGCCTCTGCCCTCAACGGCCTCGGCGAGGCAGCCGACGTGGCCGGGCAGGCGCCCACCGCGCTCGCCTACTACCGCAGCGCGCTGGCGATCGCCACCCGGACCGGCGCCCGCGACGAGCAGGCCCGTGCGCACGCCGGACTGGCACGCGTCCACCAATCTGGACGTGAGGACAGCGCGGACGAGTCCACCTGAACATCGGTACAGCCGGCCACGATACGGCAGCGGGGAGTCCGGGGCGGCGACCGCGTCAGCGACGCGTCAAAGGAACGCATGCGTCCCGTCGTAGCTTCACGGGCACAGGTCGCGTGGAAGCCAGATCCGGCCGCTCAAGTCGGATCGGAAGGGACAAATGTGTTAGCACGGATTGTTGGCGCCGGCGCGCTGTTGGTGGGCGCGGTGCTGGCGCCGGCTCAGCCGGCGGGTGCGGCGGTAACCCCGCTCAAGGCGTCGGTCGTATGCGACGCCGCCACCGACACGGTCACTGCCAGCATCGTGGGCGATGCCTTCACCGAAGGTAGCCGCGTCACCGTCCACTTCGACGTGATCGCTGGCACCTACGTCAGCGCGACAACCCAGGGCCACATCCCTGAGAAGAACACCCGGGTGACGAAGCAGGCGACGGTGTCCGGCGGCAGTCTCTCGGTCATCGGGTACCAGCGGGCCTGGCCCTCGGCCAGCTATCGCTTCTACACCGAGACGGTGCGCGTCACGGTGCGCGACGACGCGACCGGTGTCGCCGTCCAGCGCGAGGGGTACTGCGCGTACGACACCCGCACGACGTACACGTTCACGTGCGACCAGGCGACCCAGACGCTGCGGCTGGTCGTGGCGGGCGGCGGTTACCTGGCGAACGCGGCCATCCGCGTGGTGTACACGCAGTCGTACGTCTCGCAGTACCGCCCAGAAGACCTGCGCTGGGGCACGACGTTGCCGGAAAAGGGCTACGGGGTGCGGGTCGCGGCCGACGGCAGCTGGTCGCACGTGGGTTACGAGGCGCGGGCCGGCGCCACGCCGCCTCACTACCTGTACGTCCATTTCGGCGTTCGCATCGAGCAGTACTACGACGGCATGCCCTTGGTGGTCGGGCGTGGCGAGGCGAGCTGCCTTTACAGCGACGGCAGCCGATGATCATCGAGGGTGGGGCGCCCCTGGCTACCTGAAGACGGCGAATTGTCGGCTGTATGAATCACGGTGAGCGCGGGTAGGTCGCTGCCGTTGGGAATTCCGGCCAGCCGGCTGGCTCACCGTAGGAGGCGGACAGGTGCGTGGAACATACGCGGCGGGGGTGGTCTGGCCATCGCCACGGCCGGAGGCGGCGCGGGTCCTGGTGTGCTTCACGTACTGCGGGGGTGGGCCGGCGGCGTACCGGGGATGGATGGGCGCTCTGCCCGCGGACGTGGACCTGGCACTCGTCTGCCTGCCCGGGCGGGAGCGCCGGATGGCGGAGCCGCCCGCGCAGCGGTGGGACGACCTGATGCGTGAGGCGCTCTCGGCGGCGCGCTCGGTCACCGCGCGGCCGTACGTGCTGTTCGGGCACAGCATGGGCGCCTGGGTCGCGTACGAGGCCGCGCTCGGGTTGGCCGCCGGCGGGCGCGGGCCCGAGGCACTCGTCGTCTCGGCCGCGAACGCGCCCAGCCGGGCCAGCGAGGAGCGGTTGCGCCCGCCGACGTCGCGCGCCGGTGACGAGGAGTTGCTGGGCTGGATGTCGAGGGCCGGCCAGCTGCCGCCGGCCGTGCTCGCCGACGACGGGCTGCGCCAGATGGCCCTCGACCTGTACCGGGCGGACAGGCGTGCCGCCGAGTCGTACGACTTCGTGCCCGGGCGGACCGTGGCCTGCCCGGTGCGCCGCCTTGCGGGGGAGGAGGACGCGGACGTGGACCCCGTCGACGGCGGGTGGTCGGCGCTGGCGGGCGGGGTGTATCGGGCGGAGGTCCTGCCCGGCGGCCACTTCTACACCGAGAAGGTGTGGGAGATGCTTCCGCTTTATATGGGCATTTAACGGGCGCACGCGCGCGTAATACCGTCGCTGTGCAGTCTCAAACCCCTCGTTTGTCACTACCCACGGTGACTTCATCACGGGAGATCAATGACGGGCGGCACTTGTTGGCGGCACCCCGAAACTCGGAGGCTGACACAGACGAACGGTCAGTGTCATCCAGCCGGAAGGGGCTTGCGTGGTGGAGAAGCGAAGTGCAGAGGGGGCCGCGACCACGTGGTTTCTCAGCGCACGTACGCGCGTGGGGACAACCGGCGCCCCTCTCACCACTGCCGGCGGGGCGCGTCCGGGTAATCCTCGGATCCGCCCGGCCGGCGGGCCGCCCAGCTCGCCCGGCGGGCACACGGGCGGCGGGCCGCTGCCGGCCGCCGCGCTGCCCCTGCTGCAGGCGCGGCTGGCGGCGCTGACCCGGCGATACGCCGTACCCGGGGCTCAGCTGGCCGTACACCGCCGGGGCACGACCGTCGCGATCGAGGTCGGCGAGCTGGAGCAGCGGACCGGCCGGCCGATGAGCCGGGACAGTGCCGTCCCGCTCGGCTCGATCACCAAGACCCTCACCGCCGCCCTGGCCCTCATCCTCGTCGCCGACGGCGACCTCGACCTGGACGCGCCGGTCGGTGAGTACCTGCCCGAGCTCGACGGGCTTGGCGACGAGGTGACGCTCCGGCGCCTGCTCAGCCACACCGCCGGGCTCGCCTCCGGCCCCGACTCCGCCGACGTCGACGGCGTTCCGGTGCGCCGCTACCTGGCCGACCACTGCCGCGCCGCCGACCTCGTGCTGCCGCCAGGCACGGGGTTCTCGTACTCCAACGCCGGTTACGTCACGGTCGGTGCGCTCATCGCGGAAGCGACCGGGATGGACTGGGCCGAGTCGATCTCCGCCATCCTGCTCGAGCCGCTGGGCATCGTCCCGGCGTTCGCGATCGACGGCGGCTCCACCACCGGCCGGCCCATCGCCACCGGGCACGCGAGCGGCGGCGGTCGGGCACGCCCGGTCCGCCAGACGCTCGCGCTCGTCGAGTCCGCCACCGGAGCACTCGCGGGGAGCGCCACGGACCTCGTCCGGCTCGGCGCGGCGCTGATCCAGCCGGCCGCCCGGGGCCCGCTGCCCGCCGAGCAGGCCGCGTGGATGCGCACGCCCGAGCCGGCCGCCGACCCGTTCGGCCTGGCCGACGGCTGGGGACTCGGCCTGGCCCTGTTCGAACACGACGGCCGGCGCTGGGTCGGCCACGACGGCAACGGCTTCGGCACCGCGTGCTACCTGCGCGCCGATCCCGTCGACGGGTGGGTCGTCGCGTTCACCAGCAACGGCACCGGCGGCGCCGCGCTGTGGCGCGACCTGTGCGCCCAGCTGCGCATGCTCGGCGTGCCACTGGGCGACGCGGGCGCCGACGATGTCGCCGCCGCGCCGGTGGTGGCGGTCCCGTGGGGGTGCGCCGGCACGTACGCCAACGGTGGCGTCGAGTTCGAGGTCTTCGCGCGGGACGGGCACGCCGTCCTCGCCGTCGACGACGCACCGCCGGTACCGATGACGTTCCACGATGGACTTGTCTTCTCCGTGCCAGACCCGGAGTCCGGCCGGCTCGTGCGCGGCGGGAGGTTCCGCCGCGACCCCGGCACCGGGGTCATCGACGCCCTGCAGATCGGCGGGCGCGTGGCCCGCCGCGACCGGACCGCACCGATTCGGCGCGCATCGATGATCGCCTGATCCCCGTTCACTTCCGTCCCTGCGGCCGCCCGCGCCCACACCGGCGCGGGCGAGGCATGGACGCGCCCGAAAGGTGTTCCCTCATGGAGACGATCGCGCCTGCCCGGCCCGCATCCGACCCCGACGACGGCCTTTCCGCGAGATCGCCGGCGGGCGTGACGGCGGCCGGCGCAACCGCCGACGTGCCGGCCGCGACCCTTGCCGAGCTGGTCGAGGCGCAGGTGGCCCGCACGCCCGCCGCGCCCGCGGTGCTCGCCGGCGACCGCGCGCTCACGTTCGCCGAGCTTGACGCGGCGGCGAACCGGCTCGCGCACGTGCTCATCGGCTGGGGCGTCGGCCCGGAGGCGCTGGTCGCGCTCGTGCTGCCGCGGTCGGTGGAGGGGATCGTGGCGCGGCTCGCCGTGGCCAAGGCGGGCGGCGCGTTCCTGCCGGTCGACCCGGCGTACCCCGCCGAGCGGATCACGGCCATGCTCGCCGACGCGCGGGCCGCGGTGACGCTGACCCTCGCGGAACTGGCCGCCGTGCCGCCGCCGGGCGGGAGGCTCGCCGCGCTGGACGGGGCGGAGGTACGCGAGCTGCTCGCGGCAGCCGCCACACACGCCCCTGTGGACGCCGACCGGCGGGCACCGCTGCGGCTGGACCACCCGGCTTACGTGATCTACACCTCCGGCTCGACCGGGCGGCCCAAGGGCGTGGTGGTCACCCATCGAGGGCTGGCGAACTTCTCCGCCGCGGAGATCGAGCACTACGCGGTACGCCCCGGTGACCGCGTGCTGCAGCTGTCGTCGCCGAGCTTCGACGCGTCGGTGCTGGAGCTGTGCATGTCGCTGCCGGCCGGTGCGGCGCTGGTCGTGCCGCCGCCGGGCGTACTGCTCGGCGACGACCTCGTGCGCGCCCTCGCCGACGGCCGGGTGACGCACGCGCTGGTGCCGCCGGCGGCTCTGGCCACTGTGGACTCAGCCGCCGGGCTACCGGACTTCGGCACGGTCATCGTCGGCGGCGAGGCGTGTTCGGCGGAGCTGGTACGTGACTGGGCAGCGGGCCGCCGGCTGATCAACTCGTACGGCCCGACGGAGTGCACGGTCGTGGCGACGTGGTCGGATCCGCTCACCGCGGACGGCTCGGCGCCGCCGATCGGTCACGCTCTTCCGCACACTCAGGTGTACGTGCTGGACGACAACCTGCGTCCGGTGCCGGCGGGTGCGGTGGGTGAGCTGTACGTGGCCGGCGTCGGCCTGGCGCGCGGATACCTGAACCGGCCGGGTTTGACCGCGCAGCGGTTTGTCGCCGACCCGTTCGCCACCAGCCCAGCGCGGATGTACCGCACCGGCGACCTGGTGTGCCAGCGACCGGACGGGCAGCTGGACTACCGCGGTCGGGTTGACGAGCAGGTGCAGATCCGCGGGTTCCGGGTGGAGCCGGGCGAGGTCGAGGCCGCGCTCGCCGCGCACCCCGCCGTGCGGCAGGCCGCGGTGGTCGGGCGTCCCGCGCCCGGCGGCACCGGCGTACGGCTCGTCGGCTACGTCGTGGTCACGCCCGGCGCGACCGCCCCGACCGCCGGGCAGCTGCGCGCGTTCCTCGCCGAAACGCTGCCCGACTACCTGATCCCGGCGGCGTTCGTCGCGTTGCCGGCCCTGCCGGTCACCACGAACGGCAAGCTGGACCGCCGGGCCCTGCCGGAGCCCGACCCGACCGCCGACGCCGGCCGCCCGGCGGGCGTCGCGCCGCGCACCGGCGCCGAGGCCGCGCTCGCCCGGATCTGGGCCGAGGTGCTGCAGGTGACCGACGTCGGCGCCGACGAGGACTTCTTCGCGCTGGGCGGCGACTCGATCAGCGCGTACCGGGCGGTGGCCCGGGCTCGTGAGGCCTTCGGCGTCGAGCTGTCCACCCGGGCACTGTTCGACGCGCCGACCGTCGCCCAGCTCGCGGCGCGCATCGCGGCCGCCACGAGCGGCGGGGCGGACCTCGGCGCCGGCATCCCGTCCGCGCCGCGGCGGGTTCTGCCGGGGCGGGGAGAGGCGGTGCCGCTCTCGCCGGCGCAGCGGCGGCTGTGGGTCCTGCACGACCTGACCGGCGGCGACACCGAGTACAACACCGGCGTCGCGCTGCGGCTGGCCGGCGATCTCGACGCTGCCGCGTTGCGGACGGCGCTGGACGCGCTGGTGGCCCGGCACGAGGCGCTGCGCACGACGTTCGCCACCGTCGACGGCGAACCGGTGCAGATCGTCGCCCCCGAGGGGCACATCCCGCTGCGCACCGTCGAAGCTTCCGGGCAGTCCGATGTGGACGCCGCGCTGGAGGAGGAGCTGCGCCGCCCGTTCGACCTCGAACGCGGGCCGCTGACCCGGGCGCTGCTGGTGCGGCTCGACCCCGCCGAGCACGTGCTGCTCGTCAGCCAGCACCACATCGTCACCGACGGCTGGTCCGTGCGGGTCCTCGTCGACGAGCTGGCCGACCTGTACGCCGGCGGGCACCCCGGCGGTCCGGCCGTGCAGTACCCGGACTACGCGGCCTGGGCGCGCGAGCAGAGCACCCCCGACGCCCTCGCGCCGCACCTGGCGTACTGGCGCGAACGGCTGGCCGGGCTGCCCCCGCTGGACCTGCCGACCGACCGCCCCCGGCCGCCGGTGCGCACCACGGCCGGCGCTGCCGTGCGGCGGGAGCTGCCGGCACCGCTGGTGCGGGCGCTCGCCGACCTGGGCAGGGCCCACGGCGCCACGCTGTTCATGACGCTGACCGCGGCGGTGCAGCTGCTGCTGGCGCGCCAGACCGGCCAGAGCGACGTGGCCGTCGGCACGGTCACGTCCGGGCGCGGCCGGCCGGAGCTCGACGGCATTCTGGGCTTCTTCATCAACACGCTCGTGCTCCGCTCCACTGTGGATGAGGAGCGCGCCTTCGCCGACCTGCTCGACCAGGTGCGCGGCACGGTGCTGGAGGCCTTCGAGCACGACGCGGTCCCGTTCGACCGGCTGGTCGAGCAGTTGCAGCCCGAGCGCGACCCGAGCCGTACCCCGCTGGTGCAGGCGCTGGTGGTGCTCCAGGAGGAGATGACGCGCCCGCGCGAGCGCGGCGGGCTGCGGCTCAGCGGGTACGACCTGCCCAGACCCGCGGCACGGTTCGACATCGTCGTCGAGTTCGCCCACCGGGGCGACGCGCTCGACCTCGTCATCGAGTACAACGCCGACCTGTTCCTCGCGCAGAGCGTCGCCCGGCTCGCCGACCGGCTGGCCGCGCTGCTCGGCCGTGTCGCGGCCAACCCCGACGAGCCGTTGTGCGGCCAGGCGCTGGTGACCGGCGCCGAGCTGCGGGACCTGCTCGTCGAGCGCAACGACACGGCCGTCGACCTGCCGGCCACCGTGCTGCCGTCGGTGTTCGAGGCGCGCGCGGCGGCCGATCCGCACGCCCCGGCGGTGCGGCACGGTGCGACGGTGCTGACGTACGGCGAGCTGGACGCGCGAGCCAACCGGCTGGCCCGGCAGCTCGTGGCGCGCGGCGCCGGACCGGAGCGGTTCGTGGCCATCGCGCTGCCACGCACCCCCGACCTGATCGTCGCGCTGCTGGCGGTGCTCAAGGCTGGCGCGGCGTACCTGCCGATCGACCCCGCGTATCCGGCCGAGCGGGTCCGCTTCATGCTGGCCGACGCGCGGCCCGCGCTGCTGCTGACCGACGCCGAGGTAGGCGCCCGGCTGCCCGAGACGCCCGGCGTCCCGCGGATGAACCCGGCGAGCGAAGCGAGCGCGACCGGCGCAGCCGCGAGGGACGGCGTCCTCACCGACGACGACCGGATCGCGCCGTTGGCGCCCGACCACCCCGCGTACGTCATCTACACCTCCGGTTCGACCGGCACGCCCAAGGGTGTCGTGGTAGCCCATCGCGGCGCGGTACAACTGGCCGCCTGGGCGGCGGACGCCTTCGGGCAGCGCGGCCTCAGCGACGTGATCGTGTCGACGTCGCTGAACTTCGACGTGTCCGTGTTCGAGATCTTCTGCCCCTGCTCAACGGCGGCGCCATCGAGCTGGTGCCGGACGTGCTCGCGCTGGCCCAGCCGCGTACCGAGCCGCGCCGGGCGAGCCTGGTGAGCGCGGTGCCGTCCGCGCTGGCGCCGGTGCTCGCGGCCGGCATGCGGGACGTGACGGCCGGCGAGGTGGTGCTCGCCGGCGAGGCCCTCGCCCCGCGCACGGTCGAGCAGATCCGCGCGGCCCTGCCCGGCGCCCGCGTCTCGAACATCTACGGCCCCACCGAGGCGACGGTGTACGCCACCGCCTGGTACTCCGCCGCCGACGACCCGGCCGACCTCGCGCCGCCGATCGGCCGCCCGATCGCCAACACCCGGGTGTACGTGCTGGACCGGTGGCTGCGGCCGGTGCCGGCCGGCGTGCGCGGCGAGCTGTACCTGGGCGGGCCGCGACTGGCCCGGGGCTACCTGAACCGGCCCGGGCTGACCGCGCAGCGGTTCGTCGCCGACCCCTTCACCGGGCCAGGCGCGCGGATGTACCGCACCGGTGACGTGGTGCGCTGGACCGCCGGCGGGCAGCTGGAGTACCTGGGCCGCACCGACCATCAGGTGAAGCTGCGCGGCTTCCGGATCGAGCTCGGCGAGGTCGAGGCCACCCTGCTGCGCCACGACGCGGTGGCCGAGGCGGTCGCCGTGGTGCGCACCGACCACGGCCACGACCGGCTCGTCGCCTACGTCGTGCCGCGTGGCGGCGCGCCTGATCCGGCGCAGCTCAAGGACTTCCTGGCCGCGGCGCTGCCCGCCTACCTGGTGCCGTCGGCCGTCGTGACGCTGGACCGGCTGCCGCTCAACCCGAACGGCAAGCTCGACCGGCGCGCCCTGCCCGCACCCGACCTGGCCGCGGCGGCCGGATACGTGGCACCGCGCGACGACACCGAGCGCGTGCTGGCCGGCGTGTGGGCGCAGGTGCTCGGCGCCGAGCGGGTGGGCGTCGACGACAACTTCTTCGAGCTGGGCGGTGACTCGATCCTCAGCATCGAGGTGGTGTCCCGCGCCCGCGCCGCCGGGCTCGCGCTCACCTCGCGCGACGTGTTCGCGCACCAGACGGTCGCGGCGCTCGCGCGCCACGCCACGCCGGTCGCGGCACGGGACACGGGCGAGCAGGGTGCGGTCACCGGGGCGGCGCCGCTCACGCCGGTACAACACTGGTTTTTGGCTTCTGAGCCGCCGCGGCCGGGACACTTCGCGCAGCATCTGGCGGTCGAGCTGGACCCGGCCGCGGACTCGGCCGCGCTGGCCGCCGCGCTCGCCGCGGTGGTGGCGCAGCACGACGCGCTGCGGATGCGGTTCACCCGCGACAAGGACGACTGGCGGCAGGAGAACGCGGCCGACGAGACCGCCGCGCTGCTGACCGAGATGGCTCTGTCTGATGTGGACATCGACGCCGTCGCGGGCGAGGTGGCCGCTGGCATGGAGATCAGCCGCGGGCCACTGCTGCGGGCGGTGCGGGTGCGGTACGGCGGCCAGGAAAGCGACGCCCTGCTGCTCGTCGTGCACCACCTCGTCGTCGACGGTGTGTCCTGGCGGATACTGCTGGCCGACCTCGAGCGGGCCTACGAACAGGCCGCGCGTGGCGAGAACGTCGCGCTGGGGGCGAAGACCACGCCGTTCCGCGACTGGGCGCGCAGGCTCGCCGAGCACACCGAGGCGGGTGGCTTCGACGGGCAGGTCGGCTACTGGACCGCGCAGCCCGCCGCCGCACCCGCGCCGGTGGACCCGGTGTCGGCCACCCGGTCGATCACCGTGCGGCTGGATGCCGCGCGGACCCGGGCGCTGCTGCACGACGTGCCCGGCGCGTACCGCACGCAGGTCAACGACTGCCTGCTGGCCGCGCTGGGGCGCGCCTTCGGCGGCGGCACCGTGCGGGTCGACCTGGAGGGGCACGGCCGCGAGGAGATCCTGCCCGGCCTCGACCTCTCGCGCACGGTGGGCTGGTTCACCGCCATCCACCCCGTCGCGCTGCAGGTGCCGGACGGCGACTGGGGCGCCGCCCTCAAGTCGGTCAAGGAGCAGCTGCGGGCGGTGCCGGACAAGGGCATCGGCTACGGCGCGCTGCGCTACCTCGCCGGCGTCGCGCTGCCGGACGCGCCGCAGGTGTCGTTCAACTACCTGGGCCAGCTCGATGGGCTGGGGACCGGGCAAGGCGTGCTGTGCGGCCTGCGAAGCGAGCTGCGGCTGGCCGAGGACCCCACAGCGGCGCGCCGGCACGCCCTCGACGTCATCGCCCGGGTCACCGGCGGCGAGCTGGACCTGCTCTGGGAGTACTCGCCGTCGGCCTACGACGAGGCGGCGGTGCGCGCGCTGGCGTCGGCCATGCTCGACGCGCTGTCGGGAATCGTCGAGCACTGCGCGTCGCCGGGCGCCGGCGGGCGCACCCCGTCGGACTTCCCGCTCGTCGACCTCGACCAGGCGGAGGTCGACCGGGTGGTCGGCGACGGTCGTGGCGTGGCCGACGTGCTGCCGCTGACCCCGATGCAGGCGGGCATGGTCTTCCACGCGCTCGCACAGGCCGACCAGGGCGTCTACGTCGAGCAGGCCACCTTCGTGCTGGACGGCGTCACCGACGTCGACCTGCTCGCCCGCGCCTGGCAGGCGACCGTCGACGGCATCGCGGAGCTGCGCGGCCGGGTGGTCTGGCAGGGCGTGCGCGAGCCCGTGCTGGTGCTCGACCGTGCCGCGCGGCTGGGCGTGGCGACGCTGGACTGGACCGGTACCTCGCCGGCCGAGCGGGAGGCCGCCCTCGCGGACCTGCTCGCCGAGGACCGGGCGCGCGGCCTCGACCTCGCCGCGGCGCCGCTGGCGCGCGTCACCCTCATCCGCCTGCCGGACGAGGCGGTACGCGTCATCTGGACGTTCCACCACGTGCTGCTCGACGGGTGGAGCGTGTTCGAGGTGCTGGCCGAGGTGTTCACCCGGCACGCCGCGCTCGCCGGCGACGGCTCGGCGCAACCGGTGGCGCGGCGGCCGTTCCGGGACTACCTGGCGTGGCGCGGCGGTCAGGACCGCGAGTCCGCGCTCGGGTACTGGCGGAAGGCGCTCGGCGGGCTGGCCGAGCCCACCGCCCTGCCGTACGACCGGCCGCCCACGCACCGGCACGGCGCCCGGTCCGTCCACAGTGTCCAGGTCGCGCTCGGCGCGCCGCAGTCCGCGCGGCTGGCCGGGTTCGCCCGGGCGCACGGGCTGACGCTGAGCACGGTCGTGCAGGGCGCCTGGGCGGTGCTGCTGTCCCGGCACAGCGGCCAGCGTGACGTCTGCTTCGGCACCACGGTCGCCGGCCGGCCGCCCGAGCTGCCGGGCGTCGCTTCGATGGTCGGCATGTTCATCAACACGCTGCCCACGCGGGTGGACCTCGGTGTACGCCGGCCCCTGGTCGAGTGGCTCGCGGCGCTGCAGGCCGACCAGACGCAGGCCCGGCAGGACGACCTGTTCTCCCTGCCGCGGCTGCAGGCGCTCGCCGGCGTGCCGGCCGGAACCAACCTGTTCGACAGCATCGTCGTCTTCGACAACTACCCCATCAACGACGACTCGGCCGCCGCGCACGGCCTTCGGCTGCGCGACCTCACCGCCACGGAGGCCACCAACTACCCGCTCGCCGCCGTGGTGTCGCCGGGCGAGCAGCTGGCGGTGAGCCTCGGGTACGACCCGGCGCTGTTCGACGAGGCGACCGCGCGGCGCCTGGGCGAGCACCTGTTGCTGCTGCTCGACGCGATGCCGCGGCACGCGGGGACACCGGCCGACCTGCCCATGCTGGCCGAGGCCGAGCGCGTGCGGGTGCTGCGGGAGTGGAACGACACCGACCACCCGGTACCCGACGGCACGGTGCCGGAGCGGTTCGTCGCACAGGCACGGCGCACCCCGTACGCACCCGCCGTGGTCGGCGACGGGCTGTCCGTGACCTACGCCGAGCTGGACGCGCGGGCGGACCGGCTCGCCGGGCGCCTGGTATCCCTGGGTGTCCGCGCCGAACAGCCCGTCGGGCTGCTGATGCGCCGAGGGCTCGAACTGCTCGTGGCGGAGCTGGCGGTGCTCAAGGCCGGCGGCGCGTACGTGCCGCTGGACCTGCGTGCGCCCGCCGCCCGGCTGCGGGTGCTCCTGGCCGAGACCGGCGTGGCCGTCCTGCTGGCGGACTCCGGGTGGGCCGACACGGCCCGGTCGGTCCACGACGGCGTGGTCTGCGAGGTCGACGAGTCCGGCCCGGTACCCGCGCCCGACCCGGTGCCGCCGGCGGCCGTCCACCCGGACAACCTCGCGTACGTCATCCACACCTCCGGCTCCACCGGGACGCCCAAGGGCGTGGCCGTGCGCCACCGCGACATCGTCTCCTTCGCCGCCGACCGGCGCTTCCGGGGCGGCGGGCACGCGCGCGTGCTCATGCACTCGACGCACTCGTTCGACGCGTCCACGTACGAGCTGTGGGTGCCGCTGCTGAACGGCGACACCGTCGTGCTCGCCCCGCCCGTCGATGTCGACACCGCCCTGCTCCGCCGCATGATCACCGAGTACGGCGTGACCGGCATCTTCCTGACCTCAGGGCTGTTCCGCCTCGTGGCGCAGGACGCGCCGGATGCCCTGGCCGGCGCGCGCGAGGTGTGGACCGGCGGCGAGGTCGTGCCCGCCACCGCGATCCGCCGGGTCTTGGCCGCCTGCCCCGGCCTTCTCGTCGTCGACGTGTACGGGCCGACGGAGACCACCACGTACGCCACGCAGCGCGGCATGGCGGCCGTGGCCGAGGTGCCCGACGTGGTGCCGATCGGCCGGCCGCTGGACAACATGCGCGCCTACGTGCTCGACGCCGCGCTGCGGCCGGTGCCGGTCGGGGTGCCCGGAGAGCTGTGGCTGGCCGGCGCGGGGCTGGCCCGCGGCTACCTGAACCGGCCGGGGCTGACCGCGCAGCGGTTCGTGGCCGACCCGTACGGTTTCCCCGGCACGCGGATGTACCGCACCGGCGACGTCGTGCGGTGGACCGCCGACGGCGAGATCGCCTTCGTCGGGCGGACCGACGACCAGGTCAAGATTCGCGGGTTCCGGATCGAGCTGGGCGAGGTCGAGGCCGTCCTGCGCTCCCACGACGAGGTCGCCGAGGCGCTGGCGATGGTGCGGCAGGACGCGGACGGCCGGAAGCGGCTCGTGGCCTACGTGGTGCCCGCGCCCGGGCGCGCACCGGACCACGCCGCGCTGCGCCGGCACCTGGCCGCGTCGCTGCCGGACTACATGGTCCCGTCGGCGTACGTGAGCCTGGCCCGGCTGCCGCTCAACGCCAACGGCAAGGTGGACCGCCGTGCCCTGCCCGACCCCGACCCGCAAGGTTCGGCCGCCTACGTGGCGCCGCGTACCGACGCCGAGTGGCACCTGGCAGCCGTGTGGCAGGCGGTGCTGAAGGTCGACCGGGTAGGCGTCGAGGACGACTTCTTCGAGCTGGGCGGCGACTCGATCCTCAGCATCCAGGTGGTGTCCCGGGCGCGGCAGCAGGGGCTGGAGCTGACCCCGCGAGACCTGTTCGCCCACCCGACCGTCGCCGCGCTCGCCGCGGCAGCACGGTCCACAGAGGACACCGGCCCGGTCACCGCTGAGCAGGGCCCGGTGACCGGGCCGGCACCACTGATCCCGATCCAGCACTGGTTCTTCGAGCAGGGCCTCGGGGCTGGCGGGATCCGGTCCGAGGAGCGCAGCGACGAGGCCGGATGGCGCCGGCCTCCCGGGGCACCCAACGAGCGAAGCGAGCGCAGCCGGCACAGCCTGGGAAACCGGTTCAACCAGGCGGTCCGGGTGGAGCTGGCACAGCGGCCGGACGAGGACGCGTTGCGCGCGGCGCTGGCCGCGCTGCTGGCCCAGCACGACGCGCTGCGCATGCGGTTCCGGCGCGACGCCGACGGCTGGTACCAGGAAGGCACCCCGGTCTCTGCCGACCAGGACGTGCTCACCGTCGCGCAGGCGCGGGACGAGGCCGCCGCGGTCGCGGCGGCGCACGCGGGCCTCCACCTGGCAGGCGGGCCGCTCCTGCGCGCGGTGCTGCTGCGCCGCGGCGAGTCGGCGGCACTGTTCCTCACGGCGCACCACCTGGTCGTGGACACCGTGTCGTGGCGGATCCTGCTCGACGACCTCGCCCGCGCCTACGGCCAGGCGAGCAAGGGGGAGAAGGTCGACCTCGGGCCGAAGACGACGTCGTTCCGGGACTGGGCCGTTCGGCTGACCGAGCACGCGGCCGCCGGTGCGTTCGACGGCGAGCGGGCGTACTGGGCCCAGTCGACGGGCGATGCCGCCGCACCGCTGCCCGTGGACGGCGACGGACCCAACACCGTCGGCGCCATGCGGTCGGTGACGGTCGCGCTGGACGCCGCCGAGACCGCCGCGCTGCTGCGCGACGTGCCGGCGGCGTACCGGACGCAGGCCAACGATGTGCTGCTGGCCGCCGTGGGCCGGGTGGTCGCCGATTGGGCCGGCGGGTCCCGGGTCCTGGTGGACCTGGAGGGCCACGGCCGGGAGGACGTGTTCGACGGCGTGGACCTCTCCCGCACGGTCGGCTGGTTCACCACGATGTTCCCGGTGGCGCTGGACGTGCCGGCCGGCGACTGGGGCGGCGTGCTGAAGTCGGTCAAGGAGCGGCTGCGCTCCGTGCCGGGCAGGGGCCTGGGCTACGGCGCGTTGCGCTACCTCGCCCGCGACCCGGAGCTGGTCGACCGCCCGGCACCCCAGCTGAGCGTCAACTACCTGGGCCGCTTCGACGGCGCCCCGGCCGGCGGCCCGTTCGCCGCGGTCGGCGGCATCGAGGGCGACGCCGCCGACGGCGCGCCGCGGGCGCACCTGATCGACGTGATCGGCGCGGTACGTGACGACCGGTTGGAGCTCACCTGGCTCTACGCCGACGGCGTGCACACCGAGACCACGGTGCGGCGGTTGGCCGACGCCACCGCCGGCGCGCTGCGCGACATCACTGTCCACTGTGCTCACCACGGCGGCCGTACCCCGTCGGACTTCCCGCTGGTGCGGCTGGACCAGACCACCGTGGACCGGCTGGCCGGCGACGGCCGTGAGGTCGAGGACATCTACCCGCTCACGCCCATGCAGTCGGGCATGGTGTTCCACAGCCTCGTCGAGGGGCCGTCCGGCGCGTACGTCAACCAGCTGCAGCTGCGGCTCGGCGGGATCACCCGCCCGCGGGCGCTGGGCGAGGCGTGGCAGCGCGTCGTGGACCGTACCCCGGCGCTGCGCGCACAGGTCGCCTGGGACGGGCTCGACGAGCCGGTACAGGTGGTGCGCCGCGGCGTGAGCGTCCCCGTGACGTACCTGGACTGGGTTTCGCTCACCGCGGCGGACCGCGAGGCCGCGCTGGGAGAACTGCTCGACGCCGACCGGGCGGCCGGCTTCGACCCGGCCGTGGCGCCGTTGCTGCGGTTCACCGTCGCCACCCTCGGCGCCGACGAGGTGCTGCTCGTCTGGAGCTTCCACCACGTGCTGCTGGACGGCTGGAGCGCCGCCCAGGTCCTCGACGAGGTGTGCGCGGAGTACGCGGCGCCTGACGCGGCGCGGCCTGCCCGCCGGCCGTTCCGGGAGTACCTCGACTGGCTGGCCCGCCGCGACCACGCCGAGGCCGAGGCGTACTGGCGCGGCGTGCTAGCCGGCGTGGAGGCGCCCACCGCCCTGCCGTTCGACCGCGCCGCCGGCCGTGTCGACGGGCCGGGCGGCTCGGTCCGGCTCGAGCTCGGCCAGGAGCGCACCGCGGCGCTGCGGGCGACCGCGCAGCGGCACGGCCTCACGTTGAACACCCTGGTGCAGGGGGCGTGGGCGCTGATGCTGTCCCGGTTCAGTGGCGAGCGCGACGTGGTGTACGGCACGACCGTCTCCGGCCGCCCGGCCGAGCTGCCCGGCGTCGAGTCGATGGTCGGCGTGTTCATCAACACCATCCCCGCACGGGTCGACACCGAGCCACGCCAGCAGGTCGTTGCCTGGCTGCGAGGCATCCAGCGCGAGCAGGCCGAGGCGCGCCGGTACGACTTCGTGCCGCTGGCCCAGATGCGCGGCTACAGCGATATCCCCGGTGCCGCCCCGCTGTTCGACAGCATCCTGGTCTTCGAGAACTACCCGTTCGACGAGGCCGCGATAGCCGCGCACGGCGTGCGGGTGCTGGAGGCCCGCGACCTGGAGCCCACGAACTACCCGCTCACCGCCGTCGTGTACCCGGGGGAGCGGCTCGCGGTCGCCCTCGACTACGACCCGGCCCGGTTCGACGAACCCACCGTCCGCCGGCTCGCCGACCAGGTGGCGCTGGCGCTCGACGAGATCGCCACCGACCCGGACCGGCGCCTGCTCGACCTTCCGGCCGCCACGCCGGAGCAGCGGCGGCTGGTCCTCGGCGAGTGGAACGCCACCGCACGCCCGGCCCGCGACGTGTCGCTGTGCGCCCCGTTCGACTCCTGGGTACGGTTCACGCCCGGTGCGCCGGCGGTGACCTGCGGCGACCAGAGGCTCAGCTACGCGGAGCTGGACGCGCGGGCCCGCGCGCTGGCCGGCCGGCTCCTCGCGCTGGGCGTGCGGCCGGAGGACCGGGTCGGCGTGTTGCTGGACCGCTCCGTGGACCTCGTCGTGGCGGTGCTGGCGGTGATCCGCGCGGGGGCGGCGTACCTGCCGCTGGACGCGCGCGCCCCGCTGGAGCGGTTGCGCCTGGTGCTGGCCGAGGCCGGCGCGGGCGTGCTGCTCACCGACACCGCGTGGCGGGACACCGCCGCCGCCGTCCACGATGGACCGACGCTGCTCGCCGGTGAGCCCGGCGACGCGCCGCCCGTCCCCCTGCCGGAGCCCGACCCCGACGCGCTGGCGTACGTCGAGTACACGTCGGGCTCGACCGGCACGCCGAAGGGTGTGGCGGTGCGCCACCGCGACGTGGTCGCGCTCGCCGCCGACCAGCGCTTCGCCGGCGGCGCGCACCATCGCGTGCTGCTGCACTCCCCGCTGGCGTTCGACGCCTCCACCTACGAGCTGTGGGTGCCGCTGCTCAACGGCGGCACGGTCGTCGTGGCCCCGCCCGGCGAACTCGACGTCGAGACGCTGCGCGCGACGCTCGCGGCCGGCGCCGTGACCGGGCTGTGGTTGACGGCCGGTGTGTTCCGCGTTGTCGCGCAGGACGCCCCGGACGCGCTGCGCGGTGTGCGTGAGGTGTGGACCGGTGGTGATGTGGTGCCGGCCGCGGCGGTGCGTCGGGTGTTGGAGGCGTGTCCCGGGATCACGGTGGTGGACGGGTACGGGCCGACGGAGACGACGACGTTCGCGACGAGTTTTGCGATGTCCGCGGCCGGTGGGGTGCCGGATGCGGTGCCGATCGGTGCGCCGTTGGACAACATGCGGGCGTACGTGCTGGACGGTTGGTTGCGGCCGGTGCCGCCGGGTGCGCCGGGTGAGCTGTACGTGGCCGGTGCGGGTCTGGCCCGCGGTTATCTGGGTCGGCCCGGCCTGACGGCGGCCCGGTTCGTGGCGGATCCGTTCGGTGGTGCGGGGGAGCGGATGTACCGCACTGGTGATGTGGTGCGGTGGCGGAGCGACGGTGTGGTCGAGTTCGTCGGTCGGGCCGATGAGCAGGTGAAGATCCGTGGTTTCCGGGTGGAGCTGGGTGAGATCGAGGCGGTGCTGGCGGGGCATCCGGCGGTGGCGGATGTGGCGGTGCTGGCCCGGGCCGACGCTGGCGCCAAGCGCCTGGTCGCCTACGTCGTGCCCGCGAGCGGCGCGGACACGCCCGGCGGCGACGCGGGCCTGCTCGCCGCGGCGCTGCGGGAGCGAGCCGAGGCGGCACTGCCGGACTACATGGTGCCGGCCGCGTACGTGGAGCTCGACGCGCTGCCATTGAGCCGCAACGGCAAGCTCGACCGCCGCGCCCTGCCCGCCCCCGAGCCGGCCGGCCCGGCCGCCGGCTACGCCGCCCCGATGGACGACACGCAGCGGGTGCTGGCCGACATCTGGGCGGCGACGCTGGGCGTCGAGCGGGTCGGCATCCACGACAACTTCTTCGAGCTCGGCGGCGACTCCATCGTCAGCATCCAGCTGGTCTCGCGCGCCCGCCGGGCCGGCCTGCGGCTCATGCCCGGCGACCTGTTCCGCCACCAGACCGTCGCGGAGCTGGCCCGCGCCGCGACCGCCGCCCAGGACCTCGACACCCCGGGCGCGGAGCAGGGCGAAATCACCGGCGAGGCTCCGCTCACCCCGATCCAGCACTGGTTCTTCGACACCCACGGCCGCCAGCCGGAGCGGTTCACCCAGCAGGTCACGGTGGAGCTGCGGCCCGGCGCCGACCGGGACGCGCTGCACCGGGCGCTGGACGCGCTGCTGGCACAGCACGACGCCCTGCGGGCCTGCTACGAGCCCACGCCCGACGGTTGGCGGCAGCGCTTCGCCCCGAGGGCTGGCGGGATCCGGTCCGAGGAGCGCAGTGACGAGGCCGGATGGCGCCGGCATCGCGGGGCGCTTGCGAGCGGAGCGAGCGCGGAGGGCACAGCCCCGGTCGACGCTGGCGGGATCCGGTCCGAGGAGCGCAGTGACGAGGCCGACGTCGCGTTCACCGGCGGCTTCGACCTGGGGCGCGGACCGCTGCTGCGGGCGGCCTGGGTGGACCGCGGCCCGTCCGGCGCCCCGCTGCTGACCCTCACCGCGCACCACCTGGTCGTCGACGCCGTCTCCTGGCAGATCCTGCTCGACGACCTCGACCGCGCGTACGGGCAGGCCGTCCGCGGCGAGCGGATCGACCTCGGCCCGAAGACGACGTCGTACCGCGACTGGGCCACCGGCCTTGCCGGGCACGTCGCCGGCGGCCACCTCGCTGGCGAGGCCGACCACTGGGCGGCGCTGCCGGCCGGCACGCCGCTGCCAACGGACGCGGACGGCGATGCCACCGTGGCCAGCACGGCGGCGGTCACCGCCCGGCTCGAGCCCGAAACGACGGCCGCGCTGCTGCGCGATGCGCCCCGGGCGTACCGGATGCGGATCGACGAGGTTCTGCTGGCCGCGCTGGCCCGGGTGCTCGGCCGATGGGCGCGGGGGCCGGTGGCCTTCGACGTCGAGGGCCACGGGCGCGAGGGCATCCTGCCCGGCGTGGACCTGTCCCGCACGGTCGGCTGGTTCACCACGATCCACCCGGTCGTGCCGGACCCGGGAGCGGGCGACTGGGACACCACGCTCGCCTCGGTCAAGGAACAGCTGCGGGCCGTGCCGCGCCGCGGCATCGGGTACGGGCTGCTGCGCCACCTCGCCGGCGACCCGGCCGTCCCGCCGTCACCGGCGCAGGTCAGCGTCAACTACCTCGGCCAGGCCGACGGCGCAACCCGGCCGGACGGCGAGCTGGTCGCCGCTGTCCACGAAGGACTGTCCGGCGACGCCGGGCCGGCCGACGAGCGCCCGTACCTGCTCGATGTCGTGGCCCGGGTGACCGGCGGCGTGCTGGAGGTCGAGTGGGGGTACTCCACCGGGCGCCACCACGAGGCGACCGTGCGCCGCCTCGCCGCGGCGACCACCGACGCGCTGCGCGAGATCGCGAAGCGGTGTGCCGGCCCCGGCCGCCGCACGCCGAGCGACTTCCCGCTGATCGCCGCCGACCAGGCGGCCGTGGACCGCCTGTCGGCCGGGCGGGACGTGGTCGACGCGTACCCGCTGACCCCGATGCAGGCCGGCATGGTCTACCACGCGCTGTCCCAGCGCGAGCAGGGCCTGTACCTGGAGCAGGCGACGTTCGTCCTGAGCGGCGTCACCGACCTCGACCTGCTGGCCCGGGCGTGGCAGTCGGTCGTGGACCGCACGCCGGTGCTGCGCACCCGGATCGTGTGGCAGGGCGTCGACACGCCGGTCCAGGTCGTCGACGCGCACGTCGCGCTGCCGGTGCGCCAGCTCGGCTGGACCGATCTGGCCGAGCCGCAGCGCCAGTCCGCGCTGCGGCAACTGCTGGACAGCGACCGCGCGGCCGGCTTCGACCTGGCCGCCGGGCCGCTGCTGCGGGTGGCGCTGATCCGGCTCTCCGACACCGAGGTGCGCGTCGTCTGGACGTTCCACCACGTGCTGCTCGACGGCTGGAGCGTCTTCGCCGTGCTCGGTGACGTGTTCGCCGCGTACGCCGCCCTGGCCGCCGGCCGCGACGCGCCGGAGGCCAGCCCGCACCGGCCGCCGTTCGGAGACTACCTGCGCTGGCTCGCCGCCCGCGAGCCGGCCGCCGCCGAGGCGTACTGGCGCGGCGCGCTCGCCGGCCTGGAGTCGGCCACGCCGCTGCCCTACGACCGGCCGCCGGCGCACGGGCACGCGGCGCGGTCGGCGCGCTGGCGGGAGTACCACCTGGACGCGCAGGCCACCGCGGGCCTGGAGACGCTGGCCCGCCGGCACCGGGTCACGCTCAACGCGGCCGTCCAGGCGGCGTGGGCGCTGGTGCTGGCGCGGGCCAGCGGGCGCGGCGAGGTGTGCTTCGGCGCCACCGTGTCCGGCCGGCCCGCCGACCTGCCCGGCGCCGACGACATCGTCGGCATCTTCATCAACACCCTGCCGGTACGGGTCGCGGTGCGCCCGGGAGCCGGGCTGGGCGACTGGCTGCGGGAGATCCAGGCGGCGCAGGCCGAGGCGCGCCGGTACGACCACGTGTCGCTGGCCCAACTGGCGGCCTGGGCGGACCTGCGCGGCGGCCTCTTCGACAGCCTGGTCGTCTTCGAGAACTACCCGATCAACGACGAGACGGCGGCCGCGCACGGCCTGCGGGTCAGCGAGCTGGCCGCGTTCGAGACCACGAACTACCCGCTGACCGTGGTGGTCTCGCCGGGCGAGCGGCTGGGCGTGGAGCTGGGCGCCGACCCGGACCTGTTCGACGAGTCCACAGTCGAGCGGCTGGCCGGCCAGCTGCTGCGCGCGCTGGCGGCGTTCCTCGACGAGCCCGGTACGGTCGGCGCGGTCGACGTCCTGGCGCCCGACGAGCGCCGCCGGGCCATCGAGTCCGGGGCGGGCGCGGTGCGCGACGTACCGCCGGTGCCGCTGCGCGAGCTCATCGCGGCCGCCGTCGACCGGTACGCCGAACAGCCCGCGCTCGTCTGGGACGGCGGCCAGCTCACCTTCGCCGAGCTGGACGCCCACGCCAACCGCCTCGCCAGGCTGCTGGCCGCGCGGGGCGCGGCGCCGGAGCGGCTGGTGGCACTGGCCCTGCCGCGCTCGGTCGACCTGGTCACGGCGCAGCTGGCGGTCACCAAGGCGGGGGCGGCGTTCCTGCCCATCGACCCGGCGTACCCGGCCGACCGGATCGCGTTCATGCTCACCGACGCCGACCCGGTGCTGGTGCTCGGCTGGGGGTCGCCGGACGGCATGGTGCCGGCCGAGCGGTGGCTGGCCCTCGACGACGACGCGGTCCGCCGCGAGCTGGCCGCCCTGCCCGCGGAGCCGGTCACGGACGCGCCGCCGCACGTCGACCACCCGGCCTACGTGATCTACACCTCCGGCTCGACCGGGCGGCCCAAGGGCGTGGTGGTCACCCATCGAGGGTTGGCGAACTTCTCCGCCGCGGAGATCGAGCACTACGCGGTACGCCCCGGTGACCGGGTGCTGGAGTTCTCGTCGCCGAGCTTCGACGCGTCGGTGCTGGAGCTGTGCATGTCGCTGCCGGCGGGTGCGGCGCTCGTGGTGCCGCCGCCCGGCCCGCTGCTGGGCAACCAGCTCGCCGCCGTGCTCGCCGCGCACCAGGTGACCCACGCGCTGATCCCGCCGGCCGCGTTGGCCACTGTGGACACCGCGGCCGCCCTGCCCGACTTCGGCACGGTCATCGTCGGCGGTGAGGCGTGTTCAGCCGACCTGGTCTCGGCGTGGGCGCCCGGCCGCCGCCTCATCAACTCCTACGGTCCGACCGAGTGCACGGTCGTGGCGACGTGGTCGCAGCCGCTGACCGCGGACGGCTCGGCGCCGCCGATCGGGCGGCCGCTGCCGAACACCCGCGTGTACGTGCTGGACGGCGCGTTGCGTCCGGTGCCGGTCGGTGCGGTCGGTGAGCTGTACGTGGCCGGCGTCGGCCTGGCGCGCGGATACCTGAACCGGCCGGGGCTGACCGCGCAGCGGTTCGTCGCCGACCCGTTCGCCACCAGCACAGCCCGGCCGGGGGAGCGGATGTACCGCACCGGCGACCTCGTCCGGTGGCGCGCCGACGGGCAGCTGGAGTTCCGCGGCCGGGTCGACGAGCAGGTGCAGATCCGCGGCTTCCGGGTGGAGCCCGGCGAGATCGAGGCCGTGCTGGCGGGGCATCCCGCGGTGGCACACGCGGCCGTGGTCGCCCGGGACGGCGGCGGCTCCCACCGCCTGGTGGGGTACGTCGTGCCGGCGCCCGGCGCGGACCGCCCCACACCCGCGCAGCTGCGCGCGCACCTGGCCCGCACACTGCCCGACTACCTGGTGCCGAGCGGGTTCGCGGTGCTCGACGCGCTGCCGCTGACCCCGAACGGCAAGCTCGACCGCCGTGCGCTGCCCGAACCGGAGGCGGCCGCGCCCGCCGCCGAGCCGGTGGCGCCGCGCACCGACACCGAGGCCGTGCTGGTCGGCATCTGGCAGGAGGTGCTGGGGTCGCCGCTGGTGGGTGTGCACGACGACTTCTTCGACCACGGCGGCGACTCGCTGCACAGCCTGGGGATCACCGCCCGGATCACCGCGGCGTTCGACGTCGAGCTGGCGCCCCGTGACGTACTGACCGCCCGAACCGTCGCCCAACTCGCCGAGCTGGTCGAACTGGCCGTGCTGGCCGAGCTGGAGCGGTTCGCCGCCGCCCGGGATCTGTGAGGAGCACCGATGACGTCCACCTACGAGCGCCGGGTCGCCGCTCTCCCCGCCGAGCTGCGCGAGCAGCTGCGCCGCCGGCTCGCCGGGGGCAGCGGCGCCGCCGCCGAGATCCCGCTGGCCGACCGGAGCGGGCCGCTTCCGCTCTCCTTCGCCCAGCAGCGGCTGTGGTTCGCCGAGCAGCTGCGGCCGGGCACCGCTGAGTACCACAGCGCGCTGCCGTTGCGGCTCAACGGCGAGCTGGACGTGCCCGCCCTGGCCGCCGCGCTCGGCCAGCTGGTGGCCCGCCACGAGATCCTGCGCACCACGTTCCCCGACCGTGACGGGGTAGCCGTACAGGCCGTCCACGCCGAGTCCGATGTGGACCTGCCGGTGGTCGACCTGTCCGCTTCGCCGCAGCGGCTGGAGGCGGTGCTCACCACGGAGTACGAGCGCCCGTTCGACCTGCGCGTCGGGCCGCCGCTGCGCGCGCTGCTGGTCCGCCTGGGCCCGGCCGAGCACGTGCTGCTGCTCACCGCGCATCACATCGTGGTCGACGGCTGGTCGATGGGCATCATCGGCACGGAGCTGGCGGCGCTGTACCGCGCCCGGCGGGCCGGCGAGCCGGCGGAGCTGGCGCCGCTGCCGCTGCAGTACGCGGACTACGCGGCGTGGCAGCGCGAGCGCCTGTCCGGCGACGCCCTCGCCGGGCACCTCGACTACTGGCGCGAGCGGCTGGCCGGCGTCGAGCCGCTGCAGCTGCCCACCGACCGGCCCCGCCCCGCGGTGGCCACGACCGGCGGCGCCGTACACGAGTTCACCGTCCCGGCCGACGTGGCCCAGCGGCTCGGCACGCTGGCCCGCGAGGGCGGCACCACCCTGTTCGCCGTGCTGGTGGCCGCCTGCCAGGCGCTGTTCGCCCGGTACGCCGGGCAGCAGGACGTGGCCGTCGGCACCGCCGTGGCCGGGCGCAACCGGCCGGAGCTGGAGCGGCTGGTCGGCTTCTTCGTCAACACCGTCGTGCTCCGCTCCACAGTGGATGGGGACCGGTCGTTCCGGGAGCTGCTGGCCGCCGTGCACGACACGGTGCTCGACGCGTTCTCCCACGACGAGGCGCCGTTCGAGCGGGTCGTCGAGGCCGTCGAGCCCGACCGCGACCCCAGCCGCAACCCGCTGTTCGACACCATGGTGCTGCTGCACGCGGCCGGCGGCGGGCCGAGCGACCTCGACGGCGCCGTGGCCACACCGGCCCCGCTCAACCGGCGGGCGTCGAACTTCGACCTGACCGTGGAGTTTCAGCCGCGCGGCGGGGAGCTGGCCGCGTCCCTGGAGTACCGCACCGACCTGTTCGAGCCGGCGTCGGCGCGGCGGCTGGCGGGGCACCTGGTGGCGCTGCTGTCCGGCGTGGCCGCCGACCCGGACCGGGCGCTCGCCGACGTACCGCTGACCTCCGGCGACGAGCTGCGCCACCTGCTGGCGGCGGGGACGGACACCGCCCTGCCGGTACCGGACACGACGCTGCCGGAGCTGTTCGAGGCGCAGGTGCGGCGCGACGCCGGGCGTACCGCGCTGGTCTGCGGGCCTGAGCGGCTCACGTTCGGCGAGCTGAACGCGCGGGCCAACCGGCTGGCGCGGCTGCTCGCGGCCCGTGGCGCCGGCCCGGAGCGCCCGGTCGTGCTGGCCCTGCCCCGCTCCGCGGACGCGATCGTGGCGATGCTCGCGGTGTGGAAGGCCGGTGCGGTCTACCTGCCGGTGGACCCCGACGTGCCCGCGGAGCGGCTTGCGCTGCTGTGCCGCGACGCCGACCCGGCACTGCTCGTCGCGGCGTCCGGCAGCCCGGCCGGCGGCGTCGCCGTACTGGCGCTGGACGACCCGGCGACCGTGGCGCAGCTGCGCGCGCTGTCCGGCGACGACCTGGTCGGCGGCGACCGGCGCGACGGGCCCAGGCCCGACAACGCCGCCTATGTCATCTACACCTCCGGCTCCACCGGCATGCCCAAGGGCGTCGTGGTGGACCACCGGGCGCTGGCAAACCTCGTCGCCAACCACCGGGCCGACTTCGTCGCCCGCGCCGGCGGGCGGCGGCTGCGGGTCGCGCTCACCGCCGCGTTCTCGTTCGACACGTCACTGGAGGGCCCCGCCCTGCTGGCGGACGGGCACGAGCTGCACCTGATCGACGCCGCGGTCCGGCTCGACCCGGCCGGCCTCGTCGACTACGTGGCCGCCAACCGCATCGACTTCCTCGACCTCACCCCGTCGTACCTGCGCCAGCTGCTGCCGGCCGGGCTGCTCACCGACCCCCGCCACCGGCCGGCGATCCTGATGCTCGGCGGCGAGGCGGTCGACCCGGCGCTGTGGCGCGAGCTGGCCGCGGCGCCGGACACGGCGTCGTACAACTTCTACGGCCCGACCGAGTGCACCGTCGACGCGCTGTCCTGCCCGATCGAGGGTGACGGCCGGCCGGTCATCGGGCGGCCGCTGCGCAACGTGCGCGCGTACGTCCTCGACGCCCGGCTGCGGCCGGTGCCCGTCGGCGTCGTCGGCGAGCTGTACCTGGCCGGCGACCAGCTCGCCCGCGGCTACCTCAACCGGCCCGGGCTGACCGCACAACGGTTCGTGGCCGACCCGTTCGGTGGTCCTGGCACGCGCATGTACCGCACCGGCGACCTGGCCCGGTGGACCGGCGACGGGGTGGTGGAGTACCTCGGCCGTGCGGACGAGCAGGTGAAGGTGCGCGGCTTCCGGATCGAGCCGGGCGAGGTGGAGGCGGCTCTGCTGGACGAGCCGGGCGTGGCCGAGGCCGCCGTGGTGGCCCGCGCCGGTGCCGACGGCCACCGGCGGCTCGTGGCGTACGTGGTGGGCGACGCCGACCTGGCCGGGCTGCGGGCCGGGCTCAAGCGGCGGCTGCCGGAGTACATGGTGCCGTCGGCGTTCGTGCCCCTGGCGCAGCTGCCCCGCACGGTCAGCGCCAAGCTCGACCGGCGCGCGCTGCCCGACCCCGACGACGCCGTGGCCGGCGCCGAGGACCACGTGGCGCCGAGCACGCCGAACGAACGCGTGCTGGCCGACATCTGGGCCGGCGTGCTGGGCACCGAGCGGATCGGCGCGACGGACAACTTCTTCGCCCGGGGCGGCGACTCGATCCTGGCGATTCAGGTCGTCTCGCGGGCCCGGCAGGCCGGGCTGCGGCTGGCCGCCCGGGACGTGTTCGTCCACCAGACGGTGGCCGAGCTGGCGGCGGCCGCCTCCACCGGCGACGCGGACGCCGCGCCGGCCCGCGGCCCGGTCGACGGCCCGGCCCCGCTCGTGCCGATCCAGCACTGGTTCTTCCACACTCACGGCGCGCTGCGCCACTTCACGATGTCCGTGCTCGTCGAGCTGGCTTCCGATGTGGACCAGGCGGCGCTCGCCCAGGCCGTCGACGCGGTGGTGGCCCACCACGACGCGCTGCGCCTGCGATTCCGTCGCACGGCCACCGGGTGGCGCCAGGAGCTCGCGCCCGCCGCGCCCACGCAGGTGCTGCGCCGCTGCGACCTGTCCGACCTCGACCCGGGCGAGCAGGCCGCCGCCGTGGAGCGCCAGGCCGGCGCCGCGCGTGCCGGCCTGGACCTCGCCGACGGCCCGCTCGTCGCGGCACGGCTCTTTCCGCGCGGCCACGACCGGCCGCCGCTGCTCTTCCTCACCGCCCACCACCTCGTCATGGACGGCGTCTCGCTGCGCGTGCTGCTGGAGGACGTGGAGTCCGCGTACGCCGACCGGTGCGCCGGCCGGCCGGTGGCGCTGCCGGAGGTGCCGACCGCGTTCACCCGCTGGGCGCACGAGCTGACCCAGCACGTCGAATCCGGTGCGCTCGACGCGGACCTGGCGTACTGGGAAGCCACGTCCGACCCCGAGGCGGCGCGGCTGCCGGTGGACCGCGAGGGCGCGGGTACGGCCGGCCCGGCGCGGCAGGTGACGGTCCGGCTGGACCCGGCGGCCACCGATGCGCTGCTGCGCCAGGTGCCCGACGTGTACCGCACCCAGGTCAACGACGTGCTGCTGGCGGCGCTCGGCCGCACGCTGGCCGAGTGGACCGGCCGCGAGCGGCTGCTGGTGGCGCTGGAGGGCCACGGCCGCGAGGACCTGCTCGACGGCGTCGACCTGTCCCGCACCGTGGGGTGGTTCACCACCCAGTTCCCGGTGCTGCTGACCGTACCGTCCACAGCGGACTGGCGGACCGTCCTGCCGGCGGTCAAGGAGCAGCTGCGGGCCGTACCGCGCCGGGGCCTGAGCTACGAGGCGCTGCGCTACGTGCGCGGGGCGGACACCCTGGCCGGCGCCCCGCAGCCGAGGATCTGCTTCAACTACCACGGCAGGTTCGACGCCGGCACGGGCGCGGACGGGCTGGTGCGCGGCTGGAGTGAGGACGCCGGCGCCGGGCCGGACACCGACCCGACGGCCGACCTGTCGTACCTGCTGGATGTCACCGGAGCGGTCACCGGTGGCGAGCTGGTGCTGACCTGGCTGTACCCCGCCGACGCCCTCGACGAGTCGACCGTGCGCCGGCTGGCCGACCGGATGGTGCGCGCGCTGCGTGAGATCGTCGCGCATTGCGCGGCACCGGGCGCGGGCGGGCGCAGCCCCAGCGACTTCCCGCTGGTGCGGCTGGACCAGGCGGGCGTGGACCGGCTGGTGGGCGACGGCCGCGACGTGACCGACCTGCTGCCGCTCACCCCGCTGCAGGCCGGCATGCTCTTCCACGCCCTCGACGGCACCGGCGTCTACCTGGACCAGGCGCGGCTGCTGATGGACGGCGTCGGCGACCCCGCCACCCTCGGCGCGGCCTGGCAGGACGTCGTCGACCGGACGCCCGCACTGCGTACCAGGGTGGTGTGGCGCGACGTGGACGAGCCGCTGCAGGTGGTGCACGCGCGGGCCACCGTGCCGGTGGCGTACCACGACCTGCGCGGCCTCGACGACGCCGCGCGGGAGGCGGAGCTTTCCCGCATCGCCGAGGCCGAGTGGCGCTCGGGCGTCGACCTGGCCGCCGCGCCGCTGCTGCGCCTCGCCGTTGCCACCGTCGGCGCCGAGCGGGTCGTGCTCGTGCTCACGTCCCACCACATCGGACTGGACGGTTGGAGCCTGGCCCAGGTGCTCACCGACGTGTGCGAGCGGTACACGGCGCTGCTGACCGGCCGGCCCGCGACTTCTTCGCCGCGCCCGGCCTTCCGCGACTATCTGGCCTGGCTCGCCGGGCGGGACATCGACCGGGCGGGGGAGCACTGGACCGCCGCGCTGGCCGGCATGGAGCCCACGCCGCTGCCGTACGACCGGCCGCCGGCCCGGGCGCACCAGGCCGAGTCCTCGCGGATGTTGCGCCTGCGCCTGGACGCGGCGGAGTCGCAGCGGCTGCGCCGGATGGCCGCCGGCGCCGGACTGACGGTGAACACCGTGGTGCAGGGCGCCTGGGCGCTGCTGCTGGCCCGCTGGACCGGGCGGGACGACGTGGTGTTCGGCGCGACCGTCTCCGGACGCCCGGCCGACCTGCCCGGCGTGGAGTCGATGGTCGGCATGTTCGTCAACACGGTGCCCGCGCGGGTGCGGGTGCCGGGCGGCGACGAGGCCGCCGCGTGGCTGCGGCGGCTGCAGGACGAGCAGAACCGGACCCGCGAGTACGACTTCGTCGCGCTCACCCAGCTGCGCGCGTGGGCCGGGGTGCCGGTCGGCACCGAGCTGTTCGACAGCATCGTGGCGTTCGAGAACTACCCGTACGACGAGTCGTCCGGGGCGGGGCCGCGGATCGTCGACGTGGTGCCGCGCGACTCCACGACGTTCCCGCTGAGCCTGCGGGCGTACGTGACGGACCGTCTCGGCTTCGACCTCGCGTACGACCCCCGGCTGTTCGACGCGGCCACCGCCGAGGCGCTCGGCGACCGGCTGCTGACCCTGCTTGCCGGCCTGGCGTCCGATCCGTACCGGCCGGTGCGGGCGGTGCCGTGGATGCCGGCTGCGCAGCGGCGGCAGATCCTCGAGGACTGGAGCTGCGCGCGCGTCGACGGGATCGTCCACCGCCCGGCGACACTGGTGGAGCTGTTCGCGGCGCAGGCGGCCCGCACGCCCGACCGGGTCGCGGTGACCGGGGAGGACGGCGAGCTCACGTACGCGGAGCTGGACGCCCGGGCCGACCGGCTGGCCCGGCGGCTGGTGGTCGCCGGGGCGGGGCCCGAGCGGTACGTGGCGCTCGTGCTGCCCCGGTCGGTCTCGCAGGTCGTGGCGGTGCTGGGTGTGCTGAAGTCCGGCGCGGCGTACCTGCCGGTGGACCCGGCGCAGCCGGCGGACCGGATGGCGCGGATGCTGCGCGACGCCGCCCCGGTCGCCGTTGTCGCCGACGACTCGCTCGACCTGCCCGAGCTTTCCGTGCCGCGGCTGCCGGTCACGGACGAGTCCCTTGTGGACGCGGAACTTGTGGCGCCGGACCCGGACACGCCGGCCTACCTCATCTACACCTCCGGCTCGACGGGGCAGCCGAAGGGCGTGGTGGTGACGCACCGTAACGCCGTACGCCTGTTTGAGGCCACCCGGCCGTGGTTCGGGTTCGGCGAGGACGACGTGTGGACCCTGTTCCACTCCTACGCCTTCGACTTCTCGGTGTGGGAGTTGTGGGGCGCGCTGCTGCACGGTGGCCGGCTCGTCGTCGTGCCGCACGCGGTGTCCCGGTCGCCGCGCGACGTGCGGCGCCTGCTCGCCCAGGAGCGGGTGACCGTGCTCAACCAGACCCCGTCGGCCTTCTACCAGCTCATCGCGGCCGACCGGGACGACGATTCGCCGCTCGCCCTGCGGTACGTCATCTTCGGCGGCGAGGCGCTGGACCTGTCGCGGCTGGCCGACTGGTACGCCCGCCACGACGACCGCGCTCCCGTCCTGGTCAACATGTACGGCATCACCGAGACGACGGTGCACGTCACGTACGCGCCGCTGGATCGGGCGGCGGCCGCGGCGGCCACCGGCAGCGTCATCGGCGCGGCCATTCCCGACCTGCGCCTGTACGTCCTGGACGCCGACCGCGAGCCGGTGCCGCCCGGCGTGGCGGGCGAGCTGTACGTCGCCGGAGCCGGTCTGGCCCGCGGCTACCTCAACCGGCCCGGCCTGACCGCCGACCGGTTCGTGGCCGACCCGTTCGCAACCAGCCCGGGCGCGCGCATGTACCGCACCGGCGACCTGGCGCGCTGGACGTTCGACGGCCGGCTGGAGTACCTCGGCCGTGCCGACCACCAGGTGAAGATCCGCGGCTTCCGGATCGAGCTGGGCGAGATCGAGGCCGCGCTGGTGGCCCGGCCCGAGATCACCGACGCCGCGGTGCTGGCCCGCGAGGACGAGCCGGACCGCAAGCGGCTCGTCGCGTACGTCGTGCCGGCCGGCCCGGCGCCGGTTGACCCGGCGACGCTGCGGGCCGGTCTGGCCGCCGTGCTGCCCGACTACATGGTGCCGGCCGCCTTCGTGACGCTGGACGCGCTGCCGCTCAACGCCAACGGCAAGCTGGACCGGCGGGCGCTGCCCGCCCCGAGCCGGCCGCCGCCGCGCGCGCCGCACACGTGGCACCGGCCACCGCGGCCGAGGCGGCCGTCGCCGGGGTCTGGGCCGACCTGCTCGGCGTCGGGGGAGTCGGCGCGCAGGACAACTTCTTCGACCTGGGCGGCGACTCGATCGTCGCGATCCGCATGGCGTCGCGGCTGCGCACCGCGCTGGGCGTGGACCTGCCGCCGCGCGCGGTGTTCGATCACCCGACGGTGGCCGCGCTGGCCCGCGCCGCCGAGGACGCCGCGGGCGACCCGGACGCGATCAAGCCGGCCGCCCGCGACGGCGCGCTGCCGGTGTCGTACGCCCAGCAGCGGCTGTGGTTCCTCGCCGAGTTCGAGCC
The DNA here is from genome assembly GCF_011764425.1 of Phytohabitans houttuyneae. Classification (NCBI taxonomy): domain Bacteria; kingdom Bacillati; phylum Actinomycetota; class Actinomycetes; order Micromonosporales; family Micromonosporaceae; genus Phytohabitans; species Phytohabitans houttuyneae. The sequence goes on from NZ_BLPF01000003.1 coordinate 561,537, forward strand.
GGGCTCGGCGGAGTACGTGACGTTCATGCCGCTGCGGCTGCGCGGCGAGCTGGACGCGGCGGCGCTCGGTGCCGCGCTGGACGGGCTGGTGGCCCGGCACGAGGCGCTGCGCACCACGTTCGACACCGACGGCGGCCGGCCGGTGCAGATCATCCATCCGCACGCCACTCTGCCGCTGCCGGTGACCGACCTCCGCGCGCTTTCCGCGGCGGCCCGTCAGTCCGAAGTGGAGCGGGTACTGGCCGAGGAGGCGGGCACCGGTTTCGACCTGCGCCGCGGGCCGTTGCTGCGGGCCCGCCTGCTGCGCCTGGCCGCCGACGAGCACGTGTTCACACTCGCCCTGCACCACATCGTCACCGACGGCTGGTCCATGGGCGTGCTCGCCGGCGACCTCGCCGAGCTGTACCGGGCCGCCCGGGCCGGCAGCGCGCCGCGCCTGCCCGAGCTGCCCGTCCAGTACGCCGACGTGGCCGCCTGGCAGCGCTCGCGCGAGCCGGACCTGGAGGAGCAGCTGGGGTACTGGCGCGAGCGGCTGGCCGGGCTGGAGCCGCTGGAGCCGCCGACCGACCGTCCCCGCCCAGCCGTGCAGACCCACAACGGCGCGGCGGTGCCGTTCGCCGTACCCGCCGAGGTGACCGCACGGCTGGCCGCGCTCGGCCGCGCGCACGGCGGCACGCTGTTCACCGCCCTGGTCGCCGCCGTCCAGGTGCTGCTCGCCCGCTGGTGCGGGCGGGACGACGTGGCGGTCGGCACCGTGGTGTCCGGGCGCGAGCGGCCCGAGCTGGAAGGGCTGGTCGGCGCGTTCGTCAACACACTGGTGCTGCGCGCCCGGGTGCCCGGTGACCGGCCGTTCACCGAGCTGCTCGACGAGGTGCGCGACACGGTGCGCGACGCGCTGGCCAACCAGGACGTGCCGTTCGAGCGGGTGGTCGACGCGGTCGCGCCCGAGCGCGACACCAGCGTCACCCCGCTCTACCAGGCGATGGTGGTGCTGCAGAACCTCGGCAACCGGCTGCCGGCACTGGACGGGCTGAGCGTGGCGGAGCTGACCACGCCGGCCACGACGGCCAGCGTGGACGTAAGCGTCGACTTCTACAGCGACGGCGACTCCCTGGTCGGGTCGCTGGAGTACAACACGGACCTGTTCCACGCGGGCACGGCCCAGCGCCTGGTCGGGCTCCTGCTCGCCGTGCTGCGCGGCGCCGCCGCGGCTCCCGACCGCCCGGTTGGCGACCTGCCGCTGCTCGACGCCGTGGAGCGTGCCCGGATGCTCGGCGACTGGAACGACACCGGCCTGCCGGTACCGGACGCGACGTTCCCGGCTCTCTTCGAGGCCGCCGCCCACCGCACACCCGGCGCCACCGCGGCCGTCTGCGCGGGCGAGCGGCTGACCTTCGCCCAGCTGAACGAGCGCGCCAACCGGCTCGCCCACCACCTCATCAGCGCCGGCGTCGGCGCCGAGGACGTGGTGGCCGTCGCCCTGCCCCGCACGCTCGACGCGGTCGTCGCGATCCTCGCCGTGACCAAGGCCGGCGGTGTACCTGCCGGTCGACCGCGCGCTGCCGCCGGCCCGGGTCGAGGCGCTGCTGCGCGACGCCGCACCGGCCGTTGTCGTCACCACGCGGGACGCCGCCGCCGTGCACGCGGCCGCCGGCGAGGCGGCCGTCGTCGCGCTGGACGCGCCTGGGACCGTCGCGGCGCTCGCCGATCAGCGGGTCGACGACCCGACCGACGCCGACCGTTTCCGTCCACTGAGGACCGCCAATACGGCCTACCTCATCTTCACCTCCGGCTCGACGGGTACGCCGAAGGGCGTCGCGGTGGAGCACCGCCAACTGGTCACCCTGTACGCCGGCCACCTCGCACGGCTTGTACCGGCCGGTGCCCGGCTGCGCGCCGCGCTGACCGCCGCGTTCTCGTTCGACACCTCGTGGGAAGGCCCGCTGCTGCTGGTGGCCGGGCACGAGCTGCACGTCGTCGACGAAACCACCCGGATGGACCCGGCCGCGCTCGTCGACTACGTCGTCGCCGAGCGGATCGACTTCCTGGACCTCACCCCGGCGTACGCCCGCCAGCTGCTCGCCGCCGGCCTGCTCACCGCCGACGCGCACCGGCCCCGGCTGCTCATGCTCGGCGGGGAGGCGGTCGGCGAGGCGATGTGGCGGGAGCTGGCGGCCGCGGCGGACACCACGGCGTACAACTACTACGGCCCGACCGAATGCACTGTCGACGCGCTGGCGGCGCGGGTACGCGACCACGACCGTCCGGTCGTCGGCCGGCCGCTGCCCAACGTCCGGGCGTACGTGCTGGACGCCCGGCTGCAGCCGGTCCCGGTCGGCGTGCCCGGTGAGCTGTACCTGGCCGGCGCCCAGGTGGCCCGCGGTTACCTGAACCGGCCCGGGCTGACCGCCGGCCGCTTCGTCGCCGACCTGTACGGCGCGCCGGGCACCCGGATGTACCGCACCGGCGACCGGGCCCGGTGGACCGCCGGCGGGGTGCTGGAGTTCCTCGGCCGCGTCGACGACCAGGTGAAGATCCGCGGCTTCCGGATCGAGCCCGGCGAGGTGGAGGCGGCGCTGCGCCGGCACCCGGGCGTGAGCGACGCGGCCGTCGTGGCCCGCGAGGACGCCGGCCACCGCCGCCTGGTCGCCTACGTGGTCGGGGATGCCGGCGCGGACCTGCGCGGCTGGCTGCGCGAGCGGCTGCCGGAGTACCTGGTGCCGGCCGCGTTCGTGACGCTGCCCGCGCTGCCGCACACCACCAGCGGCAAGGTGGACCGGCGTGCCCTGCCCGCGCCCGACGTCGCCGCCACGGCGGACGCGTCGTTCGTCCCGCCGCGCACGGACGCCGAACGCGAGCTGGCCCGCGTATGGGCCGAGGTGCTGGGCCTGCCCAGGGTGGGTGCCACCGACAACTTCTTCGGCCTGGGCGGCGACTCGATCCTCAGCATCGAGGTGGTCACCCGGGCGCGGCGGGCCGGTTTGCGGGTCACCGCCAAGGACGTGTTCCGCCACCAGACCGTCGCGGAGCTGGCCGCCGTCGCGGCGGCCACCGACCCGGCCGGTACCGACCAGCGGGCGAAGCACACCGGTCCCGCGCCGCTCGCGCCGATCCAGCAGTGGTTCCTCGACACGTCCGGCCCGGCCGCGCGGTTCACCATGAGCACGCTCGTCGAGCTCGCCCCCGACGCCGACGAGGCCGCGCTGCGCGCCGCACTGGCGGCCGTGGTGGCCCAGCACGGTGCGTTGCGCCTGCGCTTCACCCGCGACGGCGACGGCCGGTGGTGGCAGCGGGAAACGCGGGCGCACACCGCCGAGCTGCTGACCCGACGCGATCTGTCCACTGTGGAAGAGGCGGACCTGCGGCCGGCAATCGAGGACGCCGCGGAGTGGTTGCAGAGCGGCCTGGACATCGAGGCGGGCCCCCTGCTGGGCGCGCTCTTGCTGGACCGGGGCACCGGCCGGCCGCCCCAGCTCCTGATCGTCGTACACCACCTCGTGATCGACGGCGTGTCGTGGCGGGTGCTGCTGGACGACCTGCAGACGGCGTACGACCAGATCCGTGCCGGCGCCCCCGTTGACCTCGGGCCGCGCACCGACGATTACGCCGACTGGGCGTGGCGCCTCGACGAGCACACCCGCACCGGCGGCTTCGACGACGCCCTGCCGTACTGGACGGCGCTCGCCGAGGGGCCGGCCGCCGCGCTGCCGCTCGACCACGACGGTCCGAACGTGGCCGGTGATGCCACCACCCTGACCGTGCGGCTGGACCGCGACGCCACCACCGCGCTGCTGCGCGACGTGCCCGGCGCGTACCGGACACAGGTCAACGACGTGCTGCTGGCGGCGCTGGGCCGCGCGGTCGCCCGGTGGACCGGCCACGACCGGGTGCTGGTCGGCCTTGAGGGGCACGGTCGCGACGACCTGCTCGACGGCGTCGATGTCGCCCGTACCGTCGGCTGGTTCACCGCGGAGTTTCCCGTGGCGCTGCGGCTGCCCGCGCAGGGCGGTGTCGGCGCGCTGGTCAAGGCCGTCAAGGAGCAGTTGCGGGCGGTGCCGCACCACGGCGTGAGCTACGGCGCGCTGCGGCACCTGGCCGGCGCGGCAGGGCTGGACCGCGGCACCCGGCCGGGCATCAGCCTGAACTACCTCGGCCAGTGGGCACCCGGCGGCGTCGCGGACGGGCTCTACCGGGCCTGGCACGAAGGCGTCGGCCAGGTCGCCGACCCGGACGCGCCCCGCCAGTACCTGCTGGACGTCACCGGCATCGTCGCCGGCGGCACGCTGGAGCTGGGCTTCACGTACTCGCACCGGCTGCACGACGAGGCCACCGTGCGGCGGCTGGCCGACGACTACCTCGCCGCCCTGCGAGAGATCATCGACCACTGTGTACAGCCGGACGCGGGTGGCCGCACGCCCAGCGACTTCCCGCTCGCCGGGCTCGACCAGGCGGCCGTCGACCGCCTCGCCGGCGACGGGCGCGGCGTCGAGGACATCTTCCCGCTCACCCCGCTGCAGGCCGGCATGCTCTTCCACGGCCTGGTCGACCCGACCGGCGCGTACCTGGACCAGATCACGCTCCGGCTGGCCGGCGTGCAGGACCCGGACCGGCTGGCCGCCGCGTGGCAGCGGGTCGCCGACCGTACCCCGGCACTGCGCACCGCCCTGGCCTGGCGCGGCCTGCCGCGACCCGTCCAGGTGGTGCACGCCCGGGCCACCGTGCCGGTGACCCGGCACGCGTGGGGCGCCGACTGGGAGTCGCGCCTGGCCGAGCTGCTGGCCGCCGACCGGGCCGCCGGCATGGACCTCACCGTCGCGCCGCTCATGCGGCTGGCCATCGCCGCGATCCCCGGCGGTGAGACCGTCGTCGTGTGGACCTCCCACCACGTGGCGCTGGACGGCTGGAGCGCCGCGCAGGTGTTCGCCGAGGTGTGCGCGGAGTACGCCGGGGCGGCCACCGCCTCGACCCGCCCGCCCTTCCGCGAGTACCTGCGCTGGCTCGCCGGCCAGGACACCGCGGCCGCCGCGGGGTACTGGCGCGATGTGCTGGCCGGGTTCGCCGCGCCCACCCCGCTGCCGTACGACCGGCCGCCCGGCTCCGCGCATGACACCGACTCGGCCGGCTCGGTCCGGCTGGAGCTGCCGGCCGTCGGATCGGCGCGGCTGCGCGAGGCCGCCGGCCGCCACGGGCTCACCGTGAACACGTTCGTACAAGGCGCCTGGGCGCTGCTGCTGTCGATGTTCAGCGGCGAGCGGGACGTGGTGTTCGGCACCACGGTGTCGGGCCGCCCGGCCGAGCTGCCCGGCGCCGCCGACATGATCGGCATGTTCATCAACACCGTGCCGACGCGGGTGGACACCGACGGCCGCGCCACCGCCGCCGACTGGCTGCGACGGCTGCAGGACGCGCAGGCCGAGGCCCGCCGTTTCGACTTCGTCTCGCTGGCCCAACTCGCGTCGCACTCGGACGTGCCGCCCGGCTCGGCCCTGTTCGACAGCGCCGTGGTGTTCGAGAACTACCCGTACGCCGGCGGCGAGGACGACGGCGGCCCCGTCGTGCGCGAGGTGCGGGCCGAGGACCGCACCAGCTTCCCGCTGACGCTGGTCGCCGACCTTGCCGGCCGCCTGCGGCTCAACCTGCTGTACGACCCGCGGCTGTTCGACGCCGCCACCGCGCGGCGGCTGGTGGACCAACTGGCCCTGCTGCTGAACGAGCTCGCCGCGCACACCGAGCGCCGGCTGGCCGATCTGGCTGTCACCTCGGCGGCCGAACGCGAGCAGGTGCTCGTCACGTGGAATCCGCCGGCCACCGGCTCCGCATCGGCCGGCACGGTCGCCGACCGGTTCGCCGACCAGGTGCGGGCCACCCCCGGCGCACCCGCCGTGGTCGCTGGCGCGACGACGCTCGGCTACGCCGAGCTGGCGGAGCGGGCCACCGCCGTCGCGGGCCGGCTCGCCGCCGCCGGGGTCGGCGCTGAGGACCGCGTGGCCGTGCTCATGGAGCGCTCGGTCGAGCAGGTCGTGGCGGTCGTCGGCGTGGTGCTGGCCGGCGCGGCGTACCTGCCGCTGGACCTGCGCTCGCCCGCCGAGCGGTTGCGGGCCGTCATCGACGCGGCCGGTGCCCGCGTGGTGCTCACCGACGACGCCTGGCACGAGACGGCCACGTCCGTCCACGATGGAGTGGTCCTGCACGTGCGGGACGTGGGTGCCGCTCAGGCGCGGCCCGCGCGGCCGGATCCCGATGGCCTTGTCTACGTCGAGTACACGTCCGGCTCCACCGGCACGCCGAAGGGTGTGGCGGTGCGCCACCGCGACGTGGTGGCCCTCGCCGACGACATCCGCTTCGCCGGGCCACAGCACCGGCGGGTCCTGGTGCACTCGCCGCTGGCGTTCGACGCCTCCACCTACGAGCTGTGGGTGCCGCTGCTGAACGGCGGTGCCGCCGTCGTGGCGCCGCCCGGCGACCTGGACGTGGCCATGCTTCGGCGGGTACTGCCCGCGCACGGCGTCACGTCGCTGTGGCTGACGGCCGGTGTGTTCCGGGTGGTGGCGCAGGAGGCCCCGGACTGCCTTGCCGGCGTGGGTGAGGTGTGGACCGGTGGTGATGTGGTGCCGGCCGCGGCGGTGCGTCGGGTGTTGGAGGCGTGTCCCGGGATCACGGTGGTGGACGGGTACGGGCCGACGGAGACGACGACGTTCGCGACGAGTTTTGCGATGTCCGCGGCCGGTGGGGTGCCGGATGCGGTGCCGATCGGTGCGCCGTTGGACAACATGCGGGCGTACGTGCTGGACGGCTGGTTGCGGCCGGTGCCGCCCGGCGCTCCCGGAGAGCTGTACCTGGCCGGCGCCGGCGTCGCCCGCGGCTACCTCGGCCGTCCAGGGCTGACCGCGGCCCGGTTCGTAGCGGATCCGTTCGGCGGGCCGGGGGAGCGGATGTACCGCACGGGTGATGTGGTGCGGTGGCGGAGCGACGGTGTGGTCGAGTTCGTCGGTCGGGCCGATGAGCAGGTGAAGATCCGCGGGTTCCGGGTGGAGCTGGGTGAGATCGAGTCGGTGCTGGCGGGGCATCCGGCGGTGGCGGATGTGGCGGTGCTTGCCCGGGCCGACGCTGGCGCCAAGCGCCTGGTCGCCTACGTCGTGCCCACCAGCCGGTCCGAGGTCGGGCAGCTGCGCGCGCACGCCGCGGCCGCGCTGCCCGACTACATGGTGCCGTCCGCCTTCGTGGTGCTCGACGCGCTGCCGCTGAGCCGCAACGGCAAGCTCGACCGCCGCGCGCTGCCTGCGCCACCCGACGACAGCGGCGCCGGGACGGGCCCGAGCCACGTACCACCCCGCGACGCCGTCGAGCGGACCCTCGCCGGAATCTGGGCCGACACGCTCGGCCTTTCCCGCGTCGGCGTGCACGACAACTTCTTCGCCGCGGGCGGTGACTCGATCAGCAGCATCCAGGTCGTCTCCCGGGTACACGCCGCGCTCGGCGCCGAGCTGTCGCCACGCGCGCTGTTCGCCGCGCCGACGATCGCCGAGCTGGCCCCGCTCGTGGCCACCATGGCACCGACCGCCGACGGCCCCGCACGCTCGGACGAGCCGCAGGCACCGCTCTCCTTCGCCCAGCAGCGGCTGTGGTTCCTGCACCAGCACGAGCCGGAGAGCGTGGAGTACGTCATCCCGCTCGCCCTGCGCCTGCGCGGCAAGCTCGACGTCGACGCTTTGCGCACCGCCCTGACCGGCCTGGCCGAGCGGCACGAGTCGCTGCGCACCACGTTCGCCGACGGCGACGGATCCGGCGTACAGATCATCCAACCGCCCGCGCCGGTCGACCTGGCAGTCGTCGACGCGGCACCCGACGCGGTTGCGCACCTGCTGTGCGAGGACGCGCAACGCCCGTTCGACCTGCTGACCGAGCTGCCGCTGCGGGCGCGGCTGCTGCGGGTGGCCGCCGACGAGCACATCCTGTCGCTGACCCTGCACCACATCGTCACCGACGGCTGGTCCACCGGCCTGCTGTTGGGTGAGCTGGCCGACCGGTACGCCGCGGTGACCGCCGGCACGCCGCTGGACCTGCCCGAGCCGCCGCCCCGGTACGCCGACGTGGCCCGCTGGCAGCGCGCCCGGTACGCGGCCGCGGAGCCGCACGAGCAGCTGGAGTTCTGGCGCCGGCAGCTCGACGGCGTACCGACGCTGGAGCTGCCCACCGACCGGCCCCGCCCGCCGGTCCGCGGCCTCACCGGCGCGACCGTGGAACGGACGCTGTCCGCGGCTGACACGCAGGCCCTGCGCGGCCTCGGCCGCCGGCTCGGCGGCACCCTGTTCACCACCCTCGTCGCCGGCAGCCAACTGCTGTTCGCCCGCTGGTCCGGGCAGGACGACGTGGCCGTCGGCACGGTCACGACCGGTCGCGACCGCCCCGGGCTGGACCGCATCGTCGGGTTCTTCGTCAACACGGTGGTGTTGCGTACGGCGGTGCGCGACACGGACACGGTCGAGCAGTTCCTGCGCCGAGTCCAGGCCACCGCACTGGACGCCTTCGACCACCAGGACGTGCCGTTCGAGCGGGTCGTGGACGCGCTGCAGCCCGAGCGCGACGCGGGGCGTACCCCGCTGTTCCAGACCATGGTCGTGCTGCAGAACACGCCGGGCGCTCCGCTGTCACTGCCCGGCCTCGACGTGGCCGAGGTGGAGCCGGCCACGGTCACCGCCGGCTTCGACGTCACCGTGGAGTTCCAGGAAGTGGACGAAGAGCTGCGGATGGCGCTCACGTACCGCACGGACCTGTTCGACCAGTCCACCGTGGCGCGGCTGGCCGACCAGCTCGCCCGCGCCCTCGCCGGCATCGCGCACCACCCCGACCGCCGGCTCGGCGAGCTGTCGCTGCTCGACGACGCCGAGCGTCGCCGGGTCGTCGAGGAGTGGAACGACACAGCCCGACAGGTGCCGTTCACCACGCTGACCGACCTCGTCGCCGCGCAGGCCCGCCGGACGCCCGACGCGCTGGCCGTCCAGGGTCCACGCGGCCCGCTGAGCTTCCGCGAGCTCGACGAGGGCGCGACCCGGCTCGCGCACCTGCTCGCCGCGCGCGGCGTCGGGCCGGAAAGGTTGGTGGCGCTGCTGCTGCCGCGATCCGTCGACGGCATCATCGCCCGGCTGGCGGTGCTGCGGGCGGGCGGCGCGTTCCTGCCGATCGACCCGGCGTACCCCGCCGAACGGATCGCCTTCACGCTGCGCGACGCCCGGCCCGTACTGATGCTGACACAGACCACAGTGGAGCCGCCGGCCGGCGACGTGCCGGTGCTGCGACTGGACGACCCGGATTTCGCGGCGCAGCTCGCCGCGGCCTCCTCGGATCTGGAAGGGCTGCCGGACGTGACGGCCGAGCAGCCGGCGTACGTCATCTACACCTCCGGGTCGACCGGGCGGCCCAAGGGCGTCGTCGTACCGCATCGCGGCCTGCCCAGCTTCTCGGCGGCCGAGATCGAGCGCTGCGGTGTGCGCGCCGGCGACCGGGTGCTGCAGTTCTCCTCGCCCGGCTTCGACGCGTCGGTGCTGGAGCTGTGCCTGGCGCTGCCGGTCGGGGCGGCCCTCGTCGTGCCGACGCCCGGGCCGCTGCTGGGCGAGCAGCTGGCCGCCTTCCTCGCCGAGCAGCGGATCACACACGCGCTGATCCCACCGGCCGCCCTGTCCACCCTGCCGGCCGGCGCCGAGGCCGGCCTGCCCGACCTGCGCACGCTCATCGTCGGCGGCGAGGCGTCCGGGGCGGAGCTGGTCCGCCGGTGGGCGCCGGGCCGCGACCTCGTCAACATGTACGGCCCGACCGAGTGCACCGTCGTGTCGACGTGGACGGACCCGCTGCCGCCCGCTCCCACGGCGCCGCCCATCGGCCGCCCGATCTGGAACACCAGGACGTACGTGCTGGACGCCGCGTTGCGACCGGTCCCCGTCGGGGTGCCCGGCGAGCTGTACGTCGCCGGCACCGGGCTGGCCCGCGGCTACCTCACCCGACCCGGGCTGACCGCCCAGCGGTTCGTGGCCGACCCGTTCGGCGGGCCGGGGGAGCGGATGTACCGCACCGGCGACGTGGTGCGCTGGCGGGCCGATGGGCAGCTCGACTTCTGCGGCCGCGCCGACGACCAGGTGCAGGTGCGGGGCTTCCGGGTCGAGCTGGGCGAGGTCACCGCCGCGCTGCGCACGCAGCCGGGGGTGGCCGACGCGACCGTCGTCCTGCGCGACGCACCGGGGGAGCGGCCACGCCTGGTCGCCTACGTCGTGCCGGCGGCGGACGCCCAACCACCGCAGGCGCACGCGCTGACGCCGGCACGGCTGCGCGACGGGCTGGCTCACACGCTGCCCGACCACATGCTGCCGGCCGCGTTCGTGCTGCTGGACCGGCTGCCGCTCAACGCCAGCGGCAAGGTGGACCGGCGCGCCCTGCCCGCGCCCGACACCGACGCCACCCCGGCCGGCGCGGGCTTCGTCGCCCCGCGCACGGACACCGAACGGGTGCTGGCCCGGGTGTGGGCCGAGGTGCTCGGCGTGGCCGAGGTCGGCGTGCACGACAACTTCTTCGTCCTGGGTGGCGACTCCATCCTGAGCCTGCAGACGGTGGCCCGGGCCAAGCAGGCCGGCCTGGCACTGTCCACACGGGACCTGTTCCGCCACCAGACGGTCGCCGAGCTCGCACCGGTCGTCGCGCTCGTCGACGACCGGGCCGAGGTCGACGCCGGCCCGGTCGTCGGCGAGGTGCCGCTCACCCCGATCCAGCAATGGTTCTTCGCCACCGGTCCGGCCAATCCCCACCACTTCAACCAGTCGATGGTCGCGGAGCTGGCGGAGGACGTGGACGAGTCCTCGCTGGAGGCGGCGCTGGACGCGCTCGTGGCCCATCACGACGCGCTGCGGACGCGGTTCGCGCAGGACGGCGACGGCTGGCGGCAGTACGTGCCCGACGGGCCGGCGCCGTCCCCACTGCGCCGGGCACCGTCCATCGCAGACGCCGGCGAGCTGGAGGAGATCGCCGACGCGGCGCACGCCGCGCTGGACCTGTCCGAAGGTCCCGTGTTCACCGCGACCCTGGTGCCGCGCAGCGGAAGCCACCGGCCGTACCTGCTGCTCGTCGCCCACCACCTCGTGGTGGACGCGGTCTCCTGGCGGATACTGGTCGACGACCTCGACCGGGCGTACCGCCAGGCGGCCGCCGGCGAGCCGGTCGACCTCGGGCCGCGCAGCACGTCGTTCCGCGACTGGGCGGTGCGGCTGCGCGACCACGCGGCGGCCGGCGGCTTCGACGGCGAACTGGACCACTGGGCCGCGGCGACAGAAGGGGACGCGGCGGGGTTCGAGGGCGACCCGGCGGCGCCGGAGGGCGAGCCGGTGCTCGTGGAACTGGACGCCGGTGACACCGAGGCGCTGTCCCGGCTGGCGCCGGGCGCGTACCGGGTCGGCACCGGCGACGTGGTGCTGGCCGCCGCCGCGTGGGCGCTGGCCCGGCACGGCGGACGCGACGACGTGCGCATCGAGCTGGAGGGGCACGGCCGCGAGGACGTCTTCGACGGCGTGGACCTCAGCCGTACCGTCGGCTGGTTCACCACGATGTACCCGGTGCGGCTCACGGTGGCGCCGGGCGACGGGCCGGACTGGCGGGCGCTGGTGAAGTCGGTACGGCGCCAGCTGCGGGCGGTGCCAGCCAACGGGTTCGGATACGCCGCGCTGCGCCACCTCGGCCCGCCCGCGGCCCGGCAGCGGCTCACCGCGGCGGGCACAGCCGCGGCGCCCGTGGTCTTCAACTACCTCGGCCAGTGGGACAGCGCGACCCCCGCCCCGAGGACGGGCTCTTCCGGGCGGTACACGGGTCGGCTGGCCGCGACCACGATCCCGGCAACAAGCGCCCACACCCGGTCGAAGTGGTCGGCGGCATCGACGAGGGCCGGATGCGGTTCTCGTGGTCGTACCGCCCGGATCTCGCGTCCCACGCGGCGGTGGCGGCCGTGGCGGCCGACTTCGCCGACGCGCTGCGCGGCATCGCCGCGGACGTGCGGGGTGCGGGATGACCGCCGCCCGTCCCGCGCCGCCGCTGTCCCGCAACCGCGACTACCAGTTGCTGTGGGTGGGGCAGGCGCTGTCGCTGTTCGGATTCCACGGGTACGCGATAGCGGTTCCGCTGCTCGTGCTCGCGGCCACCGGCTCGGCGGCCGCGTCCGGCCTCGTGCTCGGCACCATCGCCGCCGCCCAGATGGTCGCCGGGTTGCCCGCCGGCGCGCTGGCCGACCGCTGGCACCGCAAGGCGATCATGCTGAGCTGCGAGGCCGCGCAGGCGCTCGCGGCGGCCAGTGTGGTGGCGGCGGTCTGGTTCGACGCGATCCACATCGGTCACCTGCTGGCCGTCGCGGTCGTCATCGGGGCCTGCGCGGCGCTGTTCGACCCCGCCGAGGACGCCTCGCTGCCCACCGTCGTTACCGAGGAGCAACTGCCGGCGGCCGTGTCGATGAATGCCGTGCGGGGGCTGCTCGGCCACGTCGCCGGCACCGCGGTCGGCGGCGCGCTGTTCGCGGTCGGCCGGGTCCTGCCATTCGTGGTGGACGCGCTCACCCACGCGGTCGCGTTCGTGGCGCTCTCCTTCGTCCGGCTGCCCCGCCCCGCGCCGGTACCGCGTGAGCGCCGCCACCTCGGCCGGGAAATCGCCGAAGGCGTCGCCTGGGTGTGGCGGCAACCGGCGATCCGGGTCACCGCCCTGTGCGCGCTGGTGCTCAACCTCTTCTTCAGCGCGTTCTACGTCGTCGTGCTCGTGCTCGCCCGCGACGGAGGCGTTTCCGCCGGCGGCATCGGCGTGATGGCCGCGATGCTCGGCGTCGGCGGCGTGGTCGGCGCGCTCGCGGCGCCGTACCTGAACCGGGTTCTGCGCCCGCACGTCTCCGTGATCGCGGTGTTCTGGGTGCTCACCGCCCTCACCCCGCTGGCCGCCGTGCTGCACGGCGGGCCGATGCTCGGTGCGCTGTTCTTCGCCATGGCGCTGCTGCCGCCCACCGCCAACGCGGCGGTGATGACGCGCCAGCTCCTGCTCACCCCGGACCGCCTGCGTGGCCGGCTCACGTCCGTGCTCGGGCTGGCCATGGGTGCCTCCGCCGCGGCCGGGCCGGCCATGGGTGGCCTGCTCGCCCAGGCGCTGCCCGGCGCCGGGGCCGTGCTGGTCTGCGCGGCCGGCATGGCGGTCGCCACTGTGGCGGTCACCGTCAACCGCGCGCTCCGAACGATCTCCACCCCCGTTGTCGATCACAACCCAACCGAAGGGAAGCCAGACATGGATGACGACGCGACCTACGAGGTACTCCGCAACGACGAGGACCAGTACTCGCTGTGGCCGCTGGGCCACGAGGTACCGGCCGGCTGGAGCCGCGTCGGCAAGGAGGGCACCCGCGACGAGTGCAGCGCGTACGTGGACGAGGTGTGGACCGACATGCGGCCGCGCAGCCTGCGCGAGCGCATGGGGGCCGACACCCAGCCCTGACCGACACCACCGGCCGGGAACGGCGACGCGCCGTGCATGGGCAATGGTTGCCCTGCACGGCACGTCCGGTCCACAACGGTGCGGCCCTTTCGGCGTGCCTCGCCGCCCGGCGACGAGGCGCCGCTGCAACGCCGCTGGCGCTGTGAGGCGCGGGCCAATCCTCCAGAAGGACCTCCCGCACCTCCGGATTTCCCACCCGCCGGTCTACAGCCCCTTCGTCGGCCATGAGAGGCTGGTCTGCCCTGTGACGAGAGGTTGGCTGCAGCGGGGTGTGTGAAGCGTTCATCGAGCAGCGGTGCCAGACGTGCGGCTCTGTCGTCCAGTGCCGCACGTGGGAGCACGTCATCGGCGGGCGGCTGCAGTGGGTCGTGCTGTGCGGCTGCGGCACCTGCGGCGGCGGTGAGACGGAGGAGTTCGGCTGGGACGAGACTCCGGCGCAGGTGCGACAGGCCCTGCTCGATACCTGCGGCACCTTCCGGCTGCGAGTACAGGCGCCGCAGCAGGTCGCCCGCATGCCTGTGATGCGGGTCCTGCGAGCGACCGGCGAACCGCTGGCCAGCGTCTCGGCTCGCGTCGAGGCGCTGATGACCCAGGGACAGACCGGCACCGAGGCGGAACTGGAACTGCTGGCACTCCGGCTGGCGGAGGTCGGTGTACCGACGACCACGGCAAGAGACGATCAGGGTTGACCAACAGATGGCCGACACGCCCGCTGGCGGCCAGCCCGACATCACGTCAATTGCTTCGCGCCTCGCTATGCCCTTCGACTGCGGTGCCGACGGCTCGTTCTGACCGAAGTCGCGTTCTCGGCCGGCGCAGGGCTATCCCGCGCTTCAGGAAGGGCAGCAGGGTGACCATGGGCCTTCGGATCGACCTTTGGACGTGTCCGATCTGCGGATCCGCAGCGTGACGGTTGTCGACGAAATCGGCCGGCGGCTCGCTCCTGCGGGGTGGGCCGGCGGGAGAGGCAGACGTCGCGGACCGGGTGGTCGCCGATCTACATCAGTACGGCACGCCGTACCTGGCCGCGCGATCGACTTTGCCGGACATCATCGCCGCGATGTCCGCCGCCGGGACGACCCAGCTCGGCGACACGTACCTCGCCATCGCTCACGCGCTGCTGGGTGATCTGCCCGAGGCTCGGCAGGCGTTGGCGGCCGTGGCGAGGAAGGGCGGAAACCAAGCCGGTCCTGGTGCGAGGTGATTCCGACCGGTTCATCGAGTACTTCGCGCTCACTTCGGGGCGGCACCGTAGAAGCAGGTCCTCGCTACCAAACACGTTCGGGGTTGAGTCGGGGTGGGCGGGGCGCGGGCGGATTCAAGGGCGTCTACGTATTGCCGGAGCGGGAAGTCGGCCCTAGGCTGCGGCGTGGGAGCGCTCCCGCGCTCCCTGGGAGCGCTCCCGTTCTGTCGTGCTGCCTCGGGCGGTGGCTTTTCGCCGGCCGGCACAGACCGCTCAGACCGGGCCGCGGCACCGCGGTGGCGATCCTGGGCACGTCACTCACCCCGAAGGGTTCCCCACCATGACCTGGAGCAGAGCGTCCAGCGGTCGTCGCCGCTGGCGGTTACCGGTGGCACTGGCCGCCGCGGCGGCGGCATTGGCCACCGCGACCGTCAGCACCGTCACTTCCACACCGGTCTCCGCTGCCCCTGCCAAGGACTGGTTGCACGTCCAGGGCAACCAGATCGTCGACGAGGACGGCAACCCGGTGTGGCTGACCGGCGCCAACTGGTTCGGTTTCAACGCGTCCGAGCGGGTCTTCCATGGTCTTTGGTCGGCCAACATCACCGAGGTCACCAAATCGATGGCAGACCGGGGTATCAACCTCGTCCGGATACCGATCTCCACGCAGTTGCTGCTGGAGTGGCGCGCGGGCCAGACAGTCGCCGCGCCGAACGTGAACACGTTCGCCAACCCGGAGCTGGCCGGCAAGAACAACCTTCAGATCTTCGACTACTTCCTGCAGCTCAGTGAGCAGTACGGCATCAAGGTCATGCTCGACCTGCACAGCGCCGAGGCTGACAACTCCGGCCATATCCATCCGGTGTGGTACAAGGGCACGGTCACCCCAGAGCAGTTCTACGTCGGCTGGGAATGGGTGACCGAACGTTACAAGAACAACGACACCATCATCGCGATGGACATCAAGAACGAGCCGCACGGTACGCCCAACCAGCCGCCCCGGGCCAAGTGGGACAACACCACCGACCAGGACAACTGGAAGCACGCCTGCGAGACGGCGAGCAAGCGCATCCTCGCCATCAACCCCAACGTGCTGGTGCTCTGCGAGGGCATCGAGGTGTACCCACGCGAGGGGAGACCTGGAACTCGCCCAACACCGACCCGGACCTGAGCCCCAACTACTACTACAACTGGTGGGGCGGCAACCTGCGCGGCGTACGTGACCACCCGATCAACCTTGGTGCCAACCAGGACCAGCTGGTCTACTCGCCGCATGACTACGGACCGTTGGTGTTCGACCAGCCGTGGTTCCAGAAGCCGTTCGACAAGGCAAGCCTCACCGCCGACGTGTGGCGCCCCAACTGGTTCTTCATCCACGAGCAAGGAATCGCGCCGCTGCTGATCGGCGAGTGGGGTGGCCGGCTCGGGCAGGACGAGCGGCAGGACAGGTGGATGACCGCGCTGCGCGACCTGATCGCGGAGCACAAGCTGCACCAGACCTTCTGGGTGCTCAACCCCAACTCCGGTGACACGGGCGGCTTGCTGCGTGACGACTGGAAGACCTGGGACGAGCAGAAGTACGCGCTGCTGAAGCCGGCGCTGTGGCAGCACAATGGCAAGTTCGTCAGCCTCGACCACCAGGTGCCGCTCGGCGGCGTCGGCAGCACGACGGGTATCAGCCTCGGCAGCCGGTACGGCGGCTCAGACCCGACGCCGACCAGCCCGACGCCAACCCTGCCCACCGCGACCCCGACGACGGCCAGCCCCACGCCAAGCCAGCCGGCTGGCACCTGTGCCGCGACCTTCCGGGCCACAAGCACGTGGCCGACAGGGTTCCAGGGCGAAGTGACCGTCACCAACCCCGGCACGAGCGCCATCCGTGGCTGGTCGGTGAGCATGACGCTGCCGCAAGGGGTAGTGGTCAACAACGTGTGGAACGGCGTCCGCAGCGAGAACACCGTTTCGAACGCCCCATACAACGGCACACTCGCACCGAGCGGCAGCACGACCTACGGCTTCGTCGCCGAAGGTGGCACCGGCCCAGTAATCATCAGCGCCTGCACGGCGCGTTGAGCACGCCGGGCTACGTCATCCGCAAACGAACCCGTACTCGGTTCGCCCTCCTGACCAGCTGACCAGTCCGCCGGGCGGCCGTTTCGGTCACCGCCGTACGGCTGAGGCCCCGTCCGCGATGACGGGGCCTCAGTCTTCCTCGATGCTTACGCCCCTCGCATCCCTAGCATCGGTTCACGCAGGATCAGCCTTCGAGCGCGGTCTCCACGCTTCGGTCATCCAGCGTCACGACGATGCTCACGCTGTCGGACAGCTCGCCGCACCGTCTCTCCTACCGGGGCAACTACTGGAACAGGAAGCGTGCGGAGCCCACCGTATACGCCCGGGAGAAACAGCAGCTGCTCCAAGCCGGCTACCGGTGGCAGGGTGATTACCTCGTGCCCCCTGTGTGACCATGGCGTCACGGACTATAGGACGGGAGGTGGCCGTTGGATGCGTTCGCTCGGCTGCGGGACAAGCGGTTCAATGGTTACCTCGCGTACCGCGTCCCGCACGAGCTTGACTCCATCGTGGACGCGGCAGTGTCGGCCTACCGCTCGGGATCCGAGGACGCGCGGCGTCAGCTGACTCGTGACCTCAATGCGGATGTGGCCGCGGTCCTGAGCGTCTACGGCGAGCGCATGGCGGTCCTGGCGGTGCGCACCAGGTCGGTGGAGCCGCTTCGACGCGCACTCGTCGGGATGGGGCTCGCCGAGGGAGTCCTCGACGACTACCGGGACAACCTGATCGTGCTCGCCGCGGTCAACCACAGTGCGGACACCGTCGGCCTTGGGCTCACCAAACTGATCGACGACGTCGAGGCTGACCTGCCAGAGCGTGCGCTCGCGCGGTTCCGCGACTTCGCACAGTGGCGTGACGACGAAAAGTCCCTCCGCGCGCTGGGCCGTCGCGTCAAAGGCGAAGGCGACTCCTTCCGCTACGTCTCTGGTTGAACCCGCCGCGCCGACGCGCCTATCTACCTGACCTGGCTACATCATGTGGGATACCGGCCGCGTGTCCGTGGGTCGACGTCGATCGAGAAAAGAGATTGACGGAACCGGTCGGTACCGTGGGCGCGTGAAGAAGGCGCTTCTCGTGCTGCTCGGTGGTCTGGTTTTCCTGGCCGGCGGGGTGCTCGTCGCGGTCACCGGCACGGATCTCGTCTTCGGTCTGATGCTGATCGGGTTCGGGCTGGCGCTGCTGATCGGGGTGCCGGTCATCTGGGGTCAGGCCCGGAACGATCCCCGCGCGGGCGACCGGGCGAACTGGGCGCGCGGTGGCTACGCCGTCCTGAGTTCCCTCTCGATGTCGCTTTTCGGGCTGGTGGGTCTCGGCATGCTGATCTTCGGTCAGCCCGTCGACGAGGACGGGGACACCTACCGCGTGCCGGACAGCCCTCTGCAGGTGCGGATCTTCGGTGCTGTCCTCTTTCTGCTGTCGGCCGGAGTGGTGATCTACGGCGCTTACCGGCGCCGCCACTGGCGATCGCGGTGACCGGGCGCGCTGGTGTCGAGAACGTCCAGCGGCGAGGATGACGTCGGGCTGCCGGCCGCTGTTTGTAGCCCAGCGGCCGACAGCCCGCGGTGCCGGTCTGGTCGGCGGACGAGGCGTGGGCGGATCTCGACCGGCCGGCTAGCCGGCCGAGGTCACCGCCGCGGTGGTGTTCAGGCGTACGGGTTTTGAGTGAGCAGGTGTGCCTTGAAGCCCTCGCCGACGCCGGCCTCGGGCGTGCCGGACCAGTCCTTGATGAGTACGGCGCCGGTGCTACAGCCCCATGGGTTCCAGGTCCAGGCCAGGTATCCGATGCCGTGGGCGTCGGCCCAGTTGACCAGTCTTTGCATGTAGTCGAAGCCGCAGTTGTCCTGGCCGAATTCGCCGAGAACCACGGGTACCTGTTGGGCGAGCGGGGCGATCTGGGTGTCCCAGCAGGACTCGTTGGCGCAGGCGTTGAAGCTGTAGGCGTGCCAGGAGGCGGCGATGTTGTTCAGCGGGTCGTTCGGCTTGTAGGTCAGCCATTCCCGCATGTCGTTGGTCCATTCCAGGCCACTGACCATGAGTAGGTTGGTGGCGCCGGTGGCGCGGACCGCGTCGACGAGGTCCTGCATGCCGGCTGCCTCGTAGGGGAGGCCGGTGCAGGTGCCGCCGTCGCGCAGGCATTGCCAGCCCAGGGTCTTGTTCCATTCGGCGGGCATGTCCGGGTACGGCTCGTTGAACAGGTCGAATACGACGGCGTCGTTGCCTTTGAACATGTTGGCGACGCCGGTCCAGAACTGTGGGGCGTATCGAGCGTCCGGCATCGGTTTCTGGCAGGTGGCGTGCTCGTCCTTGCAGTGCCAGTCCGGGCTGTTGGTGTAGGCGCCCCAGGTCCAGTGCAGGTCGAGGATCGGGGTGATGCCGTTGGCGACCAGCAGGTTCACATAGTCCTTTACGCCCTGCTGGTAGGTGGCGCCGCTGGGCGAGCCGTTGATGCCCAGCCAGCACTCCTCGTTCAGGGGATCCGAACGGTGTGGATGTTCCAGGTCTTCATCGCATCGACGGAGGCCTGATCGACCGGCCCGGAATCCCACAGGCCCTTGCCCTGCACGCAGGCGAACTCGCCGCTGGACCGGCTGACACCCAGCAGCCGGTAAGCCCGCCCGTCAGTGGTGACGATCTTGTTGCCGGACACCTTGAGCTTGGGCGCGGGGCCGCTTGGCGGCGGCGTCGTGACCGGCGGGCTGCTCGGCGGGGCGGAGGTGGGGTTCGCGGTGGGCGATGTCACCGATCCCGTGCATGTGGTGCCGTTGAGCGCAAAGGACGCCGGTGCCGGGTTGGCGCCAGTCCAGGCGCCGACGAACCCGATGGAGGTGGATGCGCCGGTGCCCAGCGACCCGTTCCAGCCCATGCTGGCCGCGGACACCTGGGCGCCGGACTGGGTCCAGGTCGCGCTCCAGCCTTGGGTGACCTTCTGGCTGGCGTTCGGGAAGGCGAACGTCAGGGTCCAGCTCGTCACGGGGGAGCCGAGGTTGGTGAGGGCCACGTTCGCGCTGAACCCGCTCGGCCACTGGCTTTGCACCGTGTACGTGACCGAGCAGCCGGAGGCGGCCGCTGAGGCGGGAAGGGTAGCCGTTGCCATGCCACCCAGTACCAGCACGCCGGCGGCACCGGCAGCCAGCAATGCATGACGATGTTTCATCTGATCTCCTCGTGGTCGTGAGGGATCGACGGGAGCGCTGCCGACATCCTTTATTAGCCTAGTTACGAAAGTCAATACACCGCATAGTCGAGCCTGCGGGTGCGATGCAGGCAGCACGAGTAGCCACGAGAAGCCGTAAGTAAAGTAGCCTGGCAAAGCGGCGGGGTAGAGGAGGGCAACCGTGGCGACCAGCCCGATATGGGCAAGCCGGCCAAAGACGCGTGGCCTGGTGCTGGACCTGATCAGGGCGGCGCGCGCCATCAGCCGGGTGGAGCTCGCGACGGCGACAGGTCTGACCGGCGCGACGATCTCCGAGGTGGTGCGCGAGCTGATGGGCGACGGCTTGGTCGTCGAGGCCGGCCGGGGTGCGCCGACCGGCGGAAAGCCACGCACGCTCGTGCAGCTCAACCCCTCGGCCCGCTACAGCGTCGGGGTCCAGCTCGAGCGCAACACGTGCGTCATCGTCGTCGTCGACCTGGCCGGTCGGCAGGTGGCCCGGACCTCGTTCCAGGGCGTGGCATCTCTGCCGCCGCAGCAGGCGCTGCCGCTGTTGGCGGCACAGGTGGACGCCCTGTTGACCACAGCGGCCGTCGATCGCGGCAAGGTGCTGGGGGTTGGCCTGGTCAGCTACGGTCCGCAGGACCGGCGCGCGGGTGTGCTGTTGACACCGCAGCCCACCGATCAGTGGCTCGACTATCCCGTCGCGGGGCGGCTGGCGGAAGGTCTTGGGCTGCCCGTCCTGCTCGACAACGACGCGGCGGCGGCCGCCATCGGCGAGTACTGGATGGGTGCGGTGGATCCGCGCAGCACCTACGGGTGCATCTACATGGCCACCGGGATCGGCGGTGGGGTCGTGGTCGCCGGTGAGGTGTATCGGGGCAGTTCGTCGAACAGCGTGGAGATCGGACATATCTCGATCGATGTCAACGGCGCGGAGTGCCCATGTGGCAACGTCGGCTGCCTGGAAAACTACGCCGGTCCCTCCGCTTTGGTACGGGAGGCGGTGGCGACACCGGGGCTTGCCCAGCGGCTGGCGCTCGATCCGTCTGCGGCGGACTTCCTCACCGAGTTCGCGCGGCTCGCGGCGGCCGCGAACGCCGGCGATCGGGACGCCCGGGACCTCATCGAGCGGTCGGCCCGCTACCTCGGTTCTGCCGCTGTCACCATGGCGAGCCTGTTCGATGTGGACGTGATCGTCCTGGCTGGGCCGAGCTTCGCGGTGGCGGGATCGATCTACCAGGCGGTGATCCAGCAGGAGGTGGACCGCCGCATGTTCGCCCGGCGGGCGCATCCGGTACGGGTGGTGCCGTCGGTCAACGGGTCGGATGCGGCGGCGATCGGCGGGGCGGTCCTGGTCCTGCAGAGCGAGCTGACTCTTGGCCATGCCCGCCCGGAGGACGGGGCACGGCCGGTTCCCGCCAGCACGAGCACGGCACCCTGAGACCTCTTACCGGTGCTCGTACGGCGGGGCGCTGCCCGCCTTGACCACCTCGACGGGGTCGATGTCCAAGGACCTGCCTCGCGCGGCCGGATCGGGCGATGCCGCGGCCAGCAGCTTTGTGTAGGGGTGGCGCGGGTCCAGAATGACCTGGTCGGACCGGCCGCGTTCGACGACCCGCCCCCGGTAGAGGACCAGGATGTCGTCGGCGAAATGGCGGGCGGTGGCCAGGTCGTGGGTGATGTAGAGGATGGCGAGGTCTTGCTCGGCCTGCAGGCGGGCCAGCAGGTTGAGCACATCCAGCCGGATCGAGACGTCCAACATGGACACGGGCTCGTCCGCGACCACGACGGTCGCGCCGGGCGCCAGCGCGCGGGCGATCGCGACCCGTTGGCGCTGGCCGCCGGAAAGCTCGTGCGGGCGGCGGTGCGCGATGTCTGCGGCCGGCAGGCTGACCCGCTCGAGCAGGTCCACCACCGCCGACCAGGTCTGCGCGCGTGTCCGGGTGCGGCCATGGAGCCGTAGCGAGCGGGCCAGGTGGTGGGCGATGGTGTGGAACGGGTTCAGCGAGGCGAACGGGTCCTGGAACACCATCTGCACGTGGTGGCGGTAGGCGCGGTTGGGGACCGCCACGCCGTCGGCTCCGCGCAGGGTGACCTGGCCGCTGGTGGGTCGCTCCAGGCGGGCGATGATTCTGGCGATCGTGGACTTACCCGATCCTGACTCGCCGACCAGCGCCACGGTGCGGCCGGGGGTGAGGGTGAACGAGACGTGGTCCACGGCGCGCAGGCGGGTGCGGCGCAGCCCGCCGCGGATGCGGAAGTCCTTGACCAGGTCGGCAACGTCCAGGGTGGTCATGGCGCACCCACCGAGCGCACGAAGGCCCCGGACTCGCCGGTCAGGCTGGGGAAGGAGTGGAGCAGCCGCCGGGTGTACCGGTGCTGTGGCCGGTCCCGGATCTGTTCGGCGGACGCGTGCTCGACGATCTGGCCGTCGAGCATGATGGCGATCCGGTCGGCGACCTCCAGCAGCAGCGGCAGGTCATGGGTGATGAACAGGACGGCGAAGCCGAGCTCGCCGCGCAGCCGGAGGATCTGCTGGAGGATGCCGCGCTGCACGACCACGTCCAGTGCTGTGGTCGGCTCGTCGAGGATCACGACCTGCGGTTCGAGCAGCAACGCCATGGCGATCATGACCCGTTGCCGCATCCCGCCGGACAGCTCGTGGGGTAGGAACGCGACCGTCGCGGGTCGACGCCGACCAGCGTGAGCAGCTCAACGCAGCGGGCCTGCCGCGCTTTGCGGGACATGTCCGGCTGGTGGGTGGCGAGCACGTCCTGCAGCTGTGCCCGGATGGTCAGGACCGGGTTGAGCGCGTTCATGGCTCCCTGGAAGACCATGGACAGCTTCGACCACCGGAACGCGCGCAGCTGCTCGGGGTCAGGGCAAGGACGTCGAGATCGCCGTCGACGCGGTCGTGGAAGGTCACGGACCCGGCGGTGACCTCGGCGGGTGGCCAGTGCAGCCGGTTGACCGCGTACGCGAGGGTGGTCTTGCCGCAGCCCGACTCGCCGGCCAGGCCGAGAATCTCACCCCGCCGCAACGTGAGCGAGACGTCCCGCACCGCGCGCACCGGCCGTTCGCCCTGGTACGTCACAGACAGGTCCCGCAGGGTGAGGACCGCGTCGTGGCCGGGGCTCAGCGCGGGGGCGGTGGCGGGTCGGGCCACGGCTCCCACGCGGCGGCGCAGATCCCGCAGCTTCGGGTTGATGATCTCGTCGATACTGAAGTTGACCAGGGCCAGACCGCAGCCGAACAGGGCGATGACGAGCCCGGGCGGCACGAACCACCACCAGGCTCCGCGCTGTAGGGCGAAGCCGTTCTGCGCGTAGTAGAGCATCGTGCCGAGGGTCGAGGACGACGAGGCGCCCAGCCCCAGGAACGACAGGCCGGCCTCGCTGAGGATCGCCGCGATGACCGCGAACACGAACTGGGAAGCCAGCAGCGGCAACAGGTTCGGCAGGATCTCCACGCCGATGACCCGCCACGGTTTCTCCCCAGCAACCCGGGCGGCCAGCACATAGTCCCGACCTCGCACGGACAGGGTCTGCGCGCGCAGCACCCGGGCCGACCCGGCCCAACCGGTGATCGCCAGCACCAGCGCGATTGTCCAGGCACCACGCTGCTCCGGCGGTACGAACGCGGAGATCACGATCACCAGGGGCAGGCCGGGAATCACCAGCATCACGTTGGAGAACAGCGAGAACGCCTCATCGACCACGCCACCGACGTAGGCGCCGACGATGCCGAACAGCGCCGACAGGAACGTGGCCATGACGCCGACCAGCAAGCCGATGTAGAGCGAGCCACGGGTGGCGTAGGCGAGCTGGGCGAGCACGTCCTGACCGGTCTGGGTGGTGCCGAGCAGATGTCCGCCGCCCGGCGGCGTCAGACCGATGTTGTCGATCCGGTCTGGGTCGCCGACCAGCAGCGGCCCAACCAGACCAAGAACGGTGATGGTGACGATGAGCGCGGATCCGACGGCGAGCTTCGGTGACCAGCGCGGCACGAGGTTGCGCCAGCCGGCGCTCGGCCGCGGCTCCAACAGGTCAGGGCTGAGGTTGGTCATTTGACGTTCCGCCTCAGCCGCCGGACCGGGTACGGGGGTCGATGATGCCGTAGAGCAGGTCGACGGCCAGGTTGGCGGCGAGCACCGCGACCGTGATGACCAGGAAGATGGCCTGCATCAGGGCGTAGTCGTTGTTTTGCACCGCCTGCAGCAGCTTCGACCCGATGCCGGGGTAGGCGAAGACCTGCTCGGTGACGATCGAACCGGCCACGACGAAGCCGAGGGAGATCGCGAACCCGGCCACCGACGGCAGCACCGCGTTCCGCGCCGCGTACCAGATCATGATGCGTCGCTCGCGCAGGCCTTTGGCCCGGGCGGTGAGTACGTAGTCCTCGGCCATGGTGGAGACCATCATGTTTCGCGTGCCCAGCAGCCAGCCGCCGATCGAGGAGATCACGATCGTCAGCGCCGGCAGGATGCCGTGGTAGAGCGCGGAGCCGAGGAACTCGGTGTTCCATCCGGGGGTGAGGACGACGTCGTAGCCGCCGAGGAGGGGAAACCAGCCCAGCGCCGACCCGAGCACGGCGACCAGGATGAGCGCCAGCCAGAAGTACGGCACCGCGGCGAGCACGGTGGTGGCGGGTACCAGCGAGTCCAGCCACGTGCCGCGCCGCCACCCCACGAATGCACCCAGCACGGTCCCGGCCAGGACCGCCAGGACCGTCGCGATGCCGACCAGTGCGACGGTCCAGGGCAGCGAGGTGGCGATGACCGTGGAGACCGGGGTCGGGAAGTCGCTGACCGAGATCCCGAAGTCGCCGCGTACCAGGTTGCCCAGGTAGGACAGGTACTGGCGGATCAGCGGCTCGTCCGAGTCGGTGCCGAGCAGCACCTCGTACGCCCGGCGGGCGGACGGGTCGACGCCGCTGCCGCGCTGTTGCAGCTTCGCCATGAGGATGTCCACCGGGTCGCCGGGCATCATCCGCGGGATGAAGAAGTTCAGCGTCACCGCGGCCCAGAGGGCGACCAGGTAGAAGGCGAACTTGCGCAGGTAGTACCGCATCGGCCGGGACTCACTTGCCGGCTGGTTTGAGCCGCAGGAAGACCTCCGCGTTGTCGGGGTGCGCCCAGACCGCGGGGAACGCGTACAGGTCGCCCCCTGACGGCCAGCCGGTGAACTTGGCGTCGTGGTAGACGTTGATCGTGCCCTGGGTGAGGACCGGGATGTACGGCATCGCCTGCTCGACGCGGGTCTGGATCGCTTCCAGGTGCGGCTGCCGCGCGGCGGCGTCGGCCGGGTTGATTCGCTTGAGGGCGTCCAGTGCCTGGTCGACCTGCTGGTCGGAGAAGCGGCTGACGTTCGGCCCCGGCTTGGCGCCGACCTTGGCGGTCTGCGCGGTGCTGAAGAAGTAGCTGTAGAGGTAGTAGGGGTCGGGTGCGGGGCCCTGGTAGAGCGAGTCGATGATCAGCTGGTACTGGCCGCGGTCCTTGGCGTCGACGAACTCGTTCCAGGACAGCTGCTGCGCGGTGAGCTTGATGCCGACCTGCTTGAGCTGCTGGCCGATGGTGTTCACCGCGGTGATGTAGTCGGTCCAGCCGGAGACCGTCTTCAACGTCAGCGACAGCGGCTTGCCGTCTTTGGCGTAGACGCCATCAGAGCCCTTGGCGTAGCCGGCGCCCTCCAGAATCTGCTGTGCCCTGACCGTATCCGGCTGCATAGGCGCGGTCCGCTGCCGCAGTTTGCCGGAGATGAGCTCACCGTCGCGGTCCGGTAGCAGGAAGCTGGGCGAGACTTCGCTGCCGGTGCCTTCGAAGGCGAGCGCGTTGAGCTGGGTCCGGTCGATCGCGTGGTAGATCGCCTGACGCACGGCCGGGTCGGTCTGTGGGCCCTGGCAGCCCAGAGCGGCGCTGCTGCAGGTGTACAGCGCGATCTGGTTCACCGGCGTGATCACCGACTTGTAGCCGGGGTAGTTCTTCTCGACATCCTTGACATCCGGCACCGGCCCGGTCTGCCAGTCGATCTGGCCGGCCTTGAGTGCGGTGGCTCCGGACTGGTTGCCGGACAGCGCGAGGTAGCGGATCTTCTTCACCGCGGGCTCGCCGCCAAAGTAGGACGGGTTCGCCTTCAGCGTGTACGCCTGCGGCTTGAACTCCTCCAACAGGTACGGGCCGGTGCCGACCGGATCGGCAACCACGGCGACCGCCGGATCGGCGATATCCTTCCACCTGTGCGCGGGCACGATATATGTCTTGCCCAGAACCGACGGGCCGTCCACAAACGACGGTTGCTCGAACGTGATGGACACGTGCGTGTCATCGACCGCCGTGGCCCGGCCGGCGTAGCCGGTGCTGTTCATGCCCTTGTGCTTGCTGATCATGTCGAGGGTGAACACGACGTCGTCGGCGGTGAACTTCTCCCCGTCGGACCACGTCACCCCGTCCCGTAGGGTGATCGAGAGCTGGGTGCCGTCCGCGTTCCAGGCGAACTGCGTGCCCAGCCGCGGCGTCGGCTCGTCGTCGCGGACGATGTTGTAGAAAAACAGGGTCTGGAAGATCGTCCCTGTCCCGCCGATGCTCGTTGGCGCGAACGGGTTGAAATTGATCTGATAGTCCGTGGACTGGCCGGTGTACGCCACCAGCGTGGGAGTCTCGGCTCCGGCCGACGTGTCTGACGATCCGCACCCCGCGGCTACGACCAGTGCGGCCATCAGGGCGGCTGCGGCGCGCGGACCCGCGCCCGGTTTCTTCGACACCGTCACGATGTCCTCCTGACCTGCTGCTCGTGGGTGCGCTACGACATGAGCCCGCGCTCCGGTCATTATTAAGTTGGCTAAGTAACCCGTCAATACTCAAGACCATGGATTCGATGGCCTGATCGCGGTCGGCTCGCCTACGGCAGACATCGAAGGTGTTGACTTACTTCGGTCGCCTGCGTAAGGATCCTCGTCACCACTGGTCCCTGCCGCCAACCGACGAAGAGGGCCTCCATGACGCGCACGACCTTGCACGACGGCTGGCGCCTGCGCGCCGCAGCAGGCCCGATGCCGGACCTCCTGAGGGAGCGGGACCTGCCCGCTCAGGTGCCCGGCAGCACCCACCTCGACCTGATGGCCGCCGGCCTCATACCGGACCCGTACCTGGACCGCAACGAGGCGACGCTGACCTGGATGCACCGCGTCGACTGGCAGTACACGACCACCTTCCAGGCGCAGGGGCCGCGACCCGGCGAGCGGGTCGAGCTGGTCTTCGATGGCATCGACACGATCGCCACCATCGAACTGAACGGCGACGTGGTAGGCCACACCGCCAACATGCACCGCGGCTACCGGTTCGACGTGCGGCAGTCGCTGCGCGAAGGCGGCAACGACCTGACCGTGACGCTGAAATCCGCGCTCACCCAAGCCGAGCAGATGCAGGCCCAGCTCGGCTGGCGCCAGCGGGCCTACCCCCACCCCTACAACGCCATACGCAAGATGGCCTGCTCCTTTGGCTGGGACTGGGGACCCGACCTGCAGACCGCCGGCCTCTGGAAACCCGTACGCCTGGAACGCTGGGACACCGCCCGCCTGACCCAGCTGCGCCCCCTCGTCACCGTTGACGCCGACGGCACCGGCCGCATCGACGTACACCTCGAACTGGACCGCGCCGCGGACCGCGACTACACCGCGGTGATAACCGTCGGCGACGCCGAGGAACGGGCGACGGTATCCGGCGACATCGCGCACGTCACCGTCCTCGTGCCGGACGCGCGGCTGTGGTGGCCGGTCGGCTACGGCGACCAGCCGCTCTACGAGCTGACCGTCACGCTCCTGGCCGACGGCGAAGCGGTGGACACCCACCGGCGCCGGATCGGTTTCCGCACCGTCACCGTCGACACCGAACCGGACGAGACCGGTACGCCGTTCACCTTCGTCGTCAACGGCAGGCGCGTATTCGCCAAGGGCGCCAACTGGATCCCGGACGACCACTTCCTCACCCGGGTCACCCGCGAGCGGCTCGAACGCCGGATCGGCCAGGCCGTCCACGCGAACATGAACATGCTGCGGGTCTGGGGCGGCGGCATCTACGAAACAGACGACTTCTACGACGTCTGCGACGAACGCGGTGTGCTGGTCTGGCAGGACTTCCCCTTCGCGTGCGCCTTCTACGCCGAGGAGGAGCCCTTGCGCGGCGAGGTCGAGGCCGAAGCACGGGAGAACATCACCCGGCTCGTCGCCCACCCTTCTCTCGTGCTGTGGAACGGCAACAACGAGAACCTCCCCGCTCACGCCGACTGGGGCTGGCAAGACGGCCTACAGGGGCGCACCTGGGGGATCGGCTACTACACCGAACTGCTGCCCAAGATTGTCGCCGAACTCGACCCCACCCGCCCATACGCGCCCGGCAGCCCGTACAGCCCCGACGACCTGCCACCCAACGACGCTCACCACGGCACCCGCCACGAATGGGACGTCTGGAACGTCGTCGACTACACCCACTACCGCGACCACATTCCACGGTTCTGCGCCGAGTTCGGCTTCCAGGGCCCACCCACCTGGGCGACCCTCACCCGATGGATCCACGACGAGCCGTTGACGCCCACGTCACCGGCCTTCCTGCTCCACCAGAAGGCCGACGACGGCAACGGCAAGCTTCACCGTGGCCTCGCACCCCACCTGCCGGTCCCCGTCGACTTCGAGTCGTGGCACTGGGCGACCCAGCTCAACCAGGCTCGCGCGGTGGCATTCGGCATCGAACACTTCCGCTCCTGGTGGCCGCGAACCGCGGGAGCCCTCGTCTGGCAGCTCAACGACTGCTGGCCAGTCACCTCATGGTCCGCTGTGGACAGCGACGAACGCCCCAAACCCCTCTACTACGCGGTAAAGCACGCCTTCGCGCCCCGGCTGCTGACCATCCAACCCCGCCAGGGAAGGCCCACACTGGTCGCGGTGAACGACCACGACCAGCCATGGACCGGTACCGTCCTCGCGACGAGGCAGACCCTCGCCGGCGACATGCTGGCCACCGCCGAGCTGTCACTCCACGTGCCACCCCGCTCCACCGCCCTGCTGGATCTGGCCGACGACCTACTCAAACCCACCGACCCGAGACGAGAAGTGCTGGTCGCGACAGCCGGCGATGCCCATACCCACCACTTGTTCGCCGAGGACCGCGATCTCGCCTACAACCCGGTGCCCTTCACCGCCAGGGTCACGCCTGTGGCCGGCGGCTACCGGGTCGATGTGCGGGCCACCTCGTACGCCCGGGACATCGCCTTGCTGGCGGACAAGGTCGCGCCCGACGCGGTGGTCGACGACATGCTCATCTCCCTGCCGGCAGGGAGAACCCACACCTTCCTCGTACGCACGACAGCGACCCTCGACCAAGCGTCCACTTTGGTGCATCCACACGTGTTGCGCTGTGCCAATACAGTGGCTCAGGCCGCATCCAGTGGGACATCGTCGTTTTGACGCACCTTGCGGGAGTTGTACGCCCGGCCAGGCGTCATGATTCGTGATCTGACCGAGAGCAGCTGGAGATCATCGACCTCGTCGCCGAACGCGTGCAAAGCCTGGGCGGCGTGCGCGGAAGAAGTCTCCGCATGCTGTCGCGACTGCTCGTGTTGCTGGACCTCTCGCGAGGGCCGAGCCGACAGCGGGGTCCCGGTCATCCAGCCGGCTCCTGGCCTGCCATCCCGGGAGGCCCTGATCCGTCGCGGTCTTGGTGCGCGTGTTGGCGATGTCGGGAGTAACCTGTAGCGTACGTGCGCCGTAACAGGTCGGCGCTACCGTACATGTCAGGCCGGCGGCTCCTCCCAACGGGGAGGTCGCTTCGCAGGCCGGTGGGCCCGGACTTCGCCCGCTCACGCGTCACCATCATGTGTAGACAGCGGCGAGGACACCATGACTTGCATCCCGTAATCCTTGAGGCTCCACATTGGCGCGGTTTGCCATGTCGGCGAGGACACTGGTCGCCGCGGTGGAGGCGGTCGACCTGCATTCGTGGCTGTGGGCGCCGCCTACGGCAACCAGCAGGGTGTGCCGGCACGACGGGCGATGCCCGCCGGTCAGCCCGAAATTTCCGGCAGCGTCTGGCTCTGACCGAGTCCGGGCGTCGCCGACGCTGGCCGGACAGGACGGAGTTCGCTGTCCCGTTCGGACCTGGGCTGGGCATCATCGGCCGGTGCGGCCCCAGTCGGCGTCCGTGCGGACCAGTTCTCGCCGCCTCGACCCTGCGGCACAACCAGCGCCCTCGGTGCTTCAGCAGAGGCGCCGCTCCGGCCGGGCACGCCTGCGGGGTGTCCCCTAGAGAGCGTTGACCAGCATGATCGTTCTCACCGAGCCATCTACGATCGCGGCCGCCGCCTATCCCGCCAGGCCCCGCTTCACGACCGCGCACACGGGCACCGCGTCAGGACGCGGCCAACCGGTCGGCGCGCCTGTGGGCAGCGGGCAGCTGCCGCGCCACCGCGACGCCCCATCGGCCGACGATCCCGACCGCGCCGAACTCTGCGTTCCACCTGCCTCAGTGGTGGCAGATCCGGACTCGACTGTCGACACCCGGCCGCTTTACCAGAGCGACCCGGTCGACGTTGACGGCTACCGGTTGGTGTCGCGTCTCGGGGTTGGCGGGATGGCGGACGTCTTCTACGCGGTGGCGCCCACCGGTGAGCCGGTCGCGGTCAAGCTCCTGCGCAACGTTGACGGGGTTGCCGAGGCATGCCTGCGTGAATTCCTGCTGGCGTCTGCCGTCGATCCGGACTGCACCGCACCGGCACTCGGGCACGGCGTGTCCACGGCGGGCGCTTACCTGGTGACGGCTCATCTTCCGGGCTACCGGAGCGGCGCCACGTTGGTGGGCGGGCCGCCGCCGGCTCAGCGGCTGTGGACGCTTGGAGGGGTGCTGGCCCGGACGCTTGCTGCGATACATGACAAGGGCATCGTGCACTGCGATGTGAAGCCGGCGAACCTGCTGGTCCGGGACGACGACGTTCGCATCATCGACTTCGGAATCGCCCGGTACGTTGGCGAGCGGTGCGGTGTTGACGGGATCGTGCAGTACAGCCGTGGCTGGGCCGCACCGGAACAGCTGCGTACCGGCCCAGCCACGCGAGCGGTGGACGTCTTCGCGTGGGGTTGCCTACTCGCCTACCTGGCCTGCGGTGTCCACCCATTCGCCAGCCGCAGTGAGCAGGAGTGGATCCTGCGGGTCCAGTCGGCGCAACCAGATCTGTTCGGGCTGCCGGCGGGACTGGATGAGCTGATCCTGCGGGCATTGGCCCGCGACCCAGGCGACCGGCCCAGCGCCGGCGAACTGGTCTCGATCTGCCGGACGCGGGGTGTTTGACGCCGTATCGGTAGCCGATGCCTGGCTCGAGACGCGGAACGGGTGACGTCCCTCGACGACGGGCCTGGACACCCGGCGGCTGGGCGTCACCCACGTGCCGGTGTTGTTCCTGCCTGAGGTGCGGCGCGGGAGCTGTCGGTGCGGTTGTTTCGGCCTGAAGGCGGGTCCGGTCCAGATGACCGGTCGGCAAGTCATCGCGCAAGCACAGCAGCTGCTCGGTGGTGGCGGGCGTGTCAGCCGGTTGCTGGTGCCGGGCTGGTGCTCGCCGGCGACGTGCACGAGGCCCTCGACCTGGCGCGTCGCGGGGAACATCCAACGCAGCTCGCCGGGCGGCGTCCAGCCCGCGACGCCGCCGGCCCCGGGGTCCTCGTGCCATGGCTTGTGCGCGACGCCGGCGATCTGACCGCTACGGGGTGAAGAAGGTGACGGAGTCCGTGGCGCCGATGAGGTCGGTCGGGTGCAGGCGGGAGGGGAAGTTTTCGTTGGTGAGCCACCCGCCCAGCAGGTTCAACCGGAACTTGTCTCCGATCTGCTCGCTCGTTCCGCCCGGCAGCGAGGTCCTTCCCCGCATGCCGAGCGGCGTGGCCTGCCCTACGTAGCGGTTGGTCGGGCCGGAGACGAACATGAAGTCGTTCACCGAGGCGGCGCGCGGGTTGTGTGCCGAGGCGTCGACGGTCTGGAAGCCGCCGTCGACGGGCAGGCCGGGCAGGCCGGTGAGCGGCTGTGCAAACGGCCCGTCCACGGTCGGCACCGAGTACACGGCCGGGACGGGCAGGCCGTCGAACACGATGCGGTGCAGCTTGCCCCACCGGTAGGTGTCCTGGTCGGTCGAGCGGTGGAACGCCGGTGCGAACGGGTCGCCGGCGAGCCGGTCCAGCGCGTCGGCGAGGCTCCTGAGCAGCAGCACGTCGCGGCGGTCGGCCGCGTCCGGCACGCCGGGGACCGCGTAGAAGTCCAGGCCCGAGGCCCCGACGCCGCGCCGGCTGTCGAACGTGTCGAGCAGCTGCTTGAGTGCCCTGACCGACTCCGGACCGCCCGGCAACGGCAGCTCCAGCGGCCTGAGACGCTCGTCGATGACGTTGTCGATGTACTGCCCGCGCCAGACCGCGAAGATCGTGGCCGCGACGCTGGCGTCGATCTCCTTCTGCGACGGGCCGCCGAGTCGGCCGTTGTCGTCGCTCGCGTCGAACCCCTCGCGGATGCCGGTCGGTGTGGTGCGGTCCCATGCCGACAGCCGCTGTACCGCCTCGGCGATCCGAGAGTCTCCGGCCAGTGCGTTCAGTTCGGGCGTCGCGCTGTGCCGGGCCCGGTCGAACGCGGCGGTGATGTACGGCGTGAAGAACTGCGCGTCCAGCAGCGTGACGTCGGCCTGCCGGTCCCGGGTGTCCTCGGCGGTGACGCGACCCTTGCGGATGTCCGCGCGGACCATGTCGGTGACCCGGCCGCCCCGGCTGCCGTTGTCGTAGGTGTGGGTCAGGTAGTAGATGCCGCCACCGGGCCGCGTCTGGTTCAACGGGTCGTTGTCCAGCGTGGTGCCGGCCGGGTCGTTGTTGGAGTTGATGACGAAGCCGGCCGGTGGGTTGACCACCTGCGGCATCTCGTTGAACGGTATTACCTCGTACGGCAGTGCCTGCCCGGGCTGCTTGGTTCTGGCCGGCAGCCACTCGTTGCCGCCGGTGCCGTCGCGGACCAGGTAGGGCGGGTTGCCGTCGACGCGGCCGGCCTGCAGGTCCTCGCGCAGCGGCGCCTCGCCGGTGGTGAAGTGGGCGATGGTGCCGCGGATGTCGGCGTAGAAGAAGTTCTGCGAACCGACGTCGAAGAAGCTCAGTGCCTGCTTGAAGTCGTCCAGTCCCCGCGCGAGGTTCACCATCCGGAACGAGTCGAGCTCCCGGGTGCCGGAGAAGCCGGCGTACTGCACCGACACGGCCACGCCCGCGGCCACGTTCGCGTCGACGATCGGGCCGTTGTTGCGGCGCGGCACGATCAACGTGGCGGCGGGCACCGCACCACCCGGCGGCACCGGCACGATCGTGTCGCTCTGGCCCGGCGTTCGCGTGTTGATCCGGTACGACTCCGGGATCGCCAGGACGTGCTCCTTCCTGCCCTGGTACACCGTGGACAGTCCGGACGGTGAGGTCGGGTCCGGCTCGATCCGCTCCTGGTACATGTCCGTGACGTCCAGGAGGTTCGTGGTGAGGCCCCAGGCGAGCTGGCGGTTCTGACCGACGACCACGTACGGGATGCCGGCCAGCCCCTGGCCGGTCACCTCGAACCCGGCACCGCTGAGCGTGATCGGGTAAAGCGTGCTGGGCGAGTCCAGCGGCAGGTGCGGGTCGTTGGCGAGGATCGGGCGGCCGGTCGCGGTGTGCCGTCCGGCGATCGCCCACGCGTTCGACCCGAAGTCGAATTCGTTGTCCATCGCCTGGGCGATCAGCGGCACCCGCTCGGCCACCGTCCGGTACCTGTCGACCAGCCGCAGGCCTTCCTCGGACAGCTCGCCGAGCGCCTGGCTCTGGCGGCCGGCCGTGACTGGCGGGTTTCCTTGGATCGCGGCACGCCTGCCGGTCGCGTCCGGCACGGTGGAGGCGCGCGTGAAGGGCTGGAAGCGGAACAGGTCCTGGTCCACCGCCGCCACGCCGTCGAACCCGTTCGCGGCGCCGGCCCGCGCGTACCTGGCGGTGTTCGTGGTGCGGACGCCGTCCATGTCGAACGACAGGCTGAAGCTGATCGCCTTCAGGATCGCGAGCGAGTCCACCGGTGTCCACGGCGCGACCCGGGTGACCAGCAGGTCGGCGTACTGCCGCGGCGGCCGGTTGCGGGCCAGCCACGCGTTCACACCGTCCGCGTACGCCGACAGCGCCGCCCGGGTGTCGGCGGACTGCAGCGGCAGGCTGCGCTCGGCGGCCCGGCGCAGGCCGATCGTGCGCAGCTGGACGTCGCCGGCAAGCGCGTCCTTACCCAGCAGTTCGGCGAGCGTTCCGGCTGCCTGCCGCCGGGTCAGGTCCATCTGGAACAGGCGATCGTTAGCGTGTATCCAGCCCTGGAGGAAGAACAGGTCGTGCTGGTTTCTGGCGTTGACATGAGCAAGACCCTCGACGTCGCGCACCACCGAGGCGGGCGCTCGCAGGCCGGGTATGGCGACCCGGCCGGCGTCGCGGACATCCGCTGGCGCTGGCGGCGCGGCGGTGAACAGTCCGGCGGCGACGATGCCGGCGGACAGGAAAGCGATGGCCGAACGGCGCATCAGCGGCCTCCACGACTAGACGGGTACCCAAACACGGCTTGCCGCCCACGGTCCCCGCGGCGGCCTGTGGAACCGTTGTGGATTTGCTGTGGCGTCGGATACCTGATCGCCGCTCCTCGCCGTCTTGGGCCTGGACCACCAACTGGGGTCCACCGGTCGGCGGCTCAAAGAGCGGGACATCCCACACAACAAGGCGGGACGGTAGGGCACAGCACGCCGGCCGGCTCGTTGCGGTCCAACACGGCGCTTCGATCATGAGTACACGCCGCGTACCGCGTCGACGAAGTCCTGCCCGCGCGTTGACGGCGGCCCGTCCTTGGTGGTTTTTCGCTCGTGACGTGCAGCCGCGGGTGGTTCTGACCGGCCGGCAGCTTGCCCTTGAACTGGCACTGCGTGTGCTCGGCGCCGGCGATGGCCGCGGCGATCTCGCTCGTGCGCGGCTCGATCGCGCCACCGTGGGGTGCGACGACGATCAGCGGCGAGCCGGTGATCGTCCAGGTGAGTTCATACGCGGTACCTTCCTGCTCGACCTTGCGCAGCGCCGTCATCGACGGGTACTCCGCGACGCTGCCCGTCGCGGCGGTGTACCGGGTTGACGCACGCTCCGCCTGGGCGCCGCTTGAGCCGCTGAGCAGTACGAGCAGGCCCGCGAGGACGCAGGGAGCCATCGCGCGGGTTGGTTACTGGTCATGGTGACCTCCGGCAGACGTCGACGAATGGTTCGCCTGCGGCGTGTACGGCCCACTCTTCGCGGGTGAGGCCGCCGGGTTGGCTGCACAGGCTCCGGATTGGTTCGGTGTAGAGGGTGGGGTCCCACAGCTGTACCGTGCCGTCGTGGCTGCCGGTGGCGAGTTGCTGGCTGTCCGGGCTGAATGCCACCGCGTACATCGCTCCCTTGTGGCGGGTCAGGGGTGCGCCGACGGGTCTGCCAGTGGCCGGATCCCATAG
Organism: Phytohabitans houttuyneae; assembly: GCF_011764425.1. Lineage (NCBI taxonomy): Bacteria > Bacillati > Actinomycetota > Actinomycetes > Micromonosporales > Micromonosporaceae > Phytohabitans > Phytohabitans houttuyneae. The sequence goes on from NZ_BLPF01000003.1 coordinate 596,968, forward strand.
CCTTAGGGTGTCGTCTTCGCTGCCGGTGGCCAATAGGCGACCGTCGGGGCTCAGCGCGATGGTGTACGCCGGCCACGGGTGGCCGGCCAGGGGCGCGCCCACAGGTCTGGCCGTGGCTGGGTTCCACTTCTCGTTGCACCACGACAGATCCGGCGTGTCACCGCACCGCCGACGGTCAGCTGCGCAGCGCAACCATCGTCACGCGGAATGGCTCGGTGCCTTACCGGGGGATGCGAACGGGAAGACCAATGTGTACGCGATGTGATCGAGATCCCAACCGGGTTCAGAAGCGGCCGTCCACTTCGGCTCGGGCACCGTCATCTGCGGTCGCGACGGCCTGGTAGGTGTCCCGGCTCGGGTCCCGGCCACCCGTCGCGTGGCCATACTGCACCCCGAAGAAGTGTGTGGCGGCCCCCAGGCGCATTCCCGGCTTCAGCGTGAACGTGTAGACCAGAGCGTCCGCCTGCTGCTCGACGGTGGTCACCAGAGCGTCGGCGGATATGGTGCTCCAGGCCCCGGTGTTGACCACGTCCGGCGTGAGCGCGATCCGCACGCGTAGCTCCAGCGCGGTGACCGTCTGGCTGTTTCTCAGTGTCACGTTGCTTTGCGCCCAGTTGTCGATGCTGTGTGGATCGACGGCGACGCTGGACCACAGGAAGCCTTGCTGGGCCGAGGAGTTGCTCGGGGACGCCGCCGGTGAACGAGACGCTTGAGCGGCGGACGGCGGACGGTGCGCAGGGCCATGGCTGGGCACCGACCCGGCAGCGGCGCTTGGGGAGCGGCCGGGGCGGGGGACACCGTGGTGGCCGAGGGCGCGGCTATCGGCTCCTGCGGCGTCTCGCCGCGGACGGCGGCCCAGGTGACCGCCACGCTGAGACCGATGACCGCTGCCACGGTCGCGGCCATCCCGGCTGCCACGGCCGTGCGCCGGTGGTTGGAGCGGGGCGCCCGGGATGCGCCAGTCGCCGCCTGGCCGCGTTGGATCCGGGTCAGAATGGCTGCACGGTCCGGCTGGTGAGCGGCCGCTGCCGCGCGGAGCGCCGAGCGGACGCGATCCGTCGACATCAGCTCCCCCTTCCCGACGGGCCGGGCGGAACTATGGCTCGGGACGCGGGGGCCAGCCACCGCGCGCCGTCGCTCGTCGACGCCGACTGGCCGCCGAGCAGCGCGGTCAACTGGGCCACCCCGCGCGACGTCTGGCTCTTCACGGTGCCCACCGAAATGCCAAGGGCACGCGCGGTCTCCCGCTCGGACAGGTCGAACGCGTAACGCAGCACCACGCATGCCCGACGCCGGTACGGCAGCCGGTGAAGCGCCTGCCGTAGGTCGACGACCGCGGGCACGTCCACGTCCTGCGTCCGGTCGCGCCACAGCAGGCCCAGACCGAGCAGACCGCGCCGCTCCCGGCTCAGCCTGCGGATCCGGTTGCGGGCCAGGTTGGCCAGCACACCGCGGGCGTACGCGATCGGGCTGTCGGCCGCGGCGACCCTGTCCCAGTGCCGCCATACCTCCAGGAGTGCGTCGGCGGCGAGGTCGTCGGCTACCTCCGCCTCGCCGGTGACCAGGTACGCCAGCCGTGCCAGCTCGGCGTGATGCATCTCGAAGAAGGAATGGAAGGCGTCGTCGCGCGATACTGCCATCGGCGCCTCCCACCCCCTCGACAGTCGGTCTGTACTCGTCCGGTTGCGCCTCCGGATCGTAGCCATGAGATCCCATGTCTGAAAGACCCGTGCACCCTCGCGCGAGTCCAAAGGATGGGCGCGTCGGCTCGAGGATGTGGGCTTATACCCGGTAGCGTCGCGGCCCCTGGATACGAGCAGGAAGTTGCGGCTATAAATCAATCCCATGACATGCAACGCGGCGTTCGCAAGGCGCTCACTGCCGTGTCCTCGCCGGCGTGACCAAAGTCGCGTGACCGGCCCGCGGCGGATGCCGCGGGCCGGTCGGGGTTCGTCATAAACGCCACGGCCTTGGGGTCAGGAGGGGTCGCCGTACTGGAGGCCGCGTCCGTTGGTGCCGATGTAGACGCGGCCGTAGGTGTCGGGGTCGCCGGTGATGACGCCCGCGCCGCTGATGCTGCCCCACTGGTGGGCGTCGTCGTTGACGCGGAGCCAGGTGGCGCCGCTGTCGGTGGAGCGGAAGACGCCGGTGACGTCCTTGACGGTACCGATCAGGTACAGGGCCTGGTAGGCGGCGCCCGGTGCGGCCTTGCCGAAGCCGAGGGCGGAGGCGGACTGCACCGTTGTGAGGGTGGTGAAGGTGCGGCCGCCGTCGGTGGAGTGCAGCAGCCCTTTGGCACCGCTGGCGATCCACAGGTCCCCGGCGATGCCGGGGACGGCCGCGAGTCGGCCGGTGGGCAGGTTGGTGGCGCGGGTGGTGAAGGTCACGCCGCCGTCGGTGCTGGAGTAGAGGCTGCCGCCGGCCAGTGAGTAGAAGGTCTTGGCTGAGGAGCGGTCGGCGACGACCACGGCGTCGGTGCCTAGGCCGCTGACCGTCGACCAGCTCGCCCCCTTGTCGGTTGAGCGGTACGGAGCCTGACCGGCCTGGGTCCAGACGATGGCGGAGCCGTCCGCTGCGAGCGCGACATGGCCGGTGTCGGCGTCGGCCACCGGCTCTGCTGTGAAGCCGTTCCAGGTGCTGCCGCCGTCGGTGGAGTAGGCGCCGTCCTGCGCACCGCCACGGCCGACGCGGACCATGACAGCGGGGTTGGACTGGGCGAAATCGATGTCGGTGCTGTTGGTCATCATCGGGTTCTGCAGCCGCCCGGCGGGCACCTCGGTCAGTGAATCGTGGCGGAAACCGCCCAGGTCGCCCATGGCGGTGACGACGTGGGCGCCGCCGGGAGGGGCGATCACGTCCAGCAGCGCGGTCTCCTCCAGCCCCCGGGCCCCCACGGTCCAGTGGGTGGTGCCGCCGCTGTCGGTGGCGTTGGCGTCCTTGCTGCGCCAGATGCCGCTGCCGGTGCCGTACAGCACGTGCCCGGAGTCGAAGGGATCGATGGCCAGGGCGGTCATCCAGTGCCCGGTGCCGGTGCCGACGTAAGGGGCGCCGGAGGCGTCCCGCACCGATTTGGCGGCCAGTGCTTTCCAGGTCGTGCCGCCGTCGGTGGTCCGGTAGAGCTCGTCCTCAGGCCACCAGCGGTCGAGGGTGGTGACCATCACCGTGGACGGCTCCTGCGGGTCGACGGCCAGACCGGAGAACCCGTAGCCGCCCTGGGACGGGGAGATGTTCTTCCACGCCCCGCCGGCCGGCGTGTACTTCCACACCGAACCTGCCGTCGCGTCGTTGGGTCCGACGTTGTTGGTGTACGTCAGGTACAGCGAGCCGTCACCGGAGAGCACGCCGTGCTGCGGCATCTGGCCGGTCGGCTGCCCGGAGACGGCCTGCCAGCTGCTGCCGCCGTCGGTGGAGCGGTACAGGGAGGTGGACGTGTCGGCGACGCCGGCGTAGATCGTCTCGCTTCCGGCCGGGCCGTACGTGACGAAGGAGATGCCCGCGCCGCTGCTCGCGCCGTTTTTGACGGGGAACGAGGAGACCTGGCTCCATGTCACGCCGTAGTCGGTGCTGCGCCACAGGCCGTTCTTGCGGGTGCCCAGCAGCAGGGTGCCGGGGTTCGCGGGGTCGATCGCCAGCCGTTCGCCCGCCCCGCGGCCGGACTCGTTGGCGCCCAGCTTGAAGGGCAGATCGGTGCGCTGGAAGGTGCGACCCCGGTCGGTGGAGCGCAGGATCGCGCCGTTGCCCGCCCACTCGTTGGTGTAGGTGCCCGCCCCGAGGTAGAGCCGGTTGGGATCGACAGGGTCGGTAGCCACCGAATCGATGCCCAACAGGTTCCAGTCCTTCTCGCCGGCCCAGTCAGTAAGCGGGATCCACCGCTCGGCGGCGTCCCATCGGTAGGCGCCGCCCATGTCGGTGCGCGCGTACAACAGGCCCTTCTCCCGCGGGTTGAACACCAGCCCGGTGACGTAACCGCCGCCCACCACCTGGGCGTTGTTCCACACATACGGTCCGGTCGGGGTCTTGGGTTCCGTCGTGCCGGTCCCGGCCGTCGGGGCAGCGGTCGTCGGAGTCCCGGCCGTCGGTGTCTGGGCCGCCGGGGCCTCGGCCAGTTTCACCAGCTTCCACTGCTGGTTGGCGCCGCCGTGGCCGGGCCACTGGATGACAGCCGCGCCGTCGGCCGTGGAGTTTCCGGACACGTCCAGGACCTGGCCGCTCCGGCGGGAGGTGAAGGTGACGGCGTCGGAACCTCGCACATCGTCGATCCGCCACTCCTGGGAGGTGGAGGAGCTCTCGGTCTGCTGCTCAGAGGCAGCCGCCTGGGCGGTCGAATCGCCCGCGATGCCCAGCACCTTACCGCTGTTGCGGCTCACCAGCTCGTAGTAGCCCTCCCCGGTGGATCGCAGCTTCCACTGCTGGTTGGCGGTGTTCTGGTCGGTCCACTGCTGGACGCGGGCACCGTCGGCGGTCGAGAAGGCGTTCACGTCCAGCGCCTTACCGCTGCGCACGGAAATCAACCGGTAATAGGCACCCCCGTCGATCGTCGCGGCCTGCGAGTCCTCTTCAACGAACAGGACATACGGCACGACGACGGCGGACATGGCGAGCAGCAGGCCGGTGGCGATCCAACGACGGCGCCGGCGGTGACGCCCGCGGCGCCCGCCGTTCGCGGGGTTCTTCATGACGAGGTGTTCTCCTTGCATGCCGTTCGCCAGAGGAAAGGTGGATCCAGCATCGGAGTGGCCGGGTCCCACTCCTTTGTGGTCACGGGCCCGCAAAGGGTTGCCTCGAGCCGAGGAAATTTCTCAGGTCGCACCGTGGCGCGGCAGGCGCCGCACCGTCCACGCCGCGGCCAGCGCCTCCGGCCCCGGCACGTAGGCCGGCGTGGCGGCCCCGCGCGCCCAACTCGAGCTCCCGCTCCGCTGCGGCACGGGAGGAGAGGCCGCCCGGCGAGGTCCTGGGCGTCTCCCGAGGCTCCATGCCGGCTGAATACTCTGCGCAGCGGCAAGGTGATCCGAAAAGGTCCCCGGCTCGAGGCAACCTTTGCGAGGCCCGCGACCACAAAGCAGTGGAACCCGGCCACTCCGGTGCTGGATCCAGCTTTCCTCTGGTGAACGGCATGCAAGGAGAACACCTCGTCATGAAGAACCCCACGAACGGCCGGGACCCAGACGGTTGGCGCCGGCACGACGCAGACCACGGCCGAGGCCGTTGTCGTGCGCGGGTCGTCCTCGGGGTCGGGTCCGCGCCGATGCGGCGTGTTCATGTCAGCGGTTCCCCACATGATGAAAGGAAAGATGCTATGTCGGTTGGGGTTGGGCACACCGCGAGGTGGCGTCGTCGGTGGCGGTCAGGATTGGCGGTTGCGGTGGTCGCGGCGGTCGCGGGCGGGCTACTTACGGTGGTCACAACGTCCGCGTCGGCCGCCACCGTGGATACCACCGCCTGGTATGTACTGCTGAACCGCAACAGCGGCAAGGCCCTCGACGTCAACGGCGTGTCCAGCGCCGACGGCGCCAACCTCATCCAGTGGACCCGCACCAACGCCACCAACCAGCAGTTCCAGTTCGTGGACTCCGGCGGTGGCTACTACCGACTGAAGGCCCGCCACTCCGGCAAGGTCGTGGACGTCAACGGTGCGTCCACCGCAGACGGCACGCAGCTTGTGCAGTGGTCCGACCATAACGGGACCAACCAGCAGTTCCGGCTGGCCGACTCCGACAGCGGCTATGTCCGGCTGGTCAACCGGAACAGCGGCAAGGTCGTCGAGGTGCAGGGGCTGTCGACCGCCGACGGCGGCAGCGTCGTGCAGTGGAGCGACTGGAACGGCAGCAACCAGCAGTGGCAGCTCGTCAAGGTCGATGGGGGCAGCGGATGCACGCTTCCGTCGAGCTACCGCTGGTCATCGACCGGCCCGCTGGCAAACCCGAAGTCGGGTTTGAATGCGCTCAAGGACTTCACCAACGTCGTCTACAACGGCCAGCACATCGTCTATGCCTCGACGACCGACTTCAACAAGAACTATGGATCGATAAACTTCAGCCCTTTCGCCAACTGGTCCGACATGGCCTCGGCCAGCCAGAACACGATGTCCATCGGCACCGTCGCGCCGACGCTCATCTACTTCGCCCCGACGAACATTTGGGTGCTCGCCTACCAATGGGGTCCGACTACCTTCTCCTACCGCACCTCGAGCGACCCCACCAACGCCAACGGCTGGTCGTCGCCGCAGACGCTGTTTACCGGGGACATTCCCGGCGACGCGGCTCCGCTCGACCAGACACTCATCGCCGACGACACGAACATGTACATGTTCTTCGCCGGCGACAACGGCAAGATCTACCGATCCAGCATGCCCATCGGCAACTTCCCGGGCAGCTTCGGCTCGTCATACACGGAAATCATGAGCGACACGGTCGCCAACCTTTTCGAGGGGGTCGAGGTCTACAGGATCCAGGGTCAGAACCAGTACCTCATGCTGGTCGAGGCGATGGGCGCGCAGGGCCGCTACTTCCGCTCGTTCACGGCCACCAGCCTCGGCGGGTCGTGGACGCCGCAGGCCGCCACCGAGAGCAACCCCTTCGCCGGCAAGGCCAACAGCGGCGCCACGTGGACCAACGACATCAGCCACGGTGACCTGGTTCGCACCAACCCCGATCAGACCAAGACTGTCGACCCTTGCAATCTGCAGTTGCTGTACCAGGGGCTCGACCCCGGCTCCACCGGCGTGGACTACAACCTCCTGCCTTGGCGGCCGGCGGTAATGACACTGCAGCGCTAGATAGCCCGGTGGATCCGGAGCGGGCGGGCTCGGCGCAAGGCCGAGCCCGCCCCGCCTGGTCGCCTCCCGGACCGGCTCAGAAGACGCAGATCGTCTGCAGGTCGTCGACCAGCAGCTCCCGCCAGCCACCGGGACCTTTTACCGAGACTCGTAGCTTCGTGCTCGGATCGGTAGCGATGGGTTGCCGGCCGGGACGAAGCCGGCCCAGGCGGCGGCGGTGCCGGTGTGGTAGATCGTCGCCTGGTCGGTGCCGGCGAAGACGTCTGAGTCCTGCCGGGGTGGCTGGTCGCCGAGGTTTATCCGGGTGAGGGCCGGATTGCCGGCGAGGGCGCGCGGTCCGAGGTGGACGATCTTCGGTAGGTGGACGGCATTGAGCTTCGGGTTGCTGGTGATGGAGTCGTGCCGGGCGGTGCTCAACCGCGGCGCGTACAGCCATCGGAGGTTGTCGAAGCGGATGATGGCGTTCTTGTCCAGCTCAGTCAGCGCGGGCAGCCGCAGGCCGGTCAGGGCGTGGTTGAGGTCGAAGCAGTTGATGCCCATGTACCGCAGGTTCGGAAGGTTGACCGACACGAGGGCGTGGCTGTCGTTGAGTGCGTTCCGGCCGATCCGTTCGAGCTGCAGGGCGGTGAGATACCGCAGGCGCGACGCGTCGTCGAAGGCGAAGTCGGCGATCGTCGTGGCCCGGGGCAGGTTGACCTTTGTCAGGTACTGGTTGCGGCGGAACGCGTCGCGCGCGATCGTCCGCACGCTGGGCAGGTACAGCACGCTCAACCGTGCGCGTGGCCCGTGACCGAACGCCATGACACCGATCGACCGGGCCGCGCGCAGGCTCACGTCCGTGAAGGTGTGGTTACTGAACGCCCCATCCGGCACGTCGATCAGGTCATCCAGGACCAGGTGTTTGACCCACGTGTCCCACCAGCCGTTGAACCACAGATACGGGAAGGTGCCGCCGCGAGCGGTCTGACCGGCGCACGCCAGGCCGGAGGACGGCGTGCACTCGTTCCCACCCGCCACTGTCCTGAGGTTGTAGACGTAGAGACGGGACAGGTTCGTCAGCCCCAGGTCGCGGTGCACGCCCTGCAGCGCCCTCAGATCGGCGTCGCCAAGCGCGGTCCCGCCGGTCAGGTAGAGCGCGATTCCGGTCGCTGCGGCGAGGTCGGCCTTCCGCTCGGCCAGCCGCGCCTTGAGGGCCCCGGTGGTGACGTCGTACGGGAAGGCGAACGTGCCCGGCGCCAGGCGGTGGTCGCCCACTGTGGAGAAGCGATAGGTGTACGTCTCGGTCCGCCGCAGGTCCGCGTCGCGCGCGAAGACCGGGTCCGGACCCGGGTCGACGGTAATGTCCGCGATCACCGCGCCCGCGGCGTACGGGTTCCCGGCCGGCGTACCAGTCGTGCGGCTGCTCGAAGGCGACGCGGACGCCGAGGGCGGCGGCACCGCGGCCGGCGACGAGGTCACCGAGGTTCCGGCCACACCCGGCGGCACCCACGACCGCCCGGTGGTCACAGGATCGGGCGTTCCGTGCAGCGCCGCCGCGGCCGTCCCCGCCGCGCCCACCGCGACCAGCACGAGCCCGCCAGCCGCGACCTTGATCCACTTCATGCCAGTACTCCCGCCGCCTTTGCCATGACTTGGAGACCCGGCCGGGACCAACCGAATAGCCGAGAACGCAGATGTGGTACGTCGATCCACGAGCGAAGATCATTCAAGCACCCGGACTCGACGGTCGCTTGGACTTCCCGCGATACCGGGTACTCGGGCCGGCGCTGGAGCCCGCCGTCGACCCCGCGCTGGCGCTTCGCCGCCTACGAGCCACACCCCAGAGGACTCGGTGACATGGCAGCACGCGGTCCCGCTGGCTCGAAGCCGGGCACGCGGCAAGGGTTGGTGGAGGACGTGCGCCAAGCCTCAGTGCTTGGCGAACTGGACCCGGGTCGGCTGCGCCTCGTCCGGCCTCAGCGCGATCCCGTTGATGGTCAGCCGTTCTCCGTAGACGTCGGTGATTCTGATGGCGCCGCCGCACCCGCTGCCGTTGGAGGAGAGGAAGTGGTTGTAGTCGGTGCGGGGCAGCCGGTGCCAGCCGGTGTTGGTGCGGACCTCCAGCCGCGCCACTGGATTGCGGTGGCCAATCGCCTGGATGCCGCACCACCATTCGCTGGACCCGGTCTTGTATCGGATCGAGATCGTGTTGGAGATGCTGGGGCTGAGTAGTTTCCACGTGATCGGTACCTCGCCGCGCTTGGGGTCGGCCAGCTTGGCGAACGCTTGAGGGCTGAGGTCGATCTGCCCGGGCGCGCAGGGCAGTGGGCACAGGTTGGTGATCCGGACCGTGACCGAGGCGCCGTTGGTCGCGCGGACCAGCACGTACGCCCCGCAAGCCTTGGACGCCTCGTAGTCGGTCTGGTTCATCGCCCCGATCATGAGGTCATCGGCTGGGCCGAACAGGCAGGCGCCATCGCCGTCCCCGGCGTCGTAGAAGGTAGCTTTTCCGCGATACATGACGTTAGGTCGGATCCGTCCCGCCAACGGTGCCGCAGCGGACGCCGTCCGCGGGCCGCTCTTCCTCGGCGATAGCGACGTTCTGATGCTCGGAGAGGCCGACGGCCGCGCCGTTGCGCGGCTCGCACCAGAGGCCGCGGTGGCGGTCCCCGCCCCGCTTGGGACGGTCGCCTGGGTGCTGGCGGCGGGTGTGGCCGCGATAGGCCCGGCGGGGGAGGGTTCGCCGCACCCAGCGCCGGCCGCCAGTATGGTCGCGGATACGGCGCTCGCGAACGCGAGGCGCAACCTGCGGCGCGGGTGCACAGGGGTCATGTCGGTGCTCTCCTTCAACCATTCCAATCGACCCGAACGATCTTCAGTGGTCCGGCAGACCGGAAAGGTTGCTCGACCGCCCCGAGAAAATTCAGAAGCCGCCCTCCACCTCTACCCGGGTACCGCCGCGAAAGCCACATCGGCTCCCCACCCGGGTGGGTGGTGAAGGGTGCGCAGCCCGGCAGCTCCAGGCAGTCGTTGTCGAAGCGGTGTCGCCACAGGCCCGCGAAACGAGCGCCGTGGCTCTCAGCGACAGAGGCGTCGCACGCTCATAGCCGAGATGAGCATGGTTGCCAGGGCTGTAAGGGTGAAATGATCGGGTGGTGGTTGGACCTGGCGAGGCCCTGAGCCATGAGGTGGCGGATCTGTTGCGACGGTCCACATCGAGCATCGATACGGAACGGCGCGGCGATCACGGGGCTTGGAACAATGGCCCGCCGAAGGCGGCCTGGTTCGGTCGAGTACGACGCGATCGCCTCGGCGCTTGTGCGGGCGGCGGATGACATTGACCCGAGGGTTCGGCTCAGGGCTGTTCGCGGTCTGTGTGCCTTGCCGACGTCGCTGTCCGCAGGCGTGGTGACCGCTGCTCTCGGCGACGAGGACCACGCGTGCGGGAGGCGGCAGTCTTGCAGGTTCTGGCGCTCGGCCTGGCGGATATGAACCCATCGGTACAGGGTGCGGCGATGTCTACCCTTCGAGCGATCGCGGCCCGGTCATCACAGTTGGCCGAGGCGTGACCGAGCTCGCGCAGCGTGGTTTGACCGACGCGAACCCTCAGCGGCGTGAGATCTCCATTGAGCTACTTCGCCACCTTGGCGAGCCGGGTCACCGCGAACGGTGCCTAGTGCGGTGACCACGAACGTTCACCGGGTCTGATGGTCAGCCGGCTTTGGTGCGTGGTCGGCCCCAGCGTTGTTGGCGTTCGCTGCGGATGCGGGCGCGTTCGCGGCGTTGGGCGGCTAGGACGTCGGGGTGGCGGGCGTTGGCGTTGCGCCAGCGTAGGTATGCGTGCATCTCGCGGGCTAGGACGGTGTGGTTGGGGTAGTTGGAGTTGGCCATGGTGAAGGCGCGTAGTGGCCCGAACTGGGCCTCGATCGGGTTGGCCCAGGAGGCGCTGGTTGGAGTGAGGACCAGTTCGACCTTGTTTCGCGCGCACCAGGCCCGGATCGCCGGGGTGGTGTTGGCGGACAGGTTGTCGCAGATGATGTAGATCGGCGCGCCGTCCGGGCGTGCGGCCCGGATCGATTTGTAGGCCGCGAGGGTGTGGTCGCCGCCTTTACGGCGGCGCATCACGCCCCAGAGCTGGTCGTCACCGAGGCTGTAGCAGCCGTGGAAGTAGCGGATCCCGTGCGTGCGGGTATAGGTGGCCGGTAACCGATCAGGTCTGCTCTTGGGTGACCACGAGCTGCCGTGGTGCGGCCGGATCGACAGCGGTCCGAACTGGTCGAAGGCGAAACACCGGTCCGGGAACTGCGAGGTGACCTGCTCGATGCGGTCGAGCTTGGCTTTCCTTGTTCGGATCTCGCGATTCTTTCCAGGTGCGGGTGCGTTGGAACGTGACGCCGTGCTCGCGTAGCAGCTGGCGGAGCCGTTCCCGGCCAACAGCCATCGGCCGGTGGGGATTGGTGGCCAGGTAGTCAGCCAGCTTGCGGATGCTCCAGCGGGTGAACGGGCGACCCACCGTGGTGGGCCGCCCGGTGGCCGTCGCGACGATGAATGCCTCGTCGTCTGTGCTGATCCGGCGGGGACGGCCGCCCGCCCAGTTAGGGTCCAGCGCACGCAGTCCGATCTCGTTGAATGCGTGGATCACATCGCGGACGGTGTCCTCGTGCGCTGCCACAAGGCGGGCGATCGCTGGCACCGGCGTACCGGACGCCGACGCCATGATCATCATGGCGCGGCGGACCCGGATGGTTCCGTGCTTGCCCCGCCGCACGATCTGTTGCAGCCGACGGCCTTCCTCGTCAGTAAGCCGCCGCGCCCGTACCGGCTCAGCCATCCACCCACCTCACGCTCAACAACGGTGTGACCGCTGTTGAGCGTGCCCGCGACCTCACCAGAACCGACCGACCACGCCCGGCGTGTCAGCAACCCGGTAAACATTTGTGGCCAGCGCACTAGCGGCATTGAAAGACCCGCATCCGGTAGTTCGGCATAGAGCCGAGCGAAGCCTCACGCGCTGATATCGGGGCTTGATCGGTACTCGCATCTGGTCGCGATCCGAGCGCTGATGGTTGCAAGACCAGTTACAGGGGTCTGCCGCATGTGCGCGGCGGTGGCGAGGCTCTGTTATCGGGTCGTTGCCTGCGCGGTGGGCGGTGCGTGGTTGGCGGCCGAGGCGTTCGTCGAGCAGCGTGTCGGTGCCGGCGAAGAAGCTGCGCTGTGCGGCTATATGGCGCCAGGCGAGGGCGGCGAGATCGACAAGCCGGCGGAGTTCGCCAACTGTGGGTGGAAACATCTACTCTTTCGACGTGGCGGCGTCCTCCTTCACAGCGCTACTGGCGCTCTCGCTGCTGATCATCCTGCTCAGCGTGCTGGCAGGTCTAGCGAGGCGGAAGAGGTGGAAAGGGTCTGTGCCACGTACTCCCGCCCAAGAGTTCACGCCGCCGCGCACCGCACCGGATAGACCGCAGCTGCCGATCTTGAGTTCACCCGCCTGGAACGTGGTCGGCGTCGTGGCAGGCGTCGTCGGTGCTGTCGTGTCGGTCATCGGACTTTTTCGGTAGACCACGCGTCCAGCGTTGTGCACGTCTGCCCGCACCCCGACAGCCTGGTTACGAGGGCGGCGGCCCTGACTGGAGGGTGACGCTTCACTCTTCTAGCCGAGATGAGTGCGTCCCAACTGCGTAATGATCGGATACCGCCACGGAGTGCCCTGAGGCGGCGCCCTGCCTCTGCGACGACAAGCGGGCTCGGGCCGGTCGGCACGACGACGTCGAAGAACCCGAGGGACGGCATGAAAGGGGCGCGGCCGAGGTCCTCGGCGAAGTTTCGAGATTGAGGACGATGAGCGGTCCCCAAGGTAAGGGTCGTGCTGCTCGTGCACACGAACACCGCGCGAAGGGCCGCTCAAGTCACCAGGCCGCGGCGGTACGCGTACACCACGGCCTGCACCCGGTCGCGTAGGTCGAGCTTGGTGAGGATGCGGGACACGTATGTCTTTACCGTTTCCTGGCTGATCACGAGGGCCGCGGCGATTTCGCTGTTGGAGAGGCCCTCCGCGATGAGCCGGAGCACCTCCAGCTCGCGCGGGGTCAGCGCGCCGCTGTCCGGGTCGCCTTCGGCGGGGCGGATGCGCGCCGCGTACCTGCCCACCAGCTGCCGGGTTACCTCCGGGGCCAGCAGCGCGGCGCCCGTCGCGACCGTGCGGATGCCGTTGAGCAGCTGCGCCGGTGGGGCGTCCTTGAGCAGGAAGCCGCTGGCGCCGGCGCGCAGCGCCTCGTATACGTACTCGTCGAGGTTGAACGTGGTCACCACGAGGACCTTTACCGGCTCGGGGACGCCGGCGCCGGCCAGCAGGCGGGTCGCCTCGATGCCGTCGAGCACCGGCATCCGAACGTCCATCACCACCACGTCCGGCCGGAGCCGGGCGGCCAAGCCCACCGCCGCGCGTCCGTCGCCGCACTCGCCGACGATCTGCATGTCCGGCTGGGCGTCGATGATCGTCGCGAAGCCGGCGCGGATCAGCTCCTGGTCGTCGCAGACCAGCACCCGGATCGGCGCGGTCACGACGGGTCTCCGGCCGGGATCCGGGCCCGCACGAGAAAGCCGCCGCCGGTCTGCGCGCCGGCGCTGAAGTCGCCACCGAGGACTTTGACCCGCTCGCGAAGCCCGGTGAGGCCGCGCCCGCTGCCGCCGGGCGACGCGCTTCCGGATCCGGAGCCGTCGGTGCTGATCCTGCACCACCCGGTACGCGGCCACCTCGGCGCTACCGGTGGCCGCCGTCGGCGTACCCTCCCGGACGAACTCGACCGGCTGCCCGGCCTGCCGGGTCTGGTCGACGAGGGCGTCGAGGTCGCCGACGGAGGGCGTACGCGGGTCGCCTGTGCTGTGGTCCGGGCGGTCCGGTCGTCCAGGGCGATGGTGCGGCGGCTGGCCGCGGATTTCGGCGGTCCTTCGACGATCTGGTAGCCGACCGTGGTGCGTTGGTTCACGACCGTGAGCTGTCGCCGCTCAAGGTCGAGGTCCTGCCACCGCAGCCCGGCCGCCTCACCGCGTCGCAGGCCGCGCAGGGCGACTAGCCACCAGAATCCGTACAGCGAGTCGTCCTGGACGTACTCGAGGAGGGCGTGGTGACGGCAGACCGCCCGCGGCTGAGATGCGCGGCCCACTGTGGACGGTCACTCATCCGCAACCCCTACATCGCTGCAACAACGGGCAGGCCCGGAACTTTGAAGTGATTGGGCACTCGCCTTCGCGGAAGAGCGCGCGCAAACCCGGATCGTCTTCACGCCGCCTTCGCCCATTAGATGCATCGTCCGCAGGGCAGGATGTGCATGCCCCGCGTCGAAAGGGCGACCAGCCTTCTAGGAGCCGAACGCCAAGCTTGCCGAGCGGATGAACGCGTTCTTGGAATGCTTCGCCGAGTCGAGGGTAGGTCGATCGAGGTGTGGCGGGCCACCGATTTCGAGGACATCGAGTCCTACCTGCCCAAGTGGCGCGGCGGTACATCGGGGCGGGGCCGCGCGTCCAGAGCGACGAGGACGTGCGGCCCTCGGAGAAACGCCGCGTGCTCCACTTCCTAGCGGGCCAGGCGGTCCAGCAGTTCGCCGAGCAGCCCGCGTTCGCCAGGGGTGAGGTCGCCCGGGTCGTTGCCGACCAGCGCGCGCAATGTCAGTGCGGCGCTCGCGCGGGTCGCGGGGGTGTCGGTGGTGGGTGTGTGCAGCACTCCGGCCAGTGCGGCCTCGCGGACGCGTCTGGAGAGCTCGAAGTCCGGCTCTGGCTGGCTGATCAGGGTGAGTGTGATGCCGACGTTGGCGGCGAGTAGCTGTTCGGCGGCGTCGGCCGCTGGCACCTTGAGCATGCCCTGGGCGGCGGCTGCGGTGAACCGGTCGCGCAACGCGGCGTGCGCGGGAGCAGTGACGGCGCAGGGCTTTCCCGGCTCGACGCGGCCGTAAAGCAGCCCGTAGAACGACGGGTGCTCCAGCCCGAACCGTACGTGCCTGTCCCAGCCTTCGCGCAGGTCGTCCAGCGGGTCGCCTGAGCTCTCGATCGCCGTGTATTGGGTGAAGCCGTGGTTCGCCACGGTGTCGATCAGGCCCTGCTTGCTGCCGAAGTGGTGGTACAGCGTCGGGGCCTGCACCCCGGCGCGGTCGCACACCGCTCTCGTGGACACCGTAGCGCCGCTCTCCAGCAACTCCGCCGCGGCGAGCAAGAGTCGATCCCGTGCGTTCTGCATGCTTGCTATGGTAACTGTTATAGCGCTACATTGCCTTCTATAGCGGGAGGTGAAGTCCATGAGGACTTGGTTCATCACGGGTGGGACGCCCGGAGGGTTCGGCCTGGTCTATGCCGAGGCTGCGCTGAAACAGGGCGATCAGGTGGTGGTGACCGCGCGTCGGCCCTCTGAACTGCAGGAATGGGCTGCATCGCATGGCGACCGTGTGCTGGTTCTCCAGCTCGATGTCACCGATGCCGACCAGGTGCGTGCGGCGGTCAAGGCGGCGGAGGAGCGGTTCGGCGGGATCGACGTGCTCGTGAACAACGCGGGCCGTGGCTGGTACGGCTCGGTCGAGGGGGCCCCTGACGAGACGATCCGCCGCACGTTCGATCTCAACCTGTTCGCCGTGGTCGAGGTGGTGCGCGCGGTACTGCCTGGTATGCGGGCACGCGGCGACGGCTGGATCGTGAACATGTCGTCGGTGGCTGGCCGGGTGGGCGGACAGGGGTTCGGCTACTACTCGGCGGCGAAGTTCGCGCTCGAAGGACTGTCGGAGACGCTGCGCCAGGAAGTTGAGCCGTTCGGTGTACGCGTGCTCGTCGTGGAGCCGGGAGCGTTCCGCACCAGTGCCTTTTCCTACTTCCAGAACGAGTCCGTCAATGAGACCGTCGACGCCTACGTGCCGATGGTCGAGGCCGTCAAGGCGGCATTCATGGACCACAACGGCAAACAAGCGGGTGACCCTGAACGCGGAGTGCAGGCCGTGATCAGCGCGATGAACGCCCCCGTTCCACCACACCGGATCGTGCTCGGCAACTCCGGCTACGACGTCATTGTTGCGATGCACGAGAACGCACTCGCGGAACTGCGCGCGAACGAGAAGCTCTCGCGCAGCGCGGACTTCTAAACCTGCTGCCAGAAGCGGGGGGTCCGCAACTCGCGTGAGTTGACCTTGCCCGAACCTGAAGAGCATCCCCCGGCACCGTGCACCGTGCCGCTGAGGTGCTGCATCTACACGCCAGGACGTGCCCGCGTCCTGACACCCGAGAAAGACCGGAGAGCAGAAATGGACGACATCACCCTTCCCAAAGCTGTCGAGAACTTCATCGCGGCCACCAACGCGAACGACGCGAACGCGCTGGCCGCGGTCTTCGGCGACGGGGCCACCGTGCACGATGACGGGAAAACCTGGACCGGCGAGGCCGAGATCCACGAGTGGATCCAGGGGCATCTGATCGACCCCAAGATCGTGCTCACGCCGACCTCGTTCGCGGGCGACCGGCTGGTGGCCTCCGGGGACGGTGAATTCCCCGGCGGGCCTCTGTCCTTCGCGTTCGTGTTCGGCATCAAGGACGACCAGGTCACCGACCTCGCAATCGACCCCGTCTGATTCGTCAAGGGGCCGGGGCGGCCTGAGGATTGCCCCGGTCAGAAACGCGGAAGCAGCCAGGTCACCACGAACGACCTGATCCAGTCGCTCACCAACGACGGATGTCCCAAGCGCTGAGCGGTCGGCCGACCGCGACTTCGGATCCCTGCCACACGACCGTTCGACCCCATCGTTCGGACTCCATCGCGGACATCGCGGCTACGTCTTGAGGTCGAAGTGTCTGTATGTCTGGCAGGGCTCAACGGATGGCGTTTAGCAGCGGCCAGGTTTTGGACCGGCCTGACCGAGGCCCTTTAGGCCGCGGCGGCGAGCTTCTCGGCATTGCTCGCCTGCGTAGGTTACTGGCGCAACGCGGTTCAATTGCGCCAGAGGCATTCTTCCCCAATTGGTAACGGCAGGCGCTGGCAACCACCATACGGGCGCGCTCCAGCTCGTCGGCCTCGGCCAGTGTGGGGGTGAGGCTGGCCAGCGCTTCTGCCTGGCTGTTTGGGTTGGTGATGGTGCGGGCGACCTGCTCGGCTTCGCTGGCGGCTGGCCGGGCCCACGCCAGTTCGCCGGCCTCAATCAACGCGGTGGTGAGGCTGATCAGAGCGTGTGCCTGGCTGTACTGGCCAGCGTCACCCGGGAACGGGGCACGCCCTGGCCTGGTGACACAAACGCCAGGCCAGGGCGGACCCCGACTCCGCAGGCGTGGTGGAGCATCTTCCTGTCGACGGGCCTCGCAGTGTGCGTCAGCGCCGCGCCCGGGTCACCATGACCAGTCCGGCGATGAACGACCCGAGCAGGACGGGCGACAGCACCAAGAGGACCCCCCACGCTACGAGGCCGAGATAGCCGTACGCAGCCGAGCCGTTTGTCGGGTCGGCATCGGCGACCGCGATGAGCCCCACGCCGAGCGCGACGCCGATCACGGTGAAGGCGACCGGTGCCCACAGAAGCACTTGGGCCCACACGCGGTAGGCCCGGCTACGCGTGGTCGGGGAAGAGGGCACCGGCGGCGTGCCTGGCCGAGGGGGATATGCGACCTGGTCGTTCACGCCGCAGTTGTACCAGCCGTGGTGGAGACTCACCACCCGGTCCCGCGGATGATGATCAGCGAGTACATCGCCAGGTCACACGGCCGCTACCTGGCGCTACAGCTTCCGCTGTCGGTCGGCTCCGGTGCGCCTCGATAGCCGACCGGGATCGGTGGGTTGGCGCTCCGCCGCGACATCCGCCGTCGGATCGCCGGATACGCCGCAGGGTACCGCGACCGATCGTCATCGCCGCCGCATGGCAGATGCTTGCCGGTTCATCAACCGAGCACGCATGGCACGGCGAGTACCCGAGCACTCCAGGCGCGCCGCCTGGATCCTTGGTTCGGGAATCTGAACGGCGATCCGGTCCTCCGCCGCACGTTCGGGTTGGGTGTCGGCCACCGTTATGATCTTGGTCATGCGTTCCGAACCCGCCCCACCAGACCGGATCCAGCCGGACGGAGGACGAGAGGCCGACCAGCGATTCACCCGGACGCCTCCGGCCGGGTTCGGTTCGTACGGATCCGGTCCAGCCGCGGCGCCGCCGGCTGGTTCCACCCGCTGGGCGGGAGCCTGGCCGGCGGGCAAGTCGGCCACCAGGACGGCGCTGGTGGTGCTGCTTGGCCTGGCTTTCATCGCGCTCAATACCGCGATCGCGTACGCCGCGGTGGGGTCGAAGGTCATTTCGATCGTGACGGGAGTCGCCTTCTGCCTGGCCTTCATGATCGTCGTACGTTTGCTGCACCGAGCGATGTGGCTGTCGTTGCTGTCGTTCATTCCCGGCCTGTTCGTGCTTGTCGGGTCGGTGGAACTCGCCCCCGACCTGGCTCTGGAGAATCGCGGCGTCCGTCAGCAGGTAACCGTCGTCGACGCTGAGGTCGCCGGTAAGCGGCACACGTTCACGCTCGAGGGTGACGATGGGCCGCTCGACGAGCCGCTGATCTATCGAGGCAGCGCCCCCGACTACGAGATCGGCGACACCCTGACCGTTCTCACCGATCCGAACGGTGTGATCGCGCTCAAGGAGGCCGATCGAGTCGACTCCACCGCCAAGCTGGGGTCACTGGTTCTCGGCGGCAGCGGCTGGACTTTCATCGCGCTGGTAGCGGGATGGCGTGGGCACGTCCGCCGCCGGGAAGGCCGGTTCGACACCCTGGTGATATAGCGCGAGCTAATCCGGCGGGAACGAATGAGCCGCGCCGCGCCTTCCCGAAACGGCGACGAATGCCGGAAGGGGACCGGAGTGAAAGACGGGAGCTGGGGGACGGATCGGTAGGTCACCGGCCGGGGTCCGCCGACGAACAGCGGCCGACATTTTGGTCTCGCGTGACGGTCGGCAGGTCGAACCGAGGTGACTGCGACGAGCGGTGGACATGCCGATCAGGCTTCCCGGTGCACCAGGTCACAGCCTGCCGACCATGGGGACCGACGCCGCGATGTCACGCGCGCCAACGGCAGCGAGGTTCAGGTGCCCGGCGGGTTCAGGGCGGTCGCTGAGTCTCGGATTACCAGTTCGGGTTCGGGGTCGGTGATGACACCGCCCGCGCCCGGCCGTCCTGCGATCAGGTCGTACAGCGCCTCGACGCCGGCCCAGCCGAGTTGGTACATGGGCATCCGGACTGCGGTCACGGCCGGGCGTAGGTGTTGCATCAGGTCGACGTCGTGGATGCCGACCACCGACAGTTGGTCGGGGATGGCGATGCCGAGGTCGTGCGCGGCGGCGAGGACCCCGACCGCGCTCATGATGTTGTTGACGACGATGGCTGTCGGTGCGGTTGCCGCCTGCATGGCCTGCCGGAGCCCGTCGGCGCCGGCCTGCTCGCCGAACCCGGTGGCCAGGTGTGGGGCCGGTGTCAGCCCGGCGGAGTCCATCGCCTGCTGGTAGCCCACGTAGCGCTGCTGGGAGATGTATCCCGATCCCCCGATGAAGACGATGTGGCGGTGGCGGAGGTTGACCAGGAACCGGGTCGCGATCTCACCTGCGCGGCGATCGTCGATGTCGATCCAGGGATGGTCCGGTGCGTGTTCCAGGATCAGGATCGGCTTGGGGTGGGAGCGGAGTTCGGCCATTACGTCGTCGTCCAGCAGCCCTTCGCCGCGGATCAGGATGCCGTCGACCGTGCCCTGGCTGAGTAGCCGGGTGAGGAACTGGCTGCCGGAGCGCATCGTCTCGGCATCGCCCAGCAGGACCGTAGCGCCGTGTTCCGCCGCCGCTTCGTAGACGCCTTGCCGAAGCGGTCCGTAGACCGGGTTGTCGAGCTTGTTGAGGATCATCGCGATCATGCCGGTTTGGTTGAGTCGAAGCGAGCGCGCCGCATGGTTCGGCTGGTAGTCCAGTTGCTGCATCGCCCGGAGCACCCGGGTGCGGGTGGATTCCCTCATCCGGGTGTGGCTCGTGCCGTTGACCACCGCTGACACCACCGCGAGCGACACCCCAGCAGCTCGTGCGACGTCACGTTGCGTTGCCATGTTGCAAGCCTCCTCGGATCTTGACGTAACGTCTCACCAACCCCTACGTTGAATTAACGATACGTCACCGAAGGAGCATGCATGACATCGACCCGTCACACCGTCCTCCTGCGGTCGTCCTGGGCGACGGTGAACATCGGCGACGTGGCTCACTCCCCTGGTGTCGTGCGGGCGTTCCAGCGGTTCGCCCCCGAGGTCGAGGTCGTCCTCTGGCCGGTGCGGCTGGAGGAGCGCGAGCGATCCATGCTGCGACACGCGTTGCCCGATCTGCGCGTCGTCGACGGCACTCTCGACGGCGACGGGCCGAGCACCTCGGAGTTGGCCGCCGCCATCGACGGCGCGGACGTGCTGATGCACGGATCGGGCGCCGACGCCTTCCAGAGCACCGAGATCGACTGGTGGCGCCGGCACGTGGGCCGCCCGTACGGGTACTTCGGGGTCACCGTGGATCCGCTGTGCCCACCGACCGCGGCGACGCTGCCGGAGCTGGCCCGGATGGTCGATCTGCTCCCGCCGTCCTATCTCGACGACGACGTCAAGGACCGCCTCGACGGCGCCGACTTCGTCTACTGCCGCGAAACGCTGACCCTCGCCACCCTGCGCAGCCAGAAGATAACCAGGCCCGACCTCGCCTTCGGGCCGGATGGCACGTTCGCGTTCGACCACATTGACGCCGTCGCGGCCGCCCGCCTGCTGGAGGGTCTCGGCCTGGAGCCCGGTCGGTTCGCCTGCTTCGTCCCGCGGCTGCGCTACAGCCCCTACGCGAAGATCTACGGCACGGATCCGACCCGCGAGCAGATGCGGCGCGACGCGGTCAACCGGGCGACCGTGACGCACGACCTGGCGGTGCTGGCGGCGGCGATCGAGACCTGGGTACGTGTCAGCGGCCTGCCGGCCGTCGTGGTGCCCGAGATGAGCTACGCCGTCGAGCTCGCGCACGAGCACCTTCCCAGCCTGGTCAGTCCAGAGACACTCAGGCAGGTCCGGCTCCTGGACCGGTACTGGCCGCTGGAGGAGGCGACCGGTGTCTACGCCGCCTCGTCGCTGGTGGTCAGCATGGAGTGTCATTCGCCGATCCTGGCCGCACGGCACGCGATCCCGACCATCTACCTTCGACAGCCGACCGAGACGACCAAGTCCCAGATGTTCGCCGACCTCGGCGCTCCGGACCTGGTAATCGAGCTCGACCATCGCGCCGCGGCAATGGTGGTCGCGGCGGTCACCGACATCGCCACCGACCCGGCGCCCGCGGTCGCCCGGAGCAGGAGGGTCGCGGCGAACGCCGACGACCGGCTGCGGGCGGCGGTGCGGGCCTGCGTCGCGGGCCAACCCATCGGCTTGCCTGTACAGGTGGGGAGCGGCGATGCATAGCCTGCGCAACCGCTGGCGGCGCGACCGGGTCCTGCTGCTGCTCGCGCTTCCCGGGGTCACGGCGCTGCTGCTGTTTCACTACCTGCCGCTCGGCGGGAACATCATCGCGTTCCAGGACTTCCAGCCGTTCCTGGGAATCTGGCACAGCCCTTACGTCGGGCTGGACAACTTCGAGCCCGTGCTTACCGGCGACCCGGTGTTCCTCAACGCGCTCGTCAACACGCTGATCATCACGCTGATCCAGGTCGTCTTCGTGTTCCCGCTGCCGATCTGCCTCGCGTTGGTCCTGAACGCGACGATCAGCGAACGACTCAAACGCCTGACCCAGTCGATCCTCTACATGCCGCACTTCCTGTCCTGGGTGATCGTGGTCGCCCTGTTCCAGCAGATGTTCGGCAACGGCGGGATGCTCAACGGCTGGCTGCGCTCGGCCGACCTGTCGACATTCCACATCGTCGGCGTGCCCGAGTTGTTCAAGCTCATGATCACATCACAGGTGATCTGGAAGGACACCGGCTGGTCGACGATCATCTTCCTCGCCGCACTGTCCAGAGTGGATCCGGCACAGATGGAGGCCGCGGTGGTGGACGGCGCTTCGGCGGTGCGCCGCCTGTGGCACGTGACCCTGCCGTCTATCCGCCCGGTGATCGTCCTGCTGCTGATCCTGCGGCTCGGTGACTCGCTGTCCGTCGGGTTCGAGCAGATCATCCTGCAGCAGGCCCAGGTCGGCGCCGGTGCCAGCGAGGTGCTCGACACATACGTCTATAACCACGGGATCGTCGGCGGGGACTGGGGCACCGCGGCCGCGGTGGGGCTGATCAAAGGCATTGTCGGTGTCGCGCTCGTGCTCGGCGCGAACCGGGCGGCCCACGCGCTGGGCGAGCAGGGGGTGTACGCCAAGTGACGGGTGTACCTGTGTCGGCTGCGGTGTCCGTGGCGCGCCCCGCAGGCGGCGCGGGACCGCGGCGGTCGCGCTCGGGCCGTGGCCAGCGTCCGGCCTGGATGGGTGAGCCCAGCAAGCTGGGGATCGGTGCGCGGGGACTCGTGCTCGGCGTGGGCTGCCTGGCGGTGGTGGTTCCGTTCTGGGCGGTGCTGATGACCAGCATGGCCTCCCCGGAGGAGATCAGCAGTGCGGGCGGCTTCGTGCTGTGGACGCGCGAACCGACGCTGGACGCCTACCGGGCCGTCCTGTCCGGCGGAATCGTCACCCGTGCGCTGATGGTGAGCGCCGGCATCACCGCGCTGGGCACGGCACTCAGCCTCGTCGCCACGATCGCTCTGGCGTATGCGCTGTCTAGGCCAGGTTCGTTGCTGCACAAGCCGATCCTGCTGATGACGGTGTTCACTTTGCTGTTCAACCCGGGCATCATCCCGATGTACCTGACGGTCAAGCAGCTCGGCCTGCTGGACAACTACCTGGCACTGATCCTGCCGGTGCTGGTGAACGCGTTCAACGTCATCGTCATGCGCGCGTTCTTCCTGGAAATCCCCAGCGAGCTAGTGGAAAGCGCCTTTATGGACGGTGCGGGGGAGGTGCGCATCCTGCTGCGGATCGTGCTGCCGCTGTCGAAGGCGGTCGTCACCGTGATCGGACTGTTCTACGCGGTGGCGTACTGGAACGCGTTCTTCTCCGCGATGTTGTACCTGCAGTCGCCCGAAAAGTGGCCGCTGCAACTGGTGCTGCGCACCTACGTCGTCAACAACACCCCGATCGGATCCGACCAGCTCAGCTCCAACCTGGAGAACCTGCCACCGCAAATCTCCGTCCAGATGGCGATTCTTGTCATCTCCATCCTGCCCATCCTGCTCATCTACCCCTTCATCCAAAAGCACTTCGCCAAGGGACTCATGGTCGGCGCCGTCAAGGGCTGATCGGTCGTCCACACAATGTGGAAGGAGACGTCATGGCACCTAACCTCAGCCGTCGTCGCGTCCTGGCACTCGGCGCGGCAGCGGGGCTGGGCCCGCTGCTCGGGGCATGCGGCGACGGCGGGTCGAGCTCGTCGAACGGCTCGACCGGGCCGGTCAAGCTGCCCACCTACAAGCCCGTCACCGCGGCCACGCCCGACCTGGCCGCCGAGCCGGCCGGGGTGTCGCCGGGATACTTCACATACCCGACCGCCTCCAGCGCAGCGTCGCAGCCGGTGCAGGGCGAGGCCGTCACGGCGCTGACGTACACGTACGACCCGATCGCCCCCGCGCTCGGCTCGAACCCCTACTGGCAGAACCTCAACGACAAACTCGGCACCGAACTGAAGATCACCTACGTCGCGTCGGCGGACTACAAGAGCAAGGTAGCCACCACCATCGCCGGTGGCGACCTGCCGGACATGGTCGCTATCCAGGGCGTCGTCCAACAGATGCCGGCCATGCTGAGGGCGACATTCACCGACCTGACCGAGTACCTGTCCGGGGACGCGGTCCTTGCCTACCCGAACCTCGCCGGCCTGCCCACCGATGCCTGGCGCAGCACCGTCTACGACCAACGGATCTGGGGCATCCCGGTGCCGCGGGCACGGATCGGCACCGTGCTGTACACCAGGGCCGACCTGCTGGCCAAGGCCGGACTCAGCCTTCAACCCACGTCGTGGGACGAGTTCAAGCAGATGGCGGCCGCGTTGACCGACGAGCGGGCCGGCCGCTGGGCGTTCGGGCAGATCCCGTTCACCACGATCCTGGAGATGAACGGGATCACCGGAAACTGGCCCGGCGGCGCCGGCGCCTGGCAGGCCAAGGACGGCGTCTTCACCCACACCGGGACGACACCGCAGTTCGCGCAGGCCCTCCAGGACACCGTCGAGCTGGTGAAGTCCGGGGTGATACATCCCGACCAGGCGGGCGCGCCCAACACCAAGCGCAACGCGTGGATGCTGGCCGGCACGACCTCGTTCACCATCGGCGGGTACGCCGGTTGGGGCAAGTTCTACGGCCAGGCCAAAGACGTGACCGGCTTCCGCCTGACCGGCATGCTCTCGCCCACCCGGGATGGCACGGGGACGCAGGTACGCACGCCCGGTCCGGCCCTGTCCAGCTTCACCGCCATCGCCAAGACCGACGACGCCGACCGGATCAAGCAGATCCTCAAGGTCCTCGACTGGTTGTGCTCACCCTTCGGCAGCCGCGAGTACATGGCACTGCGGTACGGCGTCGAGGGCCAGACGTTCAACCGCAACGGCTCCGACCCGACCCTCACCGAGGGCGGGCGCAGCCAGACATTCCTGCCCGTGCGGTACCTCGCCGAGGCATCGCCCGTCATCTACGAGCCTGGTAACCGCCAGGCCGTGCAGGACCAGTACGACCACCAGGTCGCCGGCGTCCCGCTCGCCGCCCCGGACCCGACCCTCGGGCTGTACTCGGAGACCGCCGCCAGCAAGGCGGCCAGCGAGCAGCAGGAACTGGACTCGGTCCTGCTGGAGATCCAGCTCGGCAACAAACCCGTCTCGGCATGGCAGCCGGCCATCAAGCAGTTCATGGACCGGGTGGGCAACAAAATCAAGGCGGAGTACGAGGAGCAGGCGGGTCGCTGACGAGCCGGACACGGCGGCCGGTCCGGCGTACCCGTTCGCCTCGGGCCGCCGAGCCGTGAAGTGCACCCACCCGGGTTGAGCAACACCAGCCGGCCGCGAACTCCGCGGACTGCTTTCGGCGCTCCCGGGCGCGGTCGAAGGACTTCAGCTAACACGCTCACGGGTAAGGGAGAAGACCATAGTGAGACGACGCTATTTTCCCTGGTACACGCCTCGACAGGCCCGTGCGGGGGCCGCTGCGACGCTCGTGCTGGCTCTGGTGGCGACGGTCCTGTCGCCGGGCCGGGCCGCCGCGGCCGACATGTCGGATCTCGGCGAACTGCTCGACCTGACGCGTCCGGAACTCGCCGCAGTGGCGGCAAAGCTCGCCGCCGGTAATGAAGCGGGCGCCGCGGGCGAGCTCAAAACGTTCTACGCCGGCCGCACAAACGTCCACCACCCGGCTCCGAACGCGGACGCGGGCGGCGGCGACGCGAGCGCCGATGAGCTCGCGGCGGGGATCTTCCGGTTCGGCGCCGAGACCCGCGACTTCTACAACGACGCCCAGCAGCGGATCGACGTCAACTGGCAGGACACCTGGGGTGGGACGCAGGACGCCCCAGGCAGCGCGCAGACTTTGATGAGTGATCTCGCGTTCATGCCCAGACTGATCAGCGCTTACGCGTACGGGACCGACCCGGTAAAGCGTGCGGCGTACGCGGCGGCCTGGATGGACATCTCGCTCGACTTCTTCGCCGACGTTCAGAGCTGGCCGCAGGGCCGCAACCTGTCGGCCGCCAAGCGTCTCGCACAGCTGATCAGTGCGTTCTCGGAGTTCCGGACCGACCCGGGCATCGACGCGAGCGACCTCGTGGCGTACCTGTCCGGCGTGCACGCCACGGCGAAGTACCTCGTCGGCGTGATGCAGGTACACGTCGGGAACAACTGGTACGTGTCCATGGCCCGCTCGGTCTACGCGACAGCCGTGTTTCTGCCCGAGTTTTCGGCGTCGACCGGCTGGGAGTGGTTTGCGGTGCGCTCGCTCGAGCGGTTTCTGCGCGCGCACGTGAAGGGCGACGGTGTGTACCGCGAGCCGGCGTTCAACTATCAGGCGTACGTGGCGGATCTGCTCAACACCGTCACCAGAATTGCGGATCCCAATGGGCGCACCCTTCCCGATTCGCTCGTCCGGACCTCGGACTGGATCGCGGATTCGCTGTTTGCGACCCGCCAGCCTAATCTCGAGGTCGCGATGGTGGGCGACTCGCCGAACGCCGACGCCGGCACGGCCGCCATCGGCAGAACCGGTGCACGCAACTCCTGGCCCGACTTCACCTGGGTCGCCTCCGGTCGAACGGAGGGGACCGTCCCGACGCTACAGTCCACTGTGTACCCGATCAGCTTCGCGGTACAGCGTTCCGGGTGGGGCGCCGACGCGCGGTACATGCTGATCAACAACCAGAATTCCAGCTACACCGCCTCGCATCGGCACCCGGACGACCTCAGCCTGGTGATGGCGGCGTACGGGCGTCCGCTGATCGTCGACTCCGGAGTGGGGGACTACAGCGCGACTCCGACCAACGACTGGATGCGCCGCACCACCGAGGCGCACAACACCATCGAGGTCGACGGAGTCCCGCAGACCGCCGGCGTCCCCCGCACGACGTCCCTGTGGCGCTCGAACGCGGGCCTCGACATCTACCGCGGTACGACGATGGGCTACCGGCCGGTCGTGCACGATCGCGCCGTCTACTTCATCAAGCCCGGCTACTGGGTCGTCTCCGACGACCTCACCGGTGACACCGCCGCGCACAACTACCGGCAGCTCTGGCACTTCCCTGGTGATCCGGTCACCGTCAACCCGAATACGAAGGTCGCCACGGTCGGTTTTGACACCGTGCCCGGAGCCGCACCGGTCGCCGGCGTACGGCTCGTCCCGGTGGCCACGGCCGGCGCCGCGCTCACCCCCACTGTCCACGAGGACGGCGCCGTACGCGTCGGCGATCAGGTACTCACGGACGTCGACTACCTGTCGTACGACTGGCGCGCCACCGGGTCGACGGGACTGGACACGGTGGTGGTTCCCGGCAAGGCCGGCGCGGCGCCCGCGGTGACGGCGAAGCGCATCGCTATGCCCGGGGTGGGTCACTCCGTGGCGACCGCGATGGAGATCGGCCTGCCGAACGCGACCGGACGCTTCTACCTTTCGCGGGAGGCGACTCCCTCGTCGAGGGCGTTCGGGGCCGCCACGACCAACGCCGAGACCGCCTACCTCGAACGTGCTTCGGGTGGCGGGCTCACCCGGTACGCGTTGACCCGCGGGTCGTCGCTGGTCGACCACGGTGCCACCGTTATCGCCGCATCCGCGCCGGTGTCCGACGTCAGTGTGGAACTGCGAGGCGCGACCGCCCAGATCTCGCTCGGGGACCCGTTCACCGGCACGCTCTCCATCAACGCGCCCAACGTCAACGCGGTCACGGTGAACGAGACCCCGACCGCGTTCACCCGCACGGGCGACCTCATCACCGTGTCGGTCCAAGCGTCGTTTTCTCCGACACCCGTGCTCGACGACGAGTTCGCCGATGCCAGCCTGGACCGCACCGTCTACGACTTCAACGGATCCCGTGACGGCTGGACGCCGGTGCAGGGCTCCTGGTCGCTAACCGGCGCTGGTCCGGACTCGCAGTTGGCACAGACCTCGACCGCGGACATCATGTCGTTCGCGGCGCTGCAGGATGTACCGAATGACGTGGTCATGGCCGCGGACATCGTTCCTGGGGTACGCGGCCAGACGACGGCCCGTACCGGTCTCGCGTTCCGCTACCAAGATTCCCGAAACTACTATCGGGCCAATGTACTCAACTCCTCGTCGGGGGCGACGCTGCAGCTCGTGAAGGTATACGACGGGGAGACCTGGATTCTCGCGACGACCGAGCTGCCCACCGGCGCCAACGCCCCGCACAAGCTGATCGTTTCCGCGATCGGGAAGCATCTGACCGCCAAAGTCGGCGACACGTCGATCTCCGCGGACGACTCACAGCTGCCGACGGGTGGTGCCGCCGCCTTCACGCATCGGCGGGCCGCGACCTTCGACAACATCGTGATCAGGGAAGGGATCGATCAGGCCAACTGGCGAGCGATAACAGGGTCTGTGTCCGTCGCCTCGGGTCAGTTGCACCTCACGCCTCCTGCCGGTGGCAGGGCGCACGTCCTAGCCGACTCGACACTGCCGTCGCGCTTCTCCGAAGCGTGCGACTATGTCGCGGAGACCACGGTCACGATCAACGGATCCGTCGGCAACGCGGGAATCTCGTTACGAGACACCACGGACTCGTACGGGTACCGGATCCACATTGGCAAGACGAGCGAAGGAACCCAGTACGCGAATATCATCCGCGAGGCTCACGCGTCGGGTCCGGTCGGGGTGGGCTCGGCATCAATCAGCAACCCGTTGACAGGCCCCGTTCGACTGGGTGCCGTGATTCACGGCGACCGCATCACCGTGACGTTGAACGGCGTTGAGGTCCTGACGGCTCGCGACACGGTTGTCCGCAGCGGCGGCGTCGGGCTTTACGCATCCACACAGAGCACTTTCGAGAACATCACTGTCGCTCAGTCCTGCCAGCGGGAACGCCTCCGGCCAAGCGCGCCCGGCGCCAGCAACCGGCCGGACCGCAACGACGGAGCTGGCGGGTAGCGGCGTTGCCGGCGGCACGACCGCTGCGGATGGGGGAGCCGCTGCCCCGTCGCGCTCGACTCGATCGCCGGCTGTTTCTGCGCAAAGCACGAGGTTTGGCGCGCCGCTCACACATACGGCGGCGCACCAAACCGTGGTGCCGGCACGCCGGCGATGACTCGCGTCGGTGCTTCCGGGTCTTTCCCCACTCAGCGTGGCCGATCACGAAGGAGCTGTGCGTTGTCCTCCGCACCCCAAGCCTCGTCACCGGTGCTCGCCGACGCGCCACACCGTCCGTCGGCGCTGCTGGTCATGCCGCGCGACCTGGTCGACGACGTGTACGGACCGGACGAACGCGCCCGCCTGGACCGCCTGGTGCGCTGGGCCGGCCCGGACGCGACGGTCGAGCAGGTCAGCACGCGACCGGCGCTACTGGCCGACGTCGAGCTGCTCGTCACCGGTTGGGGCGGCCCCCGCCTGGACCGCACTCTGCTCTCCCACGCGACCAGGCTCCGTGCGGTCTTCTACGGTGGTGGATCGGTGCGGCCGATCGTCACCGACGAGTTCTGGGCCGCCGGCATCCACATCGTGTCGGCCGCCGCCGCCAACGCGGTGCCAGTCGCCGAGTTCACATTCGCGCAGGTGACGCTGGCACTTAAGCACGCCCACCGCTTCGAGCGCGCGGTACGCCGGCTCGGCCTGTTCCCATCCCAGCCGACGGCGCCCGGCACGTTCGGCTCCACGGTCGGCATACTGTCACTCGGCCTGATCGGCCGCCTGGTGGCCCAACGGCTGTCCACACTCGACGTTCACGTGGTTGCCACCGACCCGTACGTTGACGCCGCGAGTGCGGCCGTTCTCGGCGTCGAGCTCGTGGGAATCGAGGAACTGTTTCACCGCGCCGACGTGATCACTGTGCACACGCCGTCCCTGCCACAGACCTCGGGACTGATCACCGAGGAACTGCTCGCCTCGATGCCCGAGGGTGCCACAATCATCAACACCGCACGCGGTGCGGTGCTGGACGAGCCGGCGCTGATCCGGGTCCTGCGCCGGCGTCAGGACGTATTCGCGCTCCTCGACGTGACCCATCCCGAGCCACCCGAGCCGGGCTCGCCGCTCTATACGCTGCCCAACGTGGTGCTCACCCCACACATCGCCGGCAGTATCGGACTCGAGCGGCGCCGCGTCGGTCGGCTGGTAGTAGACGAGGTCGGTCGCTTCGTCGCGGGCCAGCCGCTGCTACACGAGGTCCGCGCTGCCGAAACGGCGCTACGCGCATGACCGTTCGCCGTCGGCGTACCCAGCGGATCCAGGGTGTCGACGCGACGATGACGGCCGCGATGGCGCGGGGGCCGACGAGCAGGGTCGGGCGTCGAGAAGTTGCGAGGTGGCACCGGTTCTCCTCCGAGCGCGGTTTGGGCGGAGCCAGCCTGTCGCCCGTACCGTGAGCGTGGAAGCGTGCCAGAATCCGGTCGTGGTCGCGGTAGCCGGCACCGGGACGGAGCGAGTAGCCACACCGTCTCCGGCCGTCCGGTCGGCAGAACGGCCGGCTGCTGTCGACCGCCCAATATCTCGCTCGGTCTGGCGTCGTCATCTGCCGCAGATCGAGCGCGGACCCAGGCGGCCCGTCGGGACGGGTAAACCGGTGCTGTCGGTGACCGGCATGGCGCTACCGTGACGCGGTGACCGAGTCGATTCCGACGCTCGTCGAGCTGCCACGACCGAGGGCGCTCACCGAGGCGGAGCATGGGTTGGTGGCCCGGTTGGTGATGTTCGTCGATGTACCGATCCTCAGCGAACAGGTTGCGACGGTGCGCGTCGTGTCCACCTGCGACTGTGGCTGTGCGTCGGTCGGGCTGCGCACCGAAGGACCGCAGGTGGCCGCAACGGTGGTGGCGCGGCTCAGCAGCACCGGGCGTGACGACTACTTCCCTGCGACCGAGTTCGCCGAGCGGCAAGCGGTCTTCCTGGCCGCCATGACCGGTGGGCTCGCCGGCTTGGCCGCCATCATCGACGCCAAGGACTACACCGGCGAGGGCCAGCAGAGCCTGCGGTTCACGCAGACAGCGCTCGCCGCGCTGATGCGGGCTAGCAGCGACGCGGGCGTCGATGCCGAGGTGCTGAAGCCCGTACACGACATCGTCCGCCGGCAGATCGCCGCCGGTTCGGCGAGGAGGGCACCGCCCGCATGTTCGAGGAACTGAGGAGCACCCGATGAGCGTCATCAACGACCGCGCACCGGTCACGGTCATCGGCCTCGGCCCGATGGGGCGAGCGATGGCCGCCGCCCTGATGCGGGCCGGGCACCCGGTCACGGTGTGGAACCGGACGCCGGGTCGCGCTGACAGCCTCGTCGCCCAAGGAGCCACACGGGCGGCCTCGCCTGCGGCCGCTGTAGCCGGTAGCGACCTGATCGTCCTCAGCCTCACCGACTACCCGGCGATGCACGACATCCTCGGCCCGATCGTGAGTCTCCTCGCCGGCAAGTCTTGGTGAACCTCAGCTCCGACACGCCCGACGCGTCCCGCGAGGCAGCGGAGTGGGCCGCCAAACACGGCGCGGCCTTCGTCACCGGTGGGGTGATGGTGCCCGCTCCTACGGTCGGCGGGCGGGGTGCGTACGTCTTCTACAGCGGACCCCGGGACGTCTTCGCGCTGCACGAGCCGGCGCTGAAGGTGATCGGCGAGCCCAAGTACCTCGGCGGCGATCCCGGGCTGGCCCAGCTCTTCTACCAGGCTCATCTCGACGTCTTCCTCACCGCCCTGTCCAGCCTCCTGCACGCCACGGCGCTCGTCACGGCGGCCGGCGTGCCGGCGGCCGAGTTCCTTCCCGGCGCACTGGAAACCCTCACCGGCATCCCGACGATGATCGGCGACGGCCTCCAGCTCGCCCGCGAGCTGGAGGCCGGCGAACACCCGGGCGACCTCAGCACGGCACTGATGATGGGCGCAACCGCCGACCACATCCTGCGGACCAGTACGCAGACCGGCGTCGACATCGAGCTGCCCACGGCGGTCAAGTCACACTACGACCGGACGATCGCCGCCGGCCACGGCACGAAAAACTGGACGGCTCTCTACGAGGTGATCAAGGCCGGCAGGTAGGCCGGCAGCCCAGCGCCGGCCTTCCGCCGAAGACCGGGAGGCGCAGGCCGCTCTCGCTCGGTGCCACCCGTAGCCGGGTGTCGCCGGGCGGGGGCAGCTGCTCACGGTCGCCCTGACGCTGCTGATCCCGCTCTACGTGCTGCTCAACGAGGTTAGGTCGGCCACGCGCCCGTAGACATTCTTCAGCTTCGCGACTACTAAACCCCAACGCGCTCCTCGTCCATCGCGACGACCTGGGTAGGTCAGGCGCAGGGGCGGAGATGCCCTGATGACGGTGGTTGGCCGGGGATGCCGTGGCGGCTCACATCCGGTTCCGTGAATAGGCTCGAATGCCAAGCTCCTGGCCACCTCCCGCCGAGGTCGCGTCCGTTGCCGGCGTCCAGCGTCCGTAAACGCTTCGACGAGCCGTTTCGTCGAGGACGTGGCCGCGGCGAATGAGGTGACCGGATGTGCGTGGGCGGCCGGTCCGGTACGGGTCGCACCGGATGGTGATGGTCCAGGTGGGCAACCGATCGCGTATTTCTCGCTCAGGAAGTCAGTGGGGCCATGCGCGCATTGCGGCCTCGGCCACGGATTGCAACTGCTGGCGGGTGGCGCCGTCGCGGGCCTGCTGGGACATGCCCTGGAAGGTGGCGGCGGTGAATCGGGCGAGCATCGCGGCGTCGGTGCCGGCGGGAAGCACACGCGCCGCGACGTCCGCCTCGATACGGCGCTGGATCTCGGCGATGTTCGCGTTGCGCTGGCGTCGTAGCTGCTCCTCGACGTCGGCGGAGGCGGGTGTGCAGTTCGTCGCCGCGGAGACGACCAGGCATCCCCGCGGGTGGTCGCGGTGGGTGAACTCGCCGGCGGCTTCACGTAGCATGCGGGCCACCCCGTCTCGGGCGGTTTTCTCCTCGGCGAGGGCCCGCATCGCGAACGCTCCGTGCGTACGCCCGTAGACCTCGACGACCTCCCCGAAGAGCTGCTTTTTGTCGCCGAAGGCCGCGTAGAGGCTTGGCGCGCCGATCCCCATGACGGTGGTGAGCTCGGCGACGGACGTGGCTTCGAAGCCGTGTTTCCAGAAAGCGGTCATCGCCTGGCGCAGCGCCTCGTCGCGGTCGAATGCGCGGGGACGGCCTCGGGCGGCTCCTGTTGTGGTCGTCACACCGCCATTCTATAGCGCTCGCTAGAGAACTTCTCTACGGTTTCTGTATCGATCGCTACATAATCTGAAGGAGCGAGATGGGCCCCCTCGAAGGGAAGACCGCACTGGTCACCGGAGGCAGCCGCGGCATCGGCCGGGCGATCGCGCAGCGCCTGGCGGCAGATGGTGCGCTGGTGGCGGTGCACTACGGGAACAACGAAGCAGCCGTGAAGCAGACCGTCGAGTCGATCGCCGCCGTCGGCGGCCGGGCCTTTGCCGTGCAGGCCGACCTGGGCGTACCCGGTGACGCGGACACGTTGTGGTCGCAGTTCGACAGCGGCCTGAAGGAGCTCGGCGCACCCGCCGGGGTGGACATCATCGTCAACAACGTGGGCATCGGCGACTTCGCCGACATCGAAACCCTCACGCCGGAGCAGTTCGACCGCCTCTTCGCGGTGAACGTGAAGGCGCCCTTCTTCATCGTCCAAAAGGGATTGCCACGGCTGCGCGACGGCGGCCGCATCGTGAACGTCTCCTCCGGTGTCACCCGGGTCGCCTACCCCGAGAAGATCGCGTACGCGATGACCAAGGGAGCGATCAACACCTTCGGCCTGGCGCTGGCCAAGGCACTCGGCGCCCGTCGGATCACCGTCAACTCAGTGTCGCCCGGCATCATCGACACTGACATGAACGCGGACTGGCTGCGCGACAAGCCCGAGGCACGGGCTGCTGCCGCCGTGTACTCGGTGTTTGGCCGCGTCGGCGAGCCGGACGACGTCGCCGACGTGGTGGCGTTCGCGGCCTCCCCGGCCAGCCGGTGGGTAACCGGCCAGAACCTCGACGCCACAGGCGGCTCCCAGCTCTAGACCAGACCCCACTCAAGACGGGCCGGACCGGTCAGCCCGGCCCAGCCCACAGCGCCCAACGCAGCAGACACAGGCCCGACATACACGAGGTCAAGGCAGAGACCAGTTCTCGACCGGCCTAACTCACCCTCCGGAACGCGTAGGAAGAAGATGTCGGGACGGTGGCCCCGGGCCTGGACCACAGCAAACGTCGCGGTAGCTCAAAAGCTCGGGGACGGCGGCAGTTCGCCGGCGCCCGCGGGGGACCGCCATTCCCGGGAGCGTCACGGTCCGTACCGGATGGGTGGGGTGGGAGCCGCGGGCAATGAGTAGCTCGATCGCCGCGCAGCCGATGTCCGCGTCGTCCTGGGCGACCACCGTCAGTCCCGGCCGCAGGATGTCGGCGAGCAGGAAGTCATAGCTAGTGCGCTGGCCACAAATGTTTACCGGGTTGCTGACACGCCGGGCGTGGTCGGTCGGTTCTGGTGAGGTCGCGGGCACGCTCAACAGCGGTCACACCGTTGTTGAGCGTGAGGTGGGTGGATGGCTGAGCCGGTACGGGCGCGGCGGCTTACTGACGAGGAAGGCCGTCGGCTGCAACAGATCGTGCGGCGGGGCAAGCACGGAACCATCCGGGTCCGCCGCGCCATGATGATCATGGCGTCGGCGTCCGGTACGCCGGTGCCAGCGATCGCCCGCCTTGTGGCAGCGCACGAGGACACCGTCCGCGATGTGATCCACGCCTTCAACGAGATCGGACTGCGTGCGCTGGACCCTAACTGGGCGGGCGGCCGTCCCCGCCGGATCAGCACAGACGACGAGGCATTCATCGTCGCGACGGCCACCGGGCGGCCCACCACGGTGGGTCGCCCGTTCACCCGCTGGAGCATCCGCAAGCTGGCTGACTACCTGGCCACCAATCCCCACCGGCCGATGGCTGTTGGCCGGGAACGGCTCCGCCAGCTGCTACGCGAGCACGGCGTCACGTTCCAACGCACCCGCACCTGGAAAGAATCGCGAGATCCGAACAAGGAAAGCCAAGCTCGACCGCATCGAGCAGGTCACCTCGCAGTTCCCGGACCGGTGTTTCGCCTTCGACCAGTTCGGACCGCTGTCGATCCGGCCGCACCACGGCAGCTCGTGGTCACCCAAGAGCAGACCTGATCGGTTACCGGCCACCTATACCCGCACGCACGGGATCCGCTACTTCCACGGCTGCTACAGCCTCGGTGACGACCAGCTCTGGGGCGTGATGCGCCGCCGTAAAGGCGGCGACCACACCCTCGCGGCCTACAAATCGATCCGGGCCGCACGCCCGGACGGCGCGCCGATCTACATCATCTGCGACAACCTGTCCGCCAACACCACCCCGGCGATCCGGGCCTGGTGCGCGCGAAACAAGGTCGAACTGGTCCTCACTCCAACCAGCGCCTCCTGGGCCAACCCGATCGAGGCCCAGTTCGGGCCACTACGCGCCTTCACCATGGCCAACTCCAACTACCCCAACCACACCGTCCTAGCCCGCGAGATGCACGCATACCTACGCTGGCGCAACGCCAACGCCCGCCACCCCGACGTCCTAGCCGCCCAACGCCGCGAACGCGCCCGCATCCGCAGCGAACGCCAACAACGCTGGGGCCGACCACGCACCAAAGCCGGCTGACCATCAGACCCGGTGAACGTTCGTGGTCACCGCACTAGCCCGTGTATCGAAGTCGGCTGTGGTGGCTGGCGTGAGTTGAGATGTTGGGCGTGTCGGAGATCGACATGTAGCGAGGTCTTCGGTAGATGGTTCGTCGACCAAGACAGACCTGAATACCGGAGACCTCGTGGACACCCTAGCGGTGACGAGGCGGTTCGACCTGACTGACGAGCAGTGGGCGGTGCTGGAGCCGTTGCTGCCGGCGGGAAAGCGGCCGGGTCGGCCACCTCGGTGTAGTAGGCGGCAGTTGATCGACGGGATACGGTGGCGGACCCGGGCCGGGGCGCCGTGGCGGGACGTGCCGCCGTGTTACGGATCCTGGTCGGCGGTCTACGCACTGTTCCGCCGTTGGCAGCGTGACGGCACGTGGGCTGCGGTGTTGACCGCGTTGCAGGCCATCGCCGACGCGGCCGGGCGGATCGTGTGGGATGTGTCGGTCGATTCGACGATCGCCCGGGCACACCAGCATGCCGCCGGCGCCCGGAAAAGGGGGATCTGCAGAAGGAGCCGCCCGGTGGGGTCCGGACCGAGCCGGACGACCACGCGTTAGGTCGGTCCCGGGGCGGGTTGACCACGAAACTGCACCTGGGCTGTGAGCAGGGGCAGAAGCCGCTGTCGATCGTGCTGACCGCGGGGCAGCGAGGCGACAGCCCGCAGTTCACCGTCGTACTGGACGGCATCCGGGTACCCCGGCCCGGCGGCGGCCGGCCACGCACTCGCCCGGACCGGGTGCTGGCCGACAAGGCATACCCGTCCCGGGCCAACCGGGCCTACCTGCGCCGACGCGGGATCAAGGCGACCATCCCGTCCAAGGCCGACCACGACGCCAGCCGGCTGCGCAAAGGATCCAAGGGCGGCCGCCCACCGGCCTTCGATCCCGCCATCTACAAACAACGTCACGCCGTCGAGTGCGGTATCAACCGGCTCAAACGCAGCCGTGCCGTCGCCACCAGGTTCGACAAACTTGCCGTTCGCTACGAAGCAACGTTGCACATCGCCGCTATCAACGAGTGGCTATGAGCGACTTCGATACACGGCCTAGTCCCCACGCCCGTCTTCGGCGGGCCCAGGCAGCCAGATCTGCAGGAGGGTGCTTGCCAAACTTTCCGACCGGGCGCCGGAAGCGACGTACCCGAAGATTGCCGGCGGCAATCACTCGTACACGGCAACCGGCCAACCGAATTCGTCGCCGCGGTCTGCGGCGGCTACCGCATCGGCGGGTCACCTGCCTGGCCGGACCAGTAGGCGAGGTTGTTGCGAATGGCCCGGGTGCGGGGGTGGGCAAGGTCGAGCGTGCCCAGTACGTCGGGAAGCAACAGCTCGTAGATGGCCACAGCACCAGTCGGGTCACCGGCCTTGCCCCGCCACCAGGCGAGGCGGTTTCGGAGCTCCAGGGTGAAGGGGTGGTCGGGACCGAACACCCTGAGCACGTCGGGAAGTATCTGCTCGAAGGCGGTCACAGCGCCTGCCGGGTCGCCGGCCTGGCCTCGCAACAAGGCAAGATTGGCGCGGGTGTTGATCGTATCGGGGTGATCAATTCCGAGCACCCGAAGCTGGTCGTTGATCAATTGCTCAAAGGTTGACGCGGCATCAGCTAGTGTTCCGTCTCAGTTTTGAGTTGACACTTGTTGAAGGGTTACGCGTCCACGCCTGACCTTCTCCAGAATCGACTCTGCAGTGGCGGTCCAGACGAAGGGTTTCGGGTCGTCGTTGTGAACTTTCAGGTACTCGGTGATCGCGTCGATGAGCTCGTCTACGCTGCCGAACACGCCACGGCGGATCATCTTGCCGGTCAGGTCGGCGAACCACCGTTCCACCAGGTTCAGCCAGGACGAGGAGGTCGGGGTGAAGTGCAGGTGGAAACGGGGATGCTTGGCCAGCCACGCCTGTACGTCGGGGTGGGTGTGGGTGCCGTAGTTGTCCACGATCATGTGGACCTGCAGCTTGCGGGGCACGCTGGTATCGATGATGCGCAGGAAGCGCAGGAACTCATCGTGCCGGTGCCGGGCGAAGCATTTGCCGATCACCTTGCCGGTCAACACATCCAGCGCGGCGAACAGAGTGGTGGTGCCGTGCCGCTTGTAGTCATGGGTCATCGTCCCCGCCCGGCCCTTCTTCAACGGCAGGCTGGGCTGAGTCCTGTCCAAGGCTTGGATCTGGGACTTTTCATCCATGCACAGCACGATCGCGGAGTCCGGCGGATTGAGGTACAGGCCCACGACGTCGACCAACTTCTGCTCGAACCGGGGGTCGGTGGACAGCTTGAACGTCTCGGTCAGATGCGGCTTAAGCCCCCGCGCGTCCCACACCCGCTGCACCGTTGCCGGGCTCACCCCGACCGCGGCGGCCATCGACCGGCACGACCAGTGCGTGGCACCCTCCGGCCGCTCCTGCAGGGTCAACTCCACGATCCGATCGATCGTCGCCTGCGGGATCGACGCCTTACGACCCCGCCCCGGCGCCACCTTGCCCAGACCGGCAACCCCACGCTCGACGAACTCGCGCCGCCACGCCAGCACCGTCGGCCGCGACACCCCCACCAACCCGGCAATGTCGCTGTTGGACACACCGTCAGCCGCGTACAACAACGCCTGCGCCCGCTGCACCATCCGATGCTCGGCGGTACGCGATCCGGCGATCTGCTCCAGCAAATCCCGCTGCCCCTGATCCACCCTCAACGCCGCTGCGGCATGGCTCATACCGGCACCCTAAACCACCGTCAACCTATTTGCGAGACGGAACACTAGCGCCTTAGCCACTTCGCTATACCCAGCATCCGCCGCCAGGGGACAAGTCCGTTACGGCGGTGGGATGACCGTGGCGTGCTGAGAAGTCACTCATCCCAGTGTTCGTCGAAGAGTCGCGTATCTAATCCGCTCTCCCACTAATCGACGAAGCCTGGCGCGAGCGAGCCGGACCGCGACGCCCCGTCGAGCATGCGCGGATCGATTGGCGGCAACGAACTTGCCGCTCCGGTCGGTATGAGAACCTGTCAGGACTGGGCGGAGTGGGCCGCCTGCTAGTGCGGCAAGGTTGGAGACAGAGACCTGATGTCCATCCAGCACACCGTCGTTTTCCGGCTCGTCCACGAGCCGGGATCGACCGCCGAGATCGAGTTTCTGGAGAGCGGGCGGGCGACGCTGACCGCCATCCCTGGCGTCACTGCCTTCGCGGTCAACCGGCAGGTCAGCCCCAAGAGCGATTTCACGTGGCAGTTCTCGATGGTCTTCGCCGACCAGGCCGCCTACGACGGGTACAACGCGCATCCGGCGCACGTTGGGTTCGTCGAGACGCGGTGGCAGGCCGAGGTCGACGCCTTCCAGGAGTACGACTTCGTCGCCCGCTGACGCCTCCCGGAACCGCCGCCCGAAGGCTCGGCTACACAAGTGTCGGCGTACAGACTGGGGTGCTCAGCCGCGTACGCCTGAACGGGGTCTGTCGCCGATCTTGTGCGACGGAGTCAGCTTCGGATCAGGATGGAGGAGGAGGCTGCCCGAGGTATCGCCAAGGCGGTCAGGGTTCGACACTCGATCGCGCGCAGGGTTCGTGCTGTGGGCCCGCCGCCGGAATCCGAATGCGACGCCCGCCGAAGTGATCCGGGTGCTCGAGCGCCAGTACGTCGCCGCTATCAGCGACCGCTGGTCCTGGGACGCTACCGTGGTGCCGCGTTGTCCTCAAGCGATCGGGAGGCTCCAGGGTGGCGGCTGTGGATCAGCTCCTGGCCTCGATTGCCGAACGGCTGCGTGGCCGGCCCGTACCTGATGATCTGCGGCGGCTCGCGGCGATCCAGGCCGAGCGGCCCGCGGACGCCGGGCGGTCGCGGGACCCGCTGCTGCACACCAGGACGGTGATCTTCGAACCGGGTGAGTCCCACGCCCTGCTCGATCACAGCTACCTCACCGACAACGATCGCGCGGACCCCGACATCATGGCCAACATCGCCGCGATCGATACCGTGCTCCTACACGCCGCGTGGATCGGCACACTGGCCGACGGCGACGTGGTCGGTTACTGGCTGCACCCCGACGAACCGGTCGGCGAGCCACCGCTGGTCGTCACCTTCAGCACCGAGGGCGAGTTCGACATCCGGCCCGGCGAATCGCTGGTGGAGGCTGTGATCTACCACTACGCCGGATATGAGGACGACCGGTTCGCCTCGGTCGCGGACTTGTACGAGGCGCACGGGCTGCCGATAACCGCGCGGCGAGCGGACGACCTGCTCTACCGTCGGGCGGTCGTCAACCCGGGCGTGCTGCACAGCAAGCGGTACGAGCAGGAGTGCGCGGCCCGCGGCCTGAGCTAGCCAGGCCCGGGGGTGTACCAGGACGGTGGACGTTCGCCGCCAAGGGATTCGAATCGGGACTCGGGCCCATCCCGGCAACACCGACGTCGACGTTTCGTTCCTCACCACGAGCGAGTCGGCGCGCCGTCGTGCTCTGGCCACGACTCTGCTGCGCCAGGCACTCGCTGGCGCTACAGCCCGCGGGTTCGTCACCGTAAGCCTCCAGTCAACCGCGATGGATACCGACACGCTGAGCAAACCATCCGGACATGCCGATGTTCGGACGCTCGACCAGGCTGGCCAGTTCGGCGGTGGCCCGCGCAACTACCGGCACTTCGCCGGTAACTCGGGGAAGCGCTTCAGGCTGACCGCCAAACCTCGCCAGTACTGCCGATCAGGCGTCGCCGGTCACGCCGAGCTCCTCGACCACGACGTCCAACGTGGCCGGCTCATGCGCGACGAGCCACGGTAGGACGACGTCCCAGGCGGCGAAGGACAGCGCCTCCGCGATCAATCGCCGCCGCGCAGGCGGCGATAGCTGATCTGCGATCGCTAGGAGAGCCTTGGCCCGTTCGGGCGGAAGGTCGATGCTGCGGGCGACCGACAGCGCCCGGTCGACGTCGCCGACGGCGAACATCGCGGCCGCGAACGCCGCCAGCGCCTCGGACCGTTCCTCGGCAAACCGGACGCCGCGCGCTTCCGCCTCCGCGCGGTCCGCCCGCTCCTTATCGTCCGGCACCTGCCCAGCGATCGTCGCCAGTGCCTTCGCGCGCTCATGGTCCTGCGGGATCGCCAAGCTGACCCGTTCGGCGAGCTCGACGTCGCCACGCTCGCAGGCCGGCCGGACGATCGGCGCCAGCGCCCAGGTCCGCTCGTTAAGATCGTCGAGACCGAGGGCCAGCGACTCCGCGAGTTCGACGCGTCCGGCCTCCGCCAGCGCCGCCGTGTAGTCCGGCCGCTCCCTCCGGTCCGCCGCCTCGAACAGGTCGCGGATCTCTTGGTCACTGCTTCCCTGGACCGACACGCCGATACGGACCTCGACCGGCTCCGCGTCCGCCGGCTCGGCGGTAACCTGCCCGCGTCGACCGGCGTTGCGCCGGTGGTAGGTGTACATCTCGGTGATCAGCGAGTCGCCGCCCGGGTCCAGCGCGTTCGCCAGCGCCTCCGCCTCGGCGAACCGCTCCCACCGAACCAGTTCGCCGACGAGTCTCATCGTCACGAGATCGCGGTCGTCGTAATGCGCATCGGACATGATGCCGCAGTGAATCTGTGCGACAAGCCAGCCGACATGGTCGTGTGAGCCCGTTTTCAGCAGGACGAGGGCGAGTTCGGTGAGCGCGACCGGCGAATCGAGACGGGCGGCGGCGCGGACCGATCGCTCGATCTCAATGGCGATTTCGGCCGCCCGTTCGTGGTCGCCAGCGCGGGCGCGGGCGTATGCGACGACCGCCAAGGCGTTCGCGTTCGCCGCTAAGTCCGTGCCCGCACGCGCGATGCTCTCGGCCCGTGACAACTCCCCGTTGTCCACGAGGGCGTGGATCAGGATCATGTCGGCGTTCGCCCGAGCCAGACCGCGCTCCGCGGCGACCACCGCGAGCCCGGCCGCCAGCTCGACCTCGCCGTTCGCCAACGCCTGTTCCGCGACCGCCTCAAGGGCACGCTCGAGTGCGGATCGATCAGGGAAATGGTGGTCCTCGCGGACGGTCATCGCGTGCAGCGCCTGGACGCTCGCCTGGAGGTCCCGTGCCGCGATCCATGCGCGAACGACATGGAGTTGCGCCGTGACGCGATCCTCGTCCGGCGCCGACAGAGCGATGTCCCCTGCCGAGCGGGCGTAATCTGCGGCAATCTGAGCCTCGGCCGCGCGCGCACGGAACGCAAGTGCTGCACACCGGCTTACCACCGACGTGATCAGGGCCGATTCGGCCTCGGCTCGCTCGAGGTCACCGACCAGCTCCGCCAGCGTCACAGACTGCGCGATCAACCACTGTGGCGGGTCCTGGAAGCTGTCCGGTCGCCAGTAATCGACGATCGCGCGAACGATCGGCTCTTCGTCCATAGCCGCGGCGAGCTTCGCCACACGAATCAGTACCTCACCGAAGCGGCGATCCAGGACTTCGATCTTGTCGATCGCATCGAGCGCACCGGCGAGGTCGCCGACTGTGGCGCGTACGACCGCGACCTGCCCGAACGCGGAACTGCGAATCTCCACGTCGGTCGTCACAGCCGCGGCGGCCGTCTCGGCGGCCGCCAACAGCCCCTTGAGCTGCTCGTCGCCTCCGCCTGTATGGGCCAGCATGGCCAAGCGGCAGAACGCGCCGGCGCGTCTGTACAGATGGATCTCCTCCGCGAGCTGCCGTGCCTTGTCGTAGTCGCCGTTCCGCGCGATCTCCTCCGCCAGCAGGATCAGGGCCTCGTCCGCGCCGCCGTCGCTACGGAGGATCGCGCGGGCCAACGCCTCGGCGCGGTTGCGGTTGCCGAGTGCCGCCCACACTGCCGGGACCTCCTCCGGCATCCGCTCGTTGCGGCGGAGCAGGCGGTCGCGGTGCACGGCCAGGCGCAGCAACGCGCGCAGATCGGGGTGGGCCGGCCGTCGCAGCAGCGCGGCGGCCGCCGCCATCTCGGTCAGAGCGGCGTTGTCGCCGCCGCTGACATCCAGCATCCGGTCGTGTCGGCCCCCGTCGGTGGCGAACATGATCAGTCGATCCAGGTCCGCGGTGTCGATCAGGAGCTGGACGTAGCTGCCGAGCAGATAGCCGGGGGTGTCTCCGGGCCAGCCGGCGTTGCGGAAGCGGTCGGCCCAGGCGTGGATGCGCTCGCGGTAGGCCAGGAGCCTGGTTCGGCCCATGACCCGGACCGCCTCCTGCTGGAGCTCCTCATGGCCGAGGGCGTAGTACCGCTCGTCGGCACGCCAGGGACCGGACGACGCCACGAAGGTTCTGCCCGACACGGCCTTGAGCAGCTTGTCGATGTCAAGCGGATCAAGGCCGTTCAGCATCGCGAGATCCGCTCCGGTGAGGCCCCCGCCGGCGGCCGCCAGGACACCGAGCAGATCGCGCTCTTGGCTCGTGCCGTGCAGCAGGTGCCGTAGCTCGCGTTCCATCTCGGCGCGGACGATCTGCGCCTCCGGCGAGGGTTCCAGTTGCCGGGCTGCCTCCGGCTTCCGCAACGGGTGGTCGTCCGGGACGTCGAACGGCAGCTCCGGGTTCGGCCGCCCCGTGACGATCACCTTCAGGTTCTCCGGCAGGTGCCGCGGCAGCAGCGCAGCGATGCTGTGCGAGTCTGGTCCCGGGGTGACGCCCCGGTCCTCGTCGAGGCCGTCGACGGCGAGCACCAGGCGGAGATCCCGCCCGCGAAGCTCCGCGGCGGCCCGGTGCAGCCACTCGATCAGGTACACCTCGCGGGTGGCCTGGGTCAGCGGCGGCGGTGGCCCGCCCAGCAGCTCCCCCATCTGCTGGAGGAGCACGTCGACGAAGCCCGCCCGGTCGTGCTGTCCCGGGTGCTGGGCGGTGACGAAGAACGAGACCACCGCGACGCCGGCCGGCGGGTGCAGCACGAACCATCGCATGAGCGCCGACTTGCCCGCCCATGGTCCGGCCCGCAGCCAACGGTAGCCGGGACCGTCGTCGAGGCAGAACTGCTCGAGCTCGGCGAGCTCACGTTCCCGCCCGACGAGGACGGCCGGCGCCGCGTCCCGGACGAACTGCAGGTACGCCGATCGGTGGGCCGTGGTCGTCCGCAACGGCGTGCCGGAG
The DNA here is from genome assembly GCF_011764425.1 of Phytohabitans houttuyneae. NCBI lineage: Bacteria > Bacillati > Actinomycetota > Actinomycetes > Micromonosporales > Micromonosporaceae > Phytohabitans > Phytohabitans houttuyneae. Next base: position 640,176 of record NZ_BLPF01000003.1, read on the forward strand.
AGGTCTCTGCGGAGCACGGACTCGGTGACGTGGGCACCCGAGGGCGCGTAGCGGGCCGCCAGTTCTGCGAGCCGCGGGAACAGCAGGTGTGGCGGTGTCACGACGTCGTCGACGACCACGGCCCGGAGCTGTCCGACGGCGACGGTCCGATCCGTCTCGTCCCCGCCCTCGAGCCGCAGCTCCCGGGTGTACAGGGCAAGGAGCAGGCGCCAGGTGAGCTCGCCGAGCTCCACGCCGTCGACGTGAATGCGGCCGGCGGCCTTCGTCACCAGCGCATCGATGTGGACCAACCGGCCGCGGACGTCGTCGTTCGTCCGCCCCGGCCGCGCGACCTCGGCGCGGAACGCTGCCTCGTCCCCGACCGCCCGGGCGATCACGGTCAGCTCGCGGAGCTGGTGCACGGCCGGGTTCGGGCTGGCCACGGCCAGAGCGAGGCGCCACCGTCCGGCGCGCACCGCCGGCCAGTGCTCGGCGACGATGCGGACGTAGGAGGTCAGCAGTTCGGCCGAGGCGTGGTCGCTCCTGACGAGCGCCGGGGCTCGCCGCACCCCGATCGACACCCGGCGCTCGCCGCCATCAGGCGAACGACCGGCCACGACCAGGTCGTCGACCGGGCTGATCCCGCTGGCCTGGAAGGTCACGGACTCGAGCGTGGCATCGTCGCCGAGCTCGGGCGCGGGGTTGCCGCTCAGCAGGCAGGACAGCAGCGTGGCACCGTAGCGATGCTCGAGCACCGTGCCGCCGCCTCCGGTCGAGTACGGAGACGCAGCCAGGTGTCCGCCACCGGCACCGTTCACTGCGACAGGCTACGCCAGCGGAGCGTCAGACGTCCGCCACCGGCTGCAGTATCGACGAGCTCGACCGCGACTGCCACGCACAAACGATACGTAGCTCGAGGCCAAATTCGATGGCCTGCCCGACGGGGTCGTCATCCGGTACGGCCTGGCTGCCGACGCGCCGAGCGACGTGATCGTGCTGTTCGTGACCGGACGCCAGGAGTTGCAGGCCCGCCTCGACGAGGTCAGACGCGGCATGGCCCAGGACGGCGGCTTCTGGGTCGCCTGGCCGAAACGAGCGTCGAAGGTGCCCACGGACGTTACCGAGGACGTCGTCCGTGAAGTCGCGCTGCCGACCGGGTTGGTCGACAACAAGGTATGTGCGATCGACGAGATCTGGTCGGGCCTGCGGCTGGTCATCCGCCGCGAATACCGCACACAAGCCAAGTGAGGTGTCTCGCCGGATCCCCTCGACGCAAGACGGGTGCCGCGACGCGCCTCGATGCGTACAGCCCGGCGGCGGGACTGAGGTGACGGTGGGCTCGTAGAGGGCGGATGCACCGAACAGGCCGCCAGCCTGGAGCAGGTTGTTCGGGCTCCGGGTTGAGCGCTTCCGCCAGGAAATCAATCTCCAGCACGACGAGCACTCCATCCGCCTCACGCGATGCCCGGATCTGCCGCGATCCGCTCGCTACTGAACGTAATGGCGGCTTGCGGCCCGGTGCGCAGGGCGGCCGATGAGCGGGCTCGTGACACCGATGGCCTGAGCCGCGGGATCCGATGGGAGTCCCGCGTCGACTCGGCTGACGTTTTGTGCCGTGACCGCCGTCCCTTCGGCCAGCACGACCGTCAGGCCAGCCGCCTGTTCTTGCTGGCGTGGTGCTGTTGGTCGAGGTCACAGCGGCGGGGTGCGGGATCGCTGCGATCGAGTTGAACGCGGCGGTGGTCCGGGGTCTGGTGGTGGGGATGCGTGATGAGCGGCGGCGTTGTCCGCTGGGTGGCCAGGCGGCGGCGTGTCTCGGCACTGCGCGGGTGGGATTCGGTGGGGCCGGACCCTGGTCGCGTTTGGTTGGTTGTGACTTTCTTGCGTGTTCGTGGTTGATCTATGAAGCCCGCAGGTCAGGTTTTGCGGGCGTTGCTATCTCTCATTGGACGGAACCACCTGCGACGACGGCTGGTGGGGACGCATGGTGCGGTCCTGCGCTCCGAGGAGGAGTTAGGTATGGCAGAGGGCACTGTGAAGTGGCTAAAACGGAGACAAGGGCTTTGGCTTCATCGCGGTGGACGGAGGCTACAAGGACGTCTTCGTTCACTTCTCCGCGATTGCTGCCGAGGGGTACCGCAGCCTGGAGGAGAACCAGTGGGTGGAGTTCGGGATCGCTCAGGGAGCCGAGGTCTCGCAGGCCGGCGACGTCCGTGTTCTCTGACGTGTCCAGTACCGCGGCTGGGAGCCCGCAGGCTTGTCGTACCCGGGAAGCTGCGCCGGATTCGACGCTGAAGCAGGCTCTGTTGTGGAGTGAGGGACGCGGGCTAGCCGCCACCCGACTCGTTACGTCGGCGGTGCCCCAGCGGCCACGTCAACCGCCCAGAAGGCGTGAATCTTCGGGTGAGCGCAGGCTTTCGGTTGCCCCGCCGGCCCGCCTACCACTCGCCCATGCCGGCAGTGTGCGGCATGGGCGCACGTCCGGTCATCGCACGTGCGGCTGCTCGGTGATGTGCATTGTGGTGCGGCGGTGGTCGTACCTCGGCCAGCGTGGGAGGCCACCGTGCTCGGGTGATCCGGTGTGGACGAACGCCGCCCAGGCCGGCAGCGTCGCCGTGACCAGCGCCGCCTCGTGGTCGGGGTCCGCGCCGGCGAGCATCGGCGCCGCACGCCAGGCTGGCAGGGTGCCGAAGACGTACGGCAGCTCGAGGCAATGGCAGGCGCCGAGCGGGTTGCCGGCCGGGTGCCAGTCGAAACGGTACGCGTACGACCGGGCGTGGCCGGCAAGCCGCGGGACGTCCCGGTGGAAGTAGTGGTCGGTGGCCAGCAGCTGGAGCACCAGCTCGGGGGCGGCGCCCGGTGCCGTGCGGCTGATCCGGGCGTACTCGTGCTCGGCGCCGGCACCGGCGAAGCCACGCGCGATCTCGATGGCCCGGGCCTCGTCGACGCCGCGCAGGCGCGGATCCAGCACCGCCCAGGCCGCCGCCTCGTCCCGGGTGGCGCCGACCAGCCGGCCGATGTGGCTGACCCGGCCGGCAGCGCCCACCAGGTCGGGCGCCACGACGTCCCCGGCGGCCACGAGGTGGAACGGCGGCGCGAGCTGCAGCGGCGCGGCCGCCTGCATCAATACTCCCTGGGCGGCGAGCAGCTGTTCGACCGGCACGTCCCGCAGCCGGTACGCCTCGCCGGGCGGCATCCCCAGGGCAGCGAGGTACCGCTCGGTGACCGCGGCCGCCTCGGCCGGTGCCGCCGGGGCGATGCCGGTCGGCGTGCTCTGCAGGATCACCCGGTGGAAGAGGCCGCGGGCCTGCGGCGCGGACATCATCGCCAGCGCGGTGAGCGCACCGGCGGACTGGCCTGCCAGTGTCACCCGGCCCGGGTCGCCGCCGAAGCCGGCGATGTTGTCGCGTACCCAGCGCAGCGCCGCGAGCTGGTCGAGCAGCCCGGCATTGCTCCAGCCCAGGTCCGGTGCGTGCAGGAAGCCGAGGGCGCCGAGGCGGTAGTTGACCGTGACCACGACCAGGTCGCCATCCGCGGCCAGGCGCACGCCGTCGTACCAGTCCTGGCCACCGGCCCCGGCCACGAACGCACCGCCGTGCAGCCAGACCAGGACCGGCCGCCGGCCGCGCAGGCCCGGCGTCCACACGTTGACCGACAGGCAGTCCTCGGACTGGCCGGGGAGCCGGATCGGCCCGACCACCTGCGTCAACCGCGACGGCGACTGCGGCGCGGCCGGTCCGGGCCGGACCGCGTCGCGTACCCCGCGCCAGGCCGCCGGCGGGACGGGCGGCCTGAACCGCCGCTCACCGACCGGGGCCGCCGCGTACGGCACGCCGGCGAACATGCTGATCCCACCGGCCCGGCGCCCGCGCACCGCCCCGGCGGTTGTCCGCACCACCGGGTCAGAGTCACCACTGCGGACCAGCCAGCCAGCCGGAACGCCCAGCGCCAGACCTCCGAGCAGCGTGCGACGCTCCATTCTGTACGCCTCCCCATCCCGATGCTGTCCATCGCCAGGCTACGTCGACCTGAATAGGCCTGGGCTCAGACCGTGTTGTCGTCCCGGGACCATTGCAGGAGGTCCGCCGCTCGGCCAGTGCCCATGAAGGTCGACAGTTCGCGGCGCCGGGTCGGAGTTCGGCAGGGCCATGACAAACCGCGCGCCGCGTCCGTCGAAGGCTGCACACCGTCCCTTTAGGGCGGACCCGCACACCCTGCGGACCCGATTACACACCAGCGCGTCCGCCGCCGCCGTCTCGAAGAGCCCGGCGATGCCGCTGCCACCAGCCGCTCCAGCCCCGACCTTGCCGCCTCTGCCCGAGTGCGCGACTTCGCCGTGATCGGGGAGGGGGATTGGTGCGCATCACCCCGTGGCGGCTTCCGGGACGGCACCGTCCACGCCTCTGACCACCCGGGCGCCACCACGGCCCGCCTCAACGTGCTCGACGTCAACGCCACCCGCCAAGCGCTCGACACCCTCGGAGAAGCCCGGGGACCGAACCCAGCATGGTCTCCACGCCCGCGGCGCCGGCACCCCAGGCGGCTACGGCACCGCCACCAGGCCCGACCAAGCCACTACCCACCCCGCGGCGGCAACTGACCGTCCTGGGCAGGCCGACAGTCACCGCCCCAGACGGAACCTCGCTGCGGATCCGCCGCACCGACAGTCTGCAGATCCTGGCCCACCTCGCCCTCATCCAGGACGCGATCAACGTCGACCCGTACAACGAACACCTCTACCAGCGCGCCATCGGCCTGCACGGCCGCCTCAACAACCCAGACGGCATCCGCACCACGCTACGAACACTCAACGACCGACTCCGGCAGTTGCAGGCCGGTGTCTCAGAGCGGACCCGCCGCCTCGCCGCGGAGCAGCTCGCCGAGATCGAGCGCGGAGAGGCCAATGCGCCGTAGGAGAGCATGAACGAGCGCGGAAACGGGCAGCCCGAACCGCACTTGATCGTAGGCGTCGTGGAGGTCGACCATTGTGGATAGTGGGTGGGGCGTGGCCGGGTCGGGCCGGCGCCCGCTCGGTTCAGCCGCCGTCAACGGCCGAGGACCGCGCCGCCGTTGAGGCCGATGATCTGTCCGGTTAGGTAGCCGGCTTCGGGTGAGGTGATGTAGCGGATGGCCGCTGCGACGTCGGCGGGTGTTCCGGCCCGCCCGACGAGGGTGTCGGCCACGTGATCCGTCCCGGTGGCTTCGTTGATCTCAGCGCGTGCCTGAGCCAGCAGCTCCCGCCGCCGTCCGATGATCACTACCCGGTCACCCTGGCCGGCGAGGGTGTGAGCGATCTGCTTGCCGACGCCAGTGCCGCCACCGGACACCACCGCAAGACGAGAACCACCTGCCATGGCGCCACGATAACGATCATGTTGATGACTCGCGGCGTGCCCCCCGCTCTCGGCACAGAGCGGGCTGCCAGGGGCACGGAACTAGGCGCACGCCATACAGCAGCGGGCAAACGGCCGCACGGCGAGCCGTTCCGCGGCGATCGGCCGCTCACAGCGTTCGCAGATGCCGTAGGTCGCCGTGTCCACCCGACGCAACGCCTCGTCGACCTCGGCGATCCGCTCCCGCGCGGTGGCCAGAAGCGCGGTCAGCTGAGCGCGTTCGAAGCCGATGGTGACGCCCTCCGGGTCGTGCTCGTCGTCGGCGTTCGAGTCGCGCGATGCCGCGAACAGCGCCTCCAGGTCCCGGGCCAGCGTCGCCGCCTCTGCCTGCGTGCTCGCTCGCAGCCGCAGCAGCTCGTCCCGAACCATCTCCGCAGCTTAACGACCCCTCGTCGGGCGCCTACCGGCCACCGGCACGCGCCGGGCGGCGAGGACTCCTTGACCACGGCCGGCCGGCTCTCTGGCGGGAACGACCGCCGAGGCGGCCATCGCCCCGGCGGGCGCCGCCGCATCGAGGGCAGCGGCTATCGGTAGTTCTTCGTAACTGTCGCCGCCAGCGGACGCTTCGGTGGGCCACACGCACCGCCGGACGACCACGTAAGCCCGATGGTGGTACGGGCTCGAGCCCTTCCTCGGGCGGCAGACAGGTATCGAGCATTTTCCGGAACTTGTGTTGACCGTGCTCGATGCCTTGGCTATCGTCACACGTCATACGAGGTGACATCGATGTCGATCGACAACACCGGTCCAGGCTCCCAGCGTGAAATCGGCCGGAGCGGCACCGCCGAGCCGCAAGTACTCACCGTGATCGCTCTGGACCGCCTGCCTCTCGCGACCACCGTTTGGAGGGCACGTGAAGCGTGTCATCGCTACCGCAGCCGCCGCCACCGTAGCCGCGCTCCTGGTGGTCGGCTGTACGCCAGGATCGGGCGGGGACGCCGGATCGTCTGACCCGAAGACGTTCGAGTTCTGGTCCTTCACCGGGATCAACCAGAAGGTCGACGTCGACGCCTATTCCAAAGCGCACCCGGACATCAAGGTCAAGCTCACCGAGGTGGGCAGCACGACCGAGACGGCCCAGGCGCTCACCACCGCACTGGCCGGTGGCAAGGTGCCCGACCTCGTGCTGATCCAGGGTGACGACCTGCCGAAGTTCATGCAGTCCCCGGAGAACTTCGTGGACCTGTCCACGCTGGGCGCCGACCAGAAGAAGGGCGACTACCTCGACTGGGTGATGAACCAGTCGATGACCGAGGACGGCAAGATCATCGGGATACCGACGGATGTTGGCGGCCTGGCGGTCGCGTACCGTACGGACCTGTTCAAGGCCGCCGGCCTGCCCACCGACCGCGACCAGGTGTCCAAGCTATGGCCGACCTGGGACGGGTTCATCGACGCCGGCAAGAAGTACGTCCAGGCGACCGGCAAGCCGTTCGTCGACAACACCTCGACGAGCGTCTTCTTCCAGGCGGTCAACCAGGGCACGGAGCGCTACTACGACGCGAACCGGCAGCTGTCGTACGACAAGAACCCGCAAGTCAAGGCCGCGTTTGACCTGGCGCTGAAGGTTCACGCGTCGGGCATCACCTCGAAGATAACCTCCTGGTCGACCGGCTGGACGGCGGGCATGAGCAAGGGTGACTTCGCGGTCGTCTCCGCGCCGGCCTGGATGCTCAACGCGATCAGGACCAACGCCCCCAAGACAAACGGCAAGTGGGACGTCGCCACCATCCCCGGCGGCTCGGGGAACTGGGGCGGCAGCTACCTCGCCATCCCCAAGCGGGCGAAGAACCCGAAGGCGGCCTGGGACTACATCGCGGAGATGCAGTCGCCGGAGGGCCAGCTCGAGAACTTCCTTTCCAAGGGGAACCTCCCCACGACGCCGTCGGTCTACACCGACCCGCGGCTGGTCGGGAAGACCGACCCGTTCTTCTCCGACGCGCCGGTCGGCAAGATTTACACCGAGTCCGTGCTGGGCGTCAAGCCGTTCTACATCGGTCCGGACGACGCCACCATCGGCAGCGAGCTGATCAACGCGATCATCAGCGTCGAGCAGGGCAAACTACCCCCGGCAAAGCGTGGGACACCGCGCTAGTCAACGTCAAGAACGCCCTGCGTGGCTGAACGGACGACAGACGCGACGGCTGGGCGAGCCCGGCCGTCGCGCGCCGGGAAGGTGACGATGTGACCACCGTGTTGAGACCGGCCGCGGCCGCGAAGGCCACCGGGCAGCCGACCCGGAAGCGCCGCGTTCAGCAGGGCCTGCGCGAGCGACTGGCGCCCTACGCGTACATCGCACCGTTCTTCCTGCTCTTTTTCATCTTCGGCCTCTTCCCACTGCTGTTCACGTTCTACATTGCACTGTTCGACTGGAACCCGATCGGCGAGCGCGAGTTCGTGGGGCTGGCCAACTTCTCCGAACTCCTCGACGACCCGCGGTTCTGGGGCGCGCTGCGCAACACGTTCAGCATCTGGCTGCTGTCGACGGTGCCGCAGCTGCTGCTCGCGCTCGGCCTGGCGCACGTGCTCAACCACGTACGTCTGCGGGCGGCCGCCTTCTTCCGCATGTCGGTGCTCGTTCCCTACGTCACCTCCGTAGCGGCGACCACCATCGTCTTCGCCCAGCTCTTCGACCGCGACTACGGCATGCTCAACTGGTTCCTCGGGTTGCTGGGTTTCCAGCACATCGACTTCACCGCGTCGGTGTGGGGCAGCCACGTCATGATCGCTGCGATGATCGCCTGGCGGTGGACCGGGTACAACACCTTGCTGTATCTCGCCTCGCTCCAGGCGGTGCCCCGCGATCTGTACGAGGCCGCCGCCGTGGACGGTGCCAACAGCTGGAAGCAGTTCCGCCACATCACCATCCCCGCCCTGCGGCCGATCATCGTGTTCACCGTCGTCACCTCGACGATCTACGGACTGCAGATCTTCACCGAGCCGCTGCTGGCAAACCCGGTGGGTGGACTGACCTGCGGGGCGGCGCGGCAGTGCCAGACCCTCACCCTCTTCCTCTACGAGCAGGGCTTCGGCCGGTTCAGCTTCGGCTACGGCGCGGCGGTGGGCGTCGCACTCTTCGTCGTCGTCGTGATCGTCGCCGCGATCAACTACCTGCTGGTCACCCGCATCCGCTCGGAGCGCCCATGAACCCCGCACCTTCGACCACCCGGCGGGCAACCCGCCGCCGGCGCCCCGTCAACCGGCTCCCGCTCTGGGTGTACGCGCTGCTCGGCGTCATGGCGTTCGTCAGCGTCTTCCCGCTCTACTGGATGTTCGTGGTGGCCTCCACGGACTCGGCCACCGCGTACAGCCTCCCGCCACACGTCGTGCCCGGCGGCAACTTCTTCCATCTGGCCGGCCTCGTCTTCGACATCGTGCCGTTCGTGCAGGCGCTCCTCAACAGCGTCGCCGTCTCCACCTCGATCGGTGTGGGCCAGGCCCTGCTGTGCGCGCTGGCCGGTTTCGCCTTCGCCAAGCTGCGCTTTCCCGGCCGCAACACGCTGTTCCTCATCGTCGTGCTGACGATGACCGTCCCGGCCCAGCTGGCCGTCATCCCGCAGTACCTGATCGTGTCGAAGCTCGGCTGGGTGGACACCCTTCAGGCGGTGATCGTCCCCGGGCTGGTCAGTGCCTTCGGGATCTTCTGGATGCGCCAGCACATCAGCAGCACCATCGATGACGAGCTCATGCACGCCGCCCGCGTGGACGGCGCCACCACCTGGCAGATCTTCTGGCGCATCGCCTTCCCACTCGTCCGTCCGGCGGCGTTCGTCCTGGGACTGTTCGGTTTCGTCAACGCCTGGAACGACTTCCTGTGGCCGTTCATCGTCCTGAAGTCTCCCGAGCGCTACACGGTCCAGATCGCCATCAAGGCGTTGCAGAACAGCAGAGACATCGACCTCGGCCTGGCCATGTCGGGCTCGTTCCTGGCCACGGTGCCGGTGCTGGTGTTGTTCGTCTTCGTCGGGCGGCGCCTGGTGCAGGGCATCATGGAAGGCGCCTTCAAGGGCTGACCAGCTCAGTGCTCACCAGTGGCGGATGCCGCCTCGGTGGCGACGTGGGCCCAGGCCGGCGGCGGCGCCGCGCAAAGGCGGCGAGGTCGCCGTGCGCGGCGTCGAAGCGATCGTGTGGCCCGTGCCGGACGAACAAGTACGGCTACGGCAAAGGGTCTTCTTCAAGGCGTCGAAGGCCGGGGGCCTGGCTGCGGTCAGGAATGGCGGCGCATCGTCCAGCTCGTGGGCGTGGCGTCTGTGACGCGGTGACGTCGTCGGCGCCGCACTGATCCGCGCGGTCACCGCCGGCGACCAGCCCGATCACGTTCGATGCGGGCCTTGAAGCCGATGCGTCGCCTTCTCGGGCGGAACAGGTCCGGAGAGCAGGTCGGCGACCGCGGCGATGCCGGCCTTGATGGTGCGTTCGGACAGGTTGCCGAACCCCAGCACGAGTCGTGCCGGCACCGCCCGCCCGCCGGACGTCAGGGGAGTGAGCCCGTACAGACCGACGCCGCGTCGCCGGGCCTCCGTGATCGCCGCGGCCTCGGTGACGCCGTCGGGCAGGTGGGCGATGGCGTGAAAGCCGGCGGCCAGGCCGGTCAGGCGGACGGTGGGCGCGTGGCGTGCCAGTGACTCGGCCAATGCCGAGCGTCGGGCGGCGTAGAGCGAGCGCATCCGGCGCAGGTGGCGGTCGTACCGTCCGGAGGAGATCAGGGTGGCCAGTGCGAGCTGGTCGAGGCCGGGGCAGCCGCGGTCGTGGATCTGCTTCTCCTCGACCAACGCCTCGGTCATCGCGGGCGGGCACAGCATCCATCCGAGCCGGATCGTCGGGGCCAGCGACTTGCTCACGGTGCCTAGCGACAGCACGCGATCGGCCGCCAGACCGTGCAGCGAACCGACGGGCTCGCGGTCGTAACGGAACTCAGCGTCGTAGTCGTCCTCAATGATCGTCGCATCGTGCCGGTTCGCCCAGTCAACGAGTTGCAGACGCCGCGCCGCGGCTAGTACGACGCCGGTCGGCCACTGGTGCGCGGGGGTGAGGATGACTGCGCGGGCGTCGGTGGCGGCCAGCGCGGCGACGTCGATGCCGTCGTCGTCGACCGGCACGGGCACCAGGCGGAGCCCGGCGCGGGCGGCCACGGCCGCGTTTCCGTTGATCGGGCCGGGGTCTTCGCACGCGACGGTCGTAACCCCGCCGCGCGCGAGCGTGCGCAAGGCCAGCGACAGGCCCTGCTGGTACCCGGCACAGATGACCAGGTGCTGCGGCTCGGCCGCGGCGGCGCGTACCCGGCGCAGATATCCGGCGAGCACCTCGCGCAGTGACTGGTTACCGCGGGGATCGCCGTAGTCGAACAGGGCGTTGGGCGCCGCCCTCGACCCCTCGCGCAGAGCCCACAGCCAGTCGCCGCGCGGGAAGCTGGCCAGGTCGGGGACGCCCGCCTGGAAGTCGGCCATCAGCGGCTCCGGGCGGGCCGGCGGTGGCGATGCGGCCGGCGGGGTGGCGGTGCCCGCCGCGACCCGGGTCGCGGATCCGGCCCGGGTGGACAGGTAGCCCTCTGCCTGCAGCTGGCTGTAGCAGTCCTGCACCAGCCCACGGGACAGCTCCAGATCCCGGGCGAGCTGACGGGACGAGGGGAGCCGCTCGCCGATCTGCAGCCGGCCGGTGCGGATCGCGTCGCGCAGCTGCCGCTCGAGCTGTGAGGTGAGCGGCTCGCCGCTGGCACGGTCCAGCGTCAGCAGCAGGTCTGGAGCCGAACTGGACCACTCGACCGGCATGAAACTGGAGCTTACTGGAAATCCAGCTGGCTCATAGCGTCGAAGCCATGACGACCTCGACGCTTGCGTACCCCGTGGTCACCGCGACCGGCCCGGCCGCGCGACCGGCCCTGATCACGCGGCCGTTGCTGATCCGCTTCGTCTCGATGGTCGGCTCGGCCACGAGCTTCTACCTGCTGCTGTCCGTGGTGCCGAGCTATGTCGCGGCCGCCGGCGGGGCAGCCCCGGGTGCGGTCACCGGCGCGCTGATGCTGGCCACCGTCCTCGGCGAGATGGTCACGCCCCGCCTCGTCGCCCGCTTCGGCTACCGCTGGGTGCTCGCGGCTGGCCTGACGCTGCTCGGTGTGCCGTCGCTCGCGCTGATGGCCTCGACCCACATCGCCGCCGTCGTGGCGGTGTGCCTCGTGCGTGGACTCGGTTTCGCGCTCACTGTCGTGGCCGGTGGTGCCATGACCGCGACGCTGATTCCAGCAGAACGGCGCGGTGAGGGACTGGCCCTGACCGGCGTGGTCGCCGGCGTGCCGGCGCTGGCCGCGCTGCCGCTGGGCCTGTGGCTGGCCGCGCACCACGGCTACGCGCCGGTGTTCGTTGCCGCCGCGGTCGCCGCGCTGATCGCGCTTGCCACCGTCCCGTGGCTGCCCGCCCGCGCCGCGACCGCCGGCAAGGAGAACGCCATCGGCGTGTTCGCTGGCATGCGCATGCCGCAACTGCGCCGTCCGGCGCTGATCTTCGCCCTCACCACCACCGCGGCCGGCGTCTTCGTGACGTTCCTTCCACTTGCCGTGCGCCCCGGATCGGCCGGCGTCGTCGCGGCGGCACTGTTCGCGCAGGCCGCCGCGTCCACGGCGGCCCGCTGGTGGGCCGGCCGGCGCGGTGACCGGCACGGCTTCGCCGCGCTCCTGGTACCCGGCCTTCTCGCCGCGGCCGCCGGGATGGCGCTACTCGTGTTCACCAGTAGCACCGCCGCAGTGCTGGGCGCGGCCGTCATCTTCGGCGCGGGCTTCGGCATCGCTCAGAACGCCACGCTGGCCACCATGTACTCGCGGGTTCCGCAGTCTGCCTACGGCACCGTCAGTGCACTGTGGAATCTCGCCTACGACGCCGGCCTCGGCATCGGTGCGGTTGCCTTCGGCGCGATCATGGCCGGCACCGGCTACCCGATCGCCTTCGTCCTCACCGCACTGGTGGTGGCCGTCGGCCTACCCATCGCCCGGCGCGACCGCAGCGCTGCCTGATCACAAGGGCATGAGATGCGCGCTGGGGCCGACGCCGAGGAAAACGATGCTGGCCAGCGCGGCCGGTTGGGGCCGGAGGTCAGGTCGCCGGCACGTTCACCCGCCGCGGGGAGGGCGACCAAGGCCTTATCCAGGTGGCGTAGGTGGTGAGCTCGAACCCGGTGTAGCGGTCCAGCAATGGCCGCTGCAGTACGAGGAACAGCGCCTGTGCGGCGGCCGCACTAACCGCAGGTGGCTGACGGCGAAGCTGCACCGTGGTCGGCTAGTCCCCGGCCGGGTACTGGTCGTGGCGGTGCAGCCAGTTCATGGCCGGGCCGTCCGATCGGCCTTGCGGCCGCTCCCAGTCCTCCTGGCGCCCCAGTGCGGTCATGTCGAGCCAGTTGTAGGTGCCCATGAGAAGGTCGAAGCCCCGCCCGTAGCTGGAGTAGGTGTGGAAGATCCGGCCACCCTCGGTGAGGAACGCGCTCACGCCGGGCTGCTCGCCGGTCCACCCCTGCCAGCCCGGGTCGGTGGACAGGTCGCGGTAGTTGTACTCCGAGTGGCCGGACGCGGCGTCGAAGGTGACGCCGAAGTCGAGGTTGAAGTCGCAGCGGCCGGAGGAGTACCAGTCGACGTTCCAGCCCATGCGCTCCCGGTACGCCTGGAGGCGGGGAAGCGGCGCGCGGGAGACGACGGCCAGGGTGGTGTCGCGGGCGTGCAGGTGTGCCTGGTGCCCGACGTTGTCGATGACGTACGAGCAGGACGGGCAGCCCTCGGTCCAGTCCGGTTCGAACATGAAGTGGTAGATCAGCAGCTGGCGCCGCTGCTGGAAGAGGTCGGCGAGGCTCAGCGGGCCGCCCGGGCCGTCGAAGACGTAGGGCTTGTCGACTTCGACCATCGGCAGCTCCCGGCGTGCGGCGGTGACCGCGTCCCGGTGCCGGTTCAGCTCCTTCTCTTTGGCCAGCAGGCTCAGGCGGGCGGCGCGCCATGTCGCGGCGTCGACGATCTCGGGAGGTCCGTGCTCATGACTGTCTCCTCTCGGTCTACCGATGTCACGCGTGGCTCACGGCGAGTTCGGCCGGGGCCGGGCGCGTGTCCTCCCGCGTGGCCGGCGGCCGCAGGAAGCTGGCCGCCCACGCTGCGGGGATGCCGATCAGGGCGATGGCCAGTCCGGTGATGACGGCCGCGCGGGGGAGTAGCCGCCGATCGCCACGCCGCCGGCGAGGGAGCCCGCGGCGGTGCCCAGACCGGCCGCGGAGGCGGGCAGCGACTGGGCAAGGTCGCTGCCGGGCCCGGCGAGGCTGACGACGCGGTACTGCATGGAGGGTGCCATACCCATGGCGAACAGTCCCAGGCCGAGCACCGCTACCGCCACCGCGACGGCGCTTGTGCCGGCGACGTACAGCGTCACCAGGCACGCCGCGAAGCCGATGGTGCCGACGGTCAGGGTGCGTGCGGCGTTGGCGTCGGCGAAGCGGCCGCCACCGGACGAGCCGACCGTCGTGGCGACGCCGTAGGCCAGCAGGAACACGCTGATCAGCGCGCCGGAGATGCCGGTGACGCTGTGCAGGAACGGCACGATGTAGGTCAGCGGCGCGTACACCGCGGCGAACACCAGGACGGTCAGGCCCAGCACGGCCAGCACCCGGGAGCGAAGGCGTGCCGCGCCTGGCGGACGGCGCCGCCACCCGTCGACGGCGCGGACGGCACGAGCGCCACGGTGGCGATCAACGCGGCCACGGCCACTGCGCCAGCCGCGGCGAACGTGCCGCGCCAGCCCAAGGCTTGGCCGAGCAGTGCGCCCAGCGGCGCGCCCAGCGCTCCCGACACCGCGGCACCGGAGATCACCACCGCCATCGCGCGGCCCGCGCGCGCCGGTGGGACGGCGGCGATCCCGGCCGCGATGGCGGCGGCGATGAACAGGCCCTCGAGCGCGCCGGTGACGGTCCGCGCCGCCACGAGAACGGCGTAGGTGGTGGTGAGCACCGCGACGAGGTTGCTCAGGACGAACAGCGCGAGCGCGCCGACCAGGACGGTGCGCCGGTTGAGCCGGATCGACACCGCGGTCAGCATCGGGCCGCCGATGGCCAGGCCCAGCGCGTACGCGGTGACCAGCGCACCGGCCGCCGGGATGGAGATCCGCAGGTCGATGGCGATCAGGTCGAGCATGCCGACGACCAGCAGCTCGGTGCCGCCCATGACGAACATGCCGATGAACAGCGCGGCCAGCGCGAGATTTCCCCGGTCCGGGCTTGGTGCCGCCTGACCCGTACTCATGACTGAACCTTCCTCTCGCCATCTCATATAGCAACCGTATGGTTGCTATCGACGCTATGGCAATCAGTTGGTTGCGTCAAGGCGAGCCGGCCTTGGTCAGGTTCGATGGGGTGGCTCGGTGCTGGCCGTGAGCGCCTGGAGGAAGCGGCGGATGATCGCGATCATTTCGCGACGGGCGGTGACCGGGTCGGCGTTGGTGGCCACGTACATCGCCGCCTCGTCGGCGATGGCGAGCAGCAGGTGGGCGAGCGGGGTGACCGGCTGGGGATCGAGTGAGCCGTCCGCCATGCCCTGCGCGAGCACGGCCGACACCAGCCCGAGGATGTGCGGCTGACAGATCTCCCGCCACCGCGCCCAGCCCAGCACCGACGGCCCGTCGACCAGGACGATGCGCTGCACCTCGGGCCGCTGGCAGGCGTCGAGCCAGGCCTCGGCACTGCGGAGCATGACCTCCACGAATCCGCCGGACGTGTCGGCGCCCACCACGGCGGCGAGCTCGGCCGACACCTCGCCTTCGACGTTGTCGAGGACCGCCGCGAACAGTTCGGTCTTGTCGGCGAAGTGGTGGTAAAGCGCGCCCCGGCTGACGGCGGCCTCGAGGACGATCGCCTCGGTGCCCACGCCGGCGAAGCCGTGTTCGGCGAAGAGGCGGCGTCCCGCGCTGATGAGCGCGGTCCGGGTGGCGGCCGTGCGGTCGGCTTGCGTGCGACGACGAAGATTCATACAATCTGCCTGTATGTAAGTGGAGGTTGTCGGTAAGTGTTGCACATCATAGGGAGACGCAACGTGACATCGATCGAGCTCCCACACGGAGTAGTGAGCTACCGGGTCGCCGGTCCCGCCGACTCGGCCGCACCGCCGGTCCTGTTCGTCCACCCGTTCTTGATGGACGGATCACTCTGGTCGAGCGTTGCCGACCTTCTCGCCGCGCAGGGCGTCCGCTCCTACGCGCCGGACTGGCCACTTGGCGCCCACCGCATCCCGGTAAAGCCGGGAACCGACCAGTCACCGCGCGGAGTAGCCCGACAGATCATCGCGTTCATCGAGGCGTTGGACCTTCGCGACGTCACGCTCGTGGGCGGCGACACCGGCGGCGCGCTGTGCCAGTTTCTGCTCGACACCGACCCCAGCCGGATCGGCCGGGTCGTCCTGACCAACTGCGATGCGTTCGACAAGTTCCCACCGTTCCCGTTCAGCGTCATATTCCACCTCCTCAAGGGCGAGACGCGGATGAAGGTCAACCTGCAGCCCATGCGATGGCGCGCCATCCGGCACTCGCCTCTGGGACTGGGGTTGCTCGCCAACAGGCTCGACCCGGCACAGACCCGGTCCTGGATCGAGCCGAGCCTCAGCGACGAAGCGATCCGCAGAGACGCGGTCGCGTTCCTCAAAGGGGCCAAGCGCAAAGACCTGCTGGACGTGTCGACCCGGCTGAGCCGGTTCGCCGGCCCGGTCACCATCGTGTGGGGGACCGCCGACCGCGCGTTCACACCGGCGCTCGGCCGCCGGCTGCAGCGCGCCTTCAAGAACGCCGACTTCGTCGAGGTCCCCAACGCCAAGACGCTGGTCTCGCTCGACGCTCCAGGGCAACTCGCCGACGCCATCGCAAGCATGGCGCATAGCCCGACCAGGAGTGACGGATCAGGTTCATAGCCAATGGGGCTGCTCGCCGCCAACCGCGGCTTCCGGTCGCTGTTCGCGGCCCGCTTCCTGTCCAGCGCGGGCGACGCGCTCAGCCTGGTCGCGCTCATGGTGCACGTCGCCGACTCGACCGGTCAGGCGCTGGCGGTGTCGGTGCTGCTGCTGGTGGGGGACTTCGCGCCGTCGCTGTTCGGGCCACTGACCGGGGCGATCAGCGACCGGTTCGACCTACGCCGCGTCATGATCGGGTGCGAGCTGGTCCAAGCCGCACTGCTGGTGGCCATCGCCGTCTCGTTGGACCACCTGCCGCTGGTACTCGTCCTGGTCGGCCTCCGCGCGCTGGCCGGCCAGGTCTTCCTGCCGGCCTCCCGCGCCGCCGTACCCG
This sequence comes from Phytohabitans houttuyneae, assembly GCF_011764425.1. Taxonomy (NCBI): domain Bacteria; kingdom Bacillati; phylum Actinomycetota; class Actinomycetes; order Micromonosporales; family Micromonosporaceae; genus Phytohabitans; species Phytohabitans houttuyneae. The sequence continues at coordinate 656,833 of NZ_BLPF01000003.1, forward strand.
CCCTGGTGCCGGACCGCGACCTACCGGTCGCGAACTCCACCCTGGGCTTCGGCACCAACGGGGCCGAGGCCGTCGGCCCCTTGCTCGCCGCCGCCCTCATCCCCTTCGCGGGGGTACGGGGAGCGCTGCTCGTCGACGCGGCCACGTTCCTGGTCTCCGCGCTCCTGCTGGCCACGCTGCGCCCGATCCCGTCGGCGCCCGCCGCGCCCGCGCTGCTCGCCGGCGCCCGCCAAGGGCTGCGCTTCATCTGGTCCACCCCGGCGGTACGGGTGATCGCGCTCGGCTTCTGCGCCGTGGTCGCCTGCAACGGCATCGACGACGTGGCGCTGGTGGTGCTCGCCAAGGACACCTTCGAGGCCGGTGACGCGGCGATCGGCATCCTGCTCGCCGGCGTCGGAATCGGCCTATTCGCCGGCTACGCGCTGCTGTCCCGGTACGCCGGCCGACTCGCCATGGCCGGGCTGCTGGTGGCCGGCTTCGCGATCAGCAGCATCGGCAACCTGCTCACCGGCCTGGCCTGGGCGGTCGCCGCGGCAGTCGTGCTGCAGACCGTGCGCGGGCTGGGCATCGCCGCGATGGACGTAGCCACCAACACCCTCGTCCAGCGACTCGTCCCGGCCGGCATGCTGGGCCGCGTCTTCGGCACCCTGTACGGCGGAATCGGCGCCGCCGCTGCACTGTCCTATGTGGCCGGCGGCCTGCTGCTGGACGCCACCTCGGCCCCCACGACGTTCCTGATCGCCGGCACTGCCGGCACCCTCGCCACGATCGCGGTCGCGGTCCGCCTGGCGCGGACACTCCGCCGACCATCTACGTCCGTTTGCGTAGGCGAGGAGTCGATCGTGGACTGACCCGGCCGGGGGCGTCAACGACAAGGCTGCCGGTATGACAATAGTTCGATCCTTGTTCCTGACGGCTGCGGCTGCCCTGACAATCGCTGCCCCATCGGCCGTACCGGCGGCTCGAGCAGCCCCCGCGGGAGCCGTCGGACAAACCGTGGTACGGCTCGATTCGGGTACGGTCCGCGGCAAGACCGACGCCGACGTCATCCGCTTCTCCGGCATCCCGTACGCGGCCCCGCCGGTTGGTGACCGGCGCTGGACCGCACCCCGGCCGCCACGACCCTGGACCGGAGTCCGGGACGCCACCGCCCCAGCCCCGATCTGCCCGCAGACCGGCCGCGACGAGCAGTTCAACCCGGTCGTCATGGGCGCCGAGGACTGCCTCTACGTCAACGTCGTCGCGCCGACCAGGCCGAGCCGGCCAGGCCGCCTGCCCGTGATCGTGTGGCTGCACGGGGGCAGCTTCGCCTCCGGCGCGGGCTCGCAGTACGACGGCGCTCGTCTGGTCACCAGCGGCGACGTCGTCGTGGTCACCGTCAACTATCGGCTCGGCGCGCTCGGCTTCCTCTCCTCGGCCGCACTCGACGCCGAAGGCGTCGACTCGGGCAGCTACGGACTGCTCGACCAGGCCGAGGCGCTGCGCTGGGTCCGGCGCAACGCCTCCGCTTTCGGCGGTGACCCACGTCAGGTGACCCTGGCGGGCCAGTCGGCGGGCGCGCGTGCCGTCTGTGCCCAGCTGGCCGCACCCACCTCGCGCGGGTTGTTCCAGCGCGCGATCGTCCAGAGCGGCGCCTGCGCCAACCCGGTCATGACGAAGGCGGACGCCGAACGAAAGGGGGTCCAGGCGATCGAGCAGGCGGGCTGCGCCAACGCCGCTGATATCGCCTCCTGCCTGCGGCAGACCGCGATGGCGAAGCTGGTGCCCGTCCTGGCCGACCCGAACCGGCCGGTCACCTCAGAGCGCCGCGACGACCCGTGGGGACCGGTCGCCGGCACGCGGTGGCTGCCCCAGCAGCCGATCGACGCCATCCGGCAGGGTTCGGCCGCCGGCGTACCCCTGCTGATCGGCAGCACGCACGACGAGATGAGCGGATTCGTGCTCAGCCGGCACCACGACCTGACCGCGGAAGGCTATGCCGCTCAGGTCCGTGCCACGTTCGGCGACCGAGCCCAGGACGTGCTCCGCGAGTACCCGGCCGATGGCTTCGCCACCCCGCGCTCGCACTGTCCACAGTGCTCACCGACTGGGGCGGCGGGATCGGCAGCTGCCCGACTCTCGTGACCGCCCGGACCGCGAGCCGGCACGCGCCCGTCTACGCCTACGAGCTCTTGGACGGCGCCCCGCCGTTCGGCGCCTACCACGGCTGGGACCTGCCGTTTCTGTGGAAGACCTCGATCCCGCTGAGCCAGTACCCCGACTACGAGGACATGACGCCCGACCAACAGCGACTGAGCCGGGCGATGACCGACTACTGGACGGCGTTCGCGCACCGCGGCGACCCCAACACCGCAGGCCAGCCCCGATGGGCGCGAACCCGCCACGATTCGACCTCCACGCTCGGCCTGGCCGGCGGCACGATCGCACGCACGCCATTCGCCACCGACCACAAATGCGGATTCTGGGCCAACGCCTGACCCCCGCAACACCGGGTCGACGGGGTGGCAGCCCAGGTTCTGCCCGGGCCGCCACCCCGTAGCCGCGCCAACGACCTAGCTGACGGAAACGCGAAGCGGCCTGCGGGCGGCAGCCAGATTCGACCCGCCGTCCCTATTGAACGCGCGGAGATGATCTGGCACCGTTCATCAGACATCGACCGTCACCATTGGCGGGCTCGATGTCGCCGTATCCACGCTGTCGTAGGGAGGGCCAATGGAGGATCCGAATGTTAACGCTCACATGCGCGAGCGTGAACGGCGGGGGAGGACGCGCTACCACGTCCGGTGGTTCTTCGCGGCGGCCCTCGCGGTCGCGCTGACCGCGTTCGGCGCCGTGACGAACGTCGGCGCCGCGCATGCCGAGAGCAACGGCGGCGTGAAGGTGATGCCTCTGGGCGACTCCATCACCGAAGGCACCCAGGTGCCCGGCGGCTACCGCATCGGCCTGTGGCAGCGGTTCGTGTCCGCGGGCTACCGGGTGGACTACGTCGGTTCCCAGTTCAACGGGCCGAGCAGCCTGGGCGACCACGACCACCAGGGCCATCCCGGGTGGCGGATCGACCAGATCGACGCCAACATCGCCGGTTGGCTGCGCACCCAGAACCCGCGGACGGTGCTGCTGCACATCGGTACCAACGACATCCTGCAGAACGTCAACGTGCCCGGCGCGCCCGGCCGGCTCTCCGCGCTGATCGACCGCATCACCGCCGCGGTGCCGAGCGCGGACGTGTTCGTCGCCACCATCATCCCGCTGTCGAACGCCGGCCAGGAGTCCGCCGCCCGCACCTACAACGCCGCGATTCCGGGCATCGTCCAGAGCAAGGTCAATGCCGGCAAGCGGGTGCACCTGGTCGACATGCACGCCGCACTGACCACCGCCGACCTGATCGACGGCATCCACCCGACGGCGGGCGGCTACGACAAGATGGCCGCGACGTGGTACTCCGCCTTGCTGTCGGTACCGGGCAGCATCGGCACCAGCAGCGGTTCGTCATCGTCCACCCTGGTCAGCGCCGCGTCCGGCCGGTGCCTGGATGTGCCCGGCGGCAACAGCGCCAACGGCACCCAGCCGACGATCTGGGACTGCCATGGCGGTACGAACCAGCGCTGGACGGTGAGCGGTCAAGCCCTTCAGGTGCTCGGCAAGTGCCTCGACGCCCCGACCAACGCCACCGCCGGCGCCAAGGCGCAGCTGTGGGACTGTCACGGGGGCGCCAACCAGCGGTGGAACCTCAACGCCAACGGCACCGTCAGCAGCGTCTCGTCGGGCCTGTGCCTGGACGTCAGCGGCAACAACACCGCCAACGGCACCGTGGTCGTCCTGTGGACCTGCACGGGCGCCGCCAACCAACGCTGGACACGCGCGTAGCCGCGGCGAGCCTGCCCGGCGGTGGCGACGGCGACCGCCGGGCGGTCGTCCCGATAACAGGAAATTCGCGCGCCCTTTTCGCGCGTGCTGTCATTCCCTCGCGTATCGAGAAAAGTGTTATCCGCAGAGGGCTTTGAGAGTCGCGCCTCTCACTGAGCCTTTTCACGCGCGCATCGGCATTTCCCTCTTGAACACCTCGAAACAATCTGGCAATCTCACATCCATCGATGCGGAGTGCTTCCTCCAATCCCCACCATGAGAGCGGAGCCCGATCGGAGGCTAGAAATGTTAGCGCTAACGGTCCGATCCGGCATGCCCGACCGCGCCGCGGCCGGAGGCCGTCCTCGACCGCGTGAAGCTCGGGCGCTGGACCTTCGGTAATGACGTCGTCGCTTGGAGAACCAACATGTCGGAAGTGACCCGAAGAAGACTTCTCGCGGCCGGGGCGGCGGGGCGGGCGCCGCGCTGGTGCCGACCGGCTGGACCGCGGCCGCCAAGGCCGGTGCGGCGGCACCACCGCAGGTGCTGGCCGCGGGCGACCTGGCACTGTGGTACGACGAGCCGGCCGGCGCCGACTGGCTGCGCGCGCTGCCGATCGGAAACGGTCGGCTCGGCGCCATGGTGTTCGGCAACATCGACACCGAGCGGCTACAGCTCAACGAGGACACCATCTGGGCCGGCGGTCCCTACGACTCGGCCAACACCCGCGGCGCGGCCAACCTGGCCGAGATCCGGCGGCGGGTCTTCGCCGACCAGTGGACCCAGGCGCAGGATCTGATCAACCAGACCATGATGGGCACCCCGGGCGGGCAGCTGGCGTACCAGACCGTCGGCAACCTGCGACTCGCCTTCGGCAGCGCCAGCGGGGCCACGCAGTACAACCGGACGCTCGATCTCACCACCGCCACCGCCACCACGGCCTACGTGCTCAACGGCGTGCGGTACCAGCGGGACGTGTTCGCGAGCGCGCCGGACCAGGTCATCGTGACCAGGCTGACCGCCGACCGCGCTAACTCGATCACGTTCAACGCCACATTCGACAGTCCACAACGGACGACAGTGTCCAGTCCGGACAGCACCACCATCGGGCTCGACGGCATCTCCGGCACCATGGAGGGCATCACGGGCCAGGTCCGGTTCCTCGCCCTCGCCAGCGCCGTCGCCACCGGGGGCACGGTCAGCAGCTCCGGCGGCACGCTGCGGGTCTCCGGCGCCACGAGCGTCACCGTGCTGGTGTCGATCGGCTCCAGCTACGTCAACTTCCGCACGGTCAACGGCGACTACCAGGGCATCGCCCGAAGCCGCCTCAGCGCCGCCCGCACCGTGGGCTACGACCAGCTGCGCGCCCGCCACGTCGCCGACTACCAGGCACTGTTCAACCGGGTGACGATCGACCTGGGCCGCACCGCGGCGGCCGACCAGACCACCGACGTGCGGATCGCCCAGCACGCGAGCGTCAACGACCCCCAGTTTTCCGCGCTGCTGTTCCAGTACGGCCGGTACCTGCTGATCTCCTCCTCCCGGCCGGGCACCCAGCCGGCCAACCTGCAGGGCATCTGGAACGAGGAGATGGCGCCGGCGTGGGACTCGAAGTACACGATCAACGCCAACCTGCCGATGAACTACTGGCCGGCTGACACGACCAACCTGGCCGAGTGCTTCCTGCCGGTCTTCGACATGATCAAAGACCTGACGGTCACCGGCGCGCGGGTGGCTCAGGCACAGTACGGCGCGGGCGGCTGGGTCACCCACCACAACACCGACGCCTGGCGCGGTGCCTCCGTCGTCGACGGCGCGCTGTGGGGCATGTGGCAGACCGGGGGCGCCTGGCTGGCCACGATGATCTGGGACCACTACCTGTTCACCGGCAACCTCGACTTCCTTCGGGCCAACTACCCGGCGATGAAGGGCGCGGCGCAGTTCTTCCTCGACACCCTGGTCACCCATCCGACGTTGGGCCACCTCGTCACCAACCCGTCGAACTCGCCGGAGCTGCCCCACCACGCGAACGCCAGCGTGTGCGCCGGACCCACCATGGACAACCAGATCCTGCGCGACCTGTTCACCGGCTGCGCGCGGGCCAGCGAGGTCCTCGGCGTGGACACGACATTTCGTACGCAGGTCCTGGCGGCCCGGGACCGGCTGCCGCCCATGCGGGTCGGCTCCCGCGGCAACATCCAGGAGTGGCTCGCGGACTGGGTGGAGACCGAGCGCAACCACCGGCACGTCTCGCACCTGTACGGCCTGCATCCGAGCAACCAGATCACCCGGCGGGGACACCCCAGCTGCACCAGGCCGCCCGGCAGACACTGGAGCTGCGCGGGGACGACGGCACCGGCTGGTCACTCGCCTGGAAGATCAACTACTGGGCGCGGCTGGAAGACGGCACCCGCGCCCACAAGCTCATCCGCGACCTGGTGCGCACCGACCGGCTCGCGCCGAACATGTTCGACCTGCACCCGCCGTTCCAGATCGACGGCAACTTCGGCGCCACCTCCGGCGTCGCCGAGATGCTTCTGCAGAGCCACAACGGTGAGCTGCACGTGCTGCCCGCGCTGCCGTCCGCATGGCCGGCGGGCAGCGTCACGGGCCTGCGCGGCCGCGGCGGGTACACGGTCGGTGCCACCTGGAGCGGCAGCCGGACCGAGCTCGCCGTCACGCCCGACCGCGCCGGCGCCGTCCGGGTGCGCAGCCGGATCTTCACCGGCACCTTCGAGCTGCGCGACGAGACGAGCGGCACCGCGGTACAGCCGACGCGGCTGGAGACCGACCTGATCGAGTTCGCCGGACAGGCCGGCCACACCTACCGCGCCTCCGCCGCCAGCGCGGGCCCGGTCGAACCGGGCGCCTACTACCGGCTCGTCGCCCAGCACAGCGGCAAGGCCGCCGACATCAACGGCGCCTCCACCGCCGCCGGCGCGCAGCTGATCCAGTGGTCGGTCGCCGCGGGGCTCAACCAGCAGTTCGACTTCCTGGCCTCCGACGGCGGCCACTACCGGATCCGGGCACGGCACAGCGGACTGGTACTGCAGGTGGCCAGCAACAGCACCGGCGCGAACATCACCCAGCAGTCCGACACCAACGCCGCCAGCCAGCAGTGGCGGCTCGTCGAGCACGGCGGCGGAGTAGTCAGCCTTGTCAACCGGCAGAGCGGGCTGACCATGGACGTCTGGCAGGCCTCCACCGCCGACGGCGCCCGCATCTCACAGTGGAACACCACCGGCAGCGCGAACCAGCGCTTCCAACTCCAACGCATCTGAAGGAGCTGGGGATCCCCTTCGGAGGGCGTTGCCCGCAGACCCCCGACCGTGCCGAGCGAAGGAACCGTGTGATGGTGAAACTCAGAGTCGTCTTCGGGTCGGCCGCAGCCGCGGCGCTGCTCGTCCTGGCCACGGGCGCGACCGCATGGGGCGGTGACGCCGGCGCCACGGCACCGGCGGCGGCCGTGGCCGCAGCGACCGCCGGATGCGGCAAGGCACCGACGCTGACGAACGGGACGCACACCATCCAGAGCGGCGGCAAGAACCGCTCCTTCATCCTGAGCATCCCCGCCAACTACGACAACACCCGGCAGTACCGGCTGATCTTCGGGTTTCACTGGTGGGGCGGCACCGCCGAGGCGGTCGCCTCCGGCGGCAGCGACGGCGACGTGTACGCGCACTACGGACTGCGGCGCCTGTCGAACAACGGAGCGATCTTCGTCGCGCCCCAGGGCATCAGCAACGGCTGGGCGAACTCCGGCGGTGAAGACGTGACGTTCGTCGACGACATGATCCGGCGGATCGACAACGACCTCTGTGTGGACACCGCGCAGCGCTTCGCGCTGGGGTTCAGCTACGGCGGCGCGATGAGCTACGCGCTCGCGTGCGCCCGGCCGACGGTCTTCCGCGCCGTCGCGGCCATCGCCGCCCCCGGACCGATCAGCGGATGCAGCGGGGGCACCCAGCCCTTCGCCTACATGGGGATCCACGGCGTCGGCGACAACCCCGGTGCGGGACGGGCGCTGCGGGACAGGTTCGTCAGCAACAACGGCTGCACCCCACAGAACGCGCCCGAGCCCGCAGCGGGCAGCCGGACACACATCACCACCACCTACGCCGGCTGCCGGGCCGGGTACCCGGTGGTCTGGGCGGCGTTCGACGGCGGCCACCAGCAAGGCCCCGTGGACGGGTGCGCCGGCTGCGAGAGCGGTGCCCGCAGCTGGGTCAAGGAGGAAGTGTGGCGGTTCTTCACCGGTGAGGCGCCGAACCCCAACCCGAACCCGACCGGGTTCCGGCTGCGGGGTGAGGCCTCCGGCCGGTGCCTGGACGTCAGCGGCGCCAGCCCGGCCAACGGCACGCAGACCCAGATCTGGGACTGCCACACCAACGCCAACCAGCAGTTCAGCCAGAACGGGCAGGAACTCCGGGTGTTGGGCAAGTGCCTGGACGTGGCGCCCAACGCGGCGCCCGGCACCCGGGTCGGCATCTGGGACTGCAACGCGGGCGCCAACCAGCGGTGGACTCTCAACGCCAACGGCACGATCTCCAATGGACAGAGCGGCCTGTGCCTGGACGTCAACGGCGGCAACACCGCCAGCGGCACCGCCGTGATCGTGTGGAACTGCCACACCGGCGCCAACCAACGCTGGGCCCGCGCCTGAGTGAACCCGTAGTCGTTGCCCGCCCGACGGGGCGGGCAACGCGGAAACGTCGCCGGGCGATGCCAGGTTCCGGTTCCCGCAAACCAGCTCCGCCGCCGCCATGCTTCGACGCCTGAGCGGTGGCGGGGCCCTAGTCATTGGCGAACACCACAACGCTCCTGGGCTGCGACCGGGACCTTCCAGCGGCTCTGCGGGGTTCATGCCGGGGCTGTGGTGTCCGAATGACCGCTTCGATGCCTGGCGTATCCGTACGTCACATTCCCAGGGATCTATGAGGTTTTGACGCCTCCGAAAGTACCGGAAAGGCCTTACACTTCGATCGAAACATAGAAATTCATCTGTTTGCTACCAATGGGTCAGGGACCGTTCAGCGCGTAGTCCCCGGCCGGACGCCCTCAGGAGGACGCCCCAGCATGCCCAGGATCGCGATCTACGCATTCGACCTTGCCGCAGTGACTCTGCTCGTCTTCGGGCTGTACTTTCCCCGGCACCGGCGACGTGACCTGGTAGTGGCCTACCTCGGAGTGAACGTGGGCGTGCTCGCGGTGGCCGGCCTGCTGAGCTCCAGCACGGTCGGCGCGGGCCTCGGGCTCGGGCTCTTCGGCGTGCTGTCGATCATCCGGCTCCGCTCGACGGAGCTGGACCAGCACGAGGTGGCGTACTACTTCTCTGCGCTCGCGCTCGGCATCCTGGGTCCGCTCGGCGAGGATCCGGCCTGGCTCAGCCCGGCGCTGATGGGCCTGATCCTCGCCGTCATGTACGTGGGCGACCATCCGCGGCTGCTGCGCCACTACCGCCGGCAGGTGATGGTGCTCGACACCGCGGTGATCGACCAGCTGGCGCTCGTCGTCCAGCTCGAGCGGATCCTCGGTGCCCGAGTGCACTCCGCCTCGGTCGAGCGGGTGGATCTCGTGAACGACACGACCACCGTCGAGGTGCGGTACTCGCTCGACCCGAAGCGTGCCCTCGCCCGCCAGACCGAGCTTGTGGGGGTGCGCCAGTGAACGCGCTCTGTCGCCTCGACCCGATCTCGCTGGCCGAGCTCACCGAGAAAGCCGAACTGCAGACCAGGGTCGACCGCAAGTACGTGCTGCCGGTGACCGACGCGCTGGCACTGCTGAGCCGCGTGTCCCCAGACACCCGAGCCTTGGAGATCGAGGGGAGCAGGGTGTTCCGCTACCAGTCTGTCTACTTCGACACCGACGACCTGGTCAGCTTCCGGCTCACCGCCCACCGCCGGCGCCGCCGATTCAAGATTCGCACGCGGACCTACCTCGACTCGGCGCTCTGCTGGCTCGAGGTGAAGACCGAGGGATACCGCGGTGGGACGGTCAAGAGCCGGCTTCCGTACCAGCGCCAGGACGAGGACAGCGTCACCCCGGGCCGCTGGTTCGTCGAGAGCGTGCTCGGCGAACAGGCCCGCCCGCACTTCGCGCCCACCCTGTTCACCCGCTACCGGCGCACGACGCTCTACCAGGCCGCGGGAAACTCGCGGGCGACCATCGACATCGACCTCAGCTGGACCGACACCGAAGGGCGCCAGCTGAGGCTGCCGGACGTCGCGGTTGTCGAGACGAAGACCGGATCGGCGGCCTCCCCGGTCGACCGGCTGCTCTGGGCCAGCGGGTACCGCCCCACCAGGATCTCCAAATACGCCACCGGGCTCGCCGCGCTCCGGCCCGACCTGCCCGCCGCGCCCTGGCGGCGCACCCTGCGGCGCTACTTCACCCGCTGACGTACCGCCGGAAATTTCAGCCCGCCGTCCATGCGGGCTGACCAACCCTGCCCGCGTTCGGCAACGACCCGCGGGCCGTCTGGAAAGGCTGTGAGCCTCATGAAACGCAGCGTGCGCAGAACCGCCGTCGTCGCCGTCGTCGTCGCCGGCCTGGTGGCCGGTCCGCTCGCGATCCCCGCCCTCGCCGCGACGGCCACCATCACCCTCAACGGCTCCAGCGCGAGCGTCTCGGGTAGCAACGTCACCGTCGCCGGTGGCGCCATCACGATCACTGCTCCGGGGTCGTACGAGATCAGTGGCACCTTGAACAACGGCCAGGTCAAGGTGGACACGGCCGGCGCCGGCACCGTCGAGATCGTCCTCAAGGGCGCCGCGATCACCAACCAGAGCTCCTCACCGCTGTACGTGGCCAACGCCCAAGCCGTCACTGTCACGCTGGCCGCCGGTACGAGCAACACGCTCACCGACGCCGCCACCTACACCAACGCCGACGAGCCGGACGCCACCCTCTTCAGCGCCGCCGACCTGACCGTCTCCGGCACCGGCTCGCTGACCGTGCGTGCCAACTACCAGGACGGCATCGTCAGCAAGGACGACCTCGTCATCCAGTCCGGCACGATCACGGTCAACTCGGTGGACGACGCCATCCGCGGCAAGGACTCACTCACCATCAACGGCGGCAGCCTCAACGTCACCTCGACCGGCGGCGACGGGATCAAGTCGAACGAAACCGAGGCCGGCAAGGGCGTCGTCAACATCACGAACGGCACGATCACCGTCTCCGTGGCCGACGACGCGATCAAAGGCCAGAACACGCTGAACATCTCCGGCGGCACCATCAACGTCACCAGGTCGTACGAGGCGCTGGAGGCGATGGAGCTGACGATCAGCGGCGGCAGGTCCACAGTGGTCTCGAGCGACGACTCGGTAAACGCCGCCGAGGAAGGGCTCAATGAGTTCGTGACGTCCACAAAGGCCTTCATCAGGGTTACCGGCGGTACGGTCGTCACCAACTCCGGCAAGGACGGCTTCGACTCCAACGGCTCGCTCACGCTGGCCGGCGGCACGGTGGTGGTCAACGGCCCGACCAGCGGCGCCCGCGGCGGGGACGGCGCGTTCGACGCCAGCGGCACCCTCTCCTTCAACGCCGGCACCGTGCTCGGCGCCGGCATGACCTCATTGGCGGTATTCAACACCGTGCCGGCCAACGGTCAGGGCTGGGTCGCCCCCGTCTTCAGCACCAACCGCAGCGCCGGCACCATTGTCCACATTGTCTCGGGCACCACCGTGCTGGCGTCCTACCAAGCGCAGAAGAGCTTCTACGAAGTCGTCTTCTCCTCCAACCGGATCACCAACGGCCAGAGCTACGACGTCTACACCGGCGGCAGCGTGAGCGGGACCAGCACCGGCGGTCTGTACACCAGCGGCAGCATCTCCGGCGCCACCAAGGCGCTGACCGTCACCGCGGGCAGGTACACCCGCTCCCGTCCCTGAACCGTCGACCGGCGAGGCCTCCGGACGAGTGACGCTCGGTCCGTCCGGAGGCCTCGCCACCGTCTCGAGGGCCTCGCCATGCCGGTCCGTTTGATCGATCACCTTGACTCGATGGGGGTGTGGCGCCAAACTCTAAACAAAGTTAACTGGACTAGGGGAGCGTACGCGTGAAGAAGCTGACGATGACGGTCGCGGTGTCCCTGGCGGGTCTGGTCGCCAGCCTCTGCCTGCCCCCGGGCGCTGCAGCCGCCGCGCCGGTGCCATCCGCGGCCGACACGCGCTGGCGGGAGTGCGCGACGCCGTCGATCGACCGGCTGCAGCAGTGGCTGGCCAGCGGCGAGGGCACCACCGTGCCGGCGACCGGTAGCCTGCTCGTCCCGCTCCGGCACTCGTACGCGGCCCGCGTGACCTTCGTCAACACCGAGTGGCACGTGATCGTCGTCTGGCTCGCCAACCAGTTCGAGGCCGAGGCCGACCTCACCCGGTCGGCCGGCTTCTGGATGACCTACAGCGCCACTGACGATGTGTACCTGCAACTGCGGTCGGCGTCGCATTGGAGCGGCGGGGCACAGTGGCTCACCCGCGTCCCGTCCACTCACGGGCGGTTGGTGACCAGGTTCTTCAGCTTCCGCCCGTCGGCCTGGACGTGGCTGGCCGAGTTGGGCCAGCCCGCCCACACCTTCGCGTCCGCCTTGGCCGAGGCCCGCGGGTTCGTCTTTGTCGGCAAGACGCCGAACGTACTGGAGTTCCGCGGGCTGCGCATCGACGGCTACCGCCCGCCGTGCCTCTGAGGGTGGTCCGCTATGGAGCGAGGGCCACGGTGAAGGCGTCCCGGTTGAGGACGCGGTTGACCCGGTAGAACTCACCCAGGTCACCGCCGCCGGTGCTGTTTTCGATCGCGGGGATCATGCACGCGCTCCACGAGCGGTTGGTGGTCTGGGTGTGCTTCGGCAGCCAGCCCACGTGGCACTCGATGTCCAGCCGCTTGGTGTGCACGCTCATCGTGAACCCGCCGGGCCGCATACCCGCTCCCTCCCACGTGGAGGCGAACGGGTACTCGTCGCAGGTGTACCCGGCCGGCAGGCCCGTCGACTGGCCGCAGGAGATGGTCCGGTTGAGCGACTGGATCGCGTCGTCGGTGGTGCGGGTCAGCACCTTGGGCGTGCCCACAGTCTGGGAGGAGGCGATGTGGTTGAAGTAGTTCGGGTAGCGGGCCTGCGAGATGGACAGGGTCGGCTGCCAGCCGGCCTGGACGCAGCCGGGCCGGGTCTGGTAGCCGGGCAGGGCGTTGTCGCAGCGGTGTCCGGGGTAGTTGAGCCATAGGGTGTTGGTGACCTGGTTCACGGTGCCCGGGTGGTAAAAGTAGAACCCGAAGTCCGACCGGGCCGGCCAGGTGCCGCCGAGCGGGCCGGACGTGGAAAACAGCTGGGTCCCTGAGGCGCTGGCCAGGGCGGGGCCGCGCAGCACGGGCGTGGTGCCCATGTAGCTACAGGCCTGGAAGCACTCGCCGAACGGCACGAGTTCGGTGGGAGCGACGTAACCCCACGCCATCTCCGGGTCGTACTCGAACGTCTGGTGCCAGTAGTCACCGGCCGATCCACGCGTGCCGACCACGCTGACGACGCTGAAGTAGATCTCGCCCACCAGTATGTTGTTCGGGACCTGAACCTGGACCACCGAATACACGCCGGTAAACCACTGGCAGGCGCCCAGCCGGCTGGTCAGCGTCCACGAATTGGCCCCACAACCGGGCGGCACGGCGGCGCTGACACCGGTCTTGGCCGCCATCGTCGAGCTACCCGTAATGGTGAGGCAGCCGACCGTCTCGCCCGCCGCGACACTCTCTCCACACACCGCGGCCGGCGCGGCCGCCGCCGATCCGCCGAGCGCGACAGCACCGGTGGCGGTGAGAAGAAGGACCACACACATCCGCGCGTACCGTAGCCAGCCTCGTCTGTCCACATTCGACTCCCGGTCGTAGAGAACCACCGACCGACTCATTGCCACCTCTGGACCCGAGCCCAGTCAAGCGATCCACCACCGCGGCCCAGAAAACTGCGTCATCCTGCGCCCATAACTGCGTCATCCCGTACCATCGGCGCTCCTGGCCTTTGACCCCGACCCGCCCGCAGCTGGCTCGCGGGAAGCAGCTCTGCCACGGGTGATCCAGGCTCATCCATCGGGCATTGCCAGTTCGGTGGGTCATCGCCCGCCAGGCAACGGGTTCGTCTGCCGTGTGGAGGCTTGCTCCTACGCGACCGGGTCGGGCGAGGGTTCGACCTGCTTGGCTGGAGCCCGGGTTGTGTCTGACTTCATCCCGCGTTGCGCTGACACAGCATCCGCCAGGTCGTGAGGATGGGGGCATGAGTTCATCGCAGCTTGCCGTCGACCCTGGGCGCGAGCAGGGCACACCGAAGGCGGGTCGGTGAATACTGCTGGCCCGCGGTCCGGGCCTCCAGCGCCGGACATCCCGGGGTCTGCGCCGGATCACCGCTACCTGCTCGACAACGCCCGGGTGGAGGCGGGGGAGCGGTTCGGGTGGCTGGCCGAGTTGTTCGACGGTGTCACGCGGGGACACTTCGACCGGCTCGGTGTGAGGGCCGGCTGGCGCTGCTGGGAAGTCGGCGCCGGAGGGCCCAGCATTCCCGAGGCTTTGGCCGCGGCCGTCGGACCGACCGTTACGTGCTGGCCACGGACATCAATCCGGCCTGGCTGGACCCGCGCGGCGGGTACGAGGTGCTTCGGCACGACATCGTCGGGGACCCGCCGCCGCAACGAGGCACGTTTGACCTGGTACACGCCCGGCTCGTGCTCGTCCACGTGCCGGATCGTGCCCGGGCGTTGGCGACGATGGTGGCGGCGCTGCGGCCCGGCGGCTGGCTGCTGGTGGAGGATGCCGACACCGAGCTGCAGCCGTTTGCCTGTCTCGATGAGGTTGGCCCGGCACAGCGGCGCGCCAACCGGCTGCGCCGCGCCGTCCGGGAGTTGATGGCCGGCCGCGGCGCCGATCTGCGCTTCGGGCGTACGTTGCCGCGGGTGTTGCGTGCGGCCGGCCTGGTCGATGTCGCGGCGGCCGGCTGCTTCCCGGTCGGCGGGGTGGCCTGCGACCGGCTGGAGACCGCGACGGTGCGGATGGTCCGCGCCGAGTTGCTCGCCGCCGGGCTGACCGACGACGCCGAGATCGACGCGCACCTTGCCGCCGTCGATGCCGGCGAGCTCGACCTCACCCTCGCGCCGCTGATCTCGGCATGGGGACGCCGCCCGGGCTAGCCCTTGGTGCATCCGATCGGGGTCGTCTTGGAAGCCGGGTCAGAGGATTGTGGAGAGATCGTCGTCTTGCTCGTCAGGCCGTAACGCAGATGCCTCGCCGACGATCTACGGCGTTACCACGATCTTGCCCGCCGGCGTTGCCGTCTCCAGGTATCGGTGCGCTTGGACGATGTCGTCCAGCGTGAACACCCGGTCCACCGTCGGCCGCAGCACGCCGGTGCGGACACCGGCGGCCAGGAACGCGGCGACGCGACGGGCGGTCACCGGATCGACCATGTCCGCGAAACTCATGTAGCGGTGGATCGTCAACGAGGGGTTCGCCGGGAACGATGCCGGTCGCGGGTCCAGCCAGCCCACCGCGGCCAACGTGCCGCCGAGCTTCGCGGCCCGCGACAGTTCGGCCAGGCCGGGGCCCATGACGGCGTCCAGGATGATATCGGCGCCCACCCCGCCGGTGTGCCGCAAGGCAGCCTCCCCGATGTCCTCCCGGTCGGTGGCGATCACCGCGGCGGCACCGGCGACCAACAGGCTTTCCGCCTTGGCGCTCTGCCGGGTGACCGCGATCGGCACGGCGCCGATCTGGTTCGCGATCTGGATCGCGGCCCGCCCGACACCGCCCGATGCCGCGGTGATCAGGACCCGGTCCCCGGGCCGCATCCCGGCTCTTTCAACCAGCGCGCCGTAGGCGGTGAAGTACGACACCCACAGCGCCGCCGCACCGATGGGTTCCAGCTCCGCGGGCCGCGGCACCACCCGGTCGGCCAGCAGCGTGGTGTACTCGGCGTACGCCCCCTGGTCTCGAAGTCGGGTATCGCACCGAGGATGACCGGGTCGCCGACGGCCACCCCCGTCACCTCGGACCCGACCGCGTCGATCACGCCGGTCCCCTCGACGCCCAGCCGCGCGTGCGGCAACTGCACGGGCCGCGGGGACTGCCCGGCCCGGATCATCTGGTCGAGCGGGTTGACGGCGAAGGCCTCGATCCGCACGCGGACCTCGCCGGCCGCGGGCTCGACGACCGGCTCGTCGACGACGCGCAGAACGTCCGGACCGCCGGTCTCGTCGAACACGACTACTCGTGGCATGGGTGGCTCCTTGTGCTCCTGATGGGATTCACCGCGAACGCTACGGAGCCGATAGGAACCCGCTGGTACCTTTTGACCTTGTGCACAACGCCCCCGGCCAGGTCTTCCTCGCCGACTGCCCCACCCGCCTGGCCGTCGAGATCATCGCCGAGAAGTGGGCGGTCCTCGTGCTGTTCGCGCTCAGCCTGCAACCCCAGCGCCCCGGCGAACTGACCCAACTTATCGGCGGCATCTCCCGCAAGGTCCTCACCCAGACCCTGCGCCGCCTGCAGGCATACGGCCTGGTCGAACGCCGCGCCTACGCCGAGGCGCCCCCGCGCGTCGAGTACAGCCTCACCCAACTCGGGCAGACCCTGGTCGAGCCGATCAAGGTCCTGACGGACTGGGCCCGCGACAACGGCGAAGCCATCGTCGACTTCCAGGAACAGAAGGAGTTCTGAACCTACCTGCAGACCTGCCGCACGACCTCGCCTTCGCTTTGTGCGGGCAGCCGTGCGGAAATACAAGGACAGCACCGGTCCCGTGCTGACCTACGCGCACAGTACTTGGCAGAGGTTCGTCTGAGGCGTCGGCCCGGAATCACTCAAGCCGATTTCAGTACGTGCGGGTCGATGTAGATGCTAGAGCTCAGGTTGACCGGGTCGGACAGCATTGGCTCATGCAAACCTCCTTGTGGGTTCCATTGGTGGTCGCTGGACTTGGCTTACTTGGCACTGTCACCGCCGGCACAGCCGGGGTGCTGATAACACAACGGAGTGCCGATCGGCGAGAGCAACAGATGTGGGATCGAGAGCGTCGACGCGAACGCGAGCACTGGGCTCGCGAGGATATGGTGCGGACCTTTGATCAACGCCAGCAGGCCTACGTTGCGTATTACAAATCAATTCGGGCGATGGCCCGACTCGCCGACCAGCGTGCCAAGGACATGAAGTCAGAGCCGCTGCCTGAGGGCTGGGGCGATCAGGCGCTGGCTGACGCCCTCGCGTTGGCGATCTTTGGATCTGCCTCAGTGGCGCTCCTCGCCTCGGACGTCTACTTTGCATTGCTCCAATGGGGAACCGAGACGTCTCTCGACGAAGGGACGCGAGAGAAATTGCGGGCGAAGTATTTCAAAGCGGAGTCGGAACTCTTGCGCCTCATCCGATTGGAGCTCGCTGTGCCAGGCGCTGACTCCGACCAATTCCCGGTGTAGACCCTCGCCAGGTTCGTGCCTTCGCCAAGCAGCGGCTCGCCCGAGCCGGCGAGCCGCGCGAGGGCGTTGAGCGCGGCGTCCTGGTGGTCCGACAGCACCCAGCGCACGTACCCTTCTCGCGCACGCGGCACCAGCACGCCGCCTTGGCAGCCGCCAGTCGCACGGGCGGGTAGATCGACGCGCTGGCCCGCTCCAACGACGCCTCCCGGCTCGGTCCCCAGCACGGAGAGCAGCGCGACGGAGAGGTAACGCGAGCTATGTCGCCGAGGAGGACCGCAGTGAACTGTCGCTGTGGATGACCGACCACCGGCCGCCGTCGAGCAGCCCGCTGTTGCGCGCGAACACGGGCATCGTGGCGAGCAGCGCCTGCGCGCCGTAAAGGGCGACCGCGGTCCCTAACGTCGCGGGCGTGCCGCCAGGGCCGGCCGGCGCGGGGTGCAGAGAGCGCAGCTGGCGCAGAGCGCGGGCGCCGGCGACCGTACGCCGTGGCAGGAACCAGCACGCGGCGCCGACCAGCACCACCGACGCGGCGAGGCCGATCGACGCGCCGATCACGTCGATGAGCCGGGCCAGCATCAACGGCGGCACGACCGCCAAGGCCAGCGGCACCAGTACCCGCCGCCACCGCGGGCGGACCAGCCCTCGGCGGACCAGGTCGCGCCGCACGTCACCGATCGCCTCCCGCACGCGCGGCCGTTCGGCCAACTCGCGCGGCCCCATGTCGCCGTAGAGGGCGGCGAACAAGGCCCGTTCGAGCGGCTCGGCGCCGGGCGGCCGCGAGCCGGCACGCTCCACCATGCCTTCCCGGCCGGCGACCACCGCCTCACGCGAGTGGAGCATCGCCAGGCCGGTGCGGACCGCACCCCAACGACCACCGTGCAGGTGGCCGATCCCGGTGGCGGTGAGCCCCTCGATGCGACGCATGCCCGCAGTGTGCGGCACAGCCGCACGTGTCCAGCCGCGGGGCTGGCGGATTCGGCGGCGTGGACCGCTAATCCGCCGTGAGCTCCGACCACGGCAGCGCCCAGCCAATCGAGCGCGCGCAGCCGACGTGCGGACTCCGATCGCCAGCCGTCCGGACTAGGATCCGCGGCGTGAAGCTCAAGCGGCTACGGCCCCGGAACTCGCATGGGTATAGCCAGCGTTGCAACGGTCGTGGCCCTGGGGCGCCATCGATCTACAGTTGAGCGACTACGGCGAGTGATGGATCGTCCCGCACGAGGTGGACCATCGCGTCGACGACGCAGGCACCGTGGGGATTCGGGTCGCTGACGCCGTCGAGGACGATCCAGGCGTTGTCGGCCGTATGAATCACAGTGAGTGCGGGTAGTTCGCCGTCGACCACCGTCCGTTGCACTGCAGCGCCGAGTTGGGGCGTAACCGGCTGTCGATGCCCGCGACCACGTGCCATGATCTTGTCGTCCCGACAACAGGCATACCGGGGTGCCCGAGGCCGCAGGCCGAACTGGTAGCTGTATGAGACGACAGACGGGGCAGTCGTACGCGTGATGCACGAACGGCATCCTGAACAGTCGCTACCAGACCCCGGGGCACTCAACTGCCCAGCGCGACCGGCCAGGTGGCGCGACAGCGACGAGTCGCTGCTGTGCGAAGACCACGCAGCTGCGTCGCGGAACTGCTGCGCAGGATCCCGGTTGACCCTTCACCACACATGGATGCTCCCGCTACAGGCAGGTCCCGCAGTTGGGCCAGGTGTTGCCGCCCGTTGGGACCACGGTCATCCGGGCCTGCACGCGGGGATCGGTCACCGGCACCGGGGTCACCGTCGGCAGGTCGTCGTCAAGCTCGACCACCAGGCAGGCGAGCCGCGTGGCGGGGTCGCGCATGAGGCAGATCGCCGCCGCCCCGTCGCCGACGTATTCGCCCGCGGCGAAGTCGAAGCGTCCGGCGAACTCCGTCGGCTCGGTCGCCGCTTCGTACGGCCGCAGCCGCTTGTCGTACACGACACCGGCCGCCCGCACGGTCGGCTGCCGCCCCGGCGAGAGCACCGCGGTCCAGCCCACGTACGCGAATCCGAACCGGCCGCTGACCCGCGGGTCGGGATCCTTGTCGGACTTCGGGCAGGGTCCCACCCGGCCACGCAGCTCCAGGACCGGCCCGAGCTGGTCGGATGGCCGGATGACCGGATCGGAGAACTCGCCGGTGGCGCAGTCGGCGGTGTCCGGCCACAGCTCGTCCCCGAAGGCCGCCGAACCGGGGGCGGCGACGACCAGCAGCAGGCCGGCGGCGCCGGCGATCACCGCCCGGAGGTACGTGTTCATCAGCTCTCCTCGTGTGCGGAAGGGGTGAGGGGCGGGGTCACCGCGTACAGCGCGCCGAGGGCCAGGCCGAGCTGGAAGCGGTTCTGCACGCCGAGCCGGTCCATCAGTGCGCGCAAGGTGTTCGTGACCGTGCGGGAGGTGACCCGGATCTGGCGCGCGGCGGTCTCATCCGTGTGTCCCGCCGCCAGCAGCGCGACCAGGGCACGCTCACGGGCGCTGAGCGGTGGCGGGACCGGCTTCGCCGGCGGAGACGCGACGTCCCAGTTGCGCTCGAAGAGGGATACCAGCGCGTCGACCACGGGCTGCTGGGCGACCTCCAGATAGCCGCGGCCGAAGTCGCCGGGGTCGACGGGAAACAGCGCCACCGTGCGGTCAACGACGATGAGCTTCATCGGTACGACCGGCATCCGCCGGTAGTCGGGCATCTTCTCCGATGGGCGGCGGCCGTGCGGCGCCAGTGGGTCAAGGTCGGCCGGGTGTACGCCGAGCACCCGCATCCGCACCCCGCGGCCGAGCAGGACCCGGTCCAGCGGGGCGGCCGCCTGGGTGGCCTGCTGTTCGAACGCGGGCTCGGGGTTCATCGCCAGGTGTTCGCCGCGGGTCATGGTGACCAGCTCGGCCATCCGGCTCCGGGCGGCTTCCCGGGTGGGCAGGTGGCGCAGTCCGTCACCCAGAGTGAGGCTGGCCAGCTCCGGCGCGGTGCTGCCGGCGCTCATCCGGGCCGCGTCGTGCCGTGCGCGTGGCCGAGCCGCGCTGTGGCGCAGCGCGGGCACGACCGTGTCCGGCGGATGGGCGCGCCACACCGCCGTGTCCGGGCGGGCGGCCGGCGCGAGATACGCCGCGTCCCAGGCGGACAGCTCGTCGAGCGCGTCGAGGACCCGCTGGCGGGGCAGTCCGAGCGCGCGGGCCAGCTGCGCCGCGCACTCGGCGCCGAACGTGACCAGGGTCCGGTAGACCAGATCGGCGTCCGGTGACAGGCCGCAGGACACCAGGGACGGCACGGCGGCACCGACCACGACCGTCCCCGCTTCAGGCACCATGCGTCATCACCCCCGTGACAAAGGCATGGAACCTCACCGTCCCGGTGGGCCACCACCCTTGTGTCCATTCCGTGTCATCGAATTTTCTGGATCCCGCAAGACCATCAATCACCGTCACCGTGGGTTAAGTCAGGTAGCCGCCCATGTGGTACATGAGTGGGGAGAGGGCCTCGTCGAGGTGGCCGCCCTCCAGGGGCTCGGACAGCACGATGATGTGGTCACCGGCGACGATCCGGTGTGCGACCCGGCAGACCAGCCAGACCAGCGGGTCGGCCAGCAGTGCGACGCCGTGCGGGCCGCAGTGCCACTCGACGCCGCCGAAGCGGTCGATGCCTCGGGTCGCGAAGTGGCGGGCGACGTCTTCCTGGCGCTGGCTGAGCAGGTGTATCCCGACGTGGCGGGCCGCGCGGACGGCCGGCCAGCTCGACGAGGAACGGTCGACGCAAAAGGACAGCAGGGGCGGGCGCAGCGAGACCGATGTGAGCGAGGTGGCGGTGAAGCCGACCGGTGGGTGGCAGTCGGCGGTGACGACCACGACGGTGGCGGCCAGGCGGCGTAGCAGCGTGCGGAAGGTGTTGGGCGCCAGGGGCGTCGGTGGCGGTGAGTCGGCGTGGTCGTCGGTCGTCGTCATGGCCGGTCCTCAACGGGCCTGGGAGGCCGGCGTCTCGACGGGCGGGCTTGCGGTCGCCGGCTGGTGGGAAGGCGGCTGGGCGGGTGCGGGTGGATTGGGCAGTGGCTGTGCCGGTGGCGGCTGTCGCAGCGTCCGCAGCGGCGATACGAACACGGGAAGCCAGGACAGCGCGAGACCTGCCGCGGCCGTCCACAGTGCGGCGCGCGGCGTCGCGTACTGCCCGATGAGCCCGCCCGCCGCGGCGCCGAGCGGGAGTGTGCCCCACACCAGAAAGCGCATCGTGGCGTTCATGCGGCCGAGCAGCCGTTCCGGCGTGACCCGCTGCCGCAGGCTGAGCTGGGTGATGTTGTAGCAGGCGATCGCGATGCCGGAGACGCCCAACGCGAGGCCGGCCAGCCACAGCCGCCAGCCGGTGTGCACCAGCGGCACCAGGAAGACGAACGGTGTCGCGGCGACCATCGGGATCCACATCGCCGGCCCGGGGCCGAGCCGGGCGCCGACCCGTCGGGCCACCAGCGAGCCGACCAGACCGCCAGCGCCGAGGAAGGCCATCAGCAGCCCGATGTTGCTGGCGGGCAGGTGCAGCACGCTGGCCACGACCACGATCAGCATCGCGTTGCGCATGCTGGCGAACAGGTTGAACGTCGCGGTCGCCATCGCGATCGGCCGCAGCAGCCGGTGCCCGAACACGTATCGCAGGCCCTCGGCAACCTCTCGGCCCAGGTGCCGGTCGGGTGCCCGCTCGGGTCTTCGCTCCGGGCGGCGTATCACGGCCAGGCACGCCGCCGAAAACAGGTAGCTCACGGCGTCGACCACGATCGCCACCGGAGCGGTGAGGATCTGGATGAGGAAGCCGGCCAGTGCGGGGCCGCTTGTCATCGCGGCCGAGTCCACTGTCGCCACCCTCGAGTTGGCCTCGACCAGCCGGTCACGGCCGACCAGATGCGGCAGGTAGCTCTGGTGTGCCACGTCGAAGAAGACGGTGAACGCACCGTTGAGCAGCGCGACCACGTAGAGCTGGGGGAGGCCCAGCACATCGAGCCACCACGCGACGGGGATCGAGGCGAGCAGGGCGAACCTGCCCAGGTCGCTGACGATCAGGACGTGCCGCCGCCGGACCCGGTCGACCCACGCCCCGGCGGGAAGCCCGATCAGCAGAAACGCCAGCATCTGGGCGGCGGTCAGCAACCCGATCTGTAGTGGCGTCGCCCTTAGCGTCACGGCCGCAATTAGCGGCAGCGCCAGGATAGTGACCTGGGTGCCGAGCTTGCTGGCGGTGTCCGCCCCGAAAAGAAAGGCGAAATTCCTATCGGAGAAGAGGCTTTTCTCTGGGGTCATGATTGGCGGTGTTTCCAGGAAAAATGAGCGCTGTCGACCTCGGACATCCGGATCTTCCCCCGTCCGCTGAAGTGCCACACAACAATCTTCGCGCCCCGGAATTCTCGCACTGTACCTCACGACGTCTATTGATCACGATCGACAAGTTGCTCTCGGCAATGACCTACAGTGATCGTCTTGACTGGCTCTGTGTGTCGGCCTGACTCGATGAAACCCCAGCTCAGAGGTGGGTTCGTCGGACGGTGCCGCGCGTCCGGTCGCCCCGAGTGGGGTCGGAGTGCGATTTTGAGTTTTCGCTGCATTCGACGTTGTGGCGACTATTTGATGTGTACTCCTCGTAGTCAGGTGAAGTTCTTGCGACGGACGGTAATGTCTCGTGAATTTGCACAGGAAGTGGCCGCGATCAAATATCAAAACGTTTCGTGATACGGAAAATGATCGTGCGGGTTCCGGAAACGCGTGTCGATGCGGCGGCGCGTTTACGGTCACGTCGGACAGTGTTCTTGACGCGCTGCGGACGATTCGCTTTACTGGCGTCGACCTCCGCCGCAATGGCAGTAAGAATTTTGCGTTCCGTAACGCTCCCTCGACATCTGTCCGGAGCGGACGGTGCCAGACAACGCCGGCCGACCGGATCGTCCCGCGCAGTCGCCGGCCGGGCGCCGGGCCGCTGGTCATGCCGCCGGACAGCGACACATGCACCTGTATCGCCGACGAACCGGAGGAATCTGTGGACGACGACACCCGGCGTTACCTGGTTGTGCTCAACGACGAGGAGCAGTACTCGATCTGGCCCGCCGACCGTGACCTGCCGCCCGGTTGGCGCGGCGACGGCTTCGGCGGTTTGAAGGCGGACTGCCTGGCCCACATCGGCGAGGTCTGGACGGACATGCGCCCGCTGAGCCTGCGTCGGTCCATGGAGCAAGCCCGGTCATAGCACCCGGTCACCGGTGAAGGAGCGTGCAAGGTGTTGCTTGACGATGTCCACGCCCGGATGACCGAGGCACCGGAAGCGGTCGCGGTGCAGGACGGCAACCTGCGGTTGACCTACCGTGGCCTGGCCACGCACGCGTCCCGGCTGGCGACCGAGCTCGTCGAGCGAGGGGTCGGCCCGGACAGTGTGGTGGCCGTCTACGCCGACCGCTCCGCGGAGCTGGTGGTGGGCGAGCTGGCGGTCCTGCTGGCGGGTGCGGCCTACCTGCCACTGGACCCGGCTCATCCGCCCGCGCGGATCGCCCAGCTGCTGGCGCTCTCCGGCGCCGCCGCGGTCGTCACCACCGGTCCGCTGGCCCGCGGTGAAACATCGCTGCCCGGCGGTTCCCTCGTCGTCGACCTGACCGAGCGCGCACCGGACAGACCCATGGCGGCGCCACTGCGCCCGGACCCGGACACGCTGGCCTACGTCATCTACACCTCGGGCACCACCGGCCGGCCTAAAGGTGTCGCGGTGACCCACGCCAGCCTGGAAAACCTGCTGGGCTGGCACCGCAGGACCTACCAGCTGCGCCCGACGGACCGGACGACGCTCCTGATCAGCCCCGGGTTCGACGTGGCGGTCTGGGACACCTGGCCCACCCTGGCCGCGGGCGGCACGCTGGTGGTGCCACCCGCCGAGGTGCGCGCCTCGCCGCCCGCCCTCGCCGCCTGGCTGGCCGACGAAGCGATCACCCGCACCTTCCTGCCGACGCCGCTGGCCGAGGCGGTGCTCGACGAGCCGTGGCCGGCACACACCGTGCTGCGGGTCATGCACGCCGCGGGTTCGGCGCTGCAGCGCGGTGTGCCCGACGAGCTGCCGTTCACGTTGGTCAACCTCTACGGCCCGGCCGAGTGCACCGTGGGCGTGACGACCACGCCGGTGCTGCCGGGCGGCCCGGTGCCGCCGCCGATCGGCGTGCCCATCGACGGTGTTCGCTGCTACGTGCTCGATGGGCTGGACCCGGTGCCCGACGGCGAGGTCGGGGAGATGTACCTGGCCGGCGAGTGCGTGGCCCGCGGCTACCTGGACGACCCGGCGACCACCGCCGCGGTGTTCGTCCCCGACATCGGGGCCCCGGGCGGCGGATGTACCGGACCGGAGACAAGGTCCGCCGCCGGCCCGACGGCGTCTTCGAGTACATCGGCCGGTACGACGACCAGGCCAAGATCCGCGGGTTCCGGGTCGAGCCCGGCGAAGTGGCCGTCGTGCTGAAGCAACACCCGGCGGTCCGCGACGCCTTCGTCGTGGTCGAACACTCCGGTCGCCCGGACGCACGCCTGATCGCCTACGTGGTCAGCGGCGCCGCGCCGAACGAGCTGAGCGGGTTCCTCGGGGCCCGCCTGCCCAGCTACATGGTGCCGGCCGCGATCGTCGTGCTGCCCGCACTGCCGATGACACCCAACGGCAAGGTAGACCGTGCCCGGCTGCCCGCCCCGGACCGGGTGGCGGCCGGGCTGGCCGCCACCGCCGCGGCACACCGCACCCCGACCGAGTCGGCGGTGGCCGCAATCGTCTCCGAACTGCTCGGCGTCGCGGACGTCGGTGCGGACGACGACTTCTTCGCCCTGGGCGGCACCTCGCTGGTCGTCGGCCGACTGGCGATCCAGATCGCAGCCAAGCTGGGCGTCACGGTGAGCATCCCCGAGCTGTTCGCCACCCGCACGGTCTCCGGCATCGCGGTGATCGTCGACCGGCGTGCCGCGGCGGCCGAAACACAAGGCTTCGAGCCGTCATCCCCGTCGGTCGCGCCGGTCCCGCCGCCGCTGCGCCCTGCCCGCCGGGACCGGCCGATCCCGCTGTCCCTGCCGCAGGAGCGGGTCTGGTTCTTCGAGCAGCTGTCGCCGGGCAACCTCGCCTACAACTTCCAGGCCTCGGTGTCGCTGCACGGCCGGGTCGACGTGCACGCGCTGCGGGCGGCGCTGGACGAGATCGTCCGCCGCCACGAAATCCTGCGGACAGGCTTCATCGCGGTCGACGGGGTGGGGCAGCAGCACCCGCTGGCCGAGGCGAAGGCACCGCTGCGCGTGCTCGACGTGCCGGCCGAGCGCGCCGACGACGTCATCGCCGAGGAGGTGCGCAAGCCGTTCGACCTGACGGCTCCGCCGCTGGCTCGCTGGCTGCTGCTGCGCCACACCGGCGAGGAGAGCACGTTCGTCCACGTGGAGCACCACTTCGTACACGATGGTTGGTCGCTCTCGGTTTTCCTGTCCGAGCTGGCCGCCCTCTACCCGGCCTGCCTCGCCGGCCAGCCGTCGCCCCTGCCCGACCTGGCCGTCCAGTACGCCGACTACGCGTTCTGGCAGCGCGACTGGATGCGCGGTGAGGTGCTGCGGGCGCATGTCGAGCACTGGACCGAGCGGCTGGCCGGTGCGCCGGACGCGGTGGAGCTGCCCGCCGACCGGCCACGGCCGCCGGTCATGACCTTCCGCGGCGCGGCGCCGCGGATCCATATCCCGACCGCGCTGTCCCGCGCGTTGCGCGCCTTCAGCCGCGAGCACCGGGTGTCGCTGTTCACCACCATGTACGCGGGTTTCGCCGCGCTGCTGTACCGCTACACCGGACAGCGGGACCTGCTGGTGGGTACCGGCGTCGCGAGCCGCACCGTGCCCGAGCTGGAGCCGTTGCTCGGCATGCTCGTCAACACTCTGGTGCTGCGTACGCGGGTGTCGGCCGACCAGCCGTTCAGCGACCTGCTCGACCAGGTGGGTACCTCGGTCGCCGAGACGCTCGCCTGGCCGGACACACCGGTCAACGCGGTGATCGACGCGATCGACCCGGCCCGCGACCCGTCGCGCAACCCACTGTTCCAGATCATGTTCAGCTTCCACGACTCGGCCGTGCCCGACCTGGACTTCGGCGGGATCACCGGCAGGGTGCGCGAGCGCGCGAACGGCACCGCCAAGTCGGACCTCAACGTCATCGTGGTGCCGCGGGCCCAGCAGCGTGTCGGCCGGGCGCCCAGCCCGGAAGACGACGACATCCACCTGATCTGGGAGCACTCGACCGACCTCTTCGACGAGTCGACGATGTCGCGGATGGTCACGCACTACCTGACCCTTCTCGCCGACGCGGTGAGCAGGCCGGCGGCGCGGGTGGGGCAGCTGCGCCTGCTGCCGGACGCGGAGGCGGGGCAGCTCGAGCGTTGGAGCCGCGGGCCGGCGGTCGCCGGTGACCGGCCGGTGACCGAGCTGATCGCCCAGCAGGCGAAGACGCGGCCGGACGCGGTGGCGGTGCGCTGGCCGGAGGGACAACTGAGCTACGGGGAGCTGTGGCGGCGCGCCATCGGGCTTGCCGGCCGGCTCCGCGAGGCCGGCGTCGCCGCCGAGGAGCCGGTGGCGTTGTGCGTCGACCGTTCCGCCGAGCTGGTGGTCGGTGAGCTCGCGGTCCTCACGGCGGGCGGGTGCTACCTGCCCGTCGACCCCAGCTACCCGGCCGAACGCATCGGCTTCATGCTTGGCGACGCCGGCGTGCGGACGGTCCTCACGACGGCGGCGCTGCGCGGCCGGTTGCCGGCATCCGGCCGTACCGTGATCGACCTGGACGGCGCCACCGGCGAGGAGCCACCGGCGGTCGCGGACACCGGGCCGGTCTCCCTCGATCGCCTGGCGTACGTCATCTACACCTCGGGATCCACCGGCCGGCCCAAGGGGGCGGCGTTGGCGCATCGCGGGCTGGCCAACCTGATCGGCTGGCACCTGGCCGAGTACACGCTGGGTCCGGCGGACCGCACGGCGCTGTTCGCGAGCCCCGGGTTCGACGCCTCGACGTGGGAGATCTGGCCCGCCCTGGCCGCCGGCGCCACGGTGTGCGTCGTCCCGCCGCAGGTCCGGGCGGCGCCGGCCGAGCTGGTGCGCTGGCTCGCCGACGAGCGGATCACCGTCACGTTCCTGCCCACGCCGGTCGCGGCGGCCGCACTGTCGCAGCCGTGGCCGGCCGGCACCTCGCTGCGGGCACTGCTGACCGGTGGCGACGTGCTGCCCGCGGCTCCCGCGCAGGGAACGCCGTTCGAGGTGTTCAACCACTATGGACCGACAGAGAACACGGTGGTGGCCACGGCGGGGCACATCCCGGCGAGTGCGCCGGGGCGGCAGCCGCCGATCGGGCGGCCCATCAGCGGGGTACACGCGTATGTGCTGGATCCCGAGCGGCAGCCGGTGCCGATCGGCGTCAGCGGTGAGCTGTACCTGGGCGGTACGGCACTGGCCCGCGGCTACCTGAACCGCCCGGCGCTGACCGCGGACCGGTTCGTCGCCGATCCGCGCCGCCCCGGGGCCCGCCTGTACCGCACCGGTGACCTGGTGCGCTGGCGGCCCGACGGGCAGCTCGAGTTCCTCGGGCGCACCGACGAGCAGGTGAAGATCCGCGGGTTCCGGATCGAACCCGAGGAGGTGGCGGCAACGGTCCGCGAGCATCCGCACGTCCGCGATGCCGCCGTCATCGCGCGTACGTCCCGGGTCGATGCCGAGCCTTCCCTGGTGGCCTATGTGGACAGTGTTGCGGCGAGTGACGAAGACGTGCTGGCGTTCCTGCGCGAGCGGCTGCCCACGTACATGGTGCCGGCCGAGGTCGTGATGCTCCCCGCCCTCCCGCTGACCGAGCACGGCAAGGTGGACCACGGCGCGCTGACCGGCCTGGCACCGCGGTCGCCGGTCCCGCCGGCGGCGACGCCGGCCCCCCGTTCCGCGACGGAAGAGCGGGTCCTGCAGCTCACCTCGACGTTGCTTCACGGCCGGCCGGTGGGGCGCGAGGACAACTTCTTCCGGATCGGCGGCCATTCCCTGCTGGCGGCCCAGCTGGTGGCCCAGGTCAACGACGTTTTCGCGGTCCACGTGCCGGTCGCCAGCTTCCTGCAGCAACCGACGGCGGCCAGCCTGGCCGCGGCGGTGACGGCGGCGACCGCCCGTCCACTGACCCACCACGGTCCCGTCATGCCGAGCCCTCGCCGGGCCAGCGCCCAGCTGCTGGCCGAGATCGACAAGCTCAGCGACGAGGAGGTCGAGCACCTGCTGCACGACCTGGACGGGACGGAGGTGGAACAGTGACGGCGGGGCGGACGACGCCGGACACCACGACAACCGAGCAGCGGCGGGCGCTGCTGGCCGACCTGCTGGAGCGCCGCTCGCGGGCGCAGACCGGCTACCCGCTGTCGTACGCGCAGCGGCGGCTGTGGTTTCTCGACCAGTTGCAGCCGCACAGCGCGGTCTACAACGTCCCGCTCGGCTACGACATCACCGGACCGCTGGACGTCCCGGCTCTGGAGCGGGCGCTCACCGAGGCGGTGCGCCGGCACGAGATCCTGCGCGCCGCGTTCCGGGAGGCGGACGGCACACCGCGCCAGGTGATCCTGCCGCCGCCCACGGTGCCCGTGCCGGTGGTCGACCTGACCGCGTCGGCCCACCCGGAGCAGGAGGTGGAGGCCATCGCGCGGGACGAGGCCGGTACCTCCTTCGATCTGGTGGCCGGGCAGGTCATCCGGGCCCGCCTGCTGCGCCTGGACGAGCACCGGCACCGGCTGCTCGTCACGGTGCACCACCTGGCCTGCGACGCCGAGTCGGTGCGCGTGCTGGGCGCGGAGATTGAAGCCGGCTACCGTGCCGCGCTGGCCGGCGACGTGCGACGCGATCCCGACCCGCCCATGCAGTACACCGACTTCGCCGAATGGCAAGTGCGGACGCTGGCCGGGCCCGAGCTCGACCGGCTGCTGGCCTACTGGAAGCCGCGGCTGACCGGGCTGCCCACCCGGCACCTGCCCACCGACCACCCGCGCCCACCGATGCAGAGCTATCGCGGCGCGGCGCTCAGGTTCGCGCTTCCATCCGACACGGTCCAGCGGCTGGAGGAGCTGGCCAAGGCGGAGGGGGTCACGCTCTTCACCGTCCTGCTCGCCGCCTTCGCGGTGCTGCTGCGCGCACACATCGACGAAGACGACATCGTGATCGGCACTCCGGTCGCCGGCCGCGAACGACCTGAGCTGGCCGGGCTCATCGGGTTCTTCACCAACACCCTGGTGCTGCGCTGCGACCTCGCGTCCCAGCCGACGTTCCGCCAGCTTGTCCGTCGCTTGTGGACTGAGGTGCGGGAGGCGTTGGCCCATCAGGAGCTGCCGTTCGAGAAGCTCGTCGAGGAGCTGCACCCGGAGCGTGACCTCGCCCAGAATCCCTTGTTCCAGGTGCTGTTCAGCTACCGGTACGAGGAGGCGGCGGAGCTTCGCCTCGACGGCTGCCAGGTGTGTCCCGTGCTGGGCGACACCGGCACGGCCCGGTTCGACCTGACGCTGAGCCTGGCCCGCACCGCCGCCGGGGTCACCGGCCGGTTGGAGTACAGCACCGACCTTTTCGAGGCGGCCACCGCCGAGCGCATCGCCGCGCGGTACGCCAGCGTGGCGACCGGCGCCGCGACGGCGCCGGACCGCCCGATCGACGAGCTGCCGGTGCTGCCCGCGGCCGAGGCCGCCACGTTGGCCGGCTGGCAGGCCGGCGACCGGGTCGAGATCGCCGACGCGCTGGTGCACCAGATCGTGGCGCGGCAGGCGATCGCGACACCCGATGCGGCCGCGGTGGTCGCCGCCGACGCCACCCTGACCTATGGGGAGCTCGACAGGCTCGCCGACCGGCTGGCCCACCGCCTCCGCGCGCTCGGTGTGGCGCCGGACGAGCCGGTCGGAGTCCACCTCGGCCGGTCGGCACAGCTGGTGGTCACCCTGCTCGGGATCCTCAAGGCGGGTGCCGCCTACCTGCCGCTCGACCCCGACTATCCCCGCGACCGGCTGGCGTACATGGTCAAGGACGCCCGGACGCGGGTGATCGTGGCCGACCCCCGGTCGCAGGCGGCGGCCCGGGAGCTCGGCGCCGCTGAGGTCGTGGTCCCCGAGCAACTCGACCCGCCCGGCGCGGACGAGGTCTCGGACCTGCCCGCGGTGGCGACCACCGCGGCCAACCTGGCCTACGTGATCTACACCTCCGGGTCGACGGGGCGGCCGAAGGGCGTCATGGTCACGCACGGCAACGTGGTCAACCTGCTGGCGGGCATCGACGGCGTCCTCGGCGCCGACGAGCCCGGCACGTGGCTCGCCGTGACGAGCGTGTCCTTCGACATCTCCGTGGTCGAGCTGCTGTGGACGCTGGCGCGCGGCTACCGCGTCGTGGTGCGCGGTGACCCACCCCGTCCGGTCCCGGCGGCGCACGCGCAGGCGGCAGCGCTCCGCGCGACCCAGGCACGACCGATCGACTTCAGCCTGTTCTACTTCGGCAGCGACTCCGAACGCGGCTCGAGCGAGCGGTACCGCTTGCTCCTGGAAGGCGCGAGGTTCGCCGACCGGCACGGCTTCGCCGCGGTGTGGACCCCGGAGCGCCACTTCCACCAGTTCGGCGGGCTCTACCCGAATCCGTCCGTGACGGCCGCGGCGGTCGCCGCGATCACCGAGCGGGTACAGGTCCGAGCGGGCAGCGTGGTGCTGCCGTTGCACGACCCGCTGCGGGTGGCCGAGGAATGGTCCGTCGTGGACAACATCTCGGCAGGCCGGGCCGGCATCTCGTTCGCCTCCGGGTGGCACGCGAACGACTTCGCGCTCGCTCCGGAGGCCTACCAGCAGCGCAAGAAGCTGATGATGGACGGCCTGGCCGAGGTGCGGCGGCTGTGGCGGGGTGAGAAGGTGGCGCGGCGCAACGGCGTCGACGCCGAGGTCGAGGTCGGTGCGTTTCCGCGGCCGGTCCAGCCGGTGCTGCCGGTGTGGCTGACCAGCGCACGGCACCCGGACACCTTCCGGATGGCCGGCGAGGCCGGCACCGGCGTGCTGACCCACCTGCTCGGCCACAGCCTCGACGAGCTGGCCGAGAAGATCGCACTGTACCGGCAGGCGTGGCGCGAGCACGGGCACGGCCCCGGCGACGGCCACGTGGCGGTCATGGTCCACACGTTCGTCGGCGACGACGTCGAGCAGGTCAGGGAGCTGGTCCGTGAGCCGCTGAGCCGGTACCTGGAGACCTCGTTCGACCTGATCGCGTCGCTCGGCGAGACCACGGGCAGCGCCACCGACTTCGCCGCGCTGCCGCCGCACGAGCTGCGGGCGCTGATCGACCGCGCGTTCGACCGCTTCGTGGCCACCGCCAGCCTGCTCGGCACACCGCAGGGCTGCGCCGACGTGGTCGACCGGATGAAGGGCATCGGCGTCGACGAGGTCGCCTGCCTGATCGACTTCGGGGTCGACGAGGAGGCGGCGCTCGGCGCACTGGCGCGGTTGGCGAGTGTCCGCGACATCACCGAGGAGCGCCGCGCGGCCGCGCTCGCGACGGCCGAGAAGACGGCGGAGCCGCAGGAGCCGATCGCGGCACAGCTGCGGGATTCCGCTGTGACCCACCTGCAGTGCACGCCCTCGATGGCCCGCCTGCTGCTGGCCGACCCGGAAGCGCGGGCGCAGCTGCGGCGGCTGCGGCGGCTGCTGGTGGGCGGCGAAGCACTTCCGACCGACCTGGCCGGCGACCTCGCCGCCGCGGTCGGCGGCACGGTGCACAACATGTACGGGCCGACCGAGGCCGCGGTGTGGGCGACGACGGCGGTGGTCCCACCGGCCGGTGGCCGGGTGTCCATCGGGCGTCCGATGGCCAATGTGCGGGCATACGTGGTCGACCAGCAGGACCGGCTGTGCCCCGCGGGGTGCCCGGTGAGCTGCTGCTGGGCGGGGACGGCCTGGCTCGCGGGTACCTGGACCGCGCCGCACTGACCGCGCCGCGCTTCGCACCGGACGCGTTCGTCGCCGAGCCGGGCGCGCGGATCTACCGCACCGGGGACATGGCCCGCTGGAGGCCCGATGGAGCACTGGAGTTCCTCGGGCGCTTCGACGACCAGGTGAAGCTGCACGGGCACCGGATCGAGCTCGGCGAGATCGAGACCGTGCTCGCGGCGCACCAGGGCGTGCGCTCTGCAGTGGCCGCCGTCCGCGGTGAGGGCGTCGACCAGCGCATCACCGTCCACTATGTATCCCAGGCCGATCCACCACCGACCGGTCACGAGCTGCGCACCTTCCTCGCCAGCCGGCTGCCGGGCTACATGGTGCCGCAGGCCTTTCAGCTCATCGACGCGGTGCCACTGACCCCGAACGGCAAGGTCGACCGCAAGGCGCTGCCCAACCCGACGGGTGCACGGCCAGACGGCACACCGGCCTACGCGCCACCGGCGAGCGCGACCGAGCGCGCTGTCGCGGAGGTGTGGGCACAGGTGCTCGACATCGACCGGGTGGGCGTCGACGACAGTTTCTTCGACCTCGGCGGGACCTCGTTGCTCGTGGTACGGGCGAGGGCCAGGTTGCTCGAGCGGGTCGGCGGCGAGCTGTCCCTTGTGGACATGTTCCGGTACCCGACCGTGCGGGCGCTGGCGGAGGTGATCGACCGCGCGCCGGCCGAGCGGTCTGATCCGGACGTCAGCGAGGGGGCGGCCCGCGGAGCGGCGCGTCGCGGTGCGGCGCGGGCGGTCGCGCGGCGGGCGGGGCGGGCGGGGTGAGCGCCCCGGTGGAAGACGGCGTCGAGCCGATCGCCGTGGTCGGGCTGGCCGGACGCCTCCCGGGGCCGCGACCATCGACGAGTTCTGGCACAACCAGCGCGGCGGTGTCGAGTCGGTCACCTGGTTCACGCCGGAGCAGTTGATCGAGGCCGGATGGCCCGCGGAGATGGTGGAGAAGCCCAGCTTCGTGCCCGCCGCGGGCGTCATCGACGGGGCCGACCAGTTCGACGCGGAGTTCTTCGGGTACAGTGCGCGCGAGGCGGAGATCAGCGACCCGCAGCAGCGGATATTCGTCGAATGCGCCTGGCACGCGCTGGAGGACAGCGGTCACGACCCGTCCGAGTTCGACGGTGCCATCGGCGTGTACGCCGGCTGCTTCGCCAACAAGTACCTACCGCTCAATCTCGCGGCGAACGCGGAGTTCATGCGCTCCCCGATGGCCCTGTCCGCGCGCCCGTACAACGACAAGGACTTTCTCGCGACCCGGGCGGCGTACCTGTGCGACCTGCGCGGGCCCGCGATGAGCGTGCAGACGGCCTGTTCGACCTCGCTCGTCGCGGTCCACCTCGCCTGCCAGGCGCTGCTTGCCTACGAGTGCGACATGGCGCTGGCGGGCGGGGTGGCGCTGCCGATCCCGCTGGTCAGCGGCTATCCCGTCGTCGCCGGCAGCCTCTTCGCCCCGGACGGTCACTGCCGGCCGTTCGACGCCGCCGCCACGGGAACAGTGCCGGGGTACGGTGCCGCGATCGTGGTGCTCCGCAGGCTGCGCGACGCCGTGGCCGACTGCGACCACATCCGCGCGGTGATCCGGGGGACCGCGGTCAACAACGACGGCTCGGCCAAGTTCGGGTTCACCGCGCCGAGCGTCCAGGCTCAGGCCGACGTGATCGCCGCCGCCCTGTCGGTCGCGGCGGTGGACCCGGAGACGATCGGTTACGTCGAGGCGCACGGCACGGCCACCACGTTCGGCGACCCGATCGAGGTAGCCGGGCTCACCCAGGCCTTCGGCACCTCACGGCGCGGGTACTGCGCGCTCGGCTCGGTCAAGGCCAACATCGGCCACCTGGACGCCGCCGCCGGAGTGGCGGGTCTGGCGCGGGCGGTGCTGGCATTGGAGCACGGCGAGATCCCGCCGAGCCTGAACTTCGAGACGCCCAACCCGGCGCTGCGGTTGGACCGCAGCCCGTTCTACGTACCGACCACCGCCCGCGCCTGGCCCCGGGGCACGACACCGCGGCGTGCCGGCGTCAGCGCCTTCGGCGTCGGCGGCACGAACGCCCACGTCGTGCTGGAAGAGGCGCCGGCGCCCCGGCCGGCCGCGACCGGCGGGCGCGACCGGCAACTGCTGCTGCTGTCCGCGCGTACCGGCGAGGCACTCGCGGCCGCGGCGGGCCGGCTCGCCACGCACCTGGACCGCGATGGCGACCTGGACATCGCCGACGTCGCCTACACCCTGCAAACCGGCCGACACCGCTTCTCCGTGCGCCGGCACGTGGTCTGCCGCGACCGGGCCGAGGCGGCCGCCGCGCTGCGCGCGCTGGCAGCGCCCGAGGCGGTGCCAGCCGCCGGTGACGCAGACGCCCGGCAGGTGGTCTTCGTGTTTCCGGGCAGCGGCTCGTACCGCCCGGACGCCGCCGCCGAGGTCTACCGCGGCGAGCCGGCGTTCGTCGCACACGTGGACGAGTGTGCGGCACTGCTGCGACCTCGGCTCGGGTACGACCTGCGCCGGCTGCTCCTCGCGCCGGCGCGGGACCATCCCGGCGTCGACAGCGCCGATCCGCGGGCGGGGGCCGCGGCGGCGTTCGCCACCCAGTGGGCCCTCGCCGGGCTGTGGCAGTCGTGGGGTGTAAGGCCCACGGCGATGCTCGGCGACGGCGACGGCGAGTACGTCGCGGCCTGCCTGGCCGGCGTGCTCGACCTGGCGGACGCGCTCGACGTCACGGTCGCCCGGGCGGAGATCTCCGCCGGCGAGCCGGAAGGGCTTGGCAGGTTTGCCCAGATCGTCGCGGGTTACGAGCGCAAGCCGCCGCAGGTGCCCTACATCTCCGGCGCGACCGGCACGTGGATCAGCCCGGAGGAGGCCGTGGAGCCGGCACACTGGGTCCGCCAGCTCGACCGGCCGGCGCCGCTTGCCGACGGCATCCGAGAGATCCTCCGCGAGCCCGGCCGGGTACCGCTTTTTATGGGGGCGGGCGAAACGCTGACCAGGCCCATGGTGTCCTCATTGCCACCCGCCGGGGACAGCGGCTACGGCGCCCTCGACCACCTGATCGGCGCCGCGGGCCAGCTGTGGGAGGCCGGCCTGAAGCTCGACTGGCGCGCATTCCACGGCGCCGCGCGACCACGGCGGGTACCGCTGCCGGGTTATCCGTTTCAGCGACGCCGCTACTGGGTGGCGCCCGACTCCGGTCGCTACGCCCCCATGGGGCACGGGGAGGCGTGATGGACGTCCCAGTCGTCGCCGTCGTGGGCGCGGGTGTCATGGGCACCGGGATCTCGACGCTCGTCACCGGCCATGGGCTGCCCGTGGTGCTGGTGGATGTCGACGAGGCCGCGCTGGAGCGGGCCCGCGCCGCGACCGCCACCGGGCTGCGGCACGCGCGGCTGGTCGGTGCGCTGCCGGCCGGGAGCCAGCCCGCCGAGCTGCACACCACCGTCCGCCTCGACGAGGTCGAGCCAGCCGGCGCGGTCATCGAGGCGGTCACCGAGCGGGCCGACCTGAAAGCGGAGCTGCTGGCAAAGGTGTCGGGCCTGGTCCGCCCCGGCACTCCGCTGATCTCCAACACCTCCGGCATACCCATCGACGAGCTGGCGGCCGACCTGCGGCGGCCGGGCGAGCTCATCGGAACCCACTTCATGAACCCGGCGTACCTGATATCGATGGTCGAGGTGATCCGCGGCCCCCGGACCGTCGAGGCGACCGTCGAGTCGGTGCTGGCTCTGCTGACCCGGATCGGCCGGCGCGCGGTGGTGGTGCGTGACGCGCCAGGCTTCGTGACCAGCCGCCTGCTGCATCCGATGATCAACGACGCCGCGCGGATCGTCAGCGAAGGCACAGCCACCGTCGAAGAGGTGGACAGCCTGATGCAGGGCTGCCTCGGCCACCCCACCGGCCCGCTGCGCACCGCGGATCTGATCGGCATCGACAACCTGGTCGACGCCCTGACGATGCTGCACCTGCGGACCGGAGACCAGCGATGCCGGCCCAGCGACCTGCTCCTGGAGAAGGTCCGGCGCGGCGAGCTCGGCCGCAAGAGCGGCCGAGGTTTCTACGTCTACAGAGAGGCAGGCCCATGAGCGCGGAACAGCCCGTCGCGTCGGACGCCGTGGAAGACGAGATCGCGAGGTTCGTGGCCGAGAAGACCGGCACCCTGCCCGATCCGAGCCAGGACCTGTTCGCCACCGGGCTGGCCAACTCGATGTTCGCCCTTGAGCTGGTCGTCTTCCTGGAACGCAGCTACGCCGTGACGGTCGCCGGCGCCGACCTGCAGCTGCCCAACTTCGCCACCGTCGCGAGCATGGCCACGCTGGTCGGCCGGCTCCGGGCCGAAGAGGCCGCCGACGGCGATGCCTGACCTGCTCGCGACCGAGCACGCCGCGGTCCGGCGCCTGGTCGCCGACAACGCCGGCGGGTGGGACATCGCCGGTGAGATCCCGCGGGAGGTTCTGCGGGAGGCTGGCGCCGCGGGCGTGCTGTGCGCCGCACTGCCGAAACAGTACGGCGGCCTCGGGCTGAGCAGCCAGGACAACGGCGAGCTCACCGCCTACGCCGGGAGCCTGTGCAGCTCGCTGCGCAGCGTGATGACGTCGCAGGGCATGGCGGCCTGGACGATCCAGCGCCTCGGACGCCGCGACCAGCGGAACATGCTCCTGCCGCAGCTGGCCGCCGGGCGGCTGGCGGCAGTGGCGTTCAGCGAGCCCGCCGCGGGCAGCGACCTGTCGGCGATGAGCACCGAGCTGCGTCTTGTCGACGACACCGTGATCGTCGACGGCCGCAAGTCATGGGTCACCGCCGCGGCCTACGCCGACCTGCTCGTCATCTTCGGCCGGACGGGTGACAGCGCGGCGGCGGTCGTCGTCCCGGCGGACACCGCCGGCGTACACATCGAGAAGGTCCCGCACCCGCTCGGCTGCCGCGCGGCCGGACACGCGCACGTCCAGCTCGACGGCGTCCGCCTGCCGGCCACGAGCGTCCTGGGCGGCACCGGACAGTCGCTGCAGCTGCTGGTCGGGTCGGCCCTGGCGTACGGCCGGATGTCGGTCGCCTGGGGTTGCGTCGGCATCCTGCGTGCCTGCCTCGGCGCGGTGACCCGGCATGCGAGGACACGGGTCCAGTTCGGCAAGCCGATCGCCGAACACCAGCTCGTGTCCCGCCTGGTCGCCGAGATCTACGTCGCGGAGCAGGTCGCCACCAGCGTGTGCCGGCACGCCAGCGAATGCTGGGACTCCGGCTCGCCGGACCTCGTGGTCTCGACCCTGCTCGCCAAGCATGTCGGCGCGACCCAAGCCATGCGGGGCGCCACGTCCGCCGTGCAGGTGATGGCGTCGGCGGGCGCCTGCGACGGCCACGAGGTCGCGCGTGCCTACCGGGACGCGAAGCTGATGGAGATCATCGAGGGAAGCAGCGAGATATGCCAGCTCCTGCTCGCGAAACACGCCCTTGCGACAGCGGAGAAGCCGTGAGCGGCCTCAGCAGTACCGTCAAATGCCTGGTCTGGGACCTCGACAACACGTTGTGGAAAGGCGTCCTGCTCGAGGACGGCGAAGTGCTTCTGGACGACCAGGTGCGCGAGGTCATCGTGGGCCTGGACTCGCGGGGCATCCTGCAGGCCGTCGCCAGCAAAAACCACCACGACCATGCCTGGGAACGCCTGGTGGCTCTCGGCATCGCCGAGTACTTTGTGGTCGCCCGGATCGGTTGGGGCCCGAAGTCGCAGTCGATCCGGCAGATCGCCGACGAGCTCAGCTTCGCGTACGACACGATCGCGTTCGTCGACGACCAGCCGGCCGAACGCGCGGAGGTCGAGTTTCACCTGCCACAGGTGCGCTGCTATCCGGCCGACCGGATCCCGCAGCTGCTGAGCCTGCCCGAGCTCACACCGAAAGCGGTGACGGTCGACTCGCGCAGGCGCCGCCAGATGTACCAGGCGAACCTGCTGCGCCAAGCCGAGCAGGAGTCGTTCACGGGGCCGTCGGTGGAGTTTCTGCGCTCGCTGGACCTGACGATGCAGATCGGTCGGGCCACTGTGGAGGATCTGTCCCGTGTGGAGGAGCTGACGCTGCGCACGAGCCAGATGAACGCGACCGGCGTCCACTACTCCGGCGGTGACCTGCGCGCACTGCTGGACGACCCGGGCCACGAGGTGCTCACCGTGACGATGGGGGACCGGTTCGGGCCGCACGGCGCGGTCGGCGTGGCGCTTCTGGAGGTCGGCCCGGCGCTGTGGCACCTGAAGCTGCTGGCCACCTCATGCCGGGTCGTCTCCTACGGCGCCGGCACCACCGTGCTCAACTGGCTGATCGGCGAGGCAGCGGAGGCCGGCACGCATCTCGTCGCGGACTTCCGGCCCACCACGCGAAACCGCATCATGGAGGTCGCGTACCGGTTCGCCGGATTCACCGACGAGCACTGTCAATGCCGTGACACCCTGCGACCCGCAGACGACAGCGATACGCAGCGCCTGCACCTCACGCCGGGACCGCGACCGGCACCGGCCACGACGCGCCTGAGCGCCGTCCGGTTGGCGGCGACGTGACCCGGCTACCGCTTGCGCGCGAGCGTGATGCCGTCGGCCATCGTGAGCAGCGAGATGTCCACCCGGGGGTCGTCGCGCAGCGACGCGTTGAGCGCCCGGATCGCGACCGTGTCGGAGTCTTGCGCGGCCGGGTCGACGACCCGACCGAAGAAGAGCGTGTTGTCGATGACGATCAGGCCGCCGGGCCGCACAAGCGCCACCGCAGCCTCGAAGTAGGCGGGGTAACCGGCCTTGTCCGCGTCGATGAACGCAAAGTCGAAGCTGTCAGGGCCCCGCTCGTCGGCGAGGGCGGCGAGCGTCTGCCGCGCGTCGCCGATCCGGACCTCGATGCGATCGTCCACTCCGGCGCGTCGCCAGTACTCCGCGGCGATCGCCGGCCACCGGTCGCTGATGTCGCAGGTGACGACCGTGCCGCCGGGTGCGAGCGCACGAGCCATGCACAGCGTGCTGTAGCCGGTGAAAGTGCCGACCTCCAACACCGAAGTGGCACCGGCCAGGCTCACGAGAAGCGCCAGAAGCTGCGCCTCCTCCGCCATCACCTGCATGGCCGCGCCAGCCGGAAGCCGCGCCGTCAACTCCCTGAGCTCCGCCAGGACCGGGTCCTCACGCAGGGAGATTTCCCTTACGTAGTCGCGGATTTCCTGCGTCGCAACGATCTGGTCCGCCACCACACGATCGTACCGCCCTGTCGATATGAAGGTAAGCCGCGACAGCGGCTGTCCAATGTGAACGAGGAGGCCGAACGGTCATGAAGGTCATCGGTGTGGGCGTCGCGCGAACGGGCACGGTGTCGCTCAAGGCCGCGCTGGAGCGGCTGGGGTTCGGCCCCTGCTTCCACAGCCGCCACGTGCTCGACAACCCTGACAAGCTTGCGCAGTGGGAGGCCGCCGCGAGAGGGGAGCCGGTCGAATGGGGACCGCTCCTCGACGGCTACGGGTCCACCGCAGCCTGGCCGGGCGCGGCTTTCTGGCGGCAGCTGCTCGCCTACTACCCGGATGCGAAAGCCGTCCTGACCGAGCGCGACCCCGACCGGTGGTACGACAGCATGCGGCAAACCGTCTACGAGCTCAACGGCGGCGGCACCGACAGCGAGCTCGCCGAGGCGGCCCGCCAGCAGCTACCCGGCGTCAACGCCATGCACAGGTTCAACCGAACGCTGATCTGGGAAGGCTTCTTCGGCGGCCGCTTCGCCGACCGCGACCACGCCCAGCGCGCATACGCCGAACACAACGCCGCCGTGCGCCGGGAGGTGCCGCCTGAGCGGCTGCTCATCTTCCAGGTGACCGAAGGCTGGCAACCGCTGTGCGACTTCCTCGGCGTGCCCGTACCAGATGAGCCGTTTCCGCGCCTCAACGACCAAGATGCCTTCTGGGGCCAGGTCCGCGACCGCCTCGCCCAGACCGCCGCCAGCTCCGACCCGACCTGATCGCGCGCTGCTTGCTTCATCCTTTTCGGATGGTGGCCGTTTCGGTCGGTTGCCGCCCTGCCGTGCCTGTCCTGCTGGCTGTTGTCAGCTGGGCGCGTAGGTGGTCGACGTCGGGCATGCCGAGCTGGGTGTAGATGGAGATGGCTTGTCGGTAGTGGTGGTTGGCGTGGTGGTGGTTGGCGAGCGTGCGGTGGGCGTGGGCGAGGCCGGTGTGGGCGCGGGCTTGTTGGTCACGGGCGCCGGTGCCGGTGGCGGTAGTGAGGGCGTTGGTGTGGTGGGCGATGGCGGCGGCGGGCTGGTTGGAGGTGTTCGCGGCTTCGCCGAGTCCGTTGTGTGCCGAGGCTTGTCCGTCCTGATCCGCGAACTGGCAGAAGAGGGTAAGGGCTCGCCGGTGGTGTTCGACCGCGTGGTGGGGGCGCCCACGGCGGGTCTGGACGGTGCCGAGGTCG
Source organism: Phytohabitans houttuyneae (assembly GCF_011764425.1). Lineage (NCBI taxonomy): Bacteria > Bacillati > Actinomycetota > Actinomycetes > Micromonosporales > Micromonosporaceae > Phytohabitans > Phytohabitans houttuyneae. The sequence continues at coordinate 697,511 of NZ_BLPF01000003.1, forward strand.
TCGAGCACCCAGGCCTCACCGAAGTGGTTGCCAGCCTGCCGGCACAGGTTCAGGGCTCGCTGAAGGTGGTCGGCCGCTGGCTCGTAGCGGCCCAGCAGCTGCTGGACACAGCCGAGATGGCAGAGTGCTCTGGCCTCGCCGGTGAGGTCGCCGGCTTGAACGGACAGCGCCAGCGCGCGTTGGTGGTGGACGGCGGCTGCCGGATAGCGGCCGAGCAAGCGGTGGATGCTGCCGAGACGGTTCAGGACGCGGGCTTCACCGACCGGATCGCCGGCCCACCGGAACAGGGCTAGTGCCCGCTCGTGGTGGTCGGTCGCCGGCCCGTAGCGGCCGTGCCGCGTGTGCGCGCAACCGAGGCCGAACTGGGCCAGGGCTTCGCCGGGTTGGTCGCCGGCCTTTCGGGCGGTTCGGCAGGCGTGGTCGTGGATGGTCAGGGCGTCGGTGTGGTAGCCACCCTCGAGGTAGCGGAACAGGATGCCGGACAGGCGCACGGTGTGGTCCGGCCAGCCGTGAGTGGCGGTGTGTCCGGCCATCGCGACAAGGCAGGGCCGTTCGGTGTCCAGCCAGGATCGGGCCGGGTCCGGGTCGGTCAGATCCGGAATGGGTGTGGCCGGTGGGGCGATGTGTGGCCGGTGGCATGCGTCGGCGGGATGCAGCGTGTTCATCGCGGCGGCGGCGGTGGCCAGGTAATAGTCGAACAGCCGGCCCATGGCCGCACGGCGCTCGTCCGCGGCGTCTTCGGTGGTGGTCAGGTCGATGGCGTAGGCGCGCAACAGGTCGTGCATCGCGAACCGGCCGACCCCGGTCGGATGGACCAGGTGGGCACGGACGAGCCGGCTGAGGGTGCGGCCGGCGTCGTCGAGGCTACTGTCGGTGAGCGCGGCCGCGGCGTAGACGTCGAGGTCAGGGCCGGGGTGCAGGCCGTGGAGCCGGAAAGTGCGGGCGGCAGCGCGGGGGAGGTGCCGGACCGACCAGGAAAACACCGACCGTACCGCCGCCCGCGGGTCACCGCCGCCGTCCAGCAGGTCCAGTCGCTGTTGCCGGTCGGACAACTCGTGCACCAGCTCGGCCAGGGTGGCGGCGGGGCGGGCGGCAGCGAGTTCGGCGGCCACCCGGAGCGCCAGCGGTAGCCGGGCACACTGGTCCGCGAGCGCGGCGGCGGCGTCAGGCTCGGCATCGACGCGGGGGCCGATCAGCTGACGCAGCAACATGATCGCGTCCGGCTGGGGGAGCAGGTCGAGGTCCAGGCGACGGGCGCCGTGCACGGCGACCAGGCCAGCCAGGCTGTCGCGGCTGGACACCACCACCACGCTGGAGGGTGAGCCGGGCAGCAGTGGACGGACCTGTTCGACGGTTGAGGCGTTGTCCAGCACGATCAGCAGCCGGCGCCCGGCGACCTCGGTGCGGTACCGGGCAGCCCGCTCGTCGACGTCGAGCGGTATGTCGTGCCCTGGCACGCCGAGTGCGGCCAGGAGCCGGGCCAGCACGTCGGCGGCGCCCATGGGTTGGTCGGGGTCGTAGCCACGCAGGTTCATGTAGAGCTGCCCGTCCGGGAAGCGACCGCGCACCTGGTGTCCCCAGTGGACCGCGAGGGCGGTTTTGCCCACCCCGGCTGTCCCCGAGACAACGCAGATCACCACCGCGGTCGGGTGGACGCCGTCGCGGTCGAGCAACGCCGTCAGCCAGTCCAACTGCTCACGGCGGCCGGTGAAACCCGCTACGTCCAAGGGCAACTGGGCAGCGACCGGCCGCCCGGACGGTCGGTCGACGCTCGCAGTCCCCGCCGCGGAGGCGGCTGGAGGATCCGGTTCGCCGCGGAGGATCGCCTGATGCAGCCGCTGCAGGTCCGGTCCGGGATCCACGCCGAGTTGCTCAACCAGACGCTCGCGGATCGACGTGTAGTGCTGCAAGGCATCGGCGGTGCGGCCGAGAACGCACTGAGCGCGCATGAGGGCCGCGGCAAGGGGTTCCACCAGTGGATACGCACTGATCAGATCGGTCAGCGGGCCGATGACCGCACCCGCGTTGCCGACTGACAGCTCGCCTTGCGCCCAGGCCAGCACGGCGTCCAGGTATTGCTGCCGCCACGCGTCACGCACCGACGCCGTCCACCGCCCCGCGATGCCCGCCAGCGGATCGCCGCGCCACAGGTCACGGGCCTGCCGCAGCACCTCGACCCGATCATGCTCCGGACGGGTCGGATCGCGGGCCAGCGCGACCAGGGCGAGGAATCGGTGCAAGTCGACCTGCTGTGGGTCGCACGTCAGCACGTATCCGCCGGAGCGATAGACGATCGGTCTCAGCGTCGAGTCCTCTTGTCGCAGGACCCGGCGCAGCCGGCTGATCAGCATGTGCAATGTATGACGGGCGCCGTGCGGCGCCTCGTCCCACACCCGGTCGACCAACGTCGGCACTGTCACCATCCGCCCGGCATCTGCGGCCAACGCCGCTAGCAGACGTTGTTGCTGGGGCGGGCCAACCGGCAGGGGCCGCGCTTTGGCGTACACCTCCAGCGGGCCCAAGAGCCGGATCTCCACCGCCTGACCGATCATCCCAAGCCGATCTCTTACCGATTGGCCGCTAAGAATGCGTTGAGTATCCGCCCCAGCCCGATACAGCACCCTGCACCTGTCGACGAATCGACAGCCACGATCTGCGGGAAGGTAAAGGGGCATGAAGATCAGCACCAGGGTGCCAGAGAGTTCATGGCGGGGCCTGACACGTGCGACGGTGTTGGCAGCGGCCAGCCTCTGGCTGGTCTGCTCGACCGTCGTGGCGGGACCCGCTCAGGCCGGGCCGGCTGCGACCGCAGGGCTTTGCACGATGACAACGCTGCCGGTACCGCCTGACACTTACCACAGTGAAGCGCTGGCGGTCGACCCATCGGGCCGGTACATCGTGGGATCGGCGGTCGTGGGGCAATCCAGTGACGACTACCCGGTGCTGCTGTGGGACCGTGAGCGGCTCGTCGAGGTGGACGTGCCGGACCTGCTGGGCCCGGTTGCGGTGGACGTGAACCGTCGTGGCGTGGTGATCGGCAACGGCCGCGACGGCTCGCTGCTGCGACCGTGGCGCTACCAGGCCGGTGCGGCGACGCTGCTGCCGCTGGTCGACAAGGCCGACGAGGTCACGGCGGAGGGGATCAACTCCCGCGGCGACATCGTGGGCGTCGGCCGTACCCCGGCCGGTCATATGTACGCGTTGCTGTGGCCCGCACGCCACCCGGGCACTGTACGAGTGCTCGACACTCCGCCAGACCTTGTCGACCTCGCGGGTATCACCGACAACGGCACGATCGTCGGGATCTCCGGCAGCTACTTCGATCCCACCTCATGGCTGCGTACCCCGGCCGGCGCGGTGCGGCCCCTCACCGGCCCTGACGCCATTGGAGCGGCGGCCACCGCGGTCGGTGGGCACTGGGCGGTCGGCCAGATATTCCACGACGGTGTCCTGCTCGGACTCCGCTGGAATCTACGCACCGGCCGGGTTGTCGTGCTCGACCGGCGGCTCGACTCCGCCCCGACCGACGTCAACGCCCGCGCAGTCGTGCTGGCCGGCACCACGCTGCAGCGCGGCAGCACCGTGGTGACGCTGCCCTCGCCCAGTCCGGACCAGGCCGTCGGTGGCCGCGCAATCGCCGACAACGGCACGGTAGTCGGCTTCCACAACAACGGGCTCCCGGGCGGCGTCCGCGGGGTGCGCTGGACCCGCTGCTGACAACCACGCCGGGGTGGGCCTGGAGCCATCAGACCCACCCCACCTGGCCGGGACGACTAGAGGTCACAAGGATTGGAGTACACCATGCGATCGAAGCTGCTTGCGGCGGCGACCATCCTGGCCGTCGCGATTGCCGGCCCACCCACGTCGCCCGCGCTGGGCGGTGAACGAACGCGAGCCCTGGTGTGGGGCGACTGTCCCGCGGTGCCGCCGGAGCTGGAACGTGATCCCCGCCAGCAGTGCGCCTCGCTCCACCTGCCGCTCGACTACCGCCGCTCGTCCGGTCCGACGATCAGCGTCGCCATCTCTCGCATCGCCACCGCCAAGCCCACCCTGCGACGGGGCATTCTGCTGTCGAATCCCGGTGGACCCGGCGGCCCGGGCCTGGACATGCCGAGCCGGCTGGCGGCGTTGCTGCCGGCCGAGGTGCTCGACCGGTACGACCTGGTGGGCTTCGACCCGCGTGGGGTCGGCCACAGCACGCCGGTCACCTGTGGAATGAGCGTGGACACACCACTGGATCTGCAGGTGCCGTTCCCGGCGCCGGACGGTTCCATCGACCGCAACATCGCCTTCGGGCAGCAGACCGCGCGGGACTGCGCGAACCTATCCGGCCACCTGCTGCCGTTCATCACCACCGCCAACACCGCCCGTGACATGGACGGCATTCGAGTGGCCCTCGGTGAGCGTGAGCTGTCGTACCTCGGCTACTCGTACGGCACCTACCTCGGCGCCGTGTACGCCTCGCTGTTCCCGCAGCACAGCGACCGTTTCGTGCTGGACAGCGCGATCGACCCGAAGCGGGTCTGGTCCGACCAGTGGCACACGTTCAGCATCGGGTTCACACTGCGGTTCCCCGACTTCACCGCCTGGGCCGCCGCCCGCGACGCGACCTACCAGCTTGGCGCCACGCAGCAGGCGGTCAGCCGACTGTATGACCAGATCACCGCCCAGCTCGATCGCGCGCCCGTCACACTGCCGGACGGCTTCGTGGTAAACGGCAACGTCTTCCGGCTGGTCACGTTCGACCGGCTCTACCACGACCTCAACTTCCCGCAGCTCGCCGCGTTCTGGCGGCTGTTCACGCGACCGGGCGCCGGCCCGACCGCCGCCGCGGCCGCACGGACGCCTATCGGAGCCGCAGTCGAGGTGCCAGTCGACAACTTCCGCGCCGCCCAGTACGCGGTCGTCTGCGACGACGCCGCGTGGTCGCGCGACGTCCGGATGTACCAGCGGAACGTGGCCGTCGACCGCCGCACGTTCCCGCGGACGGCGGGCTTCCCGGCGAACGCATGGCCGTGCGCCTTCTGGGCCAACCAACCGGTCGAACCGCCGGTACGGGTGACCTCCAACGGCCCGCGCAACATGCTCATCCTGCAGAACCTGCGCGACCCGGCCACCCCGTGGATCACCGGGTTCGGACTGCGCCAGGCCCTCGGGCGCCGCGCTGTCATGGTGAGCGTCGACCAGGGCGGACACGGCGTGTACGGGGTCACGAACGCGCCCTGCGCCAGCCAGATCGCCACCGCGTTTCTGAGCACAGGGGTACTGCCCGAGCACGATCGTCTGTGCCCGGGACAGCGGCCAGGAGCCGTCACCGACCAGCGGTCGGCCCCGCGCCCTCCGGCGTTTCCGACGCCGTACGGGCTACGTGCTGATGGCCGGTAGCGACTCACGCGTGCGGTCGGCCGCCCACGGCTTGTCGGCTTGCTCTGTTGCGGGCTGGGTGACGAACTTGTAGCCGACCTGGCGGACCGTGCCGATCATCGCCTCATGTGATGGGCCGAGCTTGGCCCGCAGTCGCCGCACATGCACGTCGACGGTGCGCGTACCGCCGAAGTAGTCGTAGCCCCAGACCTCACGCAGCAACTGCTCCCGGGTGAACACTCGGCCAGGGTGCTGGGCGAGATACTTGAGCAGCTCGAACTCCTTGTAGGTCAAGCTGAGTGGCGCGCCCCGCAGCCTCGCGGCGTACGTGTCCGCGTCGATGACCAGATCCCCCCAGCCGGTGGCGATGCCGTCCGCCTTGTCCGTGGCGGCAAGACGGCTCACCGCCAACCGCAGGCGGGTGTCGATCTCCGCGGGTCCGGCGGTGCCCAGGATGACGTCGTCCAAGCACCAGTCGGCCGATATGGCTACCAGGCCCGACTCGGCGACAACGGCGATCAGGGCACCGCTCAGCCCGGTGCTTCGCAGCATCCGGCACGTCGCCTTCGCCTCGGCCAGCTGGCTTCGAGCGTCAACCAGGACCACATCCGGCGACGGTCCGTCGTCGATGGCGGCGGGCGCGTCCCGCAAGGCACACCGGACGGTGTGCGGCAGCAGATCAAGCGCGGGAAGGGCATCCGTCCGGGCGCGACCTTCCACATTGGTCAAAAGCAGGATCTTCACGCAACACCCCTTCGACGTAGCGACCGACCCGACAGCGTCGGCGGGTGTATCCCAGGACAATATCGGGCTCGCCACGCCCACGGCTGTGAAGTGCGGCACGTTACTGGTGCGGGCCCGGGTGGCATCGTTCGCGAGATTGGGCCAGATGTTCGCGGCTTTCGAACCGGCACCACTTGTGGATCTTGCCGCCGGACACGTCCTCGCCCGCCTCGCCGGTTACGGTCTGGCGCTGGTGCCGTACTGGCCGTACACCTTCGAACGTCCCGACGCCGCCTCTGACGTCGTGGTGGTGACGAACTGGCGACCGGACGGCCCGGCGAGGGCGTTCGTCGAACCGTCGGACGCGCACACCATGCCCGGCACCGTGGACGTGGAGCCTGGGCCGGGACACCCGTACTGGGTCATCGAGACGACCGGCTTCAAGGCGGTCTGGCCGCTTGGCTCCAGGGACGGCCGCGCGCTCGTCTTCACCGCGCAGTCCCGCGAGCCTGGCGCCGCCGCCGCTCGCCGCGGCTTGGGGTGGATGCTGGGCCTGGTCTGACGCGGCCGTTCATGTCAGGGAGCAGAGCGCTTGTCCCTCACGTGGCGTCATGCCACATAGTCGGTGGCGTGGAGGAGCGCCTGACCGTGGGACGTGTAGCCGAGCTGGCCGGCGTAACTGTCCGCACGCTGCATCACTATGACGAGATCGGCCTCCTGCGGCCGTCTATGCGGTCTGCGGCCGGATACCGGGCCTACTCCGCGGAAGACGTGGAGCGACTCCGGGAGGTGCTCGCCTACCGGCGGCTGGGCTTCGGGCTGCGTGAGATCGCGGATCTGGTTGATGACCCGGCCACCGACACGGTCGCGCGCCTGCGCCGGCTGCGTGGCCTGCTGCTGGAACAGCGTGACCGTGCCGCTGCCATGGTGACGGCCATAGACAGGGAACTGGAAGCACGGGCGATGGGGATCAGGACAACGCCAGAGGAGCAACTGAAGGTGTTCGGCGCGCAGTTGTACGACGCGATCGGATCCGCTTACCCAGCGACACGGCGCACCGAACCGCGGATCGCCGCGCGCATCTGGGACGCGCTGGGGACGCACGAACGGTACTGAACGTCGGAGCTGGAACCGGCTCCTACGAACCCCGCGACCGCGACGTCACGGCGGTGGAACCGTCGGCGGTCATGAGAGCGCTGCGTCCCGCGGACGCGGCGCCGTGCGTGGCCGCCACTGCGGAGAGCCTGCCATTCGAGGACCAGTCCTTCGACGCCGCGATGGCGATCAGCACCGTTCATCACTGGCCGGACCCGGTCGCCGGGCTGCGTGAGATGCGGCGTGTGGCCCGCCGCGTGGTGGTGTTGACGTACGACGCCGATGGCACCGGCTGGCGTCAGCGGTTCTGGCTCACCCGCGACTACCTGCCTGAGTTCGCTGACCTTCTCGTCGGCTGGCCGTCCCTGGCCGACCTGACCCGGGCGGTCGGGGGACGCGCGGAGCCGGTGCTCATCCCGTGGGACTGTGCTGACGGCTTCTTCGAGGCCTACTGGCGCCGGCCCGAGGCTTACCTGGACGAGCATGTGCGCCGCGCGGTGTCGGTGTGGACCAGAGTCGGACCGCAGGCCGAGCAGCGGGCAGTAAGCAGACTCCACGAAGACGTTTCGGCAGGTCGGTGGGCCGAGCGCAACCGCGACCTGGTCACCCTCGACGCGGCTGAGCTCGGCCTCCGTCTGCTCGTTGGCTGAACCACCGCGCGGGAGAACGTCGGGATCAGTAGCTGCCGCCGCGTCGACGCCTGGCCCCCACGGCGCGCTCGACCTGTCGGGCCAGCTCTTCGGGCAGCCGACCCGCGCCGAGTACGGGGCCGGCTGCGCTGGCGGCCTGGTGCCATCGCGATGTGGGGCAACCGCACCATCGCGGACACCCGCAGTGCTGTGACGGTACCGGAAGAGGGCGTTGACGACCGCGGCCGCCAACGCCCTCTCGGGGTCAGGCCAGGACCGACAGGTTGTATGCCATGCCGCTGCTGGTGAGTACAAAGCGGAGCTTGGGGTTAAAGGCCTTGACCGAGACGCCGAGTATGACGACGTCGAACTGGAGACCCTCGGTGAAGACGTCGACGCTGCCCAGCGCCGGCACGCTGGTGGTGCGACGGGTGATCGAGCCCGACACCCGGATCGTGCTGCTGAGAATGTCCGGCGTCGTCTCGGTGTGCGTGGCGCTGATGACCGTGGGACCTTCCCAGCACCACTGGTAGTGCACGCGCCACCGGACCAGGGTCTGGTAGGTCGGGATGACGTAGATGATGTACGTGCTTTCCATGGTGCGGCACCTGACCGGTGGCAGGCAGGTCATCGCCGCCCTGGCGGCGCCCGGAGGCGGTGCGGGACACAGCGCCTGCGGCGCCACCGCGGCCGCGACAGCGACGGTCTGCTCCGCCACGTACTCCTCGCCGGCGTAAGTGCCGATCGTGGTGCGTGTGACGGTGGTGCCGTCGCTCGCCGCGGGGACGCCTGTCGGGCCGGTAGGCGCCGGTGTCGCGCTGGCGGGCTGGACCGCGACGCCGAGCAGGACGCTCACGACCAACGCCGTCACCAGACCGGCGCGGGCGGCTATGCGTTTTCTGGACATGGGTCTCCTTCGCTGACGTAGTGAAGACCTTCGCCAGCGACAATCAGATTAATATCGTCGGCGGTCAATCAGATGCAATCGCCTTTGCGGGATCACGAGGCGAAAAAACGTCAGGATTACGCAGCGGGGGATGAAGAATCGATGCCGGCGGCTACGTATCGAAGTCGGCCGGGGCAAGGGTTACGGGGCGCTCGTCACCGCCGATCGCGCTGGTCCGGCGACCGCGGGTCGAGACACCTTGCAATGATCTTGACTTCCGCATCTGCCGCCGATCCTGCGTGGCAAGGATCTCTGTGGCTCCATGATCGGGGTGCATTGCCGCGCTCTGTGGGGGTTGGTCGGACATGTGCCTCAACGGCTGTGGCCCGTCGTGGACATCGATACCCTGAGCACCTTGCCGGTCCCCGTGCGGCCAGCGAAGGGTGGGCATATGGGCAGGGTCGCCATTGTGACCGGTGCGTCGTCGGGGATCGGCGCGGCCGCTAGCCGATGGCTGCACGAGCGGGGGTTCCAGGTCTACGCGGCCGCCCGCCGGTTGGATCGGATGGCTCCGCTCGCTGCCATCGGTATCCGTGTGGTCAGGGTGGACGTCACCCACGAGGACGACCTGGTGGCGCTGGTCGGTCGGGTGGTCAGGGAATCGGGCCGGATCGACGTGCTGGTAAACAACGCCGGGTATGGATCCTTCGGCGCGCTCGAGGACGTGCCGTTGGACGAGGCCAGGCGGCAGTTCGAGGTCAACCTCTTCGGCGTGGCCCGGCTGTGCCAGCTCGTGCTGCCCCATCTTCGGGTGCAGGGTTCCGGACGCATCATCAATGTTTCATCGGTCGGCGCGCGGATGTACCAGCCGCTGGGTGGTTGGTACCACGCGACGAAGTACGCGGTCGAAGGCCTTAGCGACTGCCTACGGGTGGAGCTCAGGCCGTTCGGCATCGACGTGGTGTTGATTCGGCCCGGCGGCATCGCCACCGAGTTCTCTGGGGTCGCCGGCGATCGGTTGCTCGCCGTCTCCGGCAACGGCGCCTATGCCGAGTACGCCCGTCGGTACGCGGCCACGCTGTCGTCGGAGGCTAAGGGCATCTCATCGCCCTCGGTCGTCGCCCGGGCGATCGGCCGGGCCGCTACGGCGCGGCGGCCGCGTGCTCGGTACGCGGTCGGGCGTGGTGCGAAAGCCGCGTTGCTCGCACGGTGGCTTCTGCCCGACCGTGCCTTGGATCGCGTGTTGGTGGGGCTGTTCAGCCTCATTGCCATCGTTGCCGCCCGGAGCGCCAAACGTGTCTGAGGCTCCGGTGCGGCCCTACGGTCGGGTCGCTGTCAAAGCTCATAAGGTCCTCGCGGTCATCGATTTGTGACTATACTTCGCTGGTGCCGACTTGGTACTGGATGCTGGTGTTTCTGGAGTTCGCGCTCGCCGTGGTCACCTTCGGCGCGCTGCGTTTCATAACTGCGCCGTATGGTCGCTACCTGCGCGAGGGGTGGGGCGTTACCGTGCCTGCGCGGGCCGGCTGGCTGGTCATGGAGAGCGTCTCGTCGCTGTTGTTCGTGGTTGTCTTCTGGTTCGGGCCGAGGCGGACCGACCTGGTGGCGCTGCTGCTGTTCGCGATGTGGCAGAGCCACTATTTGTACCGCGCCTTTGTCTATCCGTTTCTGCTGCGGGGTGGAAGACGTATGCCGGTTGTGGTGGTCCTGCTCGCCATCGCGTTCAATGTGCTCAACGCCTCGATCAATGCCTACTGGATTGGCACGCTCGGGCAGTACCCGGTTGGTTGGTTGGCCGACCCGCGTTTTCTGATCGGCGTGGCGCTCTTCGCCAGTGGCCTGACGTTGCACGTGTGGGCCGACCGTAAACTCCGCCGCCTGCGGGCGTCCGCCGGCGATGGATACCACATTCCATACGGCGGCGCGTACCGATGGGTCTCCTGCCCAAACTATCTCGGCGAGATAGTGGAATGGACCGGCTGGGCACTCGCCACCTGGTCACCCGCCGGGCTCGCATTCATGGTCTACACGGTGGCGAATCTCGCGCCCCGGGCGATGGACCACCATGCCTGGTACCACCAGCAGTTCCCCGGATACCCGGCGAAGCGCCGCGCTCTGATCCCGTACGTCATATGACGCTGAGCGCTACCCGCGGCTGACCGCCCAGTCGTAACCAACCGGTGCCACGCCATGGGCAGGGGATGCACCCGTGTTTCGCGGCGCATTGCGCGATCGCGCAGTATCCGACCCGCGCGAAAACGCAGTCTCCGGTTCGCGAGCGCTTGACGCCAGCCAATTCCTTGACCAGTCGCGGGGTGGTGCGTGGCAATACACAGGCGGCCCACGACGCACCACCTTCATCCATCCCATATGGAGGCTTCATGGTCTTCCGGAGACGCTCGGCGAAGGCCGGGCGCGAACTGTCGAATTCGCACACCAGACGGAGTGTCCGGCTGATGGCCTACCTTGCTGCGGTCTGCGTTACCAGCGCGTTGAGAGTCCTGTCGCGGCGGCGATCCGCCGCTGCCGTGCTCGTCACGGTCGCCGCGGGGTGGCGACGCTGGTCGCGCCCACACCTGCGCATGCGGGTGTGTACGGTCCCGACATCGCGTGCCCGACTGACCCGGGCATCGTCTGGAAGGTCCGGGCCGCGAGCCGGAACGTCCTGGTCTGGGAAGGCGTGAACTACACGGTCAATTCCGCCTCGCCGGCGTTCGCGGTCAGCGACGGGCGGGTTGTCGACAACACGCTGACTTCGCCGATCGAGGCCACCTTCACCTCGTCAGTGTCGAACACCTACACGGTGACCGTGACACTCGGAACGTCGGCGCAGCTCACCGAGAAGCTCCAGTCGACGGTGAGCGTCCAGATCGTGCAGTCCCGGACGACCCAGATCGGGATCAACGCGACGGTCACCGTGCCGCCGCAGAGCCGCGTCGTCGGCAGGTACGGCGTCGAGGTGTTCAACGTCGCCTACACGGGCCAGTTGGTTTGGCAGAGTTACAACGCCCAGCGGCCGGGCGGCTTCGGCGGCCACTGCTGGGAGCGGAGCAACGTGGCCGCGTCCACGGTCGCGCCCACCGTGCTTGAGGGCTGGCGGTTCAGCACCAGCTGACTGGGGAACGTGCCAGGGTCCGGGCTCGCCCGGACCCTGGCACCGTCCCAGGACCACCAGGCGGCGATGCACCAACTCCACGATCACCAGATGAGTCGCCGCCACCGGCGTCACCCTGGTCCCCGAAGCTATGCGCCGTTGGGGTCGACGAAGCTCCAGTCCAGCTCGCGGCTGGAGAGCACACCGTACAGGCGAGCCGCCCGCGGGAACCGCGCGTCCACAATCCTCTTGGTCAGGGGTAGGTCCGGCTCTGGGCTCGCGGTGAAGTCCGTCTTGATGAGAAGAGGTGCCTTGTCCCACAGTGGGCTGGCGGCGACGAAGTCGAGAACGTCGCGGTCGCCGAGCCGGCCCGCCTTGGTGTTGCCGGCGCCGGCAGGTTGACCGTTGAGGTGTTTGAGCCAGAGGTCCATCCGGAGCCGGTGGGCGAAGTGCTTGCCGCCGGTGCGCCTTTCCGGATCGGCGATGCCGACATTGAGCTCGCTGTCGTGGGAGTAGCCGCGCCGGTTGCAGTTGGCGGATCCGATGACGGCGAACTGGTCGTCAAAGATCCACAGCTTTGAGTGCAGCCAGTACGGAGAGTTGGCGTCCGCGCGGTAGACATAGGTGGAGACCTTGCTCGCCGCCGTCGGTCCGAGTTGCCGGATGAAGTCGGCGCGGCGCGTGCCGGCTTGGAGCAGCTCGACCTGGACGGTCCCGGTGCCGGCGACAAGGATGATCATCTTTTGAAACGACGGTCTCTCGATCGCCCGCCTGATGGCGTCGGTGATCGGCGGGTTACCGGCCATCGGCAACGTGTTGACGAGGTACTGGTCTTCGAGGTAGATCGTCCTGGTGGTCTTGTCGAGTGCGTCGACGAGCAGGCTGTAGATCCCCATCTCGCCGTTCGGCGCGAACATGTAGCCCGGCTGCGCGACAAGCTCGTCGCCGAGCAGCTTCTTCGCCTTGTTGGGGTAGGTCCGGACGACCTGGATGTCCAGTCCACTTTGGTCGGTCTGGCTCGCCGCTTGGTCGGGCTCGTGCAGCGACAGCGGGGATAGGCGGTGATGCCGGGCCGCAAGGCTCCCAGTGGCATGAGGAGCCGTCCCACCTCGGCTGCCCTGAACCCGGCGGCTACCTCCTTGAAGCGTTGGACGAACGAGTTCCACAGGTCGGCGGCGGCCGGCCCTTGGATCTTGACCTGGGGGTCGTGCCACGCCGCCGAGAGCTGCGCGCCGCTCGGCTGCTGACCGGCCGGAACGCTGTCGCGGCCGAGCCGGATGTTGTCGATGTCGTCGCAGCCGCAGAATGCGCAGATGCCTTCGGCGTTGCGAATAACCACAAACTTCTGGTGGTGGGTGCCGAGGAGCTTGAGGTAGGGGTCGAGGATCGCTCCCGCGCCGAAGGAAGCGAGCTTCGCCAGGCTCGCCGCCTGACCTTCCGCGGGCTGCGACGGGAGAATCGCGCGTACGTCCACCTTTCGCTGGACGGCCTGCTGGAGCAGCTCGCCGATGGTCTGGCGAGGGCTGGTGCCGGGGCGGTCGACAAACGTCGCCAGGTCCAGGCCCCACCCGGCGATGTAGACGAAGTCGGCCAGGCTTTGGCGGGTGGCGCGGATCGCCTGGCCGAGGGCCATGTAGTAGTCCATGACTTCGAGGTAGACGGTGACACGGTTGCCGGTCACCGGCAGCGGCGGCTTGCCCCGGTCCCAGGCGCCGAGCGGGCGGCGAGCGTCTTTGAACCAGGTGCGGCGCTCCTCCGGCGGCTGTGGCGGCGCCGGTGGGACCGGCGCCGCCACGGATGGCTTGACCGGCGGCGTGGGTGGCCTGATCGGGTCGATGCCCACGTGGGCTCCTTGACTGACGCGCGCGGCTACAGCTGCTGCCCCGTCCTGGGGTCGTACCGCACCGCCACGGCGGCCACCTGGTCGGTCGGCAGGACCTCGACCCACTGGTCGAAGATCTGGTACGGCGCGGCGGGCCGGAACCCGCCTTCCAGCGGATCGAAGCCTTTCTCGAACACCTTCTCCGAGGTGAGAGTGTTGTCGACGCTGATGTTCATGTCTTGAAGCTGCCGCGCGAGCGTCCGCAGCGCCTCTCCGACGTCGCTGTCCGCGAACTCCGGTGGGTCACCGGCAACAGGGTCGTAGCGTGTGCCCATGCCAGCTTCGCCTTCGACGCCGATGAGCCACTCGAGCGCGGCTACCTCCTGACCGGGCCGCACGGGCATGACCGCCTTCACCCAGGCGGCGTTGAGAAACTCGTTGCGGCGTGGGTCGCCGTCGATCTGGATGAGCCAGCCCAGCGAGCTACCCAGTGGCGCGGGCGTGCTCTGTTCGGTGATCAGGTAGTTGACCCGCCACTCAGCGGCGGGCGGGACGTTGGCGGAGTTGTACTCGTCGGTCCGGGAGTACCATCCGGCCACCGTCTGGCCTGCCAGCGGCGGCGGCTGAGCACCCGCCGGCACCGGCTCCTGCACCGGTGGCACCGGGTACCTGCCCTCACTGTCCTTTGTCACCGGTGGAGGATTCAGCGGTCCGGGTCGCCAGAAGTCGGGGGCGACGAAGTACAGCATTTCGTCGACGTCGAAGTAGCGCTGGATCTCCTCGGCGTCCGCGTACGGCAGTTGCGTCGGCTCCTGCGGGTAGTGGCCGCCGCTCTGCAGCCGGCGCAGCAGGCTCCTGAACACCCACCTGCGCTCCTCACTGCGCAGGTCTTCGGCGCGGCGGGCGCGCATCTCGCTGACCAGGCGCAGCCGCTCGCGCACGGCCCGCCCGTACGCCTCGTGCTGGAGTCGCTCCACCGCCTGCTGGTACGCCGCTTCGGCCTCGGCGTTCGCCGCCACGACCTGTTGCTTCGCCGCCTCGGTCGGCTCGTAGGCGAGCATGGCGTCCATCGGCAGCGACTTTCTGCCCTGCCAGTTGGCGTAGGTGAGTCGTACCTTGAGGGTGTTCTTCGCCGGATCGGGGTTGGGCATCAGATCGGGTGAGTCGAACGGGGCGAACTCCACCTGCGCGCTGTGCTTGTCCACGGTCACGACGCCGGTGCGCGGCGGCTGTCCCTGCGGCGTCGTGCGGTGCTGATAGCCGGGCGGGGCGGGGGAAGCGTCAGCTCGAAGCAGAACTGGACCGTGTCATCCTCCGCGCCGGGGCCACTGTGGTTGATGCCCCGGCAGCGGTTGTCGGGATTGGGCAGGTAGGTGAGCTCGGCCTCGTCATCCGGTCCTTTGTCGTGCAGGAACGGCACCTCGAAGTGGAAAGGAATGAGCTTGTCTTCCAGGGGCGGCAGCTTTTCGGGGCGCTGTATCGCGGTCAGGTCCGGTGCCTCGACGACGTGGACCATGTCGCCAAGCCCGAGATCCTTGCCCGGATCGCCGAGAAACACCTGCCAGCACAGCCGCGAACCGACGTGTTGCAGCTGCACGCCGACCTTGCGCATCTTTCGCCGGATCTCGTAGTTCACCAACTGCCCGGTCGTGTTTTGCAAGATGTACCGGCGACTGGAAGTGTCGGTGGTCTCGGTCACCGTCTTGAAGCTCGTTTTGAAGTTTCGCTTGATCTCGCTGCTGGCCTTGGCGGTCTGTGTACGAGTGTGCTTGTGAGTCGCCTCTGACCCGCGCTGGACGGTGTTTTGGGTGCTGAAACTGGCGCTGGCGTCGGCGTGGAAGATCTTCGCGTTGACCCCACCTGTCGCGCTGACGCCGAGCTTGGTGTCGGAGGAGTTTTCCTCCTTGACCGCGTCCGCCACGTCGTCCTGCTCGGTGAGCGTCTCCTCGGTGCGGCGGGTGATTTCCTCCGACACCTCGGCGACCCGCTCGACAAGCGTGCGGCGCGTGCTGGTCTCGACCACCTCGACGGTGCCGCCCGGGCTGACCCAGATGTGACCGGCCGGTGTGCCGAGGAACGTGTCGAACTCGAAGAGCCTGGTAAATAATGGGTTCCGGGTGGTCGGTGGTCCGGGTGGAGATTGATGGTCACGCTCGTCCGGTGTGGTGGCGTGACATGAGGATGGGCCTTCGGTACGAGCAAAGGCGACTAAACCAGCACCACACCCGAAGGCCCAACCCTGTCTGTATACCTTGTCGCCGGCGGCGACGTCGCCCCGGCCACGCCGGCCACCGCCGCCGATCACCTGCCCACCGCGCGGCCACGCCGCTACCGGTCGGATACCAGCGACGCCGAGTGGGCCGTGCTGGCCCCGCACGTACCGGCTGGGACCGGACGCGGCCGGCCCATCGTGTACCCGCGCCGGGACGTGGTGGACGCGATCCGCTACCTAGACCGCACCGGCTGCCAATGGGACGCCCTACCGGCCGACTTCCCGCACCACAAGCTGGTCTACCACTACTTCAAAACCTGGACCGCCGACGGCACCCTGAACCGGATGCACAACAGCCTGCGCGAACAGGTCCGCACCACCCTGGAGGGCCGTAACCGGCAGCCCACCGCCGCAGTCGTCGACTCCCAGACCGTGCGCGGCGCGGAGACCGTCGCACGCACCTGCCGCGGCTACGACGCCGGCAAGAAGATCAACGGCCGTAAACGCCACATCGCGGTAGACACCTGCGGTCTGCTGCTGGCCATCCTGGTCACCGCCGGCAACGTCCAGGACCGCGACGGCGCCCGACCGCTGTTGTGGGCAATACGCGCCTGCTTCCCCACCATCGCACTGGTCTGGGCCGACTCCGGCTACGCCGGCAAACTCGTCCACTGGGCCACCAACCACCTGGCCCTGACCGTCCAGATCGTGGCCAAAATCGCCGGACAGACCACCTTCGTCGTGCTGCCCCGCAGATGGTGCGTCGAGCGCACGTTCTCCTGGATCAACCGCTGCAGACGGACCGTACGCGACTACGAACGGCTGCCCGACCACCACGCCGCAATGGTCCAATGGGCCATGATCATCCTCATGGCCCGACGCCTCGCCCGCCACCAACCGACGTGAAACCCTTATTTACCAGGCTCGAAGAAATACTGCCGGAACAGGCTCACCAGACCCACCGGCGACAGCCCACCCGCCGCCATGACCCGTTGCCGATCAGCCACCGCCGCCAGGGCGTCGTCGCTCAAGGTACGGGCCGCTTCGCCAAGGAACCGCTCATGGCTCAGCGCCGGGTGCCGCGAATCGGGAAGCACCATGGCGGAGGTCATCGTGGTCTGCGCGCCAATCCACCCGATGAGGGGTTGGTAGACCCCGAAGAGCTCGCTGGCGTAGGGCAGCGTGCCGGCGAAGTCGTACACGGGGCGGCCGGTGTGCGCCGGCGCACCAGGAGCCGGCAGGACGAGCGTCTGCACCGCGGCGGGGCTCCCACCCGGACCGGTGAGGAACGACACCGGCGCCCAACCCGCCGGCGACGTCGCCCGCAGCAGCTGTAGCTCGCCCGTCGACGTGCGAGCCGGGGCCACGAAGGAGACGATCAGACCACCGGGCGACGTAGCCGTACGCCCCACCAAATGACGTCCCGACACCGGATCGCGCCACAGGAACGTGCCGTCCAGCGCGTCCACATCGGGAAACAAACTCGGATCCAGGAGACTGACGTTGGCGGGCAGCGTGAGGGCCATCCGCTGGCCCTGAGGAATTTCCGAGCCGGTGCCATCGACCCGATACGACCAAACTCGGTACGCGGTGCCAGACTCCGGCACGGGGATCGAAAAGGTCCCGAGGAAACTCACGACGATCGCCATAGGGACTCCTCAATGCATAGAGAAATCGCGACTCCGAGTCTGCGCTTCCTATCACCTTGATCGGTACCAAGTCATCGCCAACCTGGCCGAATGGGTCGATATCCGGTGCGACTCAACGACCCTGAAAGGCCGGATGCCTGCCGCACTTCGCGCGGCTTCTGTCCTTGCCGACGCGGTCCGCGAATACGTGAATCTTGAACGGCTGCTACCTGCGGCACACAAAGCCAGGTTGGGAGTGGGCCCAGGATCGACCGCTATACCGATTGTTGATGATTGTTCGAGCGGCTGTTCCTACCCTGAGCGCACATCCGCTGCCGGAAGGGACTGCGTGGCATGAATATCAGACGATGGCTCTTGGGCCGTAGGTTGCTGGTCGCGGCGGTGGTGGTCCTGGCTTCGGTGGTCGTTCCCGCGGCACCGGCGTCGGCTGCCATCTCCTGTTCCATGTCGATCGGCACGCCGCTGCTGAGTGGGGGAGTGGTCACCGCCAACTCGTTCGTCAACTGCAACGATTTCACCTCGGGCATCAACCTGTCGCTGTTTCTGTACCGTGACGGGGTCCTGGTGGACGATGCGCTCACCGGCGGCACGTTGGGCGCGTCCGCGCTCGTGGCCGAGACCTGCCGGCCCGGTACCTACCAGGCGACGGCCTCGGCCACTATCTGGTACCCGTTCGGGCACATTCCGGCATCCGAGACGATCAGCCGGGCGACCGGGGCCATCTACTACAACTGCGTACCGACGGTGGTGGTGGCCAACCCGGGTGCCCAGACGACGCTCTACCCGGACTCCGTGAGTCTTCAGATGACCGCGTCCGGCGGGGCCGGCCCCTACACCTGGTCGGCCAGCGGGCTGCCCACCGGGCTGTCGATCAACTCGGGCACGGGCCTGATCAGTGGTCGGCCTACCGTGCTGGCCCTCTATTCGGTCACGGTGACCGCGACCGCCGCCAGCGGTGCGAACCCTGGCAGCACCACGTTCTCCTGGCGGGTCCGCCGCGAAGGCTGTCGAACCTGCTGACACCCGAACATTGACGATCCGGCGGGCCGAGCAAGTCACGGGCCGCCGGATCGCCGCGCGTACGTCACAGGTCCGGCGGCGGCGTTGGCGCTGCGGACGCGGATTAGATACGGAGTTCGGCTGTCGGGTTGGGCTGGCTGGTGGTCGATCGGCTGCTCGACGCGCGGTTGGTGTCGCGGAGATCTGTCCTACGGCGGCGACGGGAGGTTGAGCAGCCGGCGATGTGCGCCGAGGTCGGCGCTGAGCTGGGGGAGGGCGAGGTAGAGGACGCTCACGTCGAGCGCGAGCAGCAGAGTGGGAGGGCCGACACGGCCAGCCCTATCCACTCGCGGCGACCGGCGCCGGCCGGTCCTGCTCCGCCTTCCACTGGTCGTGGGCGGGCGCCTGAGCCACGCGTTCGGCCGCCTTGGCGTGGAGGTCTCCGGCGACCCCGTCGCCGTAGCGGCGCACCTGTCCGTCGGCGACCTCCAGGATGGCGGTGGTCACCCGCCCCAGGAACATCCGATCGTGCGTGATGGCCACGACCGTGCCCCGGCGGGCGCGCAGGTGCTGTTCGAGCCAGGCGACGGCCTTGTCGTCCAGGTCGTTGGTCGGCTCGTCGAGCAGCAGCTCGGGCGCGGACGCCAGCGTGGCGGCCAGGCGCAGGGTTTCGGGGTCCGCCCGCGCAGCGGGCGGACCCCGAAACGTCAGTGGTCACCGCACTAGCGGTGGCCGGAGCCGGGTTGGTCAGGGTTTGAGAACGATCTTTTCGCAGTTGTCCTGCTTGTTCTTGAAGATGTCGAAGCCGTGTTCCGCCTGGTCGAGTGGCAGGGTGTGGGTGATGATCCGGGTCGGGTCGATCTCCCCGCGTTCGATGCGCTGCAGCAGCGGCTTCATGTAACGCTGCACATGGCACTGCCCGGTGCGCAGGGTCAGTGACCGGTTCATCCAGGCGCCGGCGGGGAACTTGTCCATCAGCCCGCCGTAGACGCCGATCACCGAGACCACGCCGCCGCTGCGGCACGACATGATCGCCTGGCGCAGCGCGTGCGGCCGTTCGGTCTCCGACCGGACGGCCTGCTTGACCCGGTCGTACGCGGCGAGATGCACGCTGCCGTGGGTGGCTTCCATACCGACCGCGTCGATGCACTTGTCCGGCCCGCGCCCACCGGTCAGTTCCAGCAGCGTCGACCGGACGTCGACCTCCTCGAAGTTCACCGGTGTGTGGCCGGCCTTTTCGGCCATCCGCAGCCGGTACGGCTCCTTGTCGATGGCGATGACCTTCGCGGCGCCGAGGATCCGGGCGCTGTCCATGGCGAACTGCCCCACCGGGCCGGCACCCCACACCGCCACCACGTCGCTGGGCTGGATGTCGCACATCTCGGCACCCATGAAGCCGGTGGGCAGGATGTCGGACAGGAACAGCACCTGCTCGTCGCTGAGGTCCGAATCGATCTTCAGCGGGCCGACATCGGCGAACGGAACCCGCGCGTACTGTGCCTGACCGCCCGCGAAACCGCCGGTCAGATGCGAGTAGCCGAAGATCCCGGCGACGGGATGGCCGAACATCTTCTCCGCGATCCCGGCGTTGGGGTTGGTGTTCTCGCAGCACGAGTAAAGCTCGGCGGCGCAGGCCGCGCACGCGCCGCACGCGATCGGGAACGGCACGACGACCCGGTCGCCGACCCGCAGCTTGTCCGTGGACACGCCCGACCCGACCTCGACCACCTCACCCATGAACTCGTGGCCCAAGACGTCACCGTCTTGCATGGTGGGGATGTAGCCGTCGACCAGATGCAGGTCCGAGCCGCAGATCGCGGTCGACGTGATCCGGACTATGGCATCGCGGCTGTTCAGGATCCTCGGGTCCGGCACGTCACGAACCTCGACCTTGTTACGTCCGGCCCAGGTGTTCGCCCTCATGCGTCTGCCCCCTTGTCGAACTCGGCGTCCGACAACGGCTGCGCCGGGCGCTGCGGGAATTCCTTACGGGCGCGTTTGCCCCACGGGGCACCGTCTGAGCGGACCACCTCGCCGGTCTCCAGCACCTGCTTGAGCCGGCGCAGGTCGTCGTCGAGCTGCTGATGCGGTTCCTCGCCGAAATATTTCGCGACCGCCTTGCCGACCGCGCCGCCCGGGATGTCGTACACCAGCACGACGTGCACCTCGGTGCTCACCCCGTCCGGGGCGGGCACGAACCGGACCGTACCGGCGTTCGGCACGTCGGCGTCACCGGTGGAACGCCAGGCGATCTTCTCGCCCGGGACCTCGTCATTAATCTCCGCGTCCCACTCGGCATTGGTGCCGAACGGGGCAGCGGCGGACCAGTGACTTGTCCGGCCACCGGTGGCGCGGACCTGCTCGAGATGTGCCATGAACGTCGGAAGGTTCTCCAGATCTCGCCAGAATCCGTACACCTCCGACGCCGGTTTACGGATGGTTGTCGTGGCAGTCAAGTCCATAGTTCCTCCTCTGGGTGCCCCGCGCCGTCGGCACGGAGCCGATCTTCTTTGCCGCAGTTGACCGGACCGCAGTCAAACGTCTTACGCCGTGATCGCGGCGGCCGCGCCGGTGACAGCGCCAGGCCGTCACCGGCGGGCATGCAACAGAGCGCGACGGCCGCGCCGAACGAGGTCAGATCCTTCGGTGTGCGCCAGCTGCGCCACGCCTAGACGAAAATTCATGCAGCCGAACTCACGGCCACGCCGCGTCGGCTCTGACTTCATCTGCTCTGTACCCGTTGTATATCCGTCGAGAATCAATCCAAACCGGGGTTCGTCCATTGATGGACGAGTAGGAATTCAGCCCGGTACTACCCAAATGTGCAACCTTCCGGATTGCCTGCGGGATCCTCGGGTAGACCTTGGCTTGTGCGTCCGGGACGGGCACCGCCGCTGCCGTGCCGAGGACCTGCCGACGGTAAGGAAGCGATGATGAATCACAGTGGACGAGAGCGCCCGGAGATCGTCGTCGGACTGGTGGCAACGCCGCCGGACCACCCTGCGCGGGTCACCGGGCAGCTCCGCGCCGAGCTGGCCGACCGACTCGCCAAGCGGGTGGGCGCCGACGTGCGATGGACAGTCCGGGAAGGTTGGGGTGACGTACCGCCGCGCCGCGACGGCGGCGCCGACGCGCTGCTCGACGACCTCGCCCGGCGAAGCGCCGACGACCGGTGGGACATCGCGGTCTGCCTGACCGATCTGCCGCTGCACACCGACCGGGCGCCACTGGTCGCGCAGACCTCCGCCCAACGCCGAGCCGCGTTGGTATCCCTGCCCGCGCTCGGATTGCGCCAGCTCCGGGCTGTCCGTACGGTCGTCCCGGACCTCGTGGGTCAGCTGCTCACCGACGCCTCCGACCAGCGGGTACCGCCGGCCGATCGAGAACCGGCCGCGCTGGCGAGCCGGGTAACCGCCGTTCACCGGGTAGACGGCGAGGGCGACGCCGGAGAGTTGCGCTATGTCGCCTCACGGCTGACCGGCCCGCTGCGGCTGCTCACCGGAATGGTCCGCGCCAACCGCCCCGGACGCGCCCTGCTGGGCCTGTCCAAACTGCTGGTCGGCGCATTCGGCACAGCCGCATTCGCGCTCACCACCAGCACCACTTGGCAGATTGGCGCCGCCCTCGACCCCTACGCCTCACCGTGATCATGCTGCTCGGGCTGACCGCGCTGGTGGCCTGGCTGATCATTGCGCACGACCTGTGGGAGAAGCCGGACCCGCACACACCGCCCGAGCTGGCCCGGATGTTCAACTGGGGAACCACCCTCACCCTGACCTTGGCCACCGCAGTGGCCTACGTCGCGCTCTTCGTCGGAACGGCACTCGCCGCGGCGCTGCTGATCGACACCTCAGTGCTGGAACAGACCCTGCAACGACCGGCCCATGCCACCGACTACCTCACCCTCGCCTGGATCATCAGCTCCCTGGCCACCGTCGGCGGCGCGATCGGCTCCGGACTAGAAGACGAAGAAACGGTACGGGCCGCCGCCTACGGATACCACCCCGAGCACGACGGCTGGCAGGACCAGACAGACCGCTGAACCCTGTCAGGACGACACGATGCCGCCGCCCCGCCGGCGGTTCGGACGGCGTAGGCATGCCAGGCTCCCTGCGGCTGCGCGTTGCCAGATGACGGCGACCGATACCGACGCCAACGCAGCGGGCAAGCACGCCACCGAGCACCTCAGTGGCGAGCCGAACAGCGCAGCGGCGCGGGTGACACAGATCGACAGGCCAGCAGCAGTGCGGCGGTTACGCAGCGCGGCCGAACTGATCGGTCGCCATCGTCACCGGTTGTGGCTGGCCGGCTCTCAGGCGGGTACGGGCAGCGCGCCGAGCGCGCGGCCGGCCTCGCGGGCTGCCAGTAGGGCGCCGGCGTGCATCTGCGAGGCCTGCTCGGTGAACGGGTCCAGGGCGGGGTTGACGCCGACGAGGGTGAACTCCCGCTCGACGACGGACAGGTCGGCGCCCCAGCAGTCGGCGAGGATACGCCGCAGGTATGGGGTGGAGTGATCCCAGCCCTCCCGCGGGGTGCCGCCGCCGTACGCGCCGCCGCGGACGGTGGCCAGCACCACCGGCTTGCCGGCCAGGAACGGTGTGCCAAACGCTCGCGGGTCGGTGCAGACGACGTCGATGTACGTCTTGAAGTGTTGGGAGACACCGTAGTTGTAGAGCGGCACGGCGAACAGGATCGCATCCGCGGACAGCAGCTCGTCCACCAGCGTCGCGGCGAGTGCGACGGCGTCCCGCTGTTCGGCGGTGCGCTCCTGTGGTGCGGTCATGCCGGCGGTGACCGCCGCTGCCCAGGCGGTCGCGGTCAGGGTGTCGACGCCGATGTGGCGGCGCTCGACCCGGTCGCCCGGGTGGGCGGCGAGCCACTCTTCCTCGACGATGTCCGCGATCTCGCGGCTCGCGGAGCCGTGGGTACGGATGCTGGCATCCAGCCGGAACAGGGTCACGACCACTCCTAAGGATGAGGTTCAAGCTTGAAGCCGAACCTACCCGACCTCACTTCAAGCTTGAACCGAATGCGACGTGTCTCACTTCACGGCTGAAGTCATGGCTCGTAGGCTGGACAGCGTGCCGGACGAACCACGGTGGCTGACCGACTGTGAGCGCGATGCCTGGATCGCCCTGGCCAAGCTCGTCTTCAACCTGCCCGGCGCGCTCGACGCGCAGCTGCTGCAAGACAGCAGGCTGACCCTGTTCGACTACTTCGTGCTCAGCAACCTTTCGATGACACCGGGCCGAACACAGCGCCTCAGCGACCTGGCCGGCCACATCGGCAGCTCACTGTCCCGGCTGTCGAACGTCGTCAAACGCCTGGAGCAGCGGGACCTGCTGCGCCGCGAGCCGGACCCGGAAAACCCTCGCTACACCAGGGCCACGCTCACCGACGCCGGGTGGGATGTCGTGGTCGCCGCGGCACCGGGCCACGTCGCGGCCGTGCGGCGCTACGTCATCGACGGACTCACCGAGCAGCAGGTCAACGTGCTCCGTGACATCGCCTGCCACGTTACCCAGCAACTCGACAGGGCCGCAGAGGAAGGCCCGCGACGCGGCTAACCCCGCCCGGCCACCACACCAAGATCAACAAGAAGCCGCGACGTGGGCGGCGCGCCACGTGACGGACGCAGCGCGCCGACGTGCGGCCTGGAGCAAAGGGCAAAGGGAACTCGTCCGCGAGAGTTCTCAGGCAATTCCTTCGTCGCTGATGAGTGTTGATGAGTGCTCGCCTGCATACGGGATCCGGAGGAAGCCTCGGGCGAACGGCACGAAGGCCGAGCCGCGTAGATCCGGCAGGACGTCTTCAGCCAGTACCAGACCCGGCAGCTCACCGGCCGCGATCTCGTCGGCCCACTCATGCCGCAGCTCGGCTGGATCCACGCGCCCTTGCGGGTCCCAGCCGACCTGGGCGGCCTGGTAACCGATGAACTGGGTGAGCAACTGGTACAAGCCCTGGCCAAGCTGCGTCAACTCTGCCGCCCTCAGCCGCACGGGCTCATGCCCGCGATCCAGAACCACGCCCCAACCAACGCCGCGCGGCAGGACACTCATTTCCCAGTACGGCACGCCGCCGGGACGTGTTCCTGTGGCCACTGTGGACGCTGCCGGCGGACTGGAACACGCTCGGCGGGGTGTGGAACGTCGGATGGGGGTACGACAGCTGGAAGCTCACGGCGGCCCGGGATGGCGCGCTGCGGGCGTCCATCGACCGGACCCATGGCGTGATGGCGCCGAACGCCATGGACTACAACGTGGACCTCGGCATCTTCGCGATGCGCGCGGCCGCGCGGCCACCGGGCGGCGGCGCGCTGACCCCGGAGCCCGTCGGGGTCGAGCGACGGCCCTCCCAGTACGGCCGCGAATACGAACCGTGGAAGGGCTGGGACGGCGACTATCCCGACCCGGGCGACTACCCCGGCCGCTACGGCTGGGGCTGAGTAAGTTGCCGGTCACCAGCTCCTGGCGGGCGGTGAAGTCGCGGGCCGACAGTGTTGCCAGACCGTCGTGTTCGACGCCGGCGTGATCGACTACTCGATCCGGGCGAGGTGGGCCGCTCTCGCCGACGCCGGCCTGTCGATCAAGGAGCTGGC
Source organism: Phytohabitans houttuyneae (assembly GCF_011764425.1). Classification (NCBI taxonomy): domain Bacteria; kingdom Bacillati; phylum Actinomycetota; class Actinomycetes; order Micromonosporales; family Micromonosporaceae; genus Phytohabitans; species Phytohabitans houttuyneae. Next base: position 722,582 of record NZ_BLPF01000003.1, read on the forward strand.
GGCGGCGGGCCTCGGACCGGTGGAACTGGACGTGTCGATCAAGTACCTGCACGAGTTGGTCCTCGGGGACGAGGTCGACGTCATTACCCGCTTCGAGTATCCGGCCCCGCCTGATGGACATCGCGGAGCGGCGGCTGGTGGACAACGCCGCCGCGGTATAGGCCGAGTTCCTGCGTGACCTAGCCGTCGTCGACCTGGCCGACTGCCCGGAGGGCGATCAGGCTTGAGCCCGCCGCGGCAATCAGCTGCGGCGGTCCGCTGGTCATAGGTACGCCGGGTTTTGCTTGAGGAACGTCTCTGCGGTCAGCGAGTCGGGTGCGGACCATAGGTTTTCGATCGAGGACAGGTACCGTCGTGCGATGGCGCCGTGGTTGCTGACCTCGAAGACGGGCAGCGGGCGGGAGGGCGTTCGATTGAGATATGGCACGAAGAAGCTTGTGCCGTCTTGATGGTCGAAGCAGTAGCAACGCATGCGCGGCGGGGCGTCGTAGAAGCGGATCTGGACCCCTCCGACCAGTTCTGATTCGGCCTCGCGGGCGAGGGAGAAGTGCTGAAGATCAATTAGTGATCGCAGGTGTAGGCGGTTTTCCTCACGTAGTTGCGGTGCGGAGATCATGAACTCGTGCGCGGTCGTCTCCACGTGCTGGCTGTGGGGGTTAAGGATCAGGAATCTGATGTCGACGCCTTCAAGAATCCGTTGCTGCAACTCAGCGACGTTGAGAGCAGGTGTGTACGCAAGGTTTGTTGCCATTAGCAGGATGCTTCGTCTGGCCGCTCGGATCGCTTTGCCGATGGCGGCTTGCGCCTCCGTCGCGTTGGTGTAGCAGCGCAACAGCCCTGGCGCCTCCAGGGCGTGGTGGGCCGACATCTCGGTCCAGCCGTTGATCGTGTCTCGGATCGTGTCGCACGCGGCTCCCAGCGCGGACATGAAGTCCTGCAGCCCTGCCCTGCGGTCCGCTGTGGCGTCGGGCCATCGGCACGATAGCGTGGTGACGCCGAGCAGGTCCGAGGGCAGGCGTAGCTCGTGTTGCTTCGGATGGACCAGGAAGGTTCGTCCCCGGCCAAGTCGTCCCATGAACAGTCCGAGTTCGAATAGCACGTTGTCCCTGGGTGTCAGCGCGGAGACTCCGCGCGAGAGAACTGAGTCGTCCGGTGTCGCCACCAGGATCGCGAAGTCGAACTCGTCCAACGACCTGACCAGCGTTTCCAGAAAGCCGTCGCCACTGCGGAAGTGGCCCTCATTCCAGAGTGTCAGCCGGGCGTCGGAGGCAAGCAAACTTCTGATTGCCTGCGCCGCTCCCAGCCCTTCCGTGGATGAACCAACGAAGACTCGTGCCTGCCGTGTCATCCAGTCTCCCATCCGCAGTCCGAGGGCCTTCGACGTTAGCGGATCGCATCCCGTCTCCACCGCACCACTCTGGTAGCCCCAGACAACCGCAATGATCCGTCAACGGCATCCGCGATCAGCTATCAGAACCACTCCATAGAAGGCTCGAGTCAAAGGGCTCTGTGATAGCGGGAAGATCGACTCTCTCTCATACCGCAGACAACGCGCTCTACGGCAGGTCGACGCCCGTAACTGGCTGTCCGCGCCCACGACCACCTGCCATGATCTTTGTCGTCCCGACAACAGGCACACCGGGCGAGCGACCGCCAGGCGGCACTGACCACCCTTACGCACTGGATCGAACCCCGGGGTGGTGCGGCCGCAGCGGTTCACCGCCGACGTCGCCCACACCGACCTGCCGAACGCGAACCTGCACGGTTGCTCTCTCTCTGGCACGTGCGCATGCGGGACGTATGCCTGGCTGGCGCCGACCTCGCCGACATAGGTGAGCATCGGCGGGCGGCGCCGCCCGGCTGCCGCGAGGCAATCAGTCCGACCTCAGCGTCCAACACGGTGCAAACATCTCGGCCTTGGGCCATCCATCTCGTTACCATCCGACAGCAGAGGAGACTGGTGCCGGACTCTATGAGCCGCCATCGAAGTGCCGAGCAGCGAACACCGAGGACGGGACGCTAACAGCCGGCGCGAGGCGTGCTCAGCAGCCACCGCGGCGGACGCACGCTCAAGCCGATGAGCGGACGGCTGATTCGCGGTGGTGTGGTGGGATGGGCCGATGAGCATCTTCGTGCGGGCGCGATTCGATGTTCCCGATGGGCGGCTGGCTTTGCTCGCCAGTGTGGGCTCCACCTGTTCGCGATTTCGGGATCCATCGTTTTGGATCACGAGTCGGTGTTCGTGAGGTTCGGACCAGGGGTGCCGGTAAGAAACGTGTCACCAGCCACAGAGGACAGTGATCGCACTGGTCAGCGCTACCCGGCGTCCTTTCAGGTAATCCCGCTCTGCGGGTTCGGGGTTGGGTGGGCAAGGATCTGCGGCCATGGCGCGGTCGCTGGATCTCGATGAGCTGGTCGTGCGCTGGACGCTGCTGGATGACGAGCGGGACCTGGTCCAGCGCCCGGCGGTCGCCGACGGCGGTCACCTGGTGAATACCTGCCCAATTGGCTAGGTTGCCCTCAGCTCATCCGATCCTCGCAGCGGAGGTGGCAGTCGTGCGGCAACAGCGCAAGACCTTCCGGGCGATCGAGGTCGGCGACGGCGGCGACGGGCGGTGGGCCGCCTACGCCCGGGGCCTGTGGCAGGAGATGGAGGGCCTGCTGACCGAGGAGGGCCGGACTGCGGAGGGCGCGGATCGTGTTCGGGCGCTGTTCCGTGCGCACATGCCGGAACTGGTCCCGGTTCTGGACCGCCTTGCCGGCCAACTCGACCGGCCCGAGGCGGAAGCCTTCCTTACCCACGCGGCACTGCGGCCGTTCTCGCAGGGCTGCACCCAGATCGGCGGGAACGGCACTCTGCTGCGCAACTATGACCTACGGCCCGACCAGTGCGAAGGGACCATCGTCTCCTCCTGCCTCCTGCGCCCCGTGATCGGGATGCAGGACCTGCTGTGGGGGCTGCTGGACGGGATGAACGACGCCGGTCTCGCGGTCTCGCTCACCTGGGGCGGACGTTCCGTCTACGGACGAGGCTTCGCCATTCTCATCCTCGTGCGCTACCTACTGGAGAGGTGCGACACCGTTGATGAGGCGGTCGACAGGGTGCGGTTCCTACCGGTCGCCGTCCCCCAGAACCTCACCCTTGTCGATCCCAAGAAGGCGATGACGGTGTTCGTGGGGCCGGATATCTCGCCGACGGTGGCACCGGACGCCTGCGCCGCCAATCACCAGCACCTGCCGGTGACCGACGAGCAGGAACGGGCCATGCGGACGCAGGAGCGGCTGCGAGCCATCCGCGCCGCGGGTGCGGATGTGGCGGCGATGCTGAGGCCGCCGCTTTATCGATCCGTCGACGAGCACGGGTCCAGAACGCTCTACACAGCCCGCTACCAGCCCATCGAGGGCCGTGTGACGTACTACTGGCCCGGCGAGTCCTGGCAACAGTCCTTCGGTGACTTCGCGCCCGGATCCCGCACTGTGACCTTGGGCGGGGCCGGCTGAGAGGCTTTCCGCCCGCGACATCTGGGTCGACCTCGGCCTGCTCACTCTGGCCAGAGCCAGATTTGCCCTGCAAGACGGCTGACAGTCCCGCGACGCACGGGCTTGCTGACATTCCACCGATTGTTGAACGGCTCCACCGCCATTGTGCTGGGTTGTTCGCTTGTCCGGGCGCCACCAGGGTTTCCTGTTCGCGGCGATCCGGCGTGACTCCCACGCGGGAATGTCGGGCCGGACGATCGCTCAGAAGTGTCAGGTCAGCCGCCGCACGGTCCGCGCCGCGCTGACGTCGGCCTGGCCGCAGCCGCGCAAGCCGATACCGCCGCGGCCTCGAAGCTGGCCCCGTTCAAGCCGGTCATCGACGACATGCTGCGCGTCGACCTGGACGCGCCGCGCAAGCAGCGGCACACCGTCAAACGGATCTACGCCGGCTGATCGACGGGCACGGCATGCACGACGTGTCCTACCCGGTGGTGCGCGCCTACGTCGTCGACCGCAAGCCGCAGATCCGCGCCGAGGCCCGGTCAACGTGTTCGTCCCGCAGACCCACCGGCCCGGCGAGAGGCGGAGGTCGGCTTCGGCGAGGTCACCGTCAACCTGCGCGGTGAACCGGTGATCTGCATGTTGTTCGCGTTCCGGCTCTCCTTCTCCGGCAAGGCCGTCCACCGAATCTGCGCCCGGGGTGGCTCCGAAGCATTCCTGGAAGGCCACGTTCACGCGTTCACCACGCTCGGCGGCATCCCCACCGGCAAGATCCGCTACGACAACCTACGGGCGGCCGCCGCCCAGGTCCTCGGGTTCTCCCGGCAACGGGTCGAAACGGCCCGCCCGGGGGACAGCGTTCCGGGCTGCACGCCCTCAGGGCTGCCGATCGCCTGGTCGCTGGCCGATGCCAAGGCCGACGAACGTCAGGTCCTGGCCGCGGCGCTGGAAGAAGACCCGAATCTGCTCGCCGCCCGCCCCGGCCAGCTGATCATCGCGAACGCTCCTGCTGAACGCACCATGCGGCGTGCTTGGCCCGGAACCGGGCCTGCTGCCGCAGCCGCTGGTCGACCCGCTGGACCGGGGGAGAGCCCGCTCAGGACTCACCTGGTGCCCGACTGCAACCCACACGATCCTGACCGACCCGGCTGCCGCCGGTCACATCGCGGGCGCTGACGTCGTCTCCTCAGCTGGGGAGACAGCTCAGCGCCGACCTGCGGAACTCGTCGACCATGGTGTTTTCCTCGACGGGGCGGGTCAACATCACGGCCTGGCACGGCGGGAGGTCGTCGATCGGGATCGAGGTCAGGTCGGGGCGGAGGAGACCGCCCTGGTCGCTGCGCGGATGCATGATCACGGCCTTGCCGCACGCGACCACCTCGAACTTGTCCTGCACGGTGTGCACGGCCGGGCCCACCGGGCGCCGGCCGCCGTCCGGATGCTCCGGCCACCAGAAGGCCCGCCACTCCGCAGACGCGCCGGGCATCGGGAACTCCACCAGCGGTTCGTCGGCGAAGTCGGCCAAGGTGACGGACGTGCGCCCGGCCAGCCGGTGCGTGGTGGGAACCACGAGCACCCGGGGGTCCTCGTACAGCACCGTGACGCGGTAACCCTCCATCGGGAACACGAACGGCTGCCAGGCGATCACCACGTCGACCCGGTGCTCCGCGAGGCACCGGGTGTCCTCCCACGTCAGGTAGCGGGTGTGGATCTCCGCGTCGGGGTGGCGCTCGCGCAGGTCACGCACCGCCGGGGTGATCGGCAGGCCGGGCATGTAGCCGATGGTGATCGTTCCCGACGTCGCGGCGGCGCGGACGTTCGTGACGGCGTGGCGGGCGGCCCCGAGCAGCTCGTTCGCCTGCACGAGGAAGGCGCGGCCGGCCGGCGTGAGCTGGCTGCCGTGTGCGGTGCGGTCGAGCAGCCGCACACCGAGCTGCTCCTCGAGCCGCTGGATCTGACGACTCAGCGACGGTTGCGCGACGCGCAGCTCGGCGGCGGCCCGGCCGATGTGCTGATGAGCGGCCACGACCGTGAAGTACCGCACCAGTCGGAGGTCGAGGTCCGCCATGCACACATGATAGGGAGAGTCAGTAGGTCACTACAGCCTTGAACCGGACGTCGCCGTTGGCGACCCTGTCGTACGCCTCGGCCACGCGATCCTTGGGGAAGAGCTCGATCATCGGCTTGACGGCGCCGCGTGCGACGAAGTCGAGCGCCTCGACGAGGTACTCGTAGCCGTTGTGGGCGGAGCCGATGATCTGGTGGCTGTTCGACACCAGTGGCAGCGCGGGCAGCGTCAGCTCGTCGGTGGCGATGCCCATCATGACGACCTTGCCCCACGGACGCAGGCCGTCCATCGCGCTGGCGAGCGCCGCGTGGTTGCTGCCCGTGTACATGATCAGATCAGCGCCGCCAGCGGCCTTGAGCCCCGCGCCGTCGGCGACGACCTTGTCGGCGCCGAGCTGCCGCGCAAGGTCCTCCTTGTCGGGGCTGTGGGTAACCGCGGTGACGTGGTAACCCGCGGCCGTCGCGTACTGGATCGCGAGGTGACCGAGTCCACCGATGCCGACCACAGCGACCCGACCGGACGGCTTGACCTCCGCCCGGCGCAAGCCGGCCCAGACGGTGAAGCCGGCACACAGGGTCGGCGCCGCGAGCTCGTACGAGACCCCGTCGGGCAGCAGTACGGTCCCATCGACGTCGGCGACGATGTACTCCGCGTGCGCGCCGTCGACGTTGACGCCGGTGAGGATCGGGGCCGCGCAGTTCGCGGCGGTGACGAAGCTGTTCGGGTGCTGCTCACGGCAGAAATCACACCTACCGCACCGCTTCTGCACCATCGGGAGGCCGACGCGGTCGCCGACCGCGCGCTGGGTGACACCGGCGCCCACGGCCACCACCTCGCCGACGCCTTCGTGCCCGAGCACCAAGGGGAACTCGCGGAACGACAACGTCCCGTTCGCCATCCACACGTCCGTGCCGCAGATCGCGCAGGCGTGGACGCGCACCAGCACCTGGTTGGGGCCGGCCTCCGGCCGGTCCACGTTCTGTAGTTCCCACGGGGCGTTCACCTTCGGAACGACGACCGCCTGCATCTGGGTAGCCATGTCCACTCCTCCTCGGCTCGAGAGATCACGGCTTGACGCTACGAACGGCCGGACTCAGGCGTCCAAGACCTGTTCCGCATCCCCTTCATGCCTGTCCTGCATGGTGTTCCCGCTCGTGCGCCGCGGCAGCGCCGCCCGGCGGCACCGCGTACACGATGGCGTGGTGCGCGATGGCGACGTTCTCCGGCGTGAACTGGGTCCCGGTCAGGAACGCCGCCTTGGTCAGGCCCGGATCGATCACCTGGCACCGGTACCCGTCCGTGCCGCCCTCCGGCGGCGCGGGCGTGTAGGCCTCGGCCATCTTCAAGTCGACGAACCGCTCGCCGGCGCGCAGCGGCTGCGGTGGAGCCGACGACCCGCCCGCGTGCGCGCTGTGCGAGCCGGCCGCGGCGGGCCCCGCACTGTTGTCGGCATCCGACCCGCAGGCGGCGACGACAGCGAACGCCGTCGCCAGCGCCATGGTGACCGCCCCGAAGAGCCATGCCGGTCTCGACGCCGGGACGTCGATGCCTGGGGCCGTGTAAGGCTTCGCCAACAGCGCATCGTCGCGCATCCCCGATCGAGGAGGGCAGCGGAGGGTGCGCTGGCGTTGTTCGCCCAGGCGAGGGCGTGGCTGGAGCGACCCGCGCGTCCATCTGCTCGACGGCGCTGACTGGCTCGCCGTCGACTGTCCACAGTGGAGTTCGACGGTCCGCCGCTCGACGACGCCCACCCGTACCTCGCCGGCATGGACGTTTGGTACGACCTGGGCGACGACCACCGGCTCGTCGGAATCTTGTGCCCCGACATGAAGTGACGCTGGAGCGGCCCGACTCGGACGTCGCCATCGCGGTGACCCGGTCGGCGGACCTGCTGCGTGACGGGCGTTGGCTCCTGCCTCGACCTCGTCGACCACGCGGAGGTCCGCGACGCCGCGGTCGCCTGGACCGGACGGGTCAACCGTCACCGCCCGCACGTGCGCTGGGCACCTGGTTCGGCCAACCGGCCTGAGCGCCGCATTAACGGTCGTCTCAGATTCGCTCGGTACGAAGTCTGCATCAGATAAGCGATGCAACCCGCATGTAGGAGGCTAGTGATGGCAGTCAACGCAGCGCCGTCCGGGGAAGCGCCGGCCGGTCGGTTGGCAGGCCGGTGGGTGCCGTGGTTGGTGATCGGCCTGTGGGTGGCGCTGGCGGCGGTCATGGTGCCGCTGAGCGGAAAGTTGAGCTCGGTCACCACCGACAGAGCCGTGGACCTCCTGCCGGCAGGTGCCGAGTCCACCAAGGTCGCGGCGCTGGAGGACAGTCTCCCCGGCGGTGAGGACAACACGTTCGTCTTCGTGTACCACCGCGCCGGCGGCGTGACCGACGCCGACCGCGCGACGGTCGAGCGCCACTACAACACCCTTGCCAAGCGGTACCCGCCGAAGGTGGCGGCCCCGGCCGACGAGGACGACGAGGGCCCACCGACGAGCCGCTCCACCAACGGCAAGGCGATGATGTTCACCCTCGATGTGAGCACGACCTACGGCGCACCGGAGGACCTCGTCGGCCCGTTGCGTGACGCCGCGAAGGACCGCCCCGCCGGCCTGGAACTCGAGGTGACCGGCCCGGCCGCGATCGACGGCGACATGGACGCCGTCTTCGACGGCATCGACCTGCAGGTCCTCCTCACCACCGTCATCGTCGTCACGCTCCTGCTCATCCTCACCTACCGCAGCCCGGTGTTGTGGTTCATCCCGCTGATGGCCGTGAGCGCGGCCGCGCTGACCGCGATGGCGACTGTCTACCTGCTCGTCAAGGGCTTCGGCATCGTGGTCAACAACCAGAACTCGGCGCTGCTGACGATCCTGGTGTTCGGCGTCGGCACGGACTACGCGCTGCTGCTCATCGCTCGATATCGGGAGACACTGCGCCACCACGAGAACGTCCGGGTCGCGATGGTCCACGCGCTGCGCGGCGCGGCGCCGGCGATCGTCGCGTCCGCGGCCACCGTGGTCGCCGGCCTGCTCTGCCTGCTCGCCGCCGACCTGAACAGCACCAGCGGGTTGGGTCCGATCGGTGCGGCCGGCATCATGTGCGCGCTGGTGGCCATGCTGACGCTGTTCCCGGCGGTGCTCGTGGTGCTCGGCAGGCGGATCTTCTGGCCGGCCATCCCGCGGTTCAGCACGTCCGTGGAGGAGAAGGTGGGGATATGGGGACGGCTCGGCGCCGTCATCAGCCGCCGCCGGTGGGTGGCGACGGCCGCCTCGCTCGGAGTCCTCGGCGTGCTCACCGTCGGGCTGGCGGGCAACACCGGCGCCTTGCGGGAGCAGGACCAGTTCCTGTCCGCGCCGGAGTCGGTCACCGGCTTCACCGTCCTCCGTCAGCACTTCCCGGAGCTCGGCGGCATGCCGATGACGATCTATACGCGGCCGGCGTACCAGGTGCGGGTGCTCGACGTCGTCAAGGGCACCCCGGTGTGGCCCAGGCCTTCCCGGGTGAGACCAAGGCTGGCTGGGTCGACATCTCCGTGTTCCCGAAGGATGCGCCGGACACCGCCGCGGAGTACGACACGATCAAGCGGGTGCGCACCGCCGTGCACGCGGTGAGCGGGGCGGAGGCGATCGTCGGCGGGCCGAGTGCGGAGAACCTCGACACCGAGGTGACCACCAGGCGCGACGAGAAGCTGGTGATCCCGCTGGTGCTCGCCGTCGTCCTGATCGTGCTCGGGCTGCTGCTGCGCGCGATCGTGGCCCCGCTGGTCCTTATGGCCACCGTGGTCGTCTCGTTCGCCGCAGCCTTCGGCGGCAGCGTGTTCGTCTTCGACACGATCCTCGGGTTCAAGGGGATCGACTATTCGGTGCCACTGCTGGCATTCCTGTTCCTGGTGGCGCTCGGCGTTGACTACAACATCTTCCTTACCAGCCGGGCCAGAGAGGAGACCGTGCGTCTCGGCACCAGAGAGGGCATGCTCAAGGCCCTGTCGGCCACCGGCGGCGTCATCACCTCGGCCGGCGTGGTCCTGGCGGCCACGTTCGCGGTCCTCGTCTCACTTCCGCTGGTGATGCTGGTCGAGGTCGGGTTCCTGGTCGCCTTCGGCGTGCTGCTCGACGCCCTGCTGGTGCGGTCGGTCCTGGTGCCCGCCCTCACCATGCTGATCGGCCGGCGGATGTGGTGGCCGAGCCGGCTGTCCCGTCCAGCGGTGGAGCTGCCGGACGGTCAACAGTCGCTCGTCGACGACGAGGAGCCCGCGCTGCAACGGTGAGCGCGGCGGCACGGACGAGATCCGGGACGGGACCCAGGCCCGTCCCGGATCTTTCATGCGCCCGACGGTCGCCGCCCTTTCGTCCTGCGCCACGCGCCGGGGCTGGGGTCGGCGCACCGGGCCCCGCCCCGGTGGTGGGCCGCGGGCCGTTGCCCGACGGCCGCCGCCCTTTGGCCCTGCCCCGTGCGGTCGGGGCTAGGGGGCGGCGCACCGCGGTGTCCTGCTTCGACGGTGAGCCGCGCGGGCCATGCCCGAGGGCCGCCGTCCCTTGTCCTGGGCCGCGCCGCCGGTGCGGGTCAGCGCGCCGCGGTGTCCTCCCCGGCGGTGAGCCGCGCGATCGGGGCGGGCGGGGCCGCGGCCGGAAGGTCGACCCGAAGCAGCGCGCCACCGCGTGCGGAGCGGGCGACGGTGGCCCGGCCGCCGTGGGCGTCGACGACCCGCTGCACGATCGACAGCCCCAGACCGGATCCCGGCAACGCCCGGGCGCTATCGGCACGGTAGAACCGGTCGAACACCCGCGGTACGTCGGCGGCGTCGATGCCTGGCCCGGCGTCGTCGACTTCGAGCACCGCCGACGCGCCCTCGGCCCGGAGCCGGACCTGGACCGGCTGGTCCGCGGGGGACCACTTGCCGGCGTTGTCGATGAGGTTGAGCACCGCCCGCTGGAGCGCAGCGGGACGCCCGCTCACCCACACGGAGGTCACGTCGAGCGCGACCTCGATGTCGGGCACGCGGGAACGCGCCCGGGTCGCGGCGGCCACCACCACGTCGGCGAGGTCGAGCAGCTCGGTGCTCTCGTCGCTGACGTCACCGCGCGCCAGGTCGGTCAGCTCGGCGGCAAGGGTGCTCAACTCGGCCACCTGGGCGCCGAGATCGTTGAGCAGCCGGGTCCGGCTCTCCGCCGGCAGTGCGCTGTCGAGGGTGCCGCGCCGATCGAGCCGGATCAGCAGCTCGACGTTGAGGCGCAGGCTGGTGAGCGGGGTCTTGAGCTCGTGGGCGGCGTCCTCGGCGAGCAGCCGCTGGGCCCGCCGGGAGTCCCGGAGCGCGGCGAGCATGTCGTTGATCGACTGGATGAGCCGCCGGATCTCCCCACCGCCCTCATCCGGGATGTCGGCGTCGAGATCCTGGGTGTGCGCGACACGTACCGCGGCGGCGGTCAGCCGGTCGATCGGTGCCAGCCCGGTCCGCGCCACGGTCCGCCCGACAAGGGCGCCGCCGACCACGCAGAACAGCCCGATCAGCAGCATGCCCAACCCGAACCGGGTGGTCGGGCTGTCGTCGACGACGCGGGCCACCTGGACCGCGCCGTCGCCCGCCCGCAGCGTGTAGATGAGGTAGCCGCCGTCGCTGTCGTTCGACTCCATCAGATCGGCCGACGCGCCCTGCGCCACGCGCCCGGCCTGCTCGCTGACCGGGGGCAGCGCGGGTTGGCCGGCCGGCGTCCGGGTCGAGCCGTCGGCCAGGATGACCCGCACCAGCCGACCGGATCCGGGATACGGCGGCAGCTGGACCTGCGCCAGACCGGCGCGCTCCGCGTCCGTCGCAAGGACGCGGGAGTCGGCGCGCAGCTGATCCTCGACGGTGTCCTGCAGCTCCGAGTCCAGCAGCTCGATGGCCACCTGCAAGGCCACGAACACGCTGACCGCGATGGCCGTCGCCGCGATTACCGTCAGCCTCGTCCGCAGGGACCGCCGCCGCCACCATCGGGTCAGCCGGCGCGGTTCCCGGCCGGCGGGCCCGCTCACGGAGGAGTCTCCCGCAACGTGTATCCCAGGCCGCGCAGCGTGTAGATCAATCGCGGCTCACCCTCGGCCTCCATCTTGCGGCGCAGGTAGCTCACGTACACCTGGAGGTTGTTGGCGGTGGCGCTCATGTCGAAGCCCCAGATCGCCTCGAACAGCGCGTCTCGGGTCAACACCCGGGTCGCGTTGCGCACGAGGACCTCCAGCAGGGAGAACTCGGTCCGGGTCAGGCGCAGCGGCCGCTCGCCCCGCCACGCCTCGAACCTGTCGAGATCGAGCCGGACGTCGGCGAACGACAGGATCTGCGACTCGTCGTCGCCCGGCGTGCGCCGGCGCAGCAGGGCCCGCACCCGGGCCAGCAATTCCTCGGTGGCGAACGGCTTGGGCAGATAGTCGTCGGCGCCCGCGTCCAGCCCCGCGACCCGGTCGGAGACCTGGTCACGGGCGGTCAGCATCAGCACCGGCAGATCCCGACCCGCCGCCCGCAACCGCCGGCAGGTCTCCAACCCGCCGAGGCGAGGCATCATCACGTCGAGGATCAGCAGATCCAGCGTCTCACCGCCGGCCCCACCGACCCCGTCGAGCACGGCGAGACCGTTGGCGACGGTGCTGGTGTCGTAACCCTCGACCTGGAGCACCCGCTCCAGCGACTCACGGATGGCCGCGTCGTCGTCCGCGATCATGATCCGCACGCCGGCCCGCCCCCTTCCAGTCGATGCTTTTGCCGCTCATGGTCCCCGATCAACCTGAGGCCAGGATTAGCGCGTCGCTGGGGACCGCGCTCGTAGAGCCTGTCCGGTAACTGGGTGGGTGTCGGTGTGGCGGGTTGGTCATGGGTGGGTTTTGAGGTAAGAGCGCGGGTAACCACACCTGTTGCTCTCATCCTCAGGCCCAATATGACGTTGTACCTGGTCGCCGGCGCTGGCGCACCTATCGACGCACCCGAAGCCGCGGTATCGCCGCGTTCCCGCGGGCGCATTACGTCGTGACGTCACGGCCGGCGGCAGCGCCGTCCTTCCATGACCGTTGCAGCCCGGAGTCAGAGTTGGTTCCTGGCCGGGTGTTCCCGTCACGCCGCCGCGCTGTCGGTGTGCGCGGCGTGGTCGCGTTCTCCGACCCGGTGCCCCGCCGCCGACACGGCATGGTGTTCATGCCGGGTCATGTGGCCTGGTGCCATCACGGGCACAATGCGATCTACCCGGGAGGCGGCACCGCACGGCGATTACCCGGTTGCGCCGAATCCGGGAGCTCACCGGGATCGATCCGGGCACGGTGCACGGCATCCGGGTGCTCAGCACCGTTGTGTCGCGGGCCATCGCAGGCTGGTAACCCACAGGCGAGGCGGGCAACCGAGACATCCCGGTTGCCCGCCGAATCAGGTGACTAGCCCAGGAGCCCGTCGCCGACGACGCCGAAACACCGGCCCGCCGGGGTAAGGACCTGCACGGTCAACGTAGCCGTCGCAGCCACAGGATTCCCGATGGTAACCAAATCCGAGGTTTCGAATTCAGCAAGGTTCGGAAAACCCACGTCGCCGAAGAGGCCGGCCGTGAAGGTCGGGGCGTTTACGTACACACCTTGCAGGTTGTGTGAGCGCACCGGTCCCAGGATGCTCTTGTAGCCGAAGGTGATCCTCATGTCGATGCCGGGGCTAACGAGTTCCAGCTCGAGGTGGATCGAGCCGCAGTTGCCTGTCACAGTGGCGTTCGTGGTCGGTCCGCCTTTGCCCGGCAGGGAAAGCGGTGCGACGATGGTTGTGGTTTTCCCCACCGGGCTGGGCGCCGCGGCCTGCGCCGGACCCGCGCCGATCATCAAACCGAGCATGGTGAACAGCATCAATAGGGCCGTCACACCGGGTCGGGTGAGGCGGGTCGACCGAATGGGTTTGTGAGTCATGACATTTCTCCCCTATGAGAGCCTGGTAAATAGCCGGGTTCGGAGCCGACGGCTGGTGCTGGCCAACCCGGATTTCGCGCCCTGTCCACGCGTGGTGCCCGCCGTCCCGGCAGCCTGCGCAAACCGCTGGAGGAATCTGATCGTGAGGGCTCCCTTCACGAGCCGGTCGCGAACCCTCGATCGGGCTCGTCAGCAACCTGCCGGAAGGCTCGCACCGAGGTGCAGCGGATCTGTTGTGGAAGGGTTGTGGCACCTGCGTAGGCCCTCGAGGCGTTGATGCGCTGAAGCCTTTTGCAGGACTTGCCGCTACGCCCTGTAGCGCGCGCCGGAACCGACGCGGCGGCGACATCCGTGCCTCACCCGACAACCCTGTCCATCGATGCCAGTGAGAGCGACCACGTCGTCCGGTGGCAAGTCGACTCGCACCACAGGCGCGTCGTACGGCCCGAGGTTCTGGGATCTGTACCGGGCAGGACCTCAGCTTTGTCAGTCGGACGACTGGTCGAAGCCTCGTCGCCGCTGGCGGCGATCGTAGGAGCGGACCGCAAACCTCGTCCGACGGCAGGCAGGCACGTGGTGTGGCTCGATACGAGCGAAACGCACTATCGTGCCGCCGAGCGTGAGCGTGTCGGCGTGGGCAGCGGGCCTGGAGTCGTCGGCGCCCTTCGCCGGTGCGCCCGAGGAGCGGTTGGACCCGGCATGACCGATGATGGGGTCATGTCGTTGCCGGGGTTGGACCCTGAGGAGTATCCGCCGATCGATCCCGGCGAGCCCGTGCCGGACGATGCCGGCGAGTTGTTGCCGGATACGCCGGACGAGCTGCCGGCCGCCCCGGTCGAGCCGCTGCCGGATGACGGCGAGGAGGGCGGCGTACGGGAACCTGCGTAGCGCAGGCGTGGCGGTCGTGCGCAGCCATCCGAACGGTGTCAAATGATCATGTCGATGGGCGCGGTTCGGGTGGACCGTCTGCGGGCTGGGGTCCTTCCAGCCTTCTGGCGATCTGTTCGATGGCGATGAGATCGTCCGCTGTAAGTCGGTCGATGAAGTGGTGCCGAACCGACGCGACGTGAGCGGGTGCGGCGTTGTCGAGTACCTCCAGGCCCTGATCGGTGAGTGCGAGCAGGCAACCCCTGCCGTCGGTCGGGTCGGGTGCGCGCCGCAGGAGACCGCGCGCTTCCATCCGTGTGGCGTGGCGGGACAGCCGGCTGCGCGACCAGCCCATTTTGTCGGCCTGTTCCCCCAGGGTGCTGGTGTGGTCGGGCCGCTCCGACAGCGTGCTGAGTACCTCGTAGTCGGGCGGGGAGAGGCCGACCGCGGCCAGATCGTGCGCCGTGCCGCTCTGGACGGTGACCATCACCCGCAGAAACGCCCGCCACGCCCGCTCCTCGTCGGGGTTCAACCAGCGCACGGTACCGGCGGGAGGTTTCGTTGACATGTAAATAACCTAGCACCTAGACTCGTTTCCATGTCAACAAAACCTGTTCGTGTCCTGGTGCTGGCGTGCACCACCCGTCCCGGCGCCCTCGGCCCCGCGGTGGCACGGTGGCTGATCGATACCATCGCCCCTCGTGCCGCGGAGCTCGGCGTCGAGCTCGTGCCGGTGGCCCTCGGCGACCTGGACCTGCCGTTCCTGGACGAGGAGGAGCATCCTTCGTCCGGTGTCTACCGGCACGAACACACCCGTCGGTGGAGCGCGATCGTCGAGGCCGCCGACGGGTTCGTCGCGGTCACCCCGGAGTACAACTACGGGATGCCAGCGGTCCTGAAGAACGCGCTGGACTACCTCAGCCGCGAATGGGCGTGGAAGCCGATCGGCTTCGTCAGCTACGGCAACACATCGGCGGGCACCCGATCGGTCCAGCACGCCAAGCAGGTGGTGACGACGCTGCGTCTGGTCCCACTGGGCGCCACGGTCGCGATCCGCATCGCCGACGCTGTGGAGCACGGGCGGCTGCGGCCCGACCCGGCCCGTGACGCAGCCGGTGTCGGCCTGCTGGACGAACTGGTTCGCCTCTGCCACGCCCTACGGCCGATGCGTGAACGCGTACGGGCCGGGACGCCGTCCGGTCCGTTGCCGGGCTCCTACGCCAGACAGCTGACGCCCGACGACGCCCCCGAGGTCACCGTGCTGCAGCGGTGCTGCTGAGTGGACGAGGCCCTCATCAACGACACCACGGCCGTACCGGCCCTGCACGAGTCGTTGGACGAGGTACACGAATGGCTGGCAACCTGGCACGCCACCGGCATCTGGCTCGACGGCCGACTGCTGGCCATGGTGCGCGCCCGTCGCGTCGAGACCGACTGGCACGTGGGTCGGCTCGCCGTCGTGCCCGACCTTCGAGGCCGAGGACTGGGCCGGTGGCTACTACACACCGCCGAAGCCGCCGCCGACCCGGACTGCTCTCGCATCCTGCTGTCCACCGGCGCCAAAAGCATCCGGAACCTCGACCTCTACTACAGCCAGGGCTACCAGTCGATGCCACACCCCGACTCCGACACAACCACCCACCTTGTCAAGAAGGTAACCCACTAGCACCGCCGCCGCCGACCGACTCGACGCCCGCCCTCGGCCTCGACATCCGGACATGCCGCGATCCGAGGGCTCTGGATCTGGGTGAGCTGATTCCATTGGTTTCGGGGTGGCAGCAGGACCTTCGCCGGGAACTCGGCGACTCCCAAACCGTGGCCGCGATAGCAGGAAGTAGATTGCGGAGGTGAAAGGACGGCCGTGGTGTGGGCAGCGACGTCACCGGGAGTCGGGACGGTTCTCCCCGGTTGAGTGACGTTCGGGCGTGGGGGAGCTGTCGGACCGGTGGCATTGATTTTGATCGCCATTACGGGATCACCGAGGAGTACTCGTCCGGCAGGCTGGAGCGCACGTCATGCCATTCGCCCGGCGTGACGTGACGGCGCAGGGCGCGTAGGACCGTTTCGACCAGGCGGGGCGTGCCGCCGTCGATGTCCAGCGGGCACTCGGCGCGGATCCGCCGCAGCCACTGATCGAGGGTCATCTTCTCCGGTACGTCTTGGGGCCGCCAGCCCTCGTAGTAGACGCCCCGCACCAGCGTGGGCAGTTGGGCGGCTAGGTGTGCGGACTCTTGGACGGAGAGCCGATCGCGTAGTGCGTGCAGCACCGCGCGCAGCGCCTTGTACGACAGGTCGCGGCGCTCCTTCGGCATTCCCAGTGCGCTTTCGATGTCCTTGAGCAGTACGTCGGTCTTCTCGATGGTGTCGCCGAGGTACTCGTGTGCGTTACCCATCCGGCTGCCCTCCCGGCGAGCCCCGGAACCGTAGCCGGTCCGGGCCCTCCGATCCGTGGTCAAGGCTCGATGGTGATCCGGTTGATCACCGAGGTGACGCCCCGGCGCGGACCAGGCCACCCGTTCCGCTCCCTGCTTTTGGCCAACGTTGTCGCCGGATCAGGTGAACCGTGATCGCCGAACGCGGGTGAGCCTGCCGGTTGCCGGCCCGGCAACGTGGGTGACCATGATTTCTCGACGAACCGGGCTATGGGCGGCGGGACAACCGGATCCAGCGGTACCCGTAGCCGTCGACTTCGACTGCGTCGCGTTTGAGATCTTCGCCGTAGGCGCTGTCGGCGGCGACGTTGAGTGGAGCTGCCTCGCGGCGCAGGTGCGCGGGCAGGGCGACGCGGCACGGCGCGGGTGCGAGGTTGTGCAGGAAGATCATGCACCCGCTGGACCCGGTGGCGGTGTGCGCGAGCAGGTGCGGTGGGCCGATCTCCAACACGTCGTCGGTGCCGCCCCCGATCTCCTCGCACTCGCGCAGCGTGTGCAGCATCCGCTCGAACCACACCAGCAGGCTGTTGGGATCCAACCGCTGGTCGGTGACGTTGACCAGGTCGGCGCGGTAGTCCCCGGCGCTGATCACCGGTGTGAGGAGGTCGGCGGCGGGTGCGTCGGAGAAGCCGGCGTTCGCGGTTGCCGACCACTGCATCGGGGTACGGATCGCGGTCCGCTCGGGCAACGACAGGTCCTCGCCCATGCCGATCTCGTCGCCGTACCGGATGACCGGGGTGCCTGGCATCGTGAACTGGAGGCTGTAGGCCAACTCCAGCCGGCGCCGGTCGCCGTGGAGCATGGGCGCGAGGCGGCGGCGCAGCCCGCGGTGGTACAGCTGCATGCCCTCCTCGGGGCCGAACTGGGCCATCACCTCACGCCGCTCGCTCGGCGTGAGCCGTTCCAGGTCGACCTCGTCATGGTTGCGCAGGAACGTCGCCCACTGGGCGTGCCGCGGCAGGTCGGGCAGCTCGCGGAGAGTCGCCTTGATCGGCGTCGCGTCCTGGCGGGCCAGGCTCAGCATGATCGACTGGTTGAGGCGGAACGCGAACACCATCATCAGCCGGGTCGCCGAGCCGTCCGCCTCGCCGAAGTACTCCAGCAGCTCGCCGTCGCCGACATTCGCCTCGGCCAGCAGCACCGCGTCGCCGCGCCGCCAGGAGAGCGTCTCGCGCAGCTCGCGTAGGAATGCGTAGTCACGGGTGGCCCGGGCGTACCCGGTCGCCCGGCTCTCGATCAGCATCGGCGCGGCGTCCACCCGGAAGCCGGCCACGCCGAGCCGAAGCCAGAACTCCAGGATCTTGCGGATCTCCGCGCGTACCGCGGGATTGTCGGTGTTGAGGTCCGGCTCGAAGGTGTAGAAGCGGTGCCGGAACCAGGCCTCCGCTGTCTCGTCGTACGTCCAGGTCTCCGACTCGACGCCGGGGAAGACCTGCCCGTTCCACCGGTCGGCGGGCTCGGTGTCCGACCACACGTACCAGTCGCGGAAGGGTGAGTCGCGGTCCGCGCGCGCGTGCTGAAACCACGGGTGCTTGTCGCTGGTGTGGTTGAGCACAAGGTCGAGCATGATGCGCAGGCCACGCTCGTCGGCGTTGTCGAGCAGCTCGGCGAGGTCACCGAGGGTGCCCAGCCGTGGGTCGACGCCGTAGTGGTCGGTGATGTCGTACCCGCCGTCGCGGCGCGGGGAGGGGTGGATGGGGTTGAGCCAGATCGTGTTCACCCCGAGCCGGGACAGGTAGTCAAGGCGCGAGGTGAGGCCCGGGATGTCGCCGTGACCGTCCCCATTGGAGTCTTGGAACAAACCCGCGTCCAACGAGTAGATCACCGAGTTGCGGTACCAGCGGTCCACCTGACCTCCGGAGGTCAGGCAGGGCGGTCGGCGCCCAGCGCCTGGCGAAGCCGGTCCTGCATCTCGTCGTCGATCGTCACCTCGTCCGGGTCCGCGCCACGGCCCGGCTCGAAGATCAGCCGGTCCAGATACGGGTCGCGGTCCTCGGTGTTTCGGGTCTCGATCGCCTCGTGGCAGCGGTGCCGAGCGGAATCGACGTCGAGGCCGTGCGCCACCACGTCGTGGGCGAGGTTGAGAGCAAGGATGTTGCCCTCCTCGTCCTCGCAGTGCGACGAGAGTTCGCCGCGGGTGCGGTCGTACACGACGCTGCCGCTGAAGCGGGCCAGGTCGGTGATCCGGTCCGTCGGCACTGGGTGGTCGACGACATGCCGCACGACGTCGACGTGGGTGTGCGGGAAGCGGTGCGGGACCATCGCCCGCGACACGACCACCCGCCTCCATGGCTCCCGGTCGTGCCAGATCAGCAGGCTGGGGCTCGCCTCGTCCGGCGGGCCGTACCGGTCGGTCGTGGCCATGGCCGCGGCCTGCGCGCTGGTAGGCCACCCCTCGGTCAACTGCGGTTTCATGCCGGCCTCCCCACACTGCGGGCCGCCACCGTGGGTACCTTGTGCCGGGCGACCGGCTCGTCCTCGTCCGCGGTGCCCGCGCCGGCGTCCAGGGGCTGGAAGGCGAACCCGCTCGTTTGCGGCTGCGCGCGACCCATCAGGTGGGCGGCCACCATCTCGGTGTACTCGCGGCGCGCCTCGTCCACGCCGATCCGGCCAGTGATCAGGTCGTGGGCGAGGTTGACGGCGAGGAAGTTGACCGCCTCGACGTCACAGCTGGCCGCCAACTCGCCACGGGTGCGCTCGACCCGGATGCTGCCGTTGAACGCGGCCAGGTCGGCTGTGCCCTCCCGGGGCACCTCCAAGTCGATCCAGCCCTCGACCCGGTCCTGGTGCGGCTGCGGGAACCTGTGCTCGACGGGATCCCTGTTGACCACCACGCGCTTCCAGGGCCGGGCGTGGTGCCACACCAGGCGGCTGGGCATCGCCTCGTCGGGTGGCCCGTACCGCGCCGCGGTGCGCCGCGCGGCCGCGCTTGCCTCCGCCGGCCAGTCGGCCTCTATGCGGTCCAGCGTGTCTGTCACGGTTCATCCTCCGTGTCTGCGTCTTCCCAGGCCGGGTACCCGGCCGGCGCCGGCCCATTCACGTCACGGCGGAGCCGATGGGAATTGCCTCAATCACACTGGTAGGGCGATTCGGCCTCACCCGGTACCGACCAAGGCTCGTGTCATCTCACCCGCTCATGGAGAGGATGCCGAGCAA
The DNA here is from genome assembly GCF_011764425.1 of Phytohabitans houttuyneae. NCBI lineage: Bacteria > Bacillati > Actinomycetota > Actinomycetes > Micromonosporales > Micromonosporaceae > Phytohabitans > Phytohabitans houttuyneae. The sequence goes on from NZ_BLPF01000003.1 coordinate 742,487, forward strand.
ATGACTTTGGCAACCCGGCAGGACAGTCCACGGGCCGTGATTTCGCGATGGGACCCGTTCCGCGACTTGGAGGACATGTACGAGCGGGTCGGTCAGTTGATGGACGGTCTGGCCGAGCCGGGCCGGGCAATGCCGGCGCCGCTGGCCGACCTGGAGGAGACCGACGTCCGGGTCGGCAAGTCCAATGCCGGCCGGCCGCGCCGCATCGAGATCAAGGACTCCTGACATGGCCAAGGCAGTGGGGATCGACCTCGGCACGACGAACTCGGTGATCGCCACGCTGGAAGGCGGCCAGCCGCAGGTGGTACCGAACGCCGAGGGTTCGCGTACCACCCCTTCCGTGGTCGGCTTCACGGAGGCTGGCGAGCGGCTCGTCGGGCAGTTGGCGCGCCGCCAGGCGATCCTCAACCCGAAGGGCACCATCTACTCGGCCAAGCGGTTCGTCGGGCGCCGGTACGAAGAGGTGAGCGAGGAGGCCAAGGCGGTCACGTTCGACGTGGTGCCCGGCCCGGAGGGGGCCGCGCGGTTCAACGTGCGGGACAAGCTGTACTCGCCCGAAGAGATCAGCGCGATGATCCTGCGCAAGCTGGCCGACGACGCGGGCAAGTTCCTCGGTGAAAAGGTCAACCAGGCCGTGATCACCGTGCCGGCGTACTTCAACGACGCCCAGCGCACCGCCACCAAGGACGCCGGGCGGATCGCCGGCCTGGAGGTGCTGCGCATCATCAACGAGCCGACCGCGGCCGCCCTCGCCTACGGGCTGGACAAGCGTCAGCACGAGACGGTGCTGGTCTTCGACCTGGGCGGCGGCACTTTCGACGTCAGCGTGCTCGACGTCGGCGACGGCGTCGTGGAGGTACGCGCGACAGCAGGAGACACGCACCTGGGCGGCGACGACTTCGACCGCCGCCTGGTAGACCACCTGGCCGACGAGTTTCAGCGGGAGCAGGGCATCGACCTGCGCAACGACCCGCAGGCACTGCAACGGCTCTTCGAGGCCGCCGAGAAGGCGAAGGTGGAGCTGAGCTCGGTGCCCCAGACGCAGGTGAGCTTGCCGTTCATCACCGCCGACGCGAACGGGCCCAAGCACTTGAACGCGTCCGTGACCCGGTCGACGTTCGAGCAGATCACCACCGACCTGATCGAGCGTTGCCTCGGGCCGGTGCGGCAAGCGATGTCGGACGCGAAGGTCACCGACAACGACCTGGACGAGGTGATCCTGGTCGGCGGATCGACCCGGATGCCCGCGGTGCAGGGGCTGGTCCGGCGGCTGACCGGTGGCAAGGACCCGAACATGACCGTGAACCCGGACGAGGTCGTCGCGATGGGTGCGGCGATCCAGGCCGGGGTGCTCACCGGTGAGGGCCCGGACGTGCTGCTGCTGGACGTGATCCCGCTGTCGCTGGGGCTGGAGACGCTCGGCGGCGTGATGACGAAGATTGTCGAGCGGAACACCACGATCCCGGTACGGCGTACCGAGGTCTTCTCCACCGCGGAGGACGACCAGTCCGCCGTGGACATCGTGGTGTTGCAGGGTGAGCGGGAGCGGGCGGCGGACAACCGGGTACTCGGCCGGTTCCGCCTGGAGGGCATCCGCCCCGCGCCGCGCGGCGAGCCGCAGGTGGAGGTCACGTTCGACGTGGACGCCAACGGCATCCTGAACGTCTCGGCCCGGGACAAGGACACCGGGGCGCAGCAGACGATCACCATCACCGACACCGGCAACCTGGATCGGTCCGATGTGGAGCGGATGATCGCCGAGGCCGAGCGGCACCGCGAGGAGGACGCCCGGCTACGCGAGACGGTCGACGCCCGCAACACGCTGGAGTCGGTGGCACACCAGGTGGAGCGCCGCCTCGGCGAGATCGGCGACGCGGCCCCAGAGCACGAGCGGGCCCGCGCGCAGATGCTGGTCGCCGACGCGCAGCAGGCATTGAAGGAAGGCGCGGCGCTGGACCGGCTGCGCGGCCTGACCAACGAGCTGCAACAGGTGGCACAGGCTCTGATGGCACGCGGTCAGCCCAGCGGGGGTCCCGACGGGGACGGCCGTGCACAGCAGCAAGGACAGCCCCGCGACCAAGGCGCCGACGACGTGATCGACGCCGACTTCACGCCGAGCTGAGCGCTGTCGTGTCTGATCAACAGATGGAGAACGGCCCGGTCCCCGTCGATACCAAATCCACAGTGGACGACGAGCGCACGGTGGCGGAGCTGGAGGACCGATGGCGGCGGGCGCTGGCTGACCTGGACAACCTGCGCAAGCGGTACGCCCGCGAGCTGGAGCGGGAGCGGGCCGCCGAGCGGGCCCGGGTAGCCTGCGCCTGGCTGCCAGTCCTGGACAACCTGGAGCTGGCGCTGGACCACGCGCAGCGCGATCTCAGCCACGACTCGGGGCCCCTGGCGCAGGGCCTGCTCGCCGTGCGGGACCAGGCGATCGTGGTGCTCGCCGGACTTGGATACGAGCGCCACGACGAGACCGGCATCCCGTTCGACCCGGAGCGGCACGAGGCTGTGGTCGCCCGTGCGGACGACCATGTGCCGCCCGGGACGGTCATCGAGGTGCTACGACCCGGATACGGCGACGGCGACCGCCAGCTGCGCCCGGCCGCCGTGGTGGTCTCCGCCGATACGCCGGGAGCGTAGCGCCTCATGCCGCGTGACTACTACGAGACGCTCGGGATCTCCCGGGACGCGTCGCCGGAGGAGGTGCAGCGGGCCTTTAGGACCCAGGCCCGCCGCTTCCACCCCGACGTCAACCGCAGTCCGGACGCGGAGGAGCGGTTCAAGCAGATCAACGAGGCGTACCAGGTGCTCTCCGACCCGGAGAGCCGCGAGCGGTACGACCGCTTCGGGCCGGACTTCCGGCGTGCGCCGCAGGACGGAAGCAGTCGTGGCGGCGCGCGCGGCGCCGGTACCCGTGGAACGCCTTTCACCGACGCGGACCTGGACCTGGACGAGCTGTTCGGCGGGCTGTTCGGCTTCGGCGGGCGGGGCCGATGGCCGGTGCCGACCAGGAGGCCGAGCTTGAGCTGAGCGTGGCCGAGGCGTTCCGGGGCGGCCGGCGCCGCATCACACTGGACGGCCGCGGCTACGACGTGAACATCCCGCCCGGCGTCACCGATGGCCAGCGGATCCGCCTCGCCGGGCAGGGCGGCCGCTCCCGTGGTGGCGCGGCGGCGGGCGACCTTTACCTGGTGGTGCGGATCGCACCGGATCCGCGGTACCGGGTGGAGGGTCGCGACCTGCACACCCGGCTGCCGGTGGCGCCGTGGGAGGCGGTGCTCGGCGCGCGGGTGCCGGTGCGCACGCCCGGCGGCGAGGCGCGGGTGAGCGTACCGGCCGGCTCGACGACCGGGCGGCGGCTGCGGCTGCGGGGCCAGGGTATGCCCAACCCGCGGGGCCCGGCCGGCGACCTGTACGCGGAGCTGGAGGTACAGGTGCCCACGCGGGTCACCGGCCGGGAACGCGACCTCTACGAGGAGCTGGGGAAGGTGTCCACATTCGACCCGCGGGAGAGTAGATGACCGGCTTCGCACTGGCCCGCCCGAACCGGTTGCGGCTGGACGCGTTCGCTCGCCAGCTGGGCCTGCATCCCCAGCTGGTACGGCGGTACGTGGCTCTGGGCCTGCTGGACGCGCATCGAGACCCGGGTGGCGAGCTGTGGTTCCGCCCCGCCGAGCTGGCCCGGGCCGGGCGGGTGCAGCGGCTGCATGCCGGGCTGCCACTCAACTACGCGGCCATCGGGCTGGTGCTGGACCTGCTGGAACGGATCGAGGAGCTGCAAACCACGCTGCGAAAGGGCGGGCGAGGGTGGACATCAACCGGCTGACCGAGAAATCCCAGGAGGCGCTGCACGACGCGCAGACCGCGGCGCTGCGGCAGGGACACACCGAAGTGGACGGTGAACACCTGCTGCTCGCACTCCTCGACCAGGCCGACGGGCTGGTACCCCGCCTGCTGGAGGGCACCGGCGCGGACGCCGCCGCGGCCCGGCGCGAGGCGGTGGCCGAGCTCGAACGGCGGCCTAGGGTCACCGGGCCCGGCGCCGAACCCGGCCAGGTCTTCATCACCCAGCGGCTCAACCGCGTGCTTGACGCCGCCGACCGGGAAGCCAAGCGGCTCAAGGACGAGTATGTCTCGGTCGAGCATCTGATCCTGGCGCTCGCGGACGAAGGGCCGCAGGCGGCCGCCGGCCGGGTGCTACGCGACCAGGGCGTCACCAAGGACAAGCTGCTACAGGCGCTGACCTCGGTGCGCGGCAGCCAGCGGGTCACTTCCGCGACGCCGGAAGGCACGTACGAGGCGCTGGAGAAGTACGGCCGCGACCTCGTCGCCGATGCCCGCGCCGGGCGGCTCGACCCGGTCATCGGGCGGGACGGCGAGATCCGCCGCGTGGTGCAGATCCTGTCCCGCAAGTCCAAGAACAACCCGGTGCTCGTCGGCGACCCGGGCGTCGGCAAGACCGCGGTCGTGGAAGGGCTGGCCCAGCGGATCCTGCACGGCGACGTACCCGAAGGCCTGCGCGACAAGACCGTCTTCGCCCTCGACATGGGTGCGCTGGTGGCCGGCGCCAAGTACCGCGGCGAGTTCGAGGAACGGCTGCGCGCGGTGCTCAACGAGGTACGCGCCGGCGAGGGCCGGATCCTGCTCTTCCTCGACGAGATGCACACCCTCGTCGGCGCGGGCGCGGCCGAGGGCGCGATGGACGCCGGCAACATGCTCAAACCGATGCTGGCCCGCGGCGAGCTGCACATGATCGGCGCGACCACACTGCAGGAGTACCGGCAGCGGGTGGAGAAGGACGCCGCGCTCGCCCGGCGCTTCCAGATGGTGCTGGTGGACGAGCCCACGGTGGCCGACACCGTATCGATCCTGCGCGGCCTGCGGGAGCGCCTCGAGGTCTTCCACGGGGTCAAGATCCAGGACGCCGCGCTCGTCGCCGCGGCGACTCTGAGCCACCGCTACATCACCGACCGGTTCCTGCCGGACAAGGCGATCGACCTGGTCGACGAGGCCTGTGCGCGGCTGCGTACCGAGATCGACTCGATGCCAGCCGAGCTGGACGAACTCACCCGCCGCGTCACCCGGCTGGAGATCGAAGAGGCGGCGCTGGCCAAGGAGACCGACCCGGCCAGCGGTGCCCGGCTCGACCAGCTGCGCCGCGAGCTGGCCGACCTGCGCGCCGAGGCGGACGCCAAGCGGGCCCAGTGGGAAAGCGAGCGGCAAGCGATCCGCCGGATCCAGCAGCTGCGCGGCGAGGCCGAGCGGGTGCGCCACGAAGCCGAGCAGGCCGAGCGGGCGTACGACCTCAACCGCGCCGCCGAGCTGCGCCACGGCAAGCTGCCCGAACTCGAACGCCGGCTACACGCCGAGGAGGACCAGCTCGCCACCAAGCAGGGAACCACCCGGCTGCTGCGCGAGGTGGTCACCGAGGACGAGATCAGCCAGATCGTGTCCGCCTGGACCGGCATCCCGGTAAGCCGGCTGCGCGAGGGCGAGCGGGAAAAGCTGCTGCGCCTGGACCAGATCCTGCACGAGCGGGTGATCGGCCAGCACGAGGCGGTCCGCCTGGTCGCGGACGCGATCATCCGGGCCCGCTCCGGCATCAAGGACCCGCGCCGCCCGATCGGGTCGTTCATCTTCCTCGGCCCCACCGGCGTCGGAAAGACCGAGCTGGCCAAGGCACTGGCCGCCGCGCTGTTCGACACCGAGGAGAACATGGTGCGGATGGACATGAGCGAGTACCAGGAGCGGCACACAGTCAGCCGGCTGGTCGGTGCCCCGCCCGGCTACGTCGGGTACGAAGAGGGCGGGCAGCTGACCGAGGCGGTGCGGCGCAAGCCGTACTCGGTGGTGCTCTTCGACGAGATCGAGAAGGCACACGCGGACGTGTTCAACACCCTGCTGCAGGTACTCGACGACGGGCGGATCACCGACGCGCAGGGCCGCACCGTCGACTTCCGCAACACGGTGATCATCATGACCTCGAACATCGGGGCGATGCACCTGCTCGGCGGGGACGCCTTCGGCGGCACCGAGATCGACGAAGCCGCACGAGACCGGGTGATGGCCGAGCTGCGCGGCCAATTCCGGCCCGAGTTCCTCAACCGGGTCGACGACATCGTGCTCTTCCAACGGCTCAGCCTGCAGCAGATCGAGCGGATCGTGGACCTGCAGTTCGCGGAATTGCGCCACCGCCTGGAGCAGCGACGCCTCGACATCGAGCTGACCGAGAAAGCCCGCCGACTGATCGCCGAGCACGGCTTCGACCCGGTGTACGGCGCCCGCCCGCTGCGCCGGTACATCGCGCACGAGATCGAGACCCGCGTCGGCCGGGCGCTGCTGGCCGGGGACCTGCCGGACGGGGCGACGATCCGGGTCGACGCCCGCGACGGCGAACCCGTGGTGGAGTTCGCCGCGGCCGGCGCGCATTAGCTGTCGTGAGGCCGGTCGAGTTCGGTTTCGGTGTCTTCCTGGTAGCTGGCGCCGCCCCTCGACTCGCTGGTTAGCGGCTTGGCGCCGCCCTCCGGGGGGCCGGCCGCGGACTGGTGCCCGGCGGCCAGGTGGGGAAACTTCAGGCCGAAGGCGGGCCGTTCGGAGCGGATTCTGGGCATCTTGTCGAAGTTGCGCAAGGGTGGTGGCGAGCTTGTCGCCCACTCCAGGGAGTTGCCGTAGCCCCAGGGGTCATCGACCTCGACCTTTTCGCCGAACCGTAGGGACTTCCGCACGTTGTACATCAGGAAAAGGGTGGAGAGGCCGAGCACGAACGAGCCGATCGTGGAGATGGTGTTCAGCAGCGTGAAGCCGTCGAACTGGCGATAGTCGGCGTACCGGCGGGGCATGCCGCGGTTACCCAGCCAGTGGTGGACCAGGAAAGTCATGTGGCAGCCGACGAACATGGTCCAGAAGTGCACCTTTCCCAAGCGTTCGTCGAGCATCCGCCCGGTCATCTTGGAAACCAGAAGTAGATGCCGGCGAAGGCGGCGAAGACGATCGTTCCAAAGAGGACGTAGTGGAAGTGGGCTACGACGAAATAGCTGTCGTGTGTGTGGAAGTCGATGGGCGGACTGGCCAGCAGCACGCCGGACAGTCCACCGAACAGGAACGTGACCAGGAAGCCGATGGAAACAGCATCGGCGTCTCGAAGGTGAGCTGCCCGCGCCTCATGGTGCCGATCCAGTTGAAGAACTTCACACCTGTGGGTACGGCGATGATGAACGTTGCCGCGGAGAAGAATGGCAGCAGCACGAAGCCGGTGGGTACATGTGGTGCGCCCACACGATCATCGAGTAGGCGAAGATGACGACCGTGGCGGCGACCATGCCCTTGTAGCAGAACAGTGGCTTGCGGGAGAAGACCGGGATGACCTCGGTGTACTGCTCCGGCGACAGGAACTGCAGCCCCGGTCTGGCCAGCTCGCCGCGCATCAGCATCGCCATGAGACCGCCGGCCAGGAAGAAGCCGAACGACGTCGTCAGGTACAACAGCCCGATCTGCTTCGCATCCGTGGTGCGCAGCAGCCGCCCCAGCGCGCTGCCCCGCACAGGCCGGTGCACCGGCCCCGGAAAGCGGGGCGCCGTGCCCGGCTCGACGACAGTCGCCATCCGACAAACCCCCGTTGAGTCAAAGATCTAGGGCGTGAACACCGCGCGGACGCAGTGGTCTTGTTTGTCTTTGAACAGTTGGTAGCCGGTTGGCCCTTGGTCGAGGGGAGCACGTGGGTGGCGAGGTGTTCGGTGATCAGTTCGTCGCGTTGCATGCGGTCCAGGAGCATGGGGATGTAGCGCTGGCCGTGCATTTGGGCGCTGCGTAGGGTGAGGCCTTTGTTCATGAGTGCGCCGAGCGGAAATTTGTCGACCATGCCGGAGAAGACACCGAGCACGAAGACGCTGCCGGCCTTGCGGCAGGCGTGGATTGCCTCGCGTACCGCGGTGGGCCGGTCTTGCTGCAGCCGCAGCTGCTGTTTGACCTGGTCGTACACGTGCTGTGGGCCGGTGTGGTGCGCTTCCATGCCGACCGCCTCGATGCACACGTCGGGGCCTCGCCCGCCGGTGCGCTCGCGCAGCTCGGCTTCCACGCTCGTCCCGGTGTAGTTGATGGTTTCGGCGCCGATGTGCCGTTCGGCCATCGCCAGCCGGTAGTCGAAGCGGTCGATCACGATGACGCGTGCGGCGCCGAGCAGCATGGCGGCTCGTGCGGCCATCTGGCCCACCGCGCCGGCGCCCCACACCGCCACGACGTCGCCGGGCTTGACGCCGCCGAGGTCGGCGCCCATCCAGCCGGTCGGGCCGAGTCAGAGGCGAACAGGGCGCGTTCGTCGCTGACACCGTCTGGGATCCGGAACGCGCCCACGTCGGCGTACGGCACGCGGATGTACTCGGCGTGGCTGCCTTTGAAGCCGCCCATCGCGTGCGAGTAGCCGTAGCAGCCGCCCGGCGCCTGACCCCACAGCGTCTCGGTGATGGCGGGGTTGGTGTTGCCGTTGTCGCAGCAGGAGTAGAGGTCGTTGGCGCAGAACCAGCACCGTCCGCAGGAGATGAACGAGGAGACGACCACCCGGTCGCCGGTGTTGTGTGTGCGCACGTCCGGGCCGACCTCGACGACCTCGCCGATGAACTCGTGGCCGAGTACGTCGCCGGCTTGCATGAACGGGATGTACCCGCCGAGCAGGTGCAGGTCGGAGCCGCAGGCGGCGCTTCGCCGCACGCGCACGATCATGTCCTGGCGGTTTTCGATCCGCGGGTCTGGTACCTCGCGTACCGCGACCTTGTTGATGCCTTCCCAGGTCAGGGCTTTCACAGCAAGCCCTCCTCACGTCCGTGGCTGGTGGCGTACGCCAGCGGGCGGTTGAGGATCGTGCGGCGGTTGGACGGGCGGCTGTCCGGCTCGAGCACCTCACCGGTCTCGATCAGGCATCGGGCCTCCCGCAACGCCCGCCGCACCGCATGTCGCGGGTCCCGGTCGGTGACCCTCGCGGCGATCGCCGACAGGCCGGCCGGCTCGCCGCCGCGCAGCCGCACCGCGATCTCCGTACCCCGCTCGCCCGGCGCCGCACGCAGCTCGACCTCCACCGCATCGCCCAGCACGGCAAGCGGCTCAGGCAGCGCCGCCGCGCGCACCTCGTCCACCGGCTTGTAGACGGTCAGCACATGCCAGCGCGGGTCCGGCTCCATCCGGCGCTCCCGGATCCGGGCCGCCAACACACCACCAACCACCGCCACGCCGGCCGCACCCGCGAAGGCAACTTTGATCAACTTCATTCTGTCCACCCCCCGAACCAGCGGGATACCCGCGAGGCATGGACCAAACGCCCGAACGCGAGGTTTATAGGTCAGGCCCAGCAGTCGAGTCGGATCCACTGGTTCGTGCCGGTGGACGCAACCTCACGGAACAAGGCCGCAATGGCTTCTGCAGGACACGATTCCGCTGAGCAGCCTGTGCCAGCAAGCCAGGAGCTCCGCGCGCCGCGTTCGGGACCGTTTCACCTGCAGCGCATCGACAACCCGCTATCAGCGAACACCAACTCCCGGCGTGCCAGCCAGGGGACAAACTACCGCTAGCGGGCCAAGGCGGCTTTGGCCTGGATGCTCGCCTCGTCGATCAGGACCTCGGTGCGGTTGGACTCGAGGCCGTCCAGTGCGGTGCGGACCACCGCGGCCGGGTCGTTCTTGGGGACGTCCCAGCCGGCCATCATGTCGGTGTCGGCGGCGCCCAGGTGCAGGCCCGTGACGAGGGTGCCCTGGCGGGCCAGTTCCACCCGGACGGCGTTGGTCAGGCTCCACTGGGCGGCTTTGGCCGCGCTGTAGGCGTTGGCTCCGTCGAAGGGCGCCCACGACAGCACCGACAGCACGTTGAGGATGGCGCCGCCGCCGTTGGTGCCCAGCAGCGGGGCGAACGCCCGGATCACGTCGAGCGTGCCGAAGAAGTGGGTGTACATCTCCAGGCGGATCTTTTCCAGGTCGCCGGTGACCAGGTTCTGGGAGGTGGAGATGCCGGCGTTGTTGACGAGCAGGTTGACGTCCGGTGCGCTGGCCGCGGCGGCCGCGACCTGGCTCGGGTCGGTGATGTCGAGGCGGAGCACCTGGACGCCGGGAACGTCGACACGTTCCGGCGTGCGCGCGGTGGCGTAGACCTTACGGGCGCCGCGTTCGAGCAGCTGTTGGGCGAAGTGTCGCCCGAGGCCACGGTTGGCGCCGGTGACGAGTGCGACCGAGTCGGAGATCTGCATGGCGGCTAGGCTAAGACCTGACGTTGACGTCAGAGGCAAGAGTCGTGAGGGTGGTCACGATGCGTATCGGAGATGTCGCGGCGCGGGCCGGGGTGAGTGTGCGGGCGCTGCGCTACTACGAGGAGCAGGGCCTGCTCGCTCCGACGCGCAGCGTCAGCGGGCAGCGCCACTACGCCGAGGCCGCGGTCGAGCGGGTTCAGCTGATCCAGCAGCTCTACGCCGCCGGGATCTCCAGCGCCCGGATCCGGGACCTGCTGCCCTGCATCCACGCCGGGGTGAGCACCCCGGATTCGTTGGCGCTGCTGGCTGCCGAGCGAGCCCGCATCGACGAGCAGATCATCGGCCTGATCGAGACCCGCGACCGCCTCGACAGTGTGATCGCCGCCGCCGAGCGCGCGGTAGCGCCGCAGTTGTCCCGCCCGCCCGCGCCGCAGGCGGATCGGGTCGAGGTCGGCTAGCTCCTGTCCGTACGGTGGCAGGCGCCCTGACACCCGAACGGGTGACTGCACACCGCAGTTGCGGCGGGCTTGGGTCGGAGGGTCTCCGTCGGTTGGTGGGAGTTTGGTGCTGGCCGGGGCGGTGTCTGCGTGGTCGTCGGCTGGCGGTGGTGGTGGCCAGAGAGGTGGGGGTCAGTCGGGTAGTGCGATGAGCGAGGTGTGGTCGTCGGCGGGTAGGTCGCCGTCGGTGGCGGCGGTGATCTGTTGTTCGACCGGGTTCAGCGTGCCGGTGAGCGTGGTGGAGAAGGCGACATCGGCCGCGTCCCGGCCGGTCGCGATGCGGGCCAGCGTGCCGCGCGGTGCCAGGCGGGTGGCGTCCCATATCCACCAACGGCCGTCGAGTGCGGTTTCGGTGACCAGGTGGAAGTCCATGGGGTCGAGGCCGGCGGCGTAGACGGCGACCACCCGGGCTGGTATGCCGACCGCGCGGCACAGCGCGGCGACCAGGTGTGCGTAGTCGCGGCACACTCCTTGGCCCGACAGCAGTGTGTCCACGGCGTCCGTGGTGGGTCCGCTGGTCGCAGGGGTGTACGACAGGTGTCGATGCACGTGTGCCTCGATAGCGCGCACGGCGTCAGCTTGGGGGAGTGCGCCGAACCTGTCGGTGGCGTATCCGGCGAGCCGGTCGGACGGGCAGTAGCGGCTGGGGCGCAGCGCCACGAGCCGCTGGTGTTCGGTCAGTGGCGCGGGCGGCTGGCGGCGGTCCGGCAGCTCTGCGCTGTAGGTGACGACGAGCCGTCCCGACCCTACGCGTACCAGATGGGTGCGGTCGACGGCCGTGGCGGCGACGTCCGCCCCGTCGAGCGTGACGGTGAGCTGCTCGGAGGTGACCGGGCCGGCGACAGCCACCTGGAAGGCGACCTCCGCTGGCCCGTCGACCTCGTACGACAGGGTGGTGGCGACCCGCATGCCGCCATTGTCGAGCCGCCGCACGCCGTCCGCACTCCGGCAACGGCTCGGGTTTACTCAGGAGGGCGGGGTGCGGCGAGTCCGTTGCGCGGTGAGCGAGCGGGCACTGCGCGGACTGGACCGTCGCTGAGCGGTGGGTCGACCGTGGGAAACGAGCGGTCGCCGAACAGGATCCGCGCCGCCATCGCACGACCGGCACGGCCGCGCAGCAGGGCCACCGCCGCTTCCGCCGCGGCGGGGGATCGGATGCCGGCGAAGGTGCGGCGCAACAGCAGCCGGCCGCGAAATCGGGCCCGCAGCGCGTCTCCCGAGTACTGGTCCAACACTCGCTGGTCGCCGGTGCGCAGGTAGGCGGCGGCCACTGCCGCGGCCAGCTCGGACATGCGCAGGCAGGGGTCCAACCCGCCGGCCGTCAGCGGCGACACCGCGCCCGCCGCGTCGCCGACGAGCAGCCCGGCGGGGCACGCCAGCCGCCGCAGCACACCGCCGATCGGGATCGGACCGCCCCGGCGCTCGATCGGGCCGCTCGGCGCCGCGCGGCCGGGAGCGTCCACTGTGAACGCGTCCAGCAGGTGGCGGATACCGGCGCGCATCGCGTGCGGATATCCGGCGACGCCGACGTGCGCGTGCCGGCCGTCGTCGATGACCCAGCCCAGGTACCCGGGCGCGAACCGGGGGTCGAGTACACAGTGGAAGGCCGGCAGGGTCGTGCCCGGCGCGACCGGGTGGACGATCTCGGCACCGACGAGGAAGCGCCGGTTGACATCGAGGCCGAGCTCGCGGGCCACGCGGGAGCGGGCGCCGTCCGCGCCGACGACGAACCGCACTGTCACCGGCTCCGCGTCCGCGAACCGCGCCAGGCCCGCCGACCCGCCGGTGTACCGCACTCCGAGCAGGACCCGCGCTCCGGCCGACTGCGCCGCGCGATACGCGTGCTGGTAGACGGCCGCCATGTCGGCCACCCGGTACTCGTCCCGGTCGCTGGTGAGCCGGATCGGCGCCCGCCGGGACGGCGGATACAACAGCATGTCCCGGACACCGGGGCCGAGGAGGTGGTCCGGCAGGTCGAAGTCGTCGAGGGTGCGGCGCACGAAGATCCCCGTCGTACGGATGCCGGCCGACAGCGACCTGCGGCGGTCGACCACCAGCACATCAAGGCCCTGCGCCGCCAACAGGCGGCCGGTGTGCAACCCGGCCAGGCCGGCACCCACCACCAGTACATCAACGGTCCGCACACGCCCGACGCTAGAAGGCGACACCCGGCCACACCACGATCGGCACACAACCCACCCGGTACCTTCACACCCCCGCCACACCTCAAACCGTGACACCCGGTCGTGCGCACGGCAGGTCGATCGCGCTGTCCAGTTCCGTGAAGCCGGTTTGAAGCCGCCCTATGTTCGGATCCCTTCGTCGGCTGCGGATCGCCGCGCCACGGGGAGACGGGGAAAATCTCGATGCGAACCCTCTTGAGTGGACTCGCCGCCGTGCTGGCGGTGGTGGGGGTCCTTGTTGTACCGGCGCCTCCGCCGGCAAGCGCCGCGCCGCAGCCTCCGGCGGCGAAGGCGGCGACGTCCGTGGCGGCCGCTCCGATCTGCTCGCCGTACCTGGTGATCGGCGTGCGCGGCTCGGGTGAGGACAAGGTGGGGCCGTTCGGGTTCGGGCACCGCGCCGGGGCGTACGCCCAGGCGGCCTCCAACGCGCTACCCGCTGTCGATACGCGTTACCACACGCTCGACTACGCGGCCGCACCCGTGACCAACCCGCTCACCTGGTGGGGCTCGGCGACCAGGGGCGCGGAGCTGCTGGTGAGCCTCGTGTACGAGATGGTCAGCTCCTGCCCCGGGATCCGGATCGGCCTGATGGGCTACTCGCAGGGCGCATATGTGATCAACCTTGCCCTCAGGCTGATGTCCGCCGATGCGCGGAACTCGGTGCGTGCGGTGCTGCTCCTCGCCGATCCGATCAGCTGGGGACGCTCCAACTACAGCAAGTGGCTGGAGGAAGGGGGCAGTCCGGGCAGCGCCTACCGGCAGGGCCACGGCATGCTCGGCAGAGAGATCATCCCCTCGGACATCGAGTGGCGCACGACCGACTTTTGCATCGTCGAAGACAAGGTGTGCAACTCACGATCGTCCAACACGCTGTGGAACGCGTTGTCGGCGTTGATGAACCAGCGGGTGCACAAGGAGGGCTACACGGTCTGCTGCGGCCACCGGAACTACCGCGCCTACCTCGGCGGCGAGTTCGCCACGCGGCTGCTGGGGCAGCTGGGGTACGGGCGGCCGGCACCGCCGGAGATACCGGCGCCGCCAACAGGCCCGCCGCCGGTCACCTCGGTCAACGGGTTGGCGGACGGCACCGTCCTCGTCACCTCGGACACCGGCCGGGTGTACCGGATGGTGGGCGGGGCACCGATCTGGATCTCCAGTTGCGCGAACAACCTCTGCCCTAACCCTCGCCCCACCACGCAGGCGGTGATCAACGCGGGTCCGGCCGTGCCGCGGGACGCCGCCACCGCCTCGGACGAGGCGGGCAACGTCTTCAAGTTTGTCGGTGGGGCGCCCATCCACCTGTCCAGCTGCTCGGTGGGATGCGGCAGCCCGGTGCCGATCACCGCCAGCAGCATCGTCAACTACGACCACATGCGCCCGAAACCCGCCGACGGCGCCACCGCCAAGGACGAGGCGGGCAACGTCTTCAAGTTTGTCGGTGGGGCGCCCATCCACCTGTCCAGCTGCTCGGTCGGATGCGGTACCCCCGTGCCGATCACGGCGTGGAGCGTCGCCACCTACGAGCACATGCGTCCGGTACCTGCCGACGGGGCGACCGCCAAGGACGAGGCGGGCAACGTCTTCAAGTTTGTCGGTGGGGCGCCCATCCACCTGTCCAGCTGCTCGGTCGGGTGCGGCAACCCGGTGCCGGTCACCGGGTGGAGCATCGCGACGCTGGAGCACATGAGCGCCGTGCCGGACGACGGCTCGACCATCCGGGACGAGGCCGGCAACATCTTCAAGTTTGCCGGCGGCGCCCCGATCTTGCTCGCCTCCTGCGCCGTCGGCTGCGGTAACCCCGTGCCCATCACCGGGTGGAGCGTCGCGACGCTGGAGCACATGAAGCCGGTACCCGACGACGGTACGACGATCGTGAGCGAGACCGGCGACACGTACGTCTTCGCCGGCGGCGCGCCGCTGCGCGTGCCGGACTGTCAGGTCAGCTGCGACACGATGGTCCGGATCAGCGGCGCCAGCGTCGCCAACCTCGACCACATGCGGGCGGTACCCGCCGACCACGCGACGGTGCGGACCGAGACCGGCGCGGTGTACAAGTTTGCCGGCGGCGCACCGCTGTGGCTGTCCGACTGCGCCTCCGGGTGCGGCGATCCGGCCGAGGTGACACAGTGGACGATCGACACCCGTGAACACATGCACCGGCTGCCCGTCGACGCCACCAACCTGCGGGCGGTGGAGACCGGCACGCTGTACCGTACCCGCGGAGGTGAGGCCGACCTGGCCGGGCAGTGCCCGGCCGAGACCGGCTGCGCCAACGCGGTGGCCGTCAACCAGAAGTCCGTCGACTCGATCGCCCACGGCGTCGCCAACCGCGGCCCCGCCTACGGCGTGCTCTCCCGCTACTTCAACGGTGTGGACCACTTCACGACCGTCGGCGGCGTGCCCGCCGGCTACCGCCTGGAGTACGCCTTCGGGCTGCTCGCCCGCACCGCCGAGCCCGGCACCGTGCCGCTGTACGCCTGCCGGCTGGGCACCGACACCTTCAGCTCCACGTCGTCCACATGCGAGGGTCAGACCGTCGTCGGGTACCTCGGCCACATCTACGCCGCGGCACCGGCCGACCAGGCGGCGATCGCGCTGTACCGGTGCATCGCCCCCGGCGGTGGGCACTTCGACTCGCTCAGCTCCACGTGTGAGGGCAAGACGGTGGAGTTCCGGCTCGGGTTCGTGCCGGCGCTGGCACCGCTGACCCGCTACTTCGACGGCACCGACCACAACACCACGACCGCGGGCGTCCCAGCCGGCCACCAGCCAGAGTGGACACTCGGTATGCTCTCGCTGGTATCGCAGCCCGGCACGCTTCCCCTCTACTCGTGCCAGAACGGGTCGGACACGTTCCTGGCGCGGGACGCCGCCTGCGAGGGCAAGCAGGTGGTGCGCCACCTCGGGTACATCTACACGGCGCCGCCGGCGGGCTGGCCGTCAATCGAGCTCTTCCGCTGCATGACCGCGACCGGGGAGCACTTCGACTCGATCAGCGCGACCTGTGAGGGCAAGACGGTCGAGCGCTCGCTCGGCCACCTCGTGGCCCGGACCCTGCTGACCCGCGCGATGCGCGGCTCCGACCACCGCACCAGCGCCGGCATCTACCCCGCCGGCTATCGACACGAGCACACGTTCGGCTACCTCTCCGCGGTCAGCGAGGCGGGCACCCGCCCGCTGTACTCCTGCCTGCTCAACGGCACCGACTCGTTCACCTCCGCGGCCGCCGACTGCGAAGGGCGCGAGGTGCTCGGGAGGATGGGGTGGATCTGGCAGCAGCCACCGGCGGACGGTCCCTCGGCGGCACTGTACCGGTGCACGGTCAGCGGCACCGCCGAGCACTTCGACTCCGTCAGCGCCACCTGCGAGGGGCACAACACCGAGTTCCTCCTCGGGTACGTGCGGGTGCGGCCGTGAGGCGGCTGGCCGCGGTGGTCGCCGCCGCCCTCCTCGCCACCGTTGGACCCGCGCCGGCGCGAGCGGCGGCCGACGCGGTGCCCTACCCGGAGCGCGACGGGTACCGGATCAAGGCGATCCAGCCGGACGCCTGGCCGGACAAGGCGGAGATCGCCGGCAACAACACCGGTGGCGTGGCGATGAACCTGGTCTGGGCGCAGTGGCAGCCGACCCGCAAGGCGGCACCCTGCGCGGCGGGGGAGGAGACCTACGACGGGTACTGCTTCGCGGTGCCCGCCGAGGTGGACG
This sequence comes from Phytohabitans houttuyneae, assembly GCF_011764425.1. Lineage (NCBI taxonomy): Bacteria > Bacillati > Actinomycetota > Actinomycetes > Micromonosporales > Micromonosporaceae > Phytohabitans > Phytohabitans houttuyneae. The sequence continues at coordinate 759,100 of NZ_BLPF01000003.1, forward strand.
CCGACATCGCGGACTGGACCGCGCGGGGCCTGGCGGTCACGTCCGTCGTCTACGGCGTGCCGGCCTGGGCGCGGCACGACAAGGTGTGCTCGCCGGTCGCGCCGGGGTTCGACATCTTCTGCACGCCGAACGACCCCGCCGACTACGGCCGCTTCGCCGGCATGCTCGCCAGGCGGTACAACGGCCTTGGCGGCCACGGCCGGATCGCCGACTTCGTCGTGATGAACGAGGTCAACTCCAACGCGTGGTTCGACATCGGCTGCGGCGGCGGCGTGGCCTGTGACGTCGACGCCTGGCTCGACGAGATCGCCGGCACCTACAGCGCCGCCTACGACAGGGTGATCGCCGAGCAGCCGACCGCCAAGGTGCTCATCTCGCTGGACCACCAGTTCGGCGCCGCACTCCAGCGCCCCACCGCGTCCGACGCCACGCTCGCCGGCGAGACGGTACTGCGCGGGCTGGCCGACCGGGCCGGCGACCGGGCGTGGCGTGTCGCGTTCCACCCGTACCCGAAGAACCTGCGCGACCCCGCCTCCAGCCCGGACGACTACCCGCACGTCACCTACGGCAACATCGGCGTGCTCGCCGGCTGGCTGCGCGCCACCTTCCCCACCCGGCCGCACACCTGGGACATCCAGCTCACGGAGAGCGGCCTCAGCTCGGCCGCGCCCTCCACCCCACAGCGGCAGGCGGCCGCCGTCTGCGACTCCTTCCGCAACGTGCTGGGCACCCCGGGGATCAGCAACTACGTGTACCACCGGATGCGCGACCACCCCGACGAGGTGGCCAGCGGGCTCGCGCTCGGCCTGCGCAACCCCGATGGCACGGCCAAGCCCGCGTGGAGCACCTGGGCTCTCGCCAACCGCAACGACCTGACGCCGCCGAGGCTTTCCTGCGGTTTCGAGTCACTGCCACACACCCGGCTCGTTCGCGGCTACAACCCCGCGCGCGGGCACTGGGCCTCGTCACGGCTGCTGCCGGCCGGCTTCACCGCCGAACGCTCGTGGCGGCTCTGGCGCGACCAGGTCGCGGGCACGGTCCCGCTCTTCGAGTGCAAGGTCGGGGGGCACAACCTGCTCACCCGGGCCGCGGGCTGCGAGGGGCAGGCTCCGCTCGGCCCGGTCGGGCACGTCCACACCCAGCCGGTGGCCGGCACGGCACCCCTGTACCGCTGTCTCGTCCCCGGCAACGGCGACCACTTCGTCTCCAGCAGCGCCACCTGCGAAGGGCAGCGCACGGAAGGCCTGCTCGGCTACGCGCTGCCCTGACCCCCGCGTGCGAGATCGCCGACCTGCACCGGGTCAGTTGGTGTGGATCGCGGCGGGTCGTCACCGGGCGGTGGGCCGGGTGCTGTCGTCGGCTGTGTGGATGGCACGGCCGCCGATGCTAACGGCCCGGCGCCAGTGAGCGGCTACCGCCGGCCAGGCGGATGGTTCGTTCGTAGACGGGTCGTGGCTGGGGTACAGGTGTTTAGCCATCGCAGGGCGTCGTGCGATCTATCCGCGAGTCGCACCGGCTGGTCGCCTCGCAGGTTCGATGATGCGGTGATGAGAGATGTTCCGATCCGCGACGACATGATTCGCCTTGGGCAGTTCCTCAAGTTGGCCGGCGTCATCGAGTCGGGTGGTGAGGCCAAGTCCGCTATCGCGGCAGGCGAGGTTGAAGTCAACGGCGAGGTCGAGTTGCGCCGTGGTCGGCAGCTTCATCGTGGTGATGTCGTCGATATCGACGGGGAACGCCTTCGGGTGGCTTGAAGCTGGGCGGCGAACGCGGCCGGGAGGAATCGCCCGCCCTGGATGCTCGCCGCGGCAACGTGCACGGATCTGCCGCGACCGCGTGCCTAGTCCGGTGTGAGCACTGGTTGGTGCGGTTCTCGGAGGTGTCCTGGTGAGTGGTTAGTCGAACCAGTTGAAGAGGGCGTCGCCGAGGCGTGCCGGCCGGTGGTAGGCGATGTCATGCCTCTCGCTGGCGTTCAGGTGGGTGAGATGCGCCTCTGTCAGCGGTTGTTCGAGTTCGGCTGGTGCGGCGACGTGCAGGCCGACCACGGTGAACAGGTCTGGACGCGGAACGACACGGAATGCTGGCGTGAGCGCCTGAGGGTCGGCGTCCTCGGTAGCCGCAACCAGGGACGCGCCCGCGTTCAACAGCAGTCGGAGCCGTCCGTCGTCGATGTCGACACAGACCCGGTAGTGGTTGCGGCCCACGGTCGGCGGCTCAACGGGGCTGAGAACGTGTCCGCCGGTTTCTCGAGCGACCTGGTGTACCGCGGCGAGCCACGTCCTGGCCATGATGGGATCGACGTGGGCCGTGGTCACGCCGGCGATCAGGGTCACGGTGCCACGATGCAGCCTGAGCCGAGTCACGGCAACCTACCCACGTGGCCGCCAACCGCCTCACCGCTCGGCCTGTGACGGTCTGCCGAGCGTCCGGCTCGCGGGCGGCCCGGCGGGTCGGGGCTGGGCGGCCCGCAGGTAGCGGCTGGGGGCAACAGGTGCAGCGATAGCCTGCCGTCATGACGAGTGCCGAGCTGGATGAGTTGATCGTCGCGGACGCCGAGGCGCTGCGGGCGTGGTTGTCGGCCAACCACGCGGTGTCACCCGGTGTCTGGCTCGTCCTGACCAAGAAGGGCGGCACGGTCACGACCCTGACGTGGCAGCAGGCGGTCGACGAGGCGCTGTGTTTCGGCTGGATCGACGGGCAGGCCCGTAAACGGGATCAGGAAACCTCCTGCATCCGGTTCACTCCTCGCCGGCCTCGCAGTGCCTGGTCACAACGCAACGTCGCCCACGTGGCCCGGCTGGAGGCGCAGGGCCGCATGCAGGCCGCGGGCCGCGTCGCGGTGGAAGCGGCGAAGGCGGATGGGCGGTGGGCGGCCGCCTACGCCCCGCCGTCGGAGGCCGAGGTGCCGGCCGACCTCCTCGCCGCCGTCGCTGCCGACCCCGCCGCCCAGGCCATGTTCGAGGTACTCACCAGCGCCAACCGGTTCGCTCTCATCCACCGCCTCAACGCCGTCAAGCGGGCGGAGACCCGCGAGCGGAAGATCGGCGAGTTCGTCGCCATGCTGGCCCGCCAGGAGACGATTTACCCGCAGAAGGCCAAGCCTGCCAACTCGCCGTAGACCTGCGGTTGCGTCCGTCGTGTCTTAATCCATGGCAGTGGCCTCGATGGCGACGACGAGGCCGGGCGCGGCGAGGCTCGCTACGCCGAGCAGGGTGGTCGCGAAGCGTACGCCGGTGCCCTCGAAGCGCTGGTTGACGACCGTGAAGTTCTGGAGCAGGGCGTCCATGTCGGTGGTGTAGACGTTGAGCCGTACCACGTTGGTGAAGGTCATACCGGCGCCGGTGAGGACCGCGTCGAGGTTGTCGAGGGCCAGTCGGAGTTGGGCGGCCATGTCGTGCGGATGTTGCGGGTTGCCGCTGGCGTCGACGGCGTCCTGGCCGCTGCAGACGAGCTCCCGGCGCCGGCCCTCGACGAGTTGTGCTTGGTCGAAGCCGAGCTGCACCGACCACGGCCAAGGGTTGACTGCGGTGCGTTCCATCGGTTGGTTCCCTTCCCTCGTTGAACGGTCAAGGCCCACGATCGGCGGTCGATGCGACAACCCTGTGTCGGTGTTTCCCAGAGCTTTGGGTGATTGTCGGAGGTTGGGTCTAGCGTCCGGATGGTGAACCGCACCGACCGGCTCTACGCCATCGTGGAGCAGCTGCGCGCGGCCGCGCCGGGCCGGCGCAGCGCTGCTGAGCTGGCCGCCCGCTACGAGGTGAGTGTGCGCACGATCGAGCGCGACCTCGACGCGCTCAAGCAGGCCGGCGTGCCGATCTACGCCGATGTCGGCCGGCACGGTGGATACACGCTGGACAAGGCGATGAGCCTGCCGCCACTGAACTTCACGCCGGCAGAGGCGGTGGCGGTCGCGATCGCCGTCGGCCGGGTCGACGGCACACCGTTCGCCCGGGTGGCCCGCAGCGCGGTCCACAAGATCGTCACAGCCATGTCAGCGCGGGATGTCTCGGCTGCCCAGCACCTCGCCCGCCGAGTGAGGTTGCTTGACCACCCTGCCGACGAGCGGTCCCCGGTTCCCGCGCTGATCCAGGACGCCATATCCGACCGCCAGGTGCTGCGGCTGACCTACCTCGACCGCGACGGAGCCCGCACCGAGCGGGATGTGGAGCCCGTATCGTTCGCGACCGTGCGTGGCAAGCACTGGTACCTGCTGGGCCGGTGCCGCCTGCGTGGCGGTCCGCGGGCCTTCCGTCTCGACCGGATCGTCGAGGCCGTACCGACGGGGGAGCCATCGCCGGCCAACTCGCCCGAGGACTTCACGTTGCACACCTGCGACCTCGTCGACCGCACGCCCGCCCTCAGTAGAAACTGATCTGGCAGCCAGGCCGACACTCTGCCGCAGGACTGCGGGCGGGACTTCCGGTGCGTATCGTGCGGCTCGTGACCGCCATCTCTCTGATGCTCGCGGTGCCGGACGCTGCTGCGGCATCTGCCTGGTATCAACGCGCTCTGGGCGCCACCGAGCTGTGGAACCTCGGTTCGGTGATCGGCTTGGAGGTCGGAGGGGCGCCGTTCTTTCTGGCCCAGCCGGAAGGCAACCGCTGGGAGAGCCCGGTTGAGGTGGGCACCACGACGGTGCGGGTCGAGCTCTTCGTGGACGACCCGGACTCGTTCGCCAGCGGTGCCGCGGCTGCGGGGGCGGAATACCACGATCCGGTACGAGACCATGAAGCGCCGTGGGGGACACATCGACAAGGGGGCTTCTTCGATCCGTACGGGCATCTCTGGCTCGTGGGCGACAAGTCGCCGCTACGACGCCGTTAACGCATCGGGCGTCAGGGCGTCGGCGAGCCGGTCGCCAACTGCTTGGTCTGCTGTGCCGCCCAGTGGGCGGCTGCCGCGGCGACCGGGATCGTCGGGTCTACCAACCACGCGGCCTCGAGGCCGTAGCAGAAAGCGATGATCTCCATTGCCTTGAGCTGCGGGTCGATGTCGTCCCGCATCTCGCCGCGCTCTTGTGCGGCCCGCAGGGTCGCTGTCACGCGGTTGATCGTTGTTCGGTAGCCATCGACCAGCCGTGGGTGGAGGTCGGTGTCGGGGCTGACGTTTTCGCCGAGGACGACGGTGTTCATGCCGAGCAGGCTGGCCACCTTGCCGTCGTGCTCGCTGGGCCAGCTGGCCATGTGCTTGGCGATGATGTCGACGATCTTGATGCCGGGGTCGGGTCCGCGGCCCCACAGCCACTCCTCGGAGAAGGCCAGGTGGCGATCCATGACGGCGTTGAGCAGGGCCTCCTTGCTGCGGAAGTGGTAGAGCAGCCCGGTCTGTGACACGCCGGCCTCGGCAGCGATGTCGGCGAGGCTGGTGCCGCGCGCTCCGTTGCGGGCGATGAATCGTACGGCGACGTCGACGATGCGGTCCCGTGTCTCGAGGCCCTTCGCTGAGGTCTTGGGCTTCTGGGCAGGGGACACGGTTGATCTCCTCGCGGTGGTCGGGCCGGGTTATCGCTGAGTATAGACAAACCGACTGAGTACTCGGTAGCTTCTGCGAAACAGACTGAGTGCTCAGTCTGAACTGTGGGCGAGAGGTGCGATCGAATGAGTGCAGCTTCCCGGCGGGGAACCCCGGTCGTCCGTGAAGAAGACGCTCCGCTGCGGCCGCACGAGCAGGTTCAGGCCTTCCTGGACAGCTCCGTATCATCACCCGACCCGTGGGCCGCCGACATCGCGGCCGTGCGGGCGGACGCACGTGCGAAGGTCCTGGCCGTGACGGGCGAGCCGGCGCCGGTGGCCTCAGTCGAGTCGGTTGACGCGGACGGCGTACCGGCTCGGCTCTACCGGCCCACGGGCGCGGAACGTGAAGTCCTGGTCTGGGCGCACGGCGGCGGCTGGATTCACGGAGACCTCGACACCGCCGACGGCGTCTGCCGGGCACTCGCGAACCGGGCCGCGTGCGCCGTCCTGTCCATCGACTACCGGCTCGCGCCCGAGCACCCGTTTCCAGCCGGCTTTGACGACATGTGGACGGCCGTCACCTGGGCACGCGACAACTTCGGCAGCGTGGCTGTCGGTGGGGACAGTTCGGGCGGCAATCTCGCCGCGGCGGTCGCGCTCAAAGCGCGTGATGAAGGCGTTCGGTTGGCCGCCCAACTCCTCGTCTACCCGGCACTCGACAGCGTCGAGAACACCGACTACAAGGTCGCGTTCCGGCGGAGGTACGAGACCTTCGCGGGCCAGTCGGGTTTCGGCTCCAACAGCTACCAACGGCTCCAGTACATCTGGGCGACGTACGTTCCCGACCCAGCACACCGCAAGGCGTCGTACGTATCCCCGCTGCACGCTGAATCTGTGCGCGGTGTCGCGCCTGCGATGATCATCACGGCCGAGCACGATTTCCTCCGCCGCGAGGCCGAGGACTATGCCCGGCGTCTGGAGGCGGCCGGCGTGCCGGTCGAGCTGACCGAGTACGTGGGGCAGATCCATGGCTTCTTCGAGATGTTCGCCGTGATGACCGACGCGCATCACGCCGTTGGCAAGGCTGGCGACGCCGTACGCCGCGCGTTCCAGTCAACCCACACCATCGAGCCTTAAGGACTTCTCGTGCGATCACCGACCCAGTACCGCGGAACCCTCCGGGCGGCCGCCGTCGCCGCGGCGGCTGCCCTGCTGCTGGCCGCCTGCGCACCCGGCGGCAACTCCGAAGCCGGCCCGGCGCCGTCCAAGCCGGTCTCCACCGGTATCGGCAGCGAACCGGTCACCCTGAAGCTGCTCGTCACCAGCGGCGTCGACGTCCCGTTCTACACCGCTCTCGGCAAGCTTTTCCACGCCAAGTACAGCAACGTGACCGTCGAGGTGGAGAACCAGGACTACGCCACCTTGACCACGACCATCGCGCGTACCCTCGCCGGGAACAACGTGCCCGACCTCGTCCGCGTGCCGCAGCTCGGCAACCTGACCAAGGACCACCTGCTGATCAGCCTCGACCCGTATGCGGAGGCGTACGGGTGGAACGAGTGGCCGCAGTCGCAGTTCGCCTCCACCCGTGTCGCGGCGGACGGCAGACAGCGGGGGACGGGCTCGTTGTACGCCGCGGGCGCTGGTTTTGGCCTGACCGGGGTGTATTACAACAAGGCGCTTGCGCAGCGGATTGGTATGACGCGGCCACCGGCGACTGTCGCCGAGTTCGAGCAGTTGCTCGCCAAGGCGAAGGACGCCGGGCTGCAGCCGATCATGATCAACGGCAAGGACGGCGGCAGCGTCTATCCGTTGCAGAACCTGGCGATGTCGTCCGCCGGCGACGCGCAAGCCGTCCAGGACTGGAACTACAGCAAGCCCGGCGCGAGTATCGACACGGCGGCGACGGTCAAGGCCGCCACGACACTGCAACGCTGGGGGCAGGCGGGATACCTGCCGGCCGACGTGAACGACATCGACCAGACCCGGGCGCCGGCCGAGTTCATCAAAGGCAACGGTGTGTTCTTCCCGAGCGGCAACTGGCAGGCTCCGGGACTCGACAAGGCCGGATCCGGTCAGTTCGGGTTTTTCCTGTTCCCGCCCGGCGTTGCCGGTGGGCCGTCGTACGCGATGACCGCTGCCGCCAACCTAGGGATCCCGGCGAAGTCACCCAACGCAGACGTGGCGGCCGCGTTCCTGGACTTCGTGCAGACGGACCAGCAGGCGCGGCAGGAGACGGTGGCGCTCGGCGGGCTGGTGCCGGCGGGCCCGTCGGACGCGCCAGCGCCGACCGCGCCCGAAGGGTCGGCGGTCGCCGCCACCGTCAGCGCGTTCCAGGAGGTGCTGAAGAACAACGGGCTGGTTGGCTTCATGGCTGACGCGACGGCTTCGATCCACGTCAACAGCCTCATCCCGCAAACGCAGCTCCTGCTGGCCGGCAAGACCACGCCCGAGGCGTTCGCGGCCAAGGTGCAGTCCGACTACGAGCGCGATCTCGGGCAATGATCGCGGCGAGCCGACCCAGGGGTGATGCGGTGCCGTCCGTCTCGACCCCGCACGCTCCGGCGATGACCGACCCGTCGAGCGTTCCCGCGGCGCGACAACCCGCCGCACGGCGCCCATCCGCGCGCCGGCGGCGGAGGTGGAGCGCGCTCCTCTGGGTTGCGCCAGCGTTCGGTATGTACGGCGTTTTCGTGCTGTTCCCGATGCTCCAGTCCGTGCAGTACTCGTTCTACGACTGGGATGGCATCGGCCCCGCGACGCCTGCCGGACTGGACAACTGGAAAGCGATCTTCACCCAGCCGGAGCTGCTGCAATCCGTGGTGCACGCGTTCGTGCTCGTCCTGTTCTACACGGTCCTGCCGGTCGGGCTCGGTCTGGTCGCCGCGTCGCTCATCCGCGAACTGAAGCCCGGCGCGTTCAGCACCACCGCCCGGGTCGTACTGTTCGTCCCGCAGGTGCTTCCGCTGGTCGCGGCCGGTATCGCGTGGACGTGGATGTACTCCTCGGACGGCCTTGTCAATCAGGTCATGCGCGCGGTCGGCCTCGATCAGTACACACGGGCCTGGCTCGGTGACTTCACTTTCGCTCTGCCCGCCGTCGGTGTGATCGGGGTCTGGGTCATGCTCGGCTTCTGCACGGTGCTGCTGCTCGCGGGCATCGGCAAGATCGACCCGGTGCTGTACGAGGCGGCCCGACTGGACGGGGCAGGGCCGGTCAGGGAGTTCTTCGCCGTGACGCTGCCCGGGTTGCGGCGCGAGCTCGCCGTGTGCACGACGTTCACGATCATCGCCGCGCTGGCGAGCTTCGACGTCGTCCAGATCGCGACGCAAGGCGGCCCCGGCTACCAGACGATGGTGCCCGGCGTGCAGATCTACCGGTTGACGTTCCTGCAGCAGCACGTCGGCCAGGCCTCGGCGCTCGCGGTGTTCCTGGCCGTCCTCGTGCTGGTGGTCATCTGGCCGATCCAGCGTCTCGGGAGGGAGAAATGACCACATCGGGCCTCGCCCATCGCGTAACGCGCACCGGTATCCTGCTCGCGCTGATGCTGTTCGCCGTGGTGCCGCTGCTGAGCATGTTCACCACGGCACTGGCGGCGCCGGGCAGCACGCCGCAAGGCCTCAGCTGGCCCAGCGACCCGCACTGGCACAACTTCGTCGACGCCTGGAGCGCGGCGAACTTCGTCGCGCTGTTTCGCTCCAGCACCCTTATCGTGCTCGGCGTCGTACCGGCCACGGTCGCGATGGCCACCGCCGCGGGCTACGCCCTCGCTCAACTGAACGTGCCCTTCGGTAAGGCGATCTACGGTTTTCTCCTCATCGGACTCACCCTGCCGTTCGAGGCGCTGATCACCCCGTTGTACTACGACCTGCGCAGCATGGGACTGCTCGGGACGCGGCTGGCGATCGTCCTGCCACTCATCGGACTGCTCATGCCGTTCGGCGTCTTCTGGATGCGCGCACACTTCCTCGGCGCCGAGCCCGCGATCACCGAAGCCGCGAAAGTCGACGGCGCCAACACCTGGCAGACGTTCCGCCGCATCCACCTGCCGCTCGCCACCTCGGCGTGGTCCGCACTATCCGTGCTCTTCTTCCTCGCCAGCTGGAACCAGTACCTGCTGCCCCTCGTCCTCGTCGACGACCCGACGAAGCGGACCGTGGCCGGCGGGTTAGGCGCCTTCCAGGGCCAGTACGGCACCGACATCGTGCTGCTCTGCGCCGGATCCCTGCTGATCATCCTGCCCTCGCTGGTGATCTTCCTGATCTTCCAGCGCAACTTCGTCAAGGCGCTGATGCAGGGAGCCGTCAAGTGACCGCTTGAGTCTCGCACCTGGACGTTGCATCGCATCTGGTCGACCGGTCGTCCCCGGGGCGCTTCGGCGTGTGTGCCGGTGGAATGGTCGGACGCGTACGGGTGCGTGTGGCGTGGAGTGGAGTGGACGGAATGGTCGAGACGAGGGTCGTGGTCGAGCGGGGCGACGAGCTCGGCGAGAGGTACCGGCGCCCATCACCTCGATCACTGGCACACAATGCCGATCGGTGGTCCCTGGCTGCCCGACTCGATGTGCGATCATCTGCTCGTCAGCTTGCGTACCGGCGAGAGCACGGCACCGAAGCCCTGGAGCAACGCTTCGATGAGGTCGGGATCGACCCAACAGACGCGTCGCGCGGGTCGGTGGTGTAACCGCAACCGCGCCAACTCGGCACGCTCGTCCTCACCGAGCCCACCACCAGCGGCCGCCTCGCCTCGGCTCGCCAGTCCTGGTCAAGTCGGGTGGCCCGGGGAATCACAGCCCCGGGCTCCCACAGAACGGTGCGTGAACCGTACCAGTTCAGCACCTCGCGCTGCTTGTGGTGCAACGGGCTGTTATGCGACGAGGGCCGCGTTCTGGCGCTCGAGCGCCTTGGCCGCGCCGGCACGCCAGCTGTCGGCCACGGCCTGTGACATGGGATCGGGAAAGATGTCCTCTTCCCCGTTCTCGACCGCGTCAAGGATGGCTCGCGCGACCGATTCCGGGGAGGCCTTGGGGAGGTCGAGGCCCCGGGTCATGTCGGTGTCGGTGGGGCCGGTCAGGACGGCATGGACCCGCACGTCTTGTCGGGCCAGCAGGGCTCGCAGCGACTGGGTCAGCGAAAACGCGGCCGCCTTCGAGATCGAGTACGCCGGAGTGAGCGGCACAGGGGCCAGGGCCGCCAGCGACACGTTGTTGACGACGGCTCCCCGAGACCGCGTCAGCAGCGGCAGGAAGGCCTGGGTCACGGCGTTGGTGCCGAAGAGGTTGACGGCAAGGTGCTGCTCGAATGCTCCACGATCGCTGAGGTCGTCGTAGAGGAACACGCCGGCGTTGTTGATCAGGATGTCGAGGGACTCGACCTGGCCGGCGGCTGCCTGGATCTGCGCCGGGCTGGTCACGTCCAGGGTCAGCGGCGTGACCCGTCCATCCGGGTGGGTCAGCGGCTGGCGGGTGCCGGCATACACCTGCTTCGCGCCTCTGCGTAGGGCTTCCTCGACCAACGCCTGCCCGATGCCGCGATTGGCGCCGGTCACCAGGACTGTCTTGTCGGCGATTGTCATGTCTGTACCTCCGGTTCTGCCGCATCCCTGCGGGGCTCCGCGCCGCTCGTTTGACGGCCTACTGATACAGACCAGCGGGATACCGGGGAATCGCCGCGAGCCGGCCTGAAACTGGGTGCCCGGGCTCAGGCGCTGGCGGGCCCGGGCGCGGCGTAGCGCGGCTGGCGGCCGAGGAAGGCGACGAGCTGGTCGCCGGGGCGGGCTGGGCCCGGCAGCCGGACCGGGTCGGCGAACAGACCAGGCCGGGTGGCTGGCGTGATGAGTAGCGGGGCGATCGGCAGCAAGACCGCTGCGAGGCCCGAAGGGACCGGCCGGGCGGCGCCGCATGCAACCGACATGTCCCAGCCGTGGACGGTGATCTCGATGGCGCCGGTCACCGCGACCATGCTCGCGGTCAGGTCATGGTCGCCGATGGCGACCCACCGCTCTGGTGTCCGGGCCGCGGCGCAGGCGCCCAGCAGCCCGGCTACCTGGCCGCGCAGCCGCGCAACCGGGTCAGGCCAAACCGCGGGGTGACCTGCCGCTGGGCCGGCGCCGACGCATGCGGTGGCTATCGCCTCCCGCATCACCGCGATGGAGTCGCTGACATGGTCCAGCAGCGTTTCCAGGTCCCAGCCCGGGCACGGAGTGGGTCGCGACAGGAGCTGGGGAGTGACCAGCGCGGCACCGCCCAGCGCGTAGTCGACTGCGGATTCGAGCAGCTCCAGCCCTCTGCTCAGAGGAGCCACGGAGACACCGCCGGGTCCTGCGCCGGCACCGGCCAGGCTGCCGCGGAACTATACTCGCGGGGCAGGCCGAACGACCCGAACAGGTCCGGGCTGAGGAAGGCGACGATCCGCGCGATCCCCGTCGTGGTGAGGGTGAGCACCAGCACGGCGTGCGCGTGATATGCCCCGCCTGGTTCGCGCTGGTAGACCGCGAACGCCGGCTGCCCGTTCGCCATGACCGGAACCAGCTGGAGCCGTCCGGGCTCGGTCAGAAAGTGCAACGCGGCGCAGCGCGCCACGGCCTGACGGCCGGCAAACCAGCTCAGCACCGGGGGCATTTCCAGGACAGCATCCTCCCGCAACAGCTCTGCCAGCGCGCTTACGTCGGCGTTCTCGACGGCCGCGGCGAACCGGTCCAGTAGCGCCCGCCGGTCCGGCTCGGCGGGCTCGGCAAGATCATCCTCGGCGGGCAGCGCGCGGGCGAACTGGGCGCGGGCCCGCCGCAGGCCGCTGTTGACCGCGGTAGTCGTCGTGCCCAGCAGATCCGCCACCTGTGCAGCCGGCCACTCCAACACGTCCCGCAAGATCAGCAGCGCCCGCTGCTGGGCGGAGAGGTACTGCAGCGCCGCTACGAAGGCCAGCCGGATACCCGCCCGCGACACGGCCACCGCGGCCGGATCCTGCTCCCAGGCCGACAGCGCGCCGGGAAACGGCTGCAGCCACGGCACCTCCGGCCCGGCCACGAGTGGCGCCTCCGGGTCCTCCTCCGGGCCAGCCAGCCCAGACGGCAGCGGCCGGCGCCCGCGGCGCTCAATCGCGGTCAGGCACACGTTGGTTGCGATCCGGTACAGCCAGGTCCGCACCGACGAACGGCCCTCAAACCCTTTATAGGACCGCCACGCCCGCAGGTACGTCTCCTGAACCATGTCCTCGGCCTCCTCGGCCGAGCCCAGCATCCGGTAGCAGTGAGCCAGCAACTCACCCCGGAACCGGCCGGTGAGACTGGTGAAATCCTCGCTGACCGTCATCGACTTCCCCCGAACTCTCCCAGGCGAACGCCAGCGACCCCGCTGGCCCCCTGTAGATACAGACCCGGCGGCCAGCGCAGAATCGTCGCGCACCTCGCTCGCACGCCTGGCAGGCACCTCCGAGTGCCGGACCCCGGCGCTCGCCACTTGGGCGGTGGCAGTGCGCTCTCTTGCCTTTAATTCTGAATTCGGCTGTATACAATCCGCTCGTCGGCTGCGCCGCTGTCAACATCGTCGGGATAGTGCCAGGTGCCGATATACTCCGTATCTTCGTCATTGAAGGTAGCCTCAAAGAACGTATCTGACTCTTTGCCGCCCAGGCTGACGCGCAGTTTCTGGCCATCGAGGACCCACGTGTAGGTGGACTCATCGCCCATGGTGTCCATGTAACGAGCCTGGAGCGTGTCACTGTCTTGATCGTAGGCGACATGCTGGATTACCTTCATCTCGGTGCCGCTGACGACGAAATCGACGTTCATTACGAGAAGAAGACCTCCACGCAGAGACTTGTACTCAGCCTTGCCGTCGATTCCAGACCCAGTGACTCGCCATCGTCCGCTCAAACGCTCGGTCAACTCGACGAGCTTGTAATGAGGTTTCGTTGGCGAATGTCCACCCGCGTTGTCGCTGACCGCCATAGCCGATCCCCTCGCTACGCTGCGCGTCGTTGCGGCCCGACGCCGTCCGGTATGCCCGTGTGCAGGTGCGGAACGTACACGAGCTTCTGCGTGCGGCCGTCGAGCACGGTCGACTCGATGAGCTCGAGGTCGAACTCCGGGCCGTCGTGGAACAGGGACGCGTAGCCGGCCTTTCCGGTGATCGCCGGGAAGACCATCACCTCGAGAAAATCGACGAGTCCCGCCGCAAGCAGGGCGCGATTGAGCGAGATGCTGCCGTGGGATCGCATCGGCACATCGGTCTCGCGCTTGAGCCGCGCCATCTCGGTCACGGCATCTTCCGAGATGACGGTTGAGTTCGACCATCCGAGCGGCTCGCTCAGCGTGCTGGAGAACACGATCTTCGGCAAGGCCGTGAGGCTGTCGTAGTAAGGCTCGTCGTACTCAACGACGAACTTGCGGAACTCGCGGAATGTCGTTGCTCCGTAGACCAGCACCTGGTCCTGCGCGTACTTCCGCACCAGGTAGTCCCGAAGCTCAGGGCCCTCCTTGCCCCAGTACCCGGGCCAGCCGCGCGCCGAGCCATTGCCGTCGAGGCTGCTGAAGAAGTCGACCGTCAGGGTGGCCATCAGATCCTCCCCCGCTCGCCGGTCCTGGTTGTCGTCATCTCGGTACTCCTCATCCGGGGTGGTCCAGTCGACCACGCTCAATGGAGCCACGAAGGCCGCGACCCGCATCCGACAGATCACGCAGAGCCGTTACCGTTTCGTTACATAGTGCCAGGCTCAGCGCGCTGTCGGGTTGCCGGCGCCGACACGAGAACCTTGCTGGTGGATCACATGTCGAGGGCCCGACTGACCGCGTCCTAACCGCGTACCGTCTTGATCATGCTCGAGGTGGACGAGTGGTGGGCCGGCCTGACCGAAGCCGAACGCGAGCTCGCCCTGCGACACCGTGACGACGACCCGCTCCACGCGGAAGTGGTCCGCCAGCTGTACACACCCGGGGCCATGTGGGGCGAGCCGGCCAGGAACGGCCGCGGTGTGGATCGGTGGCACTGGGCGCCGGAGGTTCGGGACTTCCTCGCCGGCGGGTGCGAGTAGATGCCCTCGCCGTTGACCGTCCCGGCGGGGAGAAGCGGTAGCGCCGCTCCTGCACCTGTCGTCCTTCGTGCTCCAGGCCGTTGATGCGCCGGCGGCTGGTCCTCTCGTGGAGCTGCGACGCCCGGCCGTGATGTCAGCGCGTTCCGCTCAGAGCACATCTGGGCGAGAATCGTCGGCATGGATGGAGCCACCGTCGGTGCCGCAATCCTGCCCCTCGTTGGAGTTGCACTGGGAACGGCAGGAACGCTGACAGGTCAATACCTTGCAACCCGCGGAGAGTCCAGGCGACACGCTGACCAGCGCGCCGCTGCGGCTCGGGCGGAGCGCAAGGAGGCCATCGTTGCCTTTCTTGACGCTGTTCAGCGAGTGGAACAGGTGGTGGACGACAGAATGCATCGCGTCCCGCCCGATGACGCGTCAGTGCACGATCTCCTGCATGCATTGTGGCTTTCCAAGAAGCTGCTTGAACTCGTCTGCAGCTTCGGCTTGGCGTCGGTCGCGCACAAGTACACGTCGACCCTTCACTCCCTGGCGTCCTCATCGGCAGGTGGATCACCAGCCAGGCAGAAGGAGTACCGTGCCGAGTTCATGGAGGCGGCACGAAATGAACTCGGAATCGACGGTCCTCGGCTCTACCCGGCCATCAGAACGGGCAGCAAACCAGCCCACCAACCGTCAGTCACGGGACTCTCATCTTGAGGTGGTCCGAATGGTAGCGCTCGCCGCGCGGGCGCGAAATTGATCGTCGTGGGGCGCGGGCGCCGGGTCGGCCGGTCCTGGCCCGCGGTAGCGATTCGGAGTCGAGGTCGACAGCGAACGCCTTGCCGCCGACCCGCCATCGCAGGCCTGCCGATCCCGCACCGATCGCGAGGGATGGGCGGCCTGCCCCCTGTAGCAGGGTTCACTGAGCTGATCGTCCGATCAAACCACCTGAAGGATGACCGTCAAGGTGGCGGCCGGGCCGCCCGCCGTCTTGACGGCGCGCTTGGACTCGCTCGGCGAGCGTGGGACTGGCCTCCTTACGGTCGGCCGGCGTGGCGCGGCCGGCCGTCGGACAGCTCGCTGTCCGCCGTCAGGCGTCGGTAGCGCACCGCGGACCACCGTGAGGCGTGGCTATGATCGCCGCCTCGGCTAGAAGGCGGACTGTGATGTCGAGTAAACGATGTATTGGCCGTGTCGTTGATCTGCCGCCTTCGCGGCGTACATGAAGATTTCCTCGGGGTCGACCGCTCGTGACGTCGGCGTCGCTCGCGAAGGCGCCCGTGCGGAACTTCGTGCAGGCCTTTGGTCAGCTGATTGCCCAGACCGGCGACGCGTGACGCTCATCGTCCGTTCGTTTGGTGCGGCCATGCCGGGGAACTCGCCTTGTATGGGTGACTTCACGGAACGAGCCAAGGACTTGGCTGACAAGCACGACGACAAGGTCGACAAGGGCCTCGAACGCGCAGGCGACGAGGCTGACGAGCGCACCGGCGGCAAGTACGGCGAGAAGATCGACAAGGGCGTCGACCAGGCACAACAGCGCACCGGCGAAGGCGACCAGGTCGCCTAGGTGGGCAGTTGCGCGCCGGTCTGTTCGCGGACCAGGTAGTCGGCGTACCAGTCGGGCCAGTTCTCGTCGTACTGCCCGCCGGCGCGCTTTTCGTGCTCGCCGTGCGCGGCTGCCGCCCGTCGCAGCGCGCTGGCCAGCTCCGCCGTCGTGGCGTACACGGTCCCGGCGGTCTCGACCCGTCCCGGCAGCCGGGTGGTGACCTCCTGGACCAGCCAGCCGTTGCCGTCCGGGTCGCTGAACGTGGCGAACGAGCCGTAGCTCGCCTGCTCGGCCGCCGGGCCGCTGGCGCGGCCGTCCTCGCCACCCGGCTGGAACTGCGCGCCCGGCGTCGTGGGATGGAACACCTCGCTGACCTCGACACCACGGGCGGCGAGCTCGGCACGCGCCGCCTGGATGTCGGAGACGACCAGGTAGAGGCCCTGGGCCGAGCCGGGTGCCGCGGGCGTGATCCTTGTCCCGAACTGGACGGAGCACCCCGAGCCGGGCGGCGTGAACTGGACGACCCGGAAGCCGTTGTCGAAGGCGAAGTCGGCGTCGAGCCGCCAACCCAGGCTCCCGTAGAAGTCCTTCGCCCGGTCGACGTCCGTCACCGCGATGACGATCGCCTCGAGCTTGAAGTCGACGGTGCTGCGGTCCTCGGTGGAACTCATCGGGCCTCCCGCGAGTGATCTCAGGATGACGGTAGCCCGTTCACCGCCTGGCCCGACCTGTTTGCCGAATCGGACCAGCGCTGGCCCCGGCCTAAGGGTTTCCGAACCACCTGGCAAGGGCGACCTCGAGCGTCTGCTGGTCCTCGCCGACCCACGCGACGTGCCCGTCCGGCCGCAACAGCACCGCTCGCATGTCCAGCTCGTCGCTGCTGTCGGCGACGTGGTCGACCCGCCCGCCCCAGCCGTCCACGGAGAGCCGCCCCGTCTGGTCGAGCAGCAGCCCGTTGCCGCTGCGCATCAGCTCGAACAGGCGCCCGCGCTTCAGCGGGACGTCGCGCAGCCGCCGCCCGAGCAGGGCGTGGCCGGCGCCGAAGTCGTACCGGATGCTGATCGCCGTGATCTTCTCGATGAGGAACCGGTTGACGTCGTCGACGTCCATCAACTGCGCGACCAGCCGCCGGACCGCCTGCGGGCCGGGCTCGTTGGTCGTCAGCTGCATCTGTGCCCGGGTGTTGTCCAGCACGTCCGCGGCTACCGGATGCCGCTCGGCCTCGTAGCTGTCCAGCAGGTCGTCCGGCGCCCAGCCGCCGACGGCCGCCGCCAGCTTCCAACCCAGGTTGAACGCGTCCTGGATGCCGAGGTTGAGCCCCTGCCCACCCATCGGCGGGTGGACGTGCGCGGCGTCCCCGGCCAGAAACACCCGCCCGACCCGGTAGTGCTCCGCCTGGCGGGTCGCGTCGCCGAACCGCGAAAGCCAGCGGGGGAGTGCACGCCGAAATCGGTGCCGGCGTACGTGAGCAGCTGTTGCCTGAACTCCTCCAGCGTCGGCGGCACCGAACGGTCTTCGACCACGCCCGCCGCCGGCACGACCGCGCGGAACACGCCCGGCTTGCCCGACGGCCCGACCCCGAACCGTTTCTCGGTCTTGCGCACCTCGGTCATCACCTCGACGATGTGCTCCGGGGACGCCGTCACCTCCATCTCGCCCAGCAGCGTGTCCATTGTGGATGGCTCGCCCGGAAAGGCGACCCCGAGCAGCTTCCGTACCGTGCTGCGCCCACCGTCACACCCGACGACGAAGCGCGCCCGCAACGCTGCTCCCGCTCCAAGGTGGACGGTCACGCCGTCGCCGTCCTGCTCCAGCCCGACCACCGCGGAGCCGCGGCGGATCTCGGCTCCCACCTCGGCCGCGTGTTCGGCGAGCAGCCGGTCGGTGATTGTCTGCGGAATGCCCAGCACGTAACCGTGGGCGGTGTCCAGCCCGTCGGGGGCGGGCTTTTCGATACCCGCGAAGAATCCCCGGATTTCGCCGGGCCGGATCGGGTACTGCGCGCCGTTTTCGAGAAACCGCTCCAACAGCCCTCGCTGGTCCAGGATCTCGATGCTGCGCACGTGCAGCCCGAGCGAGCGTACGAACGGCGGCGGCTCGGCCTCCTTCTCCAGCACGAGCACGTCGACGCCGCGTAGTCGCAGCTCACTGGCCAGCATCATGCCGGTCGGTCCGCCGCCAGCGATGATCACATCGAACACGCGTTCCCCCTCGGTGTACCGATTCTTGTGCCCGGCCGACGATTGTGCGCCACGAACGGGGTCTTGCCGCAAGAGCGGGGGTGCGGTATATGTTAAGAGTGGCAAGGAGTTCTCCTCCTTGCCTTTGCTGTTTCCAGGACAGCGCGGGGTTTCATGTGGACGGTCGCTGGGCATCGACTGCGGGACCAGTCACCCCCGGAGGTTTCGCATGTCGACCCAGGCTGTCCTCTACATCATCGCCATCATCCTTCTGGTGCTCGCCGCGCTGCCGGTTCCCACGCGCGGCATCAGGTTGGCGCCACTGGCCGCCGCGGCCGCTCTGGCCGGCTACGCCTGGCCGGTTCTGACCGGCTGACCGCGACCGAGGACGCCCGCGCGAGTGGGCGGCGGCCCGCACCACCGCGGCGGCGGCCTCAGCACGCGTCGACGTCGAGCACGAGGTTGTCGCTCAGCGCGGACGTTGCCGGAGCCGTCGACCGCCTCGACGGTGAACGCGGTCGGGCCGGGCGCCGGCCCTTCGAGGACGGTGGCGCCCACGTTTGTGATGTCCGCCCGGCCGCCGAGGTTGGAGCTGGGGGGCCTTGTGACATACACCGCTTCTTACTAGCGAACCGCGGTTTACCGGTGAGATCGTCGACGGCATGTGCAACCGGTCAAGAGTCGGTGAACGGTGAGAGAATCGGTTCGTGAGCGACACCGCCCTCGTCGGCAACACGTTGTGCCTGGACTTCGTGAACACGGTGAACAAGCGGCCGGATCCGGACCGCGACGACCTCGAGTCGCCGCACTCCCTGGTGCGGTGGGCGTCCGTCGCGGGGATCCCGATGCCCCGCCACCAGCCGCTGGCTCGGGGAAAGCGGCGGCCGCCTCCCTCGCCGAGGCGGTGCGCCTACGCGAGGCGGTCTACGGCGTCTTCTCCGCTGTGGCGGGGGCGCCGAGCCGCCGGCGGCGGACGCCGCCGTGGTGCTGAGCTTCTACGGGGAGGCGCTCGCCTCGGCGGGCCTGGCGCGCGAGGGCGCGCGGTGCGACCTGTCGTGGACCCCGCCGTGCACCATCCGCAAGCTCACCTGGCGGGTCGCGACCTCCGCAGTGCGGCTGCTGCTGGAAGGCCCGCTGGATCGGGTCGGCGAGTGCCCGGCCTGCCACCGGCTGTTTCTCGACACGAGCCGCAACGGCCGGCGCCGCTGGTGCGACATGGCGGTCTGCGGGTCCAGGGTGAAAGCGCAGCGCTACTACGCGAGCCAGACCGGGCGCTGACCCGGCCGCGCCGCCGAGGGGCGGCGCGATGAGGACGTACGTCATCACCGGCGGTACCGACGGCATCGGCGCCGCCCTGGCCCGCGCACTGCTCGCCCGCGGCGATCACGCCGTCGTCATCGGCACCAATCGCGGCAAGGCGGAGCGGATAGCCGCCGGGGAGGCCGGGCAGATCACCTTCGTCCCGCCGACCTGTCCCTCGTATCGGACACCCGGCGGACCATCGATGTCCTGAAGCAGGCGCATCCGGTCATCGACGGCCTCGTGCTCTGCGCCCGCTACTTCCGCTCCCGGCGCAGGGTGACCGCGGAGGGTTTCGAGGACAACTTCGCGTTGTTCTATCTCAGCCGCGCGCTGTTCAGCTACGGGCTGCTCGAGCCGCTCACGGCCGCCGGCCGGCCGGTCATCGTCAACGTCGCCGGCCCGGGTCACCGCACGCCGATCGACTGGACGGACCTGCAGAGCCAGAAGCGGTACGACGGCGTGGAGGCGATGTTTCTGACCGGGCGCCTCAACGACCTGCTCGGCGTCAGCTTCGCCGAGCGGCACGGCGGGGGACCGGTCCGGTACGTGCTGATGCACCCGGGCACCACCTCCACCGGCTTCGTCGGCGACTTCGACCCGGCGACGGCACGCTTCATCGAGCAGCAGAAGGCGGTGGCCAAGCCGGCCGCCGACGTGGCGCCCGCGATCATGCGACTGCTCGACGACCCGCCGGCCGCCCCACTGAGCGCGTTCAACATGTACCGGCCGCTGACCGTCGACAGCGACCTCTTCTCACCCGCGCAGGCGTCGGTACTGGCCGAGATGACGGCCGCGATCCTGCCCGCCTGAGTGGTGGAGCATGCCGGGCCGGTCACCGTACCTCTTGGGGCGTGGTGGTTGTCGGGTCGGTGGGGAGGCGGAGCTCGGGGTTCGGTCGCTCCCAGAGGCGGCTGGGGTCGTTGAGTGGGTCGACGTGCCACATCCGGACCGGGATGGTGGGCTCGGTCAGCCGGCCTTCGCGGACGGTGGCCTGGGCGCCGGTGGTGAGTGTCGTTGTCGTTTCGAGGCTGGTCAGGTAGTCCTTGCCGGCCGGTGGCCGGTCGGGCAGCAGCGAGTCGGCCAACAGCACGGCGTCCCACATGGGGATCAGGTAGGTGCCCAGGTCGTTGGGGCGGCACGGTTGGCTGGTCAGCTTCGCGGCGGCGTCGAGGGTGCAGGCGTTGCGGACCTCGCCGGCGCTGGCGCTGTCGGCACGGTCCGCGCAGGCGAAGGTCTCGCCGGGGCGGAGGTTCAGCACGTCGCGCGAGGCGTCCATCTGCGTGGTGAGCGTCGCGAAGGTCTCTTCGGTCAGGTCCGCGCATCCGGGACCGCTGACGTAGTAGTCGACCCGCCAGTCGGCGCTGCTGGCCGCGCGCAGCTGGTAGTTGGCCATGAACCGGCTGGCCGAGACGTCGGCGATGACCAACCGTGGTCTGGAGTGGCCGCAGACGTGGTTGATCTGCTGGACGAAGTCGGCGAAGCGTGTCCACCGGTCGGCGAAGTACAGCACGGTCGGCGGCCCGTCGGTGTGTGCGGTGCACGCGGAGGCGTTGATCTGGTCCAGGCCGGGCACGTGCCGCGCGCTCGCGCCGGCGGCCGGCTTCACGGCGGCGAGCAGGTCGTTGACCAGAGACGTCGTGTACTGGTCGGTGGGGTCACGGTGCTGGTAGATGTCCAGCCGGAAACCTTCGGGGAAGCGCTGGGTGAGCCGGGCGACGGTGTCCCTCGCGTAGTCCATGTTGGAGGGAGCCAGCTGCAGGTATCCGGGTCGGTCCACGAACGGGCGGTCCGGCGCACCGAGGTCGGCCAGCAGGTTCGGGGCGATGAACGGGATGCCGGCGTCGAGCAGCCTGTTGATTGCGCGTTGCGTGACGTCGCGGCTGTCGCCGCCACCGATGACGACCAGGCGTTCGCCCAGCGCCTCCCGGCGCGAGATGATCAGCTGCGCGACGTCGTCGGCGTGCCGGACGTCCTGGGCGGCGTCGGCGATGACCACGTGCAGGCGGTGGTCGCCGGCCGCCTCGATCTGCGTCTGTGCGAACAGCAGCGCGCGCAGCTGGTCGCGTTCGGACGGGTAGTCCCGGCCGTCCGCGCACCGCGTGGCATCGGTCGGGTGTGGATCGCAGGAGAGGGCGCCAAGCCACACCACGGTGAGGTCGCCGTCGCGCAGCGGCCTGTTGTTGGCCAGGATCTCGCGTTCCAGTGCGACGGTCACCGGGTCCGGCCCGAAGGAGGGTGTGGCGAACACGCCCGGGTCGTCGGTGTCGAGCAGGCCATAGCAGCGTTCGCCGTCGGCGGTCGCCCGCAGCACGGTGATCCCGGTGGAGGTCGGCAGCGTGTAGCAGCGGTTCATGACCCCGGGCAGCCAGTCGGCGCGGGTCCAGCCGAGGAAGCCCAGCACCAGCGTGAGTATCGCCAGGATCGCGTGGTGGGTGGTGGTCAGCGCCGGCTGCCTGGCGAGCTTGCCGATCTTTTCCGAGACAAGCGCGGGAAGGACCACCGCGGCGATGGAGATGGCCAGCGCGCGGGCCTCGGTGCTGCCGCGGAACACCTCGGCCACGAAGACGGTGGCGGCCGCGAAGACCAGGGCCGTGCCGCCCAGCAACGCCACCAACCGCAGGTCAGGACTGAGGAGGGTGGCGATCGCGGCCAGGGCGATCGCCACCAGGATCGTCCACACGCCGACGTAGCCGGTGATCGCGGCGTGGACCACCAGGATCAGCAGGGCGAGCATCGCGGCGAGCCGGGAGCGGGCGCGGCTGACCACTGCGGGCACGCGGGAGGGCGGCAGCCACTGCCCGGACCCGGTCCTGGCCCGGGCCAGCAGCGTACGCAGTCGTTCAAAGAACCGGACCGTCCCCCACAGCACCGCGGACACGGCCAGCACCAGCACGACCGACCAGAGGCCGGACGCGCCGGCCAGCAACGCGCGGACCACGATGAGGCCGGCCAGCACCACCGCCGCAAGGCGGAGAACGACATCCACGGTCAGCAGGGAGCGCCAGAGACTGCCCGGTTGCTCACGGTCCGACAATGGGTACCTCACGAAGGGCGACGGCCAAAGGTCGCCATCGATGGTACGAACCGGCGCAAACGCAGCGTCGTCAGCGGGTTGTTTCGCGCAGCGCCTGCTCGTACTGGCCGCGGTCGAACGTGATGTCCCGCAGCTCGCGGTAGTCCCAATCGCGATGCCCGGTGCGATAGCCGGACCAGGTGACCACCTCGTCAGCCACCGCGACGGTCGCGGTAAACGGCCAGCAGCCCCAGTCGCCGCAGACGCAGCCGAGCAGGACGGTGTCGCCGTCACCGAACCAGCTGAGGACCGGTTCGCCGAGGAAGTGCCGGCTCGGCCAGCGGACACCGTCGCCGGCCAGGCCGGCGTAGCTGCCCGCCAGGTCCGGGTTGCCCTCACGGCGGGCGAAGGGCAGCTCCACTGTGCGGACGAGGTCGCGCAGGGATACGCCACCGAGGAACGGCACGAGCGTGGGCACCATGTCGCCGCCGAGCTCCTGCTCGACCGTGCGGAACTCGATACGTTCCATGAGAGCAGACTAAGCAGTCAGCGCGGCAGCGGTCGGCTGGAACGCGGCCTCGAGCGCGACCGCCTCCATCCCGCGTAGGCATGCCTCCATCTGTGCCGGCGACACGTACGCGGTGTCGCCGAAGATGTTGATGTCGGTCACGCCGTCGGCCGGGTTGATGAACACGAACAGCCGCTCGCTGGCCTCGTCACCCTTGGACTCCCAGCGAAACGTGGTCTCCGGCAGCGCGGCGCGCACCTCCCGTTCGTCCGGAACCGGTGCGTCGACCGACGGGTCCCGCTCGATCAGGCGGCGATCGCTGTAGAAGCAGCCGATGTCGAGCTCTTCGCCGCGCTCGCGGCCGACTCGCCGCACCAACGCTTCCAGCCGTTCCGGGTCGTAGTAGGCGTGCTTGTACGCGACGATCGCCCGCCGCCGCACGCGATCCAACGCCGCATCCACGCTCAGTCCCGCCAGCTCCGCCACAAGCAGGCCGGTCTGCGCGACCTGGCTCACCGACTCGCCCAACCCCGGCCGGAACCGGTTGTTGACCACCACCCGCGCCACGACCGGATCCTTGCCGGTCACCCGTCCCCAGGCGGTCGCGAAGACCCCCAGCAGCAGGGGAGAGGTATCCGAGTTCAGGCGGGCCGCCAGCACGAGCAACGCTCCGTACATCGCACGCGAGGTCAACCGCGCCGACCAGTGACGCGGTTGCTGAGCGGCCGCACCTCCGCCGGTGAACCGCCCGGCGGGCATGCTGTGGAGGGCCTGCTCCCAGTACCGCAGCGCCGCGTCGCACTGCCGCCGCCCGGCCGGTGACCGCTGCCACCGCGCCTGCTGTACCGGCTGCATCGCCACCGGTGTGCCCGGGCCGGTGTGCGGGTCCCGTTCGGACAGTTCACGCAGCATCACCAACGCGCCGAAGCCGTCGGTCACCAAATGGCACAGGACCATCACCCGGTGCGTGAGCAGTCCACGGTGGCGGACGACCGCGGCACGCACCGGCCACTGCTCGACGAAGTCGTAGTCGCTGTCCCAGTACCGCCGCCGCACCTGCTCGGCGACCTCGGCGGGGTCGCCGTCGTCGCGGACGTCGACGACCTCCAGGGTGACCTCACCTCGCCGGGACACCACCTGCCGGGTCCGCCCGTCCGGGTCGAACCGCAACCTGGTGCGCATCGGCTGGTACCTGCCCATCGCGAACCGCAGCTCCGCGACCACGTCCGCCACCGTGGTGCCGGGCTCCGCCGGTAACGCGTAGCCGACCGGCATCCACGTGTTTCGCCGCCGCATGCCCTGCCACAGCTCCAGTTGGCCCCACGACAGGTCCTCCACGCCCTCGCCGTCACCCTCGAACGGCACGACGATCCGCGTGGTCGCCAGGACGTCGTCCGAACGAAGTGGCAGCACGACATCGATCGTCCACCAACCGCCTCGACGGGCGACCACAGGAACGCACAAGTGTTCCTCGAGGCCGCCGACCCGTTCCTTGACAAGAACTAGTAACTCGGTGTCTAGTCTCGTCTATGTCGGTTCCGGAGATTCTGCTTGGGCTGCTGGAGCATGGCCCACGGCACGGGTATGAGCTCAGCCGCGAGTACGACGCCCGCTTCGGCTGGCAGCGGCCGGTCAAGGCTGCCCAGGTGCACGCCACGCTGAGCAGGCTTCGTCGCGACGGCGACGTGGAGATCGTCTCGGTGGAGCGGGTCGGTGGGCCCGACCGCACCACCTACGCGTTGACACCGGACGGGGTTACCCATTTGGAGCGGTGGCTGGACACGCCGGAGGCGGTCACACCGTTCCTGCAGTCGGTGGTCTTCGTCAAGGTGATGCTCGCGCTGCTTTCCGGCCGCGACGCCCGGCGGATTCTCGGCGACCAACGCGCGGCGCACCGCCAGGTGATGCGCGAGGTCACCGCCCGCAAGACCGGGGCCGACCTCGCCACGAAGGTCGCGTGGGACTTCACCCTTTTCCATCTCGAGGCGGATCTGCGCTGGCTCGACCACACCACCGCCCGACTCGACCACCTGGCTGGCGAGGCCGCCCGATGAGCGCTGACCTGCTCACCGCTACCGACGTGCATCTGGCGTTCGGGCCGACCCGGGCGCTCGACGGGGTCAGCGTCGCGGTACGGCCTGGCGAGGTCCTCGCGCTCGTTGGTCCCTCCGGCTCCGGCAAGTCGACACTCCTGCACTGCCTCGCCGGTGTCCTGCGTCCGGACCGGGGCACCGTTGTCTATGCGGGCCGGCGGATCGATGACGCCGGCGACGAGGTCCGCAGCCGCGTGCGGCGGGAGCGGTTCGGTTTCGTCTTCCAGTTCGGCTCCCTCGTGCCGGAGCTGACGGCGGTGGAAAACGTCGCGTTCCCGCTGCGCCTGTCGGGTGTGCGCCGGCGCCCCGCTGAGGCGCGGGCGCGCGCGTGGCTGGACCGGCTCGGGGTCGGCGAGGTCGCGGCGAAGCGGCCCGGCGAGATGTCCGGTGGACAGGGTCAACGGGTCGCGGTCGCCCGGGCGCTGGTCGGCAAGCCGACCGTGGTCTTCGCCGACGAGCCGACCGGCGCCCTCGACAGCTTCAA
The DNA here is from genome assembly GCF_011764425.1 of Phytohabitans houttuyneae. Classification (NCBI taxonomy): domain Bacteria; kingdom Bacillati; phylum Actinomycetota; class Actinomycetes; order Micromonosporales; family Micromonosporaceae; genus Phytohabitans; species Phytohabitans houttuyneae. Next base: position 784,693 of record NZ_BLPF01000003.1, read on the forward strand.
CGGCGAGCTGGTCATGGGCGAACTGATGACCGCCGTGCGTGAAGAGGGCGCTGCGGTGGTGCTGGTGACGCACGAGGAACGGATCGCTGCCTACGCTGACCGCGAGATCGAGCTGCGCGACGGCCGCTTGGCGGGAGTGCCGGTGTGAGGGCGCTCGTGTTCGCGGCCGGCCTGGCGTTTCGCGACGTGAGCCGGGCCGGCCGGGACGGCCGGGCGCGGCTGGTGATGATGGTCGGCGCGGTCACGGTGGCCGTGGCCATCCTGCTGGCGGCCGCCGCGGTTATGCCGGCGATGGCCGCGCGGATCGGAAAGACCGCCGGCCGCGGGGTCGCCTTCGACGGCGATGGCGTCGTGCACACGACCGGCGTGCGGGCCAACCTCTCCGTCGGCTACTGGCGGGGTCAGCAGATCAAGGTGCTCTACGTCGAGGTGGGCGACGGGATCCGCGCCGAGCCGCCGATGGGCGTGCCACGCACACCGCTGCCGGGCGAGGTCTTCGTCTCCGCCGCCCTCGCCCGCGCGCTGGCCGGCCCAGGCGCGGCTGAGCTGTCGCCGCGGATCCCCGGCGCCGTCGTCGGCGCCGTGGACCGGGGTGGGCTGGTCGGCCCCGATGAGCTCTACGCCGTCGCGGGCGCCCGGCCGGGCCAGCTCGACGCCGCCCCGGGCAGTCGCGGTGACTGGGCACCCCGGTTCGCCCGCCCCGAACCCGGTCCACAGTGGATGTCCCAAGCCGCCTACACGGACGGCTCGGGCAGCCGGGGCGAGTCCGGGCCGGTCGACGAACTGATAATGGTCGCGGGACTGGCCGTGTTCGGGCTCGTGGTACCCCTGCTGGTGTTGATTGGCACCGCGACCCGGCTCTCCGCCGCGACGCGTGAGCGGCGGCTCAGCGCGATGCGCCTGGTCGGTGCCAGTGCCCGGCAGTTGCGGATGTTCGCAGCGGTCGAGGCAGGACTCGTCGGTGTCGTCGGCGCGGGGTTCGGGACGGTGCTGTTCTATGCGCTGCGCACACCCGTCGCCGGTCTGCTGCCGATCCGAGACGGCCTCTACGCCGCCGAGTTCGCGCCGCCGGCCGAGGCGCTGCTCGCCGTCCTCGCCGGGGTGCCGGTGCTGGCGGCGGGCGCCGGGCTCCTGGCGCTGCGCCGGGCTGTCACCGCGCCGTTGAGCGTGCGCCGCCAAGCGGGCCGGGCACCGTCGAGCGTGCTGCTGCTGACGCCGCTCGCGCTGGGCCTGTTGCTGCTCGTCGGCGCCTACCTGGACCGACGCGCGCTGCTCGCCGGCGCCTGGCATGGTCGAGGGCTGCTGCTCGGCGGCGCGGCGCTGTGTCTGATCGGGCTGGCGATCGGTGCGGCGGCGTTGACCAGGCTCGCCGGTGAGCTGCTGTGCCGGTACGGGCGCGGCCTCGCCAGTCAGCTCGCCGGCCGGCGGTTGGTCGCCGACCCCGCCGGGGCGGCGCGGGCGCTCACCGGCACCGCCCTGATGGTGGTGCTGCTCGGCTGGGCGGCCGCGCTGCTCCCCATCCTGGTCAAGCCGGGGGAGGCCACCGACGCGGACGGGCTCACCGCGACACTGCGGCCCCACACGATGGTGGTGACGCTCAAGTCCCACGCGGAACTCACCACCGCACGGTCCGCGCTTCAGGGCGTCGACGGAATCGGCGGCACCGCCGCCATCCGCCACGTCGACCTGCTGCCACCGGGCGTACGGCTCGCGGACAGCTACAGCGCCGACGGCGCTCCCACTGTCGGACAGCAACGGGTACTCGGACTCGTAGCCGACTGCGCCGAGTTGGCGACCGTGCTCCGGGCTCCCTTGCCTGGATGCCGCCCCGACGAGGTGCAGCTCATCGACAGCAGCTGGTTCGACCCGGCCGAGCTGGCCGCGGTGGGGCGGCTCCAGAAGCTGACAACCGACTTCACCACAGCCGGGACGGCGGTCACGACCACGGCAGGGCCGGTATTCGGCGTGCCCGCCGACGTGACCTCGGTGACCCTGCCCGACGCGCTGCTCAACCGCCGTGACGGCCTCGTCTTCGACGGCGACGTACTCGTGCCGCCACCGCTGATGCCGGCGGTCGACGACTGGACCCCGCCCACCCTGCTGGTCTCGACCGACGGGCGGACCGCCACGCTGGAGGCGATCCGGACCAGGCTCGGCGCAGCGCGAACGGCCTACCCGCCGATGACCGCGGAGGAGTCGGTCACGCTCGCCCGGGCCGAGCAGGATGGGTACATCACAGGTGCCGTACTGGCCGCCCTGGCCGTGGTGTTGGTCGGCGGCCTCTCGCTCGCCGTGACCACGGCAGACGGGGTGCGCGAGCGACACCGGGCCAACTCGGCGCTGACCGCGATAGGAACGCCGGTAACGGTGCTCCGGCGCGGCGTGCTACTGCACACGGCGGCGCCGCTGCTGCTGACAGTCGCGGTAGCAGTCGCCGTCACGGCCACGACGTCCTGGCTCTACCTGCGACTGGGAGCCGACGAATCCACCACCGTGCCCCCGCTGCCGTGGGCCGCCTACGCCGCTATCGGTGCCGTCGCCCTCGGCACGTGCCTACTCGCGAACGTCGCCGCACTACCCTTCGTACAAGCCGCAACCCGGCCAGACGCGCTGCGCACCGAGTAGCGAAGCAAAACACCTCGCACCCCGCCCACCTGACCGGCACCATGACCACGTGCACGATTGGCCCGGACATGCCGGCGGCGAGGTGCCCTCACCGACCCTGGTCGCCGCCTGGCTGACCCTGGACATGGTGCCCGCTGAGCGGATCCCTCGCTGGGCAGCGTTCTGGCTCGTCGACGGGTGCGACGGGCCAGCGCTCATCGAGCTCGCCGGGCTGCACGGCGACGACCCTCGCGAGGTCCGGGACCTGCTTCCCGCCGCGCTCGCCGAGTGCCGCGTGGCCGTACCAGCAGCCGAGGCCGCGGCCGCGATGGAAACCTTTACCCACCTCGCCCAGCTCTGTGTCGAGGGCAGGGCCGGCGAGCGGTGGATCGTCGACAAGGTGGCCGAAATCCTTCGCAGGTCCGGCTACGCCAACGAGGTCATCGCTCTTCCGCTCGGGCAGCTATACGACCTGGACGACGAATGGGGCGCGGGCTGGGGCCGCACCGACGCAGAACTGCGCACCGTCACCCGCCAAGCCTGCGACGATCAACTGCGCTTGGCCGCCGCCCACCAGGCCCCGCCTCGCACTGAACGCACGTAGGCCAGAGGATCCGTCCGCGCGGCGAACGCGGCGGCGTGCCTGTGGCCGTCTCGTGGTTCTATTCTCGGCATGTCGGACTACCGGGCGATGCCCGTGCTGGAACTGTCGATCGACCTCGGTGTCCGACCCAGCATGGTCGAACTCGCCAAGCAGACGCAGGCGATCGTGCAGTTGTGGGAGTTCTCCCGCAGCGTCGTCATGTCGATGCCGGTTTTCCCGGAGCAGTGGCACGAGCCGACCGCCCGACGCCTGACCGCCGTCCCGCACCCGCGGTGGGTCCAGTACGGGGACGACGACTGGCCAGGGCCGGAGGTCCTGTGCATCAGGCAGATGTCGATCGCCAGTCCGTGGGAGGTCTTCCTGACGGTTGCCGCAGAGCGTGCCGCGCCCCTGATGTACGGCGGTGCAGTCCTTGTCGGACTCGAACGGATCATCCGGCTGGTGATGGACTGGCAGGTCCACCGCCAGCAGCTACAGCAGGCACGTAACAGCGCGGCCCCATCAGGACAGCTGGTATCGGAACCGGGTGATCGGCGGCAGGAACCTGACCTCGCTCAGATCTTGAGTGCCTTCGTCGCGCGCCACAATGCACAGGAGGGCGCTCCAGCCGAACAGATCGACGTAGCGTTGTCGGCTATCGATGTGCTCAAGGCCCATCCGATCCAGCGGGTTCGTCTCCAGCAGCCAGAGGACTAGCGGGCTCTTTCGCCGCAAACCCGGTTTTGCGCAGGTCAGGGTTTCGCAGGAGCGGATAGACGCCGGTCACGACCAGGACCCGCTCCACCAGGCCGCGCGCATTGGCCACGGTGACGGTGACGCCGCGGGTGCTGGCGTGCTGGTGGGCGGCGACCAGAGCACCGACGATCGTGGAGTCGATGAAGGTGGCGTTGGCCAGGTCGACCAGTACCGCTTGGCGCGGGTGATCGGCGGCGACCCGTGCGAATGCCGTCTGAAGGTCGCCCAGGGCAGCCAGGTCGAATTCGCCGCTGAGGGCGACGCGGACGTGGTCGACGTGTACCTGCGTACTGATGGCGTACTCGGTTGCCACCCGTACCTCCTCCGCGGGCACGACCATCTCGCACCCGAGCGCCGCGCGGCCGGGTGAAGCGCCATGACTAGAGGCACTTTCCGGCCACGAGGCTAGTCCATAACTGGGCCGCGGGACGACACGCCGAGCCGGACACCGGTGACTTTTCGGGTCGGTCCCCAGCCTCCTTCTCGGAACCGGGGAGCGCGTGGTGGCGTCGTAACGGCATGCGTACGGCGGTGCTTGGCGTGGCGGCGGTCCTGATGGTGGGCGGCTGCGCCGCGGACGCCCAGCGACCCGCGGACAGTGCGCCCGCCGGCGCCGATCAACTCGTCGGCGTGGAGTGGCAGCTGACCGAGGTCGTCGAGCCGTCCGGCCGTTGGTCGCCACAGCCGGGGGCGGAGGCCCGGTTGCGGTTCGACGGCGACGGCGGCTGGAGTGGTGAGCCGTGTAACCACCTCACCGGCGCGGCGCGCCTCGAGTCCACGACTGCCCACTTCGAAGCCGGCGGGGGCACCGAAATGGCGTGCTCGGGGGAGAGGGGCAGGCTCGAGCAGGCGTTCGGCAAGGTCCTGAGTGGACAGGCGAGCTGGGCGGTCGAGGCGGGCACGCTGCGGATCGACAAGGGGGACGGCTGGGGCCTGCGGTTTCGGGTCAGCGACCAGATCTACCCCAGGTCGGACGTGCAAGGGTTGGCGCAGGGGCGGCGGGGTCCGTACGAGTACCGGTTCGGTTGGCAACGCTGCGACCCGGACATCTGCCTGACCTGGGAGCGGCGCGACGCGGCAGGACAGCCGTGGGGGACGTCGGGGACGGCGTTCTCCGAGCCGTCTTTGTCCGGAATCGTGGACTCAGTGGGGGACGCGCTGTTTCTCGGCGGTGTGGCACCACCGAAGACGGCTCGCGTGATTTACAAGCCGTCACCGGAGGCCGATCCTGTCGAGCTAACGCTGTACGACGTGCCCGGCGTCTCGATCGGGAAGGTGTTCGGCGGTTTCGTGGACAGGCCCGTGGCCAAGGCGTCCTGGATCGCGCTGGACGCCAGCGGGCGGGAGCTGCTGCGCCGCGACGACGTGTCGTAGCTGCTGTCCGGAAGTCGCCGCGGACGTCTGCGACGACGGGCGCCGGAAACTCCCCAAGGAAATCCGGGAGGAGGTGTCGGATCGGCGCGGTGAGGTTCGTAGGAGGGGTGACGCCGCCCGCTGTCCTGACACCACAGGAGATGATCTTCGATGCAATACCTGGTTTCCGTGATCGATGACAAGAACAATCCCGGCAGCACGGACCGGCGGCCTGCCATCAGCGCGTTCAACGAACGACTGATCGCCGAGGGCTACTGGGTCTTCGCGGGCGGACTCGCGGATACCGACACCGCCACGGTCGTCGACAACCGGGGCGAGCGGGTGGTGTTCACCGACGGGCCTTTCGTGGAGACGAAGGAGTACCTCGCCGGTGTCTGGGTGTGGGAGGTCCCCGATCTGGATGTGGCGCTCAAGCTCGCTTCCGAGGCGTCGAAGGTCTGCGATCGGAAGATCGAGGTGCGGCCGTTCCGGTGAGCGACATCGACGAGGTGATGCGGGCACGTGCCTCGCCTCGGTCCCTCGCCGAGGCGACGTGGAGAGCAACGGCGCAGGAACTCGGAGGTGCCGGGTTGTCGGATCGGGTCATCGGTGTTCGTGGTGGGGGTGAGAGGCCGCCCAGAAGGGCGCCCCCGACGGAACCGAGAAGGACGTTCCTCATATGACTACCTTGACGGAGCCGAGCACACCCGCTGCACACCGCTCCAGTCGCCGGATGTGGGCGATCCTGGGGCTGGTGCTGCTCGCCGACGCTCTCGACGTCATCGATGCGACGGTCACGAACATCGCGGCTCCCACCATCGCCAGCGAGCTCGACGGCGGAGAGAGTTTGATCAAGTGGTTGGGGCCGGCGTACATGCTCGCCATGGGTGTCCTGCTCGTGGTCGGCGGACGGCTGGGTGACAAGTTCGGCCAACGCAGGCTCTTCCGCGAACGTCGTGGGGAGGGCTGGTGTCCGCGACGGTCGCGTTCACCGCTCACGTCGAGCGCGATGCGAGTCATCCTCCTGGCGCAGCACATTGAGCGCTGTTTCGGGCTACCGGCGGATCGCACTGGGGTGCCAGCGCCGGTCTGCCGTCGCTCGATGCCCCACGCGAAGATCCCGGATCCGAGGACACCGACCACGAAGCCGGTGAGCGCCCACCAGCCTCAGGCCCGCCGCCGACGGTCCGCAACGCCTCGGCCAAACACAGCACCGGCGACCCCGCCGGTTGCGGGGAGCCCCGAGCGAGCCCTGCGGTTTCCCGCCGGCTGGCAACTGCGGCGCACTCAGCAACCTAACTGGCGGTCGCTGCGTAACCCCCACATCTGCTCTCGTACCAGCGGGCCTCGACTCGTTCGAGGGCCGGTCAGCGGCAGGTCGGCCGGGCATCGCGGCGCAGCTGGGCCTGTGTCCGTTGAGTAGTCGGAAGACGTACGTTCATGTTCGACTCGCGGCGAGGGCGGCTGGGCCATGAGATGATTGAATCCTTCCAGCTAAGGCCGTGACTCCATGTCAACAGCGCAGGATCCTCCGCAGACCCCTGCCCGGCTCGGTCCGCCAGGTACAGCCCCGCGCGAGGACGCAGCGGACGGGACGTCTGCCTACGAGGAGCAGATCGCGGGGATCGTCGACAGGCTTCAGCAGCGGTACCCGCGTGCGGCGGTCTCCGGACTTGACCTCGAAGGTCGGGTCCGCGGCGCCTACCGCCAGTTCGACACCGCCCGCGTCCGAACCTTCGTCACCATCCTCGTTGAGCGCCTCGTGCGGCGTTCCATCGAGGAGCCCTCCTTGGCCGTGCCAAACCCGGTGGCGGCGTCGAGCGGGTTGAGATCGCCTTGGCGCAGCTCGCGGCGGACGCGACGGCACGTGCCATCGACCTGACAAGGGTGAGGACAAACGATGCAGATTGACAAGGCAGAGATCATCGCGGTCCTGCGGTCCAGAGGGCTGTGGGAAAGAGCCGACTGGGTCGACCGGACACTGCCGCTGGTCATCGATACAGCAAAGAATGGCTCACTGTTGCGGATGCTCCACATCGACCCCGCCCGCATGTCAGCCATGAGCGGGGCCAAGCAAGACAGTTGAGCGGGCGCTGTGGCCTCGCCGCATAGTGGTTGGTCGTTGAGGTTGTCCCCTACGACCCGAACTGGCGTGGCCAGTTCGAGCTTGAACGGCAGCGGTTGGTGCGCGTGCTGCCGGGGTTTGAGCATCGAGCACATCGGGTCGACCAGCGTGGTGGGATTGGCAGCCAAGCCGATCATCGACATCTCGGCGGTGGTGCCCGAGGTCTGCGAGATCGCCGCGGACATCCGGCTGGTCCGGCCTACCACCGTGACCGCCTCGGAGAGGACGAGATCGTCATCCTTGACGAGCGCAGCGGCCTACTCAGCCGCCTAAGCGCGTTGTCGGCGACCACGCGCGCAGCCGGTCTAGCGGCCACCACTGCGTAGATCGCAGCGGATCCGGATGCCAAGATCAGTCGCCTTGGGCGGCATCGCGCGCTGCCGAGGTCGCGGCGCGCTGATCCCGCGCTGAAGGATGCAGGGCGGAAGGCCACTGCGGCGACACGGTCGGGCGGCGGCTGGCGCGGTTGCGGCGTCGGTGCGAGTTTCGCGACCGTGGCCCTTCGCGGCGGTGGGGTTGGTGGGACGGAGAACCTCGAGCCACACATCGACAGTCGTAACTTGACACACGTATGACGTGTGATCTATGTTTCCCCCAGTCGGTTCGCCGGGCCGCGTGGGGACCCCTATCCGAACTCCGCCAGCAGGATGTACGCAGGCGGTTTGTCGGATCTGTGTTGGTGCCGCCGCCGACGGAAGGGCGCCTTCGGCCGGTGTTGATCGCGCAACATTTCCGCGGGCACGCCGAAGCGACTGTCCCCGCAATAGGAACAAGTAAGGCGGCAATGATTTCGATGGAGGCACTGGCGCCCCGGATCTCCGAAACTTTCGGATCTGGGGCGGCTCGCACTGTCGACGCAAGGTCGATCTCGGCTGGGAGCCACCGCCGCGCCTGGCTCCACTTTTCGCTGCCCAGACGCAAACCATAGTTCCGAAATGTTTCTGAAAAATGTTTGCCCAAAATGGAGTTAACGTGAACATCCCGTCGTCCCCGCCAAGGCGGCTCGGGCGCTGGGCCGAAGAGGAGGTAAAGGTGGCTACGAGTCCCTCCGTCCATCGTGGCGGGACCCGGCGCAAGAGATCGCTCGTCGTCAGAGCGGTGGTTGCCAGCGTGGTCGGTGTCGTGACGGCGGCCTCGGCCGCGGTGATGATGCCGTCGGCGGACGCGGCGGAGAGCACACTGGGTGCGGCGGCCGCGCAGTCGGGCCGGTACTTCGGCACGGCGATCGCGGCTGGCCGGCTCAGCAACTCGACGTACACCACGATCGCCGGACGTGAGTTCAACATGATCACGGCCGAGAACGAGATGAAGCCCGACGCCACCCAGCCCCAGCGGGGGCAGTTCAACTTCAGCTCCGGTGACCAGATCTACAACTGGGCCACCCAGCGCGGGCTGAAGGTGCGTGGCCACACCCTGGCGTGGCATGCACAGCAGCCCGGGTGGATGCAGAGCCTGTCCGGCTCCACGCTTCGCCAAGCCATGATCGATCACATCAACGGGGTGATGGGTCACTACCGGGGCAAGCTGGCCGCCTGGGACGTGGTGAACGAGGCGTTCAACGAGGACGGCAGCCGCCGCTCGTCGAACCTGCAGGGCACCGGCAACGACTGGATCGAAGTGGCGTTCCGCACGGCCCGCAACGCTGACCCGTCGGTCAAGCTCTGCTACAACGACTACAACATCGAAAACTGGTCGTACGGCAAGACCCAGGGCGTGTACCGCATGATCCAGGACTTCAAGTCCCGGGGAGTGCCGATCGACTGCGTCGGCCTGCAGACCCACTTCACCGGCGGCAGCTCGCTGCCGAGCAACTTCCAGACCACGCTGTCCAGCTTCGCGGCCCTCGGCGTGGACGTGGCCCTGACCGAGGCCGACGTCACCAACGCGTCGACGTCGCAGTACGCGGGGCTGACCCAGGCGTGCCTGAACGTGCCGCGCTGCATCGGGATCACGGTGTGGGGCGTGCGTGACAGCGACTCGTGGCGGTCCGGCGAAAGCCCACTGCTGTTCGACGGCAACGGAAACAAGAAGGCCGCCTACACGTCGGTGCTGAACGTCCTCAACTCCGTCAGCCCCACCACCTCGCCGTCCGTGAGCCCGACGACGAGCGCCTCACCCAACCCGCCGAGTGGCTCGGGCGCGATCACCGGGGTGCAGTCCAACCGCTGCATCGACGTGCCCAACGCGACGCAGACCAACGGCACGCGCGTACAGCTCTACGACTGCAACGGCCAGACCAACCAGACGTGGAGCTACACCTCGAACAGACAACTGCGGGTGTACGGCGGCAAGTGCCTGGACGCCAACGGCGCCGCCACAGCCAACGGCACCGCCATCATCATCTGGGACTGCAACGGCGGGACAAACCAGCAGTGGAACGTCAACTCCAACGGCACCATCAGCGGCGTGCAGTCCGGCCGGTGCCTGGACGTGTGGGGCACCGCCAACGGGCAGCAGATCCAGCTGTACGACTGCCACGGGCAGACCAACCAGCAGTGGCGGACCAACTTCACGAGTAGCCCCACCACGCCGCCCCCGTCGTCCTCGGCGCCCCCGACCTCATCGCCCCCGGGCGGCTGCGCGCTTCCGTCGACGTACCGCTGGTCGTCGACCGGCCCGTTGACGAGCCCGCAGAACGGTTGGCTGTCGCTCAAGGACTTCACCAACGTGGTCTACAACGGCAGGCACCTGGTCTACGCGTCGAACGTCTCGAGCGGAGGAACGTATGGCTCGATGAACTTCGGCCTGTTCACCAACTGGTCCGACATGGCCTCGGCCAGCCAGAACGGGATGAGCCAGGCCACGGTGGCGCCCACGCTGCTCTACTTCGCCCCGAGGAACATCTGGGTGCTGGCCTACCAGTGGGGGCCGACCTCGTTCAGCTACAAGACGTCGAGTGACCCGACCAACGCCAACGGCTGGTCCGGGGCGCAGACGCTGTCCACCGCCAGCCTTCCCGACGCCCCGTATGGTGTGATCGACCAGACCCTCATCGGCGACGACCAGAACATGTACCTGTTCTTCGCCGGTGACAACGGCAAGATCTACCGGTCGAGCATGCCGATCGGGAACTTCCCCGGCAGCTTCGGCTCGAGCTACACGACGATCATGACCGACTCCACGAACAACCTGTTCGAAGGGGTCGAGGTCTACAAGGTCCAAGGCCAGAACCAGTACCTGATGATCGTCGAGGCGATCGGAAGCCAGGGGCAGCGCTACTTCCGCTCGTTCACCTCCAGCAGCCTCGGCGGGTCGTGGACCCCGCAGGCCGCCAGCGAGAGCAACCCGTTCGCCGGCAGGGTCAACAGCGGTGCCACCTGGACCAACGACATCAGCCACGGTGACCTGGTCCGCACCAACCCCGACCAGACCAAGACCATCGACGCGTGCAACCTCCAGCTCCTCTACCAAGGCAAGGACCCCAGCGCCGGCGGCGACTACAACCGGCTGCCGTGGCGGCCGGGTGTGTTGACCCTGCAACGCTAGGCATTTCGCTGACAGTTCGGGTGTGTCCGGCGCCGACCCGCGCCGGACACACCCGATGCCGCTTATGGCGCCATGGCGGTAATGGGTGGCTGCGCGGGTCCGAGAGGAAGTCTCACCGCCACCAGCGTTGTGACGGAGCGCATTGCGGGCAGGTGCAGCGCGGCAGGACGGACGGCACCGGTTGCCGGGGTGTCAGGGGCAGCGCGAGGGTCTGGCGTGCGCCGAGGTTGACCTGCCGGGCGGCCACGGCGCGGAAGGGGTCAGGCTCGGTGAACAGCGCGTCGCGGCGGCTGGCGAACGCGGTCAGCGTGTACGGCCCCAGCGGAACGGCGAGCTCGACCTGGTCGCCGACCAGCGCCGGCACGACCAGGCCGCTGGCGGACCGCAGGTAAGGCTGGCCGACGAGTACCAGAGTGACCGGATCGCCCTCGCGGAGGCCGAGCTGACGGACGGCGCCGGTTAGTCCGGTGTAGAGGGAGAGCGTGGCGGGTCGTGCCGCCGACGGACGCCCCACTGTGGACAGGTTCAGCGCCCGTCCGGTGGCGTCGAACGCCCGCGCCGGCGCTCCGGACCGGTTGAAGGTCAGGCGGTCGTAGAGGCATTGCCCCGCCCACGCGACGACCGGTCCGGCCGGACCGAAGAAGAATCCCGCCGCCGACTGGACGAAAGCCTCGCGCAGCCGTCGCCACTCCTGCTCGGTAAGGCTCCTTGAGTTCATGTCTCTCCCTTCTCGCCGCACCCATCGCGGCATGGGCACGCCGGTTGGTCAGCGGATCGTGACCTCGCGGGGCTTCGCCGGCGAGATCGCTGGAACCTCACGGCGCAGCGCGAGTCCCAGGGCGAGCCAGACCAGGCCGATGCCGGTGATCGCGGGTGTGTTCGGCATACCGAAGACCACGAAGGCGGGCAGTTCGATGGCGAAGGGGTACAGGCCACAGGCCAGCGGGGCGAAGCGGCGCCAGCCGTGCCAGCGGTTGGTGCGTACCGCGGCGATGCCGGTCAGGATCATGCCCAGGCCGATAAGCGGGTCACCGATGCCGAACAGGGTCTCGGCGACTGTGAAGTCGGCCCCGACCGTCAGCTCCGCCACCGCGATCAACGTCCAGCCCAGGCCGGCGAGCGGCAGGCCGATCCTGGGCAGCCGGCCGGAGCCGGCGGCGCCCGAGGTGGCGAGTGCCAGCACGCCCGTGAGGACCAGCAGGTGCGAGGTGGTCGTCGCGATCGTGAACGGCAGGCCGGGGTGCTCCGGGTCCACCGGGTTGATGAACTGGACAACGCCCACGGCCACGTGCAGCAGCGCGCCGGCGATCAAGGTAGACGTGGCCGCTCGGCCGAGCCTGGTGACGTCCATGGCTTCTCTCCGCTCAGTCGGTGATTGAGCCGACGGTAGGGATCACCGGGGTGCGCCCGGAACGTGGCGGGCACACACAGACGACCCCGAGGCCAGCCCCGGGGTGGGGGAGGGGAACGCCTCCTGGACCGGTACGAACGCGTCGGGAGACGATCCATGGGTGGTGAGTCGGATCCGGCGGACGGTGGTCCCCTTCGGCCTGTTCGGGCTGGCGGCGGTGTGCGCGGCCGCCGCCGTGACGGGCGCGATCGTGGCCGGCTACGACCTCGACGAGGCGATACAGGGATTCCTGCTCCCGCAGGCCGTCATCGGCGCTTCGTTCGCGGTCAGCGGAGTGCTCATCGCGTGGCAGCGCCCGGGCAACCCGGTGGGGTGGCTGGTACTGTCGGCCGGTTGCGTGCAGACGGCTACCGCAGCGGCGGTGCCCTGGCTCGACTTCGGCGCCCGCGAGGGCTGGCCGGAGGTGGTCCTGCGGAGCATCGCGACCGTCTACGCGTACGCCTGGCCGTGGGGGATCTCCCTGTTCGTACCGTTGGCGTTGCTGCTGTTCCCGAACGGCACACTGCCCGGCCGGCGGTGGCGGCCGGTGGTCTGGCTGGTCGCGGCCGGCAGCCTGCTCTTCGTCGCCGCGCTCGGCGGGGAGGGCGCGCGGTTGAAGACCTCGCTGGCCCAGGCCTGGATCGAGGTGCCCGGATATGACCACCTCGACACGCTGTGGCTCGTAGCCAAGATCGTGAACGTCGCGATCAACGCGGTGGTGCTGGCAAGCCTGGTGGTCCGGTACCGGGGCGGAGACAGGGTGCTGCGCCAACAGGTCCGCTGGCTGCTGCTGGCCGCTCTGCTGTCCGCGGTCGCGCTGGTGCCGCAGCCACTGTTCGGTGTGGGGTCGGTGCTGTTGTTTCTGGCGCTGGCGTTCATTCCGGTGGCCATCATGTTCGCCGTGCTGCGGTACCGGCTCTTCGACATCGACCTGGTCGTGCGCCGCTCTTTGGTCTATGGCGTCCTGTCCCTCGGCATCACCGCGGTGTACGCGGCCCTGGCCGCCGCTCCGGGCCTCACGTTGGGCAACCGGATTCCGGTCGAGCTGGCCGTGACGCTGACCATCGTCGCCGCGGTCGCGTTCGCGCCGATGCGGCGACGCCTGGACGCCCTGGCGGATCGGTGGGTTTTCGGCCCACGGGTAAACCGCTACCAGCTGCTCACCGCGTTCGGCGCCGGCCTGGAACAGACGCTCGACCTGCGCGACCTGCTGCCGCAGCTGGCCGCCACGGTGCGACGCGGGCTCGCCGCGAGCTGGGTCCGGGTATCGCTGCCCGGCACCGCCGCGGTCGCGGGCAAGCCGGATGGCCGCGCCGCACTTGACGTGCCGCTGAAGCGCAACGGCGAGACCGTCGGGCACATCGAGTGCGGCGCCAAGGATGGCGGCTACGACCCCGACGACGTGCAGCTGCTAGCCACACTGGCCGGGCAGGCCGCCACCGCCATCGCCAACGTACAGCTGACGGCCGAGCTCGCGCAGCGGCTGGACGAGCTGTCCCGATCGCGGGCCCGCATTGTCGCCGCACAGGACAGCGAGCGCCGCCGCATCGAGCGAGATCTGCACGACGGCGCCCAGCAGCATGTCGTCGCGCTGCTCACGAAACTGCGGCTGGTCCGCAACCAGCTGGCCCGCGGCGAGGGCTCCGCCGCCGAAGCGCTCGACGAGCTTCAGGCCGACGCCCGGGATCTGCTCGGCGACCTGCGCGACCTGGCGCACGGCATCCACCCGCCCGTGCTGTCCGACCGTGGTCTCGTGGCCGCCGTCGAGGCCCGCGCCGACCGGCTCCCGCTCGACATCCTCGTAGAGGCCGAGCCGGCCCTGCGTGAACGGCGATTCGGCGCCGCCACCGAGGCGGCCGCCTACTTCGTCGTCTGCGAGGCGTTGACCAACGTCGTGAAACACGCCGGCACCGAGGCGGTACGCATCGCCCTGGCCGTCGCCGACGGCCACCTGGAGATCGTCGTACACGACGACGGCATCGGCTTTCCCAGCACGGCCACCGCCGGCCACGGCCTGACCAACCTGCGCGACCGCATCGAGACGCTCGACGGCACGATGCACATCGAGGGCCGGGCCGGCGCCGGAACGCGCCTGCGCGCCCAGATTCCCATCGGAGGTACTGCCACATGAGCGACCGTCTGCGCGTCGTCATCGCCGAAGACAACTACCTGGTCCGCGAGGGTACGCGCAAGCTGCTCGAGGACTCCGGCGAGATCGACGTCCTCGCCGCGGTGGGTGACGCCGAGCAGCTGCGCCACGCGGTGCGCCGCCTGACTCCCGACGCCGTCCTCACGGATATCCGCATGCCGCCGGGTCACCACATGGAGGGCATCGAAGCCGCCCACGCCATCCGCGCCGAGCACCCCGGCATCGGCGTGGCCGTGCTGTCCCAGCACACCGACGAGAGCTACGCGTTCGCACTGCTGCGCGACGGCACCAGCGGGCTGGCCTACCTGCTCAAAGACCGTCTCGGCGACCTGGAAGACCTGATCCGCGCGCTCCGGGAGGTAGCCCGCGGCGGCTCGGTCATCGACCCCCAAGTGGTGGATGCCCTTGTCGCACGCCGCACCCGCACCACGAAGTCCGTGCTCGCCGCCCTGACCCAGCGCGAGCTCGACGTCTTGCGTGAGATGGCCCAAGGCAAGACCAACGCCGGCATCGAACAGGCGCTGCACCTGTCGAGCTCAACGGTCGAGAAACACGTCAACTCGATCTTCGGCAAGCTTGGCCTGGCGGACGAGCCGGTGCACCGCCGCGTTGCCGCGGTGCTGACCTTCCTCCGCCAGCCACCCACCGCATGACGAGGCTGTACGGGCGGCAGGTAGCGCAAACGTATCCCTCGTTACCGGCGGGTCTGCTCGACGAGCGTGGCGACGAATCTGGCCAGCCTTTCGGCGTCGCGTGGGTCGGATGCCGGCCAGCGGGTCATCAGCAGCGGCGCGGCCCGGTCCAACACCACGCCTTCGCGAGCAAGCACGAAGTACAGAGCGAGCGCCGCCGATCGCGCGTTGCCATCGACGAACGGGTGAAAGTGCAGCACGTCGAGATACACCCGCGTGGCTCGCGACGGCAGCGGTACGGCCGGGTCGGTTGCCTCGGCCAGACACGCCTCGAACACCTCCGGTAGCTCGTCGCGGTACGGGTACCGTTCCCTGCCGGCCCGCGCCCAGGCGGGCGTCGTGCGGAAGGGTGCGGTGGCCACACCGAGCACCTTTCGTTGCCACGCCTCAAGTCGTGCGAACGTGAGGGGGCCGCCTTCGGCCGCGTCCGCGCGCACCAGGTCCATTGCGGCAAGGACCTGTTCGGCGCCGTACTTTCGTCTGGCGAGGTGCTCGGCGACGCCGTCGCGGGTGGTGCGCGCCGGCCCGGAGACGTGCTCGGCGCCCTGCTCCCACCGGACCGTCTGCCGGACCTGCCGCCAGACCGCGAGGGCGTCGGGAACCACCGGTGGCCAGACCCGCGGCGCCCGCGCGGCGGTGGGCAGCTCGGTGCTGCGCCAACTCGGCCAGTCCTGCGGCCAGGTGTCGGGCCACGCGTCGTCCGGTGGCGGCGTGATACCGGTGAGCCTCGCCGCGAGGGACTCCGCAGCGTCGGCCACCTCAGCACCCAACGGGGAGACCGAGCTCCAGAACCGCCCGCCGATCGCGTCGTCGACCAGAGCGTCGTGGTCCTCGCCCGGCACCTCCGCGACAGCGAGAAACCACTTCAGGGTCAAGGCGCAGACGGGGTACCAGTGTTCGTCCGCGCCGGACCGCGCCGCCACCGCCGCGACCAGGGAGGCGGCCGTGGCCTCCCAGGCGACAGCTGCCGCGCGGGGTTCGGCCGGTAGTGGCAGGTGCCGCGTGAACAGCTCGGCCAGGTCTTCCAGGAACGTCCGCCAATCCAGCAACGCCCCGGCGACGGCGACGAGCGTCTGCTCCGGTGTCGTGATCGAGTCACGGGCGCCGCTCCACCGCACGACCAGCGCACCGTCCGCCGTGTGGCCGGCCATCTGTTCGGTCCAGCCACAGGCCCAGGAACCGTAGTGCTCGACGAGGGCGGCGCCCATCACCCGCTGCCAGTCCCAGCGCGCGTCGTCCGCGGCGCGATCGAAGCCGCGGCCAGGGTGGTACCGGTAGGGCTCGGGCACGCCGCCCGCCGGTGCCACCGCCCGCACGACGTCGAGCACAGTGTCCGGGTCGAACGGGTGCCGTGCCGGCTCGACGTCCGCCCAAGTAAGGGTTTCGATCCGCAGCCGCGGATCGTCAGGCTCGACCGTCATCGCCGGCCATCGTGCCACGGTGCATGCCAAGAGCGTGCACCGCGAACGTCGCTACCAGCGCGAGCGGCTGATTACGCGCAGACAGCGGCAGATCCCGCGCGGCGAGCGCGAGGCGGGAGCCTGGCGCGGCGGACCTTGGATAAGGTGCGGCATGGGCTTGCACTGTGGGTACATCGTGGCGACCGCCTCGGCTACGGCGCTGCTTGAGGAGTTGGCCCGGCACACCGGCGAGTTCACGCTCGAATCGGTCGTCGACCGCACGGCAGACGCCGATATTGACCCCGCCGGGTTCGACATGCTGCTCGGCGAGATCGACGGCCGGGCGTGCCTGCTCGACACATCGATGACTTTGTCTGACAGCCCAGACATGATCGTTACCATGTCGACCACCCTGGGCACCGTCGTCGGTTGCGGCGCCGAGACGACCTCCGGCTCGTACTGGCTAACGGCCGCCCGGGCCGGCCAGCCCCTACGACATGTATTCGTTTCGCACGCCGCCATGACGCGTGGCATGGCAATCGGTGAGCCGCTGCCCTGCGAGAAGGCGCATCCGATCGAGGACATCAGCGGAAGCGGAGTCTTCGCTGCGATGGCGGCATTCGGGCTCGATCCGTCCGTGTGGCTGAACTCCGGTCCCGCCCGCGTCGTCAAGTACGACCACAGTCGTCCAGCAGTGAAGGGGCCAATCGCCGCCATCGTTCGAGGGCACTACGAGCGATACAAACGTCCCGGGGGCGAATGGCTACATCACATCACCGCAGTCGTCCGAGACGAATCCCGATAGCCGCATCGCGAGACGATCGTCCGCCGAGTCCACCTCCCGGGCACGTCGAACCCGCCCCGCCTACCGCCGCATGTTACTGCGACGATCCGGTCTTGCTCGTTGCGTTCACTGCGGCGCTATTGTCGGTCGCACGGAGGCGGCATGGCGAAGATCGTGGTTATCGGTGACGTCGGCGGGTGCGCCGACCAACTCGCGGAGGCGATCGAGCCGATAGTCGAGGACCCTGCCGCTTTGGTGATCCAGGTTGGTGACTTGATCGACCGAGGTCCGGACAGCTCGGGGGTGCTGGCGCTGGTCCGCCGACGGTTCGACGCCGGAACAGACAGCTGGATCCAGCTCATCGGCAACCACGAGGCGCAGTACCTCGGCGGCGGGCGGTTCTGGCCGCATCAACTCGCATCCAACGATGCTCAGCTGCTGCAGACGTGGTGGATGAAAGAGTGGCTGCGGGTGGCCGCCGCGGTGCGTACCGCCGACGGGGAGGAGCTTCTGGTAACCCACGCCGGTCTGAGCGTCGACGCGTGGCGGGACCTGGGCGCACCGGTGACCGCGAGCACTGCCGCGGACCTGCTCAACACCAGACCCGAGCAGCTGCTGTGGAACGATCGCGGGCCGTTGTGGGCCGAAGCCGGCCCAGACGTCTACCAGTCCTGGATGTACGCCCGCGAGCCCGTCCCGTTCGGCCAGGTCCACGGCCACTCGACCATCGTCAGCTACCGGCGGGAGACCTGGCTATGCGGCGAACGGATCCGCCAGCGGGCGACCGTCGACTGGACCGCCCGGCACACCATCACTCGCATCGGCGGCTGCCGCTTCATTGGCATCGATCCCAAACACGGCAACACCGGCGCGCCGACCTGGTCTCCACTCATCCTCCACGACGCCGTCCTACTGACCTGATCAGCAGACCCAACCCTGCGCCGCTGGGCCGATGCGGGAAGATAGCCTCCGGGCGCCACACGTGAATCGAGAGCCCGCGATCTCGTGCGACGGATGGCCTACCGAGCGCGCTGTATCGGCTGGATATGGTGGCGGGCGTGTATCGGACGGCTGCCGTTGACGGGTTCCGGCTTGCCTACGATCGGACCGGTACTGGTCCCGCGGTGGTGTTGCTGCACGGGTGGCCGAGCGACCGCACCGAGTACCGCGAGGTCGTGCCCCTGCTGCCAGAGGCCGACGTGGTGGTCCCCGACCTGCGCGGCTTCGGTGCCTCTGACAAGCACGCGGCCGACCCTACGCAGCATTACAGCGCCGACGCGCAGGCTCGCAGCATCATCGGGCTGATCGAGGAGCTCGGGTTGGACCGACCGGTCCTTTGTGGGCACGACATTGGCAGCCGGATCGCGCTGGCAGTGGTCCGGCGTCGTCCGGACCTGGTCCGAGCGATGGTACTCACGCCACCGCTGCCAGGAATCGGCGAGCGGATCCTCGCGCCGTCGGCGCATCAGGAGTTCTGGTATCTGGGCTTGCATCAGCTTCCGCTCGCGGACGAGCTGATCGATGGCAGGCCCGAGGCTGTGCGCTGCTACCTGCGGCATTTCTGGACGCACTGGTCGGGCCCTGCGTTCGCCCTCGCCGAGGAGCACCTGGAGCATCTCGTTGCGCTCTACGCCGAGCCGGGCGCGTTCACCGCGTCCATCGGTTGGTACCGCGTCGGCTCCGGCGGATTGGCCAAGGTCGCGGCCGAACCGGTTTCGCGACCAGAGCAGCGCATCGGTGTGCCTACCACCGTGCTGTGGCCCGAACACGACCCGTTGTTTCCTGTCGACTGGTCCGACCGGCTCGGCCAGTTCTTCGCCGACCTACAGATACAGCACGTTGACGGCGGACATTTTCTACCGCTGGAGTGCCCGCGAGAGTTCGCTGTGGCCGTAGGGCGGCGGTTGAGTTCCCGGTCCAGCTGAGCAGGGTGCCCGGCGTAGCCGGACGCACCTCACCTGCCCGGTCTGGGTCTCTGCCGACCGTTGGGGTGGTCGGATGTCAGCATGGTCAGGACGTTCGCGAAGTCCAACACCTCGCGGACGAACCCTTGAGGCTGGGTCACCACCACGGTTTTTCCGCGGTGGCGCGCGTCGACGTGGGCGCGCACGAGTTCGCCGATCGCCGCACAGTCCATAAAGGTGACATGGCGTAGGTCTACCTCGGTGACCCTCGCGGAGTCGGCGACGACGTGCAGGACGTCGTGTAGCTGCTCCTTGACGGCCATGTCGACCTCGCCGGACAGCAGAACCCGCACCGTGTCGGACTCGCTGCACACCTGATGCGAAAGAATCATGACGTACCTGCCCTCGGCCCGAACCGGAACAAGTCGGCTAACTTGCCCCTCAACCGCCAACGCCGGGGTCCGAGGCAATTGGTCCGTCACTGGTGAGACTAACCCCGGCCGATCCTGGGCGCAATCGACGCAACACCCGGGCGGCGCGGCGACGGGACCGGTCCCGCCGCCGCGCCGCCCGAGCCACCTTCGCCTAGATCGTGCGCAGGCTCGGGCTTAGCCGGTCAGGCTGTCGGTGAAGCCCAGGGGGTTTGGTGAACAGCGCGGCGGTGTGGCGCCCACGGCTGGTTACGTTGACCTGATCGGGTTGAGGTGCGGCGAGCTATCCATCGTGGACGTCCGCGTCGGCGCCTCATCCCGCAGCGCCCGTCCCTGAGTTGTCCCCACCGCCGACCGATGCAACATTCCACGGCCGTTTCCTGTGGCCGCCGGGCCAAACTCGGCACGTTCGTCCTGCCGTCGCGCGGATCGGACCGGCCAGGCCCGGTGAGCGTCTTCGCTGCGTGATCCGACCGAGGCGATCCACCCGGCAGTGCCGGTCGTCCGCCGAGCGTCACGATGATCGGCTTGCGCGACGCCGCAGGTCCTGCCGTCTGAGCGTGATGCTTTGATCTTCGTCGCGGCGACCATCCTGGTGCAACTCGTGTCGCCCCTCGGTGAACGGAGCGCCCGGCGCGAGCCGCCGGGTCTTCCTCGTCGTGGGCTGCGGGCGGGCCCGTGCTTTGGCAAGGTGGCCTGGTGCGGATCGATCAGGTTCTTGGTGGCCGGTATCGGCTGCTTTGTCATCTCGGCTCGGGCGGGATGGCCACCGTGTGGCGTGCCCATGACGAGGTCCTTGACCGGGTCGTGGCGGTGAAGGTGCTCGCCGGCCCGTACAGCACTGATCCGGGAGCCAGAAGCCGGATCCGGGCCGAGGCTCGCGCGGCGGCCAGCCTGTCCCATCCGCACGTGACCAATGTGCACGACTATGGCGAGTGCGTCGGCGAGGACGGTGCGTCACTTCCGTACGTGGTCATGGAACTGTTGCCCGGGCAGACGCTCGCGCAGCGTCTCGCCGACGGGCCGATCCCGCCGCGGGCTGCGATGCGGCTGTGCTCGCAGATCGCGGAGGCGCTGGCCGCCGCGCACGCTCGGGGACTGGTGCACCGTGATGTGAAACCGTCCAATGTGATCCTGACGCCGGCCGGGGCGAAGGTGCTCGACTTCGGTATCGCGGTCGCCGCTGGCCAGGAGGAGCCCGAGGCTGACGGCCGCCTGCTCGGCACCCCGGCGTACATCGCGCCGGAGCGGATCACCGCGGACCTGGCGTTGCCGTCCTCTGACGTGTACGCCCTCGGTGTCCTCATCCACCGGGTGTTGACCAACCGGTTGCCGTGGACGGTCGAGACCACGATGGAGATGCTGAACGCCCACATCTTCGCCGAACCCGCGCCGCTGCCGGCCATCGAGGGCGTCCCGTTCGAGATCAATGAGGTCACCGCCAGGTGCCTGGCGCGAGATCCGTGGGACCGGCCCGAGGCCGCCGTCGTCGCTGGCATCTTCGCGACGGCCGCCGGGCTGGCGGTCGTGGCCGATGATGACGGTGACCTCGCGGCCGCGCCGGCGCCACCGCCACAACGACCGCGTCCGGACGACGAACCGGATGCGATGCCAGCGTCGCCGGCATTGCCAGCTTCACCCGGCCGGCCTGGCGTCGCCCGCCGGGTTCTGCTCGTGGGTGCGCTCGTCATAGCGTTGGTCACCGCCGCCGCGGCCGCGCTCCGCCAGGCCGACGACCGGCCCAGCACCGCCGGGGGACCGCTGTCGACGGGACAGCCTGCCCAGGATGCCGCGCAGACCCGAGCGACCCAGACACCGCAGAGCCTGCCGGCTGCCTCGAGCGGCAGTACGGTGACGCCCCCGTCAACCCGCCCAAACCTGGGTGCCGCGCCCGACCAGAAGCCCTCACCATCGGCTGCCTCTTCGGACACTGGTTCGCCGGCGGCTAGCCGCACCAGCGTGCCGCCGCCGGGCACCACGCCGGGACCCGCGCCGGGCACCACGGTGACCGCGCTGGGCGGGGTGGTCCGGGTGCAATGTGCCGGTCGTACGGCCCAGGTCCTGGACGTTCAACCCGCGGCTGGCTACACGATCAAGGATTATGACGCCGGACCGGCCGCCGAAGTCCAGGTCGTGCTGCAGTCCGCAACCAACGAAAGCGAGATCAAAGTCAGGTGCGGTTCGAACGGACCGCTGCCGAGGATCAAGGAAAGCCAGCAGTAACCGCGACGGCGTTGCAAGCAGCAAGCCGTGTGGTGCGCGGGGTTTACGCTGCCCGGTGAGATCGTTGGTCCGGACCACGCTGAGAGCACCGAAGCGTTGGTTCGCGAGTCCAGTGCGCCGGGCTGGTCCGGCTACTTCGCCTCGATCGCCCCAGATGTATCGACCCGCCCGGCCTGCGGTGCGGCTACGCGGTACCCGCTACCGGCGGGATCGAGGCCGAACTCCTACCTCTCCTAGTCCAAGCGGTTCCGTCTGATGTCTGCCGCGGTACGGCTCGGCCGGTGAGGCGTTGGCCCGGGGCTTATCGGGCCGGCCGGCCTGGACCGCGTTGCTGGGGTGGTCGGGTGGAGACTGATCGCGTCGGCCGTCGCCGTGCTGCTTGGCTGGGGATGAGCGCTGGTGGGTCGACGCAGACTGCGATCCAGGGTCCGACGTTGCCTGCGGGTGATTCACCGTCGGTGTGGCGCAGGCGGCGCAGGACAGCTCTGCAGTGTAGCCAGCGACCGTACTCGACGGTGACGCCGCTGGGATGTGGGGAGGTTCGCACCGTGTCGACGGCGCCGCCGCAGGCCGCGCAGTCCGGACCGTCGCGCTCCATCGCGTTGACCACGGTAGGCGCCGCTTGCCGTGACCGCAGGGCGCTAGTCGCCGCTGTCGGTTGCCGGCGGGGTCGGTGTAGGCGGGGGTCGGCTGCTTGGTCGCGGCCTGTGACGTCGCCCTGGGTTTGGTCCGTCGAGGGGGCGTTGGCCGGCTGCTGCGGTGCGTCCGGGTCCGCTGGGTGCGCCCGCCGGCTGATCACCACTGCCGCGACCGCGCCGATGACCACCCCGGCGGCCAGGCCGGCGCCGGCCCACCGCCAGTGCGAAGTCGGCCGCTGTCCGCGCAGCGCGAGCCGGGCCAGTGCGACCCGCTCCCGGGCCACCGATCCGCCGGTGCGGGATGTGTCGCCGACTTGGCGGGCGGCTTCGGAAGCGGCGGTCAACAGGTGCTCCCACGCCGCCGACAGTTCGGTACGGGCGCGCTTCGAATAGTGGGAAGGAAGCCGATCGGACAGGTTGATCATGACGCCACCTCCAGTTGCCTGGCCGCGTATGACGCTCGCTGAGCCGACACGATACACACCGGCACCGGCTGCCGGGCCGTTCAATCCATCACCTCAGACACGAGGAAATCTTCTTCCGCGAAGGTAGACATGCGGCGTGGGCCTGTGTATGGTTCTAAGTGTTGCGAAGAGAGATCCAGTGCGACAGCCGACCTGGCGCACCGAGGTAAACGGCCCGCGCGGTCCGGCGCCGACCCGCTCACGATGGTGAGCCGGCGTAACGGGGCTGGACCCGGGCTCAACGCCCGGACAATCACGGGCGTCATGCACCACCAGCACCACAGGTACATGCAAGACCAGTAAGGCCGCAGTTCAAAAAGGTGTGTACGACGAGAGGAGTGAATGCCATCGGATCCCTGCCCGGCGTGACGATGCCCGGCAGGAGCCGCAGACCCCCAAGAACGGAAGGTGGTCCACGGTCACATCCAGCCGAATTCCCGCCGCCCCGCACCCTCCCCCTAGCGGGTGGGCGGGACGACGATGAACCGGCAGCCAGCCGGTGATGGTATGCAACAAAGTCACTCTCCGAGGATCCCGGCGTCCCCACGGCGCCGGGATCCTCGCACGCGTTTACCGGAAAGGTGTCTATGACCTCTGGTTCCAACGGCTCGACCGACAAGTTCGAAGACGAGCACTACCCCGCCTACACCATGGGCCGCGCCGCCGAGATGATCGGCGCCACACCAGGCTTCCTGCGCGCGGTGGAGCAGGCCCGCCTGTTCGAAGCCACCCGCTCCGACGGCGGACACCGCCGCTACAGCCGCTACCAACTGCGCCTGGCCGCCCGAGTTCGTGAGATCGCCGACCAGGGCACCGGCATCGAAGCCGCCTGCCGCATCGTCATCCTCGAAGACCAACTCGCCGAAGCCCTCGAAATCAACGCCCGCCACCAACACCACCAAGCACCAGCCGACTGAACTCGACCCAGGCAAGACTGACCTTGGCCCTCGCAGGACGGCCCGACACGGCGCACTCCCGACACCCAGCGGCTCAACGCCGCTCCTCGCCAGGCTGCGTCGAACGAAGCGGTGAATGAGTCTTCGATGTCTGGACGGATGCGGTGAGCCGCGGCCGCTGACCGACGACATCGAACGCGCGGCCACCTGTCGCCCGACCAACGCCCCCTCGTCACGGACGCCGTCCTCGAACTGGCCCGCCGGCACCGCACGCCAGGTAACCGGGTGAGGGTTGGTCGTCGTCGGCGATATGCCGGATGCGGTCGATGGCGGCGTAGGGTGGTGGTCGACGCATGGCGATCTGGTTGCTGCAGCTGGCCCTCAGACAGCGGTGTTTCACCGATGAAGCTGGGGTGGATCGTGCAGGATGTCGGCGGCAACAGTTCAGGCAACCGCGAACGGATGATCGCGGTCGCGTTCGATGAGATCGGCGCCGCTGAGCGGGGGGATGCGCTTGAGGCGGC
Organism: Phytohabitans houttuyneae; assembly: GCF_011764425.1. Lineage (NCBI taxonomy): Bacteria > Bacillati > Actinomycetota > Actinomycetes > Micromonosporales > Micromonosporaceae > Phytohabitans > Phytohabitans houttuyneae. The sequence continues at coordinate 809,095 of NZ_BLPF01000003.1, forward strand.
CCATGCGTTGGTCCGGTGGAGTATGCGGCTGCTCGACGTCAGCGGCGCCGGGGTGATGCTGACCGACGATCATGGGTCGCTGCGTTCGGTGATAGTCACCTCGGATCTGGTACGCGCCTTGGAGGCAGCGGAGTTGCGCGACGGGCGGGGTCCGTGCGTGGAGTCCCACCGCACGGCCGCTGTGGTGGTCCACCCCGACATGCAGGTGGCCGATTCCCGGTGGCTGGAGTTCGGAGTTCTGGCGTGGTCCGGCGGGGTCCGTGCTGTGCACGCGGTGCCGGTCGTCGGTGAGGGCGCCGCGATCGGGGTGTTGAACCTGTTCCGGATGACGCCCGGCGGGTTGAGCGACGTAGAGGCGGCGCTGGCCCAAGCGCTCGCCGGCATGGCCGGCACCGCCGTCCACCGCCGGGCCGCGACACGGCCAGGGCCGCGGACGGGGTTGGGCGGCGCGGAACTGGCCGCGGCGATCGCCGACGCGGCGATCGTGCAGCGGGCCACCGGGATGCTCGCAGCACGGCTACGGATCGACATCGACACCGCGCACGCGGTGCTGCAACGGGTGGCGGCGGACCGCGACCTCAACGTCGGACGACTGGCCAACAGTGTGGTTGCCGGGACCGCCACCATCACCCTGCCGTTGTCCATCGCTTCCCGGCCGCCCGATGCCGCCGGCGCGGACTGACGGAGGGCTGCAGTGTCGATGACGTTGGTGACCTCTGTCCGTGGTGCGCGAGATCGCCGCCGGGACGATGCCCCAGCGGCGGGCCAGGGACTCGGCGAGGGCCGATGACAGATCTGGGACGGGGCGCCGGTCAGCCCGACCGCGAGCAGCAGCGCCAGGTGCGGCAGGTGGTGTCGGCGCTACGCGCTCGCGGTGGGGTCGGTGCGCTGGGCGCCGAATGCCACCGTGACCTGCCGGACGTGGATGGGGTGGTGCTGAGCGTCTTCGCCGCTCATGCCGGGTGGATCATCCTCAGCGACAGCGGTCCGCGCGGCGACCAGTTGGAGGATCTGCACGCCACCATCCAGCAGGGGCCTGGCATAGACGCGGCCGGGACCAACGAGATCGTCACGGCGGCCGATCTCAACGACGCTGCGCCCCGCACGAGATGGCCACGGTTTGTGGAGCTGGCGCTGAGCTGCGGGCTCCGCGCGGTGTTCGCCTACCCGGTCCGGTCGGACACCCAACCAGTCGGCGTGCTGAGCCTGTACCGGGCAGTGCCGGGGCCGCTGCGCGCCACCGACGACGAACGGGCGCGCCGCTACGCCGACGCCGCCGCGATTCTGCTCCTGGACGATCTGGACCTCAGCAGCGCCCGACCGGTCGCGATGGCACTTCCAGCCGACACCGGCGAGGTCCAGCAGGCCATCGGCGTCGTGATGGAGTACGCGGGCGTGGACGCGGCCACCGCGCTGCACCGGCTGCGGGTCTACGCCCGTTCCAGCGGCCGGCCGATGCGCGATGTGATCGCCGAGGTACGCGCCTGCCAGCTCCCGTTCGACCCGACGGTCCCGACCTGACTGTGTACCGGCAGACCACTGCGGAAGCCATCGTCGTGCTTGCCTGCGCGACGCCCCCGGATGCCCAATTGGTGGTCAGTCAGCTGGGGCCGCCTGTCTGTGGGACATCCCGTCGTAGCGAGTTCGGATGCGGTGAGGTCCGAAACACGGTGCTCACCGTCGGCGGTAGGATCGACGGGGACAAGCGTCAGTGGTGTTTTGCTGCCCCAGCCCTCGGCAGCACCTTTCCTGGAAAGGTGCCGCATGGGTGCGTGCTCAGAACGATTCGCTGCCGGTACGCGGCCGGGCACGTCGTTCCACCAGGTGGGGTGAGCCGGCATGGATGATGAGGCTGTCCATGAACCGCGCGCCGGCACGACGCCTGCTGAGACGTCGTCCCCGGGCGACGGCGTGATTGGCCGGTTGAAGGGGGTCTGCCGCGACGCGGTGCGGGCGTTGTCTGCATCTGGTGTCGGGGTGAGTGTGATGGCCGGCAACGGTGTCCGCGGCATGGCTACCGCCTCCGACCCGGCCACCGAACGTATCGAGGAGCTACAGTTCACCGTCGGTGAGGGGCCATGCGTGGATGCCTTCGCCACCAGCCGGCCGGTCCTGGTGCCCGATCTGGCGGACGGGGCGATGGGTCGCTGGCCGATCTACGCACCCGCCGTACACGATGCCGGCATCCGGGCGGTGTTCGCGTTTCCGATGCAGATCGGCGCAGTCCGCCTCGGCGTGCTGGACGTGTTCCGCACCCTGCCGGGCTCGCTGTCCCGGGAGGAACTCGGCAGAGCGCTCACCTTCGCCGACCGCGCCGTGACCGCGTTGCTCGACGGACAGCAGCGTGCCACCACGACACCGAACGGACTGGACGGACTGGACGAGGTGATCGAGCGCCGCGCTGAACTGTTCCAGGCCCAAGGGATGGTGATGGTGCAACTGGGTGTTCCGATCGCCGAGGCGCTGGTGCGGATCCGGGCCTACGCCTACGCCGAGAACCGCCCCCTCAACGACGTCGCCGCGGACATCGTCGCCCGCCGACTGCGCTTCGACCGGGACTGACCATGAGCGTCATGACGACCACAGAAGTACCCGCCGGAGGCTGGCATGACAACCGTATCCGCTGAACGTCTCGCGAAAGTCTTCGTCGAGGTCGCCGACACCCTCGTCGACGAGTTCGACCTGATCGAGTTCCTGCAGATGCTCACCGACCGGGTCGCTAGGCTCATCGATGACTCCACCGTCGGGTTGCTACTGGCCGACCCGCGCGGCCACCTGCAGTTCATGGCCGCCTCGGACGAGAACACCAAACTCTTAGAGCCTGGTAAATAAGGGTTTCACGTCGGTTGGTGGCGGGCGAGGCGTCGGGCCATGAGGATGATCATGGCCCATTGGACCATTGCGGCGTGGTGGTCGGGCAGCCGTTCGTAGTCGCGTACGGTCCGTCTGCAGCGGTTGATCCAGGAGAACGTGCGCTCGACGCACCATCTGCGGGGCAGCACGACGAAGGTGGTCTGTCCGGCGATTTTGGCCACGATCTGGACGGTCAGGGCCAGGTGGTTGGTGGCCCAGTGGACGAGTTTGCCGGCGTAGCCGGAGTCGGCCCAGACCAGTGCGATGGTGGGGAAGCAGGCGCGTATTGCCCACAACAGCGGTCGGGCGCCGTCGCGGTCCTGGACGTTGCCGGCGGTGACCAGGATGGCCAGCAGCAGACCGCAGGTGTCTACCGCGATGTGGCGTTTACGGCCGTTGATCTTCTTGCCGGCGTCGTAGCCGCGGCAGGTGCGTGCGACGGTCTCCGCGCCGCGCACGGTCTGGGAGTCGACGACTGCGGCGGTGGGCTGCCGGTTACGGCCCTCCAGGGTGGTGCGGACCTGTTCGCGCAGGCTGTTGTGCATCCGGTTCAGGGTGCCGTCGGCGGTCCAGGTTTTGAAGTAGTGGTAGACCAGCTTGTGGTGCGGGAAGTCGGCCGGTAGGGCGTCCCATTGGCAGCCGGTGCGGTCTAGGTAGCGGATCGCGTCCACCACGTCCCGGCGCGGGTACACGATGGGCCGGCCGCGTCCGGTCCCAGCCGGTACGTGCGGGGCCAGCACGGCCCACTCGGCGTCGCTGGTATCCGACCGGTAGCGGCGTGGCCGCGCGGTGGGCAGGTGATCGGCGGCGGTGGCCGGCGTGGCCGGGGCGACGTCGCCGCCGGCGACAAGGTATACAGACAGGGTTGGGCCTTCGGGTGTGGTGCTGGTTTAGTCGCCTTTGCTCGTACCGAAGGCCCATCCTCATGTCACGCCACCACACCGGACGAGCGTGACCATCAATCTCCACCCGGACCACCGACCACCCGGAACCCATTATTTACCAGGCTCTTAGAGCTGTATCAGCTGCAGAACCAGGAAGGTCCCTGCCTGGACGCCTACCGCACCGCCGCCCCGGTGATCAACACCGACCTGCGCGGAGCCGGGCCCCGTTGGCCGCGGTTCGCGCCGCACGCTACGGCCGCCGGCTACCGGTCGGTGCACGCGTTCCCCTTGCGGCTGCGCAATGAGGTGATCGGCGCGCTGGGCGTCTTCGGCAACGACGTCGGCGACTTCGACGACACCGACGCTCAGATTGTGCAGGCCCTCACCGACGTCGCCGCGATCGGTCTGCTCCAGCAGCGGGCCATCAGCCGCGGGGAGATCCTCACCGAACAACTGCAAGGCGCCCTCAACAGCCGGATCGTCATCGAACAGGCCAAGGGCGCGATCGCGCAAGCGCACAACGTCGATGTCGACGTCGCCTTCAACCTGATCCGCGCCTACGCCCGCCGCAACAACCGTCGCCTCAACGACGTCGCCAACCTCATCATCAGCGACCTACACAGCCTCCCCGAACTCGCCGCACCTCACCAATGACCCAGCCAAGTCGCCGCCACGTCGGTGCAACTGGCGTCCGCCTGCCGGCGGCTCAACGCGCGGCACATCGCACACACAAGCGGGACGGGGTCGCCGCCGCTGGCGTCGACCTGGGCTGCGCGCAACGGGGGCCGACGGGCCCACCGAGCCAGGCGGACACCTGCCCGAAGCCGAGTCGGCAGAACGGTTCTGGAGCGCCGGCGAACCCGGCGACCGCGATGGGGACGAGCCGCGCCGGTGATCCGGCATGCATCCGGTGAACTAGGAGTGCCACTGCCAGCCTGCGCAACGCGTTCCGCAAAGGTGGGCGTCCGCAAACGAGTGAGCGGCCCGCGCCTCATCCCGGGTGAGCGGAGCGGAAGCGGGCGGCCTTGGTCTGGTTGCCGCAGGTCTTCATGCTGCACCATCGGCGCCGCCGGCCGCGGGAGGTGTCGACGAAGAACCAGCCGTAGCGGTCGCAGGCACGCACACGCTGGGGGAGTGGGCTGAGCACGAGCCTGAGCCCACGCAGTGCCAGGACCGCGAACACGCTGTCAACGGCCACCGGTGCCACAGTGCCCTCGGCGTCCACAGTGGTGCCGGCGACGCCGCCGCGTGCGGTGTCCAGCAGGCCGGCGAGGGCATGCGCGGGTATATCGCGGCCGTGCAGCTGGGCGTCGAAGACCGTCCAGAACAGCTCACGCAACGCGCACGCCTCGCCGAGCGCGGCAGCGGTCGGTGAAGCCGCCGGCGGCTGGAAGCAGGCCGGCGCGGGCCAGCCAGGTGGTCAGCGCCTCGACGTTGTTGAACAGGTCCGCGCCGAGCTCGGGCCATCGCCGGTAGACGGTGTTGGCGAAGTCCAAGGACTTCTACACGAACACCGAGGTGGCGGCGAAGCTGCCGTTCCTCTCCGCGATGAACCAGGCCCTTACCACCTCCAACCCGCAGCCCAGAAGAGCCCGCAGACCGAGATCCAGGGCGTCGACGAGCCGTGGACCGGCCGGCGTTACGTCGATCTCGTGGGCGAGGAGCGGTACGAGGCCTGCTATCGCGATCTGCTCCTCGCCTTCCGCGACTGGGTGGGCGGCGCCGAGCCGGACGGCCTGCTCACGGCCGAGGACGGGCTCAAGGCGCTGGAGAGCCACGTCGCCGGCGACGAAGTGGTCGTCGGGCCGCGCTCAGCCGCCAATGCATACACCAGCAGCCGCGGGCTCCACCGTTGGCGCCCATGACCGACTCGAAGTCAGCCCAGGTGGCTGGCGCCAACGGCCTGACCGTGATCACTGCCGCACTCATGAGGCCACCGCCGCCCGATCGAACACGTCGCCCACGAACGTGACCAGCAGCGCGGCGACCTCGGCGGCGTGCGTTTCCAGCATGAGGTGCCCCGCGCGTCGTACACATGGCCTGGAATGTGGTCATCTCCTGGTGGTAGGCCAGCACCTCGGCGATGTCGAAGAACGGGTCGTGCCGCCCCCACAGCACCAGGCACGGTGGCTGATGCTCCCGGTGGTAGGCCGCGATCTCGGCGAAGCGCGCGACGTGGTTGCGGTAGTCGAAGAAGAGCTGGAACTGCACGTCGCAGGTCGATCTCGTAGACACCGGGAATTATACCCAGTATGCTACGCGGCATGATATCGGGTTTGGTGAGGTCATGAGCGTCCGCCACGCACTGCTGGCGCTGCTCAGCGAGGGTCCGAAGTACGGCTTGCAGCTGCGCGAGGAGTTCGAGGCGCGGACCGGTGAGGTGTGGCCGCTGAACGTCGGCCAGGTTTACACCACCCTGCAGCGGCTGGAGCGCGACGGCCTGGTCGAGTCCGACGACGAGGCAGCCTCAGGCCCGCAGAACAGCTTCCGGATCACCGCCGAGGGCACCCAGGAGCTGGACGGGTGGCTGCGTACGCCGCCGGACCTGGCCTCGCCGCCGCGCGACGAGCTGGTCATCAAAATCCTGATCGCGGTACGGCTGCCGGGCGCCGACGTGCACGAGGTCATCCAGGCGCACCGGCGCTACCTCGTCGAGCTGATGCAGCAGTGGACGAGGCTCAAGGAGGAGGAGGGCGACGTCGACCTCGGCTTGGCGCTGGTGATCGACGCCGAGGTGTACCGGTTGGACTCGGTCGTGCGGTGGCTGGACACCGCGGACGGCCGGCTCAAGCGGGCCGCGTCGCAGCCGCCCGCCCCGGCCAAGACGGCGGCGCCCCAGATTCGACGCAGGGCGGGGGTGCGCCGATGAGTGAAGTGTTGGCACTGCACGGGGTCTGGAAGACCTACCTGGACGGTGCCGACGAGGTGCACGCGCTGCGCGAGGTGGACCTGAGCGTGGAGCCGGGTGCGATGGTCGCGGTCATGGGCCCGAGCGGTTCGGGCAAGAGCACACTGCTGACCATCGCCGGGGCGCTGGAGACACCGACCGCCGGCGAGGTGCTGGTCGCGGGCCAGCCCCTCGCGGCGATGTCGCGCGATGATCGGGCCCGCCTGCGGCGACGCGCGATCGGCTACGTCTTCCAGGACTTCAACCTGCTGCCCGGCCTGACCGCTGCCGAAAACGTGTCCCTGCCGCTGGAGCTCGACGGGCTCAAGGCCGGCAAGGCGCGCGCGGCTGGGCTGCGCGCGCTGGAGGAGCTGGGCCTGGCCGAGCGCGCCTCCCGGTTCCCGGACCAGCTTTCCGGCGGCGAGCGGCAGCGGGTCGCGATCGCCCGCGCCGTCGTCGGGGATCACCGGCTGCTGCTGGCCGACGAGCCGACCGGCGCCCTCGACTCGGTCAACGGCGAGGCCGTGATGCGGCTGATCCTGACCGCCTGCAAGCGCGGCATGGCCGCCGTCGTGGTGACCCACGACGCGCAGCTCGCCTCGTGGGCCGACCGGGTCGTGTTCATCCGCGACGGCCGCATCGTCGACCGCACCACACCCCGCCCCGGGCCGGACTCACTGCTGGCCGAGCAGGCGCCCCGATGAGCCTCGCCGTGCAGGATCGACCGCTGGTGCTCGGCACCGGCCACGGCGGTACGCCGGCGCGTCGCGCCGTGGCGCGCTGGGCCTGGCGGCTGTTCCGGCGCGAGTGGCGCCAGCAGGTCATCGTGCTGTCGCTGCTGCTGGCCGCTGTGGCGGCCACGACCGTCGGCCTCGGCGTCGGTGCCAGCGCGCCATCGGAGGCGTCGGTGTTCGGCACCGCGAACTACGTGGGGACGTTGCACAGCACCGGTGCGCAGCTGGATGCGGACCTCGCCACCCTGCGGGCCTCGTTCGAGACCATCGACGTGATCGCGCACGACGACACGATCCCGATGCCCGGCTCAGCGAACAATGTCGACCTGCGCGCTCAGGATCCCACCGGGCCGTACGGGCGGGCGATGCTGCGGCTCAACGACGGCCGCTGGCCGCAAGGCCCCGACGAGATCGCCGTCACCGAACGCGTGGCGACCGCCTTTCGACTACACGCCGGCGGCACCTGGGACCAGAGCGGCACACGGCGGACCGTCGTCGGCCTGGTGGAGAACCCGCTGAACCTGCACGACACGTTCGCCCTCGTCGCGCCGGGCCAGATCGCCGCACCTGAGCACGTCGACGTGCTTCTTCGCACCACCCGCGCAACCCTCGTCAGCAAGGCCCGACCGCAGGACATGTCCACTCAGGAACGCCAGGCCACCGGAACGGACGCGGCCAGCGTCATGGTGCTCGTGCTCGCCACGATCGGGCTGGTCTTCGTCGGCCTGCTGGCGGTGGCCGGGTTCACCGTCATGGCACAACGGCGGCTGCGCGCACTGGGCATGCTCGGCGCGGTCGGCGCGAGCCACCGGCACATCCGGCTGGTCCTGCTCGTGCACGGTGCGGTCATCGGCGCGGCCGGCGCGACCGCCGGCGCGATCGTGGGGGTCGCCGCCTGGATCGCCCTCAGTCCTCAGCTGGAGCCGCTACTTGGCCACCGCATCGACCGGTTCGACCTGCCTTGGGCACTGCTGCTGGTAGCAATCGGGCTGGCCACCGTGACCGCGATCCTCGCCGCCTGGTGGCCGGCGCGCGCCGCCGCCCGCATCCCCGTCGTCGCCGCGCTGTCCGCACGGCCGGCGCCACCCCGTCCCGCACACCGGTTCGCCGCACTCGGTGTGGTGCTGCTGGCCGCCGGCCTGACCGCGCTGGTCCTGGCGCAGCAGACGAAGCCGCCGTACATCATCGGCGGCGTGCTGGCCACGGCGATCGGACTGCTGCTGCTGGCTCCGGTCGGCGTCGCCGCCCTCGGAAGGCTCGCGCGGCACGCGCCCCTGGCGCCGCGCCTGGCGATGCGCGACCTGGCCCGCTACCGCGCCCGGTCCAGCGCCGCCCTGGCCGCGATCGGCCTGGCCGTCGGCATCGCCGCCGTCGTCGCCCTGGCCGCCGCCGTCTCCGCCGCGAAGGCCACCGCCCCCGGCGGGGGAAACCTGCCCGCCGACCAGATCATCATCTGGCTGCAGCCGGAGGGCACCGACGGGCCCGTGCCGACCCTGTCCGCCAGCCAGGCCGACGCCCTGCGCCGCCAGGTCGACGCACTCGCCGCGGACCTGCGCGCCACCTCGGTGCTGCCGCTGACCGGGGCCGTCAACCCGGCGGGGCCGACCAGCCGGGAAGGCCGCCCGCCGGTCATCCTGGGCAAGCCGCACACCGTCGACGACGGCATCGAGTACCGGGGCAACGAAATGATCCCCGTGTTCGTCGCCACTCCCGAAATCCTCGCCCACTACGGCATCGACCCGGCGAGCATCAACGCCGACACCGATGTGCTCACCTCGCGGCCGAGCCTTGCCGGTTACGACCTGGTCAGCAGCGGAGCCCGTGACTGGCAGCCGACACTGCAGCGGGTCACGCTGCCCCCGTACAGCTCGCTGCCCAACGTACTGATCACCACGCACGGCATGACCGGCAATCGGATGCGGCTGACAACAATCCCGGTGGGCTGGCTGGTCACGGCGCCACAGGCACTCACGCCGGCGCAGGTCGACGAGGCGCAGCAGACCGCGGCCGCCGCCGGGCTCAGCGTCGAGTCCCGCCCGACCGGTGTGGACCAGGCCCGGCTGGCCGACAACTTCACCGCGGCCGGGATCGCGATGGCCCTCGGGGTGCTCGCCATGACCGTCGGGCTGATCCGCAGCGAGAGCGCCCGTGATCTGCGCACGCTGACCGCGGCCGGCGCACGGCGCAGGACCCGGCGGGCGCTCACCGCCGCGACCGCCGGGTCGCTGGCGCTCTGCGGGGCCGTCATCGGTACCGGCTGCGCCTACCTGGCGCTGCTGGCCTGGTACCACCGGGAGGCGCACTGGCTGGCCCACCCGCCGGTGCTCAACCTGGCCGCCATCCTCGTCGGCCTGCCGATCGTCGCGTATTTCGCCGGATGGCTGCTGGCCGGACGGGAGGCGCGAACGTTTGCCCGCCAGCCGCTGGACTGACGGCACGACCGTTGTCGCCTTTTGGTGCCTTATTGAGGGGTAACGACCGTTAAGGTACTCAGCCTTTCGGCTGGCACTGGGCTGGCCGAATGGGCTACGGTGAGGTTGGTCGACATGGCCGACGCCTCTGCCAGAGGCCCGGGAAGCACCCGGCAAGGTCGACGTTCTCGACGGTCCGGGCGGATGTCCTCAAGCGCTCTGCGGCACCCGGATGCCGGCAAGGTCTCTGTGACGCCGACCCGGGAGGACCACCGTGACCGTCACCCTCGTTTCCCCAACCACCACCGCTGCTGCCACAACCGCCAGCGAGCCGAAGCGCAACAACGGCGGCGTCGAGCTGCTGGCAGCCTTGGCGGCCCTGCCCGCCGGCCATCCGTCCCGCCCCGCGTTGCGGGAACGGACGATCAACGCGTTCGCCCCGCTGGCCCGGTACCTGGCCAACCGATACCACGGCCGCGGCGAGCCGCTCGACGACCTGGTCCAGACCGCGATGATCGGGCTGATCAAGGCGGTCGACCGGTACGACCCGTCGCGCGGGGTCGAGTTCGTCGGCTACGCGATCCCCACCATCATCGGTGAGGTCAAGCGCCACTTCCGGGACCGCACCTGGGACGTGCGGGTGCCGCGACGGCTGCAGGAGCTGCGCCAGGTCATCGCCGAGGCCAACGCCGTCCTCTACCACCAGCTGGGCCGGTCACCGACCGTCGCCGACATCGCGACCCACCTCGACCTGACCGAGGAACAGGTCCTGGAAGGCCTGGAAGGCGCTCGCGCCTACAACAGCGTCTCGCTGTCCGCGCCGGTCTCCAGCGACAGCGGCGCCGAACTGGGGGACATGCTGGGCGGGCCGGACCCGCAGTTCGCGCTGGCGGAACTGCGCATCGCCCTGGAACCGGCGCTGGCGACGCTCGACCCGCGCGAGCAGAAGATCGTGATGCTCCGCTTCTACGGCAACCTCACCCAGAGCCAGATCGCCGAGCAGATCGGCGTCTCGCAGATGCACATCTCCCGCCTGTTGAGCAGGGCTATGGCGAAGCTGCGCGGCCACCTGACCGATGCCAACTGAGCAGGAGCCGAAGAATCAGGTGGCGGTGCCGTCCGAGTGACGCCGTGGCAGCGCCGCGGTGTGACCGTAGAAGTTGCGGATCTCGATGACGACACGTTCGTAGTCATCCAGGTTCATCGGCTTGGTGATGAAGGCGTTGGCGTGCGCGGCGTAGCTGGATAGGACGTCACTGGCCGATGCCGACGTCGTGAAGACGATCGTCGGTATCGACTTGAGATCGTCATCCATCTTGATCTGCTGCAGCAGCTGCCGGCCGTCGACACGTGGCATGTTCAGGTCCAACAGGATCAGGTCAGGGCGCGGCGCGTCGCCGTAGGGGCCTTCCCGGCGCAGGAACACCAACGCGTCGGCGCCGTCTGCCACGTGGTGGAGCGTGCTGGAGATGCTGTGCTCGGCGAACGCGCTCTCGACAAGTGCGACATCGCCGGGATCGTCCTCGACCACGAGTACCTGAAGCAGCGGCAGACTGGCACTCATAGCCATCCCTCGTGGGTTGCTCCGGGTGTCTCGCAACCCCGGACATGGTAGTGATCGTAGCGCCGCCCGCGCTTGCGGCTCTGCGGGAGCACCAGAACGGCACCGGGGCCGAGCGGTGAGCCCGGCCCAGCTGGAACCAGCCGCCGCCGCTGTCACTGGAGCAGGCGTCGAAGGTCACCTGGGGCATGCCGCGGGAGCCGAAGCGGTGACGATCGTGCCGCAGTTGATCGCGTCGCTGTGCCACGCGGACAGGCACACCCCGTCGCCGGCCCGCAGTATCGCACCGCAATGCCCGGCCGTGACGGCCCAGCGGCTGCCGTCGCCGGCGCGGGCGGTGAACCCGAGCGAGCACTGGTGGTCTCCGGCAGTGGGCCGCCCACAGGACGATGCCGCTGCGCACGGTGTCGTGCAGCTCAGACGGCTGACACAGACGTCCGGTACCAGCGAGCGGTCGTCGCGTTCCTTGAGCACGATGACCGAAGGCAGGCTCGCCCGAGCGTTCCGGAACCGCTGGAGGTCCGCGGCACCCACCGAGTTGACGTGCTGGGTATCAGCTCGCCGGTGCCGGATTCGAGCTGGTCGCCGTCCAACCGCTTCCGCTGGACGCGTACGTCCTGCGCGCGCGCAGGAGACCTACCGGGTGAGGATCGCCTGGATCGTGCCGTCGACGGCCATCGTGTCCTGCGGGTCGTAGTTGCTGAGCTTCACCGCGAGCCACCCCGACGGCGGGTACCACTCCACGAGCGTGGAGATGCCCGGCGAGCCGCCGTTGTGCCCGACGGCCCACGTGCCGTTGCCGAGGGTCGCAGCTGGGCCGTACGCCTGGAAGCGGGTCTTGGCCGGCAGGCCCGGCTTTGGTGGGAGGGTCGCCACCGGGACCTTCGCGCCGACGACAAGGTCGGTGAAGGCGGGGGAGACAAGCGTGCCGTCCAGCAGCGCGCCGGCGAAGCGGGCCATGTCCGGCGCGGTGGAGAAGGCGTTGCCGTCGGGCAGCCCGACGAACAGGTGCTGCTGATCCACGATGTCGACGCGTTGCCCTGTGGGCTGCCTGCTGTACGGGTGGGCGATGCGCGGGTCGGACCGCCACCGCGGCGTGGTGTGGAAGTCGGTGTCGGCCATGCCTGCCGGAGCGAATACGTGTTGCCGGATGTAGTCGTAGTACGACAGCCCCGAGGCCGCTGCCACGATCGCGCCGAGGGTGGTGTAGCCGGAGTTGCTGTACTGGTGACCGGTGCCCGGCCGCAGGCTCAACGGCTCCCGTCTGATGAAGTCGAGCGTCCCGCTCAGTACCTGCTCGGCGGTGCTCCAGCCGGCCGCGGCGGTGAAGTAGCCGTCGATCCCGTGGTAGTCGCCCATGCCGGAGGTGTGGGTCAGCAGCTGATGGACCGTGACGGTGTCGGCGATGGCGCCGGGAAAGCCATCCAGGTAGGTGCCCACGGTCTTCTCGAACGCCACCGTGCCCTGCTGCACCAGCTGCGCGACGGCCACCGCGGTGAACAGCTTGGTGACCGAGGCGAGGCAGTAGATCGTGTCGCCGGTGTTCCGGATGCCCCTGCTCTTGTCGGCGTAGCCGAACGATCGCGACAGCACCGGATGACCGTGGCGGGTCACCAGGACGGTGCCGGAGAAGCGGTCTTCGGCGGCGAGCGCGCTGAGGTACCGGTCGAGTTCGCCGCCGGGCCGCAACGCCGCCGGAACGGGCGCGCGGTGCTCCGGTGTCGCGGTGGCCGCGACGGGATGCGACAAGGCGGCGCCGCCGACGACGGCCGGGGCGACGACCAGACCGGTCCGCCGCAGAAACGCGCGCCTGTCCTGGTGTGCCAAGGTCTGCTCCTCACCTGGGCGGCCGGGTGGTACGCCGGATCGGTTCCGGACGGCCAGTGGGGATACAACACGCCGGCGCGTTTCTGTGGCGTTACCGCCGCCGGCCGCGCTCGCCGGCATGAGTGCCGGTGGTGGGCTCCCGGGTATCCCCAGGAGCCCACCTGTACGGAGACGGCCAGAGGCCGCCGATGTAGAGCAGCCGATTGGGTGAACCGCTGCCCGGGCCGGTGACGACCCCGGTGGTCGCCGCGCTGACGATCGCCGCGTTGACGGTGGCCGGGCTCGCCGAGGGGTGGCCGCTGAGGTAGATGGCCGCCGCGCCCGCCACATGCGGTGCCGAGAAGGACGTGCCGCTGCCGGTGTAGGTGGCGGTATCGCTGGTGCGCCAGTCGGAGGTGATGTCCACGCCCGGAGCGAACAGGTCCAGCACGGACCCGTAGTTGGACCAGGACACCCTGGCGTCGGTGCGGCCGGTGGCACCGACCGTCAAACCCTCCGCCACACGGGCGGGGGAGGTGCCGCTGGCGTTCACGCCGTTGTTGCCGGCCGCGATCGCGTACGTGATGCCGGCGCTGATCGAGCGCCGCACCGCCGCGTCAAGGCTGCTGCTCGCGCCGCCGCCGAGGCTGAGGTTGGCCACGGCGGGGCGGACAGCGTTGGCGGTCACCCAGTCGATGCCGGCGATGATGCCTGCGGTGGTGCCCTGGCCGCTGCTGTTGAGCACGCGTACGGCGACGATGTTCGCGTTCTTGGCCACGCCGTAGCTGGCGCAGGCGGCGACCCCGGCCACGAAGGTGCCGTGCCCGTTGCCGTCGGCGGCGACGTTGTCACCGTCCACCGCGTCATAGCCGTACGACGCCCGGCCGCCGAAGTCGCGGTGGGTGATGCGCACGCCGGTGTCGATGACGTAGATGCGCACGCCGGTGCTGGGCCCGTACGTGAACGACTGGTTCAGCGGCAGGTTGCGCTGGTCGATCCGGTCCAGGCCCCACGACGGCGGGTTGAGCTGCGTGGCGCTGGCGGTCACCCGCTGTCCTGCTCGACATAGCTGACCGCCGGATCAGCGGCAAGCCGGCGGGCGGCGCGTTCGCTGAGCGTCGCGGCGTAGCCGTGCACGGCGCGGCCGTACACCCGGCTGACCAGGCCGGTCAGCCTGGCCATGACGCTGCGGGGTACCGGGCCGCGATCCAGCACCACCCGCAGCAGTGCGCCCACGTTTTCGGCACGGCGGCGCTGGGGCCGTGGTGCCGCTTGCTGCAACGCCAACATGGCCAAAATCTACTTCGCCTATAGGTCTTATATGCTAAGCACTTGGTGCTGGCGAAGCGGGCCGACGATCACGCCTAGTCGATGTCGATGACGGCCTTGCCGGACACCTGCCGGCCCAGCAGGGCCGTGATCGCGTCGGCGATGTGCCCCCAGGAGTCCTGCCAGCCGACCTGCACCTCGAGGGTGCCGGCGGCGGCAAGGGCGAGCAGGTCCGCCAGGTCGGGGCCGGGGTGGGACGCGTCGCCGAACGACTGCAGAGTCCTGGCCGGCCCGAGGGCGAAGATCGAGTTCGGTGGGAACACGGCCGGCTCGCCGGATGCCCACCCGATGCTCTGCAGGCTGCCGCCGGGCTTGAGCAGCCGCCACGCGGTGGTCAGGTGTTCGCCGCCGACATTCTCCAGTACCACGTCGACCGGCTGGTCGATGTGCTCCAGGCCGACCACGACCTCGTGTGCGCCGAGCGCGGCCAGGCCTTCCGTGCGCGGCGCCGAGCCGACCGAGGCGATCACGTGCGCGCCGCCGAGCCGGGCGAGCTGCACGGCGAGCCGGCCGACGCCGCCGGCGGCTCCGGTCACGAGGACCCGGCGGCCCAGGACCGAGCCGGCCGCGCGCAGGGTCCGCAGCGCGGTGATGCCCACCAACGGCAGCGCGGCGGCCTGGGCGAGGTCGAGCCCGTCCGGAACGACGGCGAGGCTGCCGGTATCGAACGCCGCCCGCTGGGCCCAGGCCCCGGCGCCGAGGGCGGCGACCCGCGCACCCTCGGCCGGACCGGTGCCGTCCTCGGCGGGCTGGACGACGTATCCGGCCGCGTCGAAGCCGAGCACGCCGCCGGCCGGCTGGAAGCCCAGGTAACGCACCTCGCCGAAGTTCACCGACGCGTGCCGTACCTCGACCAGCGCCTGGCCGGGCCGCGGCACCGGCTCCGGCACGTCGGCCAGCCGGAACCCGTCGGCGGTCTCGGGGGCGGCGATCAGCGCTCGCACTACGGCACCTCCACAGCAGAAAGCGGACCGATGGTCCGGATGTGCTGCGATACTATACGGACTCGTGGTCCGGTTTTGGGAGGGGTGATGGCCGTCGAACGCGTGGACGCCGCCCGCAACCGCCAGGCGATCCTGCGGGCCGCCGAAAAGCTGCTCGCGCTGCACGGGCCCGAGCGCATCTCGCTGGACCTGGTCGCCGCCACGGCCGGCGTGGGAAAGGGCACCGTGTTCCGCCGGTTCGGCAGCCGGACCGGCCTGTTCCAGGAGCTGCTCGCCGAGCGCGCGGCCCGCATCGGCGACGCCATCGCGGGCGGCCCGCCACCGCTGGGCCCGGGCGCGCCGCCGGCGGAGCGGCTGCTGGGCTTCCTCGACGAGCTGGCGAAGCTCGCCGCGAAGAACATCGCGCTGATCGCCGCCCACGAGCAGGCGTGTGCCGCCGACAAGCACCAGGACCCCACCTACCGGCGCTGGCACGAGCACCTGACCGGCCTCATCGACCAGCTCCGCCCCGGCGGCGACGCCGAGTTCCTGGCACACATGCTGCTCGCCTCGTTCGACGGCGAGCTGGTCCGCCAGATCACCGGCCACGGTGGGGTCAACCGGCTGCGGGCGGCGGTCCGCGACCTGGCCACCACGATCCTGCCCGCCGCACGCGTCGGATGAGGCTGCCGCCCACCCGGTACGGGTGAGCGGGCCGCGACGCCGCCCCGACAGCACGGGTCCGGCCGCGCGGCCCGCGCCGCGAGCCCGCGTCAAGAAAACGTCAAAGATCCAGGAGATCGCCGGCACCCGCACCTACGCTGACCGCGTGCATGCCGCTGACCTCGCCGCCGGCGAGGCTCCACCCGAATCGCCCGCCTCGTCGCCGCGCCGCCGCGCGGTGCGCAGGCCGTGACCGGCCGGCCGCGGCCGCAGCCCGGACCCACCCCGGCGCCGAACGTGCGGGACACCGTGCGACTGGCGGTGGTGGTCGGCGCGCTGGGCGTCGTGTTCGGCGACATCGGGACCAGCCCGATCTACACCATCCAGACGGTGTTCAACCCGAACGACCCGCACCCGGTGCCGGTCAGCACCGAGAACGTCTTCGGCGTCGTCTCGCTGATCTTCTGGTCCGTCATGATCATCGTCACGGTCACCTACGTGCTGCTGGCCATGCGTATCGACAACGACGGCGAGGGCGGCATCATGGCCCTCATCACGCTGCTGCGCCGCTCGGCCGCCGGCCGCGGCCGGCGCGCCGCCGGGATGCTGGCCGGCCTGGGCATCTTCGGCGCCGCGCTGTTCCTGGGCGACAGCATGATCACACCGGCCATCTCGGTGCTGTCCGCGGTCGAGGGCGTCAAGGTGGTCGAACCGTCGCTGGAAGAGTGGATCGTGCCGATCACCGCCGTGATCATCGTGGTGCTGTTCGCGGTGCAGCGGCACGGGACCGCCGCCGTCGGCCGCCTCTTCGGCCCGATCATGATCCTGTGGTTCGTCACCGTCGGCGGCCTCGGCGTCGCCGGCATCACCCACGACCCGAGCATCCTGAAGGCGCTGTCGCCGACGTACGCGTTGGGCTTCCTGGCCGGCCACTTCCACATCGCGTTCTTCGCCCTGGCCGCGATCGTGCTCGCGGTCACCGGCGCCGAGGCGCTGTACGCGGACATGGGTCACTTCGGCCGCCGCGCCATCACCCGCGCCTGGCTGATCCTCGTCCTCCCGGCCTGCGTGCTCAGCTACCTCGGCCAGGGCGCGCTGATCCTCGAAGACCCGGCCCACATCAGCAGCCCGTTCTTCCTGCTCGCCCCCGGCTGGGGGCGGCTGCCGCTGGTGGTGCTGGCGACGGCGGCCACCGTCATCGCGGCCCAGGCGGTGATCACCGGGGCGTACTCGGTCGCGTCGCAGGCCGCGCAGCTGGGCTATCTGCCCCGGCTGCGGATCGCGCACACGTCCGAGTCCACGATTGGCCAGATCTACGTGCCGTTCATCAACTGGCTGCTGCTGGTCTCCGTGCTGACGTTGGTTTTCGCCTTCCGCACCTCGGCGGCGCTGGCGTTCGCGTTCGGCATGGCGGTGACCGGGACGATCACCATCACCACCCTGATGTTCTTCTTCGTGGCCCGCCAGCGGTGGCGCACGCCGCTGTGGCTGCTCGGCGCCGGCGCCGCCGTGCTGCTGCTGGTCGACCTGCTGTTCGTCGCGGCCAACCTGACCAAGCTGGTACACGGCGCGTGGCTGCCGCTGCTGATCGGCCTGACCGCGTTTACGATCATGACCACCTGGCAGCGCGGCCGGAAGATCGTCACGGCCGAACGGGAACGGCGCGAAGGCTCGCTGCACGAGTTCGTCGCCCAGCTGCGCGCGAACAACCCGGCCACCACACGGGTACCGGGCACGGCGGTCTTCCTCAACCGCGGCAAGCAGACCGCGCCGCTGGCGCTGCGGGCCAACGTCGAGCACAACCACGTGCGCCACGAACACGTGCTGATCCTGTCGCTGGAGACCGAGCCGATGCCGCGGGTACCGGCCGAACGGCGGATCACCGTGGACGATCTCGGCTACGCCGACGACGGGATCATCCACGTGCGCATCCGGTTCGGGTACATGGAGTCCCCGGACGTACCGGCCGCGCTGGCGATGCTCGACCCGGCCACCGCCGAGGGACGGCCGCAGCTGGACGAGGCGTCCTACTTCCTGTCCAAGATCGAGCTGCGCCGCGGGCCGTCAAGCGCGATGGCGCCGTGGCGCAAACGGCTGTTCATCGCCACCTCGCACATCACCGCCGACGCCGCCGAACACTTCGCGCTGCCGCGCGAGCGCACCGTCATCATGGGCTCCCACATCGAGGTGTAGCCGCGCCGGCCGCGTGGTCAGGCCGAGAACTCGTGGATCCGCTCCGGTGTGATCCGGGCGACCAGACGCACGACGCTGGCCGGCTCGGGCGGCGGCGAAGCATCCAGGTACTTGCGGGAAAGCCGTTCCGGCAGCGCCTTGTCCGGATCTTCGACGAGCTCGGCCGTGCCGCGGATCTCCACCGAGTGGTAGGGGTTCGCCAGGTCGAACACCGACACCGACACCCGGGGGTCCCGCGCCAGGTTCCGCGCCTTCTGCTTGTCGGCCGTGACCGAGAACACGATCGTGTCGCCGTCACGGTCGACCCACACCACCGAGGAATGCGGCTGTCCATCGGGGCCCAGGGTGGCGATCGTGGCGAAGTTGCGGCCATCAAGGAGTCGACGCGCGGCGTCGTTGAGAGAAGCGGACACCCCACCATCATGATCGCCCAGGCCACGTGCCGGTAGAAGGAACATCCCTGTAACGGTCCGACGCACATCCACGGCACCCGCGCGCCGAACCGCAGCTCAGTGTCCCGAATAGACGGTCGCATCCACGCCGGGGAGCCGCGAGGCGAATCTCGCGCTGCACGTTTGGCCGGACCCCAGAGGGTATCCGGAAGCCAGGCGGTGAACCGTCATGAACTTGATCAAAGGCGCCGTGCGCGCGTGTGGCGCTGCCTGAGCCGCTTGCCGTGCTGGGCGATGCGGTGGAGGTCGAGCTGCGTGCGGCGCCGGGCGAGCGGCATGCTGGCCGCACAGACGCGGGTCCCAGCCGGCAGGGGCTGGGACCCGCTTGTTTCTCACGCGTTTTCGCGTAGTGCTTGCGTGAGCTCGTCCTTGGTCATCGTGGATCGGCCGGGGATTTCGGCCTCCTTGGCCATCTCGTACAGCTCGGTCTTGCTGGCCTGTTCGAGGTCGCCGGGGGACTGGCCGGCGGTCGTTTCGGTGCCGAGCAGGCTGGTGCGGGTCTGTTCGAAGGCGGCGCCGAGCTTTTCCAGGGTGGCTTTGTCGACGGCGTCGCGCAGCGCGGGCAGGATCTGCTGTTCTTCTTCCTCGACGTGGTGGCGTACGGCTGCGACGAACGCGTCGAACGCCTCCTCGAAGTGCGCTGTCGCGGTGAGGTTGGTGGCCTTGCGTAACAGGTGTTCGGCTTCGTGGTGCTCGTGTTCGGCGTGTTCGACCTCCTCATCCTCGCCGGGTTCGGCGCGGACGATGGCCGGGTACACCTCGGACTCCTCGGCCCGGGCGTGTGCGGCCAGCCGGGCGGTGATCTCCTGGACCAGTGCGACCCGGTCGCCGTCGCCGGCCTTGACCTGGTCAAACAGTGTCTCGAGCGCACGGTGGTCCTGCTCGATGAGTGATATCGCGTCCGCGGCCATGGCGAAGCTCCTTACTGTGCCAGGGGGAATGGTGTTGTCATTTGCTGGCCCCGCGGATGGCGTCGCGGATGCGGTCGACCGCCGCCAGCGGGATCCCGAGCACGGCATTGGCGGTGGCCGACTCGGTGCCGGGGTGCGGGCGGGTCGGCGCCGCGGCCTCGGCCGCACGCACGGCGGTCGCGAGTTGCCGCAAGCGGTCCGGCGGCACGTGTTGACGCAGCCGCGGAAACTCGTACCGCTCCTCGTAGCGGGCGTGTTGCAGCACGCTGGTGCGTAGCAGCAGCACGCCTTCGTCGAAGCCGTCGGCGTCGACGCCGCCCTCGATCAGGACCTTGAGGGTCTCCTTGGCCTGCCGTTCCTCGGCGAGGCGTTCGTCGATCAGGGCGTCGTTGTCGCCGGGCAGCGTGCGGCTCAGCGGGTGGACGACCTCTTCCTCGGCGGTCTCGTGCACCGCCAGGAGCCGGACCAGGGCGTTGAAGGCGTCGGCCCTGGCGGGGCCGGTGCTGCCCGCGACGAGCAGGAACAGCTCCTCGATCTGGGCGTGCTGGGCCAGCAGCAGGCTGACCACGTCCTCGTTCGGGCCGGCAGTGGCCGGTGCGTCAGCCACGGCGGCCTCCTTCGACGGCGCGCAGCGACTCGACCGGGTGCGGGCCTTCGGTCTCCAGGCGGTACTCGTCGCCGAACTGCTCGCGGTGCATGTCGATCACCTGCTCGCTGGGTGGCTTCTGCCCGGCGTGCAGCTGCTCCTGCATCCACTCGAAGCGCTCGTGCGCCTCGCGGACGTAGCCCTCGCCCAGCTTGTTCAGGTCGATCTGGGTGGCCAGCAGGTGCCGCAGGAACTCCTTGTTCGGCTCGAACAGCAGCGGCTCGGGCACCCCGGCCGAGCCGACGATCTCCTCCGGCTCACGCCCGTCGTGCTGGCGCAGCAGGTCCGCGGCCTGCTGCAGCTGGCCCAGCTCCATCTGCAGGTGCAGCTCCCACACCGCCTTGATCCGCGGGTCGCTCTCCTGCTGCATGAACGAGTGGTAGAGCCAGCACTCGTTGTACTCGTGGGTCAGCAGCCGCTCCCACCAGTTTTCCCCGGCGTCCAGCAGCGACTCGTAGTGCGTGACATGCTCCTGCTCGATCAGGCTGATCTCCTGGTAGAGCTGGCGGGCGATCGGCTCCATGTACTGCGGGCCGACGTTCATGTAGTAGATCGCCACCTGCTGCTCGGCGGACAGGATCGTCAGCGCGTTCAGCTTCGACTGCGGGTTGACCGAGTCCTTGTCGTACGGCGCCCGCACCTCGTCGAACGGGTGCCGGTGCTCGGAGACGGTCGGGCGGCCGGGCATCACCTCGGTCAACGCGTCCACGACCTTCTCCGCCTTGCGCCGCTCCACCATCTCGTACAGGTTCGCGTACCGGTACAGGTGGTCGAAGTCCTCCAGCACACCGAACTCGTACGCCTGGCGCAGGTACGGGTCCGGCTCGTGCCGCGCGACCCACGCGGTCAGGTCGACCGCCACCTGCTCATAACCCAGCGTCGTCTCCAGCACGCTGGCCACCCCTGGCAGCAGCCAGTTGACCACCCGCTGCTGCTGGTTCTCCACATACCGGGTGTAGGCCAACTGCCGGCGCACGTCGTCGTCCGGGCAGTTACGGGCGAACTGGTGCGAGAACAGGATCGACTCCACCTCGATCCCGTTCATCGTGATGATCCGGCACCGCGTATAAGGGTCGACCGCCTCAGGATCTATCGGTTCCACATTCAACTCCCGCCAGGACCGCAACTGCTGATCCAGCGGGAGACCTTTGTGCTCGAGCGGGTTGAACATGTGCCCTCCCTCTGTCGTGCCCGGCGCGTACCCCAAAGAAGCCGGGCGAAACGAGGAGGGTGCTGGCCGTCGGCAAAGAGCCGGCGCCTAAAGCAAGGGCAGCCGCGTGGTGCCGAGCACCCGGCGGACGTGTGGTTGCGCGCCGCGCACATGGAGTTGGACCGCGCTTCGCCGCGCCTCCTGGTTGCCGGCGACCAGCGCGGCGATCCCAGCCGCGTCGATGAACGGCACCTTGGACAGGTCCAGATGCAGAACGTTCGGACGGCGGGCCACGCCGTCGAGGAGGGCCTGGCGCAGTTCGTCGGCGCTGTCTCGGTCGACCTCGCCGCCGACCGCGACGGTCAGGCTGCCGCCCGGCTGGGATGTCGTGATGATGCGGAGCCGGGGCTCGCTCAGGGCGCCACCGTCCAGGTCCCCCCAGCGGGGCGGCGAGTCGCCGAGCATGGCATGGCGAAGCCACGTCAGTGTCTTGGACAGCAGACGCGAAACGTGCATCTGCGAGATGTCGCAGCGTTGCGCGATCTCTGACTGGGTGAGGTTGCCGTAGAAGCGCAGGATCAGGATCTCCAGCTCACGTTCGGGCAACCGGTTCAGCAGGGCCTGGATGGTGAGCTGGTCGTCGATCGCGGCAAGGTCGCCATCGATCTCGCCGATCAGCTCGCCGCGCTCGGTGTTACCGGAGCCGGATCCTGAGTCCGAGCTCGTGACCGGCGCGTTCAACGATCGCAGGTTGTATCCGGCGCCGGACAGCATCGCCTCATCCACTTCGTCGGTGGTGGTGTGCAGCCGGTCCGCGAGCTCGGTGGGGGTGGGCGCCCTGGAGAGCGTGTTGGTCAGGTCCGGGTCGGCTCGCCGAATCTGGACCAGCAAGTCCTGCAGCCGCCGTGGCGCGCGCACGCCCCAGGTGCGGTCACGGAAGTGTTTGCGCAGCTCGCCGAGGATCGTGATGACCGTGAACGCGGTGAAGGAGCCGCGTTCGACGTCGTAGCGGTCCACGGCCTTGAGAAGGCCGAGCCGAGCCACCTGCTCCAGGTCGGCGAAGGGCTCACCGCGCCCGCGGTAGCGGTGAGCCAGGCGGTGGGCAAGGGGCAGGCACAGCTCCACGAACTCCGCTCGCGCGGACGGTTCCTGCGCCACCCGCGCGCTGTACCGGGCTGCCTCCACATCGAGGTCCAACTCGGCCGTGTCGCGCGTTGATGTGTCCAGTTCCGGGCGCATGCCTCTCCTCTGTGCCGTTCTTGTAGGAGCACGGCACGGAGCCCGCAGTCCGATTCGCAACCCTCCTACCCTGCCCGTGAGCTGTTATCCCTCTTGACCGGAAAACGCGGCGAAAATCGCGCGGGCTGCCGGATCGGGCACGAACCGGCCACCGGCGGCTGCCCGCACGAGACGGCGGCGGGAAACCTGCGAAAGGGGACAGCACCGCAACCGGTTTCGCCGGCCGATCGGCGGGTATGCCCGGCCACCCCCCGCGGATTGGGAACGCCATGCCGACAGACCTCAAGTGCCTGATAGACCACCGGCTTTCCTACGCGGTCGTCCGCATCACCGGCACGCTGGATGCGGCTGGCGCGATAAGGCTTCACAACGGGTTGCTCGGGTGCCTGGCCGAACAGCCAGAGGCCCTCATCGTCGACCTGACCGACATGCGCCTTGCCCCCCGCCAGGCTCTGTCGGTCTTCGCCGCTGTCGCCCGGCAAGCGGCAACGTGGCCGCAGGTGCCGATGTTCCTGTGCGGGCCCACACCAGAGGTCGCCGACCTGCTCGGCAGGGGACCTGTTGACTGGCACACGGCGGTCGTACGGGACGTCGGGACCGCCGTGCGGTCATTGGCGCAGGACCGGGCACCGGTCGCGGCCACGCTGGCCGAGGACCTCTTGCCGGTCGAAGGGGCAAGCCGTCGAGCGCGGGAAATGGCCACCGAGGCGTGCCTGCGCTGGCAGCTTCCGACCCTTGCCGGACCGACCTGCACCGTCGCGACCGAACTGGTCAACAACGTGGTCGCCCACGCGCACACGATGATGCGGCTGCGGCTGTCCGCGCGCCGGCGTTACGTGCACATCGCCGTGGCGGACGGCAGCACCGAGCCTCCGGTGCTGCGCGGCGACATGCCACCGGCCGCGTTATGGGGACACGGGCTGGCGCTGGTTGACGCGGTCGCCGCGCACTGGGGCAGCCTGGCCATCGAAGGCGGGAAGGTCGTTTGGGCGACCCTAGACATTCGGACCCGGCTTCGCTCCGACCGTTTGAGCGCCATTCACGACCAACGCCGACGCTCGCCCGAAAGCGGATAGCCGCCGGCGCAGATGGATGCCACCGGATCCGAATGGATGGGTGGACCCCGGGTAGCCACCTGATGAGCAGCAATTTTCAACTCAAGGGGTTGCATGATGACAGACATAGCCGTGTCACGGTCGCCGTCCGAAGATCAAGAATCGACGGCGCGGATGGCCAAGCAGCAGGCCGCGAACGTGGGCCACACCGCCGCGGACGGCGGCGGTCAGGTACTGCGGACGGCGGCCGAACAGGGCCGGCAGGTCGGCGCGGAGGCGGGAACTGGCGCCCGTGACCTGTATACCAAGGCGCGCCAGCAGATGCGCAGCCAGATCATCGACCAACAGCGGCGCGGCGCGGGCGGCCTGCGGTCCGTCAGCGAGGAACTGCGCACCATGGCAGACAAGGGCGGCGGGTCCGGCCCGGCGACAGAGCTGGCCACCCGCGCCTCGGGGACTGTCGACCGCCTCGCCGGATGGCTGGAAGATCGTGAACCAGGTGCGGTGCTGGCGGAGGTGAAGCATTACGCGCGGCGGCATCCCGGCATGTTCTTCGCCGGCACCGCCCTGCTGGGCGTCCTGGCCGGCCGGATGACCCGCGGCCTCGCGGCGGACGCCACCCCGGCGGCGAACCCTGACGCGGCCGGACAACCGGGCGACAGCACCCGCGCGGGCCAGCGGCACGATGCTCCGTTGGGCGGAGGCGCGTCATGAGCACTACCACGCCCGGCGCCGGAACCGGCGTCAATGGAGCACATCCCGATGTGGCACAGCGTTCCTTCGGCGAGCTGATCGGCGATGTGACCCAGGATCTGTCCACATTGGTCCGCCAGGAGATGGACCTTGCCAAGGCCGAGCTGCGCCAGGAGGCCGGTAAGGCCGGCCGCGCCGCCGGCGCGTTCGGCGCAGCCGGAGTGGCGGGACACATGGTGCTGCTGTTCCTGTCCTTCGCCCTGTGGTGGGCGTTGGCCAACGGCATGGACGAGGGATGGGCGGCCCTGATCGTCGCCGTCGTCTGGGCGGTCGCCGCGGCAGTCCTGTTCGCCGTGGCCCGCGCGCAGGCACGGCGGGTGCGGGGCCTGACCCGTACCGCCGAGACCGCCAAGCAGATTCCGAACGCACTCAAGCCAGAGCCAGGAGGCTATCGATGAGCACCCACCCGGACCAGATCCGCCAGGACATCGACCACACCAGGGGCGAGTTGAGCGGCGACGTCGACGCGTTGGCGTACAAGGCCAGCCCTCGACGGATGGTGCACGACCGTAAGCAAAGCGCCAGCCAAGCCGTGCGGCGGGTGACCGACAAGGTCATGGGCACCGCGTCGCACGCCGGGCATGCCAGCGGCTCGGCTGCATCGGCGACCGCGGACAAGGCGTCGAACGCCGCCTCGACGGTCGGTGACGCGGCGTCGACGGTCGGCGGTGCGGCCAAAGCGGCGCCGGCACAGCTCAAGCGTCAAGCCGAAGGCAACCCGATCGCGGCCGGCCTGATCGTGTTCGCCGGAGCATGGCTGGTCTCCTCCCTGCTGCCGGCCAGCCAACGCGAGCAGCGGGCCGCCGGTCAGGTGAAGTCCGCGGTCCAGGACCACAGCGACACGATCAAGGAACACGTCGGCGACGTCGCCCACGACATGGGCGACAACCTGCGGGAGCCGGCGCGACAAGCCGCGCAGTCGGTCAAGTCGACCGCCCAGGACGGTGCGCAGACGGTCAAGGACGACGCGCGCTCTGCCGCCACGCACGTCAAGCAGGAGACCCAACACGCCCGCGAGGAGATCCGCTCCTAGCCGTTCGGCGGGACCGTCCCCGGGCACAAGCCATCAACGTCGCTCTGCCGGTCGGAGGATCGCATGAAACGCAACCTGGACGTGCGGTCGCAAGAACGCGGCCTTCATCCGAACGAGGCCTGAGTCGTCATGCGGATCGGTCGCACCGAGGTCCGGCCGCTGGGCGGCGGACTTGGCTGCCTGGTGATGATCCTTGCGTCGCTCGTGCTCTCCGTGCTGTGCACAGTGGGCGTAAACCTGTTCGGGCGCTGAGGCCTATGGGTGCCACCGGCGCGCTCCTGGGCCGGCCCTCGGCCCGATCGAAGACCAACTGGGCAGAACCCGTTCTGGGGCGAGCGCGGCGGGTATGGGGGAGCATGCCCACGCTGCCTGAGACTCCGCGCTCGTACTGGCTGGACTCCTCCGCCGGGACCGACTACCCGCCGCTGGCCGAGGACGTCGCCGTCGAGGTGGTGGTCGTGGGCGCGGGGATCGCCGGCGTCTGTACCGCCTGGGAGCTGGCCCGGGCCGGCCGGCGGGTGGCCCTGGTCGAGGCGGGCCGCGTGGTGGGCAGCACCACCGGCTACACCACGGCGAAGCTGACCGCCCAGCACGGCCTGATCTACGAGCGGCTGCGCTCCTCGCTCGGCGCGGACGCCGCCGCCTCGTACGCCGCGGCGCAGCAGGACGGCATCGACCGGGTCGCGGCGGTGACCGCCGAACTGGACCTGGAGTGCGAGCTGGAGCGGCTGCCCGCCTACACCTATGTGACCGACGAGGACGGCGTCAAGCAGGTCCGGGCCGAGGCCGAAGCCGCGGCGGCGGCCGGGCTGCCGGCCACGTTCGTCACCGACACCGGGCTGCCGTTCGCGGTGGCCGGCGCGGTGCGGGTGCAGGACCAGGCACAGTTCCATCCGCGGCGCTACCTGCTGGGCCTGGTCGAGGACCTGTTGCGCCGCGGTGGGCTGGTCTTCGAGCAGTCCCGGGTGGTGGAGCTCGACGAGGGCGAGCCGTGCCGGGTGACCACGCAGTCCGGCGCCACCGTCACCGCCGAGCACGTCGTGGTCGCCACCCACTATCCGTTCGTGGACCGGGTGCCGCTGTTCACCCGGCTCGTGCCCCGCCGCGAGCTCGTCGTCGCGGCGCCCATCCCGGCCGCGGCGGACCCGGGCGGCATGTACCTGACCACCGAGGAGGGCACCCGCTCGGTGCGGACCGCCCCGCACGCCGTCGGGCAGCGGCTGCTCATCGTCACCGGTGAACATTTCCGGCCCGGCGCCGCCGACATCAAGGAGCGCTGGCAGCGGCTGGCCGGCTGGACCGAGCGGCACTTCGGCGTGGCCGAGCTGACCTACCACTGGGCGGCGCAGGACAACATCACCCCGGACGGCGTGCCGTACATCGGCCGCCTGCACCCCAAGGCGACCCGCACCTGGGTGGCGACCGGCTTCAACGCGTGGGGGATGACCAACGGGGTGGCCGCCGGGCGGCTGCTGGCCGCGCTGATCGGCGGGCAGTCGCTGCCGTGGGCGAAGCTGTTCGACCCGGGGCGGGTGCACCCGCTGGCGGAGGCGCCGGCCTTCGTCAAGGGAAACCTGGCGGTCGCGGCGCACTTCGTCGGCGACCGGCTGCGGTCCGGACCGGTCGACTCGCCCGACGACCTCGCACCGGACAGCGGCGCCGTGTTGAAAGTGGACGGTGAGCACCGCGCCGTCTACCGTGACGCCGGCGGCGAGTTGCACGCGGTGTCCGCGACCTGTACGCACCTGGGCTGCCGGGTCGCCTTCAACGCGGCCGAACGCAGCTGGGACTGCCCCTGCCACGGCTCCCGCTTCTCGGTCGACGGCGAGGTCCTGCACGGCCCGGCGACCAAGCCGCTGGCCAAGGCCGCGAGCGAGGATGCCGGCGAGCAATGATCTAGGCATGGCGTTCGACACTTTGGCGTACACCCAGACACCGGGTGACCGGGCCGCTACCCTGCGCGCGGATCCGGAGTGGGTCGCCGAGCGGCTGGGCCGCGACGACACCCGCACGGTACCGATGTGGCGCGACCGCGTCCTGCTCACCGCCGCCGGCATGCCGGCCACCCCCACCGGACCGGCGGGGCGGGCCGTGCTGGCGGCCGCGGGCCAGACGGCGCTGCTGAGCCTGGACGGCACGGCGGCCGTGTTCGCCGCCGACCTCAGCGGTGTCGAGGAGCGTGAGGCGTTGCGCCTTGCCGGCGGGCACGCCAGCGCCGACCTGCGTACCCTCGCGGCCGCCCTGCCCGGTCCGGCCGCCGCGACCTTGGCGTACGCGCGAGGCTTGCTGTACTGGAACCGCCAGGCCCTGTTCTGCGGTGCGTGCGGCGGACCCACCCGCAGCGCGCACGCCGGCCACGTCCGGGTGTGCGGCGGCGCCGGCTGCGGGCGGGAGCTGTTTCCGCGGATCGAGCCGGCGGTGATCGCGCTGGTCGAGAGCCCCGGCCCCCGGCCGCGGTGCCTGCTGGCCCGCCACCACGGCGCCCGCCCGGACGGCTTCTCGCTGCTGGCCGGGTTCGTCGAGGTCGGCGAGAGCCTGGAAGGCGCCGTGCGGCGCGAGGTCGCCGAGGAGGCCGGTGTCACGGTCGGCGCGGTGACCTACCAGGGTTCGCAGGCGTGGCCGTTTCCGGCCGGTCTGATGGTCGGCTTCGTCGCGCAGGCCGCCGACGAGAGCATCGCGGTCGACGGGTCGGAGCTGCTGGAGGCCCGCTGGTTCAACCGCGACGAGATCGTCGAGCGGATCGTGAACGGTCCCGGCTCCGGTCCGGTCGACTCGATCGGCGGGTGGCTGCTGCGCGCGTGGGCCGGCCTCGACACCGCCGCGGGCGTGCCGGGTCGGTGAGCCGAGGGCCGGACGATGCCGGCCCGCCGGGTGTTTGACCTGCTCACAGCGGGGTACGGCTCAGCCATGACAGTGACGAACGACGTGGTACTTGCCGGTGGTCCGCGCGACGGTGAGACGGTGCAGGCGGGCGGTGCCGGCCTGCTGGAGATCGAGGTCGGAGGCATGATCCACCGCTACATCCCGACGACGAAGACCCGCCCGGCGGACGGCGCCGAGCTGCCGGTCTACAACTACGACGGCATGGTGAACCCGGCCGGCGCGGAGGACGGGATCGAGGACGCCGGGCGGCGGATGACCTCGCCGTTGGCGGACGAGAGCTAACCCGCCCTCCTGCGGGGCGGGTGAGTTTGGCGGGTCCGGGCCGGGGTATCACCGGTGACCTTCGTCCGGTCCTTTGGGGGAACATGACCGCGACCGCGCATGCCGGTACGCCGCCGGTTGAAATCGATTTCCCACTGTGGCGGTTGCCCGGCGTGTACCGGCCGCAGGCGGACACGGCGCTGCTGGCCGAGGCGGCGGCGTCCGCGTCGATCCGGCCCGGCGCCCGCGTCCTGGACGCGTACACCGGCACCGGCGCCCTGGCGATGACGGCCGCCCGGCTCGGTGCGGGTCGGGTCACCGCGCTGGACGTCTCGCGCCGGGCGGTGCTGTGCGTGCGCCTGAACGCCTGGCGCCGCACGCTGCCGGTGACCGCACGGCGGGGCCTGTTCGCGGACATCGCCGACGAGGGCCGGTACGACGTCGTCCTGGCCAACCCGCCGTACGTGCCGTGCCCGTCGGCCGCGGTACCGACCGGGCGCAAGCGGGCCTGGGACGCGGGCCCGGACGGGCGGTCGGCGCTCGACCCGTTGTGCCGGGCCGCGCCGGACATGTTGAGCGACAACGGCTTCCTGCTGCTCGTGCAGTCCCACGTGTCCGACGTGGACAGGTCGGTGGCGGCGCTGCGCGCCGGCGGCCTGAGCGTGCGGATGGTGGCCCGGCGGCGGGTGCCGTTCGGCCCGGTGATGTGGCAGCGGGCCGCCTACCTGGAGGCGATGGGCCTGATCCGGCGCGGGCAGCGCCACGAGGACCTGGTGGTGATCCGTGCCGACCGCCGATGAGCCGCGCCGGGTGGTCGTCGAGGCCGGAGGACCGGTGCTCGTCGAGGGCCCCGTCGAGGTGCTGCTGCCCGACGGCACGACGGTGCGCTCGGACCGGTTCATGGTCGCGGTCTGCGCCTGCCGGCGCAGCAAGCGGTACCCGTTCTGCGACACCAGCCACCGCCGCAAGGTCCGCTCAGAGTAGCGCCGAGCGTCCTGCGCGCCAGCTGTCCAGCAGGTGGGCGCCGAGGCGCTCCTCCAGCAGGTCGGTGGCCTGGATGCCGAATACCACGTCGGCGGCCAGGTCCGGCTCCCGGTCGAGCAGGTCGGCGACGACCTCGTGCCGCATGACCTGCTCGTGCACCGCGTCCGCCTCGATGTGCTCGGTGTAGAACAGCCGGCAGGCGGGGTCGGCGCCGAGCCGGGCCAGCGCCTCGTCCATCCGCTGCGCGCTCGGCGCGGTCGTGATCTCGGCGGCGGCGAAGTGGCCGACCAGCGCGCCGCGCCACCGCCGGTGCAGCCCGAACAGCGACATCATGTTGACCGTGGCCAGGACACAGGCCGGGGCCTGCTCCAGGTAGTGCAGGTAGTCGGGGGAGAGGCCGGCCGCCGCGAGCAGGTCGGCGAACAGGCGCGAGTGCATCCGCTCGGCCCGGCCGCCGCCGAACTCGTCGTACTCGACCGCGACAAGCGCCGCCTTGGCCCGGCCTTGCAGCCGCGGGATCACCCAGGCGTGCGGGTCGGCCTCCTTGAGGTGGTATATCGACCGCAGTGCGAAGTACTCCTGCATCTGCGGCCACTCGCCCTCGTCGCGCAGGTAGTGGCTGACACCGGTGCCGGGTACCGGCTCGACCAGCAGCGCGTCCAGCGCCTCGGTGACGTCGGAACCGCCCTTGACCTGCCCGGCCAGTTCGGCGAGAAAGACCGCCTCCAGCTCGGCGCGCAGGCGCAGCAGGTCCGGGTCCCACTCCCACTCCGGGTCGACGCCGGCGAAGCCGCGGTAGTGCAGCTCGTAGCACAGGTGCAGGGCCAGCTGGACGTCCTCGCCCAGCGGGTCGGCGCCGCCGAGGGTGGCCGGTGGCGCGCTGCCGCCCTGCAGGCATGCCACCACCGCCGCGGAGAGCGGTCCACGGCTGGCGGGCAGGGGTGGCGAGGTCGGCGACATGGTCATCTGTTACCCGGTGACGCTGCGTTCATGCGGGGAGGGTGACGGCGGCGGCAGCCCCGGCCGGCCCGGCGCTCGCGGCCGCGCGGCGCTGGCGGTCGGCGCCGGTGCCACCGGACCGCAGCCGGTCCAGCAGCCCGCTGACCTCCGCCAGGTCGCCGGTGCTGGCCAGGGCCTCCCGGACGTGGTCGAGCAGCGCCGCCACCAGCGCGGTGGCCGGCATCGACCGGGACAGGCCCACATGCACGCCGGGCCCGGACAGCCCGTAGCGCGCCGCGCTCCACACGGCCGCGGCGGCAACCTGTGACGGTACCGGCGGCGCCTCCCGCCCCCGCTCCAGGTCCGCCAGCGCGGTGCGCACCAGCGCCCGTCCGAGCAGCGCCTGCAGCACCGCCTCGTCCACTGTGGAGGCGACGTCGGCGACCCTGAGCTCCACCGTGGGCAGGCGCGGCGAAGGGCGGGCGAACCAGAACGTCTGCGCCGCGTCGGCCAGCACGCCGCACTCGACCAGCCGGTCCACCTCCGCGCGGAAGGCGGCGTGGCCACGGTGGTACGGCGCCAGCCCGGAACCTGGGAAACGGGACTGTTGCACGATTCGCCAGCTGCCGTACCCGGTGTCCCGCTCGCGGAAGAACGGGGAGTTGACCGACAGCGCCAGCAGCGTGGGCAGCCACGGGCCGAGGTGGTTGACGACGGCGACGGCGGTGTCCCGGTCGGTGACGCCCACGTGCACGTGGCAGCCGCACGCCTCGTAGTCCCGGGTCACCTCGCCGTACCGCTCGTCGATGGCCGCGAAGCGCGGCAGGCTCGACGGCACCGCACCGCCCGAGCCGCGTACCGGCGAGCCGCTGGCCACCACGACGGCGCCGTGGTCGCGGGCCGCGGCGGCCACCGCCCGGCGCGCCGCGCTCAGGTGGGCGCGCAGGTCGGCCGCGTCCGTGCAGATGCCGGTGGCCGCCTCGACCTGGCTGTCGCGCAGCTCCCGTTGGATCGTCACGCCGGCCGGCAGCCCCACGGCCGCGGCGGGGACGACCTTCTCCGCGAGGGGAACCGTCGCGCCCGAAGCCGGGTCGGCGAGCAGGAACTCCTCCTCGACGCCCATCGTGTGGCCATCCATCGGCCGCGTCATACCCCCGCCGCCCGGGCGTGAATCCTTCCCAGGCCGGCTGTCACATCCGGCCGGGCTGCCTCGTCCTTGCCGTGTACGCTCTCCGCCGCAGGCTTGGTCCTCTACCTCGTGGGCGCGCTCGTCGCGCACCTGCGGGTGGGCTCGCGCAAGCTCGTGGGGGTGGGCGATCCTCTTCGTCACCGTCGTGGCCAACCTGGTCGTCAACCTGGCCTACCACTGGTGAGCGGTCAGCGCGCCGACCGGCTCCGCCGCGCGGCGACGTAGCGGCGGATCTTCTCGCTGGTGCCGCAGTCCTCCATGCTGCACCAGCGGCGGCTGCGGTTCTTGCTTTCGTCAACGAAGAGGAAGGAGCACCCTCCGCAGCCCTTGATCCGGTCGAGCGGGCCGGCGGTGAGCAGGCCGACCGCGGCGTGCACCACCGGCCGCAGCGGCCGGTCGAGGGTGTGGTCGTCGCGCCAGGACCAGGTGAACGGGCTCCCGCGCTCGAGCCGGGCGTGACCGAGCGCGTCGGACTCGCCGTCGCGCAGCCGGGCCAGCGCAGCCGGGCGCGGCTCGCCGCCGCCCGCCAGGGACCGGAAGATCTCGTCGAGGTCGTCGCGGATGTCCCGGGCCCGGGTGAAGGCGGTCCGCGCGCCGTCCGGGTCGTCGCGCGAGCGCCGCCGCAGCCGGGCCGCCTCCGGCTCGGTGAGTGCACCCGCGTACACACCCCAGGCGACCAGCTCGGCGTAGCCGGTCAGCACGTCGCCGTCCGGGGGCCGGCGGGCGGGCCGGTGCGGGTGTTGACGAAGTCCACGGCCAGGTTGCCGCCGACCAGGCGCACTGTTTCCATCAAAAGCGACTTTACCAGTAGCCCGATGTCGTACCCGACCGATAGTCTGTTTCCGTCATAGCTTCTTTTGGTGGAAACAGCCTCGGGAGGTACCGGATGACGCACGCTCGGGCGGTGGGAGCGCTGGCCGGACTGGCCGGCGGCACGTTCCTCTACGCCACCGCGGAGGCACTGCCGATCGGCCTGCTGCTGCCGATGGCCGCGGACCTGGGGGTCGCGCCGTCGCGGGTCGGCATGCTGGTGACGGCGTACGGCGCGGTGGTCGTCGTCGCCTCCATCCCGCTGACCGCGCTGGCCCGGCGGGTCCCGCGCCGGCGGCTGCTGTCAGCACTGCTGGCCGGCTTCGTGGCCAGCACCGCGATCACCGTGTTCGCCGACACGTTCGCGCTGGTGGTCGCGGCCCGGATGGCGACGGCGGCGACCCACGCGCTGTTCTGGGCGGTGGTGGTGCCGGCCGCGGCCGAGCTGTTCCGGCCCGGCCTGCGCGGGCGGGTGGTCGCGATCGTGTTCGCCGGCGGCAACGTCGCCCTCGTGCTTGGCGTGCCCGCCGGCACCTGGCTGGGGGAGCACGCAGGCTGGCGGGTGTCCTTCCTGGCGGTGGCCGCGCTCGGCGCGGCCGTGCTCGTCACCGTGGCCGCGCTGCTGCCCTCGACCCCGCCGGACGCCGGGCACGCGGCCCGGGGCGAGACGCCGGACGCCCGCCGCTTCTGGCTGCTGGTCGCCGTGGCGATCCTGACGACCGCCGGCGCCATCGCGGCGTACACCTATGTGGCCCTCTTCGTGACCGAGGTCGGCGGCTTCGCGGCCGCCACGGTCGGCGCCATCCTGCTGGTCCGCGGCCTGGCCAGCGTGGTCGGGATCCTCGCGGTCGGCGCGGTCGTGGACCGCAGCCCGTGGCGCGCCCTCGTCGCGACCGTCGCGCTGCAGGCGGCGGCGCTGGTGGGGCTGTTCGCCTCCGGTCACCGCCCGGTCGTGGCCGTGACGCTGCTGGCGCTGGCCGGGCTGGCGTTCGCCGGGTTCACCGCGGCGCTCGGCGGACTCGCGCTGCAGGTCGCGCCCGGGCGCTCCGACCTCGCCGGCGCCACGCTCTCCGCCGCCGTCAACGTGGGCATCGCCGGTGGGGCGTTGCTCGGCGGCCTCGTGCTGCCCGAGCACGGTGTGCGCGCCAGTGTGCTGGTCGGCGCGCTGCTCGGCGTCGCCGCACTGGGGCTCGCGCTCGCCGAGCGGCGCCTTCCGCCCGCCACCGCCGGCGAGCCGGCACGGTCCACTGTGGACGAGCTGGTTACTGCAGGCCGGCCCGGACGGACGTGATGCGCTGGGTGTTGAAGCCGAGCCAGTGCATCCGGCCGGCGTAGCGGGCGTGCTCGACCTTGAGGCAGCGGTCCACGACCACGGTCAGCCCACCCTCGTCGGCGATCCGCGTGCCGTCGGAGTTGATCACGCCGTACTGGCACCAGAGGGCCTTGGCGCCGATCGCCACGGCGTCCCGCGCGATGCCCGGCAGCGCGTCGGGCGCGCGGAAGACGTTGACGACGTCGACCGGCACAGGCACGTCACGCAGGCTCGGGTAGCAGGTCTCGCCGAGGATCTCGGTCTCGCGCGGGTTGACCGGGACCACCCGGTAGCCGTGCCGCTTGAGGTAGTAGCCGACGAAGTAGCTGGCGCGCAACGGGTTGCTCGACAGGCCGACGACCGCGATCGTGCCCGCCGTGCGCAGCACCCGCTGGATCGCCAGGGTGTCCTGGTAGGGCTGAAGGTCCATCACGCGGTCGCCATCTCTTCCTCCGCCTTCGCGGCGGCGACGTGGGCGAAGCCCTGCTCCAGGTCCCAGATCAGGTCGGCGACCGACTCGGTGCCGACCGACAGCCGCACCGTGCCGGGCGCCACGCCCGCCGCCCGCAGCTCCTCGTCGCTGAGCTGGCGGTGCGTGGTGCTGGCCGGGTGGATGACCAGGCTCTTGGCGTCGCCGACGTTGGCCAGGTGGGACCAGAGCGTCAGCCCGCGGATGAGGTCCTGCCCGCCGGCCCGGCCGCCCGCGCAGTCGAAGGAGAAGACCGCGCCGGCACCGCGCGGCAGGTACTTTTCCACCAGCGGCCGGTACCGGCTGCCCGGCAGGCCCGGATAGGTCACATTGGACGCCAGCGCGTGCCCGTCGAGAAACTCGGCGATCGCCTTGGCGTTTTCCACGTGCCGCTCCATCCGCAGCGACAGCGTCTCCAGCCCTTGCAGGAAAAGGAACGCGTTGAACGGCGACATCGCCGCCCCGAGGTCCCGCAGCGTCTCCGCGCGCAGCTTCATCAAGAAGCCGTAGGTGCCGAACGTCTCGTGGAAGCGCAGCCCGTGGTACGCCGGCGACGGGTCGGCCACGACCGGGAAGCGCCCGTTGGACCAGTCGAACACGCCGGACTCCACGACCACGCCGCCGATGCTCGTGCCGTGCCCGCCGATGAACTTGGTCGCCGAGTGGATCACGATGTCGGCGCCCCACTCGATCGGGCGGCACAGGTACGGGGTGGCGAAGGTGTTGTCGACGATCAGCGGAATGCCGTGCTCGTGCGCGATCGCCGCCACCGTCTCGATGTCCAGCACGTTGCCGGCCGGGTTGCCGATCGTCTCGCCGAAGAACGCCTTGGTGTTGTCGCGCACCGCCGCCCGCCACGCGTCCGGGTCGTCGGGGTCCACCCAGGTCAGCTCGACGTTCATCTTGCGCAGCAGGTGCTTGAGCTGGTTGACGGTGCCGCCGTAGAGCGCCGCGGAGGAGACCACGTGGTCGCCCGGCTGCAGCATGGTGAACAGCGTGGCCGCCTGCGCCGCGATGCCGCTGGCGAACGCGACCGCGCCGCTGCCGCCTTCGAGGTTGGCCACCCGCTCCTCGAACACCGCGACCGTCGGATTCATGATCCGCGAGTACGTGTTGCCGTACTCCTGCAGGTTGAAGTACGCCGCGGCCGACTCCGGGTCCTCGAAGACGTAGCTGGTCGTCTGGAAGATCGGCACCGCGCGGGCGCCGGTGTTCGGGTCGGGCCGCTGCCCGGCGTGCAGCTGCCGGGTCTCGAACCCGAAATCATGTGGTTGCTCGGTCACGAGGACCTCTCCTTGGCCAGGAACTGTCGGATGATGGGCGTCTGACGCGCCTCTTCCAAGAGGAAGCAGTCATGGCCGTACGGCGCTTCGATCACGTGACACTCGACCGGCTTGCCGAGCGATCGCAGCGCCTCCTCGATCTCGCGGGACGCGGCCGGCGGGTACAGCCAGTCGGAGCTGAACGCGATCAGCAGCGTGCGCGCCGAAACGCCGTCCAGCGCGCCGGCGAGTGACCCGCCGCCGTACTGCCGGGCCAGGTCGAAGTAGGTCAGCGCGCGCGAGGTGAACAGGTACGTGTTCGCGTCGAAGCGCCGCACGAAACTGTCGGCTTGATGACGCAGGTAGCTCTCGATCTCGAACTCGGGCTCTGTGATCGTGTACCGGAGATCCTCGGCGAACTGCAGCCGCCGGCCGAACCGCTCGATCAGCGCCGGCGCGGACAGGTAGGTGATATGCCCGACCATGCGTGCCACACCCATGCCGGCGCTCGGCGCGACGCCGGTGCCGTAGTAGTCGCCGCCCTGCCAGGCGGGGTCGCGCATGATGGCGTCCCGGGCGATCGAGTTCCACGCGACGCCCTGCGGGTGCAGGGCGTGGGTGCTGGCGATCACCACGAGGGCGTCGACCTGGTCGGGGTAGAGCACCGCCCACTCCAGGGCCTGCATGCCGCCCAGCGAACCGCCAGCGACCGCGGCGAGCCGCTCGATGCCGAGCACGTCGAGGAACGCCCGCTCGGTGCGCACCATGTCGGCGACCGTGATGACGGGGAAGTTCGACCCGTACGGCTGGTTTGTCGCCGGATCGACCGACGACGGCCCGGTTGTCCCGCTGCACCCGCCGAGCAGGTTCGTGCAGACCACGAAGAAACGGTCGGTGTCGAACGCCTTACCCGGGCCGATCATCCCGTCCCACCAGCCGAGCCCTTTGCCGGCCGAGCCGTCGCGGTCCTCCGCGCCGAACCCGTCGCGCGTGCTGCCCGCCGGCGAGGTGGAAAAGCCGGCCGCATGGGCGTCGCCACTGAGCGCGTGGCAGACGAGAATGACGTTGTCCTTGCCGGGGGAGAGGGTGCCGTACGTCTCGTACGCCACGCGGACGGGATGCAGCTCCCGCCCGCAGTCCAGCGCCACGGGATCCGGCAGATCGACATACCGTGTCTCGACCGTGCCGACCGACCCCGTGGAGAGCGTTTGGGCAGGTGGCATGGGAGCGATCATAGCTAGTACGGGTAGCCGCGACGAGTGTATTGTCGGGCTTCCCGATGGGAAATATCGGAAGAGTACGAGAGGGGCATCCACGACATGACGACGGTCGACAACGGGGTCAACGTCCAGGCGTTGCTCGAGGCACGCCAGGCGCTCAAGGGCGCGCCCGAGGCCGCCCAGTTCACCTGGCGCGCGACCTCCACGTGGCGCAAGGGCGTACACAGCACCACGACGATCCAGAACTTCTTCGGCCTCGGCGCCGAGCAGAGCCACAAGAGCGAGGCCGTCTTCGACGCCGACCACCCCGAGGTGTTCGCGGCGGAGGACAACGGAATCACCCCGATCGAGTACCTTCTGGTCGGCCTGGCCAGCTGCCTCACCGCCGGGGTGGCGTCGGTCGCGCAGAACCGCGGCATCCAGCTGCGCTCGGTCGAGTCCACCGTGGAGGGCAACCACGACATCCGCGGCATCCTCGGCGACGGCGAGGTGCGCAACGGGTTCAACGACATCAAGGTGACGTTCAACATCGACGCCGACGCCTCCAAGGAGGAGATCGAGGCGCTGGTGGCCCAGTCTCAGAAGCGCTCGGCCGTCTTCGACGCGCTGACCAACCCGACGGACGTCACCGTCGAGGTCGCCTGATCGGAGGGTTGAGCCATCGAGCGCGTCACCGCGGTCGTGATCGGGGCCGGGCACGCCGGCCTCGCCGCGAGCCACTTCCTGAGCCACCGCGCGATCGACCACGTCGTGCTGGAGCGCGGCGAGGTGGCCAATTCGTGGCGGCGTGAACGCTGGGACTCACTGCGCCTGCTCACGCCCAACTGGCAGAGCCGGCTGCCCGGCCTGCGATACGACGGCCCCGACCCGGACGGGTACATGACGACCGGCGAAGTGATCGACCTGATCGAGCGCTTCGCCGCCGTCACCCGCGCGCCCGTGCGCACCGGCACCACCGTCACGTCCGTGCGCCCGGACGACGGCGGGTACCGGGTGACGACCAGCGGCGGCGAGCTGCGCTGCCGGACGGTGGTCATCGCCAGCGGCGCGTGCAACCAGCCGGTGGTGCCGGCGTTCGCCGCCGCGGTGCCGGCGTCCGTCACCCAGCTGACCCCGTTCGACTACCGCGAACCGGCGCAGCTGCCCGACGGCGGGGTGCTCGTCGTCGGCGCGTCCGCCACCGGCGTCCAGCTCGCCGCCGAGCTGCGCCGCTCCGGCCGCCCGGTGACCCTCTCGGTCGGCGAGCACGTGCGGCTGCCACGCACGTACCGCGGCCGCGACGTGCTCTGGTGGATGGACGCCTCAGGCGTGTGGGACGAGCGGTACGACCAGCTCGACGACCTGGACCGGGCGCGCCGCCTGCCATCGCCGCAGCTGGTCGGCACGCCCGAACGCGCCACGCTCGACCTCAACGCCCTCGCCGCCGAGGGCGTCGACCTTGTCGGCCGCTTCTCGACCGTCCGCGACGGCCGCGCGCTGTTCTCCGGCGGCCTGCGCAACGTGCTGTCCCTCGCGGACCTCAAGCTAGGCCGCCTGCTGAACACGTTCGACGAATGGGCCCAGCGCACCGGCCACGACGCCGAGGTCGGCCCACCCGAGCGCCTCGCGCCAACCGGAATGCCCGCGACGGCGCCCTGGCAGCTCGACCTGCGTGACGGCCGCATCCGCACGATCGTGTGGGCCACCGGCTACCGGCCCGACTACCGGTGGCTCGACGTGCCGGTCCTCGACGACAAGGGCCGGCTGCGCCACGACGGCGGGGTGGTCGACAGCCCCGGCCTGTACGTGCTGGGGCTGCCCGTCCTGCGGCGGCGGCGCTCCACCTTCATCCACGGCATCGAGCAGGACGCCAGCGAGATCGTCGACCACCTCGCCAAGCACCTGGGCGGTACCGTCGCGGCATGACCGACTCCGCCACCTGGACGAGGGTTGACGACGGCTGCTTCGAGCTGGACCTGCTGACCGCCTCGTACCGGCGGCACGCGTTCACCCGGCACGCGCACGCCACGTTCGCCATCGGCGTGGTGGTCTCCGGCCAGGAGGAG
The DNA here is from genome assembly GCF_011764425.1 of Phytohabitans houttuyneae. Taxonomy (NCBI): domain Bacteria; kingdom Bacillati; phylum Actinomycetota; class Actinomycetes; order Micromonosporales; family Micromonosporaceae; genus Phytohabitans; species Phytohabitans houttuyneae. Next base: position 847,952 of record NZ_BLPF01000003.1, read on the forward strand.
TTCCACTACCGCGGCGAGCTGCGCCGCGCCGGCGTGGGGAGCCTGGCGATCCTGGAGCCCGACGAGCCGCACGACGGCCGGGCCGCCGCCGAGGAGGGCTGGTCGTACCGGGTGCTCTACCCGAGCGAGGACATGCTCCTCGACGGACACCCGATCCGCCCCACCTTCCCCGACCCGATCGTCCACGACCCGCGCACCGTGCACCTGGTCCGCGCCGCGCACGAGGAGCTCACCGCCGGTACCGACCCGCTGGCCGGACACTCCAAGCTGGCGTGGGCGTTCCAAGCCGTCGTCCACCGCCACGGCCTGGCCGGCCGCGCCTCCTCCGGTGCCCCGCCACCGCGGGCCTCGGACCGGGCCGCCGTGCGCAAGGTCACCCAGGTGCGCGAGCGGCTGCTGGCCGACCTGCGCCGCCCGCCCAACCTCCGCGCGCTCGCCGCGGCCGTCGACCTGTCACCGTTCCACATGCTGCGCGTCTTCCGGGAGGCGACCGGCTTCCCGCCACACACCTGGCTGGTGCTCGAGCGGGTCTGCCAGGCCCGCCACCTGCTGGCCGCCGGCCTCAGCCCGGTACAGACCGCCGACGCCGTCGGGTTCGCCGACCAGGCCCACCTCACCCGCTGGTTCAAGCGGGTGACGGGCGTCACTCCGGCCGCATACCGCAACAGCGTTCAAGACCGGATGCGCCGCCCGGCCTGAAGCTCGGTCCATGAGTCGTCGAGGCTGGATCCTCTTCGCCGCCATGTGCGTGATCTGGGGCATCCCGTACCTGCTGATCAAAGTGGCGGTCCGCGAGATCGGCCCGGCCGAGCTGGTCTTCGTGCGCACCGCGCTCGGCGCGGCCCTGCTGCTGCCGATCGCGCTGGCCCGCAAGGAGGTCCGCGCCTCGCTGCGTCCGTGGCTGCCGCTGATCGCCTACACCGTGGTCGAGATCGGCCTGCCCTGGCTGCTGCTGTCCGACGCCGAACGGCACGTCGACAGCTCGTTCACCGGCCTGGTCATCGCCGGCGTGCCGCTGGTCGCGGCGCTGGTCGCCCGCGCCACCAACCGCGACGAACGGCTCACCCCCGGCCGGGCCGGCGGACTGCTGGCCGGCTTCGCCGGCGTCGCCCTCCTGCTCGGCTTCCACATCGACACCGGCGGCGTCGTCCCCATGGCCGAACTCGTCGGCGTCGTCATCTGCTACGCCACCGGACCGCTCATCATCGAACGCTGGCTCAGCGACGTGCCCCGCTACGGCGTCGCCGCGGTCTCGCTGGCGGCCGGCGCGCTCATGTTCGCCCCCTTCGCGGCACCCGACCTGCCGGACCTGGCGCGCACCGTGACCCTCCAGCCGGCGCTGGCCGTGCTCGCCCTCTCGGTCATCTGCACCGCGCTGGCGTTCGTGCTGTTCTTCGCCCTCATCGCCGAGGTCGGCGGCGTACGCGCCACGGTCATCACGTTCGTCAACCCGGCCGTGGCCGTGGTCCTCGGCGCTGCCGTCCTCGGCGAGCAGGTCACACTGCTGACCGGCGTGGCGTTCGCGCTGATCCTGACCGGCTCGGTCCTGGCCACCCGCCGCGAGCCCAGCCGGCCGGTCGCCGCCGGCGGGGGATGAGCGAGGCCGGCGCTGTCCCGCGCGGTCGCACGCGATAAACCGGGTGCCGTCGGTGATCAGCCCCGCGACAATGGCCGGCGTGGAGGAGGTCGAGGTCGTCGTCGCACACAGCGAGCGCGCCACCCTGCGGGTCGGTGACGTGTTCCTGAAGATCGACGCTGATCAGACCCGCACCGACGTCGAGGTCGAGGCGATGGCCATGGCGCCGATCCCGACCCCGACGATCCTGTGGCACAAGCCGCCCGCGCTCGCGCTCGCCGCCCTCCCAGGCACGGCGCTCGGCCACCTCGGCGAGCCGTCGACCGCGTCGCCCGCGGCGTGGGCCGCTGCGGGTGCCGCCGTCCGTACGCTGCACGACGCGCCGCTGCCGCCGTGGCCCGGGCGGAGCCTCGACGAGCTCGCGTCGCGCCTGGCCGGCGAGTGCGAGTGGCTCGTCGCCAACGACGTCCTTCCCGCCGACGTGGTCACCCGCAACCGCCGGCTCGCCGAGACCGCGCTGCGGCCGTGGACACCGGTGTTCATCCACGGCGACCTGCAGGTCGACCACGTCTTCGTCGCCGGTGACGAGGTCACCGGCATCGTCGACTGGTCCGAGGCGTCCCAGGGCGACGCGCTCTTCGACCTCGCCATCCTCACGCTCGGACACAAGGAGCACCTCGGCGACGTCATCGCCGGCTACGGCACCGACGTCGACCGCGACCTCATCCAGGCGTGGTGGTCGCTGCGATGCTTGACCAGCGTCCGCTGGCTGGCCGAGCACGGCTACGGCTCGCCGGACGAGTTCCCCGAGGTCGCCGTGCTCAGATCCCAGCTGTGAGGCTTGCCCGAGCCCGACGGCTACGAGTGCCGTGCAGGCCCCAAATTGGGTGTGGCTGCGGAGACCTGCTCGTTGCCGCTGGGCGAGACGCGGCAGGCCGCATCGGTGACGGCGACCGGTCTTACCCGCCGGCCTAGTGCGCGTAGGAGTGAGTCCTCGACGTGAAGTCCGCGGATCCGCAGCCGGTATCGAGGTAGCTCGTCCGCGACGGAGCAGAGCACCTGCTGGTGGATCGTGGCGTTCGGGACGTACCGCACGCCGCCTTTCTCCTGCAGGACCATGGTGTTGTTCTCGTCACCGGAGATCACGTGGCCGCGCACGTACTCCAGCCGGTCCGCCCCATCGTCCACATTGTTTTCGATGACGGTCACGGTGAGCGGCAGGACCGGCGTGGCTAGGACTGGGCCCGCGCTCAGGAGAAGCAGCACGGCGAGCCCTGACGGACAGACTACGGATATCAACCGCGCCAGCCACGGGTGGACCGGACCGGTGATCGCCGGTACCAGCAACGCCGGCGCCACGAGCAGGGCCACACCGAGGGATTGCCGGGTAGCCCAGGCATGCCAGACCGTAGGCGCCACGACCCAGGCGTAGACCGCGAGGGCAAGCGAGACGACCGCCACGCGCATCCAGGCCGGCTCGGTCCCGATCCTGCCGTACCACGCCGTCCGCTGAAGTACCGCCACAGCCGCCAGGACGAGCATCGGTAGGTACAGGATCTTCCAGGTCGCGAACGCGAGGACGAAGGTCCCCGCTAGGAACCAACCGGGCAGCGCGCGGGTGAAACGGGCAAGCAAGGGCCGGGCGCTCTCCGCCGGCGCGCCGGACCGCCGGCTCACCTCCAGCACGGATCCGATAGTTGCCGCGGCGACGATGGCGGCGGTGACCAGCGGCGTGCCCGTGATGAACATGGCGGCCGCGAGTGTGGTCGCGCTCACATTGCTGACCAGGAGGAGCATGGTCTGCAACTGGCCGCCGGATTCCACCCAAAGCCGCAGGATTGAGAAGGCGGCCGGTAGCGCGACGAACAGCGTCCAGAAGCCTTCGGACGCCCGGCTGGTGGACGCGCCTTCCGGCGGCGGTGCCGTCACGGTGTCGGTGCCATATCGTCAAAATCGACGAGGTCCGGCGCGTCCAACGGGGGTTGCCTCGCCGGAGGATAGCCATACCAGGGTCCAAGATTGCTGTTGTAGGCGATCTGCCAGGCGGTCGTGTCACCAGCCTCCTGGGCGAGGTAACTCTTCTTGAGAAAGAAGCTGACCAGATCGCGGAGCGCTGGGTTGCTCTTCGCGACCCCCACGCCGAGTTGTTCCGTGGCCGCGTCCGACAGCGCGAGGTTCAGGTCGAGAATCGTGAATTGACCGGGGTAGAGGGACGTGAAACCGGCGAGGATGGTCCGGTCGGTGCTGACGGCGTCGAACCGCCCTTCCCGCATGCCGTCGACACATGCCCTGACCGTGTCCAGTGGAGTTGCATGGATGTTGCGTTGGAGCAGAAGCCGCTCTGAGGTCGAGCCAGCGGAAGTGCAAACCTTGTATGCGTCGCTTTGCATATCCTCGATCGTCGAAAGCTTTCCCCGCAACGGATTTCTGATCATGACCCGTTGGTCTGTGATGAAGTAGGGCCCGGAAAACAATACCTGCTCCTGCCGCTCCTTCGTGATCGAGAAGCTCGCGAAGATGAGGTCCGCCCGTCCGTTCTGGAGATACTGGATGCGGTCGCGGGTGTTGTTGATTGCGACCCATTCGATGTTGTCGTTGCCGACGAAACCGAGCGAGCCGGCCACATACCGTGCGAGGTCCGGATCGAAACCTCGGTTGACGCCGCCGTCGACGTAGCCCATGAGCGGCTGGTTGACGTACACGCCGATGCGGAGCCGCGGGTGTTTCGCGCGGTCGGCGAGGCCTGCCTCGACAAGCTTGTCGTGGACGGAAGTCCGACGCTGTGGTTGGACACGTTCGCACGAGGGCAGCGCGGCCAGGACAAGCGCCAGCACGACGGCTACCGAGGTGAACAGGGATCGGTGACGTGACAGTCCGCTTACCGTCATTCAGGCCTCGTTGTCTAAACCAACCGGGATCTCGGGACGGGTGTGTAATGCAGCGCCTGCGCGGCCACCTCTTTCGCCTCACCGGTGAGGCCGGCGACTCGGGCCGGATTCTCCACGAACGGAAGGAACGCCTCGGTGAGCCGGCCAGCGTCGTCGAGCCACCCGTTTTTACGCATGACCGGTGCCGCGTGGTGATCGTCGGCCGGCAACTGATCCCACAGGGCGCGTTTGAAGTTGGCACGGACGAACCAACGCGCTTGCGCCCCAAACGTCGGCGTGTACCCGGTGCGGGTGTGGCACACGCGCCGGTTGTTCAGCAGTAACGCGTTGCCAGGCCCGAGCAGGCATCCGGTCGCCCGGGCCTCGACCAATTCTTCCAACTCGGCGAGCCATTCCACCGCCGCTGGATCGGCGCAGTCGGTGCCATTGAAGTTGACGTTGAGCTCGGTCGCCGCGGCGTCGACCGGATCCATCATGCGCCACTCCGGCGTACCCAGCGGAATGCCCTGTTCCGCCATCTGCGTGTAGAGCTGCGGTGGCTTGAGCCGGAAGCTTTCCAGTGGCATACGACGCGCCGTCTCGGTCTGCACAAGGTCCACGACCGAGCACGACAGCGTCCATGCCTGAGGGGCGGCGCGCACCCCGATGAGCGCCAGATAATCCGGGCGCATCCGATGCCAGGTGCTGTCACAGTGGAACGGGAAGTTGTTGGCGAAGCCACCTGCCCCGCGCTGCAGACGCATCGACTCGATGGGGACCACGTTGTCGAACAACGGGGCGCTGCCTCTGCCCTCCTGCCGGAAGTTGAAGATCTCCGCGTCCACAAGCACGCTGAGCGCGACGCAGACGAACTCGCTGACGAAGGTCGACTTGTGACCGGGGTCCAGCGAACCTCCAGCCGCGGGCGACGGGGGCTCGCCCGGATCGACCGGCAGGTGCTCCAGCAGCAATGCGCCCGGGCCGCTATCCAGGACCGCGGTGGCCGCCGATCTTGTGGCCGAAGACAGTATTTTTCGGCTCGCCTCGCGCGCTGCGGCGATAAAGTCCTCGCGCTGTTCCGGAATATACGGGCAAGCCGGAATCGTCATAGCAGACTCGAGCAACGACGTATGCTCGACCGCCGAGATGGGGACAATACTGGCTGCCGGGATCGGGGTGATCACGTCGCGGTCGAAGCGGGCTGGATTGGCGGTGCGATAGTCGATCCACTCAGCCATGCGGCCCTCCAGTGATCCGCATCAGCACTGGCATGCATCATATCGGCGGGCGGGCAAGCGAGTCGGTCTCGCGAAGACGCCCGTCAGATATGCGACAAAACCTTGCGATCATTTCATCGGCCCGCCGCTTGCCGATTGTGTTTGATGTTGGAACAGGCGCGAGCTTCAACAATGGCTTGCGTCTCCTTTCTTAATATGTTCTGCCGGCCTTGCTGGGAGCATGCGGGTAGGAGTCGAGACCGACCTCGGCGGATGAGGGCTTTGGTGGCCGCCGGCTATCGGGTGCAATCAGTCCGATGTCGGTGGCCCGGTATCGGAGCGGAACCGGCACGTGCCGCGGCTGCGCAGCGCACTGCGCAGCCGTCCAGCAAGCCCTTCGCTCGGGCCGGCTGCGGCAACCACGGCCGGTCCAGGCCCACTTGCGCGGCGATCGTGACCAGCTAGAACTACACCAGTCGATGCCTTGGCGACACCGTCCATCCGTGGGCGTTCTCACGGCTGAAATCAGGTGCTTGGTTTGCCGCTGATCGCCTGTGCGGTACATAGGCTGGCGGTCGTGTCACTTGTCGCGAGTGTGGACATCGCCGCGGCGGCGGCGCGCCTGGCCGGGCGGGTCGTCCGCACTCCCTTGTTGTTCTCCGAGCGGCTGTCCGAGGCCCTCGGGCTGGTCGTCCTGCTGAAGGCGGAGAACCTGCAGTACACCGGCAGTTTCAAGGCCAGGGGCGCGCAGAACGCGTTGCTGGCCCGTTCCGAGCGGGGACAGCTTCCGGCCGGTGTCGCGACGTTCTCGGCCGGCAACCACGCGGCCGCTGCGGCGTTCGCCGGCCGTCGCCTGGGGTTGCCGGTGGTGGTGTGCATGCCGCCCGGCGCGGTCGAGGTGAAGGTAGCGGCGGTGGAACGCTACGGCGGCGAGGTTGTCCTCACCGACGATCTGGTCGGCACCTGCCAGGCGCTGGCCGCCGAGCGCGGATACACGCTGCTGCACCCCTTCGACGACCTGGACGTCATCGCCGGCGCGGGGACCGTCGGCGCGGAACTGGCCGCCGACGCGGGCACCGTCGACCTGGTGTTGGTACCGGTCGGAGGTGGAGGCTTGATCAGCGGCGTGGCCGCCGCCGTCAAGCAGGCCTCGCCGGCGACCCGGGTGATCGGTATCGAGCCCGCCACCGCGAACGCGGTCACCCACGGCCGGCGCCACGGCGCACTGGTCCCGCTGCCCACCCCACCGCGGTCGCTGGCGGACGGGCTCACCGCGCCGTACGTCGGGCGGCACAATCTCGACCACATCGACAAGTACGTCGACGCCGTGATCGAGGTGCCCGAACACGCCATCGAGCGCGCCTGGTGGGAACTGCTCGACGCCAGCAAGCTCCTGGTCGAGCCTTCCGCCGCGGTCGGGTTGGCCGCGCTGCGCGAGCACGCGATCGAGGTCGACCCCGGCGCGCGGGTGGCACTCGTCATGTCCGGCGGCAACGTCGCGCCTACCACCCTGGGCCGCCTCGGCCCGTGAAATCGTATGTGGGTCAGGCCGCGGTGAGCGCGAGCGTGAGGCAGAAGCCGAGCAGCGCGGCGCCTTGCAGGGCCGCGCGGAGGTTGATGATCGAATCCCACCGCTGCTGAAGCTGGCGTGCTCCGGGAGGCACCCGGCCGGCGTCGGCCGCCTCGATGAAGACCTTGTTGATAGGTAGCGAGATCCGGTTGAACAGGATCAGCCAGATCAGCAGCAGGAGCAGGGCGATACCCGCGGTGACGCCGGCGATCGGGCGGCCGGCGAGGAATGCGGTGAGCGTGGTCGCGGCGCCGGCCACCACGCTCACGATTCCCGGTATGGGCATGCGGGCGTTGCCGTAGCGGTGCGACAGGCCGACCACCCGGGTCAGGGTGGCGTCGTCGACCGCGGCATACGTCGGGCGCATGACCAGCGCGCCGAGCGTGTCGGTGCCGAAGATGACGGCCGTGGCCAGCGCGGCGGTGGTGGCGAGGATGTCGAGGAGTACGGTCACGATCTCTCCAAAATCTAGCGTTGCTAGAAATCTAGCACTGCTAGGATGTGCTTGTGAAGGCCCCGACGAAAGCGCAACTGGCCCGTGCCGGCCGGCGGGATCGGATCGTCGACGCCGCGCGGGAGATCGCCGAGGTGCACGGGTGGCCGGCGGTGACCGTGCGACGGCTCGCTGACACGATCGGCTTCAGCCAGCCGGTTCTCTACGGGCACTTCCCCGACGGCCGGGACGGCATCATCCGCGCGGTGGCACTGGCCGGCTTCGCCCAGCTCGCCGAGCTGCTGACCGCGGCCGGCGACCTGCGCGGGATCTGCGCGGCGTACCTCGAGTTCGCCCGCTCACGGCCGGCGACGTACGAGGCGATGTTCTCGATGCCGACCGACCTGGAGTTCGCCCGCCCGACCACGCCCGAGCCACTGCGCGCCGGATTCGGCCCGCTGCTGTCCACCGTGGGCGACGAGACCCGGGCGGAGGTCCTGTGGAGCGCACTGCACGGCCTGGCTGACCTGTCCCGGCACAGCCGGCTGCGGCCCGACCACGAGACGGCCCGGGTCGAAACGCTGATCGACCTGTTCCAACCCGATGGCCGCCTCAGTTCGCCGCGATCCGATTGAGGAGAAACCGCGCCGTGGTGTCGACGACGCCGTCGAAGTGGCCGCCGCGGCCGGGGTAGTGGAACGCGTGCGCGGCATGCGCGTACTCGATCAGGGTGCACTCGTTGCCGGCCCGCACCATCGCGTCCCGAAACCGCCGCACGTGGTCGATCGGCTCCACCTCGTCGCCGGTGCCGTGGTGAATCAGCGTCGGAGGGTTTCCCGGCCGCACGAACTCGATCAGCGAGTACTCGACCGCCCTTCCTGCGGCGATGCCGGCCCGCTGTTCGATGGAGCGTCGCAGCTGCGGCGAAAAGGCAAGCAGATCCAGGCCCGCCGGGTTGAAGGCCACGACGGCGGCGGCGGGCACGGGCTGGTCAGGGGTGCTCATCGCGGCGAGCAGAGCCAGATGCGCACCGGCCGAGCTGCCGCCCGAGGCAAGACATGACGTCTGGAGCTCGCGTTGCGCGGCCAGCCTCGTGAACCGCTCGACCGCCCGCCGGACGTCGGCGACGCAGTCCTCGATGCTCGCCGCACCCTGACCGAGCAGCCGATATCCGGCAGACGCAGCCAAGATCCCGCGTGCGGCCAATCGACGGCAGTGCGGGGCCAGATCGTCAGCCGACCCCGTGCGCAGCGCGCCACCGTGGAACAAGACGATGCCGGCGGCGGGCCGCGTGCCCTCGGCGGGCTCGAAGACCAGCAGGGGCAGCGCACTGCCGTCGGCGGCCTCGTAGGTCATGAACACCTATTCTTCCGGGAACCGCTCGAACGAGCTCGCTGGCCTCAGCGGATGGCGGCCAGGCCGACGGTGTCCGAGTCGAAGCCGACCGGGGGATGCCAGCGGCCGGGGCGTCGTGGGCCGGGGTGTGGCGCGTGGTGACCGCGGCCCGGCCGGTCGCGCGGTCCCAGACCACGTCCGCGTCGCCCCCTCCCCGACGAGGTGGCCGACCGCGAGGCGACCGTCCTGAGTGGACGACAGGGAGCCCAGTCCGAGCTATCGGTGGGCCAGGGTCCGTCGTGGGCGAGTGTCCAACCCTGGGCGCCGGGCAGGAGCGCCGCGCGGCCGCCAGCCAGGGGTACCTGCCAGACGTCGGTCAGCGGCTTCGTCGGATCTTCGGTACCACGTGCGCCCTGCTCCCAGACGACCGCGTCGCCGGCCACGCTGAACCGGGGCGCCGCGCCGTCGGCCAACCGGGCCAGCCGCCGCGCCTGGGAGCCGTCGAGCCGGACCGCCCGCAGCTCACGGACGCCGCCGCCACCGGACGCGGGAAAGCCCTCCAGCATCCACACGACCTGGTCGCCGGTCACCTTAGCCATCAGCACGCGCGCCTCGACCATGCCGTCATCGGCCTGCGGGGCCGGTGCGGGCGGCGGCTCGGGCATCGCATCGCCGGCCGGCACCTCGCGCCAGCGTCCGCCGCACGTACGCGTCGACGTTCTCCATCGTGGACACGCGGCGCCCGTGGCGGTGGAGCCGTATCAGCGCCGCCGACGCGACGCCGTCCTGGGCAGCACGTCCATCCGGCCGGTCACCTACTCCCGGAAGTCGTTCGGCCCGGATGCGTCGAGTCCCTCCTGGGCGATTGCGGGTTTCACGCTGTGGCGATCCGCCACAATGTGGAGCAGGCCGAACGCTGGCGGGGAGGAGCGGGCGCGTTGAGACCGAGGTCGGTTGCATGGTGGCGGTGGCCCGCGTCGACAACGGCGGGTTCGCTGGTGCTGGCGGTCCTCGTCGCCGGGGTGATGCTCTGGTACGCCGACCGGCACGGCACGAATGACGCGTTTGTCGAGGACTTCCGCGGGTGGATCGGCGTCGCGGTCCTGTCGCTCGGCGTCTGGACCGCCGTGTTCGTCCGGGGTCTGGCCACGGTGCGTGCGCACCGGCAGGCGTGGCCTCAGAGCCGGTTCTGGTGGACGTGGCACATCGGTGCGTACGTGCTGTTCGTCGGCGCCGTCGTGGCGCTGCTCGCGCTGAATGACGCCACGGCGACAATCGTCGTGCCGATCGACGGTTGGCGCATGTTCACCCGCACGTTGACGCTGGTAGCCGGGGTGGCCGCAGGCCCCTGGGTGTTGACGGTGTGGCTGGCCCACGAGCGGCTGCGGACACTGCGAGCCGAGGCCGAACAGATCCGTTCGCCCGAACCGGCCGAGGTGTTCGCGGCGGAGACGCTGGACGGCTCAGCGATCAGTGCCACTGTGGAGCACAGCCTTGCGGTGTGGAGGGTCATCGAAGCGTCGGCGCTGGCGCTGGCGGTCCTGGTATCCACCGCGGTTTTCCTCGGCGGCGCACTACGCCTTGCCCTGATCAACTCCGGCGTCATGGACGCGGCTGAGTTTCCCGCCTCGGCGGTCCTTGGCTACGGGGCCTTCTTCGCCGTCGTGCTTGCCGTCGCGGTCGTCCCGCTCGTCCTGACCTGGCGGTCCACTGCGGTGCGCCTCGTCGAGACCGCGCTCGGCGTGCCGAAGTGGGGAATACCGGACCAGACGTGGCTGGACGCCCAGGACCGGCTACAGGCCCGACTGCGTCTTGACACCAACCTGTTCCGCCGCCCGATAAGCGCGTTGAGCATCGCCTCGCCGCTACTCACCGCACTCTTGGCCACCCTGGTACCCACCACCTGATCGGCCAACGGTCGTGCCCGGCACGCTGACGGCGACGGTGGCCAGTTCGGTGCGGGCGTTCTCCGCCAGGTCGAGGCCGAGCTCCTCGTAGATCATCAGGGCCTCGGTGAAGAGCCGGCGGGCTTCGGCCAGCTCGTCGGTGGCCCGCGCGACCCGGCCGAGGCCGAGGAGGTTGTGCGCCTGGCCACGGCGGTAGCCGATCGTGCACGCCAGCCCGTACGCCTGGTTGAAGCGGGTGCGCGCCTCAGCCATGTCACCGGCGCAGAACGCGACCCCGCCCAGACCACGCTCGTCCTCCGCCTGCCCGAACTCATAACCGGTGCGGATGTCGAGATCGAGCGCGTGGGCGAACAGGTCGCGGGCCTGGTCGAGGTCGCCGAGGCGCGTTCGGATGGCCGCGAGGCCCCACGTCGCGTACGCCTCGCCGCGCACGTCCCGCAACCGGACGAACGTTTCCACCGCCTCCTGGTACCGAAGCAGCGCCGAAGCGTTGTCTCCGGTGATGCGGGCCATGTGAGCGATGCCGAGCAGCGCGGTGGCGGCGCCGCACTGATCGCCGGCGGCGAGGTACCGCTCGCGGGCCTCCGTGTAGCGTTTCACCGCGTGTTCGATCTCACCGAACGTGAGGCGGACGAGGTCGCCGAGGCCGAACAGGGCCTTGGCTTGGGTGGCCGCGTCCACGCAAACCAGACGGAAGTGGTTGTACAGCCCGCGCGCGTGATCGTAGAAGCCGAGCACCGATAGCCTGTCAGCGGCGGACAGCCCGGTCAGCGCCACCTCCTTGGCGCGGGAGCCGAGGCAGAACGCGACGAGGTTGTCCCGCTCCACGGTGAGCCACTCCGGTGCGCTCTCCTCGGCCACCCGCTCGTACCAGGCGTGCAGCCGCGCGTGGGCGGCGTCCCGTTCCGCCGGGTCGATGTGATCCCGGGACTGCGCCCACACGAAGGCCCGCACAAGATCGTGGCACTGGTACCCGTCTTTGGTGGGGGTGAGGAGGTGGTGGTCGGCCAGCGTCCGCAGCAGCGTTCGGGCCTCCGCTTCGCCGACCTCCGCGAGGTGTGCCAGGGCCGGCGCGCGGTAGAGCGGTCCGGGGTGCAGGCCCAGCAGGCGCAGGGCGCGTGCCGGCTCGGCTCCCATCCGCGCTGTCGTGAGGTGCAGGGCGCCGAGCACACCGGCGCCTTCGGGGCTGAGCTCGGCGAGCCGGCCGGTCTGGTCGCTCAGGTCGGCCAGCACGGCCCGCAAAGGGCGGGTCGGTTCGTCCCGGTGGCGGGCCGCCACGATCCGGATGGCCAGCGGAAGGTGGTCGCAGAGCCGGGCGACCTGGCGCACCTCGGCCGGGTCGTAGGCTCGCTCGGCACCGGCGACCCGCACGAACAGCTCCTCGGCGTCGTCCGGGCTGAGCACGTCCAGCACCAACTCGTCAACCTCGGGGAGCGCGGTCAGCCGGCGCCGGCTCGTCACGATGACGAGGCAGCCGGGCGCGCCGGGGAGCAGGGGGCCGATCTGGGCGCTGTTTTCGGCGTTGTCGAGCACCACGATCGCTTTGCGCTCCGCCATGATCGAGCACCAGCGGGCCCGCCGGGCCGCCGGGGCAAGCGGGATCGCGTCGCCGCGCTCGCCGGCGTCGCGCAGCAGCTGCTCGAGGGCGGCTTCTGGTAGCAGCGGCGCCATCCCCGGCGAGAACCCGTGCAAGTCGATGAAGAAGGCGCCGTCGGCGTACCGCCCGACGGCCTCCCGAGCGGCGTGGACGGCGAGGGTGGTCTTGCCGACGCCGCCCATGCCGGTCACCGCGCAGGTCGCGGGAGACGGTCCGCCCGGGTCGTGCCGGGCGAGGCGGCCGCGCAGGTCGGCGAGGACCGCGTGGCGGCCGGTGAAGTCGGACACCGCCCCGGGCAGCCCGCGCCGCACCTGCCCGGCCCCCGCCTGCTGCCAGGCTCCGAACCGTCTGTCGATCGCCTCCAGCCGCCGGGTCGCGCCGTCCCGCCAGAGCCAGTCGGCCATCCCCACAGTGGACCGCCCGCACGCGCGTCCGCCTCCACACCCCGCACGATCCGACTCACGATCTCGTCAGAAAACGTCGCCGGGTCCAAGCCCGCTGGCACGAACGGCCGCACCCACTCCGCGACCGCCGCGCGCACCTGCTCGTACGTCTCCACCGGGAGCCGCCGCGCCGGGCCGTTGCCCTCCAGCAACGCGGCACGTAGTCGCTGCGCGTCCAATCGCGGCAGGCCCGTGCCGTCCACGGCATCGACCACCGCGCACCGGACGACCCGGCGCAGCGCGCGCCGCCGCGGATCACCAAGCATCAACCGCCGGCCACCGGCGACGGTCCCCGACGCGGCCGCGGCCGTCAGCCACCCAACCACCGCGCCGATCAGATCGATAGCCACGACACCGCACCTCAGCCCATCGGCGACCGTAGGAGCCCAGGATAAGACGGGTGGCCAAGGACTCCGCGGGGCTGCCGCTCGGCGCGGCCGTGAGGTGGTGGCCGCGCGGGCAGATGGGAGGTTGTTGCGTAGACGTCGCTCGGCGCGGATGTAGGGCTCAGGCTCGGATCCATCGTGCCTCCCCACGTTCCAGTTCGAAGAAACCATGGCCTGTCAACCGCGCGGGCCGGCGTGAGCCTGATCGGCCGAACGCGACGAGACCACCCGCCGCGCTGCGGCTTCCGCTCGGGATGCTCTAACGACCCGGCGGGCCCGGTGGGCCGCCGCCCGCGGGCTCGTCGAGGCCCAGTGCGTTGGCGAAGGCGGCGAAGGTCGGGGCGATGGTGCGCCACTGATACCGGCCAGAGACTGTCCAGATGTCGCTGCCGACGACGCGGGGATTGGCGGGGTCGACGCGATAGTCCAGTGCGACGGCGGTGTCGTCCCCGGCGTAGTGGCTGACGGCGATGAGGATGGCGTGCTCGACCTCCAACCACGGCAGGTCGACCGAGCCCTCCGAGCCGCGTCGCCGGACGAGGCGGAAGAGGCGGCTTGATTCCTCGTCGTCGGCGAGCCGGTCGAGGGCGCGTGACTGGCGTTCCATCTCGTGGGCGTCGGTGAGGAAGTCCAGCTGGTCCTCGAACCAAGGCATGGCGCGGGCGAGAGCGGGCTCGCCCGGGTGTTTCCAGCGGCCCGTCTCGATGAGCTGGATCAACAGAACCGGGAGGACAAGGCCGCGAACGTCTCTCCGACCCGCGCCCTCGCCCACCAGAACATGGTTCCACGGCACGGAGGCCGACCGTCATGAGGATGGTTGCCGGACGCCGCACGGGTGAAAGGATCGGGTGGTGGTTGGAGTCGGCGGGGCGATGCGCCATGAGGTGGCGGATCTGCTGCGTCGCTCCACGTCGGATGTTGCGGCGGAACGGCGTGTAGCGATCACGGGGCTGGGGACGGTGGCCCGGCGGGCGCGGCCCGGCGGCGTCGAGCATGACGCGATCGCGCCGGCGCTTGTGCGGGCGGCGGGTGACCCTGACGCCAGGGTTCGGCTCAAGGCTGTTCGCGGGTTGCGTGCCCTGGCGCCGTCGCTGTCCGCACGGTCTGGCGGATCCGAACCTGTCGGTGCAAGGTGCGGCGATGTCTACCCTTCGCGCGGTCGCTGCCCGGTCACCACAGCTGGCCGCGGCGGTGATCGCGCTCGCGCGGCGTGGCCTCACCGATACGAGCCCTCAGCGGCGTGAGATCTCCATCGAACTGCTTCGCCAGCTCGGCGAGCCGGGTCACCGTGAGCGGTGCCTGGCAGCGCTGCAAGACCGGCATCCGGCAGTCAGGCAACGAGCCGCGCGAAGCCTGGAGCGGTAAAGACCATCGCCGGCTTGCGGCCTGGGACTGAGTCAGGGCCAGGAGGCGGGCTTATCGGCGTCTATTCCTCGCTATCCTGTAGCAATGTCGGCTACCACCCCGACACCCGAAGATAATGACGGCGAGCCGGCCGCTACAGGCAAGGCGACACTGGGCGGGCTGCTGCGGCGCGGTAAACCGCTCGGCGGCTGGCTCGCCGGCGTGGCCGCGGCCGTGGTGTCGACCGTCGTGGCCGCGTGGATCGTCACCAACGACGACCCTCAACCCGCCGACGACGGACTGCCCTTTACGCACTCGGTGCGGGTGTACCACGATCAAGCATTTGGTTGGGTCTCGGGCCGCGAGCTGCCGCAGTTGCCGGACCGGCCGGGCTTCGACGGCGACTGGGATCGCTGGGGCGCGGAGTGGGACAAGTGGATGGCCGCCGCCGAGGCGGTGCCGGCCGTGGCGCTGGAGATCGACATCAACATTCAAGGGCGGTCGGATGCCCAGGTGACGCTCACCGGCTTGCGGGTTCGCGTCGTCAAGCGTGCGCCTGCGATCCGCGGCACGGTGGTGCTGATCCCCGGCGGTGATCCCGGGTTCTACCGGTACGTCGACGTCGACCTGGACGAGGACCCACCCGCACACTCGCCGACGGTCGACGAGGCGTTCGACTTCCTCGCGCAGGAGCACGAGCTGCGGCCAATCCGGTTCCCGTACCGGGTCAGCCTCTCCGCGGCCGAGTCGTTTCTGGTGAACGCGCATACCGACCGCTGCGACTGTGCCTTCGTCATCGATCTTTCGTGGGCATCGCAAGGAAGGACGGGGACGGTGGCGATCGACGACGAGGGAAAGCCGTTCCGCGTCACTGGACGCAGCAACGTCACGCACACCTGCACCTACTGGGAGACTTTCGGTTCAGGCACGCCGGAGGAGTGCGTGAAGGGCCAGCCCGAGTAGTGCGTGCCATGGCGCGGCGGTGCCGCGGCGACGGGCATCCCGAAGGCGAGGTTGATGACCGTGTCGTCGGCTTCTACGAGTCGCTCCGCGGCCGCTACCCCGACTTTCCGCCTTACCCCGACGACTCGCCCTGGATGTCCGTGCCGCTGGACGTCGGCATCGACCATGTCAGCGTGTGCATGAGCTTCGGCGAAGGCAGCTGGCCTGCCCTCGATCTGATATTCGACCTTGCCGGACGATGCGGCCTCACGATCTACGATCCCCAAGACGGGAAGGTCATCCGCCCGCACAGCTGATTCAACGCGGCGCCGTTCCGAACGCGTATCAAAGCCGCCGGGTTCCCTCGGCAGACGGGTGAAATCGCTGTCCGGTGGCCGAAGCGCAGTGATAGGAAGCCTGAGTGCACAGGATTCTCACGTTCCCCGATCACCTGCGGCTGATCAACGAACGGTCGAACGCTTTCCGCGCCGCGGTCTCCGCGGCACCCAGCCTCGACCTGCGGGTGCCGACGCATCCCGAGCGGACGCTGTTCGACCTCGTGCAGCACGTCGGCATGGGTCGCCGCAAATCAGCCGCCATTATCGCCGCGGGGCCCGCAGACGCTCCCCCGGACAAGTCGGCGTGGGAGGACGGCGTGGGTGCGCCTCGGGAACGGGGGCCCTCCTGGCCTGGTGGACCGAGTGCGTCGAACAACTGACGAGCACGCTGCGCGAGGCCGGCCCGGACCACGGCTGTTGGACGTGGTGGGATGACTCCCCATCACCGCAAACCTCCGGTGCCTGGGCGCGGCGCCAGGTTCCCGAGATCGCAGTGCACACCTACGACGCCCAGCTCACCGTGGGTGCCCCGCAGCCGCTACCGGACGAGGTCGCCCTCGACGGATTCGACGACTGCCAGTTCACGCTCTGCGCCACGACGGTCGCCTGGCCACACGAACCCGCCGTCGTGGACTACCACGCCACCGAGGGCCGCTCCTGGCGCCTCCGGCTGTCCAGCGACGGCGCACGGGCCGCCCGCCTCGGCGCGTCCGCCGCCGGCGAGGACCCGGACACAGACACGGCCGACGCCTCCGCCCGAGGCACGGCCAGTGACCTGGTCCTGTTCTTCTACGGCCGCATACCGCTGGATTCCCTGAAGTGGGAAGGCGACCGCCGCATCTTCGACCAGCTCATCGCCTGGGACCCGTCCGTGTGACAATCGCGAGCCATCGAAGGCCGGACCGCGCGGTGAGCCCGGGATCCGGCGTCACCCCGTGGGGCGTACATGATGACGGCGACGCCGGCCAGGCAGAGAACGGCGCCGGCGATGTCGTACCGGTCGGGTCGGAACTTGTCGACGACGATGCCCCAGGCGAGGGAGCCGGCGACGAAGATGCCGCCGTAGGCGGCCAGGATGCGGCCGAAGTTGGCGTCGGGCTGGAGGGTGGCCACAAAGCCGTAGAGGCCGAGGGCGGCGACGCCGGCTCCGATCCAGAGCAGCCCGCGGTGTTCGCGGACGCCCTGCCAGATGAGCCAGGCGCCGCCGATCTCGGCGATGGCGGCGGCCAGGAACAGGGCTATGGACCGGATGATCGTCACCGGACCATGCCACCACACCGCTGGCGTCGGGCGGGTACGGCTCAGGGCTTGATGAGGACTTTGAGGCTGGTGCGGTCGGCCATGTGCCGGTATCCGTCCGGGACGCCGTCGAGGTCGGTGGTGGTGTCGAAGACCTTTCCCGGTTCGACGGTGCCGTTGAGGATGTCGGGCATGAGTTCCTCGATGTAGGCGCGGACCGGTGCGGGGCCGCCGGCGAGGCGGATGTTGTGGCGGAACAGGCTGGCGAAGCCGATCGGGGCCGCTTCGTACTGGGGGACGCCGACGCGGCTGATGGTGCCGCCGGGGCGGACGGCGCCGAAGGCCTGTTCGTAGGCGGGCATCGTGCCCACGCATTCGAGGACCACGTGGGTGCCGTGCCCGCCGGTCAGTTCGCGGATCTGGGTGATGCCCTCCTCGCCGCGGGTGACCACGACGTCGGTGGCGCCGAACTCCCGGCCGAGGTCGGTGCGGGCCTTGTGGCGTCCCATCAGGATGATCTGTTCGGCGCCGAGGCGCTTGGCCGACAGCACGGCCAGCAGGCCGACGGCGCCGTCACCGATGACGGCGACGCGGGTGCGCGCGTTGACGCCGCCCGCGACGGCGGCGTGGTGGCCGGTGCCGAAAACGTCGGAGAGGGTCAGCAGGGACGGCACGAGGGCCGAGTCCGCCGCGACAGGCAGCTTGACGAGGGTACCGTCGGCGAGCGGCACGCGGACGGCTTCGGCCTGGCCGCCCTCGTCGGGCACGTCGTGCCCCCAGAAGCCGGCCTGGGCGTGGGCGCAGGACGTGTGCAGGCCCTCCCGGCAGAACCCGCAGGTGCCGTCGGACACGGCGAACGGGGCGACGACCAGGTCGCCCCTCTTGACGGTGGTCACCTCGCGGCCGGTGTCCTCGACGACGCCGATGAACTCGTGCCCCATCCGGGCCGGGCCGCCGTCCGGCGACATCGAGGCGTACGGCCACAGGTCGCTGCCGCAGATGCAGGAGGCGGTGACGCGCACGAGCGCGTCGGTGGGGTGCTTGATGACGGAGTCCGGGACGTTTTCGATGCGGACGTCGCCGGCGCGGTGCATGAGGGTCGCACGCATGTGGTGTGCTCCAAAGGCTGGGATCGTGTAGGGCCGTTCGACTCCCAGCAGACGGCGATGGCCGGTACCGGAGAAGGTTGTGTTTATCGGGGTTTAGCCTCAACCCCCCCTCGCGCCGTGACCTGCGGCTACCGTGAATGGCATGGACCAGCGGCCCGGAAACCGCGGCGAGATCCGCGACTTCCTCGCCAGCCGGCGCGCCAAGATCACGCCGGCGCAGGCCGGCCTGCCGACCAGCGCCCGCCGCCGGGTAGCCGGGCTGCGGCGCGAGGAGGTCGCGGTGCTTGCCGGTGTGAGCACGGAGTGGTACACGCGGCTGGAGAAGGGGCACATCGGCGGCGTGTCCGAGGACGTCCTCGACGCGGTGGCCCGCGCCCTGCAGCTGGACGACGACGAACGCACCTACCTGTTTGACCTGGCCCGTTCATCGCGGCCGGCGAGTCGCGCGCCGTCGCGTCGCAGGGATGTCGAGGTGCCGCCCCGGGTCCAGTGGCTGCTGGACACCATGACGATGTCGTCGGCGTTCGTGCGCAACGGCCGCATGGACGTCGTCGCCAGCAACGCGCTGGCCCGCGCCTTGCTCGCGCCGATGTTCGACAGCGCCACCGTCGACAGGCGCGGCCGTCCCAACATCGCCCGCTACATCTTCCTCGACCTTGGCGCACGCGACTTCTTCGTCGACTGGGACGCCGCCTGCGTCGCCACCGCCGCCCTGCTGCGCGCCGAGGCCGGGCGCGAGCCGCGCGACCGGGCACTGCGCGAGCTCGTCGGCGAGCTGTCCACCCTCAGCCCGGAGTTTCGCGGCCGGTGGGCCGCGCACGACGTCCTGATCCGCCACGACGGCATCAAGCGGCTCCAGCACCCCGACGTCGGCCACCTGGAGCTGACCTTCCAGTCCCTCGACCTGCCCCTGGCCGGCCGAGCCGTGCACGACCTGATCATCTATACCGCCGAACCCGGCACCGCGTCTGAAGACCGGCTCAAAGTGCTTGCCAGCTGGGCGGCTACGCGGTCTCGGGCGGTAGAGCCCTCTGGGCAGGTCGGGCCGCCGCGCTGAATCCGTCGCGGTTCGCCGGGCGGGAGGCCAGGCAGGTCTGTCAGGAGGAGCTGGACGATCTGCGGCCTGGCTGGCGTTCCCCGTTTCCCGGTGACACCTTCGGGCACCGTGCGCCGGTGTCCGGTCACGGCGTCTGAGGGCTCCTGGCAAACCTGTCGACGGCGGCCGGCGAGCGCCGTGCCCGGCTGCTCGCCCGCACCGAAGCCGGTCGCCGCTGGTGCGGTGACCACTACGGTTCGCCGGGCCCTGCCAGGCGCAGGGTTTCCGGGTCCGCCCGCTGCGCGGGCGGACCCGGAAACGTCAGTGGTCACCGCACTAGGCAAGCAAGCCGGCCTCCTTCCGGAGCAGGGCCGGGAGCTCGTCGGGCGCGACGGTTCCGCCGGTCAGGTCGTGGCCGGTGAACCATTTGGCGACGTTGAGCGCGTCCCGGTCGAGGAAGTGCGCGCCGCGGGGGTTGGCCACCACGTCGACGACCTGCGGCAGATCGATCATGACGAGCCGGTCCTGGTGTACCAGCAGGTTGTAGGCGGACAGGTCGCCGTGGGCGAGCCCGAAGCGGGCCAGCAGCACGAGCATGTCCACCAGCTGGTCCCACAGGGGAGCGAGGTCGACGCCGCGCGTGCGGATCTCGGCCAGCCGGGGTGCCGCCGTGCCGTCGGGGTCGCCGATGAACTCCAGCAGCACCTCGGTGTCGAGGATCTGCACGGGGTAGGGGACCGGGACGCCCGCCTCGTACAGCCGGCAGAGGGTGGCGAACTCGGCGTCGGCCCACTGCGCGGCGACCACCTGCCGGCCGAACGCGGTGCGGTTGGCCATCGCCCGGTTGGTGCGGGACTCCTTGACCCGGCGCCCTTCCAGGTAGCCGGCGTCGCGGTGGAACAGGCGGTGCTCGGCGCTGCGGTAGCGTTTGGCCGCCAGCAGGCAGGACTCGCCGGTGCCGGGCACGCCTCGCCGCAGCAGGAAGACGTCGGCTTCCTTGCCGGTCTTCAGCACGCCCATTTCGGTGTCGACCGCGGCGAGCGCCGTCACCAACCAGTCGGGGTGTGGCTGTGGCCCGCGCTGTCCGGCGGTCGACTGGTCCCACGTGGACCAGCGGTCGCCTTCGGGCAGCCCGTCGACGGCGTCGTACGCGTTTTCGGCGGACAGGCGCAGGCGGCTGGGGCTGCGCTCGAAGTGTGTGTCGTCGTCAAAGCGCCGTTTGCTACGGCGTCGCGGCTCGAAGTCGCGCAAGGGAGGTGCTCCTCGGGATGAAAGCGGAAAGGGCAGGCGGCATCGCGCCCACGGCGGGCTTCAACACGCGGCTCGCCTCCTTCCGCTCGGCCGGCACGCGGCCGGCTCCCGATCGACGTCGCCCAGCTTCACAGGCAAGACCGAAGGACGCAACGCATTTTGGGTACGCACGCCGCAGACGGGGCCGCACCTCCCCGGCATCGACGCGGGGATGTGGTCAGCGTTGGTCGATGGCTGCGACGATGTGCAATTGGTGGCAGCGTGCGGGCGTCCCCGTAGGCGTGGAGTGTCGCCTGGCTCAAGACGTAGATCCACAGAGGAGATGCGGGTGCCTTCGATCGAGCCGCAGGTTGAGCGTCCTCGTGTGTTTTCGCGCGATTGGTGGGCGTCCTGGTCCGGAGTAGCGACCGTGCTCGGAACGGTCGGGACCATAGCTGGCCTTGTTGTCGCCGTCATCCTGGCGAATCAGCCTTCGCCGCAACCGGTACCTCCGGATCGTTCGGGTGCCCGCGCTCGTACGCCGTGGTTGGGGATCGAGTTCTTCCAGGATGACAAGCGGCTGCCGCTGTACGAGACGGACGTCGCCGACGCGGGAGGGTCAGCTAGCGGGCATGGAGTCATGGAGGTTGACGTCGGCAGCCAGCCGTTCGAGGTCCGTGCGCCGCTGCCGGCCGGCGACAGCGACGCTGCGATCAAGATTTGCGCATGGGTGGATGCCTCCGTCTTCGGCGCGGTACGGGAAGGCGAGCCCATCGACGAGGTGTCACCGTTCACGCCGGGCAAGGGCATGGCAGACACCGCTGCCGGTAGCGGTGCGCTGTATCTCGACAAGGAAGCGTTCAACTACCTCGGGGACACCCGAGTGTCGATCAGCGGCAAGCAGATGGTGGCGTTCGTGTCGGAGTTCGAGGCAACCGACGGACCTCAGCCGGCTCCGTCGGACCCGATCTACCTGCTGATCTACGTCGAGTCGGGCGACGACGGCGACGGGTTCGGCAAGGCCGCGATCAGCAACAAGGAGTACGACCTGGTCGTGGTGACCCGATAACGGGTGCCGCCCGGTCGAGGGGTTATGCGGAGTCGCGGCGTACCAGTCTTGTGGGGAGGATGAGCGAGGCGGTTTCGCGGCCCGCGATGAGTTCGATCAGCACCCGGGTCATTTCTTTCCCCAGGGACTGGATCGACTGGTGAACCGTCGTCAGGGGCGGATCGGTGTGTTGGGCTATTCCCAGGTTGTCGAAGCCGACGACGGCGACGTCCGCTGGCACGGATCGGCCGGCCTCTTTCAGTACGCGTAGGGCTCCGGCGGCCATGTTGTCGCTGGCGGCGAACACGGCGTCGAGGTCTGGATGGGTGTCGAGCAGTGTGGTCATGGCCGCGGCGCCGCTGGCCTCGGTGTAGTCGCCTTCGGCCATGGCGTACGGGGTGAGACCCGCCATGATCATTGCTTCGCGGTAGCCACGGTGGCGGGCTACGCCGGCCTCGCTGGTCAGCTCGCCTGTGATGGTGACGATGCGGGTCCGGCCGAGGCTGATGAGGTGCTCGGTGGCCAGCCGCGCGCCGCCGAGGTTGTCGGAGTCGACGTACCACTGCGGCTGGAAGTGCAAGGGTCGGCCGCCGTAGACGGCCGGTAGGCCGGCTCGCTGCACGATGTGGGTCAGCGGGTCGTCTCCGTGCAGTGCCATCAGCATGATGCCGTCGACGCCGCGCGTGTTCAGCAGGTTGGTGAGCCTTGATCGGCCGCGGCCGGAGCTGGCCAGGCACAGCAGCAGGTGCAGGTCGGTTTCCTCGAGTGCTGAGGAGACGCCGACGATGACCTGGCCGAAGAACGGATCGGCGAACAACTCGGGATCGTCGTGGGAGATCGCGAGGGCGACGATCCCGGTCTGCTGGGTGGCCAGGGCGCGCGCGGTGCGGTTGGGCAGGTATCCCAACTCCTTGATGGCCCTCTCGACCGCGTCGCGGGTGGCGCGACTGACGTGCGGTGCCTTGTTGAGGACCCGGGACGCGGCAGAGCGTGACACCCCGGCGCGGGCGGCCACCTCGTCGAGGGTGGGCTGGTGCCGGCTGGTGTCTGTTTCCATGTGGGTGCCGCGTCCTTCCTGGCTGACGTCGGGACAGGCCGGCGAGCGGGGACACCCGGCGCGGCTTGGTCGGCGCCGACTCGGCTACCGGCGCGAAGGCCGCCGATAGATGGTATCGGCCTGCCACGGCAGGGTCGACACGGTCGATGCGAGGTACGACCCGCATGATCGCGCCTCAGCCTGGAAGCGCTTCCAGTTCTGCGGCGCCAGAGAGGGCTCGTCCTGACCGAGGACTTGGGGGAGCGGCCTTGACTTCTGCCCGTAACGTGCCCAACATTAGATCGACGTCATCGGATGGGAGCTGCTGGAAGCGCTTCCAGCTTTGCCGAGATTCGGCCGTTGACGGGACCACCTGCTTCCACCCCGCGCTCAGGAGGCATCCGGTGTTCGTGTCGGTATCGCTCACGGCACGAAGACGAGCGGAACGTTAACGCGAACAAATTGGACGTCAACGGCACATTCACCTCTGGCCGCACCACGGCGGGAGGCAGTCACTGATAGACGCTGCGATTGCCAGAGTCACCTTGATGGACTCGGCTGACGCATAGGGAGCCTACGCGAGTGCGCCTCGCCAAGGGCGTGTGGGTTGGCGCGAGCCAGCCCACGCGGCGAGGCACTCGACATCGACATGCTCGCCATCCGGGCCGGCGAGCAACCCGTCAGGCGCGTGTGCGCCCGCGACGAAACTAGGAGAACAGTAGTGAGACTCGTGTCGAGTCGTACCCGGAAACAGCGCCTCGCCATTGGTGCGGTCGCTGTGCTTGGCTTGGGCGGCCTGTCGGTGATCCAGGCTTTGCCAGCCAGCGCCGCCGCGGGTTGCAGCGTGACCTACTCGGTCACCGGTTCATGGAACAACGGCTTCCAGGGCAACATTGTCATCCGCAACGTGGGTGACGCGTGGACGTCGTGGAACCTGACGTTCTCGTTCGCCAACGGCCAGCGTGTGTCGCAGGGCTGGGGCGGTCGCTTCACGCAGAGCGGCACGCAGGTGACGGTGGCCAACGAGTCGTGGAACGGCTCGGTTGCCAACGGCGCCAGCGTCAACCCGGGCTTCATCGGCAGCCACAGCGGCACGAACACCAACCCGACCTCGTTCGCGGTCAACGGGGTGGCGTGCACCGGCTCGCCCGTGACGAGCAACCCGACCTCGGCGCCGCCGACCAGCCGGCCGCCGACCTCGGCGCCGCCGACCAGCCAGCCGCCGACCAGCCAGCCGCCGACCTCGAACCCGCCGACCACCGGCCCGCCCGGACAGCGCGTCGACAACCCGTACGCGGGTGGGCGTGGCTACGTGAACCCGGAGTGGAAGGCCAAGGTGGAGGGTGTCTCCGGCGGTAGCCGGATCTCCAGCAACCCGACCGCGGTCTGGATCGACCGGATCGCCGCGATCGAGGGTACGGCCGGCAGCCAGTCCAACGGCCCGATGGGCGTGGAGGACCACCTGCTGGAGGCGGTGCGCCAGGGCGCGTCGTACATCCAGTTCGTGATCTACAACCTGCCTGGCCGGGACTGCTCGGCGCTGGCCTCCAACGGTGAGCTCGGCCCGACCGAGATCGACCGTTACAAGACGGCGTACATCGACCCGATCTCCGTGTACCAGAACGATGCCCGGTTCCGCAGCGTGCGGATCATCAACATCGTGGAGATCGACTCGCTGCCGAACCTGATCACGAACGTGTCCGGCCGCCCGTCCGCGAAGCCGATGTGCGACACGATGAAGGCCAACGGCAACTACCAGGCCGGCATCGCGTACGCCCTGCAAAAGCTCGGCGCGATCCCGAACGTCTACAACTACATCGACGCCGGGCACCACGGCTGGCTCGGCTGGGATGACAACTTCCGCCCGACCGCACAGCTGATCGCCGACACGGTCCGCCTGTCGGGCAGCGTCAACAACGTGCACGGCTTCATCAGCAACACGGCCAACTACGGGGCGCTGGTTGAGCCGTACATCACGGTGAACGACACGACCCGCCCGTCGAAGTGGATCGACTGGAACCGGTACAACGACGAGACCAGCTTCGTCCAGGCCTTCCGCCAGGAAATGGTCACGCAGGGCATGCCCTCGAACATCGGCATGCTGATCGACACCTCCCGCAACGGGTGGGGCGGCGCCGCCCGGCCGACCGGTCCAGTCACCACCGGCACCCTCGACGAGCAGATCAACGGCTCAAAGGTCGACCGGCGGCTGCACAAGGGCAACTGGTGCAACCAGTCCGGAGCCGGCATCGGCGAGCGTCCGCGGGCCAACCCCGGACCGAGCGGCATCGACGCCTACGTGTGGATCAAGCCGCCGGGCGAGTCGGACGGATCCAGCCGGCTGATCGATAACCCGGACGGCAAGGGCTTCGACCGGATGTGTGACCCCACGTACACCGGCAACGTCCTCAACGGCAACAACCTGTCCGGAGCTCTTCCCGACGCACCGATCTCCGGCGCGTTCTTCCCGGCGCAGGTCACCCAACTGATGCAGAACGCCTACCCAGCCCTGTAGGCACGAGCTGGCGGTGGGGCCTGTCTGGTCGCGCGGCGCGGGCCCCACCGCCTTGACAGCTCACACCAAGTGGATCGATGTTTCAAGCGCCGCAGCCGGGTCGGCTTCGCCGACCCGGCTGCGCGGTTCAGCCCGGTGTTTCCCGCGCGATCACGCACCCCGCGGGCCGCTGCGTGAACACGCAGCCTTGGACACGAATCGGCAAAGCCCCGTGACGGCGCCGTCGATGCTTGGTTGCATGCAGTTGACCGCGCGTGTAACGGGGAGGCGTCGCGATGGCTGGTTTCTACCGCACCGGGCTGGCAGTGCTCGGGGCGACCGCGCTCGTCCTCACGCTCGCCGCGCCCGCCTCGGCCGACAGGACGCCGCCGCCGGATTGGTCACCGGCCCCCTGCGCCACCGGGGCGATCACCGACGTCCGCCCTGACGTGGACGGGCTGAACAACCCGACGCTTTGGATATCCGGCTGGATCCAGCCGTGCGCCGGCAACGAGCTCACCGACGGGTTCGCCATCGTCCGGTACTACCCCGAGGGCGGTTTCCGCAGCCGGCTCGTGCCGTACGAGTCACTGGCCGCGCCGACGTCGTTCACCTTCCACGTCGGCGGTCTTCGCCGCGTCCTGCTGCCCACCATGACGGCTCTGTGCGTCGCACACTCCTACGACGGCCGCGCGGCGTGTGTCGGGATCGACGTGGGCGACCCGGGGGAGCAGCCTGTCGTCGGCCCCATCTCCACCGACGACCGGCGAGTCCTGATTGGAGTGAGGCGGGGAGCGGTGGACCCGGACGGCCCGACCTGCGGGACCTGCGTGTGACAGCGCGGGCCACCGTAGGGCTGTCGTTGAATAGTCGGCTGCGGGAGCCGCCTGCGCTCCGCTAGGCTCCCAGCCGCTGGACCGGGGCGGGAAACCGCGTCGGGGCGGCAGCGTTGGTCAGCGATCGGGGGATGTGCGGTGACCTGTCAACTGTTCGCGATCTGCTTCGATGCGCGCCAACCGCTGGGCCTAGCGCGTTTCTGGGCTGGACTGCTCGGCCGGGAGGTCGTCGAGGAGGCTGGGGGCGCGCTGTTGCCCGGCGACGACACCCAGGTCGGCCTCAGGTTCGTCACGAGCCGGGCGGAGAAGCTGCGGCCGGAGTACCTGCACCTGCACCTGACCAGCACGAGCCTCGCCGACCAGCAGCACACGGTGACGAAGGCTCTGGAGCTCGGCGCCAGCCATCTCGACGTCGGGCAGCTGCCCGAGGAGGGGCACGTCGTGCTGGCCGATCCCGAGGGCTACGCGTTCGACGTGATCGAGCCGGACAACAACTTCCTCGCCGGGTGCGGCTTTCTGGGGGAGGTCGCCTGCGACGGCACCCGCGAGGTCGGCCATTTCTGGAGCGAAGCGCTCGGCTGGCCGCTGGTGTGGGACCAGGACGAGGAGACCGCGATCCAGTCACCGCACGGTGGTACGAAGGTCGCTTGGGGCGGACCACCGCTGCACCCCAAGGAGGCAAGGAACCGGCAGCGCTTCGATCTCGCTGTGCCCGTCCACGGTGACCTGCAGGCCGAGGTCGACCGGCTTGTCGCTCTGGGCGCTACGCGACTCGAAGGCGGCGAGGGTGGCGCGGTCGCGCTGGCCGATCCCGACGGCAACGAGTTCCGGGTGTTGCCGCCCCGATGGCACCGTGTTCAGATCCGGCGGCGGCGCCCGGTTCAGTGGCAGGACTCGCGGAGTTACCGCGGTGGCCGCCGGCTGGCGGTGACCCCCCTGGCGTAGGCGGGCATCGCGTTCTATCAACTGGCCACAGGCCCATTCGGCAACGGCTCCACCTGCAGAGGCGCCGATGAGCGATCGCCTGCGGGCGTGACGACGCGATTTCAGCAGGCGATGCGGTTGATGCGCCGTCGCGATCCACAGGCTCGCGAGGACGGCCTCCACCTTCTGCTACCGGACGCCGCCGCGAGCGTAGACGAGTTGATCGCGGAGTTCACGGCTGAGCAAGACGATCACGGCTTGCGGTGTTGGCTCTTGGAGCTGCCGCCGAGTGGGTGGCGGCGCTCGACGGCGACGGGAGCCTGCGTGACGGCGCGGAACTGGCCGAGCTCACCGACCATCTCGAGCCGGGCGTGCTGGCCGCGTTCCCGGCCGGCTGGCGTACGCGATCTGCGACGGCACGCTGATCCCGATCGACCGCGTCGCCGATCAGAAGCCGTACTACACCGGAAAACACCACCGTCACGGCATGAACGTCAGGTCATCGCCGAACCGGCCGGCCGCCTCGTCTGGGCGTCGGCAGCCTTGCCCGGCTCGGCACACGACCTGACCGCCGCCCGCGCCCACGGCATCACGCCCGTCCCGGACCACCGCGATCGTGCTGGCCATCCTCGCCCTGCACGACGTCGAGAACCCGATCTACTGAGGATGGAAAACGGCTCACTGATCAACTGGATCCGCTAGGGGATCGTGTCAGGAGCTTTAACGGTCGTCTCAGATTCGCTTGGTACGAAGTCGGCGTCAGATGAGCGAGGCAACTCCTGTGTAGGAGGTTTCGATGCTTGTCACTGTAACGCCGTCAGGGAAGCGCCGCCCGGGCGGTTGAGATTCGGGGTGGGCGCCATGGCTCTGGTGACGGCGACGAAGGGTCGAACTGAAGCATCTCGCAGACGGATGCCGTACGGATACCACACCACACAAACACCTGAAGAGAGATTGACATGAAGTCCATGGGACGCCGCGGCTTTCTAGCCGCTGCCACAGCACTTGGCGCTGGTGCCGGCTTGTCCACGTATGCCGCTGTTTCGGCAGCGGACGGGAACAAGACTCCGGACAAGACTCCGGACATTGCATCGCGAGACCGGGACCTGCCCTTCATCGGCACGGAGGAGACCTTTACGACTCCCACGTTGTTGAAGCTGAACTCCATCAATAAGGATCACATAGCGTTCCTTGAGGAAATTGGTCTTTCGGATCTAGGCGAACGCCGCATCGGCGATATGGATGCGGGGGGACTCAACGTTCAAATCCTCTCTGCTCATACGCCGTCCGTACAAAATGTCCCTGAGAAAAGGGGCATCGACCTTGCCTATCGCCTTAACCGGCAACTTGTAGACGGGCCAATCGCCAAATATCCGGGCCGCTTCCAGGCTTTCGCCACCTTGCCTTTGCAGAGCCCGGAGGCGGCGGCGGACGAACTGGAACGCTCGGTTAAGGAAGATGGCTTCTTGGGCGCACTGACCAACGGACACATCGCGAAGAAGTACCTCGATCATCCCGATTTCGAGCCTGTGCTGGCACGTGCCCAAGCTCTCGATGTGCCGATCTACCTGCATCCCGGCTATCCAGCTGACGAAGTCTTCCAGATCTACTACAGCACCACACGGTCTAAATACACGGAAGAGTTCCAAGACTACATTTTCAGTGGGTCTGGATATGGCTGGCACCAGGAGGTGCTGACCCAATGCATTCGGATGATCGCGTACGGGGTTTTCGACAGATTCCCCAAACTGAAAATCATCATCGGTCACATGGGCGAAGGTCTTCCCTTCTACTACAAGCGGATCATCGAAGACATGGGCGAGCCCACCGAAAACTCGCTCGAGAAGCCCTTCGGGCAATACTTCCAGGACAACTTCTGGATCACAACCAGCGCATTCCCCCAGACCGAACTGCTCGATCTCCTGCTCAAGTTCATAAGCGTGGACCGAGTGATGTTCGCAACCGACTACCCGTTCGCGGACATAAAGGCGCAGACCGACTGGTTCCGCGGAGTCGATTTGCCACGCGAAGACAAGGAAAAGATCGCGTTCCGAAATGCAGAGAAACTGTTTCGAATGAAAGTGCCCGTGAAGTGACGCGCCAGCGTCGGCCGGAGTGAAAGAATGCTTTGCTGTAAGGCGGCCGGAGACCTGCTTGCCGTCCCGGCGGCAGCTCGCGCGAGCCGGGGGTGGACGACAGGTGACGGGGGTCACGTCCGTGGGTGTAACGGATCGTGGGGCTGCCTTGTCCCATGGCCATGAACGAGATGAAGAGCCAGACAGTCATCGTGGCCGGGGCTAGTGGGGTCCTTGGCCGGCACATCCGCGAGGCGCTCAACGGTGCCGGGCACACGGTGCTCGGTCTGGGGCGCGGCGAGGGCAATGAGATCCGCGCCGACCTGCTTGACCGGGACGGGTTGTTGCGGGCGTTCGACGGGGTTCAAGCCGACGTCGTGGTGCACGCGGCGACCGCGTTGCGGAAGCCGCCGATGTCGCACAAGGGGATGTTCGGTACCGATGATCTGCGGGTTGCGGGGACGGCGAACCTGATCGAGGCGGCCAAGCTCGCGGGTGTGCGCCGCTTCATCGGCGAAAACGTCGCCGTCGGCTACGGCTACCGCGACTTCGGCGACCGGGTGCTGACCGAGGCCGACGAGTTCGGGGTGCCGGTGAGCGACCCGAACATCAACCGGCACCTGGAGGGGATGCGGGAGAAGGAGCGCCTGGCCCTGGAGTCGGGATTGGAGGCGATCTCGCTGCGGTACGGGTTCTTCTACGGCCCGGGCGGCACCGACGCGATGGTGCACATGCTGCGGAAGCGGCAGATGCCGGCCTTCAACGACCACGGTCACGTCTCGCCGTGGACGCACCTGACGGACGCGGCGGCCGCCGTCGTCGCGGCGGTCGAACGTGGCCGGCCGGGGAGGCCTACAACATCGTCGACGACCACATGGGCTTCGGGCAGCTGATCCGGACGATAGCGGCGACGTTCGGCACGCCCAAGCCGTTCACCGTGCCGCGGTGGGTGCTGGCGGTCGCGCCCTACATGCACCTGATGATCGGCGTCACCATGCGGGTCTCGAGCGACAAGGCCCGCCGCGAGCTGGGGTGGCAGCCGGTGTACCCGACGGTGCTGGAGGGGCTGCGGGCCCAGGCGTCCGCGCAGGTCTAGCCTGTTTCCATGATCGATAGCCAGGTCTTCGCCGAGCATCGGCGGCTGCTCTTCGACGTCGCGTACCGGATGACGGGGAGCGTCGCCGATACCGAGGACATCCTGCAGGAGGCCTGGCTGCGGTGCCGCGACGTCGACGGCGGCCAGGTCGCCAACCCCGGGCGTACCTGGTCAAGACCGTCACCAACCTCTCGCTCAACCAACTCACCTCGGCCCGCGCGCGCCGCGAGACCTATGTCGGGCCGTGGCTGCCCGAGCCGGTGCTCACCGCGCCCGACGCGGGTCAGGAGGTCGAGATGGCCGAGTCGATCTCGATGGCGATGCTCGTCATCCTGGAGACGCTCACCCCCGCCGAACGCGCGATCTTCCTGCTCCACGACGTTTTCGGCTACAACCACGGCGAGATCGCGTCCATTCTGGACAAGCCCGAGGGCACCGTGCGGCAGACCGCGGCCCGGGCGCGCGCGCATGTCGCGGCCCGCCGGCCTCGCTTCGACGTCGACCAAGGGCTACGCCGAGAAGCGGTGGACCGGTTCCGCAAGGCCTGTGCCGGGGGCGACCTGAACGCGATGATGGAGCTCCTGGCCCCCGAGGTGGTCTGCTGGTCCGACGGCGGCGGCAAGGTGACCGCGGCCCGCCGGCCACTGGAAGGCGCCGACAACGTCGCCCGCTGGCTGCTCGGCGTCTTCGCCAAGCCGCAGACGCAGGGCACGGTGCTCGTGATCACCGACATCAACGGCGGGCCGGCCATCCTCGGCCTGGTCGACGGGCAACCGGCCGGCGCGATCTGCCTGGACTTCGACGGCGAGCGGATCACCGGGGTACGCATGCAGGGCAACCCGGACAAGCTCCGAGGTCTCACGCGCTGAGCCACCCCGGTTTCCGCACTGTCAGTGCATATTGACAGTCGTCGGCGCCGGGCCTACCGTCGCGTTACCCCCGTCTCCCTCGCGGAGGATCACGACGATGCGCAGTGCTTTCGTGTTCCGTACCCTCGTGTCTTCTGTGGTCACGGCTCTCGTGGTGACGGCCGCGCCCGTCCCGGCGGCGGCCGGCCACGACGGCGGGCGTGGCACCGGCACGCCCGGTGACCAGCCGCTTCCCGGCTTCACCGTGAGCAACCCACCGCTGGCGCCGGCGCTGGTCGGCGGCGTGCCGACCCGGGTGCGCCAGGGCATCCACGCGCACGCCGCCTACATCATCGAGGTGCCACCGAGCTGGAACGGCGAGCTCCTCATGTGGGCGCACGGCTACCGCGGCCAGGGCACGGTCCTGACGACCGAGCCGCCCGGCTTCGGCCTGCGCCAACACCTGCTCGACCAGGGGTACGCGTGGGCGGCGTCCTCCTACTACGCCAACGGCTTCGACATCCGCGCCGGCGTGCTGAGCACCAAGGCGCTCACCGAACTGTTCGGCAGGCTGGAGCGGCGCCCGCACCGCACCTATGTGGCCGGCGCGTCGATGGGCGGTTACGTCGTCGGCCGGTCGCTGGAGGAGTACCCGAGTCTCTATGCCGGCGGCCTGCCGTTCTGCGGCGTGATGGGCGACCAACGTCTGATCGACTACTTCCTGGACTTCCAGGTCACCGCGCAGGCGCTGTCCGGCATCCGCTCCTACCCGCCGGGCTCGGACTACCTGACCTCGGTCGTGCCGAGGATCCAGGGCACGCTCGGCATCGCGACGATCAACCCGCTGGCGCCCGAGCCCACCAACGCGCTGGGCCGCCAGTTCCGCGACATCGTGGTCAACCTGACCGGTGGGCCACGGCCGGGCGCCGCCGCCGCGTTCGCGCAGTGGAAGGACTTCGTGTTCGGCCTGGGCGCGCCGGCCGCCGCGTCGGACACCGTCGCCCACGACCCGGGGCTGATCGCGACAAACCTCTTTACGGTGTACTCCCCGAACGCCCCGGTCAACGTCAACCGGACTGTGCAGCGGGTGGCGCCGGACCGCGTCGCCGAGCGGCTCTCGAGCCGCCTCACCCAGGTCCCGAGGATCGAGGGCAGGCCGCGCGTGCCCGTGCTGTCGTTGCACAACATCGGCGACCTGTTCGTGCCGTTCTCGATGGAGCAGCAGTACCGCGCCGACGTCGACCGGCACGGCCGCGGCGCGCTGCTCGTGCAGCGGGCGATCCGGGCCACCGGGCACTGCGAGTTCGCGCCCGCCGAGGCGGCCACCGCGTGGAACGACCTCGTCGACTGGGTCGAGCACCGCGACAGGCCCGCCGGCGACCGCGTCGACCGCCGTTCGGTGGCCGCCGCGGACTACGGCTGCCGGTTCAGCGACCCGGCCGCGTACGCCGCGGGGGTCGGCTCGCGCCGGCTGTTCGCCGCCTGCCCCTGACCGGCTGACGCGTTGGTCGGCTGCCGTGAGGGCGGTGGGTGACCCGCGGTGCTCAGCGGATCTTGCGGCGCATGCGAAGTGAGACCGCTACCGCGACAAGTGCGCCGAGGACCGCTGTCGCGAGCGGCAGGAATTTGATGCCGCCCGGTTCGCCGCCGGTCGCCACGCCGCCCACGCCGATGACCACGTCGAGCATGAGCCCGGCGACGAACCCGGCCACACCGCCCACCCCCGCCGCCGCTGCTGTTCGCATCTCGCACCCCTCTCACGACAATTAAGTACCCACCATACATGTTGCGTGTCTACCTATGCGAGCGATGGCGTGTGCGTGCGAGGTGGCCAGGCCCGTCGGTCCCCGCCCACCGGGAAACCCGTTGCACGTCGCCGGCATCGGAGGTCGGCTGGTGGGGGCACAACACGAGAGGGAACGACGCGCATGGTGCTGGCCACCCCCACGCTGCACGCCGCTCGCCTTCGGCTGCGTCCCTTCGGCGACGCCGACGAGGATGACCTCTTCGCGCTGCACAGCAACGCCCACGTCCTGCGTTTCTGGGACGCGCCACCGTGGACCGGGCGCGCGCGTGCCAAACGGTTCGTCACGGCCTGCCGGCAGATGGCGGAGGACGGCACCGGGGCGCGGGTGGCCGTGGATCGTGTCGCCGACGGAGCGTTCATCGGGTGGTGCGGCCTGAGCCGCTGGAATGCCGACTACCGCAGTGCGTCGCTGGGTTACTGCTTCGACGATGCGGTGTGGGGTCAGGGCTACGCGACGGAGGCCGCGGGCGCCCTGCTGCTGTGGGCATTCGACACGCTGGACCTGAATCGGGTCCAGGCGGAGACCGATACGCGAAACATGGCCTCGGCCCGCGTGCTGGAAAAGCTCGGCTTCGTGCGTGAGGGGACGCTGCGGGAAGACTGCGTCGTCAACGGCGACGTCTCCGACTCGTGGGTCTACGGACTGCTGAGGCGGGAGTGGCAGGCTACCGTTCGCGAAGGGACGGCCGCCAAGAGGCGGCCGTCCCTTTGGTGCGGCCGCCAACCATGGCCGGCTTCGCCGGCACGGGTGACCAGCGGCCGAAGGCCGCCGGTCACCCGGTGAAGGTTGGTGGCCACCGCACCAGGCAGCTCAGCGGGCCGGCTGGACCAGCCCGAACCGTACCTTGCTCATGAAGCCCGGGAGGTCACTGAGCACGTACAGCTCGCCGTGCACGTCGGCGTCGATCGCGGTCGGCTGGGTGGGGAAGTTGCCGATCGTGGCGGACTCGTATGCGCCCGTGGACGTGGGGCGCACGACGAACGCGAGGGTCGAGCAGTAGTCGCTGGCGATGTAGGTGCCCCGCGCCTCCGGGGTGACAGACCCTCGGTAGACCACGCCGCCGGTCACCGAGCAGCTCTCGGTCATGAAGTGTGGGTACTCGAAGACCGGGTCGGTGTACCGCACGCCCGGCCGGCACTGCTCCTGGTCGAAGACCGGGGTGCCCTCGCGGCAGGACCAACCGAGGTTTGCCCCGCGCTGCCACGGGCGGATGTGGTTGACCTCCTCGATCAGGCCCTGGCCGACGTCGCCGATCCACAGCGAGTTGTCGACGTCGATGGAGAACCGCCACGGGTTGCGCAGGCCGTACACCCAGATCTCCGGCCGCGCGCCGCGGGTGCGGACGAACGGGTTGTCGGCGGGCACGCAGTAGGGCCTGGCGCCGCACGTGCGGTTGACGTCGATCCGCACGATCTTGCCGAGCAGTGTGCCGAGGTTCTGGCCGGCCTTGAACGGGTCGTTCGCGTGGCCGCCGTCGCCGAGGGACCAGTAGAGGTAGCCGTCGCGGCCGAACGCCACCTGTCCGCCGTTGTGGTTGCCGTACTCGGCGTGCTCCTGGGTGAGCAGCACCTGCAGCCGCGCGGGAGCGCCGAGGGGCACGCGCGCCAGGGTGAGCGCGCCGGCCGGCAGGCTCGTGTAGGCCACGTAGAGGATCCCGGTGCGCGCGAAGTTCGGCGCGGGCGTGATGCCGAGCAGGCCGCGCTCGTTGTCCGACGTGTCGATCCGGGCGCGCAGGTCGAGCACCGGCTCGGCCGCCAACCCGGTATCGGGGTGGTAGGCGCGGACGGTGCCGTCCTTCTCCGCGATCAGCATCCGGCCGTCCGGCAGCCCGGTCAGCGCGATCGGGCGCTGCAGCCCGAATGCCACCTGTTCGAATGACACGGTCAGCTCCGTGAGCGGCACCGCGCTGGTGGGGGACGGGCCGGCCGCGGCGGTGCCGGCGTTCGACGCCGGTGGCAGCAGGAACGTGGACAGGGCCAGAACGAGCAGGCCGACCAGAACGGTGGCCGGGCGACGACGCCTTGGCGACATGTTTTTGGCTCCTCGAGCAGTGTGGAGGACGCAATCTGGGAGCCCTCCCAACATACATCGATTGCCACCAATATCCAACCTGTCGGGTGGGATGGTGACCGCGCGTCGATACCCTGTTCAGGTGGCGGCACGGGTGCTCGGCGTGGACGCCTGCAAGGCGGGCTGGGTCGGCGTCGTCCTGGGCGATGGCGCCACTGCCGTGCATGTCGCCACGACGGTCGCCGCGCTTGTCGCCGCTGTGGAGCTGGATGGCGACCTCGCCGTCGTCGGCATCGACATCCCCGATCGGCCTTCCTGACACCGGGCGGCGCACGGCCGACGTGCTCGCGTACAAGCTGGTGGGGCCCCGACGGGCATCGGTCTTCATGACGCCGGTCCGCGCGGCGCTGGAGGCCGGCAGCCACGCCGCGGCCGTGGAGGTGAACAGGGCGCGGGCCGGCGAAGGGTTCTCCGCGCAGATGTACGGGCTGCGGTCGAAGATCCTCGAGGTCGACGCCTGGGCCCGCGACGCCGGCCGGCGGGTGGTGGAGGTACATCCGGAGGTGTCGTTCGCGCGGCTGGCCGACTCACCGCTGCCGGACGGCAAGCGCACGTGGGCGGGAGTGCACCATCGCCGGCGGCTGCTCGCCGACGCCGGAGTGGAGATTGCCGACGACCTCGGCGAAGCGGGACGCCAGGCGGCCGTCGACGACGTGCTCGACGCCGGCGCCGCGGCGTGGACGGCCGCCCGGGTCGCCGAAGGCACGGCGACGCCGCTGCCGGATCCACCCGTCGTGTACTCCGATGGCTGGCCCACAGCGATCTGGGTGTAGGCCGAGCGGCCCGTAGCATGGCCGATGAGTGCGCCGCCGGCCTTTGACGTGCAGCTGGCCCGGCTGATCGAGGCGCGCGGCGTCGATGCCGGCTCGCTGGCCCGGCGGGCAGAGGTCGCCGAAACAGCGGTCACGTCGGTGCTCGGCGGCGGCGAGCCTGAGCCGCTACTGCTGCGCCGGCTAGCGCCCGCCCTCGGCCTGCACCGCAGCGACCTGTTCATCATCGCCGACCGGCCGGTGCCGGACGACCTCACCCTGCAGGACCCGGCCGAGGCCGCCGCCCTGATCTGGGACGCCCGCCGGCTGACCGCCGACCAGCTGCGACAGGTCTACGACCGGGCCCACGCCATCCGGCATGAACGCGCCGACGAGCTCGAGCCCGCCCTGCGGTGCGGCTGCCCCGGGCCTGCCTGAGGCCGGGTCACCGACCGTCGACGGCGAGGGCTACGAAACCGGTCAGGCGCAGTCGCGGCAGACGTCGACGCCGGCGGCGGCCCGCTGGCTGCGGTGGTGTACCAGAAAACAGCGTGAGCAACGGAACTCGTCGGCCTGCATCGGGATCACCGCGACCGACAGCTCTTCATCGAGTTGATCGGCGCCGGGTAGCTCGAACGCCTCCGCCAGCTCGGCCTCGTCCACATCGACCGCGCCGGAGCGCGGAGCCGCGCGCCTGGCCTGGAGTTCCTCCAGGCTGTCCTCGTCGTCGGTGGGGGAGGTGCGTGGGGCGTCGTAGTCAGTCTTTGCCATGTGCTCATCTCCTCTAGGCGGTAGGGCAACATCCGCCCGGCCAGGTCTATTCCGCTGCCAGCGAGTCGCCGACAGCGAACCCGCCGGCGCTCGTCCACCTGGACGTCGAGACCACGGACGCCGATCGCCGCGAACCATACCCCGCTGGCGCTGCCGCGCCCCGTCAATCCGTAAAAGTGGCGACCAGTGGCGACAGGCCCGCTGAGGTCGCGGTCGGGTCGTGACGGGCATACGGTGAGGTGTGTCGCAGACTTTGCCGGTAGGGGTGACCGGCGTGATCCGGTCGCTGCGGACGGCCGTCGCTGAGGTCGGGCCGGACGCGCTGCCCGCCCTGGTGAGTCGGGCCGCCGCGGCGGTCGGTGCTGTCGACGTCGTGATCTACCTGGCCGACTACCCCCAGGTGTGCCTGGTGCCGCTGCCCGCCGGGTCGGGCGCGGCCGTGCCGATCGAGGCGACGATGGCCGGCCGGGCGTACATGAGCCTGGAGGTCCAGCACGCGCCGGATCAACCGGACCGGCTGTGGGTGCCGCTGGTCGACGGATGCGACCGGCTCGGCGTGGTGGAGTTCGTCTCCCCGGCGGTGGTCAACGACGAGGTGGAGGCGGCCTGCGGCGAGGTGGCCGGGTACATCGCCCAGCTGGTCAAGAACCGGCGGCCGTACGGCGACGCCGTGGAGCGGGCCCGCCGCCGGATGCCGATGCACATCGCCGCCGAGGTCGTGTGGGGGCTGCTGCCGCCGCTGACGTTCGGCACCAACGACGTGGTGATCACCGCGATCCTGGAGCCCTGTTACGACGTGGGCGGCGACGTGTTCGACTACGCCCTCAACGGTGACGTGCTCAGCTTCGCGCTCTTCGACACCTGCGGCCACGGGATCACCGCCAGCACGCTGGCCGCCCTGACCATCAACGCGTACCGCAACGCCCGCCGAAGCGGCCTGGACCTGGTCGGCATCGCCGGCACGATCGACACCTGGCTGCGGGCGCAGCACCCGAACAAGTTCGCCACCGCGGTCCTCGCCGAGCTCGACCACATCACCGGCACCCTGCGCACGATCAACGCCGGCCATCCCGGAGTCCAGCTGCTGCGCGACGGCAGAGCGGTCAAGGAGCTGCCCGGACCCACCGCCCTGCCGCTCGGTCTGCACCACCTGACCGGGCGGGA
The DNA here is from genome assembly GCF_011764425.1 of Phytohabitans houttuyneae. NCBI lineage: Bacteria > Bacillati > Actinomycetota > Actinomycetes > Micromonosporales > Micromonosporaceae > Phytohabitans > Phytohabitans houttuyneae. Next base: position 885,440 of record NZ_BLPF01000003.1, read on the forward strand.
GCCGACGGTACACGAGGAAAACCTGCAACCCGCCGACCGGCTGCTCGTCTACACCGACGGCGTCACCGACGCCTACAACGAGGCCGGCGAGCGTTTCGGCCTCGGCCGCCTCCTCGACCTCGTGCAGCGGGCCCTCAACGACGAGCTGCCGGCGCCGGAAAGCATGCGCCGGCTGGTGCGTGCCGTCGTGGAGCACCAGTTCGAGGAGTTGGAGGACGACGCCACCGCGGTCCTGGTGCAGTGGCAGCCGCCCGGCTACGTCCTACCGCCCGGCCTGCGGCCCTGACAACGCCGGTTCAGGGGATCAGTGCGATCTTCCCGCCGGGGTGCCCGGTGCGGACCAGTTCGAGAGCCTCGCGGGCCTGCTCGAGCGGGAAGGTGCGGGCGACCGGGACGACGAGCTTGCCCTGCGCGGCCAAGGCCAGCAGCCGGGGCCGGACGGCGTCCCGGAACGCCGCGCTGTCCGGCAGCGCGCCCGCGATCGCGGTGACGCCGGCCGCACGGGTGCGCTCCGACGCCGCGATGGTGACCGCGCGGCCCAGGTCGGGCAGCAGCTCCACCGTGGAGTCGAGGGCCTCGTCGGTGCCGACGGTGTCGATGACCGCGGTGACGCCCCGCGGCGCGGCGGCGCGCACGCGGTCGACAAGGCCCGGCCCGTAGGTCACCGGCTCCGCGCCGAAGCCGCGCACCACGGCGAAGTTGTGCTCGCTCGCGGTACCGACCACGGTGGCGCCGATGAGCCGCGCCTGCTGCAGCACGCTGACGCCGACCGCGCCGGAGGCGCCGTGCACGAGGACCGTGTCGCCGGCCCGTACCCCGGTGACGTGCAGCGCCTCGGCGGCGGTGGTGCCGGCCAGCAGCAGGTTGGCGGCGGCCGGGTAGTCCAGCGTGTCGGGCTTGGCGAAGACGTCTTTGGCCGGCACGGTCACCCGCGAGGCGTAGCCGCCGCTGATCCGGAACGCCACGACCGTGTCGCCGATCAGGCCGCCGCCGGACCCGATCGTGGTGTCCGGCCCGACCGCGCTGATCACGCCGGCGACCTCGTACCCGATGCTCAGCGGCAGCGGCCGGTCGGGGCCGCGCGCGGCGGCAAGGTGCTTGTAGTCGGCCGGGTTGACGCCCGCGGCGCGTACGTCGATGGTCACCTCACCCGCGGCGGGCGACCGAACCTCGTCCTCGACCAGGGTGAGCACTTCCGGCCCGCCGAACGCGGGCGCTATCCACTTCACCGGTCGATCCTCCCGCACCGCGGTCTTGTATGATCGCGAAAGGTCAAGAGTGCCAGCGCCAAGCCCCGGCTCGCTGGCCGGCAACCCTCGTGTTCACGGTGGGGTGCCCCGGGTGACGACCAGACCCTCGGCCGAGCCGCGCCGCGGGTAAGCGTGAGCCTCGGAGGTCACCCCCATGACGCTGGACATCGTCGGCGCCGACCTGCCCGTGCGGCTGCGGTCGGGCGCCACCGTCCGCTTCGCCCACCTCGACTACGCCGCCTCCGCGCCGTGCGCCCGCGCCGCCGCCGACGCGGTACAGCGACTCCTGCCCTGGTACGGCAGCGTGCACCGCGGCGCCGGCGCGCGGTCGGCACGGTCCACATTGGAGTACGAGCGGGCCCGGCAGGCGGTCGCCGACTTCACCGGCGCACGATCGGACGACACGGTGGTGTTCACCCGCAACACCACCGACGCGCTCAACCTGCTCGCCCACGCGCTGCCCGCCGGCACCACCACGGTCGTGTTCGACGGTGAGCACCACGCCAACCTGCTGCCGTGGCCGAACGCGGTACGCCTCCCCACGCCACCCGACCCGGACACGGCGGTCGCACTGCTCGACCGGGCACTCGCCGGAATCGCCGGGCCGGCGCTCTTCGCGGTCACCGGCGCCAGCAACGTGACCGGCGAACTCTGGCCGGTACGCCGCCTGGCCGCCGTGGCCCACTCCCACGGCGCCCGCGTGGCCGTCGACGCCGCGCAGCTCGCCCCGCACCGGCCCGTCGACCTCGACGCGCTGGGCGCCGACTACCTCGCCTTCTCCGGGCACAAGCTGTACGCCCCGTTCGGCGCCGGCGCGCTGGTAGGCCGCGCCGACTGGCTGGACGCCGCCGAGCCCTACCTGCGCGGCGGCGGCGCGAGCGCGGCCGTGGGCGACCACGCCGGCGACGTGACCTGGGCGACCGGCCCGGCACGCCACGAGGGCGGCACCCCGAACCTGCTCGGCGCCGTGTCCCTCGCCGCGGTCTGTGAGGCCCTCGCCGCCGCCGACCGGAACGCCCTCCACGCCCGCGAGCAGCAGCTGCTGGCACGGTTGCAGGCCGGCCTGGCGGACGTACCGGCCGCCGTGCCCGTCAGCCTTTTCAGCGACACCCACCCGCGGGTCGGCATCGTCTCCCTCGCGCTGCCCGACCACGACGCCGCCACGGTCGCCGACCGGCTCGGCGCGGATCACGGCGTGGGGGTGCGCGCCGGGCAGTTCTGCGCACACCCGCTCGCCCGCCGCCTGACCGGCGCCACGCGGCCGGGCGGCTGCGCCACGGGTCCGGCCGCCCTGCTGCGGATCAGCTTCGGCCTGGGCACCACGGACAGCGACATCGACCGCGTCGTGGCCGCGCTGTCCGCCGAGACCGGGTCGGTGGCCAGCAATGAGGGATTGGCGCTGCTCACAGCGAGATAGCCCGACGATATTGCGAGCTACCGCGATGTCCGCGGTGGTCCGGACCGTTGCTCCCGCGGCCTCACCCTCCGCGGTTGCCGGCCAACCCCCGGACCGCGCGGCGTTGGAGGGACGGCCCTTCACCAGGTACGGCCAGCCGCGTATGGGGCCACGGATCGGTTCCTGGGCGCATCGGTGCGCCCAGGTTGAGATGCACCCGCGGCGCGGCTGCCGGGCTCCGACCAGTTGTGGGCGAGCTACTGGTCTTCGACGATGGGCTCGGCCCACGCCGCGTTGTCGAACCTCGATGTCCAGGTGATGCCGCGTCGGCGCCGCTGTCGTAGGTGCAGACCAGCGGTACGCGTGCCTGGATTTGCATGGCTAGCCGCGCTCCTGTCGGGGCAGCACCACCTCGCGGACGATGAGCTGGACGGCGGCGACCGCGGGGATGGCGATCAGCGCGCCGACCACGCCGAGCAGGGCGATGCCGAGCAGAGCGGCGAGGATCGCGGCCAGGTCGCTGACCTTGACCGCGCGCCGCATCACCTTGGGGTAGATGACGAAGTTTTCGAGCTGCTGGTAGACGATGAAGAACACGACGCAGGCGATGCCGACGCTGACGCTGCTGGTGGCGAACGCGACGGCGCTGACCACCACGGCGCCGAGGGTGGCGCCGACCTGGGGGATGAGGTCGCAGACGGCGACGACCACGGCGAGGGCGAACGGGTACGTCACGCCGACGATCATCAGGAACACCCAGGTGGACACGCCGGCGATCAGCGCGATGGCGAGCGCGCCGGCCATGAACGCGCCCACCTTGGCCAGGATCTCGTCGCCGATCGCCTGCACCCGGGGGCGGCGGGAGGCGGGCACGAGCTTGTAGGCGCCGAGCCGCAGGCGGTCGAAGGCGGACAGGAAGTAGATGGTCAGTACGACCACGGTGAGGATGTTGAAGACGGCTCCGAAGACCACCTGGGCGCCGCCGAGCACGCCGCCGGCCGCCTTGGTCATGTTGGAGGCGGTGGCGGCGGACTGGAGCCGGTCGATGATCTGGTACTGCTCGTTCAGCTCACGGAGGGTCTCGCTGCGGCGCATCTGGTCGATGTAGTCGGGCAGGTTTTCCACCAGCGCGCCGGTCTGGGTGACCACCGGCGGTACGAGCGCGAGCGCGCCAACGGCCAGCAGCGCCAGGACGCCGAGCCCGACCGCGGCGACGGCGAGGCCGCGGGGCAGGCCCCAGCGCTGCAGCCGGACCACGGCCGGGTTGAGGCCGATCGCCAGGAACAGCGCGATGAAGATGAGGATGAGGATCGAGGCGGCGTCCTGGATGAGCAGAAACATCGTGTACGCCAGGAGCAGGCCCAGCCCCGCCGTGAACCCGATGACGAACGGTGACCGCGACAGCGGCGCCCCCGGCTTGCCGAACCGGCCCGGCCCGGACGTGTCGAAGGTCGCGTCGCCGGCCGGTTGATCCGGCGAGGAGTCCGCCTCGGCCTGCCGCGGCGCGGGGACGGGATCGGCGGCCGGCGGGCTGTCCGGCCCGGGCGTGATGGTCGGCGCCTGCTCGGACACCCTGGGTACCTCCGCGTTCGCTCGGTGGGCGGCGGTCCCGCCGCTGTTCGGCAGGGTAGTGAACCGGCGCACCGGTCGGGGTGCGGCCACACCGGGCTAGACGGTCAGCGGGCCACGTAGCCGCCGTCCACGCTGAGGATCGTGCCGGTGATGCCGGCGGACTCGGGCGCGGCCAGGAAGGCGATCGCCCGCGCCACCTCGTCGGCGGTCGACATGCGGCCGATCGGGTGGTTGCCCAGGGTGACGGCGAGGCTGGCGGCGGGGTCGGCGTCGGCCGCCCGGGCCTCGGCCATGAACTCGGTGTCGACGGCGCCCGGCGCGACCGCGTTGACCCGCACGCCGCGGCCCGCGTACTCGATCGCGAGCTGGCGGGTCAGCTGGACGATCGCGCCCTTGGTCATCGCGTAGACGCTCTGGTTGGCGATGCCGACCAGGCCCGAGATCGAGGCGACGTTGACGATGCAGCCGGCGGTGCCGGTCAGGTGGGGCAGTGCGGCGCGGGCGAACCGGAAGGCGGGCCGGACGTTGACGGCGAAGAGGTTGTCGAAGTCGGCGTCGGTGGTGTCGAGGATCGGCCGCCGCAGAAAGCGGGCGGCGTTGTTGACCAGCAGGTCGAGCCGGCCGAACGCCTCGACCGCGCGGTCGACCGCGGCCTGTGGCGCCTCGGCTGCCGACACGTCGGCTTGCAGCGGCACGATCCCGTCCGCGGCCAGCTCGGCCACGGAAGGCGAGATGTCGACCGCGACCACGCGGTAGCCGGCCTCGCGCAGTCGGGTCACCACGCTGCGGCCGATGCCCCGGGCGGCGCCGGTCACGACAGCGGTCAGGTCCATGCGATATCCCGTCTGCCGGGGTGGGCATCCTGCTATCCAGGATGAGCAGCGAGGCTAGGCCCCTGCGGCCGGCCCGTCAAGGTGCTGCCTTGCCCAAGATCTAACTTCTGCGAAATCCGACGGAAATCTTGTTCAAGGCCTTGACAGGCCTCCGGCGTGATCACCTAGATTCGCCGTACCGGATAGCTGGATGGTCGCCCCGCAATGCGGGACGGCGCCCGAGGTGACGAGGAAGGGAAACCGATGGCCAACACGTCCCGCGGTCCACGGCCCGTCGCCGACGGCCTGGAGATCGCCAGTGGGGACATCCAGGTGGTCTCGCGCGTCGTCCAGTTGCTGCGGCTACTGGCGTCCAACGGGACCATCGACCTGGTGTCGGCCGCGGAGGAGTTGGGCGTGGGTAAGTCCACCGCCCACCGGTACCTGGCGTCAATGGAAAACCACAGCCTGCTGCAGCGGCGGGACCGAAACCGGTACGAGTTCGGCGTGCTGCTGGCCGAACTGGGGACCATGGCGCTGTCCCGGCTCGGGGTCACCGACCTGGCCGGGCCGGTGATGGAAGAGATCAGCGTCCGGATGCGCCAGACGGTCGTGCTCAGCGTGTGGAACGGCCAGTCTCCGGTCGTGGCGCGGGTGCACGAGGACAGCAGCCGGACGGCGCACGTGTCGATCAAGGTCGGGAGTCGGCTCGGCCCCAGCACGGCCCAGGCGGTCGTCTTCTGGGCCTTCCGGGGCGAGTCGCTGTACCGGTTCGGCGCGGGCGCGGCGGACGCGACAGAAGAAGAGTTGGCGGAGGTTCGCCGGACCGGGATCTCGTTCCGGGCGAGCCGTACCGAGGGTGTCAGCGCGGTGGCCACGCCGGTCCGGGATCCGGCCGGCCGGGTCGTCGCCACGCTGGCCATTGTGGGCATCGCACAGTTCGTGCCCGAGGGGAGCGACAGCCCGATGGCGCGTGCGCTGCTCGCGGGCGCGGAAACGATCAGCCGGCGGTTGAGCAATCCGCTCGAAGGCGCGGCGGACTGACACCGCGGCCGGCGCCGGCAATCAATACGCACTGACCGGGAAGTCGCCGGCCCAGAGGGTTATCCGTGAGCGGGAACGCGCGGCGGTTCCCGATCGAGAAAAGGCGAAATAAATGAGGACGTTTCGTTTCGTCACAGTGGTTGCGGTGAGTGCTCTATTGGTGACCGCCTGTGGTGCGGGTGGTGACAGCGGCGACAGCGGCACGGGCGAGCAGAAGCTCACCTGGGCGAGCACCGGAGGCCAGTTCCAGGAGGACGAGAAGAAGGCCCTGCAGGAACCGTTCACCGCCCAGACCGGCACCCAGTTCACAAACGTCACGCCCGCCGAGATCGCCCAGGTCCGGACCATGGTCAAGGCGGGCAAGACGATCTGGGACCTGGCCAACATGAGCTGGATCTACGCCGGCGCCTACTGCGGCGAGCTGTTCGAAAAGCTCGACGACCCGGGCCTGGACCGCAGCAAGTTTCCGCCGGGCACGACAGGTGACTGCTTCGTGCCGACGTACCGCTACGCCAACATCTTCAGCTACAACGCCGACCTGTTCCCCGGCGAGAAGCCGACGAAGATCGAAGACTTCTTCGACGTCAAACGCTTCCCCGGCAAGCGGATCGTCTACGACTACCCGAAGGCCGGACTGCTCGAAGCCGCGCTGGTCGCCGACGGGGTACCGCCGGAGAAGGTGTACCCGATCGACCTCGAACGGGCGCTCAAGAAGATCGACACGATCAAGAGCTCGATGGTCTTCGCACCCAGTTACGGCGCCATCCAGCAACAGCTCGTGGACCGCCAGGCCAGCATGGTGCTCACCGTGACGGCGCGGTCGATCGTCTCGGCGCAGACCGGTGCCAACCTCGTGCCGGTCTGGGACTTCAACACCACCGACATCGGCGCCCTGGTGATCCCCAAGGGCACCCCGAACAAGCAGCTCGCCCAGGAGATGCTCGTCTTCGTCACCGAACCGGCACAGGCCACCGCGTACGCGAAGCTGACCGGCACGGCGCCCGCCCGCAGTGAGGTCGACGTCACGTCGATCGGCTACACCGAGCAGCAGAAGGCGTTCAACGCGTTCCTGCCCGACCGCGGCCGGCTCGTCGAGCAGGACAAGCAGTGGTGGATCGACAACACCGACGCGGTCGTCAAGCGCTGGACCGCCTGGAAGGTCGGCTGACGCGGATGGCTGTCGACACAGCCACGGCCGGGGCGCCCTCCACGGGGCGCCTCGCGCCGGCCCGCGCCGGCCGGGGGCGGGCCAGCGGTTGGCTGCTCCTGCTGCCGGCACTGGTCGCACTGACCGTCTTCTTCGTACTGCCCCTGCTCAGCGTCGTCGTGGACAGCGTCACCGAGCCGCAGACGGGCCTGGGCAACTACGCCTCGCTGTTCACCGACGGGTACACGCTGCGGGTGCTGGGCCGCACGCTGCTGGTCGCGCTGGTCGTCTCGCTCGTCGGCGTGCTGCTGGCCTACCCGTACGCGTACGCCATGACGCTTGTCGGTCCGACGATGCGCGCGGTGCTGGTGACGATCGTGCTCGTTCCATTTTGGACAAGCATGCTGGCGCGCAACTTCGCCTGGATGATCCTGATGCAGGACGAGGGCGTGATCCAGCGGATGCTCCGGCCGTTCGGGTTCGGCGACGTCACGCTGCTCGGCTCCACCCTGGCCGTCGGAATCTCGATGACCCAGGTGCTCCTGCCGTTTCTGGTGCTGCCCATGTACAGCGCGATGGACCAGATCGACCGGCGGCTGCTGGCCGCCGCGCAGAGCCTCGGCGCACCGCGCGCACGCGCCTTCCGCCGGGTCTACCTGCCGCTGTCCATGCCGGGCGTCATCGCCGGCGTGTCCCTTGTCTTCGTGCTGGCACTGGGCTTCTACGTCACGCCCGCCCTGCTCGGCTCGACCCGCAACGCGATGATCGCGCAGGTCATCAACGTGCGCGCCAAGGAGCTGCTCGACTTCGGCGGCGCCGGCGCGATGGGCGTGTTCCTGCTGGCTGTCACGCTCGCCGTGCTCGGCCTGAGCCGCCGCCTGGCCGGACAGCGCCTTGCCGCCGTCGCCCCCGGCTACCAGCCGGCCCGGTCGCACGGCAAGGAGGGCCAGCCGGCGCAGGTACGGCCCTGGCTCAAGGTGCACACGGTGCTCGTGGCGATCCTGCTTGTCGCGCCGACGCTCGTGGTCATCCCGATGAGCTTCTCCTCAGGCAGCACCTTCCAGTTTCCGCCGGACGGCTGGTCGCTGCGCTGGTACGAGCGGCTGTTCACCTCACCGCAGTGGACCGCCGCCATCTTCAACTCCATCCAGGCGGGGCTTTTCACCGCGGTCCTCGCGACCGTCCTCGGCACCACCGCCGCGCTCGGCGTACAGCGGCTGGCCCCCCGCTGGCGCGGCGCGGTCACCGGCTTCCTGCTCGCGCCGATGATCGTCCCGCACATCCTGGTCGGCCTGGTGGTCTTCGCCGCGTTCCTGCAGGCGGGCCTCAACGGCACCCTCCTGGGCATCATCCTGGCCCACACCGCGATGGCCGTGCCGTTCGTGGTGATCGCGGTGACCGCCCGGCTGCAGGGGATGGACGCGCGCCTGCCCGGCGTCGCGGCGAGCCTCGGCGCAAGCCCGCTTTCCGCGTTCCGCCGGGTCACCTTCCCGCTGCTGCTGCCCGGCATCCTGTCCGGCGCGGTGCTGGCGTTCGTGACGTCGCTGGACGAGGTCGTGATCGCCCTGTTCCTGCAGGCGCCCGGAGCGATCACCCTCCCGGTCCAGATGTTCAACAGCGTCACCATCCAGATCGATCCGACGATCTCCGCCGCGTCGAGCCTGATCGTCGTCCTCGTGAGCGTCCCCATCCTGCTGGCCCAGGTCATCAGCGCGCGGCGCGGAAAAGGTAGGTAGCCGTGAGAACCCGGATGGAGCAGCGAGCGGTGGCGCCGGCGCCCGCGGTGGCGGCCAGCAGCGGGGGCCGCATCGAGCTGGTGGACCTGTGCAAACGGTACGGGGCCAACGAGCCGCCGGCCGTCGACCACGTCAACATCGACATCGAACCGGGGGAGTTCATCACCCTGCTGGGCCCAGCGGCTCGGGAAAGACCACGACGCTCAACATGATCGTCGGGTTCACCACACCGACCTCGGGTGGCATCCGCCTCAACGGCCGGGACATCTCCGGGCTCCCGCCGCACAAGCGGAACTTCGGCATGGTGTTCCAGAACTACGCGCTCTTCCCGCACCTGTCCGTCGCCGACAACGTGGCCTTTCCGCTGCGCGAGCGCAGGACGCCGCGGGAGGAGATCACCAGGCGGGTCGGCGAGGCACTGGAGCTCGTCGACCTCGCCGGCATGGACAAGCGCCGCCCGCACGAGCTGTCCGGCGGGCAGCAGCAACGCGTGGCGCTGGCCCGCGCCGTGGTCTTCTCGCCGAGTGTGCTGCTGCTCGACGAACCGCTCAGCGCGCTGGACCGCAAGCTGCGGCAGTCGCTGCAGCGCGAGGTCAAGCGCCTGCACCGCGAGCTGAAGCTCACCTTCGTGTTCGTCACGCACGACCAGGACGAGGCGATGACGCTGTCGGACCGCATCGCCATCTTCTACCGCGGGCGGATCGACTCCATCGGCACCCCCGCCGACCTCTACCACCGGCCGACGACCCAGTTCGCGGCCCGGTTCCTGGGGGAGTCGAACGTCTTCGCCGGCCGCTACGTCCCCGGTGGCGCCTACGAGTGGCTCGATCGCACGTGGACGGTCCGCGAGCCGGACGGAGGCGGCGAGCGGGTCCTGATCGTGCGGCCCGAGCGCATCCGCCTGGCCGTGGTGGGCGAGCCGGTGCCGTCCGGATCCAACGCCGCCGAGGCGACGGTCACCGACGTCTCCTTCTACGGCACGTTCAACCGGGTCGAGCTGACCTACGGCGACGGCTCCGTCGGCTGCGCCGCACTACCCGTCGGCATCCCGGCGGCAGTCCACCCGGGCGACCGGGTCGTCGCCCACTGGCGGCCCGAAGACCAGGTCCTGGTGACCCCGTGAAGCACAGTAAGGAAGCCACATGATCGCAGAGCTCTCGCTGTTGGACGCCGAGCTGGACGCGGACCGCCGGCTCCCCGACGAGGAGGCGGACCGCCTCATGGTCGGCGCGGTCGACCTGCACCAGCACCCCGGACCGAGCCCGTTTCCGCGGCGGATGAGCATCCTTGACGCCGCGCGCGACGCGGCCGGGGCGGGCTTCCGCGCGATCGTGGCCAAGTCGCACCACCACAGCATGGTCACCGACATCCTGGCGCTGCGCTCGGCGGGCCTGGCCGACCTGCCGATCGAGGTCTTCGGCGGGATCGCCCTGAACTGGACGGTCGGCGGGCTCAACCCGTACGCCGTCGAGCTGGCCCTGCGGATGGGTGGCCGCATGGTGTGGTTTCCCACGCTCTCCTCCGCCGCCCACGTCCGGCACCACGAGGACCACGACACCGGCTTTCCCACCTCGGAGGTGGAGCTGCGCCCCCAGCCGATCCTGTCGATCCTCGACGACAACGGCCGGGTCCTGCCGGAGGTCCGGGACATCCTGTCGGTGATCGCGGCCGAGGAGGCGGTGCTGACCTGCGGCCACCTCGGCGTCACCGAGTCGCAGCGGCTCATCGACGCCGCGCTGGAGGCCGGCGTCCAGCGCATTGTCGTCAACCACCCCTGCTTCGTCGTCGGCGCCTCGATCGAACAGGCGGCCGCGTGGGCGCGCCAGGGCGTCTACATCGAACACTGCGCGGTCATGTACTTCGGCCGCCCGGAGCGCCGGCGCGACTTCGGTGAGCTGCTGGCGTTCATCGAGGCGGTCGGCGCCGGGCAGACCGTCATCTCCTCGGACTCGGGGCAGAAGGCCAACCCGCTGCCGGTCACCCTCTACCGCAGGGCCATCCGGGGGCTGCTGGACGCGGGCGTCCCCGAGCAGCAGACGCGGCAGCTGGTCGGTACCAACGCGGCACAGCTGCTGCTGCCATGAGCGAGGTCCTCGCGGTGCGGTACGGCACCCGCACCACCCGCAGGAGCGAGGTCTTCCTGCACTTCGACACGTACGGCGAGCCGGACACCGGCATCGTCATGGACTACTACTTCTGGGTCGTACGGCACGGCGGGCACACCACCGTCGTCGACTGCGGCTTCAACGAGGCGAGCGGCGCGCGCCGCGGGCGCACCATGCTCTGCCCGCCGGCGCGGGCCCTGGACCGGCTCGGCGTCGACCCGGCCGCGGTCACCACGGTCGTGCTGACCCACGGCCACTACGACCACATCGGCAACCTGGGGGCCTTTCCCGCCGCCACGTTCGTGATGTCGCGGCGCGAGTACGACTTCTGGGCCGGCCCGATGGGGCGCAAGCCGCTGTTCGCCGGCTCCGCCGAACCCGAGGACGTCGCCGCCCTGCGCGTGGCGCACGCCGCCGGCCGGCTCACCCTCGTGGACGCGCGCACCACCCTGCCCGGCGGCGTCGAGCTCGTCGAGGTCGGCGGCCACACGCCCGGCCAGCTCATCGTGCTGGTCGGGGACGTCGTGCTCGCCTCCGACGCCCTGCACTACTACGAGGAGCTCGACCGGGACCGCCCGTTCGCCCACGTCGCCGACCTGCCGGCGATGTACGGGGCGTTCCAGCTGCTGCGCGACCTGGCCGGCACGCGCCGCCTTGTCGCGGGGCACGACCCGGACGTGATGCGGCGCTTTCCCGCGACCGGCGACGACGGGCTCGCCGTGCGGATCAGCGTGGACGGGAGGTAGCCGATGCGCGGGCTCGCGGGCAAGGTCGCGGTGGTCACCGGTGCGGCCGGCGGCATCGGGGCGGCCACCGTGCGGCGGCTGGTCGAGGCGGGAGCGCAGGTCGTCGCGGTGGACACCGCCGTCGCGCAGCCGCCGCCGGCCGGCGCGGCCGCCTGGGTGCGCGCCGACGTGTCCACCGAGGACGGTGTCGAGGCGTACATGAGCGCCGCCGTCGAGCGGTTCGGCCGGGTCGACCTGCATCACCTCAACGCCGGCATCTCCGGCTCGTTCGCCACGCTGCCAGAGCTGACCGCCGCCGAGTTCGACCGGGTGATGGCGGTGAACGTGCGCGGCGTCTTCCTCGGCGTCCGGGCCGCGTTCCGCCAGTACGAAGCGCAGGACGGCACCGGCGGCATCGTCATCACCGGGTCGATCGGGAGCCTGCGCGGCAGCGCGGACCTGCTGGCCTACCAGACCTCCAAGCACGCGGTGCTCGGCATCCTGCACGGCGCCGCGATGTACGGCGGGCCGCTGGGCGTGCGGGTGAACGCGGTCGCGCCCGGCATCGTGCCCACCGACCTGTTCGCCGCGACGCCGGACGCGGTCGGCGGCAAGGACGACATGGCGCGCCGGGCCAGCAGCACGCCACTGCGGCGGGCCGGCACCGGCGAGGACGTCGCCGCCGTGGTCGCGTTCCTGCTCAGCGACGAGGCCGCGTACATGACCGGCGAGGTCGTCTCCGTCGACGGCGGCGCCAGCATCGTCAGCACCGTGCGGCCGTCCGGCGGCGCGGGCGCCTGGGACTTCGCCGGTTATGACCGCGCGCTGTACGGAAGGGACCTGCGATGAGGGTCGGGTTCATCGGGTTGGGCAACATGGGCGGCCGGATGACCCGCCGGCTCGTCGACGCCGGTACCCCGGTATTGGGCTTCGACACCGATCCCGGCCGGGCCCCGGCGGTGGGCGCCACCCCGGCCGGCGGCGTGCGGGCGGTCGTCGAGGGCAGCGACGTGGTCCTGCTGTCCCTGCCGGACAGCGCGGTGGTCGAGGCGGTCGTCCTCGGGCCGGGCGGCGTCCTTGCCTCCGGCCGGGCCGGACAGGTGGTGGTCGACCTCAGCACCGCCGCACCGGCCTCGACCGTCCGCATCCACGCGGCGCTGGCGGGCATCGGCGTGGACTACCTCGACGCGGGCATCTCCGGCGGCGCGGCGGCGGCCGAACGCGGCACCCTCACCATCATGGTCGGCGGCTCGCCTCGGGCACTGTCCACCGTGGAGCCCGTGCTGGCCGCCTTCGCCAGCAAGGTGGTCCACATGGGAGGGTCGGGTGCCGGCCACACGACGAAGGTGCTCAACAACTTTCTCAACGCGGTCAGCCTCGCCGCGACCGCCGAGGTGATGGTCGCGGCGAAACGGGCCGGCCTCGACCTGGCCCAGGTGCTGGACGTCTTCAACGCCAGCAGCGGGGTCAACTTCGCCACGCTCAACCGCTTTCCGCACATCATCCGGGGCGACTATCTGGAGGGCGGGCTCACCAGCGCGCTGATGACCAAGGACGTCGCGCTCTACGTCGACAGCCTCGGCCAGCTCGGCGTGCCCTCGCTGTCCGCGGCCGGCCCGCTCGCCGCGTTCGGCCTCGCCAACAACCTCGGGTACGCCGACAAGATCAGCAACCGGGTCGTCGACGCGATCGGTGACGTCGCCGGCGGGACCCGGCTGTACGCGACGGAGGAGCACTGATGGAGATCGTCCGCGGGCACGCCGACCGGCTGCCGTCCGAGCAGCGCACCGCCACCTTCACCGGCACCGTGTTCGCCGACCCGCTGCGGTCCGGCCCGGACGTCACCATGGCGAGCGTCTTCTTCGCGCCCGGCGCCCGCACCTTCTGGCACAGCCACGAGAAGGGCCAGATCCTCCTCGTCACCGCCGGCGGCGGGCTGGTCTGCTCGGCCGGCGGCGTGCCGCAGGTCCTGCACCCCGGCGACACGGTGTGGGTGCCGCCGGGGGAGGCGCACTGGCACGGCGGCGGCCCGGAAACCTACCTGGTGCACCTGGCGATCTCGCTGGGCAGGACCGAGTGGCGCGAGCCGGTCGCGGACGACGACTACCTGGCCCGGCCATGATCGGCTTCGTCGGGCTGGGCAACATGGGCGGGCCGATGGCGGACCGGCTGATCGAGGCCGGACACGAGCTGTGCGTGTACGACGTGGTGCCGGCCGCCCGGGAGCGCTTCGCCGGCAGCGCGGCGCTCGCCGCCACGGTCACCGGCGTGTCCACAGCGGACACCGTGCTGCTCATGCTGCCCGACTCCGCGGTCGTCGAGCGGGTCCTGCTCACCGACGGGCTGCTCGGCCGGCTCAAGCCGGGCACCCTGCTGGTCGACATGAGCTCCTCCGACCCGGCCCGCACCCGCCAGCTGGCCGGCGTCGCCGCGCGGCACGCCGTCACGCTCGTGGACGCGCCGGTTTCGGGCGGCGTCGCCGGTGCCCGCGCGGGGACGCTGACCGTGATGGTGGGCGGCCCGGCCACCGCGTTCGCCACCTTGCGGCCGATCCTGGACGTGCTCGGCTCGCGCGTGGTGCACGCCGGCGAGGTGGTCGGCGCCGGCCACGCGATCAAGGCGCTGAACAACCTGATGTCCGCCGCGCACCTCATGGTGACCTCGGAGGCGCTGCTGGCCGGGCGCGCGTTCGGCCTCGACCCGCGGGTGATGCTCGACATCGTCAACGCCTCCAGCGGCCGCAGCGGCTCGACCGAGACCAAGTGGCCGAAGTTCGTGCTGCCGGGCACGTACGACTCCGGCTTCGGCCTGCGCCTGATGGTCAAGGACATGGGCATCGCGCTGGGGCTGCAGGAGGCCACCGGGACACCGGCCGCTGTCTCCGCGGCGGCGCTGGCGGCCTGGGCGGAGGCGGCCGGGGCGCTGCCCGCCGACGCCGACCACACGCAGGTCGCCGCCTGGTTGATGTCCCGGATGGCATCCGACGAACAAGGGAGTGGTACGTGCTGACCGCCGAGCAGCAGCAGATCAAGGACGAGTTCATCGCGGTCCGCTCCACGTGGAGCGACACCTGGGAGCGGATCCTGGAGCTCGACCCCGCCTTCCTGCGCGCCTACCTGAACTGGTCGGCCGTGCCGTGGCGCAAGAACCACCTCGAGCCGAAGGTCAAGGAGTTCATGTACATCGCGGTCGACGCGGCCGCCACCCACCTGTACGAGCCCGGCATCCGCCAGCACATCCGTGCCGCGCTGGCCTTCGGCGCCACCGCGGACGAGGTGATGGAGGTGCTGGAGCTGACCAGCACGCTGGGCATCCACGCCTGCAACATCGGCATCCCGCTGCTGGTCGAGGTGCTGGAGGAGGAGGGCAGGCGCACCGGCCCGGCACCGCTGTCCGAGCGGCAGGAGCAGCTCAAGGCCGAGTTCACCGCCAACCGCGGCTACTGGCACGAGTTCTGGGACGGCCTGCTGGAGCTGGACCCGGAGCTGTTCGAGGCGTACGTCGAGTTCTCCTCGGTCCCGTGGAAGACCGGTGTCCTGGAGCCGAAGGTGAAGGAGTTCGTCTACATCGCGTTCGACGCCGCGGCGACCCACCTGTACGTGCCGGGGCTGAAGCTGCACATGCGCAACGCGGTCCGGCTCGGCGCCACCACCGAGGAGATCGTCGAGGTGCTGGAGATCGCCAGCGTGATCGGCATCCACGCCGCGACGACCGCGGTGCCGATCCTGGCCGAGGAGCTGGCCCGCGATGTCAGCTGACCGGTGGGGGAGCGGCCACGCCGATGTCGGTGTGTACGTCCACCACCACCGGCCGGCCGGCCGACAGCGCCCGGTCCAGCGCCCCGGCCAGGTCGCCCGGCCGGTCGACCCGGATGCCCAGCGCGCCCATCTGCTCGGCGATCCGGGCGAAGTCGACGTCCCGGTATGTCCACAGCTCACTGGCCTTGTCGGTGGCCTGCCCGCCGTACGCCCGGTCGAACCCGCGCCTGCTCTGGTTTCCGCCGTGGTTGTTGTTGACGACGGTGACGAGGTTGACCCCGCGGCGGACGGCGGTCTCGATCTCGCCGAGGTGGTAGTAGAGGCCGGCGTCGCCGGTGAAGGCCACGACCGGGCGGTCGGGGCGGCGCACTTGGCGCCCACGCCGGCGCTGAACGCCCAGCCGAGGTGCCCCGCGCTGCGCAGGTAGCCCTGGCCCGGCGCGGTGACGTCGTGAAACTGCGCCATCCACATGCCGGCGTGGCCGGTGTCGACCACGAGGACGGCGTCGGCGGGCAGGGCGGCGGTCAGCTCGGCGGCGATCCGCTCGGGCCGGATCGGCACCGCGTCGCTGGTCAGCACCTCGCGGTAACGTGCCCGCCAGGCCGCCTTGGCACCGTCCACCTCGGACAGCCAGGCCGTGCGGTCCGGTTGTCCACCGTGGATGGTCAGGGCCAGCATACGGGTGAGCGTGGCCTTCGCGTCGGCGGCGACGGAGGCGCGCAGCGGGTAGTTGCGGCCGAGGCGGGCCGGCTCGATGTCGATCTGGACGGTCGGCGTGCCGATCGGCGGTACGGCCCAGTGGTGGGTGGTCATGCCGCCGGTGGCGGTGCCGACGAAGCAGACGAGGTCGGCGCGGGCGACGACCTGGTTGGCGCACTCGCGGGAGTACGAGCCGACCACCCCGACCGACAGCGGGTGGGTGCCGGGGATGGTGTCCTTGCCGTTGGCCGAGGTGGCGACCGGGATGCCCAGCGCCTCGGCCAGCGCGACGAGCTCGGCGCCGGCGCGGGACGCGCGGACACCGCCGCCGGCCACGATGACGGGGCGCCGCGCCTCGGCCAGCAGCCGCAGCACGGCCGCGACGCTCTGCTCGTCGGGTGCCGGGCGGACCGGTGGCACCTGGGCGAAGGCCGGCTCCACCAGCGGCTCGGCGCTGGCGTGCGCGGTGTCGAGCTGGCCCTCGTTGCCCTGGATCTGCAGGTGGACCGGGCCGGGCGCGCCGGTGGTCGCCACCCGGAACGCGTGCCGCAGCATGTCCGGAAACCGGTCGGCGTCGTCGATCGTGCCGTTGAACTTCGTCACCGGCTCGAAGGCGGGCAGGTCGTCGATCTCCTGGTACACGTGCCGGAACTTGGTGGCCGGGGACCGGCCGCCGGTCAGCGCGATCACCGGGGAGCCGGCAAGAAACGGCTCGCGGAGGCCGGCGGCGAGGTTGAGCGCGCCGACCACCTGTGCCGCCGCGATGCCCGGGCGGCCGCTGGCGCGGGCGTAGCCGTCGGCCATGTAGGCGGCGGCCTTCTCGCCGTGCGTCACGACCCGGTGGATGTGCGGGTGGTGCAGCTCGAGCTCGGCGAGGGTGCGGCGCAGGATCGCCGGTACCAGGAAGACGTGTGTCACCCCGTAGCCGTCGAGCATGTCCGCGACGACGCGGGCGCCGGTGCGGCCGCTCATGTGGTGAGGCTTTCCTGCCGCAGCTGCTCGATGACCTGCTGGGCGAGGCGGAACGCTTCGAGCGCGGCCGGTGCGCCGCAGTACGCCGCGGTCTGCAGCAGGACCTCCTGGATGTCCTGCTGGGTGCAGCCGTTGCGCAGCGCGCCGCGTACGTGCACCGAGAACTCGTGCGGCCGGTTCAGCGCGGTGAGCATTGCGAGGTTGAGCAGGCTGCGGGTGCGCCGGTCGAGCCCGGGTCGGGACCAGACGTCGCCCCAGCAGGTCGCCGTCACGTACTCCTGCACCACCCGGGTGAAGTCGGTGGCCTGCGCCAGCGAGCGTTCGACGTGCGCGTCGCCGAGCACCTCCCGCCGGATGTCGAGGCCGCGCGCGAACCGGCTTTCGTCAACACTCATGGACCGCTCCCTGCCGCTGGCAAATGTGGGATCATCATACAATCCTGCGACCCGTGCGGAAGGGCCTGGCGAACGGGGATCGGGCCTAGGCGTCCTGCTCGGCGAGGGCGACAAGGCCGGCGCGACCGGCCTCCTCGACGTGCCGGGCGCAGGCCGCGGCGGCGGCGTCGGCGTCACCGGCGAGGACGGCGTCGACGATCGCGCGCAGCTCCTTGGTGCTGTGCTCGACCCGGCCGGGGACCGACAGCGACAGCGACCGCAGCACGGTGACCCGGGCGTGCAGGCCGCCGGCGACCGACCGCAGCGCGTCGTTGCCACCGCCCTCGAACAGCACGTCGTAGAAGGCGTCCTTCGCGGCCAGCACCGGCGCGCCCTTAGCGGTCAACCGCTCGATCTTCTCCAGCGCGCGGACGAGCGCCTTGCGCTGGGCGGCGCCGGCGTGCTCGACGAACAGGCGCCCGGCCAGCGCCTCCAGGACCGCGCGCACCTGGTAGAGCTGGCGTGCCTCCTCGGCGCTGACGCTGGTGACGACCATGCCCTTGTTGGGGATCGCGGTGACCAGCCCTTCGGCCGAGAGCTCGCGCAGCGCCTCGCGGACGCTGGTGCGGGACGCGCCGGTGAGCTCGACGAGCTCGCGCTCGATCAGGCGCTGCCCGGGTGCGAGCCGCCGGTCGAGGATCGCCTGCCGCAGGTTGGCCACCACCTGCGAGCGGATCAGAGCCGGGTTGCGCTCAACCCGCAGCGGGTTGGCTCCGGTCACCGCCGTCCTCCTCGTCCGCGCTCGGTTGAGCTGTCGTGCCTGACATCGTACTCAGACGAAGTGTGCTGGTGGGGAGGCGTATCGGCGCGTCCCACCGCTGTTCAGGATCGTATGACGATGATACAATTTCTCGCACCAAAACCCCTCGTGAGGAGCGCCATGACTGCGGTGGAAAACCGGCAGGGGTTCGCCCGGCGACTGGCGTCGACCACGCGGTGCCTGGTGGGCACCTGGGTCAAGATCCCGGCCGTGGAGCCGGTGGAGATCCTGGCCGACGCCGGCTTCGACTTCATCGTCATCGACCAGGAGCACGCGCCACTGACGCTCGAGTTCGCATATCAGGCCACGGTCGTGGCGCAGGGCGCCGGCATGTCCGTCCTCGTCCGCGTCCCCGACCGCAGCGGCGGCTACCTGCAGCGGCTGCTCGACACCGGCGTCGACGGCATCCTCGTGCCGAGGGTGACCTCCGTCGCGGAGGCGAGCGCGGCGGTGCGGCAGATGCTCTTCTCGCCCGGCGGAGACCGCGGCATCGGCATCACGTCCCGGGCCGGGCGGTGGGGCGGCCTCGCCCGCGAGGAGTACCTGCGCTTCGGCGACCAGGAGGTCATGCGCGCCGTGCAGCTGGAGGAGCGGGCGGCGATCGAGGCGGTGGACGACATCCTCGCCGTCCCCGGGCTCAACGGGGTCTTCCTCGGCATGGGTGACCTGCAGCTCTCATCCGGCCTGCCGCAGTCCGACCCGTCGATCCAGAAGCTCGTCGACAAGCTGCTGTCCGCCGCGGCGGCGCGCGGCGTGCCCGCCGGCACCGCGGTGCAGACCGCCGAGCAGGCCGCGGCGGCGGCCGACCGGGGATACCGGTACGTGATGGTCAGCAACGACACCAGCGTGCTGAGGAGCGCCGCGGCGGCCGTCGTCGCCGACGTTCGCAGCCGACTCTCCGAGGGGACAACGATGGCGTATGACGCCAGCGACCTGCGCTCGACCCTGCCCGCGGCCACCACGGCGGTGCCGGAGCGGTTCTCCGGGTCCGAGCACGTGCGGTTCCGCGACCTGGCGCCGGTGGAAAAGACCGAAGGCGCCGCGACCTGGTACGCGCGCGGGCAGAACTTCGTCGTCGGCTACTCCGAAGTGGACGGTACGGTCTCGTTCGCCCGCACCGGGCAGCCCGACGAGTACGTGGTGCTGCTGGCCGACGACGCGCTGACCGCCCAGGTGCGCACACCCGGCGAGCAGGTCGCGGCGGCCGGCCGCACCATGCTCGTCGTGCCGCCGGGAGACAGCACCGTGACCGTCACCGGGCAGGGGCGGGTGCTGCGCCTGCTGACCACCCGCTCGGCCGACGTCGCCTCGCTGGCCGCCAACGCCGGCTCCTACACCGAGCCGCACGAGAACATCCCGCCGTTCCAGCCGTGGCCCGAGCCGGTGGGCGGGTACCGGGTGCGCGCCTACGACCTCACCGTCACGCCGCTGTCCAACCCGCCGTTCCGGCTGTACCGGTGCACCACCTTCATGGTCAACTTCATCGACCCGAAGCAGGGCCCGCGCGACCCGGCCAAGCTCTCCCCGCACAAGCACGACGACTTCGAGCAGTGTTCCATCGTCCTGGCCGGGCAGTACGTGCACCACATCCGCTGGCCATGGACGACCAACCGGGCCAACTGGCGCGAGGACGAGCACGAGGTGACCGAGGCGCCGTCCGTCACGGTGATCCCGCCGCCGTCCCTGCACACCAGCGAGGCGATCGGCGCCGGCGAAAACCACCTCATCGACGTCTTCTGCCCGCCGCGGTTCGACTTCTCGGCGATGGAGGGCTGGGTGTTCAACGCCGCCGACTACCCGGCACCGCCCGGCCGATGAGCCGCCACCACACGCCGCTGCGGGTCGCCGTCATCGGCGCCGGGCTCGGCGGCATCGCCGCCGCGGTCAAGCTGCGCCGCCGGACCTCGGCCACCGTCGTCATCTTCGAGCAGTCCGCGGGCGTCGGCGGCACCTGGTACGACAACCGGTACCCCGGCTGCGAGGTCGACGTGCACTCGCACGCCTACTCCTTCTCCTTCCTCAAGTACGACTGGCCGCGCACCCACGCCACCCAGCCGGAGCTGCTCGCGTACGCCGAGCACGTGGTCGACCGCTTCGGCCTGCGGCCGCACCTGCGCCTGAACACCCGGGTCACCGACCTGGTGTGGGAGGAGTCGACAAGCCGGTACACGCTGTCCACCGAGCACGGCGACAGCGAGGAGTTCGACGTCGTCATCTCCGCGCTCGGGCTGCTCAACGTGCCGCGCTATCCCGAGTGGCCCGGACTGGACACCTTCGCCGGCCCGTGCTTCCACACCTCGCGCTGGGAGGACCACGACCTCACCGGAAAGTCGGTGGCGGTGGTCGGCACCGGCTCGACCGCGGTACAGATCGTCCCGGCGATCGCGTCGACGGCCGGCCGCGTCCACGTCTTCCAGCGCGAGCCCGGCTGGATCGAGCCCAAGCACGAGCGCGAGTTCAGCGCCCGCGAGCGGTGGTGGTACCGGAACGTGCCCCTGGCCCAGCGCGCCAGCCGGGCCTGGATCTTCCACGAGGGCAACCGCCGGTTCAAGGGCTACGACGCCGGCTCCCGCCGCCAGCGGCGCATGCGCGAGGTCTGCCACCGCTTCATCGCGCGGGCCATCGACGACCCGGCGACCAGGGCGGCGGTGACACCCGACTACCCCTGGGGCTGCAAGCGGCCGGTCATCTCCTCCACGTTCTACCCGGCGCTCAACCGCGACAACGTCGAGCTCGTTCCGCACGCGGTGAGCCGGGTGACGCCCACCGGCGTCGTCGACGCGACCGGCACCATCCGCGACGTCGACGTGCTGATCCTCAGCACCGGCTTCCAGCCGACGAGGTTTCTGGCCAGCATCGACGTCAAAGGCCGCGACGGGCGCGGCATCCACGACGCCTGGCGCGAGCGGGCCAGCGCGTTCATGGGCATCACCGTGCCCGGCTTCCCGAACTTCTTCATCCTCTACGGACCGAACACCAACGGCGGCGTGTCGATCATCGCCCAACTCGAACGCCAGGCCGAGGTCGTCGTCGGCGCCGTGCGCCGCCTGGCCCGCCGCCGGCGGCGCAGCATCGACACCTCACCGGCCGCGGCACGGCGCTTCGTCACCTGGATCGACCGGCGGCTGGCCACCCGCGCGTCAGCGATGGAATCCGGCTGCCACAACTACTACCACGACCCGGCCGGGCACAACGTGACCCAATGGCCCGGCGGTCACCTCGCGTACGCCCTCGCCACCCGCCTGCTCGCCCGCTGGGGCCTGCGCACGCGCCGCTAGACGAGGCTGGCATGGCCGGCGGCGAGCGAGACCTCCGCGACGTGCATACCACCGTCCACTGTGGCCGTGGGGAAGCGGTCCCACACCGCCGCGTCGTGGAAGGGCAGGACGCGCCGGCTGTCCCGCCCCACGCTGTCCAGCATGGCGTCGGCGACGTCGAGCCAGGTGGTGGCGCTGCCGGTGCTCATCGCGATCGGCACCAGGACGCCGTCGCCGCGCAGGCCCTCGATGTTCTCGTAGCTGTACACGTTGTCGCCGGCGAAGACCCACGGCCCGTCCGCGTCGTTGGTGACCGCGACAAGCTGCGAGCCGGCGGTGTGGGTGTCGTGGGCCGGCCGCAGCTCGATGCCCGGCGCGACCTCGGCGGCGCCGTCGACGAGCGTCGCCGCGCCGCTGGCCAGGCGCTGCGGCAGGTCGGCCTGGCAGAACCGGGTCAGGAACTCGAACCGCGCCGGCCGGGCGGCCGCGGCCAGGTACGAGTCGATCTCCCGTCGCTGGATGTGGACGTGCGCGGCGGGAAACTCCTCGACGCAGCCGGCGTGGTCGAAGTGGTTGTGCGTGAGCAGGATCGTGTCGACCTGCTCGGCCGCGACGCCGACGTCGGCGAGCACGTCGACCGGCCGCCGCCACGCGGTGCGCCCGTACTTGGCGGTGAGCCGGTCGTACACCGCCTGGTCGACGAAGCCGGTGTCCACCAGCACGCAGCGGTCGGCCGAGCGGACCAGCCCGAAGCAGTACGGCATCGGCCGGTACCCCTCGTTGGGCTGCCCGGCGAACAGGTTGCTGGCCGGAAAGCGTTCGACGAAGCCGTACTCGAGGATCCAGATCGAGTAGTTCACGGCGCGTCCGGTGGCTGGACGTCGAAGACGGCGAGCTGCATGGCCACCATTGTGTAGTAGCCGACGATCGTGACCAGCTCGAAGAGCCCGGCCTCGCCGAGCACGCCGGCCGCGTCGTGAAACTCGCCGTCCGCCAGCGTGCCGCGTTCGAGGATCCGCAGCGTGGTCCGGAAGACGCACGCCTCCACATCGGACATCGTGGCCGGCTCGCGCGCGGCGGCCAGTGCCGCCAGGTCTTCCTCGGTCAGGCCGGCGGCGATCCCGGCGCGCCGGTGCGCGTACAGCTCGAACGGGCTGCGGTGCCGGTGGCCGACGAGCAGGATCGCGATCTCGCACGCCCGCGCGGGAAGCTGCGAGCCGAAGCGCACGGCCGCGCCGATCTGCTGCAGCGCCTGCCCGAACGTGGGGCTGAGGATCCACACCGCGGGCGGTCCCTGCAGCCGCCCGTCGGCGTCGACGAGCAGGAACGGGTTGTCCGGCGTCGCCCGCGGCCCGCTGGCGTACCGGTCGTAGATCGCGCGTTGGGCCTCGCTCATGCGCGCGGGGTCGACGCCGTCGACTCTCATGCCGGTACCCCCAGGAAGGCGCGTGGGTTGGTGGCCACCATCGTGGCGATCTGCTCGGCCGTCCAACCGAGGTAGGCGAGCTGTTCGACGAACATACGCAGGCACTCCGGCTCGGGCGGCACCCAGCGGGAGAAGACGTCCGTGGTGAGGATGGCCCGCTCCGGCCCGACCGTGGCCAGCGCCTCGTGCACGTCCCGGACGCTCAGGTGCCCGTCGGGGTGTACCAGCGGCGCGTTGCAGAACTCGACGTACGCGCCCATGTCGACGAGCTCGCGCAGCCGCGCGGGGTCCTTCGTGTAGTGCAGCGGATGGGTGACCAGCAGCCGCTGCCCGATCCCGGCGCAGTACGCCGCGACCGCGCGGCTCTCCTCGGCGGACGCGTGACCGGTGGCCAGCGCGAGCCCGAGCCCGTGGCAGGCGTCGACGACCGCGCGCGCCCGGCCGGAGAGGGTGCCGCCGGCCTCGCACAGCGCGATGGCGGTCCGGGCGTTGTACTCGCCGAAGGACGGCGAGATCCGCCGCAGCAGCGCCGAGATGTACCCGTCGCGGGCGATGTCGGCGGCGGCACCCCAGGTCGGCAGAAACACCACCCGCGCGCCGTGCGCGGCCGCGAGCTCGACGACCGCGGGCTCCAGGCCGCCGACCGGAGGGTTGAGGGTGACGCTGCCGTACACGGTGAAGCCGGTGCCGGCCATCTCCCGCTCGATGGCACGGGCCCGGTCCATGGTGGCCCACAGGTGGGACTTGAGCACCCACCCGGACATCCCGTACGCGTGCGCCAGCCGCGCCACGTCGGGGTCCGCGCCGCGGTTGCGCAGCGCCGACGACAGGTCGGGCTGGCCGTGCACGTGTACGTCGATGGCACCGCGCAGCAGGCGGTCGAAGCCTTCCGGTTGCGCGGCCGGGAGCAGGTCGGGCCTCGGATCGGTCATCGCCACCTCGTCTCCAGTCGTATGATCATCCTACAATCGGTCGCCGGCCGGAGGCCAACGTCGAGGTGCGGCGACCAGTTTTCGGCGCCGCCGGTGTCCACCCATGTAGAGGACGAACGGAGAAGGAGTCCGCATGGGTGGGGATCCGCCGGCAGGCGAGCTGCTGGCGCTGGCCAGGTCCGGCGACGGCGAGGCGTTCCGCCGGCTCGTCGAGCCGTACCGGCGCGAGCTGCAGGTGCACTGCTACCGCATTCTCGGCTCCGTGCAGGACGCCGAGGACCTGCTGCAGGACACGCTGCTGGCGGCGTGGCGGGGGATCGGCGGCTACGAGGAGCGCGCCTCGATCCGCACCTGGCTGTACCGGATCGCGACCAACCACTGCCTGAACGCGCTGCGTTCCGCGTCCCGCCGCCCGCACGAGTACCCGGCGTACCGACCGGAGGTTCCGTTGCCCGAGCCGTCGCACCAGCGAGCCGAGCCGAGCTGGCTGGAGCCGTACCCCGACATGCTGCTGGAGCAGATCGCCGACCGCGAGCCCGGACCGGAAGCCCGGTACGAGCTGCGCGAGTCGGTGTCGCTCGCCTTCCTGGCGGCACTGCAGCAGCTGCCGGCCAAGCAGCGGGCGGTCCTGGTGCTGCGGGACGTGCTCGGCTTCCGCGCGGCCGAGGCGGCCGGCATCCTCGAGCTCACCGAGGACGCGGTCAACGCCGCGCTCCGGCGCGCCCGCGCCACGCTGGCCGGCGAGCTGTCCGGCCGGGACTGGAAGAGCGCGCCGCTGCCGGACTCCCCGCAGGAGCGGCGGGTCGTGGAGGACTTCGCCCGCGCGTTCGAGGCCGGCGACGTCGAAGCGGTCGTGGCGATGCTGGCCGCCGACGCCTCGCTGAGCATGCCGCCGCTGCCGCTGGAGTACCGGGGCCTGGACGCCATCGGCAACTTCCTGGCCACCGTGGCGCTGCGCAGCGGCGTACGGCACGTGCTGGTGCCGACCCGCGCCAACGGCCAGCCGGCGTTCGGCTGCTACCTGCGCGACCCACGTACGCCGATCCTGCACGCGCACGGCGTGCTCGTGCTGACCCTGACCGGCAGCCGGATCAGCGGGATCACCCGCTTCGTGGACAACTCGCTCCTGCCGATCTTCGGCCTGCCGCGGTCGCTGCGGCACTGAGAACCAGCGAGCAACGAAGGAGAAAGCGTGAGTACCGACAGTGGTCGGATGACGTCCAAACAGGCCTGGGTGTTGGGGCTCGCCTCGCTGGCCTCGTTCATGATGGCCCTGGACAGCCTGGTCGTGACCACGGCCTTGAGCACGATCCGGCAGGACCTGGCCGCGACGGTCGAGTCACTGGAGTGGACCGTCAACGCCTACAACCTGACCTTCGCGGTGCTGCTGCTGACCGGCGCGGCACTCGGGGACAGGTTCGGCCGCCGCCGGATGTTCACCGCCGGCCTCGCGCTCTTCACCGTGGCCTCGGTGGCGTGCGCGCTGGCACCGGACATCGGCACGCTGATCGCGGCCCGGGCGCTGCAGGGTGCCGGCGCCGCGATGGTGCTGCCGCTGTCGCTGACGCTGATCACGGCCGCGTTCGCGCCGCAGCAGCGAGGCAAGGCGATGGGGCTGTACCTGGGGCTGACCGGCCTCGCCACGTTCAGCGGCCCGTTCATCGGCGGCGCCATCGCCGAAGGGCTCGCCTGGCAGTGGATCTTCTGGCTCAACCTGCCGATCGGCGTCGTCGCGATCCTGCTGACCGCCCGGCGGGTCGAGGAGAGCGTCGGCCCCAACAACCGGCTCGACCTCGCCGGCGTCGTGCTCGTCACGGCCGGCGCGTTCGGCATCGTGTGGGCCCTGGTCCGCGGCAACGCGGCGGGCTGGAGCAGTGCCGAGGTGCTGGGCACGCTCGCCGCCGGCGTCCTGCTCGTGCTCGCGTTCGTGGCCTGGGAACGGCGCACTCCCGCCCCGATGCTGCCGATGCGGTTCTTCAGGCTGCGCGCCTTCGCCACCGCCAACGTCGCCAACGCGCTGGTGTTCGCCTCGCTGTACGGCACCCTGTTCTTCCTCGCGCAGTACTTCCAGACGGTCTCCGGCGAGGGCCCGCTCGGCGCCGGCCTGCGGCTGATGCCGTGGACCGCGACGCTGATGGTGTGCGCGCCGATCGCCGGCCGGCTGGCCGACAAGGTCGGCGAGCGCCGCTTCGTGGTCGGCGGGCTGGCGCTGCAGACCATCGGCTCGGGCTGGATCGCGCTCATGGCCGGCACCGGCACCGGGTACCTGGAAATGCTGCCGGCGCTGGTCATCGGCGGCGCCGGCCTGACCATGGCGATGCCCGCCGCGCAGAAGGCGGTCGTCGGCGCGGTGCGGCCGCAGGAGATCGGCCAGGCGTCCGGCGCGTTCATGACCCTGCGGATCTTCGGCGGGGTGTTCGGCGTCGCGGTCGCGGTCGCCGTCTTCGCCGGGGTGGGCGGCTACGCTTCGCCCGAAGAGTTCAGCGAGGGCTTCAAAGCGGCGATGACCGCGGTCGCCGCGTTCGCCTTCGGCGGCGTGCTGATCGCCCTGGGCATGCCCGGCCGCAAGCCCGCGGCGGCGCCCGCCGCGCCGCCGGTGCCGGCCACCGCCATCCGTGAGGGAGTACCGTCATGACCGACCTGAAGGCGCACGCCGAGCGGCTCCGCGAGCTCCACAGTGGAGAGATGCTCGTCCTGCCGAACGTGTGGGACGCCGCCAGCGCGACCGTCGTGGCCGACGCGGGCTTCCCCGTCGTGGCCACCGCCAGCGCCGCGGTCTCCGCGGCCCTCGGCTACCCCGACGGTCAAGGGGCGCCGTGGCAGGAGATGTTCGCCGCGGCCGGCCGGATCGCCCGGGTAGTCGAGGTGCCGGTGACCGTCGACGCCGAGGCCGGATACGGGATGCGGCCACGCGAGCTGGTGGAGCGGCTGCTCGCGATCGGCGCGGTCGGCTGCAACCTCGAGGACACCGACCACGAGGCGGGCGGCCTGGTCGAGGCAGGCGCGCAGGCGGAGTGGCTGGCCGAGGTCCGCGCCGCCGCGGACGACGCCGGCGTGCCGATCGTCGTCAACGCCCGCGTCGACGTCTTCCTGCCCACCAGCGGCATATCGGAGCCCGCGTGGCTCACCGAGACGGTGCGCCGGGGCGGCTCTACCGCGAGGCCGGCGCCGACTGCGTCTACCCGATCGGCGTACGCCGCCGGCACGACATCGCCACCCTCGTCGCCGAGCTGCCCGGCCCGATCAACGGCAACACCGGCGAACACCTGGACCTGGCCACCCTGCGCGAGGTGGGTGTGGCCCGCGTGTCGTACGGTCCGCGCTTCCACCGCGCGGCCATGGCCGACCTGGCAGCCAGCGTCCGCGGCCTGCTCGATCGTTAGCGCCTCGGCCGCCCGCTGCTCGTGCACCCTGTTTACGCTCGCGGGGGCACGCGGCGGGCGGCCAGCCAGCCCACCGCGAACTCGACCAGCGCCCGCAGCGGCATCAGCCGGCACTCGGCGCCACCCACCGTCCCGGTCCGCGTCACACCCGTGGCGTCGAACGCGGCACCCAGCTCCCCGAAGTCACCCTCGTCGGTGGCGACATCCTCCCAGCGGGCCCACATCTGGCCGTCGCCCGCGCGCACCGACGACCCCTCCCACCGCCGCGGCGGATCCGGCAACCGGTACTCGGCCAGGTGCAGCGACGTGTTGCGGCCATGTCCCACCCCGAGCAGCAGCACGTCACCGTCCAGGCGGTGGACGGCGCCCAGCGGCGAGGCCTCGCCCAGCATGTCGTCGAGCCGGTGGCCCGCCACGACCGCGCCGGCGGCCGCGCCGACCGCGGCGAACGAGACCTGCGGGTGGTCGCTGCGCCGCGCGCCCGGCCAGGTGCGGACCGTCTCGGCGACCACACCCATCCACCGGCTGGGCGTCACCGCCGGGTCGAACGGGGGCGTGCGCTCCCGGATC
The DNA here is from genome assembly GCF_011764425.1 of Phytohabitans houttuyneae. NCBI lineage: Bacteria > Bacillati > Actinomycetota > Actinomycetes > Micromonosporales > Micromonosporaceae > Phytohabitans > Phytohabitans houttuyneae. The sequence goes on from NZ_BLPF01000003.1 coordinate 913,418, forward strand.
ACCGGCCACCACGATTCGGGTACCGGCGGATGCTGCCAGCCGGCCGGATCGGTGTTGTCCGGCGTGTGCGTCGGCACCACCAGCGTCCCGTCCGGCCCGAGCGCGTCGAGCAGCGCCCACACCACCGCGACGGGCCCGCCCGCGACGAAGCCGAGCGCCGACAACGACGAGTGCACCAGCAGCACCGACCCGCGCCGCACCCCGAGCGCCGCCAGTTCCTCGGCGAGCCCTTCACGCGTGTACGGCATGTCGGCGGTGATGAGGCGACCTTACCGGTTCACTCTTGAGCCATAGCGGCGCGAGAGGCGGGGGACAAGGGTTGAGGATCGCGGTGACCGGCGCGGCCGGCCGGGTGGGGCGGGCGGTAGTGGACCTGGCACGGTCCACCGGCCACGAGGTGGTCGCGATAGACCGGCCGGAGGTCGACGCCACCGTGTACGACGAGGTGGCCACCGCGATCGACGGCTGCGACGCGCTCGTGCACCTGGCCGCGCTGCCCGGCCCGCAGGTCGCCCCCGCACACGAGGTACACCGCAACAACGTGGTCGCCAGCTACAACGCGCTGCATGCCGCCGCCGAGCTGGGCATCGACCGGGTGTGCCTCGCCTCCAGCGTCAACGCCCTCGGCGGCGGCTTCTCCCGGCGCCCGCGCTTCGACTACTTCCCGATCGACGAGGACCACCCGACCTACAACGAGGACCCCTACAGCCTCTCCAAGTGGATCGCCGAGGCCCAGGCCGACAGCATCGCCCGCCGCTACGAGCGGATGTCCATCGCCAGCCTGCGCCTGCACTGGGTACGCGCCGACCGCCCCGCCGGCTACCCGGCGGACGACCCCGACCAGGACGGCTTCGCCATCCGCGACCTGTGGGGCTACGTGCTGTTTCCCGCCGTCGCGCGGGCCTGCCTGCTCGCCCTGACCGCCGACTTCGCCGGCCACGAGGTCTTCTACATCGTCTCGCCGCGCACCATCGTGGACACCCCGACCGAGCAGCTGTGCCGCACCTACTACCCGGACGTGCCGCTGCGCCACCCGCTGCCCGGCCACACCGCCCTGTTCGACAGCGCCAAGGCCGCACGCGTCCTGGGCTGGCGTCACGACGGCGACCACGCCTGAGGGACAATCTGCGGATGCGAGCTTTGGATCAATGGCTGACCGAGGTGCCGATCGCGCACCGCGGGCTCTACGACCAAGCACGGGGCATCCCGGAAAACTCGCTGCCCGCCTTCGAGGCCGCGGCCGTCGCCGGCTACCCGTGCGAGCTCGACGTCCAGCTGACCGAGGACGGTGAGCTGGTGGTCGTACACGACTACGAGCTGCGCGCCCTCGCCGGCGAGCCGCTGCACACCGCCCAGCTGACCGCGCCGCTGCGCCGCAGCCTTTCCCTGCCCGGCACCGACGAGCACATCCCGACGCTGGACCAGGTGCTCGCCTGCGTCGCCGGGCGGGTACCGCTGCTGGTCGAGCTGAAGCGGCCGCGGCCCGCGTTCGACAAGAGCCTCGTGCGCGCCGTCCTGACCGCGATGCGCGCGTACCGCGGCCCCTACGCCATCGCCTCCTTCGACCCGCTGCTCGTCCTCGACCTGCGCCGCGCCGACGTCGAAGTCCCCGTCGGACAGATCTCGGGCCTGCTCAGGTCGGCGCCGGCAGTAAGCCGGCTGCTCGGGCGGAGCATGGTCGCCAACGTGCTGTCCCGCCCCGACTTCATCGCCTACGAGCTGGCCGGGCTCCCGTCCCGCGCCGCGTCGTGGTGGCGCCGGCGCGGCCGCCCGGTGATCGCCTGGCCGGTCACCTCCGCCGCCGACGAGGCACGCGCCGCCACACTCGCCGACAACATCATCTTCTCAGGTTTCCGGCCCCAGGCCGCCCCCCGCCCGGAGGAGCCCACACCATGACCAGCACGACGTCGATACCGTCGCAACCCGTGCCGGCGGGCACGCTCGACGACTACCGCAAGCTGGCTCACGACTGCGTCAAGCAGCTGCAGGAGAAGTACCACTGGCGGGCGAACTGGCACCGCCGGATCTTCCGCACCAGCGGCATCCTCATCATCCTGGTCAGCTCCGGGCTGCCGCTGCTGGCCGCCTTCAGCTACCCGCGCAAGGACCTGGTGGTCGCGATCGCCGGCGTGGTCATCGCCGCCATCACCGCCCTGCGCACGTTCTACCGCTGGGACGAGGTGTGGGCGGTGCTGCGGCGCACCCATTTCGACCTCACCCACGCGCACAACCTCTGGCAGGTCGACTTCCGCCGCGCCGAGTCCGAACCCGACCCGGCCGAACGCGAGCGCCTGGCCTACGAGGCCACAAGGGCCCTGATCGAACGCGCCGACAAGATCCGCGGCGACGAGTCCGAACGCTACTTCGGCTCCCTCAGCTTCCCACCCCAGGCGGTCTAGCAATGCCGTGTCACCGCTCAGGTGTGCGGAGGGCGGCGGCGCGCAGGGTGAGGTACCGCCGCTCCGGCTCGCTGGCGGTGATCCGCGCCGCCTCCAGGTAGGCGGCCCGGGCGGCGGCGGGTTCGCCCGCGCGTTCCAGCAGGTGGCCGCGGACGGCCTCGAGCCGGTGGGTGTGTGCCATCCGCTCGTCGGCGTCGAGGGTGCCGGCCACGGCCAGCCCGGCGCGCGGCCCGTGGACCATCGCGACCGCGACCGCGCGGCTGAGGGTGACGAGCGGGCCGGGCGATACGTGGGCGAGCACGTCGTAGAGGGCGAGGATCTGCGGCCAGTCGGTCTGCGCGGCGGTGGGTGCCTCGTCGTGCACGGCGGCGATCGCGGCCTGCAGTTGGTACGGCCCGACCGGCCCGCCCCGAGGACGGCGGTGAGCAGGCCGACTCCCTCCCGGATGGCGGCCGCGTCCCACCGGGAGCGGTCCTGTTCGTCGAGGGGCACCAGGGCGCCGTCGGCGTCGGTGCGGGCGGCCCGGCGGGCGTCGGTGAGCAGCATCAGGGCGAGCAGTCCAGCCACCTCACCGTCGCCGGGCAGGAGGCGGTGCAGCAGTCGCGTGAGCCAGATGGCCTCAGCGGTGAGGTCGGGGCGGTACAGGCCGGGGCCGGCGCTGGCCGTGTATCCCTCGTTGAACATCAGGTACAGCACGTGCAGCACGACGGCCAGGCGGGCGCCGCGCTGCGGGTCGGGCGGCGGTGTGAACCGGGCGCCGGCTTCCTGAATCTGTCGCTTCGCGCGGGTGATCCGCTTGGCCATCGTCGCTTCCGGCACCAGGAAGGCGGCCGCGATCTGGGCGGTGCTCAGACCGCCGACCGCGCGAAGGGTGAGCGCGAGCTGGGAGGGCGGCGACAGGGCGGGGTGGCAGCAGAGAAAGAGCAGCGTGAGCGTGTCATCGGCTTCGGCGTGCGCGGGCGGCCGAAGCGCGGGGTCGGTGGCGACGGCCAGTTCCCGGTCGCGGCGAGCGCTGTCCGTGCGCCAACCGTCGACCAGGGCGCGGCTGGCGACGGTCAGCAGCCAGGCGCGCGGCCGGTCGGGCAGGCCCTCGGCCGGCCACTGTCGGGCGGCGGCGAGCAGCGCCTCCTGCACGGCGTCCTCGCACGCGTCGAACTGGCCGTGCCGGCGCGCGAGCGTGCCGAGAACCCGCGGCGCGAGCTCACGCAGCAGATCCTCGACACCGGGCCCGCCGGTCACCCTTCCATGATCCGTCGGACCTCCATCGGGTACTCGGTGTAGGCCACCACCCGTGACGCGATCTGCAGCGCCCGCTCCTCGGTCGCCTCGACGATCCAATACCCGGCCAGCGACTCCTTGATCTCCGCGAACGGCCCGTCGGTCGGCGCCGGCACCCCGTTGGCGAAGCGGACGGTGGTGGCGCGGCTGGGATCCATCAGCTTGTGCGAGGCGACGACCTCACCGGCCTCCTTCAGCTCGGTGTCCATCGCCACCATCAGCTCGTGCAGGCCCTTGACCCATTCCGGCGAACGCCCCTCCAGCGACGCCCCGAGCCCACCGAACATCATGATCATGTACTTCATCGCGTCTCCCTGGCTCCCGGCGCCCGGGCGGGCGCGCGCCCGTTGGTCGGAGCCGCCGCCCTCATTCTGGACATCCCCACCACCGCGGCTTTCAGCCCTCGCACGCCCCAATGGTTGTCACGATAAGAACCGCCCTCGTCGCCGGCGCTGAAAGGCCGCAGCCTCTTGCCGCGTGCGTGCCCTCACTTGGTGATCTCGGCGCGGTCCGGGCGTGCGGTGACCGGTGGGTGGCCGGGCGAGACCGGGGCTTCGGCGGGCTTTTCGATCGGGAAGAAGAAGCCGCGGATCGCGGGGCCGAGCGCGCCGAGCCGGTTCATCTTCTTCGGCACCACCCAGCCCGCGTAGTCCAGGCTGCCGTGGCCGTGCTCGTCGACTGGCGCGAGCGGTTGGTGTACCTCGATGAAGCGTCCGTCCGGCAGCCGGCGGATGATGCCGGTCTCGACGCCGTGTGCGAGGACCTCGCGGTCGTGCTGTTGCAGGCCAAGGCAGATCCGGTAGGTGATGTAGTAGGCCAGTGGTGGCGCGATCAGCAGGCCGATGCGGCCGGCCCAGGTCATCGCGTTGAGGCTGATGTGGAACTTGTCGGCGATCACGTCGTTGCCGCCGGACAGCGTCAGGACGAGCCAGAACGCGATCGCCATCGCGCCGAGCGCGGTGCGGGCGGGCACGTCACGCGGGCGCTGCAGCAGGTTGTGCGCCCGGTGGTCTTTGGTCAGCCTGGCCTCGATGAACGGATAGGCGAGCGGCAGCATCGTCAAGATGCCAAAGAGCACCACCGCGGGCCAGAACATCGACGGGATGGTATAGCCGTCGCCCCAGCCCCACAGGTCGAAACGTATCTCCCACGCCGGGAACAGACGGATTGCTCCATCCAGGAACATCACGTACCAGTCCGGCTGGCTCGCGGACGAGACCACCTGGGCCTCGTATGGGCCGAAGAGCCAGATCGGGTTGATCTGGAACAGACCGCCCATCAGCGCGATGACGCCGAAGACGATCATGAAGAAGCCGCCCTGCTTGATGGTGTATCGCGGCACGAAGCGTTCGCCGACCACGTTGTGCTCGGTGCGGCCGGGGCCGGGCCACTGGGTGTGCTTCTGTTTGAAGACCAGGCCGAGGTGGACGCTGATCAGCGCGAGTAGCGCGCCCGGGATGAGTAGCACGTGGGCGATGTAGAAGCGGCCCATGATGACGGTGCCGGGGAACTCGCCGTCGAAGATCGACGTGGTTACCCAGGAGCCGATGACCGGGATCGACAGCATGATCGCTGAGGCGATCCGCAGGCCGGTGCCGGAGAGCGCGTCGTCGGGGAGGGAGTAGCCGGTGAAGCCGGCCAGGAAGCCGACCCAGAACAGCAGCGAGCCGATGATCCAGTTTGTCTCACGGGGCTTGCGGAACGCGCCGGTGAAGAAGATCCGGAACATGTGCACCACGATCGCCGACATGAATGTCAGCGCCGCCCAGTGGTGCATCTGCCGCATGATCAGGCCGCCGCGCACGTCGAAGGAGAGGTTGAGGCTCGACGCGTACGCCTGTGACATGTGCACGCCCCGCAGCGGCGCGTAGCTGCCGTCGTAGGTGGTCGTGCTCAGCGAGGGGTCGTAGAAGAACGTCAGGAACGTACCGGTCAGCAGCAGGACGATGAACGAGAACAGCGCGATCTCGCCCAGCAGGAACGACCAGTGGTCAGGAAAGACCTTGTTGAGGATGTTGCGCAGCGGTGTGGCCGCCTGGAACCTCTCGTCCAGACCACCGGCCACCTTGGCCGGGACTGCCGCGACGTCCACCTTCCGGCGCTTCATGGCTGGGACACCAGCTTGGTGCTGTCGGCTCGCGTGCTACCCAACATTGTTGGCTCCAGGAATACGTCTTCCAGTTCGCCGCTCATGGTCCAGACGGACGGCGGCCCTCTCGATCGGATTCGCCGCCACCCGCCGCCGATCGGCAATGGCCCATCGACACTCGACTGTCTTCGATCTACATTACTACGGCATGTAGTAGTTGTCGAGGAAGGAGGGTGGCCAGTCTCCGGGTCGCCCAGCGCTACCTCCACCAGGCGAGCTGCGGCGGATCGCCGCGCCAGCAGCAGCGCACGACGGCGGCGGCGAAGAACGCGGCGAAGAACGCACATAGCCCAGTCGCGCCCGGCCAGCAGGCGCGCGGTGTGCAGGCCGGCCGGACCGGCGCCGACGACGAGCACATGCACAGTCCGCAGACCCGGGACGGTAGGTGCCGCCACCCCGCGCGCGACACTCCACACACAACCCGCCCACGACCTTCACGGCCGCCACACCGCGGTGCGGGGCCCCGGGCGCGCGCCGGGGTGAGCGGTGACGGACAAGGTCGACTTCAGGAAGAGCCCGACCTGTTCGCCGACGCCGTGGCGCGGGCCGCCGCCAAGGGCCAGCCGGCGCGCCTTGACGCCGTCGGCCTGGAGGCGCTCTCCGAAGGGCGGTGCGTGCAGACCCCGCACGTCGGTTCCATCGACGACGAGGCCCGCATGGTGGGGCGGCATCACGAGATCTACCTCAGCGACAGCCGCCGGTCCGCCCCCGACAAGCTGCGCACGATCTTCTCGGCGGGGGTGTAACGCGTTCGCGCCTTCGGACGCTTATCCAGCGGAGAGCAGCACGCCCACACGTTCATAAATAAAGCTTTTGCTCGATGAATTGAAAGACTGCATACCCCAAGCAAAAGTTCAGGCGAACGGGTATTTAGTTTTGAGAAACGGTGCGGTAGCTTCCTAGACACAAGAACGCCGAGGGGCTCCGTTGGCACCGCCCCCCAGGCTCGGCAGCGCGAGGGTGTGGCACCCCTTCCGCGACATAACCCACCCCCTCCGGCGGCATCTTCGGCGAGGCCGCGTGTCCGACGTCCCGCGCCGCCACGCGGCGCGCGCGTCCTGACCCATTCGCCGTACTCGCAGCTCGCCGACGCGCACCAGCGCGACCGGACGGCTCCAGCTGCCCCGAAGGCGGGCCCGGCCGGTCCGGGCCCGTGAAGGAGCCCGATGCGCACGACCTCCCCCAGACGCAGGGTCTCGGCTGCCGCCGGTGCCCTCGCGCTAGCCGCCGCCACCCTGGTCGGCGGCGCCTCCAGTAGCCCGGCTCAGGCCGAGCCGGCGCCGGTGAGCACCGGCAACCAGTTCAAGGTGCTGGTCTTCACCAAGAGCGAGGGCGCCCCGCCCCCGTCCACCGCGGCCGGCGTGGCCGCCATCCTGAAGCTCGGCAACGCCCAGCGCTTCGCCGTGCAGGTCACCGACGACCCCCGCAAGTTCGACCGGGCGCACCTCCAGCAGTACCGCGTGGTGGTCTTCCTGAACACCGCCGGCGACGTGCTGACCGACGCCCAGCAGGCCGCGTTCGAGGAGTATTACCGCGATGGCGGCGGCTTCGTCGGCATCCACTCCGCGATCGAGGCGGAGCCCGGCTGGTCGTTCCTCACGAACGTGCTCGGCGCGCGGGCCAACGGCGCCTCCGCCGTCACGCCGGCCACCGTCAAGGTCGCCGACCGCGTGCACCCGGCCTCGGAGACGCTGCCGGAGCGGTGGAACCGCACCGACCGGTGGTACAACTTCGCGGCCAACGTGCGGGGCGTCTCGCACGTACTGGCCACAGTGGACGAGAACACGTACACCGGCGGCACGATGGGCGCCGACCACCCCATCACCTGGTGCAAGGACTACCAGGGTGGCCGCTCGTTCTACACCGGGCTGGGCGGCACCGCTGCCAGCTTCGGCACCGGCGACCTCTCCGCGCACCTCGGCGGCGCGATCCGCTGGGCGGCCGGCGTGACCGACGGCGACTGCGGCGCGACCGTGCTGGCCAACTACCAGATGACGGTCGTCGGCGCGCAGCCGAACGTCAACGAGCCGATCGGCTTCGACGTGCTGCCCGACGGCCGGGTCATCCAGACCGACCGCCGCGGCGGGGTGCGCCTGCACAACCCGGCCACCAACAGCACCACCGTGCTGGCCCAGATCCCGGTCTACACGCACAGCGAGGACGGCATGTACGGGCCGGCCGTGGACCGGGACTTCGCCACCAACAAGTGGGTGTACCTGTACTACGCGCCGCCGCTGGACACCCCCGCCGGCGCCGCGCCCACCACGAGCACCAACCCGGCGACCTGGGACGTGTGGAAGGGGTACTTCCAGCTGTCCCGCTTCAAGTTCGTCGACGGGCCGACGCCGTCGCTCGACGTGGCCTCCGAGCAGCAGATCATGCGGGTACCGGTGGACCGGGGCGCCTGCTGCCACGTGGCCGGCGACATCGCGTTCGACTCGCACAACAACCTGTGGCTGGTCACCGGCGACGACACGCCGGCCGGCTCCGGCGGCTCCGGCGGGTTCTCGCCGCACAACGACTCGGTCAGCGCGGCCGGCGTGTACCAGGCGCCGTTCGCGGACGCCCGCCGCTCCTCCGCCAACACCAACGACCTGCGCGGCAAGATCCTGCGGATCTCCGTGCAGCCGGACGGCTCGTACACGGTCCCGGCCGGCAACCTCTTCCCCGAGTCCGCGGACCCGGGTGACAAGACCCGCCCCGAGATCTACGCGATGGGCTTCCGCAACCCGTTCCGGATCACCGTGGACAAGAACGACGTCGCGTTCATCACCGACTACTCGCCGGACTCCTCCACGCCGCAGGTCGGGCGCGGGCCGGCCGGCACCGGCCGGATGATGGTCGTGGACGCGCCGGCGAACTACGGCTGGCCGCTGTGCGTGCAGCCGAACCTGCCGTACATCGAGATGAACTGGACCACCAGCCCCATCTCGCCGGTCGCGCCCTTCGACTGCGCGGCGCCGCGCAACACCTCTCGCCACAACACCGGCCTCACCGCGCTTCCGGCGGTCAAGAAGTCGGAGCTGTGGTACTCGTTCCAGGCGCCGACGCCCTGCCCGGAGTCGTACCTGTCGACGCCGACCCAGACCTGCCCCGTGCTTTGGCCGGAGCTCGGCACCGGCGGCGTGGGTCCGCACGGCGCGGCGAAGTACGACTACGACCCGGACCTCGCCTCGGAGACCAAGTTCCCGGAGTACTACGACGGGGCGATCTTCTTCGGCGAGTTCACGCGGGACACGCTCAAGGAGATCCGGCTCGACGCGCAGGGCGACATCCTGAAGATCAACAACTTGTTGAACTGCGGGCAGGCGCCCACCACGCCGGCACAGCCGTTCCTGTGCGACAACCCCATGGACATGAAGTGGGGCCCGGACGGCAACTTCTACCTGCTCACGTACGGCGACGGGTTCTTCAACGTCAACCCCGACGCCGCGATGCTGAAGTTCAGCTACGTCAAGGGCCTGCGCGCGCCGAACGCGGTACTCAAGGCCACGCCGACCAACGGGCTGGCGCCGCTGACCGTGGCGTTCTCCAGCGACGGCTCGAACGACCCCGACCCGGCCGACTCGATCTCCTTCGCGTGGGACTTCAACGGCGACGGCACCACCGACTCGATCGACCCCAACCCGTCGTACACGTACACCACCAACGGCGTTTACACGGCGCGGCTGACCGTGACCGACTCCAGCGGCAAGACGGCGTCGGCCAACACCACGATCACGGTGGGCAACACCGCGCCGTCGGTGACGGTGAACCTGCCGATCGAGGGTGGGTTCTTCAGCTGGGGCGACAACATCCCGTGGTCGGTGGCCGTCACCGACCCCGAGGACGGTCCGATCGACTGCTCGCGGGTCGAGGTCACGTTCGTGCTCGGCCACGACGAGCACGGGCACGGCGAGGCCAACCAGTTCGGCTGCTCCGGCGTCCTGCCGACGCTCGCCGACGACGCGTCGCATGGCGGGTACATCTTCGGCGCGATCAGCGCCCGGTACACCGACAACGGCGCTAACGGCCAGCCGGCACTGACCACAGTGGACCAGCAGGTGATACAGGACAAGCTACAGCAGGTCGAGTTCGCCGCCTCGCAGTCCGGCACGACGGTCGGCAACTCCGCCGACACCGGCGGCGGGCAGCAGCGCGGCAGCCTCGACCCGGGCGACTGGATCGCCGTCAACAACACGGTCAACTTCCAGAACATGACCGCGGTGACCCTGCGCACCTCGGGCGGCAGCGCGGCCACGGCCGGGCAGCCCCGGTTCGCCGTACAGCTGCGGCTCGACGCGGTGGACGGTCCGCTCCTCGCCACCGCGACGGTCAACGCGACCACCGGCAACAACGCCTTCACCAGCACCACCGTCCCGATCACCGATCCGGGCGGCACGCACAAGCTCTACCTGGTGTTCCAGCCCGTGAGCGGCGGCCCGACGAGCGGGTTCGGCAACCTCAACTGGGTCCAGTTCACCGGCGCGGGCATCGGCGTCGCCCCCTAGGCACCACTCCCCGGGGCGCCCCCAACCGGGAATTGGGGGCGCCCCACTCCTTCGACCACACAGCAGTCACCCATCGATGGAAGGCAGTGCGACATGAACGACAACCACGGGTTGAGCCGGCGCCGGTTCCTCGGTGCCACGGCCGGCGCGGCCGCCGGCGCCGCGGCGCTGGGCATCGCCGGCTGGCCGGGCGCGGCCTCGGCCGCCAACGGGGTGCTGGTGCCGCCCGGCAAGCGGGGCATCATCCTGTACACCGTCCGCGACGCGATCAGCCGCGACCCGCTGACCACCCCGCAGCCCTCCGGCTTCCGCCGGGTGCTGGAGGAGCTGGCCCGCCTCGGCTACAAGCAGATCGAGTTCGCCGGGTACAACCAGCACGCCAACTCCGAGGGCGGCGCGAGCCTCGGCAACCCGGCCGGCGCGGCGCTGCTGCGCGGGTGGCTGGACGACAACGGGCTGGAGGCCGAGGGCAACCACGCCTCCATCCCGTCGACGCTCAACGACACCACGCTCGGCCAGTTCGACCTGGCCTGCGAGCTCGCGGCGATCCTCGGCCTCGGGCACATCGGCACCGGCAGCGACCCGACCAACAGCAACTTCAAGGCCGACTGGGACGCCGCCGCGGAGCGGTGGAACATCCTCGGCGAGCGGGCGATGACCAAGTTCGGGCTCAAGCTGTACACGCACAACCACGACGCGGCGTACAACTTCCTGCTCGACAGCGGACCGCTCGACCCGCTCGGCCGCCCCACCCGGTCCTCCGGCGTCCGCAAGCTGGAGTACTTCCTGACCCAGACCAACCCCGACTACGTCTTCCTGGAGATGGACATCTACTGGGCGCACGTGGCCCAGCACCGGTTCATCAGCTACACCAACCCGGACGGCGTGGCGACGCCGGACACCTTCGACCCGCTCGCGCTCGTACAGGCCCAGCCGATCCGCTTCCCGCTCTTCCACGCCAAGGACGGCGCGCGCACCGCCGACGCGCCCGGCGTGGGGTCGGGGTACGTGATGGTCCCGCTCGGCACCGGCAACATCGACTACGGCACGTTCTTCGCGAACATGGGCGCGAAGGGCTACCACAACCCGATGTACGAGCAGGACAACGCGCCGTCCTACACCGGCGGCGGCTCCCTGGGCGCGGCCGCGGTCAGCTACGAGAACATGGCCAGCCTGCGCGGCTGACCCCGATCCGCCACCGCTGGTGCGGGCTCCGTCGACGTGGGGCCCGCACCGGCTCTTTTCGCCGGCCGCCGCGAGCCGGGTACGGTGCCGATGAGTTCGTCAGCGTGATGATGCCCGATAGCCGTAGTCCTGGCTGGGCATCGGTCTGTGTCGATCCAGGGACATGAACCCCCACGCGGGTGCCGACGTGCCACTACGGTGCCGCCCGAACCCGCCGCCGCACAGCTGCGACGGCGACATCCGTCAGAGGACGTCGTCAGAAACCGTCCACACGATGTCGGGCGGACGCACCCGCGCGGCCCGCGGCTCGCCCTTGCCGTCGGCCAACCCGAGCCGGCCGACGAGCGTCCCGGCGCCGTCGTGCGCCGCACGGAGCACCTGGGTCGGCACGTCGCCGAATATGAGCTTGATCCGCCTGAACATGGCGAACTCGTCACCGCTGACCGCGCCCCAGCACAGGTAGAGGAATCGCGCACCGGGGCGGCCGTGCACGTACGGCCCGCCGACGTCCAGCAGATCGTCGACCTCGCGGCTGGCGACCTCGAACTCCCACGTCACCGTCTCCGCGTCGACGGGGAAGCGGTCGACGACCTCCGCCTTGCGCTGTACGCCCACGTGCACGTTGCCGCGCCGCAGCGTCGACGCCTCGGCCCCGCCGCCTCGGCCCGGCAGGTCGTGGCCCTCGATCCGGATGCGCACACCCGCACTCTAGAAGACGCGCTTCACCGTTCGCGCAGCCTCGCGGCCTCGGCCGGGTCGATGTCGCGCAGCAGGGCCGCCGCCGCCTCCCACGCCTGCCCGGCGGCGGCGTGCTCCCCGGTGGCGTGGTGGGTGTCGCCGAGGCGGGCCAGCACGATCGCCTCGCGGTGCCGGTCGCCCAGCTCCTGAAACAGCCGCAGCGCGTGCCCGTAACAGGACAGCGCCTCGTCGTGCCCGCCGCGGCGGTGGTGGGCGTAGCCGAGGCCCTCCCACGTGTACGCCTCGCCGTACCGGTTGTCGAGGCGCTGAAAGACCGTCAGCGCGCGCTGGCAGGCGGCCAGTGCCTCGTCGTACTGGCCGAGCCGGGCGTGTGAGGTGCCCAGCACGTTCAGCGCGTCGGCCTTGCCGCTGTCGTCCTCGGCCTCCGGAAACAGCGCCAGGGCCCGCGACGCGTGCACGATCGCCGTGTCGTGGTCCTCGCGCTGGCCGGCGAGCTGGGCGAGGTACACGTGGGTGTGCGCCTGCCCGGCCGTGTCCCGCCCGGCCTCGTAGCCGGCGAGGGCCTGTGCGAGCTGGCCCGCCGCGTCGTCGTACCGGCGCAGGTGGGTGTAGGCCCGGCCGAGCAGGCGGTGCGCCCACGCCTGTGTGGCCGGGTCGGCCAGGCGGTCCGCGGCCCGCAGCGCGGCGGACTGGGTCGCGGCGAGGTCGTGCCAGTGGCCCTGCCACTCCAGGAACGTCCACATTGTCCACGCGAGCCGCCACGTGTACGCGTCGAGGCCGCCCGCCAGCGCCTGCTGCACCAGCGCGAGCAGGACCGGATGCTCGGCGGCGAACCACTCCAGCGCCCGCCGGTGCCCCTCCGGCGACTCCGGTGCCACGCCCGCGCACGGCGGGTCGAGCGCGATGGGGACGCGTACCGGGTTGAGCAGGCGCGCCGCCGCGTGTGCGGAGTGCAGGTAGTGGTCGAGCATGCGGCGGGTGACGGCGGCCCGTTCGACGTCGCGGGCCCGCTCGGCGGCGTAGGAGCGGAGCAGGTCGTGAAAGCCGTACCGGCCGGGGCGGTGCTCGACGAGCAGGTGGGCGCGGGTCAGCTCGGCCAGCGCGGACCGGGCCTCCCGCCGGGGGATCGCGGCGAGGCTGGCCGCGGCGGCGGCCGAGATCTCCGGGCCCGGGTGCAGGCCCAGGCTCCGGAAGAGCCGCTCGGCCGGTGGGCTGAGCGTGCGGCTGGACCAGTCGAACAGCGCGCGCAGGTCGGTCGTCGGGTCGCCGCCGGAGAACGCGTCCAGCCGGTGCGGCAGCCCGGACAGCTCGGCCGCCAGCTCCGCCAGCGGGAAGGCGGGGTGCGTCGCGGCACGTGCCGCGACGACGGCGAGGGCCAGCGGGAGGCGGGCGCAGAGGTCGACCAGCGCCTGGAGGGCTTCGGGTTCGGCGGCGGCGCGCCCGGTACCGCACCGGAGGGCCAGCAGCCGCCGCGCGTCGCCCTCGGTGAGCAGGTCGACCGTCACCGGGTGCGCGCCCGCGGCCGCCAATCCGCCCATCTGGCTGCGGCTGGTCACCACCACCAGGCAGCGGGCGGTGCCGGGCAGCAGCGGGCGGACCTGCTCGACGCTGCGGGCGTTGTCGAGCAGCACCAGCATCCGCCGGTCGGCGAGCAGGCTGCGGTACAGGGCGGCCTGCGCGTCAAGCCCCACCGGGATGCGCTCCGGCGGCACCGCGAGCGCGTCGAGGAACCCGCGCAGCGCCTCACCGGGCTCCAGCGCCGCGCCGGAGGGGTCGAAGCCGCGCAGGTTGACGAAGAGGTGGCCGTCCGGAAACCGGTCCGCGACCCGGTGCGCCCAGTGCACGGCCAGCGCGGACTTGCCGACGCCGGCGGTGCCGCAGAGCACCACGAGGGGTACGCCCGCACCGCGGCCCCGCGCACGCGTCCCGGCGACCGCGTCCAGCGCGGCCAGCTCGGCGTCGCGGCCGGTGAACCCGTCCACGTCCAGCGGCAGCTGCCGCGGTACGGCCGCCGCCGCCCCCGCCGGAGCCGCGCCCGCCCGCCGCTGGTCGGCGAAGACCAGGACGAGGCCGAGGCCGGTGATCGGCAACGCGAGCACGTTTGCCCAGCCGGCGGCCTCGTTGAGGTCGCCCGACGTCACCGCCCACACCGGCAGCGCGACGCAGACGATCAACACGGCCCAGCTCAGCAGGCCCCAGCCGATGCGGACACGCCATGAGGACAGTCCGTTCCCCGCGCGCACCGGCATACGAACATGATGGCCGATCCGTCCACACGGGAGAGTCGGCGAGCCGACCCGTCCGTATGCTTGCCCGTGGCCGATGCCTTGGGGGAGGGCTCGATGGTGGACGTTTCCGGCGCCGACGTCGCGCGGCTCGCCGTCGCGGTGGGTGCGGTGCTTCCGGCGGTCGCCGCGCGGGTGCCGCCGGCCCCGGCCGCCGCGCTGGGGCGGCTCGGCGCCGCCGACGAGCCCGGCCCGCACCCGCTTGTCGGGCGGTCGGCGGCGGTGGCCGCGTTCCGGGCCCGGATGGCACCGCGCGGGGCGCAGATGGCGGCCGGACCGGTTCGGGTACGCCCGATGCCGCCGGGCGGCACCGAGTCACCGCTGCTCGCCGCGCTGGGCGAGCTGTCGCCGCTGGTGGTGGAGCGGCTGCTGGGCGCGCTGGAGCTGGCGGTGCCCGGCCTGCGGCTGGCCGATGTGCCCGACCTGGCGGCCTACCTCGGCACCGTCCACACCGGCCGGTACGCGTTCGTGCACACCACCGTGCAAAGCGAGGCCGTCACAGCGGCCGGCATGGTGGAGCAGCTGTGCCCCGGCGTGGCCGACCTTGTCGGTTCGCTGTGCGGGCGGCTCGTCACCCACGACCAGGTCCGGCGGCTGCTGGCGGTCGGGCCGGGCGACGAAACCTCGGTGGCCGCCGGGCACGGCGCGGCACACCTGGCGCTGGCGGTGGCCACCGCTGCCGCGGTCGTGGGCCAGGCGCCCTTACCCGACCTCGTCGACCGGCCGGCCGCCGTGGTGGGGCTCGCCGTCGGCGCGGCGGCGATGCTGCTGCGCGCCGCACCGATGCCGGCCGCGTACGAGGCGGCGCTGCTGGACAAGGTCCGCGCCGAGTACCTGCTGCCCCGGCACACCAGCGGTACGGTGCCGGTGTCCGGCCACCGGTTCGCGCTGACCGAAGGCGAGGTGCCCGCCGGCGGCGACTTCGACGGCAACGGCCTGCTGTCCGTTGTGGACGGTGGCGTGCTGGTCCGCACCGGCGCCGGCCACGGCACCGTCCGGGTCATCGCCCGGGTGCTCGCCGAGCCGCCCGAGCTGGTGGACACGAGCGGCTGGGACGAGGTGGTGGAGGTCAGCTGGCGCGCGTCCCGGGGCAGCGCCTCGGTGGTCGGCCCGGACGGTGGCGGCGACCCTCAGCTGCGGCTGATGACACCGCCGTGGCCCGGCGACTACCGGCTGCGCGTGCACGCCCGGGGCCGCGACGACCCGGACGAGGCGGAGGAGATCTACGAGCTGCTCGTGTGGGCCGCCCCGCCCGCCCCGCAGGTCGTCCACCTGCGCACCGACCTGCTCGGCCACCGCCTGCGCGGCGAGCCGGAGCCGGCCAGGGCACCGCGGCCCGAGGCGGCGTACCGGTGGCTGCGGCGCGGCACGCTCGCCGACGCCGCGACGATCACGGTGGTCACCGGTGCGCGGGTCGAGCAGGTCCTCGAGGCGTTCGGCGCCAATCCGGCCCGGCCCGAGCCGATGCGCGAGATCGCCCTCGACCTGGCCGCACGGGGATCGATCGATCCGTGGGTGGCGGCGCTGGACGCCGGTGACGCCGTGGTCGCGGTGGAGTACAACGGCTTTCAGGGCGCGTCCGAGAGCGTGCTGGTCCGGGCGTCCGCGCACGGCCGGGCGGCCAGCCTGTACTGGAGCGTGAACGCCGACCGCCGCCTGTCGTTCGCCGAGGGCGGCCGGCTGCTCGCCGCGTTCGAGCCGCCCGCCACCGGCGACCTGCCGCCCACCGTCGCCGCCGCCCTCACCGGCCTCGACTTCGAGGACGTCCGCGACCGCAACGCCAAAGGGCTGGTGGCGGTGCAGCGGTTCACCGGCCACGCGGTCACCGCCGACGACGTGGCCCGCATCGAGGCCGCGGGCACCGGCTTCCGGATCGCCCCGCAGGCCTGACGCATGGAAGACGCACCGTCCGGCTGGCGGCCGCACTTCGCGGCCGCCGCCACCCAACTGCGCACCCACGACCCGAGCCTGCTGGCCTGCGTCGGCCGCCGGCTGCGCGCGGGCTGGACCGGGTGGGACCCAGCCACCGGCCGGTGCTGTGCCCGCGGTTGCCGGCTCACTCTCCGCGGTCGCCCGGCTCAACCCAGGAGCCCGCACCAGCAGATCTTGGCAAGTTAGCGACGGAATAACGCGCTAACTCACCAAGATTTCGAAGCTCACCCGGCATGCACTGATCGGCAGTCACAGACCGCGACCGCGGGAGCGACGGTCCGGACCGTCGCTCCGCGGCCTCGCCCTCCGCGGTGGGCGGGCTCCACTTCCAGCCGGCCGGCGGGCTAGAGGCGGGTGGCGGCTTGGACCAAGCCGGCCAGGGCGAGGGAGCGGCTGTGCGGCGGCCAGGCGATCACGGTCGTCACGGGCGGGGCGTCGAGGACCGGTACGGCGGTGACGTCGTTGCGCAGGTGGGAGCGGGACGACTCGGGCAGGACCGCGACCGTGCGGCCGAGCGCCACCAGCTGGAAGAGCTGGACGTGGTCGCGGATTTGCGGACCGGGGCCGTCCGGGTATGTGCCGTCGCGGCAGGGCCAGCGGGGCAGGGGCAGGTCGGGCAGGGCGCTGATGTCGGCCATCCGAAGGTGGGTGCGGGTGGTGAGCGGGTGCCCGGCGGGCAGGACGGCGATCTGGCCCTCGGTGGACAGCTCCTCGATGTCGAACCCGGTCGTCGAGTCGAACGGGTGGTGCAGCAGCGCCACGTCGGCCCGGCCGTCGCGCAGCAGGCCCTCCTGCTCGCCGATCCCGCACAGCAGCACGTCGACGGCGACCGCGTGGGGTTCGGCGGCGTACGCGTCCAGGAGCTTGGCGACAAGCTCGTTGGCGGCGCCGGCCTTGGTCACCAGCACCAGGCCGGGGCGGCCGGATGCGGTGCGGCGGGTGCGGCGTTCGGCGGCGTCGACCGCGTCGAGTGCGGCCTGGCCCTCGCGGAGCAGGACCGCGCCGGCGTCGGTGAGGCTGACGGCGCGGCTGGTGCGTTCCAGCAGGGCGACGCCGAGCCGCCGTTCCAGCTGCCGGATTGCCCGGGACAGCGGCGGCTGCGCGATGCCGAGCCGCCGCGCGGCGCGCCCGAAGTGCAGCTCCTCGGCGACCGCGACGAAGTAGCGCAGCTCCCGCGTCTCCATGTCGCCACGGTACCGGCGCCGCGGCCTATCCGGCCCGGATCGATACCCCTGGAGTATCGCCGGCCACCCAGATGGTGTTGGAGGGGTCGCCCGCGCGTCGACAGGATCGATGCATGAGCGAACGGACGATTGCGCTGGTCACCGGCGCGAACAAGGGGATCGGGTACGAGATCGCGGCCGGCCTGGGCGCGCTCGGCTGGAGCGTCGGGGTGGGGGCTCGGGACGGCGGCCGCCGGGACGCCGCGGTGGAGAAGCTGCGCGCGGACGGCGTCGACGCGTTCGGGGTACCGCTGGACGTGACCGACGACGCGAGCGTGGCCGCCGCGGCCGCGCTGGTCGAGGAGCGCGCGGGCCGCCTCGACGTGCTGGTCAACAACGCCGGCGTGACCGGCGGCGTGCCGCAGGAGCCGACGACGGTGGACGTGGCGACCGTGCGTACGGCGGTGGAGACCAACGTGATCGGCGTCATCCGGGTCACCAACGCGATGCTGCCCCTGCTGCGCCGCTCGGCCTCGCCCCGGATCGTGAACATGTCCAGCAGCGTCGGCTCCCTCACCCGGCAGAGCAGCACCGACGACGTGCTGCGCACGGGGCCGCTGTCGGTGGCGTACACGCCGTCGAAGGCGATGCTGAACGCGGTCACGATCCAGTACGCCAAGGCGCTGCGGGACACGGACATCCTGATCAACGCGGCCTGCCCGGGCTACGTGGCGACCGACCTCAACGGCTTCCGCGGGATCCGTACCCCCGAGCAGGGCGCCGCGATCGCGATCCGCCTCGCCACGCTGCCCGCGGGCGGGCCCAGCGGCTCGTTCTTCGAGGACGACGGCGTGGTGCCCTGGTAGGGGTACCTCCCGGCGTGGCTCGCCCCGAATGCCCGAAACGCTGCTAGCTTGTCCGAAGCAGACATTTGGGGTGAGTCGACATTATGGGACGGGACCCGTGAAGCTGCTGAAGCGGCGTACCAGCCTCGCGCTGTTCGGGATCGGCGCGGCGCTGCTGGTCGTCGCCGTCGTCGCGGCCAACCACACGCCCGACGTCGCGATCCTCTCCTCCGGCGGGAAGGCCGGCGCACCGGCTACCGGTGCGCCGGCCACCGGCGCGCTGCTGACCTGCGGAGACTCCGACACCGAGCTGCCGTCCTACCCGGACCGCGGGATCACCCTGCCGGACGTGCCGCTGCCGGAACGGGAGCGCCATCCGCGCCTCGACTTCACCGAGGCCGACCTGCCCCGCATCCGCGAGCGGGCCACCGGGGGAGCGGCCGACCCGCACCGGCTGTACGCGCGCAACTGGCAGCGGATCCTCGCCGACGTGACGAGCGGGGACTTCGACGGCGACAGCGCCGACGACGCCGCCTCGCGCCGGGCCAAGGCAAACGCCTTCGCGTACGCGGTCACCGGCAACCCCAGCTACCGCGAGCAGGCCCTGTCGGCGATGGAGTCGGCGTTCCGCGGCTTCGACTCCGACGACGCGTACATCGCCGCGCAGCTGACCAACTACACCCAGGCGTACGACTACGTGGCCGGCGACGGCGCCGCGGACGAGCTGCGCCCGGCGCGCGCGGCGATCAAGCGCGGCGCGCAGTGGCTGGCCGACTGGATCAACGGCGAACAGCCGGAGGGCAGCAACCCCCGCCCGCACAACCACCGCTCAAAGGCGGCCCTCGCGCTCGGCCTGTGGTCGCTCGTCTTCGCCGCCGACCCGGCCGCACGGGACTGGCTGGCGCTGGCCGTCGAGCAGGTCAACACGGTGTACCGGTACATGTTCACCCGCGACGGCGTCTACCTCGACGGCTACGCGTACTACTGGACGTACCAGATCTTCCAGGTCGTGCCGTTCCTCTACGCGGTCCGCAACATCGCCGGCGTCGACGCGTTCGCGCCCATGCGGCCGGTCTTCGAGTGGATGGTGCGCGACAGCGGCCCGCAGGGCTGGCTGATGAACATCGAGGACTCGTGGGTCAAGACCGCGTGGACCGCGGTGGTCGCCGGACCGTACCTGTCCGCCGACACGAAGCTGAGCCGCACCGCCGCGCTGGGCAACGTGCTGCAGTGGCGCTTCTTCGCCCAGGACTGGGCGGCCACCCGCTACCCGGAGAGCTGGACCGGCGCCTCCAACCAGGCGTACGTGTGGCCGGACGAGATCATCCACATCGACCAGGACATCGCCGAGACGGCGCCGGACGCGGACGGGTTCGACTTCTACGACCGGGGCGGCAACACCACGGTCATGCGCAGCGACTGGCGGTACGGCGACCGCACCACCCGCTGGGTCATGTTCTACGGCGCGCCGCAGTCCAACAACCACGACCACTGCGACGTCATGCAGGTGCTGCTGAACGCCGAGAACACCGTGCTGCTCAACGACAGCGGGTACGGGCCGAAGCGGTTTTCCGAGCGCTCGGCGTGGACCCCGCCGGACCGGCACAACGTGGTGACGATGGACGGCGCCGGGGTGCGCGACGTGTTCGCCAACCCGGTCAACCTCAACGGCGCCGCCGCCGACTACAGCGAGAAGCTCGCCTACTACGACCAGAGCGTGCCGGGCGAGCCGGGCACCAGGTCGTGGCGGCGCGGCGTGCTCTTCGCGGCACACGACTACGTGGTCGTGGCGGACAGCCTGCACTCGCCGCAGGAGCAGCAGTGGGACAGCTACCTGCGGGCGCGCGGGACGTTCGAGCGGCAGGGGCCCCTCGCGGTCTGGACCACGCCGGACAACGTCTTCGGCGACAGCGCGAAGCTCTACGCCTTCACGCTGCCCAGCGGCGGCGCCGAGTCGACCGGCAGCGGCTGGAGCAACCTGTTCGGCGCGAAGAAGGCCGCGCCGGACACCGAGCAGACCACCTTCGTACACGGCCGCCAGCGCGCCGCCGCCGCGCAGTTCCTGAGCGTGGCCGTGCCGCGGCCGGCCTCGGCGGCCGCGCCGGTCTTCACCGACCAGAGTGGACCGGGCACGCTGGCCGCGAGCGTCGCCTACGACGGGCACACCGACACGGTCCTCAAGCAGCTGGAGAACACCGAGCGGACGGCGGGGAGCCTGTCCACCGACGGCCGCCTCGCCTGGACCCGGCAGGCGGGGCCGGCGCTCACGGCCTGGCAGCTCGTCGACGGCACCCGGCTCGCACACGGTGGAAAGTCCTATGTGGAGGCGAGCGCGCGTCTCTCGCTCACCGCCGACCTGGCCGCCCGCCTGCCGGTGGTGGACGTGGCGGCCGGCTCCACGCAGGAGTACACGCTGAGGGTGGCCGGGACCTATGCCACCGCGACGTTCGACGGCGCCGGCGTGGTGGGGAGACCGACGGCGAGCTGACCACCTTCCGGCTCACCGGGCCGGGCCGCCTCGTGCTGGGCGCGACCGCCCCGCCCCGCCCTCGCCGAGCCCGTCACCCAGCGAGCCCGAGGCACCGCCGAGCCCCACACCGGGCGCTGAGCCGACGCCGACGCCGTCGCCCACGAATGTGACGTAGATAAAAAGGCGAATCGCAGGCGTGGCAATCCGCTGATGCTTCGTACCCTCCATAGGGTTTATGGAGGTTTGACCTTTTCATTCCATGGGGGCGGATTTTGATGGAACGGGTCTTCGTCGTGGGTGCCGGCGTCGTGGGCAAGGCGACCGGTCAGGGCTTCGCCGAGCGCGGGCACGAGGTCACGCTGGTCGACGTCCTCCCGGAGCGGGTGGCGGCGCTGCGGGCCGAGGGCCTCGACGCGCGGATCGGGCTGGACCTGCGTGGCGAGCCGGAGGCGTTCATCTTCCTGACCCTCCCGACGCCGCACTCGGGCCGGCGCTACGACCTCTCGGCGTTCGAGCGCGGCGTGCGGGACGTGGGTGCCGCGCTCGCCGAGGCCGGCGCGGTGCACACCGTCGTGGTGCGCTCCACCGTGCCGCCACGCACCACCGAGGAACTCGTCCGGCCGCTGCTGGAGCAGGCCTCCGGCAAGGCGGAGGGCACAGGTTTCTGCCTGGCCAGCAACCCGGAGTTCCTGCGCGCGGCCTCGGCGGTCGAGGACTTCCGCTGGCCGTGGATGACCGTGATCGGCGCGCGCAACAAGCGGGTGCGGGAGCGGCTGTCGGCGCTGCTGGCCCCGTTCGGCGGCGAGCTGCGGGTGTTCGACCAGCCCACCACCGCCGAAATGATCAAGTGCGCGCACAACATCTTCAACGCCACGAAGATCAGCTTCTGGAACGAGATGTGGCAGGTGTGCCGGACGATCGGCGTCGACCACGACGAGGTCGCCACGACCGTCGCCCGCTCGGCCGAGGCGTCCTACAACCCGCAGTACGGCATCCGCGGCGGCTCGCCCTACGGCGGCGTGTGCCTGCCCAAGGACACCAACGGCTTCCTCGGCTTCGCCGAACAGCTCGACATCGAGATGCCGCTGCTTTCCGCGGTCGTCGACGTGAACGAGCGGCTTGTCGACCTCGTCGAGCGGGAGTTGGCCACACTGCAGGCCGAGTCGGACTCGAGCGTGGCGCGCTAGGGCCGCCGGATGCGCTCGGACGTACGTTTCCTCAGCGACTGGCTGTACTACCTGCCGATCGCGACCATCGGCCTGCTGCGCTGGATCGGCTGGCTGGTCCGCCGCGTGCCGGCCGCCTTCTACCGTCCCGTCCACAACGACCACCGCGAGCCGCTGACCGTCGTCGTGCCGGTCTACCAGGAGGACCCGCGGATCCTCGGGTACGCCATCGAGTCGTGGCTGCGCAACGACGTGGCCGAGGTCATCCTGGTGATCGACGCCAGCGACCACACCTGCCGCGCCATCGCCGACCGTTACCCGGTGCGGGTGGTCGTCACCGACGTGCCCGGCAAGCGGGACGCGCTGCGGCTGGGCTGGGAGGCGGCCACGACCCCGCTGGTCGCGCTCGTCGACTCCGACACGATCTGGGCGCACGACGTGGCGCCGCGGGTGCAGATGCCGTTCGCCGACCCGGCCGTCGGCGGGGTCAGCACGCGGCAGAACGTCTACAACCCGGTCGGCTTCCTGCAACGGGTCAACGACATGTACCTGGACTACCGCTACTTCGACGAGAACGCGGCGCAGACCGTGATGGGCCGGGCGATCTCCTGCCTGTCCGGCCGCACCGCCGTGTACCGGCGCGAGCTGCTGCTGGAAGTCTCCGCCGACTTCATGGCCGAGCAGTTTCTCGGCGTACCGTGCATGTCCGGCGACGACAAGTGCCTGACCTCGCAGATCCTCAAGCGCGGGCACCGCACCGTCCTGCAGCGCACCGCGCGGGTCTGGTCCACGTTTCCGGGCAACCCGCGCACCTTCTTCCGCCAGCGGCTGCGCTGGTCCCGCAACACGTGGCGTTCGGACATCCGCGCGCTGTTCATCGACCGGTGGGCGTGGCAGTACCCGTTCCTGACGTACACCATGCTGGACAAGGCGATCGGCTGCTTCACGCTGCTCGCCTCGCCGGTCTTCATGGCGCTCGCGATCGCCCGCCAGGACTGGTTCTTCGTCGGCCTGCTCGCCGCCTGGTGGTGGGCCAGCCGGGCGGTCAAGATGCTCCCGCACCTGCGCCGCCGCCCGTCCTCGTTCTTCCTGATCCCACCGTTCGTGCTGCTGTCGTTCGGCATGGCGGTGATCCGGATCATCGCGCTGGTCACGATCCGCCGGCAGCGGTGGCTGACCCGCCAGGTGGCCGTCGTGGACGGCGCCGTGGTCCGCACCGGCGAGCCCGCGCTGGAGAGCGCGTGAGGGCGGCACTGTTCGTCACGGCCGCGGTGGGGGCCGTGACGGCGCTGTTCCCACCGCCCGCCGCGGCGGCGGCACCGGACCGCGGCCGCGTGATCGTCGTGCGCCCGGGACAGGCCCAGCTCGTGCGGGACGGCGCCGTACACCGCACCGTGTCGCTGCCCCGCGGCGCCGTCACGATCGCCGCGCTCGTCCACGCGGTCCGCGACCCGTCCTGGGTCGCGCTGTCCCCGCACGGCGAGGTGAGCCTGCGCGCCGGCCTCACCCAGCGTCCCGGCACCGAGCTCTACGTCCGGGCACCGGCCCGCACGCTGCGCCTCGTCGACTCGGCCACCTCGCCGGCGTACCTGACCGGCACCCGCGCCCGCGTGTACTTCCGGGGTGTCACGGTGACCTCCGCGCCCGCGGCCGGCGACCGCCCGGCGCCGGAGTCGAAGCACCGCCCGTACCTGCGCTACCTCAACCGGTCCACAGTGTCCATCGTGTCGAGCACCTTCGAAGGGCTCGGCGCGGCGGGCACCCGCAACCACGGCGTGACCGTCGGCGCCGGCGGCGTGCTCAAGGCCGTCGACAGCACCTTCCGGGCGGGCAGCCGCGGCATCGACGTGTACCGCGCGGCCCGGGTCAGCCTCACCCGCGTCCGGGCGGCCGGCAACACCGAGGCCGGCATCCTGGTCAACCAGGCCGGCGCGCTGTCCCTCACCGACGTGGCGGCCAGCGACAACGCCGGCACCGGGCTGGTCCTGCGCGGGCCGCTGCGGGCACCGGTGCTGACCCGCGTCGCCAGCGCGCACAACGGCACCGGCGTCGAGCTGTCCCGGCTCGGCGGGGTACCGGTCGGCCCGCTGCGCACCGTGGACAACCGCGGCTCCGGGATCGTCCTGGACCGCTGCCCCGGGTGCGTCGTCGACCGCGTC
The DNA here is from genome assembly GCF_011764425.1 of Phytohabitans houttuyneae. Taxonomy (NCBI): domain Bacteria; kingdom Bacillati; phylum Actinomycetota; class Actinomycetes; order Micromonosporales; family Micromonosporaceae; genus Phytohabitans; species Phytohabitans houttuyneae. Next base: position 937,638 of record NZ_BLPF01000003.1, read on the forward strand.
GAGGCCAGCGGCGACCGTACCGGCATCCTGGTCAAGCGCGGATCCGGCGGCAGCACGGTCAGCGCCGGCACGGTGCGCGACGCCGAGCGGGTAGGCGTGATGGTGGCCGCCGCCGGCGTACGCCTGCGCGGGATGACCGTCGAGTCCGGCCCCGTCGCGACCGGCCTGCGGGTGCCGCCCACGGTGACCGGCGCGCGGGTCGAGTCCAGTGCGTTCCGCGGCGGTGCGCTGGCCATCTCGACCGACGGCGAAGGCACCGCGATCGCCGACACCACGATCACCGGCGCCGGCACGGGCATCCGGATCGGCGGTCACGCCACCGCCGTCACGCTCACCGGGGTACGCCTCGACGGCAGCCGCACCGCCGTGCAGGCCAACACCGGCTCCCGCACCGTCACCGCCGAGCGCCTGCGCATCGTCCAGCGCGGCGGGCAGGGGCTGCGATCCGCCGCCGAAGGAATGTCCATCGTGGACAGCGACGTCGACGGCGCGGCGCTGGGCATGCACCTCAAGGGCATCGCCACGGTACGCCTGACCAGCGTGTCCGCCACCGACCAGGCGCTCTACGCCGGGCCCGGCGCGAGCGTCACCTTCACCCGCGGCCGGCTCGACGGCGCCGCGGTCGGGGTACGCGCACACGCCCTGTCCGCCGTCGTGCTGGAGGACACCAGCGTCGAGGCGCCCACCGGCGCGCGCGGGCCGGTGCGGCTGACCGGCACCACCGAGCTGCCCGCGATGCCGGTGCGCTGGATCGCCCTGCTCGGCCTGCTCGTCGTGGCCGCCGCGATCACCCTCGAGGTGCTGCGCCGGCTGCGCGAACGCCGCGAGGAACGCACCGTCACCGCACCCGACCACGTCGCCAACACCGCCTGACCGACCGCACCCGACCGAGGGAACCGCTAGTCGTGACTCGCCGAACCGTCCGTACCGTCACCGTCCTCGCCACCTGCCTGACCACCGTGCTGGCACCGGCCGGCCTGCCCGCACCCGCCTCGGCGGCCGCGTGCACCGCGCCGGTGCGGTACGCCGCGTCCAGCAACACCATCTACCTGGCGGCCCCACAGGTGTTCACGCCCGCCACCATCAAGCAGGCGTGCCCGTCGGCGCCGCTCGTCCAGGTGGACGCGGCCCGGCGGGTATGGCGGCTCGACGCCGACCTGGTGCTGCAGAACGGCAGCACGCTGCGGCTGCACGGCGGCGACGTGGACACGTTCCGGCTGCGCAGCCGCTCCAGCGGCGCCCCGACCGAGGTCAGCCAGATCATGGCCAACCACGGCACCGTCGACCTGCGCGCCACCACCGTCACCTCCTGGGACGACGTGGCCGACCGCCCGGACACCGAACCGGCGGTACCGGCCGGCGGCAGCCGCGGCCGGGCGTTCATCCGGGTGCTGTCCACGCTCGCCGCCGACGGCAGCACCCCGCTGGAGTCCCGGATGGACATCGTGGACAGCGAGATCGCGTACCTGGGCTACAACGCCGCCGAGAGCTACGGCATCACGTACAAGTCCCGCCCCTGCGCCCGGACCGCGCCGGACCTGTGCGCCCGGGTGAAGGTGACCGGCTCACAGGTCGGCAGCCACTTCCACCACAACTACATGGGCACGTACACGTGGGGCGCGCGGGACGTGTCGTTCCTGCGCAACCGGTACGAGCGCAACGTCTCGTACGGCCTGGACCCGCACGACGCCTCCTCCAACCTGGTCATCGAGGGCAACACGTTCGCCTACAACGGCAACCACGGCGTGATCTGCTCGCAGCGCTGCGACCGGCTCCGGATCGTCGACAACGACAGCCACGACAACGGGCGCCGGCCATGGCTCGGCGCGGCCGGCGACTCCGACGTGGCCGGGCAGGTGCACGGCATCATGATCCATCGCGGCGTCACCAACACCGTGATCTCCGGCAACCGGGTGTGGAACCACCCCAACGGCGCCGGCATCGCCATCTTCGACAGCGCCGGCAACACGGTCACCGGCAACGAGGTCGACGACAACATGGTCGGCGTACGCCTGTCGGTCGGCTCGGCGCACAACACGATCAGCGACAACGTGATCCGCGACAGCGGCAAGTACGGCATCTTCCTGTTCCGCGGGACGGACCTGCCGGCGTACAGCACCAGCAGCGGGCGCCCCACCGGCAACCTCTTCCAGGACAACACCATCCAGGGCGCCGGCGCGAGCCTGGTCAAGTTCACCGACGCCGACGGCAACCGCGTCACCGGCGCCGCCGCCACCGGCGGCCGCGCCCCGCTGCAGTTCGTCAACTCGGCCGGCACCGAGCTCGACGCCGTGCGGCTCCCCGCCGGGCAGGCCGTCGAGCTCACCGCCTCCTCGGTGAGCGTGACCGAGCCCGCCGGCCCGATCCGCTTCACCCTCGACGCGGCCAGCAGCGCCGAGGTGACCAGCGCCGCCGGAAGGGTCTTCGGCACCGGCGCCGGCGGACCCTCCACAGTGGTCACCGCGGCGGGAAGCCGGCTGCCGCTGGCGGCCACCGCCACCGTCACACCGCACCCGGTCACCGTGCTGCCGTCGAGCGGCACCGCCGAGGTCACCCCGGCCGGCCCCACCGCCGTCCGGGTCACCGGGCCGGCCGCCGGCACGTCCGTCGCGTTCACCGTGGACGGGCTGCGCCCCGGCGTCGCCTACACCGTCACCCGCGACGGGACCGCACTTTCCACGGTCACCGCCGACGACGGGGGAGTCGTGCGGTTCACCGCCACCGCACCCCACGCCGGACCGCACGAGTACGCCGTCACCATCCAGGGATTCTGAGCTACCGCGACGTCAGCGGTGGTCCGATGGCTCAGTGCTCAACGGCCATCGAGTTTCTGGCTCAGGTCGAGACGTCGTCTCGGGCCGTTGCCGGCTGTGCGGGTCGTGGAGGCGTGAGGACCGCGGCGACGAGAGCGGCGACCGCGGCGGCGATGACCGCGACGGTGAAGCCCTTGGTGAACCCCGAGAGTGTGTCGCCGACGAGGCTGGCGGCCGCCACGCTGGACACGACCGCGGCGCCGCTGGCCGCCCCGAACTCGTGGAATGTGCTGACGATTCCGGAGGCGATGCCCGCTTCGTGCGGGGCCACCTGGCCGAGCGCGGTCGCTGAAGCCACGACGAACAGGGCGCCGGTGCCGGCGGCGGCGACCGAAACGCCGACGACGACGGTCGCCGGGTGGATCGCGAGCGCGGGCAGGGCCATCCCGGCGGCGGCGACGACCAGGCCGATCACCGCGAGGGAACGGGCGCCCAGCCGGCCGATGGCGCGACCGGTGAGGTGCGCGCCCGCCATCGTCGCCAGCGCGACCGGCAGGAACAGCAGCCCGGTTCGCATGGCACCGTACCCGCGGGCGTGCTGGAAGTAGAACGTGCCCAGGAAGAACACCGCGATCATGAGCGCCGTCGCGAGCAGGATGAGGAAGGTGCCGGTCGCCACCGGCCGGCGGGCGAGCAGGCGGACGTCCATCAGCGGCGAACGGGCACGCCGCTGCCACACCACGAACGCGAGGTACCCCACGGCCGCGAGCAGCACGAGCAGGCCGGTGGTTCCGGTCAGCCAGCCGCGTTCGCCGGCGGTGATGAACGCGTAGATGAGGGCGCCGGACGACGCGGTGACCAGCACGGCCCCGAGGAGGTCCAGTCGGCCGCCGGTGCCGGCCGCGCCTTGGCGGGGCAGCATCCCGGCCAGCGCGACGGCGATGGCCAGGCCGATCGGCACGTTGACGAAGAAGACCCATGGCCAACCCGGTCCGGCGGTGAGGATCCCGCCCAGGAGCACGCCGAGGGCCGCGCCGCCACCGCCGAGGGCCGACCAGACGCCGAGCGCCTTGTTCCGCTCGTCGCCGTCGAAGAGGGTGACGACGAGCGACAGCGCCGCCGGGGACAGCAACGCCGCCCCGACACCTTGTGCGATGCGCCCGCCGATGAGCGTGCCGGACGACTCGGCGAGCCCGGTCACCAGCGAAGCCGCCGTGAAAACCAACAGCCCCGCCAACACCACCCGCTTGGCTCCCACCAGGTCGGCGACCCGCCCGCCGAGCAGCATCAGGCCGCCGAACGCCAGTGCGTACGCGCTCACCGTCCAGGTCAGCGCCTCTCTGCTGGCCCCCAGGTCGGTTTCGATGTGCGGCAGCGCAATCGCCACCACGGTGACGTCCAGGATCAACATCAACTGCGCCACCCCGAGGAACCCGAGGATGCGCCAGCGCAGCGGGTGCGGCGCCCGCTGCTGCGGTGCTTCGTACATCATGATCTGCCTCCGGCCGTAACTCGTATGTGTATGTACGAGTTCAGAAACCAGAGGTTCAGCTCGTATATTCCCGTACGAGTTAAGATGGCGACATGTCGACGACCGCAGGCCAGGGCCGGCGCAGGCGGGCCGACGCCGAGCGCAGCATCGCGCGCATCGTGACCGCGGCCCGGACCTGCCTGGGGCGGGACCCGGCCGCGACCATCGACGACATCGCCGAGGCGGCCGGTGTGGGCAGGATGACGCTCTACGGCCACTTCCCCAACCGCGCGCTGCTGATCGAGGCCGCGCTGGCGGACGCCATGCGGGCCGGCGAGCAGACGCTGTCCTGCCTGGACCTCGGTGGGGACGCCCGCGCCGCGCTGACCCGGCTGCTCGCATCCAGTTGGGCGCTCGTGGCCGAGTCGGCGGCACTGCTCGATGCGGCCGAAGGCGTGCTGTCTCCCGAACGGGTCCGCGAGCTGCACGCCGTGCCCGCCGAGCGGGTGGAGCGCCTCATCCGCCGCGGCCAGGACGACCGCGTCTTCCGTGCCGACCTGCCGACCACCTGGCTGGTCAACGCGGTGCACTACCTGCTCAAGGGCGCCGCACAAGAGCAGCGGGCCGGCCGCCTCGACGCCGCCGACGCCGCCCACGTCGTGACGGCATCCGTACAGTCGTTGCTGGCTGACCCCGCACGGGCGTCCTGACCGAGGCGGGCGGTGGGCGTGCCGGGCGGCCCGCCTGGGACATCGGGTTGAGCCGGAGCGCCGTTCTTGACGTAGGTAGAGGACGTGGGTGAATCGCGGACGCCGCTGGTCGCCGAGGTCCACGCCGTGCGTCGTGGCCTTCTGGCCGCGGCGGCGGCGTTTGTCGGCCGGCTGGTTCTGCTCAGCGCCGTGCTCGGCCTGGTCGCGATGCATCAGCTCGCTGGCTTGCCGGCCGGCCACTCCCACGACCACGATGCCGCCCCGCGGATCCACGCAGTGTTGGCAGCGACCGATCACTGCCCGCACCCGGACGGGGCGCAGTGCCCGGACCGCTTCCACGGGCACCCAGGGCAGGTGTGCCAGCCCCACCAGAGTGGTAATGGCCCGGACGGAATTCCCGCTCTCGCACCGCTGCCCCAAGAGCCCTCGGAGCCCGCGCTGCTGACCGCCCGAACGGCCGCACGCGAGGCTGGCAACGGCACCGGCTGCGGTCCTCCCCGGCTGTCCGAGCTTTCGCTGCGACGCATTTAGGCCGACCGACTCACGGCAGACCGCCCGCGCCCTCGTTGTGGGTGCGCGGTCGTTGGCTGCCGTCCGCCTTCGTTTCCCAGACGACGAAAACCCAAGGAGTCGATCAAGTTATGCGTAGCAGTTCAGCCATCCGTCGCGCCGCCGGCGTCATCGCGGTAGCCACCGCCCTCGCCTTTACCGGCGGATGCGGCGGCGACCACGACAGCGGCGGGCACAGCACCGACCAGCAGACCGCCGTCTCCGCCGGCGCAAGCGCCGCGACGGACGCGGCCAGGCACAACGACGCGGACGTCGCTTTCGCCCAAGGGATGATCCCGCACCACCAGCAAGCGGTCGAGATGGCCGAGCTCGCCGCAACCCGCGCGGCGAGCCCGAAGGTGAAGGATCTCGCCGCCAAGATCGCCGCTGCCCAGGGGCCGGAGATCACTCAGATGACCGGGCTTCTGTCGGCATGGGGCGCCTCGCCGCCGGTCACCAGTCGTGGTCACGACACGCACGAAGGCATGCCCGGAATGATGAGCGACGCCGACGTGTCGGCGTTGGAGAAGGCCAGTGGGCGCGGCTTCGACATGAAGTTCCTGGAGATGATGATCAAGCATCACGAGGGCGCGCTCCAGATGGCCGCCACGCAACAACGGCAAGGCCAAAACCCGGAGGCCACGGCCCTGAGCAGGAAGATCGAAACAGACCAGACCGCCGAAATACAGCAGATGCAAGCCATGCTGACGACGGTCTGATCCGTTCCGGCGGTGGTCCCAACCGGTGCCATGGGTGGGACTGGCCCAGCCGAGAGCCCGACACCGCGCGGGGTCCGGGACGACCGTCCCGGACCCCGCTTGCCCCCCAGTAATGCCTGCGCCTACCCGGTGCGCCGCGCCGGCACGAACGCCGTCACCGAGTCGGTGACGCCGGCGAGGTCCCGCGCACTCTCGCGGATCGGATAGGTGTCGTTGGTGAGCCATCGGCGCAGCAGGTTCTGCTCGAACGGGCCGCCGAGGTCCTCGCTGGCGCCGCCGGGCAGCGAGTCGACCGACCGCCAACCGGAGCCGGTGGCCTGCGCGACGAACCGCCGGCTCGGCACGAGCCCGATCGTGAACCGGTCCGGTGCGTCGGCGCGCAACGGATGCCCGGCCACGTCGGGGACGTTCGGGCCGCCGTCGACCGGGATGCCGGGCAGGCCGGGCAGGGGAGAGGTGAAACGGTTCCCCTCGGACGGGATCGTGTACGGCGCGCCGAGCGGCGAGCCGATGACGAGCCGGTGCAGCTTGCCCCACCGGTAGTCGCTCTGCCTCGTCGAGTTGCCGAACGCGGCCGCGAACGCGTCACCCGCGGCCAGCCTCAGGGCGTCGTCGAGGCTCTTGAGCACCAGGTAGTCGCGCCGGTCGGCGGGGTCGGCGATACCGGGCACCGCGAAGAAGTCGATACCGGAGCGGCCCACGCCGTGGCGGGTGTCGAAGTCGACCAGCAGCCGCCGCAACGCCTGCAACGCGGAGAAGTCGATGGCCGTGGGCAGCTGCGGCGAGATTTGCTGGACGTGCCGGTCGAGCACGTTGACCATGAACCGGCCGCGCCACAGCACGTAGATCGTGGCCGCCGCGCTGTTCTCGACCTCCCGCTGCGACGGCGTCTCGAGGCGGCCGTCGCGCTCGATGGCGTCGTACCCCTCCGGGATCCCCGTCGGGTACGTGTTGTCCCAGCGGCCGATCCGGCCGGCCGCCTCCACGACGCGCGGGTCCCGGGCCAGCGCGGCCAGCTCGGGCGTGGCGCTGCGCCGGGCCCGCTCCAGCGCGCCGGTGATGACCGATGCGAAGTACCGGCCGTCGAGCGTGGTCGTGTCGGCCTGCATCGCGACCACGTCGGCCGCCGTCACGCCACCCTTGGCCACCGCGGCCCGCACCATCTCGGTGATCCGGGCGGCGCGGAACCCGTTGTGGAAGAAGCCGAGGTAGTACACGCCGCCGCCGGGCCGGGTCTGGTTGAGCACGTCGTTGTCGAACGAGTTGGTGCTCGCGTCGTTGTTCGCCGAGACGAGGAACCCGGCCGGCGGGTTGACCAGCTGCGGCATCTCGCGGAACGGCACGATCTCGTACGGCACCGACTGGTGCGGCTGGCGGTGGACGACCGGCAGCCACTCGTTGCCGCCGGTGCCGTCGCGCAGCAGGTACGGCGGGTTGCCGTGTACCCGGCCAGCCTGCAGGTCCTCGCGGACCGGGACCTCGGCGTTGGTGAAGTAGGCGATGTCGCCGCTGACGGTGGCGACGATGAAGTGCTGGCCGCCCATGTCGAAGTGCTGGATCGCCTCGCGGAAGTCGCCGACGCCCCGCGCGAGGTTGATGCGCCGGAACGCTTCCAGCTCGGCGGTCGGCGAGAACCCGGTGTACTGCACGGACAGCCCGGTGCCGGCCACGGCGTCGACGGTCAGCAGCGGACCGTTGTTGCGGCGCGGCACGACGAGCGTCCGCGCCGGGATCGCGCCGCCCGGCGGCACGACGTCCAGGACGTCCTGGCGCCCGGGTGTGCGCGGGTTGACCCGGAACGTCTCCGGGATGGCCACGACCGGCTCGCGCCTGCCCTTGTACACAGTGGACAGGCCGCTCGGCGAGGCGGCGTCGGTGCGCACCTGCTCGACGAACGTGTCGGTCACGTCCATCAGGTGCTGGGTCGCGCCGAACGCGAGGTGCCTGTTCTGGCCGAGGACGACGAACGGCACGCCGGCGAAGCTGTCGCCCTGTACGTCGTACCCGCCGCCGCGCATGTCGATCGGGTGCCAGACCCCGTCGACATCGCGGACCACGGACGCGGCGGCGCGCAGGCCCGGCACCTCCACCCGGCCGGCGACGCCGGCGTGGCCGGCCCCCGCCGGCGACACGACCAGCGAACCGGCACCCAGAACCCCCGCGCATAACAGGGCGAACAACGATCGGCGCATCGGCGCCTCCCCTTCGAACCGTCAGTTTCGGCCACAGCTAGTCCGTTGATCGGCAGCCGCCGGATCGTTTGACGGTCCACAAGGTGACGCGCGTCACATACATATGGTGTCGCGGTGTGACGCAAGCCGTCACAAGATTGCGCCCCCCGCTGTGGACAGGTGGTCAGCGCGCTCCGGCCAGCTCCGACCGCAGGCGGGCCAGCTCGTCACCGGTGCCGATTGCGGGCCGCCGCTCCGGCTGCTCGGCGTAGTGCCGGATGGTCGCGGCCAGGAACTCCGGGCTCACGGCCAACTGCCCGACCGGCACGTTGACGCGGGCCGGCGCGGTGTGCGGGTCCGGCGGCCGCAGGAGAAGCTTGATCTTGGCGCTGAAGCCCTGGCTGGCCGGCGGTGGCGGGCCGCCCGGCAGCAGCTCGCTCCACCGGACTTTCCGCCGTAGGACCATGTACTGGACGGTGAGGCCGGCCGGCTCCAGGACCAGGCGGGGGCGGTTGCCGAACAGCAGGAACGCGACGGCCGCGCCGGTCACGGCCACGATCGCGGTCGACGACCAGAACCCCGCGTCGACCGGCCCTTCGGCCAGTGTCGGGCCGATGCCGGCGCCGAGCCAGGAAAGGAGGATCGCCTGCAGGTGCCAGGCGTCTCCGGCCGGTGCGACGAAGGCGGCCCGGGCGGCGTCGACCTCCAGCACGGCGGGGTACGGCAGAGGGGAGGCGGCGGCGACGTACAGCACCAGCGGGACGCCGATGTTGATCACGACGGCGGCCACGGTGATCAAAAGACTCGGAACGGTCGGCTCGATGCCCATTGCAAAGGGGCGGACCCAGATGTCGACCACCAGCCGCCCGGCGAACGCGAGCAGGCACATCCACAGCGCGAACCAGCGCCCCGCGACCGGTGACATGCCCGCAGGGTAGGGCACCAGGTCCACTCAGGACCCTTTCGCGGTCAGGGTGGGGGCGAACCCAAGATCAAACCGATCAGGACGGGTGCGCCTGGCGGACCGGTGTGGCCAGCCCGGCGAGCGCGACCGCCAGGCAGCCGGCGCCGGACAGCACGAACGTCAGGGTGGTGCCGTGCTGCTCGGCCAGCCAGGTGAAGGCGGCCGCGCCGAGGCCGCCCAGTGAGAAGTGGATCGTCCAGAACGCCGACGTGACCCGGCCCAGCAGGTGCTCCGGGGTGACCTGCTGGCGCAGCGACATCGAGCAGATGCCGCCCACGCTCACGCTCGCGAAGTACACCGCGATCAGGGCGCCGACCTCGACGGCCTGGCCGGTCAGGGCGAGCCCGGCCACCGCGGCGCCGGTGATCACGACGGACCCGATCCAGCAGGCGCCGAAGCCCAGCCGCTCGCGCAGCCGCGCGACCACCAGCGCACCGGTGACGGTGCCCAGCGCGCCGGCCATGAGCACGAGGCCGATGGTGCCGTCCGGCTGACCCAGGTCGTGCCGCAGGTGGTAGATGACCACGTCGTCGATGCCGTAGGTGAGCAGGATGAACACGGTCAGCAGCGCGGTCAGCGAGCGCAGCACCGGGTGACGCAGCAGAAACCGCGCCCCGGCCAGAAACTCGTCCCACGGCCGGCCGGTACCCTCGCCGGCCGGTGTGGCCCGGGCCGGCAGCCGGACGAGCAGCAGGAGCAGCGCGGACAGGCCGAAGGTGGCGGCGTCGACACCGATCGCCCAGGCCGGCCCCACCCAGCCCGAGATCCCGCCCGCCGCGGCCGGCCCGGCCACCGCGGCCAGCGACGTGCCGGCGAAGATCCGGCCGTTGGCCCGGGTCACCTCCTCGGTGGGTACCAGGCCGCGCACCGCGGTGACCGCCGCGACCTGGAACGTGATCCCGACCGCGGACGCGGCCGGCAGCAGCACGAACAGCGGCCAGATCGGCGGCTCGGGCAGCAGCCAGATCACCGGTACCGCGGCCAGCAGCAGCATCCGGACCACGTCGCAGCCGACCAGCAGGCGGCGCCGGTCCACCCGGTCGACAAGGACCCCGGCGAACAGCCCGGTGAGCACCGCGGTCGTCGCCATCGCACCGGTCAGCAGGCCGGCGGTGGCCACCGAGCCGGTCGCGTCCAGGACCAGCAGCGGCACGGCCAGCGTGGTGAACGAGTCGCCGAGCACCGACATGATCTGCGCGGCCCAGAAGGCGTTGAAGCTGCGGTTGCGGCGCAGCGACGGGCGGGCCGGCTCGGACAGGGTGGTCACGCCGCCCAGTCTCACCCAGGCCGCGGCCCGGCAACGAGCCGGGCGGCCGCCGCGTTGCCGCCGTGTTGCCGTGCTGAAACCGGCACCGGCGATGGTTCGCGGCATGACAGCGAACCTGAACCGGCCCGCGATCGAGGTACGCGGGCTCCGCAAGTCCTACGGCGACAAGGTCGTGCTCGACGGCATCGACCTGTCCGTCGCCGAGGGCACGATCTTCTCGCTGCTCGGCCCGAACGGGGCCGGCAAGACCACCGTCGTGCGGATACTCGCCACGCTGACCAGCGCGGACGGCGGCGAGGTCCGCGTCGCCGGCCACCAGCCGGACCGGGAGCCGGACGCGGTACGGGCCGCGATCGGCCTCACCGGCCAGTTTTCGGCGGTGGACCGGCTCCTGACCGGCAGGGAGAACCTGCTGCTGATGGCCGACCTGCACCACCTGGGCCGGCGCGAGGGACGCCGCCGGGCGGCCGAGCTGCTGGAACGGCTTGACCTCGTCGAGGCCGGCGACACGATGGCGGCGACCTACTCCGGCGGCATGCAGCGCCGGCTGGACCTGGCGATGACGCTGGTCGGCACACCGCGGGTGATCTTCCTGGACGAGCCGACGACCGGCCTCGACCCGCGCAGCCGGCGAGGCCTGTGGCAGATCATCCGCGAGCTGGCGGCGGGCGGGGTGACGATCTTCCTGACCACGCAGTACCTGGAGGAGGCGGACCAGCTCGCCGGCCGGATCGCGCTGCTGGACCGGGGCCGCGTGGTCGCCGAGGGCACGCCGGACGAGCTCAAGCGCCGCATCCCGGGCGGGCACGTCACCCTCCGGTTCGCCGACCCGACCGAGTTGGACCTGGCGGCGCGGACGCTCGGCGCGTCCGGCCGCGACGACGAGGGCCTGGTGCTGCAGGTACCGCACGACGGCGGGGTGCACGCGCTGCGCGCGCTGCTGGCCCGGCTGGACGACGCGTCGATCGACGTGGAGTCGCTGACCGTGCACACACCCGACCTCGACGACGTGTTCCTCAGCCTGACCCAGACCCCGGAGGTCGTTCGATGAGCACCCTGTCACTCGCGCTGTCCGACTCGGCCACGATGGTCCGCCGCCAGGTCAAGCACATGCGGCGGTACCCGTCGCTGACCCTGCAGCTGATCGGCGTTCCGGTGCTGTTCCTGCTGCTGTTCGTGTACGTCTTCGGCGGCACCCTCGGCGACGGCCTCGGCCCGGGCTCCGGCGGGCGCGGCGCGTACGTCGACTACGTCACGCCCGGCATCCTGATGATGGCCGTGGCCGCGGTGGCGCAGGGCACCGCGATCTCGGTGGCCATGGACATGACCGAGGGCATCGTGGCCCGGTTCAAGAGCATGGCCATCGCCCGCGTGTCGGTGCTGACCGGCCACGTCCTCGGCGCCGTGCTGCAGACCTTCGTCGCGGTCGGCGCCGTGGTGGCCGTGGCCCTGGCGATCGGCTTCCGGCCCAACGCCAACGTCGTGGAGTGGCTGGCGGCAGCCGGTGTCGTGGCGATGGTGACCTTCGCCCTCACCTGGATGTCGGTCGCGATGGGCCTGGTGGCCAAGACCGTGGAGAGCGCCAGCAACCTGCCGATGCCGCTGGTGTTCCTGCCGTTCCTGGGCAGCGGCTTCGTGCCGACCGACTCGATGCCGGCCGGACTGCGCTGGTTCGCCGAGTACCAGCCGTTCACGCCGATCATCGAGACGATCCGCGGGCTGCTGCTCGGCACCGCGATCGGCACCAGCGGCATCGCCGCCACCGCGTGGTGCGCCGGCATCGCGCTGGCCGGCTACCTGTGGGCGAAGCGGCTGTACAACCGTCAGTCCTGAACCCGCCCGCGCAGCGTGGCGAGGGCGGCGGCGGGCAGCGCGTCCCGGTCCAGTGCGGCGTACGTGGAGGTGGCCTCCGCGTACGCCGCCTTGTCGGCCCGCTCGGCGGCCTGCCGGGCCAGCTCCGGCGACATGGTGGACACGAACCCGCGGGTGAACTGGAACCGCTCGGCCATCGCGGTCAGCCGGGCGCCGGAGGCGGCCGCGCCGCGATGAATGTCTACTGTGGCCAGTGCGAGCAGCGCCGCGCCGCCGACCGGGTACCCCGTCGCGTAGGCGGCGTTCGCGTCGAGGGCGGCCAGCAGTGCCGCGAGCCGGTCCGGCAGCGCGGCGGCGAGCGGGGCGACAAGGTCGAGCCGGCCGCGCCGCACGTGCGCGACCACCGCCGCCGCCTCGACCTCCAGCGTCCACCCGTCGAAGCCGACCGCCGCGCCGCTGTCCACGCTGTCGCGCAGTAGGCCGGCGGCCCGCCGCCACAGCCGCAGTCCGGCCTCGTCCTCGCCGCGGGCGAGCAGGATCTCGGCGCGTATGGCGAGGCTGAACGAGCGCACGTCCAGCGCGTCCTCGGGCTGGTCCGGCTCGGCCACGGCCAGGTGCCGCTCGGCCGCGTCGATGGCGCCGACCTGCAGGTGTGCCAGCACCATGCCGAGCCGCACGCCGAGCGTCTCGTGCCGCACACCCAGCTCGTCCAGCGCCCGCATTGCCGCGTCGAGCTGCGGCAGGGCGAGGTCGCCGCGGCCGCGCTGCATGAGCAGGTCGGCGATCCGGGAGTGGCCGAGCAGCCGCGCCCACGGGGTCGGCTCCCGCTGGAACGCCGCGAGCGCGCGCTCGGCCGCGGACAGGGCCAGGTCGGGCTGGCCCTGGTACTCCCACAGCGCGGTGGCGACCGCGTTGGCGGCACCGGCCAGCAGCGGCTGATCGCTGTCGCAGAGCTCGCGCAGCCGCTGCCCGCCCTCGGCCAGCAGCTCCGGCAGTGCCGCCAGCACGGTCGCCACCGCCCGCAACAGGGTGTCCGGCGGGGCGGGCGGGAGGCGGCGGAGGGTGACCAGCGCGCGTACCGCCCGCGGGCCCTCGACGCTGAACGTGAACGCCGTGCACAGCACCGCGGCGGTCCGGGTCACCTCGACGAAGGCGTCGTCGGGCCGGTAGTGCGACAGCACCGGGCCGGACTCCTCGATCAGCGCCGCCATCCGGGCGTAGTCCGACTCCAGCAGCCACGGGCCGGCCAGGACCGCGGTCGCGGAGGCCACGGCCGCGCCGTCGCCCCGTTCGGCGCCCAGGTGCAGCGCCTGCAGCAGGTTGTCCCGCTCGTCCCGCAGCCGCCGCAGCGCCGGCTGGGCGGAGCCCATCGCGGCGTGGTGGTGTGCCAGCCCGAACTCGCGTGCCCAGCTCAGGAAGCCGGCGGTGACCTGGTCGTCCTCGCCGGCCGCCGCGCGCTGGGCCGCGCCGAACTCGCGTACCGTCTCCAGCATCCGGAACCGGGTGCCGGCACCGGTGTCGACCACCTTGATCAGCGACTGGTCGGCCAGGTCTTCGAGCGTGCCCAGCACGTCACCGGCGAGCAGGTGCCGCGCGGCGTCCGCGGTGAAGCCGCCGGGAAAGATCGACAGCGCGCGCAGCGCCGCCTGCCCCGCGGGGTCCAGCAGCGCCCAGCTCCAGTCGACGACGGCGTGCAGAGTCTGGTGCCGCGACGGTGCGTCGCGCGGGCCGCCGCGCAGCAGGCCGAACCGGTCGGCGAGGTGGCCGGCGATCTCCGCCACCGACATCACCCGCATCCGCGCGGCGGCCAGCTCCACCGCCAGCGGCAGCCCGTCCAGCTGGCGGCACAGCCCGGCGACCGTCTCCGCGGGCAGGTCGACGCCGGGCCGGGCGGCCCGGGCCCGCTGGGTGAACAGCTCCACCATGGTCGGCAGGCTCAGCTCGGGCAGCGCGTACACCGACTCCGACGACAGGCCCAGGGGAGTGCGGCTGGTGGTCAGCACGCGCAGCTCGGGCATCGTCGCGACCAGGGACCGGACCAGCTCGGCGGCGCCGGCGATCACGTGCTCGCAGTTGTCCAGGACCAGCAGCGCCGGGCCGGGGCCCAGCCCGGCGGCGATGCCGGCCACCGCGTCCGGCGGTACCGACGCGGGGGTCGGCCGCTGCTCGCCGCTGCCGACGGACGACGCCACCTGGCGGACCACGTCCGCGTCGGTGGCCACGCCGGCCAGCGGGACCACGTGCACCACCCGCTGCTCGGCCTCCCGCGCGACCGCGTTCGCCAGGCGGGTCTTGCCCAGGCCGCCGGGCCCGACGATCGAGGTGACCCGGGAACGGCGCACCATCGCGGTCACCGCGGCCATGTCCTCGTCACGGCCCAGCAGCGGGTTCGGCTCGTACGCGACGCCGTGCCGCACCACCGGCGTGTCGCCCTGCAACAGCCGCTGGTACGCGGCCCGCAGCGGCGCGCCGGGGTCGGTGCCCAGCTCGTCGCGCAGCGACCGGCGGTACGCCTCGTAGCGGGCCAGCGCCGCCGGCGCGCCCGCGGTGGCCGCCTCGCAGCGCAGCAGCTCCAGCAGCACCTCCTCGTCGCGCGGCAGCCGCTCGACGAGCGCGGTGAGCGGCTCGACCGCCTCGCCGTGCCGCCCCAGCCGGGCCAGGGCCAGCGCCCGGGTACGCGCCAGCGCCCGGTGCGCCGGCACCCGCTCGGCGCGCAGCGCCTCCACCGGGTCGTCCGTGCCGACGCTGTCCTGCGGCGTGCCGCCGAACAGAGCCAGGCCCGCCTCCGCGTGCGCGAGCGCGGCCGCGTCGTCACCGGCGCGCAGCTGCCGGGCGCCCGCCGCGACCCGCGAGAGCACCACGCCGGTGTCCACCTGGTCCTCGGTCAGGGCGAGCTGGTACCCCACAGGCGTGCTGGCGATCACCGCCGCGCCGAGCTGCGCCCGGGCCCGGGACACCAGCACCTGCAGCGCCTTGACCGGGTTGGCGGGCGGCTCGTCGGGCCACAGCCCGTCCACCAGCCGCCCGGTGCTGCATCCGGTGCGCAGGTCGGTGGCGAGCAGCGCCAGCAGGCCGCGCATCCGCTGCCCGGTCACCTCCTGGCCGCGGTAGGAGACCCCGCGCAGCAGGACCAGATCGACAGCCACGCCGCCAGCGTAGGCCCGGCGCGGGCGCGCGAAGTTCGTCGGGACCGTGCGGTAATCCTCGGGCCGGCGGTGACACAAGCATGGGTGCCACCGTCGAACCAGTCAGGAGCTTGGATGCGACCATCGCGGGAGCGCGGCGAGGAATGGTTCACCGCGCTCTATGCCACCCACTACCCGCAGGTCTTCAGGTACGCGCTGCGCCGCCTCGCGGACCCGGACGCCGCCGTCGACCTCGCGCAGGAGGTGTTCGTCGTCGCCTGGCGGCGGCGGGTCGAGGTGCCCGACCGCGGCCTGCCCTGGCTGTACGGCGTGGCCCGCCGGCTGCTGGCCAACCAGTGGCGCGCCCGGCACGCCGCACCCGCGCTCGTGACGCTCGCCGCGGGTGGCGCCCCGCACGAGCGCGCGGTCGCGCACCCGTCCGACGGCGGGGCCGCCGACCGGCTGGCCGCGGTGCGGGCCGCGCTGGCAACGCTGTCCGAGACCGACCAGGAGATCCTCCGGCTCGTCGGGTGGGAGGAGCTGACCGTCGCGGAGGCGGCCACGGTGCTGGGCTGCCGCCGCGCCACGGCGGCGGTGCGGCTGCACCGGGCCCGGCGGCGGCTGGCCGAGTCGCTGCGCGCGGTCCCGCTCGACGAACCGAGCGCGGCACCCATCCGACTGTAGAAAGGACACCGGACATGGTCGACGAGACCAGCATCAGAACACTGCTCGGGCCGGCGGACCCGGCCCGCGACGCTGCGGTACCGCCGCCCCGCACGCCGGCGGCCGAGCTGATCGCCATCGCCGAGGCCCCCGCACCCGTAGACCCGGCCGGCTACCGGGGTGCCGCGCGACCGGCCCGGCGCCGGCTCGCGGTGGCCGCAGTGACGGCGGTGATCGCCGCGGGTGCGGTGGCCGCGACGGCGGGGATCCACTCCGTCACCAGGGACGGCCCGGCACCGCCCGGACGGGCCGGCGGCTCGGCAACGCCGTCCGGCACGCC
The DNA here is from genome assembly GCF_011764425.1 of Phytohabitans houttuyneae. Taxonomy (NCBI): domain Bacteria; kingdom Bacillati; phylum Actinomycetota; class Actinomycetes; order Micromonosporales; family Micromonosporaceae; genus Phytohabitans; species Phytohabitans houttuyneae. The sequence continues at coordinate 954,182 of NZ_BLPF01000003.1, forward strand.
GGCGGAGCTGCGCCTGGGGCCGGTCGTCCGGCCGGTGGCCATGCGGGCCGGCACGAGTCCGGTGGACGCCGGTGACCGCCTGCGCGCTCTCGCCGGCGCGGTCGGCCCGGCACCCTACGACGGCGCCACCGGCCGCTACACGTACGTCCACACGGTGGACTGGAACGCCGTGTTCGACGACGCACCGGGCGGCACCGCGCAGGTCATCTTCCCGCAGGACAAGCGGCTCTGGTACACCGCCGACGGCTCCGGCCGGCAGGCCGTGCGGCCACTGCCGCCGGTCTACCCCAACGAGCAGTCCCGGCGGTACTGGCAGCAGCACGCCACGGCCCTCCCGGCGACCTCTGAGCCGCGGGTCGACGACCTGCCGGCGGACCGGGCCGGGCCGAGCGAGCCGCTGACCACCGACCCCGCGGAGCTGGCCGCCCGGCTCGGCGTCGGCGAGGTCGACCGGTACGGCCCGGAGCGCGTGCTGTCCGCCGTGCGTGACCTGTACTCCGTCTTCGCCCCGCCGCCAGCGTCCCGCGCGCACATCCTGCGGATCCTCGCGGACCTGCCGGGCGTCTCCTGGCACGGCAGCGTCACCGACCGCGCCGGACGCGCGGGCGTGGCGATCAGCGTCGACACCGGCGCCACCCGGCAGGTCCTGATCCTCGACGAGGGCACGGGTGGGCTGCTGGCCTGGGACGAGGTCGAGCGGCCGACCGACACCGTCGCCGGCGCGACGCTCTACCTCGGTTATGACCGCACCGACCGGCTCGGCTGATCCGCGCCCCCTACCGGCGCCAGAACGACGAGCCGCGGTCGGTGCCGCCGGCCGCCGCGTCGAGGACCTCGAGCACGTGCGCCCACAGCTCCTCGAACGGGCGGCCGCCGATGGCCTGCGGGCGCAGCGCCTCGGCGAGCGTGCGCAGCGGACCGCTGCCGGCGAGGACGGCCAGCCGGCTGCCGAGGTCTTCGAGGGCCTCCCGGCGCTCGTACTCCGGACGGCCAGCCAGCTCGCGCAGCCGGCGCGCCTCGCGGGCCGCCAGCCCGGCCAGGTCGGCCACCGGCGGTGCGGGCCGCGCGGGTGCGGACGCCGGCAGCGGTACCGGCATTCCGCCGCCGTCCCCGGCCCGCCGCTTGGCCGGTCGGGCGACGAACGCGGCGCGCGCGGACGGTGCGATGCCGGCCGCCGCCGGTGCGAAGCCGCCCATCCCGCGGCTCATGCCTCCCGGCGGCGCGGACAGCATGTCCCAGCCGGAGGTGGGCTCGACCGGCTGGACGATCCGGTGGCCGGGGCCGCCGCCGGCGACCGTGCGGCTGTCGACCGCCAGGTACGCGGTGAACCGGCACAGCACGCCGAAGCGCAGCGACGCGTCCACGATCCGCCGCTCCAGCCCGGTCAGGTCGGTGCCGGCCGCCGCCGCGTACCGGTCCTCCAGCTCGCGCAGGTGCGCACGGGCCCAGATCGCGGTGAGCGCGGCGTTGGCGCTGGGCGTCACCGGAGCGTCGACCGTCCACTCGCGACCGTCGCGGGTCGTGCCGCGCAGCGTCAGGCCGCCGGCCGGGGCGCCCCGGTAGCGTCCGGTCACCACGTACGGCACGCCGGGAAACAGGTCCGGCAGGCGGTCCGGCGTCCGCGCACCGTCCACGAGGGACAGTCCGTCGGCGGCGAGCGTCACGCCGGTCACCAGCGGCGCGCCGATGCGCCGGTGGATGCTGTCCATCGCCTCGTCCAGCCGGTCTTCGCTCTCCACCAGCTCGCAGCGACCGCCGCCGGCCGCGGCCAGGCGGCCGAGGAACCCGGCGTTGACCGCCCGGTCCACCCCGACCGTGTGCACCCGAACGCCGGCCAGGTCGCCGGCCTCGCGCAGGATCTGGTCCTCGTTGCCGACCTGGCCGTCCGTCACCAGCACCAGCACCCGGTCACGCGCGCCGTCCGGGGCCGTGCTTGTTGCGCTCGCTTCGCTCGCTGATGGCCCGGGAAGCCGGCGCCATCCGGCCTCGTCGCTGCGCTCCTCGGATCGGATCCCGCCGGCCCCGGGGCCAGGTAGCCGAGGCCGCGGCGCAGTGCCTCAAGCATCACGGTGCCGCCGCGGGCCTCGGTCCGGGCCAGGTGCTCCACGGCCCGGTAGCGGTGCCGGTCGGTGGCGGCGACGAGGCCGGACGGCAGCCCGGCGGGCTCCTCGACGATGTCGTCGAAGGCCAGCACCGCGAACCGGTCGGCGTCGCCGAGCGTGTCCACGATGCGCGCGGCGGCCCGGCGGGCGGCGATCATCTTCCAGCCGCCCATGCTGCCCGAGCGGTCGAGCAGCAGGACCACGTCGCGGGGGCGGGGCTGGCCGGAGCCGGCCGGCGGCAGCACGGTCAGCTGGAACGTGCCCTCCGCACCCTCGGCGTCGGCGACCGTGACGAGCGCGGCCGCCTCCCGCGGTGCGCCATACGCCAGCCGGAGCACGAAGTCGCGGTCGGCCCGCTCGCCCGGCCGCACCCGGAGCCGCCCGTCCTCCTCGACGACGGTGTGCAGGCTGGACCGGACCGCGTCCAGCGGCAGCCCGCCCGGGTCGACGCCGACGTCGATGGACAGGCGCAGCGGGTTGGGGAAGCCGGGCAGCAACACCGGCGGGGTGATCCGGGAGGCGTCCGGCACGGCGTCGGTGTCGGACGCGTGCCCGTCGCCGACGCTCGGCCCCGGCAGCGGCGCTCCCGGGATGTACCGCGGGGCGACCACGAGCGGGAAACGGAACGTCGCCTCACCGTCCTGCATGGACAGTGGGCCGGCGAGCGTGAGGGTGACGCTGACCCGCTCGCCCGGCAGGATGTTGCCGACCCGCATGGTGAAGACGTCCGGCCGCTCCTCCTCGGCGATCGACGCGCGCTGGCCGGCCGCGACCGCCCTGTCGTACTCCTGGCGGGCGGCGCCGCGCTCGGCCAGCTCGGCCTCGACGACCCGGTCGGCGGCGACCATCCGCATGCCGGTGACGGCGGCCCGGTCGGGCAGCGGAAACACGTACGTCGCTTCGAGCGTCGCGTCGTGCACGTTCAGGAAGTCCTGGGTCAGCTCGACCCGGCTGACCAGGCCGGTGATGTCGGCGCGCACGTCGAGCCGGTCCAGCGGCAGGTTGCCGCGGTCGGTGCGCAGGGCGCCGAGCCCGGAGTCGTCCGTGCGGTCACGGCCCCGCTCCTGGGTGAGCTCGGCCTCGGTCATCGGCGTGACAGCGGTCATGGTGTGCTCCTCAGGAGGCCTCGTGCGGACAGCAGGTCGAGCAGGGGTCGGGCGGCCGCCGCGATGGCGGCCAGGTCGTCGGCGTCCGGCGCCGCCGGCAGCAGCAGCACCGCCCCACCCTCGAGCGGAACCCCGGTCAGCACCGGCTCCGTAGGCGGCGGGTTCGCAGGCAGCGGGTCCGCGGGCAGCGGCGGGTCCGCGCGTGGCGGCGCGGGCGGTCGTGGGGGAGCGGGGCGCTCGGTCCAGAAGCGGGCGGACCGGGGTGCGGGCGGGGTGGCCGGTGTCGGGTCGGGCAGCGCGGCGATCCGCCGCAGTGCGCTCTCGCTCGCCCCGGCCAGCTCGACCTGGATCTCGGCGATGCTGCGGCCGTCGGCCTGGCGCCGCTTGACGGCGACGAGCTGCAGCAGGTGGCGCTCGCCGTAGAGCGCCGTGCGGCCGCGCATCGCCGCCGGCCGGTCGACCAGCCCGATCGTCGAATACCACCGGATGGCGCGCGCGTCCGGCACGTCGCGGACCCGGCCGTTTGGCGCGCCCGGGTATCCGTCGCCGAGTGCCGCGGCCACCCGCGACACGAGCTCGTTCATCGTCCACCCGTCGTCCGCCACCCCTACACGATGACACTGTCATATGACACTGTCAACGTCGTTGAGTTCACAAACGGAAGCGCCCGCCGCGAGAACGCGGCGGGCGCCAGATCGGGGGACTGCTACTTCCAGGAGGGCTTCCGCTTGCGGATTGCCTGCTCGCGCCGCTTCGCCGAGTCGGTGGCGGCGAAGCCCGCCGCCGTCGACAGCGCGCTGGGCAGCACGTCCGGGTTGACCCCACCGGTGCTGATCACGAAGCCCACCACGTCGAGCACGACGTGGGTGGCGATGATCGTGTGCACGGTGAAGGCGGCGTCGACAAGGGCGCCCTCGTCGTAGCCGGCCGCGGTGAACGCGAAGTTGGACAGCACACCGGTGCCCGGGAAGTTGAGCGTGGAGGCCACGGGGCGCGCGCTGCCGTACCCGTACACGGTCAGGTAGCCGGGGCCGACCTGGCCCACCACCGTGGCATTGAGCAGCACCGCGTCCGGGAAGAACGCGATGTCGCTGAGGTCGATGTGCATCGCCTGGTTGGCGCGGAGCCGGAAGGCACTGTCCAGCGCCGCGGGGTTGAGGATCCGTGCCCGGCCCGCGGCGTTGCGGGTGTCGCAGACGCGGGTCGGCAGGATCGGCACGGTCGTGTTGGAGTTGTAGTCGGTGAGCACCCGGTGCGAGAACGTGAAGCCCGGGTACTGGACCGACACCCACGGGACGCCGGCCTGGTCGGCGCCGAGCGAGCCCGCCGGCGCGTCGTCGTACAGGAAATTGCCCCTCGGCACCAGGCGCAGCGACGGCCCGCCGCCACCGCCGCCCGGCTCCTCGAACGTGTTGGCCAGCTCGAGCGTCGGAGCCGTCGAGCTGTTCGTCGTGAGCCCGGTCGAGCTCTGGGCCTGGTTCGCCTCTCCCTGGATGACCGGGTCGCCGTCAGCCGCCTGTGCGGGCGTCGCGGCCACCGCACCCGCGACGCCCGCACCCGCGACACCGGCGGCGACGGTGCCCGCGCGGCGCAGCAGGCGCCGGCGGTCGGTGGTCTTGTCCATGTCGGTCATGTGGAGCTTCCTCCCCGGTGTGATTGGACGGTCGTGCGCGTCCGGCGCCGGCCGGACGCGACGCCGTAGGGTAGCCGAACCGGGTGCGTGTGCGCGCGTGCCGCGAGGTGGAAGTTCCAGGCGCCGTCAGCCGTCCCGCGAGCCCCGCCCGACAAGGTGGCGGGCGTAGGCAACGGTGGTGGAAAAGGCCGGCAGGTCCTCGCCCAGCGCCTGCCGGGTGAGGATGTCGGCGGCGTTCGCGAGCCGGTCCAGCTCGGCCGCGGACCGGCCTTCGCGCAGGCGCGCCAGCTCTTCGTCCATGATGGACCGCACCAGGTCCTCGGTGACCCGGCCACCGCCGCCGAGCGGGGTGCCGTGGTGAATCCACTGCCAGAGCTGGCAGCGGGCGATCTCGGCGGTGGCCGCGTCCTCCATCAGGTCGAAGATGGCGACCGCGCCGGTGCCGGCCAGCCACGCGTCGAAGTACCGCAGCGCCACAGCGACGTTGTTGCGCACGCCGTGGTAGGTCACCTGGCCCGGCGTCCGGTCGACGGCGAGCAGGTCGTCAGCGGTGACCGCGACGTCCTCGCGCAGGCGCTCGACCTGGTGCGGCCGCTCGCCGAGCACCTCGTCGAAGGCTTCCCGGCACACCGGTACCAGACCCGGATGGGCCACCCACGAGCCGTCGAAGCCGTCGCCGGCCTCGCGGTCCTTGTCGGCGCGGACCTTGGAAAGCGCGACCTGGTTGACGGCCGGGTCCTTGCTGGGGATGAACGCCGCCATCCCGCCGATGGCGTGCGCGCCGCGGCGGTGGCAGGTCCGCACGAGCAGCTCGGTGTACGCCCGCATGAACGGCACCGTCATCGAGACCGCGGCCCGGTCGGGCAGCACGAAGTCGTCGCGGTCGCCGAAGTTCTTGATGATGCTGAAGATGTAGTCCCACCGGCCCGCGTTGAGGCCGGCCGAGTGTTCCCGCAGCTCGTACAGGATCTCTTCCATCTCGAACGCCGCCGTGATCGTCTCGATCAGCGTGGTGGCGCGGATGGTGCCCTGCGGGATGCCCACATAGGTCTGCGCGAACCGGAACACGTCGTTCCACAGCCGCGCCTCGAGGTGGCTCTCCAGCTTCGGCAGGTAGAAGTACGGTCCGCGGCCGGCGTCGATCAGCCGCTGCGCGCAGTGGTAGAAGTACAGCCCGAAGTCCACCAGGCTCGCCGAGATCGGCCGGCCGTCGACCACGATGTGCTTCTCGGCCAGGTGCCAGCCGCGCGGCCGGACGACGATGGTGGCCGGGTCCGGGCCGAGCGCGTAGCGCTTGCCGCCGGGCGCGGTGAAGTCGATCCGGCGGTCGACCGCGTCGATCAGGTTGAGCTGGCCGTTGACGATGTTGTGCCAGGTCGGCGACGTGGCGTCCTCGAAGTCGGCCAGCCACACCCTGGCGCCGGAGTTGAGCGCGTTGACGGTCATCTTGCGGTCCGTCGGCCCGGTGATCTCCACCCGCCGGTCGACGAGCCCGGGAGCCGGCGGCGCCACCCGCCAGGTCAGGTCCTCGCGGATCGCCCGCGTCTGCGGCAGGAAGCCAGGCAGCTGGCCCTCGGCGTAGCGGGCGCGCCGCGCCCGGCGGGTGTCGAGCACCTGGACCCGCCGGGTCGAGAACTCCCCGTCGAGCGCCACCAGGAAGTCCAGCGCCTTCTGGTCCAGGACCTCGGCGAACCTGTCCTCCATCGCTCCGGTGACCTGGATCCTCGCGGGGCCCCCGCGGAAATGTGGAGCGAAGCGGAGCGTTTCTGTGGGGTGCTTCACGAGAACTGTGCCTCCTCGGTCGAGCCGCGCAGCGCGGTGGTCTCGGCGGCCGGGTTGAGCACGGTACTGATCAGGTCGAAGTAGCCGGTGCCCACCTCGCGCTGGTGCTTGACCGCCGTGTAGCCGTCGGCCTCCGCGGCGAACTCCCGCTCCTGCAGCGACACGTACGCCGGCATGCCCTCGGCGGCGTAGCCGCGGGCGAGGTCGAACATGGAGTAGTTCAGGGCGTGGAAGCCGGCCAGGGTGATGAACTGGAACCGGTACCCCATGTGGCCCAGCTCGCGCTGGAACTTGGCGATCGTGGCGTCGTCGAGGTGCTTGCGCCAGTTGAAAGACGGCGAGCAGTTGTAGGCCAGCAGCTGGTCCGGGTGCTCCCGCTTGACCGCCTCGGCGAAGCGGCGGGCCACCTCCAGGTCCGGGGTGCTCGTCTCCATCCACAGCAGGTCGGCGTGCGGCGCGTACGCCAGGCCACGCGCGATGCACGGCTCCAAGCCGTCGCGCACCCGGTAGAAGCCCTCGGCCGTCCGCTCGCCGGTGATGAACGGCCGGTCCCGCTCGTCGACGTCGGTCGTGATCAGCGTCGCCGCCTGCGCGTCGGTGCGCGCCACGATCACGCTCGGCACGCCGGCCACGTCGGCGGCCAGCCGTGCGGCGTTGAGCGTGCGGATGTGCTGGCCGGTCGGGATCAGCACCTTGCCGCCCAGGTGCCCGCACTTCTTCTCGGCGGCGAGCTGGTCCTCCCAGTGCACGCCGGCCGCACCCGCGGTGATCATCGCGTTCATCAGCTCGTACGCGTTCAGCACGCCGCCGAACCCGGCCTCCGCGTCGGCCACGATCGGCGCCAGCCAGTCGAACGGCTGCGGGGCGCCCTCGGCCGTGGTGATCTGCGCGGCCCGCAGCAGCGCGTTGTTGATGCGGCGCACGACCGCCGGCACCGAGTTGGCCGGGTAGAGGCTCTGGTCGGGGTACGTGTGCCCGGCGAGGTTGGCGTCCGCGGCCACCTGCCAGCCGGACAGGTAGATCGCCTTGAGGCCGGCCCGCACCATCTGCACGGCCTGGTTGCCGGTCAGCGCGCCCAGCGCGTGCACGTACGGCTCGTCCTGCAGCAACGTCCACAGCCGCTCGGCGCCGCGGCGGGCGAGCGTGTGCTCCTCCTGGATCGCGCCGCGCAGGCGGATCACGTCCTCGGCGGTGTATGTCCGTTCGATGCCACGCCAACGCGGGTCGGTCGTCCACTCGTCCTGCAACTGTCGCGCGGTCGCGTTCATTCGGTGCCTCCTTCATTACGTCCCCGAACGCGCCTCGGGGGCATTCGCAAACTTCGCACCAGCGCCGATGGCCGGTAAAGGGACGGAAAGAGCCAATTATTGAAAAGCCTCGCCGCCGTTTTGCAAAGTTGCGAATTCGCTTCTTTTCAAGCCTGCTAATCTGACCGGATCGAATGGCGGCGCAAATGGCGGAAGGAGCGCGCGTGACCAAGACGTTCGCCGGGGCGCGGCTGCGGCGCCTGCGCGAGGAGCGCGCCATCAGCCAGGTCGAGCTGGCCCGGCAGCTCGGCATCTCGGCCAGCTACCTCAACCAGATCGAGCACGACGCCCGGCCGCTGACCGTGCCGGTGCTCATCCGCATCACGGAGCTGTTCGGCGTCGACACCACGTTCTTCGCGCCGCACGACATCCCCCGGCTGGTGCACGACCTGCGCGAGGCGCTGCCGCCGCGGGTGAGCCTGCCCGACCTGACCGAGCTGGCCACCAAGCAGCCCGAGGTGGCCGAGGCCGTGATCGAGCTGTTCCGCCGGTACCGGCAGGCGGGCGACCAGCTCGCCGAGATCGTCGGCGACCGTGAGCTGGTGGCCGGGCGCAGCCCGCACGACCAGGTCAGCGACTTCTTCTACCGCCGGCAGAACTACATCCCCGACCTCGACGAGGCGGCCGAGGCGCTGGCCGAGAAGATCGGGGTGCGCCCGGGCGAGACCCGCACGGCGCTGGCCGAGCGGCTCGCCGAGCGGCACGGCATCCGCATCGCCCGCGAGGGCCCGGAGACGCTCGGCGGCGAGCTGCACCGCTTCCGGCCGGAGACCCGCACGCTGTACCTGTCCACGTCCATGCGCCCCGGCCAGGAGGCGAGCCGGATCGGCGCCCAGATCGGCCTGCTCGAGTGCGCCGACGTGATCGACGAGATCATCGAGGAGGAGCAGGTCGAGGACGTGCAGACGCAGATCCTCATGCGGGTCGGGCTGGCCAACTACTTCGCCGCCGCGCTGATCTTCCCGTACCAGCGCTTTCTAGGCGCGGCCGAGGCCGTGCGCTACGACATCGGCCTGCTTACCAACCAGTTCGCGATGGGCTGGGAGACCGTCTGCCACCGGCTGAGCACGTTGCAGCGCCCCAAGGCCCGGGGCGTGCCGTTCTCGTTCGTGCGGGTCGACCGCGCCGGCAACATGTCCAAGCGGCAGTCGGCCACCGGCTTCCCGTTCTCCCGCTCGGGTGGCACGTGTCCCTTGTGGAACGTGTACGAGGCGTTCAGCGCGCCCGGCCGCGTGATGACCCAGATCGCGGCGATGCCGGACGGCCAGCGGTACCTGTGGATCGCCCGCACCGTCACCCGCCACCTGGGCGGCTTCCGGCAGCCCGGCAAGATGTTCGCGATCGGCCTGGGCTGCGAGACCCGCCACGCCGGCCGGCTCGTCTACTCCGACGGCCGCGACCTCGACGCCACCGACGCCGCCACCCCGATCGGGCCCGGCTGCAAGACCTGCGAGCGCCTGTCCTGCCCGCAGCGGGCCGCGGCACCGATCGGCCGCAGCCTCGACCTGGACGAAAACCGGAGCACCTTCATCCCGTACCCGCTCAAGGCGCGCTGATCACTGCGCCTTGGCGGGCGCGCAGAGCATCTCGAAGAGCCCGGTCACGTGCAGCAGCCGGTCGACGATCGGCTGCGGCCTGGCCACGACCAGCGTCGCGTGCTGCCGCTCGGCCCGGCTGAACGCGTAGATCAGCGTGCTGAGGCCGGACGAGTCGAGAAACGGGACGCCGGCCATGTCGACGACGACGGCGGCGGGCTCGGCGTCCAGGACCTCCTCCAACCGTCCACGCAGGAACGTCGACGTGCTGACGTCGATCTCGCCGGTCACCGCCAACGTGACTGTGCCGGCGGCATCGGTGCTGACCTCCACCGCAAGGTCGTGCGGTGCGGCCGCGGGTTCGACGGACATCTGACCTCCGCGCGAAATCCTACGGGAATCCCCACCTGACCGCGCGGCGACGCCCCGATTGACGCAACCGGGCGATTGCTATAGGTTGAATAGCAACCAGCTAGTTGCTATATCTCGCGAGGGGGCCCGTCATGGATGCGCCGGCACCGAGCCCGAGCAGGGCGAATCTCGTCCTGGCCACGCTGTTCCTGGGCATGTTCGTGATCGGCGGCACCGAGCTGCTCGCCGTCGGCGTGCTCGACCTGATCGCCGCCGACCTGCGCGTCTCGATCCCCGCCGCCGGCCTGCTGGTGACCGTCTACGCGCTGGGCCTCGCCGTCGGCGGCCCGGTCCTGACCGCCGCGACGATCCGGCTGGACAAGCGGACGGTGCTGGCCGGCGCGCTCGCGCTGTTCATCGTCTCCAACCTCGTCGCGGTGCTGACCGGCAGCTACGGGTTGCTGCTCGTGGCGCGCATCCTCACCGGCGCGTTCCAGGGCCTGTTCATCGCCGCCGCGTTCGCCGCCGGCACCGCCGTGGTCCCGCCGGCGCGGGCCGGCCGGGCGATGGCCGTCGTCGTCTCCGGAGTCGCGGTCTCCGGCGCGGTGGGTGTGCCGCTGGGCACGCTGGTCGGCCAGGCGCTCGGCTGGCGCGGCGCGTTCGCGGCCGCCACCGGGCTCGCCGCCGCCGCCCTCGTCGCCACCCTCGCGGTGGTGCCCTCGGTGCCCGGTGCCGGTGCCGGCGCGCGCGGCCAGGTCCGGTCCGCGGTCGCCCCGCGCGTGCTGGCCGTGCTCGCCCTGACCGGCCTGATCTTCGCGTCGGTCTACGCGGCGCTGACCTACATCGTCCCGTTCCTGCAGACCGTCACCGGCGTCTCCGGCGGCCTGATCAGCGTGTTCCTGCTTGCCTACGGGGCGGCCACGGCGGCCGGCTCGTTCGGTGGCGGCCGCTTCGCCGACGCCGACGCCGCCCGCGCCCTCGTCGTGGGGACCGCCGGCGTCGCGGGATGCCTGCTCGCGCTGTACCTGGTCGGCGCCGTCCCGGTCCTGGTGGCGCTCGCGCTGCTGGCCGTGGGCGGTTTCGCGATGGGCATGGCCCCCTCCATGCAGTACCGCGTGGTCAGCCTGGCCGGCCCCGGCGGCGCGTTCGCGCAGTCGCTGCCGGCCTCGGCGGCCAACGTGGGCATCGCGCTCGGCTCGTTCGCCGGCGGCGCCGCGGTCGGCGCCTTCAACACCTCCGCGGCGGTGATCGCCGGCCTGGTCATCGCGGTGATCGCGATCCCGGTCGCATGGGCGACAAGCTTCCTGACGCCGCCGGCGGTCGAGGTGGCCGCGGCGCCGCCGCCGATCCGGGAGCCGGCCCTGTGCCAGGCGTGAAGCCGGACCGAAACGCCCGCCGCGCAGACGGTGACCCGAGAGAGGAGACAGTCGTGAACGACCCCGCCCACTGCTGCTCGCCGGCGCAGGCCGCCACGCCCGCACCCCCGGCCGCCGGCGAGCCGGCCAAGCCCGAGGTCGCCGACCGCGCCGCGTACGAGGCGGAGATCGCGCGCCTGCGGATCCGCGAGAAGGCACACACCCGCGAAGGCGACGCGATCGCCGCGGCCCGGCGCCGCCTGCCCATGATCGAGCTGGATCCGCAGACCCCGCTGACCGGCCCGGACGGGCCCATGACCCTGCGCGACGCGTTCGGCGGGCGGCGCCAGCTGATCGCCTACTACTTCATGTGGCATCCCGGCCGGCCCGCCGCCGAGCAGTGCGAGGGCTGCACGTGGAACAACTCCCAGGTCAGCGAGCTGTCCTACCTGCACTCCCGCGACATCACGTACGCCGTGCTGTGCCAGGGCCCGTACGACGAGAGCCGCCGCTACCGAGACTTCATGGGCTGGGACATGCCGTGGTACTCCGCGCAGGAGTCCCTCGACACCCTCCTGGCCGGCCGCAACATAGGGCTCATGCATCTGGTCAGCTACCTGCTCCGACGACCTCACCGGCGCGTAGCTCGCCGCGGCCCAGGGACGCGCGGAGCCGGCCCTTCGGGGTCAGGGCGGGGTGCGATCGTGTAGCCGTTTCAGAAGGTCCAATTCGGACAGATCCGGGCTGCCGCGACGTCCGTCGTGGTCCGGACCGTTGCTCCCGCGGCCTCACCCTCCGCGGTGGGCTGGAGGGACTCGATCAGGCGGCCCTCCACGGAGTCCTCGCCCGCGTGCGCGACCTCGGCGCCGCCCTCACCTCGGTCACGACCGGACGAGGCGCACGCCGGTCGCGAGCAGCCAGACGAGCCAGGCGGCGAACCCTAGGAGCCCAACGAAGATCAGCGCCGAGCCGTCGGCGATCGCGAGGTTGCCGAGCCCCGCGGCGAGCAGCAGGCTCCCGCCCACCAGGCCGAGCAGGCGCTGCCAGGCCGGAGTCAGCCCGCTCGCGTGCGCGGCGAGGGCCGCGCCGATGAAGGTGGTGCCGAGCGTCGGCAGCGCCAGCGCGAACGCCGCCGCGTGAAGCTGCCAGACGAGCTCGAACGCAGGCGTCGGCTCGGCGAGCGCGCCGGCGGAGAGCGCGAGCCCGATCTGCAGGACGTTGACAAGCACGAAGATGGCCGACAGCGTCGCGCCAGCGGCCACGGCGAGGCGCGACCCGTCGGCGCCCGCTCCGCCTCGCCGCTCCACGAGGCCGTGCAGGCCCGTCACGAACACGAGCAGCAGCGGCAGGTACAGGGCTACCAGACCGGACACGATCGCGACCGCGTCGCGGTTGGCCGCGTAGTAGGCCAGCACGTCCTCGATCGGAGCGCCGTAGGACAGCGCGCCCGTTACCGCAAACAACACGTTCTCGATCACCACCAACACCGCGAACGCGATCGCCGCGGCACCGACGAGCCGGCCTCGAACGAACCACCTGCGGGCCAGCGTGGCGGCGGTGTTCTTCGGTGATCTCATCTTTTGCTCCTTCGTTGCGGTCGGATGGCCGGCGGGTTGTCGAGCAGGTTTGAGCACCGAGGGCGGGCCGTAGCGGTGCTGGAGGGCGGCCCGCATCGTCGCCGCTCCGGCCGGACTCGCCCACGGCACCAGGCGGTCTCCGGCATTCGATCGCTGTTCGGTTCCCACTGAAGCTCCTCGCGTCCGAGCTGCGACTCTCGCTGTCTCGTACACCGTACGTCGTACGCCGTACTATGGGTCGTACGCTGTACGATTGTCAAGCCGTTCGAGGGAGCGAGGAGACCCGTGTCTGCGAGGGAACAACGCCAGGTCGCGTCAGACGCGGGGCTGAGCAAGCAAAGGGTGGTGGCCGAGGCGATCCGGCTCGCCGACCGCGAGGGGGTCCACGGGCTGAGCATGCGCCGGCTGGCTGGCGCGCTCGGCGCGGGCGCGATGTCGCTCTACCACTACGTGGCGAACAAGGACGAGTTGCTGGACGCCATGATCGACATCGTGTTCGAGGAGATCGAGCTCCCGCCCGAACAGACCGACTGGCAGTCAGCGATGCGACGGCGGGCGGTATCCGCCCGACAGGTTCTCGCACGCCACCCGTGGGCGATCGGCCTGATGGAGTCGCGGACATCGCCCGGGCCCGCGAACCTGCGCCACCGCGAAGCGGTCACCGCCTGCCTGCGCAGGGCCGGCTTCCCGGTCTTGATGGCGACGCACGCCAACTGGTTGATCGACAGCTACGTCTACGGTTTCGCCCTGCAGGAAGCCAGCCTGCCGTTCGACACCGCCGACGAGCTCGCGGACATGACCGAGGACGTCTTCCTGCCCCAGCTTCCTCCTGACGAGTTCCCCTACCTCAACGAGTCCGCCGCGGCACTCGTCGCCGCCGGCTACGACCCGGCAGAGGAGTTCATCTTCGGCCTCGACCTCATCCTGGCCGCCCTCGAGCCCCTGAGAGCCTCCGCATAGCAACGCTCACGGACCGTCGCGCGGCCCTCTGCACCGCAGCTCCGATCCATCACCGCGGAACGAACTCACCCGCTACGGCCTCGCCGCCTGGGCCAACGGCAGCACGTCCGGCCGACGCCCTCGCCTTGCCCAACTCGGCGCGACTGACCAGGCACGCGACGCCTTCCGCGCCGGTGCCGGCATCGCCGCTCCGGCCCGCGAACACGGCCTCCGCCGTGGCGCGATCCGCACCGCGATCGCCGACCTGCTCCCCAACCGGCCCGCAGGTTAGCCACCCTTACCTGTTGATCAAGTGGGATCGCGGATTGTGGCCGCCGGGCACGGCCCCGCCGAGTACGGTCAAGATCGGACCGCTGGAGGGGGGCATGCCAGTCACGCGCCGCACCGCCGACTCTGACACGGTCGCTCTGAACCCGGTGTTCGTGCGGCCGGGCGAGGCGACCGAGCTTTCCCGCTTCGCTATTCCCGAGGGCGAGTCGCTGCCCGAGACGGCGTACCAGATCGTGCACGACGAGGCGATGCTCGACGGCAACGCGCGGCTCAACCTGGCGACCTTCGTGGGCACCTGGATGGACGGCCCGGCGGAGCGGCTGTACGCCGAGACGTTCGACAAGAACATGGTCGACAAGGACGAGTACCCGGCCACGGCCGCGGTGGAGACGCGCTGCTGGACGATGCTCGCCGGCCTCTGGCACGCGCCCGACCCGCGCGACACCATCGGCACCTCGACGGTCGGCTCGTCCGAGGCCTGCATGCTCGGCGGCCTCGCCCTCAAGCGGCGGTGGCAGCACGCGCGGCGGGCGGCGGGCAAGCCGACCGACCGGCCCAACCTGGTGATGTCCAGCGCCGTGCAGGTGTGCTGGGAGAAGTTCTGCAACTACTGGGACGTCGAGGCGCGGCTGGTGCCGATCAGCGAGGAGCACAAGGTGCTCGACGGCGACGACCTCGAGTCCTATGTGGATGAGAACACGATCGGCGTCGTGGCGATCCTCGGCGTGACCTACACCGGCATGTACGAGCCGGTGCGGCGGATCGCCGACGCGCTGGACCGCATCCAGGCGGCGACCGGCCTCGACGTCCCGATCCACATCGACGGCGCGTCGGGCGCGTTCATCGCACCGTTCGTCCAGCCCGACCTGGAGTGGGACTTCCGGGTGGCGCGGGTGGCCTCGATCAGCACGTCCGGCCACAAGTACGGCCTGGTGTACCCCGGCCTTGGCTGGGTGGTCTGGCGCGACAAGGCCGCGCTGCCCGAAGACCTGATCTTCCGGGTCACCTACCTCGGCGGCGACATGCCGACGCTGGCCCTCAACTTCTCCCGGCCCGGCGCGCAGGTGCTCCTGCAGTACTACATGTTCCTGCGCCTGGGCATGGACGGGTACCGGCGGGTGCAGCAGTCCGCCCACGACGTCGCGCGGTACCTGGCCGGCGAGGTCGCGAAGCTGCCACAGTTCGCGCTCTGGAACGACGGCGCCGACATCCCGGTCTTCGCCTGGCGCCTGCGCGACGGCCACACCGAAAACTGGAACCTGTACCACCTCTCCGACCGCCTCCGCACCAGAGGATGGCTGGTCCCCGCGTACCCGATGCCGGACGACCTCGCGGACGTCACCGTGCAACGCGTCGTGGTCCGCAACGGCCTGAGCCGCGACCTGGCCGGTGCCTTCGTCTCCGACCTGCGGGCCGAAGTGGCCTATTTGGACAGACTGAGCGCTCCGATGCCGGTCGAGGGGCAGCGGCCCAGTTTCCACCACTGACCACTTCGGACACGGGTCAGTTTTTGTCGTACCCCTCCGCTATACATGGACCAGCATGAAAGCGCTGCGGGGAGCGCTGCTGCTGCTTCCCGCGTGCGCTCGTGCGTGCCGGCCGCACTGTGCGGAGCCACCGGCACCACCGCTACGGGAGGCATCGTTGCACCAGACGACACGACCGTTCCGCTCGATCGCCAGGCTCGCCCTGGTTGGCGGCCTGGTCATCGTGAGCACCCTGCTCAACCCGTTCAGCCCCGGGGCACAGGCAGCCGCCCCGACCGAGACCGTGCTGCCGCTCACGCGAGGCCACGACGTGGTGGCGGCGCGCGACCGGGTGTTCGTCAGCGGCGGCCCGGCGACCACCTCGGTCGTCGTCACCGACGCGGCGGGCACGGTCACCGGCGTGCTCGGCGAGCTGCCCGGCCCGTCCGACCTGCTGCTCAGCAATGACCAGACCACGCTGTTCGTGGCGCTGCCCAACGCCAACCAGATCGTGGCGTTCGACACCGGTTCACTTGTCGAGTCGGCGCGCTACTCCACCGGCACCGGGGCGTGCCCGTCGTCGCTGGCCCTGTCCGGGCGCCGGCTGTACTTCGGGTACGGCTGCGACCAGTGGGGCGGCAACATCGGGCTGGTCGACCTGAGCCGCCAGCCGGCCGTGGTCCGCACCGGACTGGTCACCGAAAACTTCTACGACCACCCGATCCTGAACACCACGCCGGCCGCGCCGTCGGTGCTGATCGCCGGGCAGCCGTCGCTCAGCCCCGCCTCGGTGCACGTCTACAGCGTCGGCACCGGCGGTGCGCTGACCTTCGAGCGGCGCAGCGCGCACAGCGCGACCGGCAGCAACCTGCGTGACCTCGCGCTGAGCCGGGACGCCGCGACGGTCTACCTCGCGCAGGGCGCGCCGTACGGCGTGCAGGCCTTCGCCGTGGCCGACCTCAACCAGCAGTCGCAGTTCATCCCCACGACGGCGTACCCGAACGCGGTGGAGGTGTCCCGCGACGGCACCCTCATCGCGGCGGGTTCGGACGCCACGTACGACCCGGACGTGTTCCTGCTGCGCCCGGACGGCATCCAGGTCGCCTCGTTCGAGCTCGGCGAAAACCTCGTGTCCGGGGCGCTGGCCTGGGCACCGGGTGGCCGCCGGCTCTACGCGGTGAGCCAGGACTGGTCGGGCGGCGCACCAAGCCTGCACGTCCTGCCGGTCGCGGCCGCGTAAACACAGGCCAGGGGTCCGCCGATGCCGGCGGACCCCTGGTCCCGCCGCTATTGTGCGGCGAAAGGGGCACGAGAGGAGAAGCCGTGGCCGGGTTGCGTTCGGCGTTGTTCCTGCCACTGTTCGACGAGCTGGCCGACCCGCGCGCGGTCGCGGGGCTGGCGGCGGAGGCCGAGGAGGCCGGCTGGGACGGCATGTTCGTCTGGGACCACGTGCGGTGGCGGCCGCCGGTCCAGAGCCTCGCCGACCCGTGGATCACGCTCGCCGCGGTCGCGACCGCGACCAGCCGGATCCGGCTCGGCCCGATGGTGACCCCGCTGGCCCGCCGGCGCCCCACCAAGGTCGCCCGGGAGACCGCCACCCTCGACCTGCTCAGCGGCGGGCGCCTCACGCTCGGCGTCGGCCTGGGCAGCGACCAGTTCGGCAGCGAGTGGTCCAAGACCGGCGAGGAGCTCGACGAGCGGGAGCGGGCCGGCATGCTCGACGAGTCCCTCGACGTGCTCCGCCAGGCCTGGTCCGGCGAGCCGGTGCGCCACCACGGCCGGCACCACACCGTCGACGACATCACCTTCCTGCCGCGCCCGGTGCAGCGTCCCGGCGTGCCGGTGTGGGTGGCCGGCCTGCCCGGCAAGCGCGCCCCGCTGCGCCGCGCCGCCCGCCACGACGGGTTCGTCCCGGTCAACCTCGCCCACCCGGACCAGGTCGCGGAGATGGCGTCCGTGCTGGCCGAGCTGCGCGGCCCGGATCCGGCGCCGTTCGACATCGCCGTCGCCCTCTCCTTGGGTACCGACGTCGCGCCCTACGCCGCCGCCGGCGCGACCTGGTGGCTGGCCGAGATCGACCCGGGCACCACACTGGACACCGCCCGCGGCGTGGTCCGCGACGGTCCCGCGCGGCGCGCCGGCTGAGTCCCCGGGCGGACATTGACGTTCGTGGCGCTCCTGTGATCCGATGCTAAGTCCGGATCTCTGGAGGCTGACGTGTCGCTCTGGCGCCGACTCGCCGTTCCCGCCGTGCTCGCCCTCGTGCCGATCGCCGCCGTGTCCGCGCCCGCGAGCGCCGCGCTGCCGACCGCCGCCGTCGCGCTCGGCGACAGCTTCGTCAGCGGCGAGGGCGCCGGCGCCTACCAGCCGGTCGTCGACGCCGCCGGCCAGGCGCAGGGCTTCCCCGGCTGGTCCGCGGCCAACAGCAACGCCTTCTTCTGCCACCGGTCGGCCAACGCGTCGCTGCTGCGCGCCGACCTGCCCGGCATACAGCAGCGGTTCAACCTGGCCTGCTCGGGGGCGCAGCCGCACGACATCACCGCGCCGTCCAGCGCCCGCGCGAAGGGCCGCACGGTGGCCTCGCAGATCGACCAGCTGCGCGCCGTGGCAGGCACGCACGACATCGACCTCGTCCTGCTCGGCCTTGGCTCCAACAACAGCTCGTTCACCTTCGGCGACGTCGCCTCCAAGTGCGCCAACCGGTTCGTGGCCGACGCCTGGACCGGCTGGTGGGAGTTCTGGGCGTACCTCGGCGGACCGGTGCCGCAGGAGCCCTGCACCAACGCCGACCTCGCCACCGCGGCGCAGCTGGCCGCCGCGCGGGACGAGACGGCGGCGGCGGTGCGCGAGCTGCTGCGCGTCCTCGACGAGGTCGACGCCGACGGCTTCCACCGCGTGGTCTTCCAGGACTACACCAACCCGCTCCCCACCGACCTGGAGACGAGCCTGCACACCGAGGACGGGCGGGCCGACGACCGGGACAAGTTCCGCGCCCTCGGCGCCGAGCGGTACCGCGCCGGCTGCCCGATCCACCGGGCGAGCCTGCCGGCCGGCCACACGTTCTCCACCGGGCTGGGCACGCTGGTGTCCGATGTGCACACCGCGATGAGCGGCGAGTTCGCCGGCGCCGACCTTGTGTACCTGAACGTGCAGGGCGCGTTCACCGGCGCGCGGCTGTGCGAGCAGCTGGGCAGCCCGGACGGGGCGCTGGCCACGCCGATCCGGCTCCAGGACGGGCCGACCGGGGTGTTCGTCACCGACCTG
Organism: Phytohabitans houttuyneae; assembly: GCF_011764425.1. Lineage (NCBI taxonomy): Bacteria > Bacillati > Actinomycetota > Actinomycetes > Micromonosporales > Micromonosporaceae > Phytohabitans > Phytohabitans houttuyneae. The sequence goes on from NZ_BLPF01000003.1 coordinate 972,890, forward strand.
GACGGCTACGACAAGATCGCCATCCAGCGCATCGCCAACGCGTGCGTGACCTACTTCCAGACCTGCCAGGAGTCGTGGCACCCGAACGCGGCCGGGCACGGCGTGCTCGGGCAGTGCCTGTCCGGCGCGGCGGTCACGGCGGCGCGGAGCGTGCGCTGCACCCGCGCGGCCGGCGGCGCGATCACCGTGAGCTGAGCCAGGCGGGGGTCCAGATGTCGGCGTCGGGCAGCAGGTCCGCGCGCCGGGCGTGGAGGTGCTCGCGCAGCCGGCCCAATCCCGGGTGCGGGTTGTCGTGGCGCCAGATGATCGACATCGGGTACACCGGTGCCGGGCCGCGCACCGGGATGCGCCGCAGGTCCCAACTGTCCGGCCACAGGTAGCGCGAGCGCTCGCCGACCAGCGTCGCCAGCTGCGTGGAGTCGGCGATCTCGGCCATCAGCGCCTCGTTGCCGAAGGCGGGACCGACCACGTCGATCGCCAGCCCGAACGCGGCGGCGAGCGCGTCGTAGTAGTCCGCCCACTCGGTGCCGCGCTCCATCCCGGGCATCCAGATCCGGTGCCCGACCAGCTGCGCCGGCGTGACGGACCGCGCGTTCGCGAGCGCGTGGCCGGGCCCGACGAGCAGCTCGTGCCGCTCGTCGATCACCCGGGCCGTCCTGATCGGATCCGGCAGGTGCCGCGCGGGCGTACGGACGGCGTGGAAGGTGGCGTCCACCGTCCCGGCCTCGACCGCCGCCACCGCACCGTCGACGTCGGCGCTCAGCGTCACGACGTCGAGCGCGATCTCGGGGTACGCGCGGTAGAAGTCCTGCAGCACCACCGCCGGCGCCACCCGCCGGCTCATCACGTCGACGCGCAGGGCACGCCGGCCGGGGCGCACGGACGCGTCGGCCCGCTCGGCCACCCGCAGCAGCTCCCGCGCGTGGGGCAGGAACGCCTGGCCGTCGACGGTGAGCCGGGCGCCCCGGGCGGTGCGGGTGAACAGGCGCACCCCCAGGTCCCTTTCCAGCGTGGCGATCCGCTTGGACACGGCCTGCTGGGTGACCGACAGGGTGGCCGCGGCCTCCTGGAACTGCCCGGCGTCCGCGGCGGCGACGAAGGTGCGCACACCGTCGAGATCCACGCGCGAACCCTACCGGTACAACGCGGGGTTGTGGCTCGCCGCCAGTGCCGTTGTTTGATCCCCAGCAGCCGCCGTTGCTTGGATCGGCGCGGTCAACGGCGGGTTGTGGGGGAGGTACCGGATTGGTGGCCGGACGATCCCTGGGCCGGCGGCTCCGCTGGCTCTGGGCCGGGTACGCCGTCAGCGCCTACGGCTCGGTTTCGGGTTCGGCGCGCTGCCGCTGGTCGCCGTGCTGGTGCTGCACGCCAGCCCGGCCCAGGTCTCCGCGCTGGCGGCGGTGGGGCCGGCGGTGGGCGCGCTGATCGCGTTGCCGCTCGGGCCGTGGGTGGAGCCGCGCCGCAAGCGGCCGGTGATGATCGCGATGGACCTGGCCCGGTTCGCGGCCCTGATGACGGTCCCGGTCGCCTTCGCGGCCGGCGTGCTCAGCTTCGGCCAGCTGCTTGTCGTGTCGGCCGTGGTCGCCGCGGCCAAGATCGCCTTCGCCGCCGCGGCGGGCGCCTACCTCAAGGCGGTCGTACGCCCGGACGACCTGCTCGTGGCGAACGCGCGGTTCGAGTCGACGACGTGGAGCGCGATCGCGGTCGGGCCGCCGCTCGGCGGTGCGGCGGTCGGCCTGTCCGGCCCGGTCACCACCGTGGTCGCGGACGCGGTCAGCTACCTGGGCTCCGCGCTCTGCCTCACCGCCATCCGCGGCCGTGAGGACCGTCGGCGGCGCACCACCGCCGGCCGCCGCGCCGGCGACCTGCTCGACGGCTGGCGGCACCTGCTGACCCACCCCGGACTGCGGCCGCTCCTCAGGGGAGCACCCCGACGTTCAGCTCGGCGACCGACGCCCACGGATTGCCGTTGACCTCGCTGAGCGCGCGCAGCCGCACGTACCGCCCGGTCTTGGCCGGGAACGTGACCGCCTGCTCGGCGGTGCCGTTGGCGAACGTGCCGGTGGCCACCGCCGCACCCCAGGTCGTGCCGTCGGTCGAGACGTAGACCTCGTAGTTGGCGATGCGCCCGCTGGCGCTGCTCTGCCGCGGCAGGTAGTACAGCGCGGCCACCGAGCGGCTCGCGCCCAGGTCGAGCTGGATCTCGTGCGGCATCGGCGCGGGCAGCAGCATGCGGCTCATCCAGACGGTGGTCCCGTTGCCGTCCAGCACGTTCGTCCCGCGGCCGTTGAGCAGCAGCGTCTCCTGGCTGTCGACGGAGCGGACGGTCAGCTGCGACTGGGGCAGCCGCACCGGTCCGGTGGCGGCGTACGTGGCCTGGTACGTGGTCGCTGTCGCCGGGGCGGTGATCAGGTGCGTCTGCGCGCCGCCGTCGGACCAGCTGGCGAACGTGTACGTGGTGCCGCCCAGCGTCTGCGGGGTCACCGCGCTGACCGAGTTGCCCGAGCCCTGGATCACCCGGCGGGTGAACGGGGTGGCCTGCGCGGTGCCGCCGACCGCGATCTGCAGGCCCGCCGGGCTGCTGGTGAACGTCAGGTCGACCGTGCGCGGGTTCAGCCGCACGCTCGTGGTGTGCGACAGGCCGGCCGAGTCGGTGACGGTCAGGGCGAGCTCCAGATAGGACGGGTACTCGTGGTCCGGCGCCGGGAACGCGCCGGACGCCACCGCGTCCCAGTCCTGGACGGTGTGCACGTGGCAGTTGTCCACGGTGAAGCAGTGGTGCTGCAGCAGGCGCCAGTGCAGCGCCGACGCCGGCAGCGCACCCTGCTCGGGGTCGGTGCCGCGGCCGGCGAAGCTGATCGTCTGGCCGACGGCGAAGGTGAGCGTGGGCGCGGGGGAGTCGATGACCGCGGTGGGTGGGCTGTTGCCCGACTGGATGGCGACCGTCGTGGTGTCGGTGGCGTTGAGCGTGTCGAAGACCCGCAGCCGCGCGGTGTACGACCCGCCCGCCGGGTACGTGAACGTCGCCGTCGGCGTGGTCGCGTCCACGGTGCCGTCGTCGGTGAAGTCCCACTCGTAGCGCAGCAGGCCGGCGTCGGCCGGGTCCGGGTCGGACGAGCCGCGGGCGTCGAAGCTGACGGTCAGCGGCGCGGTGCCGGAGGTCGGGGTGGCCTGCAGCACCGCGGTCGGCGGCGTGTTGCCGGCGAAGTAGCGGATCCGCCGGACGCTGCCGCCTGCGTCCACATAGTACAGATCGCCGCCCGGGCCGATGGCGAGGTCGACCGGGTTGGCGGCGGACGAGACGAACACCTGCCGGGCGGCCGGGTCGGGCACGCCACCCGCGGTGGCCGGCGGCATCACCCAGATGCAGTCGCGCGAGTAGTCGGCGAAGAACAGGGCACCCCGGTACGCGGCCGGGTAGGTGCCGCCGGCGGTCGGGTAGAACGCGACGCCGGACGTGGACGACCCGGCGTTGACCGGGCACGTCTCGCCGGTGACCACCGGCTGGCCGTGCCGGTACGCGTACAGCGGCGCGACCTGCCCGGAGCCGGTGTAGAGCGTCTCGCACAGCGACAGGTTCGCCCCGTCGTAGCCGCTCTGCGTGGCGTTGCCCTCGTAGCAGGGCCAGCCGAGGTTGGCCACGCCGGCGACCGGGTCGACCACCCGGTTGATCTCCTCCCACGTGCTCCAGCCGACGTCGCCGAGCCAGAGCTCGCCGGTGCCCGGCCGGAAGGTGAAGCGGAACGGGTTGCGCAGCCCCTGCGCCACGATGCGGCGGGCGTTGAGGTCCGCGCTGGCGATGAGCGGGTTGCCGCTCGCGGCCGCGCCGGTCGCCGGGTCCAGGCGCAGGATCGTGCCGTCGAGGCCGGTCGGGTCGGCGAGCGTGCGCACGTCCTGCGAGCGCAGCGCGCCACCCTCCGCCGCGGGTGGTGTCATCGTGCCGCCGGGCGGGTCGGCGCAGGGGTTGGGTGGCGTGCCGAGCTGGCCGTAGTCGACCGCGGAGTAGCTGGCGCCGTCGCCCGAGCTGAGGTACAGCGCGCCGTCCGGGCCGAAGCGCAGGTCGCCGATGGAGTGGCTCGGGTACTGCTGGCACCAGTCGTGCAGGAACACCTGCTCGGTGCCGGTCATCACGTCGCCGGCGGCCTGCAGCCGGGACAGCCGGCCGGTCACCACGCACTGGCCGCCGTTGGCCCCGCCGACCGCGGTGCAGTTGTCGTTCCACACCGGCGCCGTCCCGCCCGGGGGAGCGTCGTACGTGTACAGCACGTAGACGTACGGCGTGGTGGGGAAGCTCGGATGCAGCGCCAGCCCGAGCAGGCCCCGGTCGTTCTGGTTGTGCACGTTGGTGCGCAGGTCGGCGAAGACCGTCGCGGTGGTGTCGGCGAGCCCGTCGAAGACCTTGATGATCCCGGCCTTCTCCGCCACGAAGATCCGCCCGTCCGGCGAGAACTCGATGTTCATCGGCTGGTTGAGGCCGCTGAGCACCACCTGCTCCTGGAAGCCCGTGGGCACAGCGGCCGGCGCCGGCGCGGCACCGGCCAGCGGGGCGAGCCCGGCTCCGGCCAGGGCGGCGACGAGCATGGAAGCGGCGAAGCGGCGGCGCGTCGACATCCGGTCTCCTGCACGGTAGGCACGGGTGATCACCGCAGCGCAGTCGTGGCGGCACGGTACGTGACGGAAGACGCTAGCGAAGGCCACTGCCCGCGTCTGCCCCGTGGACGTGCATTTCAAGTTGTCGATGGTTCGGGCGGACCGTCCAATTGGGACATTGCAATTGACGCATGCGAGTTCGTATGTGTCCGGCATCACATTCATAGGGTCCGATAGGGGCATTTCGCGCCGTTATTTGGGACGGAGGCCGGCAAGGGACGAACTGTATGGTGTCGCGGTTGTCTTAAGGACTTATGGGGGGGTTCCTGATGATCCGCCGGTACGCCGGATTCACCGTCAGCGCGCTGCTTCTCGCCGCCGGTCTCGCCGCCGCGCCCGCGGCCGCCGCTCCGGCCCCGAGCAATCCCGACCCGGCGACGCTCGCCGCCGGTACCGAAAAGGACCCGCAGACCGGCAAAAACCGCAGCCACCTCGTCGGGCAGGGCCAGGACGTGCCCGCCCTGCTCGGTGTGACGAACCGCGGCGAGGCACCCGTCGAGGGCCTGGTCCTCAACGTGCGGATCCTCAACGACCTCGACTTCACCAAGAAGTACGACAACTGCTGGTACGCGGACTACACCAACCAGGAGTCGGCCTGGTGCGAGTTCGGCGACAGCCTCGCGGCGGGCGCCAGCCTCGGGGTGACCGGCCTCGGCATCGCCACCAAGGCGGACGCCCGCGCCGAAAACATCTCCTCGATCATCTACATGTGGTTCAGCAAGGCGTACGCCGACGAGCGCGGTGGCATCCAGGCGCTCGCCCAGGGTGCGGCCGGCCCGGGTACGCAGGCGGCACAGGGCACCGAGACCCCGCTGAGCCTGTCCACCCCGTCCGGTGAGCTCGGCGGGATCGGCGGGCCGCTCGGCTTCATCGGCGTCAAGCTGCTCACGCCCACCGGCCAGCCGACCGCGACGCCGGCGCCGACCGCCACCACGACCGCGCCCGCGCCGGGTGGCGCCGCGGGTGGCGAGGGTGGTGGGCTGCCGGTGACCGGCGCCGGTACCGCCGCCGCGGCCGGCCTCGGCGGCGTGCTCCTGCTCGCCGGCGGCGTCGCGTTCCTGATCGCGCGCCGGCGCCGCACCCGCTTCGTGGCGTAGTGGCGATCCTCGGGCCGGCCCGCGCGGGTCGGCCCGAGGATGCTCAGCCGGGCACGGCCAGCAGCACCACGCCAAGCGCGACCGCCACGCTCGCGGCTATCCGCACGCGGCCCAGCGACTCCTTGAACACCACCACGCCGATCAGCGCCGCCACCACGACACTGCTTTCCCGCAGCGCGGCGACAGCCGCCAGCGCACCCCGCGTCTGCGCCCACAGCACGAGCCCGTACGCCAGCGTCGACATCACCGTGACCGCGCCGGCCAGCAGCCAACCCCGGGCGTCCGAACCGGCGGTGACGCCCGTGCGCCGGCGCAGGAGCGCGGCCACCACGGCGGTCGCCGAGCACTCCAGCCCGATCAGCCACAGCGTGTACCCGGCCGCCGAGCCGCTGGCCCGCACGCCCACCCCGTCGATCAGCGTGTACGCCGCGATCGTCAGCCCGGTCAGCACCGAGGCGAGCACGGCCGGCCGGTTGGCGCGCACCAGCCGCCACGGGGTGAGCCCGAGCACCGCGATGGCCGTGGCGATCAGCACCACGCCGGCCGCCCGCGCCGGAGCGAGGGACTCGCCGAGCGCCAGCATGGCGACCACCGCCACCACGATCGGGCCGACGCCGCGGGCCAGCGGGTACGTCTGGTTGAACGCCCCAGCCGGTACGCCGCCAGCAGCCCCAGGTTGTACAGCACGTGCACAGCGACCGAGGCGAGCAGCCACGGCCACGACCCGCCGGCCGGCCACGGCACGAACCAGAGCGCGGCCGCGCACGCCGCGGCGCCCACCACGCTCGTGCGGACGAACAGGCCGGCCCGGTCGGAGACCCCCTTGACGACCGCGTTCCAGCTCGCGTGCAGCACCGCGGCGGCGAGTACGGCGGCGACGATCATCGCCGCCGAGGCTAGCCTGCCGCGGGGTACCGTGTCGGCGGAGGGCGGGAGGGGTTCGATGGTCTGGAGCGTGGTCGTCAGCCTGGCGGTGGCCGCGGCGCTGAGCGCGTCCGCGTACGCCCTCGTGCGGTTCTCCCAGCGCACCGCGCGCCGCCTCGACGCGGCGCCCGTCCTGCGCCCGATGCGGGCTGGGCTGTCCTGGCTCACCGCCCGGATGACCGCCCAGCTGCTCGTGCTCATCGCCGGGACGGCGCTGGCCTTCGCGCTCGCCATGGTGTTCGTCGAGGTCCTCGACGCGGTCGTGGAAAACGACGACCTGACCGCGATCGACCGCCCTGCCGTCGAGTGGATCGCCGCCCACCGGCCGGGGTGGCTGACCCCGTTCGTGGTGTCCGTGACCGACCTGGGCAGCAAGGTGCTGCTGACCCTCGCCGTCGCCACCGCCGCGGTCGTGGCCGCACGCCGGCTCGGTTCGGTGCGCCCGCTGCTGCTGGCCCTGTGCGCGCTCGGCGGCTGCGCGCTCCTCGTGGCCGGCATCAAGGTGGTGATCGGCCGGGCCCGCCCGGACCAGCCGCACCAGGCGCTCGCCGAGTCCGGGTTCGCCTTCCCGTCCGGCCATTCGGCCAGCGCCCTGGTGGGCTGGGCACTTGTCGCCTGGCTGGTCTGCCGGCTGACCGCCAACCGCACCGTGTGGGCCACCGCGTGGGTGTCCGCCGCGCTGCTCACCGTCGCGGTCGGCCTGTCCCGGATCTACCTCGGCGTGCACTACCCGAGCGACGTGATCGGCGGCTGGACGCTCGGCGGCGTGTGGCTCACCACCGTCCTGATCGCCTGGAAGCTCGACCCCGGCCCGCGGTCCGACCGCGACCGGCGCCCCGCCGACCCGCTGCTCGTCCGCAGGTTCGTCACCGTCCTGTCGATGAGCGCGGTCGCCGTGCTCTCCGCCACCATGGGCATCGTCGGCACCCTGGCGGTCACCGGCTGGCCGAGGACACCCGCCGTCGAGGAGCCCGGCGCCGCCGGACGGGACGACGCCGACCCGACGGCGGAGGCCGCGGTCCCGCACCTCACCTCGGCCGAGGCGAGGCAGATCGCCCTGGACCACGCCGGCGACGGCACGCCCACCGAGGTCGAGCTGGAGTGGGAGCACGGCACGCTGGTCTGGAGCGTCGACGTGATGCGGCAGTCCGTCGAGTACGACGTCGACATCGACGCCCGCACCGGCACCGTGATCTCCTACGGCCCCGACAGCTGACCGGAGCCGGCTGCCGCGATCAGCGCCTCGATCGCCGCGCGGCTGGTGCGCCGCCGCGCATACTCCTCGACGCCCACCCGACTACCCATCACCACCCGCGGATTGCGATACCGCGCCGGACTGTCCACAGTGGTCCGTGCCGTGAAGTGGACCTCGCGCGCACCGGTAAGCTCGACAAGGCGCCGCACGTTGCCAGCCGTCACCCCGCCACCCGGCATGACGACAAGGTGGTCACCGCCCGCCGCGACAAGCTCGGCGATCAGCGGGGCACCCTCCAGCGCCGTCGCCTCCTGACCCGACGTCAACAGCCGCTGGCAGCCAAGGTCGACAACCGCCGCGAGCGCGTCATGCGGCCGCCGCGCCATGTCGAACGCCCGATGAAACGTCACCGACAGCCCACCCGCACCCGCCAGCACCTCCCGGCAAACCGCCGCGTCCACATCACCGTCCGCGGTGAGCGCCCCGACAACCACCCCGTGCGCGCCGGCCGCCGCCACCGCCTCGACATCGTGCCGCATCGCCCGCACCTCGTGGCGGTCGTAGATGAAGTCACCCCCGCGCGGCCGGATGAGCACGTTGACATCGACCGCGCCGGCCCCGACCGCCGCGGCGACCGCGCCCGCACTCGGCGTCAGCCCGCCCTCGGACAACCCCGCGCACAACTCCACCCGGTGGGCACCCGCCGCCCCCGCCGCGAGCACGCCGTCGACACCGTCAACGCACACCTCGAACCGCACCCGCACACCCTACGAGACCATCCCTTTCAACCGCATATGCCCCGGTCCGCGCCACCTGCGGACCGCAAGCTCCCGCGGGCACCGCTCCGGCCGGCGGCTCGCAGGGCTCGCCGAGATCCCCGGCCTCCGCTGCCAGCCCCGCGGGCCAAGCCCATTGCCACTCCGCGCCTACGCGTGACCGGCCGTGGCCGGGGCGTGGGTCGGGGAGGCTCTGAAGCTGGGCGCATTGGTGCGCCCAGCTTGAGACGCGGTCGGGGGCGCGGGGGTGCCTTGCCCACCGCGGAGGGTGAGGCCGCGGGAGCAACGGTCCGGACCACGGCGGGCGTCGCGGTAGCTCGATGTCTTCTGGAACGGGTTTGTCAGGTGGGCGCGAGGATCGTGCGGGCGCGTTCCTCGAGGATGCGGAAGCCGGCGCGGCGCGCGGCGGTCAGCGCGCGCTGCCCGTGCTCGACGGCCTGGTCGGTGTGGCCGAGGCCGCGGCAGGCGGCGGCGATGCCGAGGTACGCCTCGATGTGTGGGAACTGCTCGCGGCCCGCGCCGGCCAGGTCGAGTGCCTGGCGGTGCAGGTCCAGGGCCTCGCGGTCCTGGCCGAGGCGGTGGTGGACGGCGGCGAGTGTGTTCAGCGCGTCGACCTCGATGCGCATCTCGCCGAGCATGCGGGCCTGCGCCACGGCGGCCTGCGCCAGGTCGAGGGCGCGCCGGGGTTCGCCGCGGTCGCGGTGGACTTCGGCCAGGTCGCGCAGCGTGTATGCCTCGACGCCGCGGTCGCCGATCTCGCGGGTGAGGGCGAGGGCCTGGGTGAGGTGGTCCAGGGCCTCGTCGAGCAGGCCGGCGGCGTGGCAGATCTCGCCGAGGGTGTCCAGCGCGGCGGCCTCGCCCTCGCGCGAGCCGGCCTCGCGGCGCAGGGCTACCGCCTGTGTGGCCGACTCGAGGGCTTCCGGGAAGCGGCACAGGTACCAGTAGGTGCGCGCGAGGTGGTTGAGGGTGAGCGCCTCGCCGCCGCGTGAGCCTTCGCGGCGGTAGAGGGTCAGCGCCCGGTCGTACACGCCGGCGGCCTCCTCGATGCGTCCGGCCTCGCGGTAGGCGGTGGCCAGGACACCGAGCGCGGTGGCTTGTCCCTGCGTCCATCCGGCGCTCTCGGCGAGGGCGAGCGCGCGGGTGCCGTGGGTGATGGCGGCCGGGTACCGCAGCTGGCGGTGGTCGAGGTTGCTGAGGCTGAGCAGCGTGATGGCCTGCGCGCGCGGGTCGCCCTCGGCCTCGGCGGCGCGCAGCGCGGCGTGGGTGGCGCGGGCCAGGTCGACCATGTGCACGCGCAGCAGGAAGTAGCTGCGCAGCGTGTCGGTCAACAGCCAGGCGGTGGGGCGGGGGCCGTGGTTGGCGGTGTGGACGATGGCCGCGACGAGGTTGGGCCGCTCGGCGTCCAGCCACGCCAGCGCCGCCGCGTCCGAGTCGAAGGCCGGTCCGGCGGTCCCGGACGGTGGCACGGGCAGGCGCAGCCGGTCCGGGTACAGCACCTTCGCCGCGGCGTCGGCACCCTGCAGGTACCAGTCGAACAGGCGGCGCAGCGCGTCCTGCCGCGCCTCGGCGGTGTCTTCGGCGTGCGAGCGGTCGGCGGCGTACCGGCGCAGCAGGTCGTGGCTGACGTACCGGCCGGCACCGTGCTCAGTGGACAGATGCGCGGCGGCCAACCGCTCCAGCAGCCGCGCGGTGGCCGGAGCCGTGGTGCCGGCGAGCGCGGCGGCGGCCTCGGCGGTGAGGTCGGGCACCGGCGCCAGGCCGGCGAGCCGGAACAGCCGCCGTACGTCCGGGCCGAGGGTGCGGTACGACAGCTCGAAAGCGCCCCGCACTCCGGACCGCTCGTCGTCGGTGTCGAGTGTGGACAGTGCGTCGCGCCGCAGCTCGGCGACGAGGTCCCCGATGCGGCGCGCGGGACGGTCGAGCATGGTGGCGGCGGCGAGGCGCAGCGCGAGCGGCAGGTACGAGCAGGCACGCGCCAGCTCGGTGGCGGCGCCGGCCTCGGCGGCCACCCGCTCGCCGCCGAGGATTCGCTCCAGCAGCAGCTGTGCCTCGCCGGCACCGAGCACGTCCAGGCTCAGCCGCCGGGCGCCGTCGCGGGCCACCAGGCCGGAGAGCCGGTCGCGGCTGGTGACCAGCACCAGGCAGCCCGGGCTGGCCGGCAGCAGCGGCCGCACCTGCGCCGCGCCGGCCGCGTTGTCGAGCACCACCAGCACGCGGCGCTCGGCGAGCAGCGAGCGGTACCGGGCGGCCGCGGCGGCCTCCTCGCCGGGGATCTCACCGGCCGGCACGCCGAGGCTGCGCAGGAACTGGGCGAGCGCGTCGATCGGCCGTACCGGCTCGTCGTGGGCGTGCCCGCGCAGGTCCACGTAGAGCTGCCCGTCCGGGAAGCGGCCGGCGACGCGGTGCGCCCAGTGCACCGCCAGAGCGGTCTTGCCGATGCCGGCCATGCCGGTGATCGCGGAGATCACGACCGCGGTGTCCCGGCCGTCGTGGTCGGGCAGCAGCTCGTCGAGCCGCTTGAGGTCTTCACGCCGGCCGGTGAACCCGGAGACGTCGGCGGGCAGCTGCCGGGGGACCTGCGGCGCCGGTCCCGCCTCGGCCGGATCGGCGGGGTCGTCCTGCAGGAGCACGGCGTACCGCTGCCGCAGTGCCGGGCCCGGGTCGAGGCCGAGCTCGTCGGCGAGGCGTTCGCGCAGCTGGTGGTAGACCTGCAGGGCGTCGGCGCGGCGGCCGGCGCGGTGCAGGGCGAGCATCAGCAGCCCGACGAGGCGCTCACGCAGCGGGTGCGCCGCCACCAGCTCGGCGAGGTCGCCGACCAGATCGTCGTGCCGGCCCAGGCGCAGCTCCAGCTCGAAGCGGTGTTCGAGGGCGGCGAGCCGCTGCTCGTCGAGCCGGGCGGCGGACGCCTGCACGGACTGGCCGACCAGCCCCAGCAGCGCCGGCCCGCGCCACAGAGCGAGGGCGGCACGGAGCTCGGCGACCGCGTCGGCGAGCCGGCCCTCGTCGGCCAGCCCGAGGGCCGCCGCGACCCGCTCCTCGAACACCTGGGAATCCAGCTCGCCGGGCGCCGGCTGGGCGCGGTAGCCACGGCCGTCGGCGACGATGATCGCCCGTCCGCTCGAGCCGTCACCGAGCAGGCGGCGCAGGGCGGAGATGTCGTTTTGGATCTGGCGCCGGGCGGTGGCCGGGGGCGCTCGTCCCACACCGCGTCGATCAGGTCGTCGAGGGAGACGACCTGGCCGGGATGGGTGAGCAGGACCGCGAGGAGTGTGGACCGCCGCCGGCCGCCGAGCGTCACCTGACCCGTGTCGGTGACCACCCGCAGCGGCCCCAGGATGCGGAACTCCACCAACCGCCTCCGGGAAAGCGTGCCCAGCCCAATGAAAGGCATCACTGTACAGGCGTGTGGAGAAATGCGCAGGTCCAAATAAAAAGAAAGGATTGTGTCCAGAGACGGCAAATGACAATGGAAAAGCCCACGCTTTACGGCGCCGATCTCCGCGGCCGGCGTGTCCTGACGCCGCACGGTTGATCAGGGACTTCGTGGGTGGACACGCCGAGCGACACGCCCACCAACTCCCTGATCAACGCGTCGGGCCGCGGTCGCCGGCCGGGATCGGGCGGGAAACCAGCACGGCGGCGCAGAGGGCCGCGGCGGCGAGCCCTGCGCCGCCGCCGCGGGTGACGGCCAGGAAGAGCGCCTCGCGCGGGTCGGCGTCCCGCAGGGCGGGCAGGGCGGCGACCAAAGCGCCGGCCGCGGTCGCCAGCGCGATGAGTGCCCAGCTCGCGGCCGCGAACCCGCGTGGCGCCCGTGGGTGCCGCGCGGCCGGTGCCGGAGGCGTCGCCCGCCACCAGCGGACCAGGCACCACCCGATCACGGCGGCGCCGGCCAGGCCGCTGGCGTACTGCGCCCACCGGTAGCCCGGCAGGCCGGCGTGCGCGCGCGCGAGCCAGTCGAGGTGCGCGGGTCCCCACCGTCCAATGTGGGTGAACGAGTCCCACACCACGTGTGTGGCGGCGCCGAGGACCAGCGCGGCCACTACGCGCGCCGCGCGCAGGGCCGGGTGGGCGCCGGCCGGCGCGGGCCGGGGAAGCCGCGCGCGGAGTGCGGCCGGGGCGACGGCGATCGCGAACGGGGCCAGCAGCGCGTGCCACGCCGCGAACACCACAAGACCGGCCAGCAGGTCGGCGCCGAGCACGCCGGCCGCGCTGTGCGTCGTGCCGCCGTCCATGGGCGTGGGCAGGTAGTACGGCAGGTCGGGCGACATGCTGCCGATCACCAGCGCCGACGGCGGCAGTCCCCAGCGCATGAGGGGCAGCACGGCCGCGGCGTGGCTGGCGGTGAACGGCACCGGACGATTCCACAACATTGACAGTTGTCGTGGTCTTGCCGGGCTGGCAGGATGTGGGAAAAGTTTGTATAGACGCCCAACTATATGGAGAGAGGTCGACATGAGACCACGTACCGGCATGGGCTTGGCGGCCGTGCTCACGTTGGCCACGGGCGTGGCCGTCGTGGTGGCCGCCCAGGCGAGCGCGGCCACCGGTTGCCGGGTCGGCTACACGACGAACCAGTGGCCGGGCGGCTTCACCGCGAACGTCGCCATCACCAACCTCGGCGACCCGCTCACCAGCTGGCGACTGGAGTGGAGCTTCGCCAACGGGCAGACCGTCACCCAGGGGTGGAACGGCGTCTTCACGCAGAGCGGCTCACGCGTCACGGTGGCCAACACCTCGTACAACGGCGGCCTCGGGACCAACGCGACGGTCACGCCCGGCTTCAACGGCACCTGGAACGGCACGAACTCGACGCCCACCGCCTTCACGCTGAACGGGGTCGCCTGCACCGGCTCGACCACGCCGGGCAACCCCACACCCACCACCGCCGCGCCGCCCACGACCGCCGCGCCGCCCACCACGCGGCCGCCGGGTGGGGTCGCGTGGACCTCGTCCGACCAGTGGGGACGTGGACCAACGGCGGGTACACGCTCTACAACAACATCTGGGGCAGCGGCGCCGGCACGCAGACGATCTGGGCCAACTCGTACAGCAACTGGGGCGTCACCGCCAACCACCCGAACACGGGCGGCGTCAAGTCGTACCCCAACGCGACCCGGAACGTGAACCGCAACCTGAGCGCGCTGCGCACGTTGACGAGCAGCTTCAACGTGACGGTGCCGAGCAGCGGCGCGTACGCCACCACGTACGACATCTGGGCCAACAACCACGCCTACGAGATCATGCTGTGGATGAACAAGACCGGCCCGGTCGGCCCGCTCGGCTCGCTGCAGACCACGGCGAGCGTCGGCGGCCACACGTGGCAGATCTACCGCGGCTCGAATGGCGCCAACGAGGTGTTCTCGTTCATCCGCACGAGCAACACCAACTCCGGCTCCATCGACATCCTGGCCGTCATGAACTGGATCCGCACGCAGGGCTGGTACGGCGACGTGCTGATCGGCGACGTGCAGCTGGGCTACGAGATCACCTCGTCGGCGGGTGGCCTCAACTTCACGACCAACAGCTACTCGGTCGCGTTCAGCTGACCCGGGCGGAAAAGGGGTGTGGGCGCGGCGGTCCCGCACCCCTTTCACGTCCCACGCGCCTTCAGGTCAGGTGCAGTCGCCGCGCCCCGCCCGCGCCGGCCAGGTCGTCGGGGAGCCCGGCGGCGTAGCGGGCGGAGTCGTCCCGCGGCGCGTAGCCCAGCTCGGCGCGCGCCCGGTCACAGCGCCACTGCGGGGTCGAGTTGGCCGAGACGCCGTGGTAGACGCCGTACCCCACGTCGGCGGTGAGCGCGCCCGTCACCAGCCGCACCAGGTCGGGCCCGCTCAGCCACCCGGGCAGCCAGCTGCGGGCCGGCGGCTCGTCGCGCACCCCGCCCAGGCGAAGGCAGGCGACCCGCAGGCCGAACCGGTCCGCGTAAACCCGGGCGGTCGCCTCCGCGAACACCTTGAGCGCCCCGTAGGCGCAGCACGGGTACGGCGGCGCGTCCTCGCCCACCTCGGCCACCCCGGCGTCGACGTACCCACCCAGCGCGTGCAGCGAGCTGGCGAGCACCACCCGCGGCACGCCCGCGGCGACCGAGGCGTCCAGGACGTTGACGACCGCGTCGGCGTTGGGCCCGCGCAGGTCCGCCCACTGCGCGTCGGGGTCGGCGTTGGCCGCGAGGTGTACGACCGCGTCGACGCCCGCGCACACCTCCCGCGCGAACGCCGGCTCGCACAGGTCGCCGGCGACCACCCCCGCGCCGCCCGCCACGTCGGTGAGGCGCAGGTCGAACGCCGGGGCCAGGCCGCCGAGCAGCAGCCGCGCGACCCCACCGGCGGCACCGGTGACCAGGACCTTCACGCGCTCACCATCCCACCATCACCCGCCGAGCCAGCTCTCGACCCGGACAGCTTTCCACGATCCGCACGATGGTGGCTGTTGTCCCTCACCGATCAAGACTTGGGCTACCGCGACGTCCGCGGTGGTCCGGACCGTTGCTCCCGCGGCCTCACCCTCCGCGACGACAAGGTCCTGCCCCGCCCGCCGTCAAGCTGCGCGCTTGCCGCGCTCGGGCAGCCACCGTCCGCGGTGGACAGCCACGTCCCGGCGCTTTGTGATCGTGGACGCGAGCGGCCCCTGGGTGGGCAGTTGGCGTCCACGATCTGCGAAGGGCGGTGGGGCCGGACCTCGGTTCAGCTGGGCGTGCGTCCAAGTCGGGAGCGACCCCGCGGCGGGACCGCCGACGGTTCGAGCAGTGAGGGTTGCGCTATTCAGCAACGGATCTCGCTAGTGGATCTTGTGGGTGGAGACATGGTCGGCGTCCTGTGCTTGTATGCGTCCGTATCGGCCATCAACGGGGGAGGTTGTACATGGCTGGTAGCGAACGGGGGGTGCTGACCGTCGGCCGCGCGGTGCCGTCGCTGGTGCGGTGGGGTGTCTCGGCGGACGCCGACCTGGTGTACCGGTGCCTGGTGAGCTTCGGTGCGCAGCGGGCGGGCGACGTCGCGGCGGACCTCGGCCTGGCCCCGCGCCGGGTGCGCGCCGCGCTCGACGAGCTCGTCGCGGCGGACCTGGTGCGGGGCGGCCAAGGGCCGGCGGCGGGCGCGGTCGACGGTCTCAGCTGGCATGCGGTACCGCCGGACGCGGCGGTCAAGGCGTTGCGGCGGCGGGCGCTGCACCGGGTGCCCGCGCCGGGGCGCGCGGGTCCGGGGCCGGTGCCGGCGCGGCTGCTGCCGGATCTGCGGGCGACCCGGCAGCGGATCGCGCAGCTGGTGGCGGTCGAGCGTGCCGAGCACCTGGCGATGAACCCGGAGCAGGCGTTCAGCTCCGACACGCTGGCGATCGGCTCGGCCATCGACGCCGACCTGCTGGGCCGCAAGGTGCGTGTGCGCTCGCTCGGACTGCCGCCGGCGGACGGCGACCGGTCGTCGGCGTACGCGGTGCGGTTCGCGCGGCTCGGCGGCGAGTACCGGCTCGCCGACCGGCTGCCGCACAAGATGATGATTTTCGACCGGCGGGTGGCGCTGGTCGCGGTCGACCCGCTCGACCTGGACCACGGCAGCTGGGAGTTTACCGAGCCGGCCGCGGTCGAGTCCCTGGTCAGCCTGTTTGTCCGCCAGTGGAGTGGCGCGACAGATCCATGCCGGAACGGAGTGCCCTCGCTCGTGCTCACCCAACGGGAGAAGGCGGTGATCGCGTTGCTCGCCGACGGGCACACGGACGCCACCGCCGCCAAGCAGCTCGGCGTGTCGACGCGCACGCTCACGTACACCCTGCGCGGCCTGATGGACCGCGTCGGCGTGGAGAACAGGTTTCAGCTCGGCCTGGCCCTCGGCGCGATGCACGCGGTCACGCCGCCCGCCGGGCCGGCCGGCGAGCACGAGGAAGGGAGCCAGCCGTGAGGCGCGCATTCGTACGGGTGGTGGCCGCGCTCGCCGCCGCGTCCGTCGTGGTGGCCACCGCCGGGCCGGCGCGGGCCGCGTCCGACGAATGGAAACGCATCCCGTGTACCTCCGGCGCCATCGACCGCGCCGTCGCCAGCCCGGACGGCCTGAACCTCACGATGGAGTGGCACCTGGACTGCGCGGCGTCGCCGGACGTGCCCGGTGCCAGGTTCGGTCACGGCCTCTACCCCCGCAAGGGCGAGGCGGTGGCGCCGGGGCAGTGGCTGCAGATCTACTCCCTGACCGCGCCGACGCTGTTCGCCGCCACCGCCAAGCTGCCCGACGCGCCGGAGCTGGGCATCTGCGTGGTCACCGACTACGACGTGCGGGTCGGGTGCGTGCGCGTGGAGCGGTACCCGTCGGGATATGTGGCCGTGGAGCCGTTGCCGACCAGCGATCCGCTGGTGGACCGGCCGGTGCGCTTTGTCCCGTTCGACCAAGGGGGAGGCGGCACCTGTGGCGGCTGCTGGTAGGGCGCTCGCGGCCAGTGACGCGCTGCAGGTGGGGCTGCTCGGCCCGGTGCGGGTGCTCGCGCACGGGCGGCCGGTGACCATCACCGCGCCGCGGCGGCAGGTGATCCTCACCGCCCTCGCGCTCGCGGCCGGGCAGAGCGTCGGCACCGCCGCGCTGGCCCGCTACCTGTGGGGCGAGGACGTCCCGTCGCACGCCCGCCGGGCACTGTCCACTGTGGTGACCCGGCTGCGGCAGGACCTCGGCATGGACGTGATCCGCGGCACGGCCGGCGGGTACGCGCTGGCGGTACCGCCCGACGCGGTCGACGTGCACCGCTTCCGCGCCCTGCTGCGCGCGTCCCGTACCGCCGGCGGTGCGGCCGAGCTGGACCTGCTGGACCGCGCGCTGGCCTGCTGGCGGGCGCACGGCGAGCCGCTGCAGGACGTGGGCTCGGACGCGCTCGTGGCCGAGTACGCGCCGGGACTGGCCGAGCAGTGGTACGCCGCGAACGAACGCCGCGTCGACCTGCTGATGGCCACCGGTGCCCACGCCGACCTCGTACCGCAGCTGCGCGACCTGACCGCCCGCCAGCCGCTGCGCGAGTCGCTGTGGTGCCGGCTGATGGTGGCCCTGTACCGGTCCGGCCGGCAGGCGGAGGCACTGGAGGCGTTCGGCAGGGTCCGCGAGCTGCTCGCCGACGAGCTCGGCGTCCGGCCCGGCCGGGAGCTGCTGGCCACCCACCGCGCGGTGCTCGTGCACGACCCGGCGGTGGCCGCACCCGGGCGCCGCGTCAACCGTGCCCGCCGCGGCGCCCACCGCCCCAGGCTGCGGCCGCGCACCCGCCCGTAGGTGCGCGGCCGGCCCGGCTCCGGCTCAGCCACGGGCGGTGGCCGCACGCGGCGCGGCGGGATCGGCGGCCGCCCGCGGCCGCGTGTGCAGGGCGACGGCCATCGCGAGCAGCAGCAGGCCGTACACGCCGACGCCGCCGGCGAGCGCCTTGGTGAGCGCGAGGCCGAGCAGCGCGGTGGTCCAGGCACCGGCCACGATCGGCGTGTACCGCCGCCATCCCCGCCAGACGCCCGCGGCGAGCGTTCCGGCGCCGGCCAGCAGCAGGCCGGCGGCGGAGACAAGGGTGCCGAGGCCGAACATCGTCCCGACGGCGCCCGCGGCCGTGTCGTCCAGCGCCGCGTCGCGGATCGGGATCGAGGCCAGCTCGGCGGCGGTGAGGATGAGCGTGCCGACCACGGCGAGGCGCACGCCCCACCGCCCGCTGAACGACGCGCCGGCGGCGCCGCTGCGGCCGAAGCCCACCAGCCCGATCGCGATGAGCACGTGCCAGAGCGCGTAGACGGCGGTCACGGCGACGAACGCGTCCGCCGACCACGGGTAGCTCCACCGGTCGTCCGGTACGTCGCTGGCCGGCTGGACGGCGAGCTGCACGATCACGCCGCTGAGCGCGGTGCCGGCCGCACCGACGATGAAGGCCAGCGCGGCCCGGTTGGTCGACTCGACAGTGGAAGTGTTCATGGTTTCCTCCGTTCCGGGGTGTTGCAGGCACCGTAGGAACGGGCGGCGGGCCGGGGCATCGGTGCGGGATCGCAATCGCGGCGTCAGTGCTGGCACTGAGCGGGACCACGCGTTGGCACGATTGCCCGCGGCCCGCGGCGGTTGGGAGGATTCCGCACGTGAGGGGTGTGCGGCTGGGTGCGCTGCCGGCGTCGTTGCTCGTAACGACGCTGGTGCTGGAGGCCGTCGGGGTCGCGCTGTCGTGGGGCCTCGAGCCGCGCTTCCAGACGGTCGTGTACTGCCTTTACACGGTCACGCTCGCCGCTTCGGGCGCGTTGATCGCCGCGCGGCACCCGCGTAACGCGATCGGGTGGCTCTTCAGCGCGACGGCGCTGGCCACCGCGGTGACCGCGGACGTGGCGCAGGGCTGGGGACTGCGCGCTCCGGCGCACGGCTGGCCGGCCGGGCCGCTGGGTGAGTGGATCTCGGCGGTGAGCTGGATCCCGGCCGGTACCGCGATCGTGTTCACGCTGCTGTTGTTTCCGGACGGGCGGCTGCCGCGCGACCGCTGGCGGGCCGTCGCCTGGGTCAACGTCGCCGGCGCCGCCCTGCTGCTGCCCGGGTGGGCGTTCGGCCCCGACCTCGGGTCGGAGTTTCTGACCGGCCGCAACCCGTACGTGGTGCCGCAGCTGCCGGCCGGCCCTCTCGTCGCGGCCGGGATGGCGTTGTTCCTGGCCTCGCTGGTCGCCTCGGTGGTCCCGCTGGTGCTGCGGTTGCGGCGGGCGACCGGTGTGGAGCGGCTGCAGCTCAAGTGGGTGGTCTTCGGCGCCGCGGTGAGCGTCGGGCTCCTGCCGCTGGTGGCGCTGCTGTGGAGCGTGTTCCCGATCGTGCAGTCGGTCTCGGCGGTCGCGCTCGCCGCGCTGCCGGTCGCCACCTGCGTCGCGATCCTGCGGTACCGGCTGTACGACATCGACCTGGTCATCAGCCGCACCGTCGTCTACCTGACGCTCACCGCCCTGCTCGCCGCGGCGTACGCGGCCAGCGCGCTGGTGCTCGGCATCGTCGCCGGCGGCCGTTCGGCGTGGGTCACGGCCGGGGCGACGCTGGTGGTCGCGGTCGCGTTCCGGCCGCTGCGCGACCGCCTCCAGGCCGGCGTCGACCGCCGCTTCAACCGGGCCCGTTACGCGGCGGTCAGCCAGGTGAGCGGCTTTTTGGAGGATCTGCGCGCCGGCCGGGCCGCGCCGGAGCAGATCCAGGGGGTGCTGCGCAGGGCGCTCGACGTCGACGACCTCGACGTGCGCATCCACCTGCCCGACAGCGGGACCGCCGTCGACCTGCGCGGCCAGCCGGTGGTGGACCGGCCGGACGACGCGCGCGAGCGGTGGCCGATCCGCCACGGGGGCACCACGCTCGGCGTGGCGCTGACCGGCGCGGCGCCGGAGCGGGCCCACGCGCTGCTGCCCACGCTGCTGGACGTGGGCGCGCTGGCCGTCGAGATGGCCCGGCTGCGGGTGGAGCTGCGCCGGCGGCTGGGCGAGGTGGAGGCGTCCCGGGCCCGGATCGTCGCCGTCGCCGACGCCGAGCGCCGCCGCATCGAGCGTGACCTGCACGACGGGGCCCAGCAGCGGCTGGTGTCGATCGGCCTGGCGCTGCGGCACGCGCAGCATTCGATCGGGTCCGGCGCGGGCGAGGCGGTGCGCACCATCGACGGCGCGATCGCCGAGATCACGGTGGCCATCGACGAGCTCCGCGAGCTCGCGCAGGGACTGCGGCCGGCACACCTGGACGGCGGGCTGGGTCCGGCGCTGCGCGAGCTCGCCCGCCGCGCACCGCTGCCCGTGCGCGTCGACGCGACCGCCGACCGGTTTCCCGCCGACGTGGAGACGGCCGCCTACTTCACCGTCTGCGAGGGCCTGACCAACGCGGTCAAGCACGCCGGAGCGAGCACGGTCGTGCTCAGCGCCGGCCGGCAGCGGGACAGGCTCGTCGTGCGGGTCATCGACGACGGGGTGGGCGGCGCCCGCCCGCGTGACCGCTCCGGCCTGACCGGCCTCTCCGACCGGGTCGCCACGCACGGCGGCACGCTCGTCCTCGACAGCGTGCCGGGACGCGGCACGGTGCTGACCGCGGAGTTTCCATGCGCGTCGTGATCGCCGAAGACCAGGCCCTGCTCCGCGAAGGGCTGGCCCGCCTGTTCCGGGACGGCGGCCACGAGGTGGTGGCCACCCGCGCCGACGCCGAGGACCTGCCAGCGACGGTCGCGGCCACCCTCCCGGACCTCGTCGTGCTGGACATCCGCATGCCGCCGACGTTCACCGACGAGGGCGCCCGCGTCGCGACGGCGATCAAGGCGGCGCACCCGGAGGTCGGCGTGCTGCTGCTGTCCCAGCACATCGAGACCGCGCACGCCGTGACGCTGGTCGCCCAGGCGGGCTTCGGATACCTGCTCAAAGACCGGGTGCTGGAGGTCGGCGACTTCCTGGCCACCGCCGAGCGGGTCGCCAACGGCGGCTCCGCCCTCGAGCCGCGCGTCGTCGCCCACCTCGTCGCACCGGTCCACGGTGGACAGTTGGGCAGGCTATCCGAGCGGGAGCGGACCGTGCTGGAGCTGATGGCGCAGGGCCTGACCAACACCGGCATCGCCGGCCGCCTCGTCCTCAGCGAACGCACCGTCGAGGCGCACGTGCGCCACATCCTGACCAAGCTCGACATCCCGGAAAGCGAAGGCGGCCACCGCCGGGTGCTCGCGGTACTGGCGCACCTGCGCGCCGTGCACCGGATCCCTTAGCGCCTGCGCAGGACGAGCGTCACGAAGCCGAGCACGTCCCGGTACCCGCGCAGCCACTGCTCACGGTGCTCGCGGGCGGCGGCGAGGGCCTGCGCGGCGTCGGGGTGGCCGGGGTTGTCCAAGGCCCACTCGGTGAGCGACCCGATCCAGGACCACTCGTAGTCGTCCCACTCGGCGGCGTCGCTGACGTGCGCGTACACCGCGGCCCACCCGGCCTCGTCGACGGTGTCGAGCAACCCCGGCAGGTCGGTGTAGTCGCCCGGCCCGGCGTCCAGCGCGGCGAGGGCGGCGGCGGTCGGCGGTACCGCCCAGAAGCCCTCGCCGACCAGGAGGATGCCGTGGTCGTTGACGTGCCGGCCGGCCTCCCGCAACGTGCCGGCGAACCCGCCGAACGCGTGCGTCGCGCCGACGCACATCACCAGGTCGTAGTCGCCGTCCGGCACGTACGTGTGCGCGTCCCGCTCGTGCAGCGTGAGCCGCTCGGCCAGCCCGCGCGCCGCGGCCGCGTCGGCGGCGCGCTCCAGCGCGTACGGGTTGGTGTCGACGCCGTCCGCGTGCCCGTCCGGGTAGTGGGCCAGGGCCTGCAGCGCCCAGGCGCCCTCGCCGCAGCCGAGGTCGAGGATGCGTGCGCGGGGCTCGCGCCCGGCCCGGCGCAGGAGGCGGTTGACGTTCACGCCGAAGATCGGCGCCGCGATCGGATGGTGCGAGTGCGCGATGCTGCTCAGCCGTTGACGATCCACCTCAGCAGTCAACCCTATGGCTGGGATCCGGCCGCGTCGTAGTGGCGCACGACCGGACCGCGGTCGACGAGGTAGCGGTCGTCGAAGTCGTAGTACCGCGCGGTCTCGATGTCGTCGCCGGCGAACGCGGTGATCGCCGCCCGCGACTGCCACCACGAGACGGTGACGAACCGGACCACGCCGTCGCCGTCCGGGCGGTGCCACACCTGGGCGCCGAGGTTTCCCGGCACCGCGCGGTAGTCGGGGATCGCGTGCCGCACCATCAGCTCCAGGTAGGCGGCGGCGTCCTCGTCGCGCACCGTGCCGGACCACTCCCGTACCACCATCGCCGTCAACTCCCGTCCTCGAGCGTCACCACGAGCTTGCCGCCGGCGGCGTTGGACTCCATGTCGCGGTGCGCGTCCCGCACCTGGCCGAACCGGTAGGTCCGCACCGGTCCCAGCGACAGCTCACCGGCCGCCAGCCGGTCCAGGACGCGTTGCAGCACGGCTGCGGGCAGGTCCGAGGCCTCTCCGCCGTAGCCGGTGAGGCGCACGCCGCTCGGTATGTACCCGATGGGGTAGAAGTCCTTGACCGTCCACACGTTGGAGAGCATGCCGGCGAAGCAGACCGTGCCGTGCACCCGCGTCGCGGCCAGCGTGTCCGGCAGCGTGGGCGTGCCGACCAGCTCCAGCGCGGCGTCCACCCCGCCCGGCACGATCCGGCGCACCTGCTCGGCGACCGCGCCGCCGTCGAGGATCGGGTGATCGACGCCGTGCGCGGCGAGGGCGTCCAGGCGGTCGGGCTGGCGGGTGGTCGCGAGCACGGTGGCGCCGGTGTCGCGGGCGAGTGCGGCGGCCGCGTATCCCAGCGCGGAGGTGCCGCCGCGGATCAGCAGGCTCTGCCCGGCGCGCAGGTCGAGGCCGGTGGTCAGCGACCCGTACGCGGTCTGCAGCGTCTCCGGCACCGCGCCCAGCACCGACCACGGCAGCTGCGAGCGGAACGGGATGACCTGGGCGCGGGGGACCACCGTGTACTCGGCGTAGCCGCCGTCGAACGCGCGGCCCATCCCGCCCATCATGGCCGCCACCTGCTGGCCGGGCGCGAGGTCGCCGTCCGGCGCGGCGTCCACGACGCCGACGGCTTCGATTCCGGGTACCACCGGGAAGCGCGCGTTCTCCGCGTACCCCAGGCGCAGGTGCAGCTCGGAGCGGTTGAGGCCGAACGCCTTCACCGCGATCCGCACCCAGCCGGGCGGTGCCTCGGGCAGCGGGATGTCCCGCAGCTCGAGGTTTTCCACCGGACCGGGCCCGGACAGCACGACCGCTCGCATGATCAAACCTTACCCACCCGTAGTCTCGTGGCATGGAACGCGCGCCCCGCCCCTGGATGTGGCCCCTCATCCGGCTCGCGGTCGGGGTGGCGCTGGCCGCCCCGGTCGCCGTCGTGGCCATCGGGGCGCTCGCCGGTGACGGCGGCGGCGGCGGCGAGCAGCCGTCGGCGCGAGCCCTGCCCAGCCGGACGGCGCCTTCACCGTCACCGCCGCACAGCCCGGCGCCGGCCGCCTGCCCGCAGTCCGGCCTGTCCGTGCGGCCGGGCGGCGCCGAGGCCGCGATGGGGCTGCGGGTGCTGCAGATCGTCGTGACCAACTGCGGCGCGGTGCCGCGCACCCTGCACGGCCATCCGGCGGTGCGCCTGCTGGACGAGGACCGCGGGACGATCGATGTCGCGGCCACGCCCGGCTCGTCCGGTATCGCGACGGTGCCCAGCTTCGACGCCGCGGCCACGGCGGTGACGCTGCGGCCGGGGGAGCGGGCGATGACCGCGCTGCTGTGGCGCAACACGGTCACCGACGCCTCGGTGCGGGCCACGCTGGGCCGCTACGTGCAGGTCGCGGTCGCGGACGGCGCGCCGTCGCAGGTCATCGAGCCGGACGGCGGCATCGACCTCGGCAACACCGGCAAGCTGGGCGTGGCGCCCTGGGTCGCGTACCGCTGACGGTCACGGCAGCGCCGCGCGCAGGGCCCGGCCGGCCGACGCCGGTGCGCCGAAGGCGTCCAGCGCGAGCAGCGCCGCACCCGTCACCGGCGCGGCGGCGAGCACGGCGAGCGTGGCGTGCGGGGAGTGCTCGGCGATGCCGGCCTCGACCGCGTCCATCAGCAGCGGGTGCCGGGCGGCCAGCACGCCGCCGCCGAGCACCACCGCGTACGGCAGGTCGCGCAGGTCCAGGCGCGTGGCCGCCACCCGCACGAGCCGTACTATCTCGTCCGCCTGCCGGGCCACGATCCGCCGCGCGGTGGGGTCGCCGGCCGCCGCCACCGTGAAGAGCACCGGCGACAGCTCGTTGATCCGCTCCTTGGGTATCTCGCCCAGGTGCAGGCCGGCGCCGACATCCTCCACTGTGGACCGTCCGAAGTGGGCGGCCACCGCCGCGGTCAGGGCGGTGGGGGAGTCGCGGCCGTCCTCGCCGCGTGCCGCGCGGTACAGCGCCAGCGCGGCCAGGTGCTCGCCGCCGCCCCAGTCGCCGGTGATCTGCCCCAGTGCGGGGAAGCGGGCGGTGCGGCCGGCGGCGTCGCGGCCGAGGCAGTTGATGCCGGTGCCGCAGACGACCGCGACCGCGTCTCGCGCGTCCGTGCCGGCCCGCAGCAGCGCGAACGTGTCGTTGTCCACCCGGTGCTCGCGCGCCCACCCGGCCTCGCCCACCGCCTTGTGCAGCACGTCCACCTCGACCGGCAGGTCGGCGCCGGCCAGGTACACCTCGGCCCGGTCGACCACCGTTCCGGGCGGCAGGCCGGCGGCCGCGCGGGCCTGTGCCACGAGCGCGTCGACGATCGCGACACAGCCGGGTACGCCCACGTAGTGCGGGCTGGACGCCGGGCCGCGCACCGACGCGAGCACCTGGCCGGCCGAGGTGCCGAGCACGAGAGCGGTCTTGGTGGCGCCGCCGTCGACGGCGAGGAAGAGCCGGCTCACGCGAGCACCTCGCCCGCCAGGGCCTCGGCCCGCTCGTGCTGGCCGACGAGCGGGTGGGCCAGCAGCGCCGAGTACACCCGCGACCGTCCACCATGGACAGCGGCGGCGACGGCCAGCTCCTCGTACGCCGCGACCGCCGCGATGAGCCCGGACAGCGCGGGCCCGACCGGCGCCACCGGCCGGGGTGTCGCACCGCTCGCGCCGACCTCGCAGGTCACCTCGATGACCGCCTCGTCGGGCAGGAAGGGCAAGGTGCCGCTGTTGCGGACGTTCGCGGCGTGGTGGGCGCCGTCGTCGAGGGTGAGGGAGTTGACGAGGCCGACCGCCGCCTCGGAGTAGTACGCACCGCCGCGCTGGGCCAGCAGCGGCGGCTTTTCCGAAAGCGCCGGGTCGGCGTATAGCCGCAGCAGCTCCGCCTCGATGCGGGCCACCTCGTGCGCGCGGGTGGGGCGGCCTCGCTCCTCCCGCACCACCTGGTCGTGCGCGTAGAAGTAGCGCAGGTAGTAGGAGGGGACGCTGCCCAGCGCGGACAGCACCTGGGGCGGGAGCCCCACCTGCGCGGCGAGGTCGTCGCCGAACTCCGACAGCAGCGCCGGCAGGCGGTCCACGCCGTCCACACGGGCGGCCCGTTCCCAGGTGAGGTGGTTGAGCCCCACGTGGTCGAGGTCGACCGCGTCGGGCGGTACGCCCAGCAGCTCGGCGAAGCGGCGCTGGAACCCGATCGCCACGTTGCACAGCCCGACCGCCGGGTGGCCGGCGTCCAGCAGCGCGCGGGTGACGATGCCGACCGGGTTGGTGAAGTTGACGATCCAGGCACCCGGCGCCGCCCGGCGCGCGGCCCGTTCGGCGATGTCGAGGACGACCGGCACCGTCCGTACCGCCTTGGCCAGCCCGCCCGCCCCGGTGGTCTCCTGGCCGACGCAGCCGCAGGCCAGGGGGAACGTCTCGTCGTGGATCCGGGCCTGCTGACCGCCGACCCGCAGCTGGATCACCACGATGTCCGCCCCGTCCAGCCCTTCGTCCGGGTCGGTCGTCCAGGTGACGCGG
Source organism: Phytohabitans houttuyneae (assembly GCF_011764425.1). Taxonomy (NCBI): domain Bacteria; kingdom Bacillati; phylum Actinomycetota; class Actinomycetes; order Micromonosporales; family Micromonosporaceae; genus Phytohabitans; species Phytohabitans houttuyneae. The sequence continues at coordinate 998,949 of NZ_BLPF01000003.1, forward strand.
GGGTTGAGCCGCCGCGCGAAGGGACCGACGACGGCGAGCCGGTCCGCGGCCGGGTCCAGCAGGTGCAGGTCGGCCCCCGGCAGCAGGCGGGCGAAGCCCTCGACAAGCTCCGGCGTGTACGTGGAACCGCCGCCGACGACCGCGATCTTCATCCCTTGACTCCCGTGAGTGTCACGCCCTGCACGAACGCCTTCTGCGCGAAGAAGAAGACGACGACGATGGGCACCATGGTGAGCAGTGTGGCCGCCGAGACGATGTTCCACTCGACGGCGTGCAGCGTGCGAAACGAGGCCAGCCCCAGCGACAGCGTCCACGCGGACTCGTTCTCGCTGGTGTAGAGCAGCGGACCGTAGTAGTCGTTCCAGGCGTAGAAGAACTGGAACATGGCCGCGGCGGCGATGCCGGGCCGGGCCATCGGCAGCACCACGCGCAGCAGCGTGCGCCACTCGCCGCAGCCGTCGACCCGGGCGGCGTCGAGGTACTCGTCCGGGATGGTGAGCAGAAACTGCCGCAGCAGGAAGATGGAGAACGCGTCGCCGAGCAGCATCGGCAGCACCAGCGGCCACAGCGAGCCGGTCAGGCCGTAGTCGGCCCACATCAGGTACAGCGGGACGGTGGTGACCTGCGGCGGCAGCATCATCATGCACACGATCGCCACGAAGATGGCGGTGCGGCCGCGCCACCGCAGCTTGGACAGCGCGTACGCGGCGGGCACGCTGGCCAGCAGCATGAACAGCGTCGCGCCGGTGGCGTAGAGGGCCGTGTTGAGCAGGTAGCGGGGCAGTGGGGTGCGCGCGAACACCTCGGCGTAGTTGCCCGGGTGCCACGAGGCCGGCCACAGGTCGGCGGTGAGGGTCTGGTCGCTTGCCATGAAGGAGGTCAGCGCCAGGAACACGATCGGGCACAGGAACATGGCGCCGAGCGCGATCGCGATCGAGTGCCGGGCTATGAACGCCAACCTCATAGGAAGCTCCGGAACCTGCGCAGCATCACGACCGTGACCGCCGCCGCGACGACGAACAGCACGACCGCGAGGGTGTTGGCGTAGCCGAGCGCGCCGTACCGGAAGCCGACCACGTACAGCCACAGTGGATAGGTGAATGTGGACCCTTCCGGATAGCCGAACGTGGAGGAGATCCCGCCGCCGGTTGTGGCCTGCCCGGAGGCGACGCTGGCCGCGACGGCCGCCTGGGTGAAGTACTGCAACGTCTGGATCACCCCGGTGACCGCGGCGAACAGCAGCACGGGCGCGATGTTCGGCAGTGTCACGTACCGGAACTGGTGCGCCACGTTGGCGCCGTCGAGCGAGGCGGCCTCGTACTGCTCCTTCGGCACGTCCAGCAGCGCCGCCAAAAATATGATCATGAGGTCGCCGACGCCCCACAGGCCCAGCAGCACCAGCGACGGCTTGGCCCACTCCGGCGAGTTGAACCACAGTGGACCCTGCACGCCGATCTGCGCCAGCAGCGTGTTGACCGGGCCGGTGCCGGGCTTGAAGAGGAAGACGAAGGCGAGCGTGGCGGCCACCGGCGGCGCGAGCGCGGGCAGGTAGAACAGCGTGCGGTACAGGCCCGCGCCGCGCTTGAACCGTGCCAGCAGCATGCCGGTGGCCAGCGCGCCGAGCATGCGCGCCGGCACGAGCACCACCACCAGCCACGCCGTGTTGGCGGCCGCCGTGCGCACGTTCGGGTCCTGCAGCAGGTGCTCCCAGTTGCGCAGCCCCACCCAGCGCGGCGCGTTCACCAGGTCGAACGTGGTGAACGAGAAGTACACGCTGGCGACGAGGGGGTACACGAGGAACACGAGCAGGCCGAGCAGGACCGGCGCCATGAAGCTCAGCACGGTGAGCCGGTCCCGCCGACGGCGTTGTGCCAGGGTGGTCATCAATCAGCCCGCGAGCTGGACGAGCTGGTTGATCTGCTTGTCCACGTCCTTGAGCCCGGCACTCGGGTCGCCGCCCGGCCCGGCCTGGTACTTCTGCAGGTACGTGGCGAGCGCCTCCTCGTACGCCGGGCCGACCGCGCTCGGCGGGTGGTCGAGGTGTGCGGGTGGGCGAAGATGTCGAGGAACACCTTGAAGTCGGGGTCGTTGCCGAGGTCGCCGGGGCGGCGAGGGCGTCGGTGGTGCTCGGCACGTTCTTGATGAGGTTGGCGAGCTTGACGATCGCGGCCGTGTCGGTGGTCAGGTAGCGGATCAGCTCCCAGGCGGCCTCGGGGTTCTTGGCCGTCTTGGAGACCCCGATGACGTTGCCGGTGACGTAGCCGCCGCCGTACCAGTCGGGGTGCGCGTCGCTGACCGGCAGCGGTGCCGTGCCGAACTTCACGTCCTTGGCCTGGTCGCGCAGGAAGGCGATCCGGTACTCGCCGTCCACCATCATCGCGACCTGTCCCTTGTGGAACGCGTTGTCGGCGGACCACTCGTCGCCCAGGCTGGCGCGGAACTTCTCCAGCTTGTCGTAGCCGTACCAGTCGACGAGCTCCTTCTGCCATTTCAGCAGCTCCAGCCATGCCTGGTCGGAGCCGATCGCGCTGGTGCCGTCGTCGTTGAGCCACTTGGCGCCGACCGCGGGCGCGAGGTGCGAGGGGGAGTGCTCGTAGAAGCCGAACAGGGGCAGGAAGCCGGCCCGCTCGATCGTGCCGTCCGGCTTGCGCTTGGTGAGCTTCTTGGCCGCGTCGGTCAGCTCGGTCAGCGTCTTGGGCGGCGCGGTGATGCCGGCCTCGGCGAGGAGCGTCCTGTTGTAGTAGAAGCCGTACGTGTCGGCGAGGAACGGCATCGCGCACCGCCGGCCCTTGAACTCGGTGTAGCTGCGCACCGTCGGCGGCAGCTTGGCGAGGTCCACGCCGTCCCGCTCGATGTACTGCTTGAGGTCCAGCCACGCACCGCTCGCGCAGAACTTGCCGACCGTGTCGGTGGAGTAGGACAGGCCGACGTCGGGGCCCTGGCCGGCGCCGATCGCCTGGAGCATCTTGGTGTCGTCCTGGCCCGACTTGACCACCACGTCGATCTTCGGGTGGGCGGCCTTGAAGTCGGCCACGATCGTGTCGATCGCCTTGGCCTCGCGATCGGTGAAGAAGTGCCAGAACTCGACACTGCCGGAGGCTTCGGCGCCGGCGGAGGCGACCGGCTTCTCCGGCTCGCCGGGCGTACAGGCGCCCAGAGCGAGTACGGCTATCGCGCTACTTATAGCTATTTTTCGGCTCATTGAGGGCATGGTGGAGCGCTCCTTCCGGTGGTGTGTTCCGGCGGATCGGGGGTGGGGTGTGGGGTCTATGCGGCGGGTGCGGCGTCCCGGAGGGTGGCGATGATCTGATCGCGGAGGGCGCGCTGGGCGGCGACCTGGGCGCCCAGCAGCACGGGGTCGTCGGCGACGCCGGTGACGGCGATCGCGGTGTCCAGTGGCGTGGTGGAGTGCAGCGCCGCGGTGACCCGGCGGGCGAGCGTGTCGCCACCGGCCCGCCCGACGTCGCCGGCAAGCACGATCAGCTGCGGGTCGAGCACGGCTGCCACGGCGGCCAGCCCGTACGCGATCCGCTCGGCGAGCCCGTCCACGAAGGAGCCGGCCCGATCGGAGCCGGCCGCAGCCACCCCGGCCGCGACCGCCGCCTCCGGGGTCGGTGCGTCGATGCCGTGCTCGCGGGCGAGCGCGAGGACCGCCGGGCCGCCGACGAGGTCGGTCAGGTCGGCGCGGTCGGCGCCGCGGCCGAGGCCCACCGGCACGTACCCGATCTCGCCCGCGCCGCCCCGGGCGCCCCGCAGCAGCGTGCCGCCAAGGTCGATGGCGAGGCCGAGGCCGCCGGAGAACCACACCAGCGCGAAGCTCTCCACCTCGCCCGCCACCCCGTGGTGGCGCTCGGCGATGGCGGCGAGGTTGACGTCGTTGTCCGCCGCGACGGTGGCGCCCAGCCGGGTGCCCAGCTCGGCGACCAGGCCGGGCCGGTCCCACCCGGGCACGTCGATGTGCCGGATGACGCCGGCGGCCGCGTCGTACGCGCCGGGCAGTCCGATCTGGACCAGCCGCACGCTGCCCGCCGGCAGGCCCGCCCGGCGGGACAAGCCGTCGACCAGCCCCACCACAGTGGGCACCGGGTCGGCGGCGACCGCGACCTCGGCCCGGGCCACCTCGGCCCCGGCCAGGTCGCACAGGACTCCCGTGAGGTGCGGGTGCTGCGTCTCGCGTACCGAAATCGCGATGGCGTGCCCCGCGGCCGGATTGGCCGCGTAGATCTCCGCGCTCGGACCCGGCCCGCCGCTGGTGTGGCCGACCACGACGGCAAGGCCGGCGTCGGTCAGGCGCCGCATGACCTCGGACGTCGTGGGTTTGGACAGGCCGGTGAGGTCGCGCAGGTCGCCCCGCGTGAGCGTGCCCCGGTCGAGCAGGAGTGCGAGGGTCGCGCTCTCGTTCATGGCTCGGAGCAGCTTGGAGGAGCCGGCCAGCCGCGTCATCCCACCCTCCGGGGTCGATGGTTAGGTAAGTTGATTAACTATTACGGCTCACCGCTCGCCGGTCAAGACCCGCTCGGCGAGTACCGCCAGAGCGTCCCCGATCGCCTGCGGCGTGAGCCCCCGGTCGCGGCGCTGGTAGTCGTACACGTCTGGGGCGAGCGGCGCGAGCAGTGAGTCGGTGAGCGCCTCCGGGGCGCCGGCCGCGCGGAGCAGGCTGCCCACGTGGGCGCGCCAGAAGCCGTAGGCCCCGGTGGCGAAGCGGCTCTGCCCGACCTCGGCGCCCAGCGCCAGGTGCACGTGCTGTTCGAGCAGGTCGACCATCGCGCGGTAGAACGCGGCCAACCGCTGCGCCGGCGCCGCACCCGGTCCGAGCGGCGCCTGCCCGCGCAGCAGCTGCTCCTGCAGCGCCCGCTCGTGCTCGTCCAGCAGCGCGACGGCGATCGAGGCCCGGTCGGGGTACCGCCGGTAGAGCGTGCCCCGCCCGACGCCGGCCGCGCGGGCGATGTCCTCCATCGTCACGTTCGCCGCGCCGCGGTCGGCGAACAGGCGGGCCGCGGCATCGAGCACCTTGGCCCGGTTGCGCGCCGCGTCGGCCCGCTCGGTCATGTGGCCCACCTTACTGGACGCCCCGTCCGCTTCCGTCCTAGCGTTAAGTGGACATCGTGTCCACTTGGAGGTTTCCGTGAACTGGCTGATCCTTGTCGCCGCCGGCCTGGTCGAGATCGTCTGGTCGCAGAGCATCAAACCGACGCAGAACTTCACCAGGCCCCTGCCCACGGCCGCCTGCTTCGTCCTCGGCGCCGGCGCCGTGTACCTGCTCTCACACGCGATGCGCACACTCCCGGTGGGCACGGCGTACGCGGTGTTCACGGGCATCGGCGCGGTGGGCGCGATCACGCTCGGCGTCGTGGTGCACGACGACCCGGTCTCGGCGGGCCGCTTGGCCGCGCTGACCCTGATCGTCGCCGGCATCGTCCTTGCGCGCGTCACGTCACCCGCCTGACCCGCGACGTCGGCGTTTGGCTGGGTTGCCCTGTGCCGCGAACGTGCGCACGCCCACCACGATCGCCTCGCTGGGCACCGCCACGACCAGGAACACCGCGGCCGCCACCGGGCCGCCAGGCGAAACCTCGCATCCGGTGCGGCCGGCGCCTCATCGGGCGGGCGGCAGGCCCCCGCGTCCGCTAAGCGCGGTCCGCGACCGGATGTCCGGTCGCCGGGCGGAATGGCGCGCGGCCGGGCGTCGTTGTGCATGCGGCCCACGGAGATAGGCCCGGCAAGGCCGCGGCGGTGGGCGAAGTCCGGTGGGAATGGCGCGCCGGTTCGGGTCGTTGACTGACCGGCGCCGGTGAGAAGAGACCGCCGGGCGTTCAGAGTTCCCCCTTTTGACAGCGCCGAAAGGTGCTCGCGCGTGCGTGCGCATCCCCCTGGAATCTCGCGTGTGCTTGCGCATCCCCCTGGATTGGAGTTGTCGAGCATGAACACGATGCTGCGTAAGACGGTTACCGCGGTCGCGGGTTTCGCGTTCGCCGGTGGCGTGCTGATCGGTCCGTCGACGGCCGCGCTTGCTTCGCCGGCGCAGCCGGCTCAGGCGGCGAAGTCGCCGATGGTCGCGGTGGCGCAGGTCGGTTCGGACAAGCCGAGCATGGCGAAGCTGATCCCGCACGGTGTGCAGGGCAAGCAGTCGTACATCGGGCTTTCGGGTGAGCAGGTGACGAACGCGAAGGCGATTATGGCGGCGACGAAGAAGGCTGGCTTGGACGAGCGTGCGGCTGTGGTGGCGATCGCCACTGCGTTGCAGGAGTCCAAGTTGGAGAACCTGGGTCATCTGGGTGAGCTGAACGACCATGACTCGCAGGGGCTGTTCCAGCAGCGGCCGTCGGCGGGTTGGGGTTCGGTGTCGCAGATCACCGATCCGGAGTACGCGACGATCGCGTTCCTGTCCGCGCTGAAGAACGTGGACGGTTGGCGTGACATGCCGCTGACCGACGCCGCGCAGGCGGTGCAGGTGTCGGCGTTCCCGTTCCACTACGCGCAGTGGGAGTCGCAGGCCGCGAAGATCGTGGCCGAGCACTGGACCAGCTGACGCCGTGACGTTGTACCGGCCGGGCCCTCACCGCGAGGGCCCGGCCGCGTCGTGTGTGCCTACCCCGGCAGTGGCAGGCCGGCTTCCAGCAGCGCCAGCGCCTCGTCGATGCAGCTGTAGTCGGCCAGCTCGTGCGAGCCGTCGATGACGTGCGGTGTGGCGGCCAGGGACACGCCGATCACCGCGCCGGCCATGGCGCGTACCGCGGGGTGGTCGTCGGGCTGGCCGGACCGTTCCGCGATCACGCCGGCGACCAGCTCGATTGCCTGCACGTACTGCTGCAGGTGCCGGGCCCGCAGCTCGGGCACCGTGCGGACCAGCTCCTGGCGTTCCCGCTCGGCCGCCCACTCCTCCGGCGACATGCGGCCGCTGACCTCCCGGATGCCGGCGCGGATCGCGGCCAGCGGGCTCAGCTCCGGCGGCTGGTTGCGCACCGCCTCGATGAAGATCGGGTCGTAGCCGTCGAGCAGGACCACGTCCTCCTTGGTGGGGAAGTAGCGGAAGAACGTGCTCGGCGAGATCTCGGCCGCCTCGGCGATCTGGTCGATCGTGGTCGCCGCGTACCCCCTCTCCTGGAACAGCCGCAACGCGTGCCGCTGGATCGCGGCACGCGTCTTGGCCTTCTTGCGTTCGCGCAGGCCGGGGGTGGTCGTCATACCGTCGATTCTGCCGGCAGCGGGGCCGGTTCGGCGTCTTGGCCCGCGTGCGGCGCGGGTCGCGCCGGGAGGAAGAGCAGCGCGAGCACCGCGCCGGCGGCGGCCAGGACCGCGGAGACGGCGAGCGTGGCGTCCATCCCGGCGGCGAACGCGGTACGGACCGACTCCAGCAGCCCCGGCGAACCGAGCTGGGCCGCCACCTCGACACCGCCCGTGGCGCTGCGGCGCACGGCGTCCCCGGCACCGGCGGGCAGGCCGTCGCGGTAGGCGGCGTTCAGCACGGTGCCCAGCACCGCCACCCCGATCGCGCTGCCGACCTGGCGCATCGCCTGGATGAGCGCGGACCCGACGCCGCTGCGGCGGGGCTCCAGCGCGCCGAGCGCGGCGTTCATCGCGGGCGGCATCGCGAAGCCGAGCCCCACGCCGGCGACGGCGATCCACGCGGCCACGTACCCGTATCCGGTGCCGGCACCCGTCGCGGTGCCGGCGCCGAGGGCGGCGGCCATCACCGCGAGCCCGGCCGCGACCACCGCCTTGGCGCCGGCCCGCTCCGCGATCCGGCCGGCCAGGCGGGCGCCGACCATCAGGCCGCCGATGACCGGCAGCAGGCGCAGGCCGGTACCGAACGCGTCGGTGCCGTATACGGTGCCGAAGAACTGCGGGAGAGTGAAAAGCAGCCCGAACATCGCGAACGTCGCCACCGTCGCGAGGATCGCGCCCCAGGTGAAGCCGCGCGAGCGGAAGAGGTCGAGGTCGACGAGGGGTGCGCGGGCGCGCCGCTGCCACACCGCGAACGCCACCAGCACCGCCGCGCCGGCGACCATCGTGACCAGCGCGCGGGCGTCGCCCCAGCCGCGCTCGCCGGCCTCGATCACGCCGTAGGTGAGCGCGACGAGCCCGACCGCGGAGAGCACCACCCCGGGCAGGTCGAAGCCGCGCCGCTCGTCGCCGCGGGACTCCGGTACCAGCGCGCCGACCGCGAGCATCGCGACCGCGACGAGCGGCAGGTTGATCAGGAAGACCGAGCCCCACCAGAAGTTGTCCAGCAGCCAGCCGCCGACCAGCGGGCCGAGCGGGACGCCGAGCGCGTTCGCGGTGACCCAGATGGTGAGCGCGCGGGGCCGCTCCTGCGGCGTGAACAGCACGGTGAGCACCGCCGCGGTGAGCGGCATGAGCACCGCGGCGCCGAGGCCGAGCAGCGCACGCGCGGCGATCAGCTGGCCGGTCGAGGTGGCGTACGCGCAGGCGAGCGAGGCGGCGCCGAACAGCGCGAGCGCGCCCAGCAGCATCCGCTTGCGCCCGAACCGGTCGCCGAGCATGCCGGCCGGCAGCAGCGCCGCGGCCATGACCAGCAGGTACGCGTTCGTGAACCACTGCAGGTCGCCCGTGGACGCGTCGAGGTCCCGGGCCAGGGTCGGCAGCGCCACGCTCAGCACGGTGGCGTCCAGGCCGATCGCGAGCGTGGCGAGGGCGAGCGCGATCAGCGCCCACCAGCGTGACTTGATAGCAGCCATGAAATGAGAGTAACTGCCAAAATCTAGGTGCTGTCAAAAGGTGGCGACCATCACCTCGTTCGTGAGTGCGTCGAGCGCCGCCTCGGTCCGCCCGTCCGCCGGCAGGTACACCACGAGCCGCTGGTAGTCGCCGGCCGGCAGGTCGAGCGTCTCGTACGCCAGGCGCAGCTCGCCCACCTCCGGGTGCACCAGCAGGTCCACCCCGGTACTGGCGGCCAGCGCCGGCGGCCGCGACAGCCGCTGGATGAAAGGCGCGCCCGCCGCCACACTCAGCCAGTCGACAAGCTCGCGCGTGTGCTCGTCACCGCCGCCGCCCCGCGACTCGAACCGCAGCGCCGCCGCGGCCTCGTCCGCCCGCCGCTCCCAGTCCGGGTACGCGGCGCGGGCCCGCGGGTCGGTGAACAGGAAGCGGTGCAGGCTCGGCGGGTCGCCGTCCAGCAGCCCCACCGGGCCGGCCAGCCGCCGAAACCCCGCCGTGTACGCGATCAGTGAGCCGAGCCGGTTCACCACGTACGCCGGCGCCGGCTCGAGCCGCTCCAGCAACGCCCGCACCGTCGGCCGTACCGTGCTCGCCGGAACGGCCCGGCCCGCGCAGATCGGCCCGCTGCCGTCCTTGGCCAGCAGGTGCAGGTGAAAGCGCTGGTCGGCGTCCAGGTGCAACGCGTCCGCGAGCGCGCCCAGCACCTGCGGCGACGGGTGGCGGTCGCGGCCCTGCTCCAGGCGGGTGAGGTACTCCACGCTCACCCCGGCCAGCGTGGCGAGCTCGGACCGGCGCAGCCCCGGCGTACGGCGGCGGGGCCCGTCCGGAAGCCCGACCTGCGCGGGCGTGATCGCCTCGCGGCGGCCGCGCAGATATTCGCCCAGCTCACTCATGGGCCGAGCCTATCCGCGGCGCCCGCCCCCAGCGTGGCCCTCGCGGGGCCACTCTCACCGCGGTCTCCCTGCGCCGGCCCAGGACGAGCAGGTTGGTCCTCGAACCGAGAGGAGCACGACATGGATCTGGGACTCAACGGCCGCACGGTCATCGTGACCGGGGCCACCGGCGGCATCGGGCGCCACATCGCGCGCGGCTTCGCGGCGGAGGGCGCGCGCGTCGTCCTGACCTACCACTCAGGGAAGGAGGCCGCCGAACGGCTGGCCGGCGACCTCGACGCGGTCGCGGTCCGGTACGCGCTGGACGAACCGGACTCGGCCGCCGACCTGGTGCGCGAGGTGCTGGACCGCACCGGGCGCATCGACGTGCTGGTCAACAACGCGGTCCAGTGGGGCGGCGAGGCCCTCTCCGAAGGCCCGTTCGAGTCGCTGGCGGAGGAGAGCTGGCTGTCCGTGGTGCGCCCCAACGTGGAGGGCGCCATCCAGCTGACCAGGGCGGTCGCACCGGCGATGCGGGAGCGCCGGTTCGGGCGCCTGGTGCACATCTCCTCCAGCATCGCGACCGACGGGATGGCCGGCGGCGAGTACTACGGCGCGGCCAAGGCGGCCCTGCACGGCTTCAGCCGCTCGGTCGCCTTCAACCTGGGCAGGGACGGCGACATCCTGTCCAATGTGGTCATGCCGGGCCTCACCCGTACCGACACGAACGGGCACATCGTGGACGCGGCCGGCGACGCGTACGCCGCGTTCAGCCCGCTCGGCCGCCTCCTCGACGCGGCCGAGGTCGCCGGCACCGTCGTGTACCTCGGCTCGGCCGCCAACACCGGGGTGAACGGGCAGGTGGTGGCCGTCACTGGCGGTTCGTGAGGGGTGTTGTCGGGGCTGGCCGTTAGGCTGGCCCGCGACGCAGCCGCACGATACGGGAGCAGCACGGTGACCGAGACCCTCTATGGCGCGGACGACCTCACGCACCTCGAGGGGCTCGACGCTGTCCGCAAGCGCCCCGGGATGTACATCGGCTCGACCGACAGCCGCGGCGTCAACCACCTGGTCAACGAGATCCTCGACAACTCCACCGACGAAGGCGTGGCCGGCCACGCCAGCCGGGTCGAGGTGATCCTCCACGACGACGGGTCGGTGCAGGTCGACGACGACGGGCGGGGCATCCCCACCGACGTCCACGCCCGCTCCGGCCTGTCCGGCGTGGAGCTGGTGCTGACCCGGCTGCACGCGGGCGGCAAGTTCGGCGGCTCCGGCTACAAGACCTCCGGCGGCCTGCACGGCGTCGGCGCCTCCGCGGTCAACGCGCTCGCCCGCCGCTTCGACGTCACCGTCCGGCGGGACGGCAAGGTCCACGAGATGTCCTTCCGCTACGGCGAGCCCGGCGTCTTCGACGGCACCGGGCCCGACGCGCCGTTCACCCCGCAGAGCGGCCTGCGCGTGACCGGCCGCCTCCGCGCAGGCAAACCCACCGGCACCTCCATCCGGTACTGGCACGACCCGCGCTACTTCGAGACCGGCGCCGCGCTCGACGTGGAGGCGGTGCGGTCCAAGGTGCGCAACACCGCGTTCCTCGTCCCCACCGTGACCTACGTGCTGACCCACGCCGAGGGCAAGGACACCTTCCACTTCCCCAACGGGCTCTCCGACATGGTGGAGTTCCTCGCCCCCGCCGGAGACCGGCCCGTCTGCGGCACCGTCCTGATCAACGGATCCGGGTCCTACCGGGAAAACGCCGCCGACGAAAACGGCGTCATGCAGTCCAACGTCGAGCGCAAGGCCGAGATCGAGGTCGCCCTCCGCTGGGGCACCGGCTACGAGCGCACCGTCGAGTGCTTCACCAACACCATCCGCAACCTGCACGGCGGCACCCACCGCAAGGGCTTCGAGCGGGCCGCGACCCGCGCCCTGGTCGAGGCCGTGCGCAACACGCGCGGCCTGCTCAAACCCAAAGAGGATCCGCCGGTACTCGACGACGTGCTCGAAGGCATGACCGCGGTCGTGCACGTGCGGATCCCGGAGCCGCAGTTCACCTCGCAGACCAAGGACGAGCTCTCCACCGCCGGCATCACCCGGGTCATCCAGGGCGTCGTGGAGCAGCAGCTGAAAAGCTGGGTCGACGCCCGCAAGACCAAGGCCGAGGCGCGCACCGTCCTGCAGAAGATCGTCGACGCGGCCCGCGTGCGGCTCACCCAGAAGCAGCAGAAGGACGCCGCCCGCCGCAAGACCGCCCTCGAAGGCGCGTCCATGCCGGCCAAGCTCGTCGACTGCCGCTCCACCGGCGTCGAGCGCAGCGAGCTGTTCATCGTCGAGGGCGACAGCGCGCTCGGCACCGCGCGGCTCGCCCGCTCCTCGGAGTACCAGGCACTGCTGCCCATCCGCGGCAAGATCCTCAACGTGCAGAAGGCCAACCTGCAGCAGGTCCTCGACAACGCCGAGTGCTCGGCGATCGTGCAGGTGCTCGGCGCCGGCTCCGGCCGCACGTTCGACCTCACCTCGCTGCGCTACGGCCGGATCCTCATCATGGCCGACGCCGACGTCGACGGCTCACACATCCGCACCCTGCTGATCACACTCTTCGCCCGCTACATGCGCCCGGTCATCGAGGCCGGCCGCCTCTTCGCCGCCATGCCGCCGCTGCACAAGGTCACCACCAAGGGGCGCGACCCGAAGACCATCTACACCTACACCCAGGCGGAGATGGAAGGCACGGTCGCCAAGCTGGAAAAGTCCGGCAAGCAGGTGGTCACGCCGGTGCCCCGGTTCAAGGGCCTCGGCGAGATGGACGCCGACGAGCTGTGGGACACCACGATGAACCCGGCCACCCGCTCCGTGCGCCGCATCACGATGCAGGACGTCGACGCGGCCGAGCGGGTGCTCGACCTGCTGATGGGCGACGCGGTGCCCCCGCGCCGCGCGTGGCTGATCGACCAGGCGGCACGCGTCGACCGCGACGCCATCGACGCGTAAGGGAGAAGCGAACCAATGGCACGCCGCAAGGACAAGGGGTCCACTGTGGACCTCTCCGCCTTCGACCGGGCGGGCGCGACGGTCGTCGACAACCCCCTGATCCAGGAGGTGGAGGACTCCTACCTGGAGTACGCGGTCTCCGTCATCCACTCCCGAGCCCTCCCCGACGCCCGCGACGGCCTCAAGCCGGTCCACCGCCGCATCCTCTTCTCGATGTACGAGCAGGGCCACCGCCCGGACCGCCCACACGTCAAGTCCGCCCGCGTGGTCGGCGACTGCTTCGTGCGCGGCACCCTCGTCTCCACCCCGGCCGGCCTGCGGCCGATCGAGCAGGTCGAGGTCGGCGACCTCGTGCTGGACGTGCAGGGGCACGCGGTGCCGGTCACCGCCGTCTACGAAAACCCGCTCTCCGACCTGGTCCGCGTCCGCTGGTCCAACGGCCACACCATGCTCGTCACGCCGGGCCAGCGCTTCCGGGCCGTGGGGGCGGACCTCGACACCGAGTGGGTGGCCGCGCGCGACCTCTCCGGCCGCCGCACCGTCGGATTCGGCGCGGCGCGGCACGACCTTCTGACCCCGGGCGACGACCTGTACGCGTACGTGCGCGGCTTGGTGGCCGCCGCGAGCCCGGCGGCCGCCGGCGGGCGGGTCAGCCTCCACTCGCACGAGACCGGACCGGTCGACGCCGCCCACGCGTGGGCGATCGAGGCCGGGCTGGACGCCTCCCGGGACAAACGCGCGGCGAAGCAGCCGCACCACAAGGACGAGCTAATCCTCACGTTCCCCCCGCACGAGGGACTGCTGACCGTGGCCACCCCGCCCGGCGCGGCGAGGGCCGTGCCCGCGGACGTGCTCGCCGACCGCGCCACCTGGGTGCCGTTCCTGGCCGGCCTGTTCGACGGCGACGGACACGTGCGCGACCGCGAGATCGTCTTCGCCAGCACGAGCGACCGCCTGATCCGCCAGCTCTACTCGATGCTGGCCGACGTAGGAATCCACGGCGGCTACCGCTGCGGGAGCCTCGCCGTCTCCGGCCGTGACGCCGCGGCGCTCGCCGCCGCGCTGCTGCCCGCCGTGCGGGTCGGCGACAAGCACGCCGCCCTCGCCGCCCTCGCCGCTCAGGCATGGCCCGAGGCGGCGTTCCTGAGCGTCGAGTCGGTCGAGGAGGTCGAGCCCGACACCACGTTCGACATCCAGGTCGGCAGCGACGAGCACGCCTTCGTGGCCGAGGGCTTCGTCGTGCACAACTGCATGGGTAAGTACCATCCGCACGGCGACAGCGCCATCTACGACGCCATGGTCCGGATGGCGCAGGACTTCTCGCTCAACGCGACCCTCGTCGACGGGCACGGAAATTTTGGGTCCCCAGACGACGGACCGGCTGCTTCGAGGTACACCGAGGCGCGGATGTCGCGGGAGGCGATGCTCCTCGTCGGGGAGCTGGGCGAGGGCACCGTCGACTTCTACCCCAACTACGACGGGTCGCTGCAGCAGCCGACCGTGCTGCCGGCCGCCTTTCCCAACCTGCTCGTCAACGGCACCTCGGGCATCGCGGTCGGCATGGCCACCAACATGATCCCGCACAACCTGGGTGAGGTGGTCGCGGCCGCGCGCTGGCTGATCAAGCATCCGGACGCGACGCTCGACAAGCTCATGACGTTCGTGCCGGGGCCGGACCTGCCGACCGGTGGGCTGCTGCTCGGCCTCGACGAGGTGCGCAAGGCGTACGAGACGGGGCGCGGCGTGGTGCGCATGCGCGGCAAGGTGGAGATCGGGCCGCTGGAGGGCAGCCGCGGGCGGCAGGCGATCACGGTCACCGAGCTGCCGTACGGTGTGGGAGCCGAAAAGGTGATCGAGCGGATCACCGAGGAGGTCAACCGCACCAAGCGGCTGCAGGGCATCGCCGACGTCAAGGACCTCACCGACCGCGAGGCGGGCACCCGCCTGGTCATCGAGTGCAAGGTGGGCGTCAACCCGCAGGCGCTGCTCGCCGACCTGTACCGGCTCACGCCGCTGGAGCAGTCGTTCGGTGTCAACAACCTCGTGCTCGTCGACGGCCAGCCGCAGACGCTGGGGCTCAAGGCGCTGCTGGAGGTCTTCCTCGCCCACCGGTACGAGGTCGTCACCCGCCGCACCACCTACCGGCGGCGCAAGCGCGAGGAGCGCCTGCACCTCGTCGACGGCCTGCTCATCGCGCTGCTCGACATCGACAAGGTGGTGCGCCTGATCCGGGCGAGCGAAAACGCGCAGGCGGCCAAGGACGGGCTGATGAGCCAGTTCAAGCTCTCCGAGATCCAAGCGACGTACATTTTGGACACTCCGCTGCGGCGGCTGACCAAGTTCGACCGGCTGGAGCTGGAGACCGAGGGGGAGAAGCTGCGCGGCGAGATCGCCGAGCTCTCCAAGATCCTCGACGACGACGAGGTGCTCAAGAAGGTCGTGTCGGACGAGCTTGCCGCGGTGACGAAGGAGTTCGCGCGGGAGCGGCGCACCACGCTGATCGACGGCGACCTCAAGGAGACCCTCGCGGCGTCGGTGCCGTCCGGGCCGCTGGAGGTCGGCGACGACCCGTGCCAGGTGATCCTGTCGGCGAGCGGCCTGGTGGCGCGCACCGCGGTCGAGTCGGAGGAGGCGGCGGAGGGGCGCAGCCGCCGCGGCCGGGTCAAGCACGACAGCGTGCGCGCGCTGGTGCACTCGACCGCCCGCGGCCGGGTGCTGCTGGTGACCAGCCACGGGCGGGCGTTCAAGACCGACGTGCTGCCCCTGCCGGTGCTGCCGGAGCAGACCGGCACCGTCTCGCTCAGCGGCGGCATGTCCGCGTCCGAGCTGGTGCCGCTGGCCGCGGGGGAGACGGTGATCGGCCTCGCCCCCCTCGCCGGCGAGGGGTCGCCGGGTCTCGCGCTCGGCACCAAGCAGGGTGTGGTGAAGGTGTGCGCGCCGGAGTGGCCGGTGCGTTCGGACGAGTTCGAGGTGATCGCCCTGCGCGAGGGCGACGAGGTGGTCGGGGCGACCTGGCTCACCGACGGCGCCGAGATGCTCGCGTTCGTCAGCTCCGACACCTCCCTGCTGTACTACCCGGCCAACCTCGTGCGCCCGCAGGGACTCAAGGGCGGTGGCATGGCCGGCATCAACCTGACGGCCGGTTCGCACGCGGTGTTCTTCGGGGCGGTGCGCACCGACGATCCCGAGCACGGCGACCCGATGGTGGTGACCTCCAGCGGCGGCAGTGTGAAGGTGACCCCGCTGTCGGCGTACCCGAGCAAGGGCAGGGCGACCGGCGGCGTGCGCACGCAGCGTTTCCTCAAGGGGGAGCGGCGGCTGGCCCTGGCCTGGGTGGGCCCGCGGCCGGCGGCGGCGAGCAGCAGCGGCGAGCCGGTGACGCTGCCGGAGGTGGATATGCGGCGTGACGGGTCGGGCGCCGCGATGTACGGCCCGGCTGTTGTGGGCCACCTCATAGAGCGCGGGTGATTGACCTCAAGCGCGGTTGAGGTCGCAGGCTGTCTGTATGAGGGCGGCCATATTCAGCGAGTACGGGGGACCCGAGGTGCTGCGGGTGTCCGAGGTGGACACTCCGCGGGCGGGTGCCGGTCAGGTGCGGGTGCGGGTGCGTGCGGCCGGCGTGCAGCCGTACGACCTGGCGGTGCGCGCCGGGTGGACACCGCCCGGCTGGACGCGGCCGCTGCCGCGCATCCCGGGCAACGAGTTCGCCGGGGTGGTCGACGAGGTCGGGGCGGGCGTCACGGGGGTGTCCGCCGGTGCCGAGGTGCTCGGGTTCGGGCAGCTGCAGGCGTATGCGGAGTACCTCGTCGTGCCGGCCGACCACGTGACGGCGAAGCCGGAGGCGATGCCGTGGGAGGTGGCCGGCGGCTTCACGGCGGGTGCGCAGACGGCGTCGCTCGCCCTGGAGGCACTGAGTGTCGGCTCGGGTGACGTGCTCGTCGTACACGGGGCGGCCGGCGCGGTCGGCACGATGGCGGTGCAGCTCGCGGCGCGGTCCGGCGCGCGGGTGGTGGGAACGGCGGCGCCGGACAACCACGACTACCTGCGGGAGCTGGGGGCCACCCCGGTCGCGTACGGGGAGGGGCTTGTCGAGCGGCTGCGACCGTTCGGCGTGACGGTGGCGCTGGACGGTGCGGGCGGTGCGGCGCTGGACGCGTCGCTCGCGCTGGTCGCCGACCGGGGCCGGATCCTCACGCTGGTCGACCACGCCCGCGCCGCGGAGCTGGGGGTGCGGGTGGTGGAGGGGGTGCGCTCGGCGGGGCGGCTGGCCGCGCTGGCCGACCTGTACGCCAAGGGTGAGCTGCGCTTCCACGTCCGGCATACGTATCCACTCGAACGGGCGGCCGACGCGCACCGCGCGCTGGAGTCCGGTCACGGCCGCGGCAAGATCGTGCTGCTGGTGGACTGAGGTTCGCGTGGCATCATCGACCGGTGCGACTGGACGGGGTGTGGCTCCGGTACCGCCGGGGTGAGCCGTGGGTGCTGCGGGGCGTCGATGCCTCGGTGGCGCCGGGCGAGGCGGTCGCGGTGGTCGGCCGCAACGGGGTGGGCAAGTCGACGCTGCTGAAGCTCGCCGCCGGGCTGCTGCGCCCGCAGCGGGGCGCGGTCCGCGACCGGCCGGCCCGCGTGGGGTACGTGCCGGAGCGGTTCCCCGCCGACCAGCCGTTCACCGCCCGCCGGTACCTGCTGGGGATGGCCGCCGTCCACGGCCTCGCGCCGGCCGACGCGGTCCGGTCGGTGGGTGAGTGGGCCGCCAGGCTGCATCTTGACGGGTTGCTGGACAGCCCGCTCGCCGAGCTGTCCAAGGGGTCGGCGCAGAAGGTCGGCCTGATCCAGGGCCTGGTGCACCGCCCCGACCTGCTGATCCTCGATGAGCCGTGGGAGGGCCTGGACGCGGCCACCCGCGCCGAGATCCCGGCGATCGTGAGGGACACCCTCGACCGCGGCGGCCGGGTGCTGATCAGCGACCACCTGGGCGGCGTGGCGTCGCTGCCCGAGGTGCGCACGTGGGAGCTGGCCGACGGCACGCTCGCCGCGCCCGCGCTGGCGCCCGTCGAGTGCGTGATCGAGGTGGCGGTCGCCGGCTCCGACGTGGACGCCGCCGTGGCGAGCCTGCGCGCGGCGGGGCACCGGGTCCTGGGGGTGCGCACACCGTCATGAGCGCCCTCGTCCGCCTGCGGCTCGCCGCGTTCCTGCGCACCGGCCGCGCCCTAACCCCGCTGCTCAGCGTCCTTGTCGTGCTCGGCGTCATCTACGGCGGCGGGCGGGCGCAGGCCGCCGAGGCGTACGGCTTCTCCGCCGCCGTCCTCTTCCCGGTGATGGCGTGGCAGACCCAGATCCTGTTCAACGTGGAGCCCGACACCCAGCGGCAGCTGTCCACAGTGGCCGCCGGCGGCCTGGCCCGCGAGATCGGCGCCGGCCTGCTCGCCGCCCTGGTGCCCGCGCTCGCCCTCGTCGCGGTCGCGCTGGCACTGCCGTGGCCGCTGGGCGGCATCACCGGCCCGGAGGACCCCGGCGACCCGTCCCTGGCCGCCGGCGTGGGCGCGGGGGTGTGGGCCCATCTGCTGCTGGTGCCGCCCGCGCTGCTGCTGGGTGCGCTGGCCAGCCGCGCCGCGGTCGGCAACGCGGCGCGCGGGCTCGCGGTGCTGGCCGGCTGCACGGTGCTCGCCTTCGTCGTGGGCACCAAGGACTCGCCGGTGCCGTGGCTCGCGCCGCCGCTGCTGCCCACCGCCCGCGCCACTGTGGACGGGCTGGCGGCGGGTCCGCTGGCGCTGCAGACCGCGGTCGCGGCGGCGTGGGCGGGGGTCGCCCTGGCGGGCTACGTCACCCTCCGTCGCCGCAACACCTGACGTGGTACCGCCGACGTCCGCTTCTGACATCGGACGGTCCTCACCGCGGGTGCGGGCCTTATCGCGCGGCCGCCCGCGGGCGGGCTCACCGTGTGGGCGGGCCTTAGCGGGCGGCCTGCTGGCGGGCGGGCCTCGGCGGGTGGGTCTCAGCGGGCGGGCAGCTCGCGGACGACGGCGACCGGGCAGTCGGCGTGGTAGAGCAGCTGCTGGCTGACCGAGCCCAGCAGCATGCCGCGGAAGCCGCCCCGGCCGCGGGAGCCGACCACCACGAGCTGCGCGCCGCCACTGGCATCCACCAGCGCCTCGGCCGGCGGGCGGGAGTCGATGTGGACGCTGGTGGCGACCTGCGGGTACTTGTCGCGCCAGCGTGCCACCAGCTCCGCGGTCGCGGCCCGGTCCTCGTCGCCGCGCGTGCCGGAGCGTTCGGCGGCGCGGACCACGCGCAGGCCCGTGCCACGTCCGGCCGCCGCCGCGAACGCGAACTCCAGCGCCATCAGCGCGTAGTCCGAGCCGTCGACGCCGGCGACGATCGGGGCGTTGGCGGCCGGTTCGCGGCCGCGCACCACGACGACGGGGCAGTGCGCGTGGGTGGAGACGCTGATGCTCGTCGAGCCGATCAGCTGGCCGGCGAACCCGCCCGCGCCGCGCCCGCCGAGCACCACCAGGTGGGACTGCCGCGAGCGTTCCACCAGGACGGCGGTGGCCGCGCCGGGCACGACCGTGCCGGTCAGCGGCACCCCCGGGTGAGCCTGGCGCGCCTCCGCGACCGTGGCGACGACGACCTCGTCCGCCTCCTCCTGGGCGCCGTAGTCCGGCCAGAAGGCGGGGGCCAGGCCCGCCACGCCGGTGTTCACCGGCCAGTCGAACGCGAACACCAAAGAGACCGGCCGCCCGCTGCGGGCGCCCTCGTCCATCGCCCACCGCAGCGCCGCGTGGGCGCCGTCGGACGCGTCGAAGCCGACGACGATCGGTGGTGCGGACTCAGGCATCCTTACAACGTAGGCACCGCGGACGGGCGAAGCACCCGAAACGGGCGAATCCGGCGGGCAGTTCACCCCGAACGAGCTAGCGCGGTGGCCACCGCACCAGGCCCCGGGGCGTCAGCGCTTGTGCCGGGCCTTGACGATCGCGCGGATGGTCAGCAGCGCCACGACGGCGACGACCTGCCCGCCCAGGATGATGCGGTTGACGTCGACCGCCGGGCGCCAGCGGACCGTGCCGTCCTTGATGACGAACGCCCCCACCGGCCGCGACGACACACCGAAGCCGGCGCCGGTCCCGTCACCCTCGCCGCCGTCGGTACCGGCGCCGGTCCCACCACCGCCGCCACCCCCGCCGAGCACGCGCACGACCGGCACGACGGTCAGGCCGTCCTGCGTGATCGGCTCCGACACCACGGTGCCGGCGGTCATGCCGCCGCGAATCTTGTCGAGCAGCTCCAGCGTCCGCGCTGCCGTGTCCGTCATGGCGTACACCTCCAGGTCTCGTCTTCGCCCATCGTCGCCCCTCTGGCAACCCTCCGGGCGCGATCCCCGCAAGGCGGCCGGGGGCAAAGCGCGGGAAGCGGCGGCTCAGAAGTACGTACGCAGCACGTCCACGACCAGGTCCGTGTCGTCGGCGAGGGGGATCGCGCGCCACTTGTCGAACGCCGTGCACGGGTGGGAGATGCCGAAGCGCACCAGGTCGCCGGGGGCGACACCGGTGCCGTCGACGCTGAGGAACGCGTGCTGGTCCATCAGGCGGGTCACGTGCAGGCCGTCCGCGGGCACCACCTCGCCCGACGGCCGGCGGACCGCCCGCGGCACCGGCAGCCCCTCGTCGAACGGCGCGTCCCGCTTGCCCATGCCGGCGATCGCCACGCCCGGCTCGGGCGTCGAGATGACCTGGGCCCACACCTCCAGGGCCGCGTCCAGCATGCCCTCGCCACGCACCCGGTTGAACGGCGTGTGCTCGCGGTAGTAGCCGTCGTCGTGGGTGATGTACGCGCCGCTGCGCAGCACCGGGACCACCTGGTGGCCGGGCAGCCAGTCGCCGGGCAGTCGGGCGGCCACCACGTCGAACCAGGCGCTGCCGCCCGCGGACACGACGACCGACGGCGGCAGCAGCTCGGACAGCTCGGCCGCGGCGGCGCGGAGCTGGTCGAGAAACGCGGCCACCGCCGCCGTGTCCGGCAGGCCGCCCTCGTAGCCGGTGACGCCGGCCAGCGTGAGCCGCGGCGAGGCGGCCACCGCGTGGGCCACGGCGAGGGCCGAGGACGCGGTGCGGCAGCCGGTGCGGCCCCCGGGGTACCCGATCTCGACGAGGACCGGCAGCGGGCGGACGCCGGTCGTGGCCGCGGCGGCCGCCACCCCTTCGGGTGAATCGACCTGGAAGTAGAGGTCGAGGCCGGCGTCGGTCTCGGCCGCGACCCAGGCGAGCGCGGCCGGGTCGAGGATCTGGTTGGCCACGAGCACGCGCGGCACCCCGAACTCGCGGCACACCCGGGCCTGCTGCGCGGTCGCCACCGTGATGCCCCACGCGCCGGCCGCGAGCTGCGCGGCGAAGAGCGTGGGCGACATGGTGGTCTTGCCGTGCGGGGCGAGGAGCAGGCCGTGACGCTCCGCGTACGCCGCGATGGTGGCGATGTTGCGGTCGACCGCGGCGGCCCTGGCCACGAGCAGGGGCCACCCGAAGCTACCCCCGAACAGGCTCTGTCCCACCGGACTGTCGGATCCCCAGAATCCCTTGTCGAGTAGCACCGCACCTCCGATAAGATCCCGTGCTGATCTTATGTGCGCCCGACGAGGAGCGGTGACCATCCACGACCTGCTGCTGGCTGGCGGACGCGTGATCGACGTGGGCGGCGGGCACGTCGGCCGCTACGACGTGGCGGTCCGGGGCGGTCGGATCTCCGCGGTCGCGTCCGCGCTGCCGCCGCACGACGCGCGCGAGGTCGTCGACGTGACCGGCTGCCTGGTCGCGCCCGGGCTGGTCGACCTGCACACGCACGTGCATCCGGGCGCCACCTACTGGGGCATCCACCCCGATCCGGTGGCCTGGCACTCCGGCGTGACGACGTGGGTCGACGCGGGCTCCGCGGGGGCGTGGGGGATCGACGCGCTGCGGGCCGCGGCCGACGCTTATCGGGTACGGGTCCGCGCGCTCCTCAACGTCTCCGCGCTCGGCCTGACCGGCCGCACCGGCGAGTCCACCGACCTGGAGCACGTCGACGTCGACGCGGCGCTGGACGCGGTCGCCCGCCACCCCGACCTCGTCGTGGGCGTCAAGGTGCGGATCGACCGCGAGACGGTGGGCGCCAACGGGCTGCGCCCCCTCGAACGCGCCCTCCAGGTGGCGGGCGCGGCCGGCCTGCCGGTGATGGTGCACGTCGCGGCCGGCCCGCCCGGCCCCGCCGACGTGCTTCCCCTCCTGCGCCCCGGCGACATCCTCACCCACTGCGCCAGCGGCGTGGCCGCGACCGGTGCGGGGCCGGTGGTGCGCGCCGCGTACGAGCGGGGCGTGCTGCTGGACATCGGGCACGGCGCGGGCGGCTTCGCGTTCGACGTGCTGGAGCAGCAGCTCGCGGCCGGGCTCGCGCCGCACACCGTCTCCACGGACCTGCACGTGCGGTGCCGGTACGGGCCGGTGTTCGACCTGCCCACCACGATGGCGAAGCTGCGCGCCGCGGGCATGGCGCTGGAAGACGTCGTGGCCGCCGCCACCGTGACGCCGGCGGCGGCGCTGCGCCTGCCCGGCGGGGTCGGCACGCTCGCCGTGGGAGCGCCGGCGGATGTGGCGGTGTTCGCGGTGGAGAGTGGGCCGTATCCGGTCGTCGACGCGCACGGGCAGGTGCGCCAGGCGCCGGAGCGGCTGCGGAACCTCGCCACCTACCGCGCCGGGCGTCCCCTCCCGCCGGCGCTGCCGGAGCCGCCGCCACCGTGGGTACCGCTGACCGAGTCGCAGCGGGCGGCGCTGGAGCGGCGCGACAAGGCGCTGCGGGACCTCCTCGGCCAGCCTCTCGTCGGGCCGGAAGGGCTCAGCGAGCAGTTCTCCCGAACCAGGAAAGGATGACCGAGCATGCGCGCGATCTCGACCGACCAGGCGGCGCCGCCCGGCGGCCCGTTCTCCCAGGCGGTCATTGCCGGAGATTTCGTGTACCTGGCCGGCGCCGTCCCGCGGCTCCCGGACGGATCGTGGGTGCGCGGGGCGTTCGCGGAGCAGGCGCGCGCCGCGTTCACCAACCTCGCGCGGGCGGCGCAGGCCGCCGGCACCGATCTCGACCGCGCCGTGCGGGTGGGCGTCTACCTGCGCGAGTGGAACGACTTCGCCGAGATGAACGAGATCTTCGCCGAGTACTTCGCCGGCCCGGTGCCGCCGGTCCGCACCACGCTGCCGGTGGCCCTGACCGGCTTCGACATCGAGGCGGACGCAGTCCTCTACACCGGCTCCTGACCCCCGCTCCTGCGCGGCCCCCTGCGCGCGGCCCCCTGCGCGCGGCCCTCTGTGCGAGGCCCCTCTGCGCGTTGATCAGGGACTTTGTGGGACGGCGCGCCGGCCGACACGCCCACCAACTCCCTGATCAACGCCCATAGGGGTCAACGCGCAGATGGGTCAACGCGCGGGGGACGCGCGCGCGGGGCAGGCTAGCCGACGGGGGTGGGGACGGGGTCGGGTTGGGCTATGTCGTCGCCCACGCGGCGGGCCCAGCGGCCGGCGACCACGGCGTACCAGCCGGCTATCAGCGCGAACCCGGCGGCGACGATGAACACCGCCGTGGGGGAGTGGCCGTCGGCGGGGAGGGTGAGGGCGGCGGCGAAGAGGCCGAGGACGTACGAGAGGTTGTAGGTCGTGTCGTTGACGGCGAAGACACGGCCGCGGTAGTCGTCGTCGCACTCGTGCTGGATCGACGTGTCCACCACGATCTTGGTGCCTTGCGCCGCGATGTTGACGCAGAAGACCGCCACCACGAGCAGTGGCTGGGTGAAGGAGGACACGGTCAGCGGCAGCGCGATCGCGATCCCGGCGATCAGGCCCGCGACCCACCGCCAGCCGCCGATCCGGCGGGTCACCGGCGGCGTGACCAGCGCGGCGACCATCACGCCCAGGGTGCCGGCCACCACCACGAAGGCCAGCCCCGTGATCGAGTCGTGCACGTCGTCGTCGGTGACGAAGTAGTTGCGGTACAGCAGCAGCATGGCGAGCGTCAGCACCCCGAACAGCGCGCGGAAGCCCGCCTTGGCCGCCATCGTGTACGCCGCGCCGCGCTTGCTCGCCAGGTGTGCCAGGCCGTCGCCCATGCCGCGCACCACGTCGCCGATCGCCGAGTGCATCGGTGCGCGCTTAGGGGCGGTCACGTGGTCGGGCCCGAGCTCGTCGACCCGGAACGAGCGCCACGCGAGCAGCGCGGACGCCACGTACCCGATGGGTGCGACCAGCGCCATCACCGCGTAGCCGGAGTCGCCCGCGGAGACCAGCACGTTGATCAGCAGGACGGCGATGCCGAGGCCGGCGGAGAAGCAGATCGATCCGAGGGTGCCGGACAGCGAGTTGGCGGTGACCAGGCGCCGGTCCTCGACGACGTGCGGCACCGCCGCGGACAGGCCGGCCAGCAGGAAGCGGTTGAGCCCGATGATCGCGAACGCCACCACCACGAACGCGACCCCCTTGCCGCCGCCGTTGATCAGGGCGGCCGCGGGCAGCACCAGCGCGGCCCGCAGCAGGTTGGTGAAGACCACCAGCTGGCGCCGGCTCCACCGGTCCAGGAACACGCCGACGAAGGGCCCGATCAGCGAGTACGGCGTGACGAGCAGCGCCGAGCCCGCGGCGATCGCCATGGCGCTGGTCTGCCGGTCCGGGTTGAACAGCACGCTGCCGGCGAGGGCGGCCTGGAAGAGGCCGTCCGCGAGCTGGCTGGACAGCCGCACGCCCAGCAGTCTCCGGAAGCCGCGGACGGCGAGCACGGAGCGGAGGTTGTGGGTGTCGCGGGTGGCCATGACGACCTAGCGTAGGCCCTGTTTCTGCGTTATCCATTCGTGATGTGCGACAGAGTCTCGCGATCTCTGGGACCGGGCTTTCCGACTCACCGCGCAAACCGGACAGAGGATGGGTGAACGGCCGGTTGCCGCCGGCCGTCAGGTCGGTGTGCTCCCACACTCGGCGTGTCGTCCTGCGCCGCGCCGCGGATAGAGTTGCCAGGTGGCTGGACGTCTGACAACCGAGCGACTGACCCTGCGCCCCTGGGAGGTCGACGACGCCGAGGCAGCACTCGGCGTCTACGGCGACGGTGGCGTGGCGCGCTGGCTCAGTCCGGCCATGGACACGGTCTCCGACCTGGGCGCGATGCGGCTGATCCTGCAGCAGTGGATCGCCGAGGACCAGCGGCTGTTCACCCCGGCCGGCCGGTGGGCCATCGAGCGGCTGGAGGACAAGCAGGTCATCGGTGGCGCCGTGCTGCTCCCGCTCCCGCCCGGCGGGGAGGACCTGGAGATGGGCTGGCAGCTGCGGCCCGACGCCTGGGGTGAGGGATACGCGGCGGAGGCCGGTCGCCGGCTCGCCCAGTGGGCGTTCGAGGAGGGGCAGGACGAGATCTTCGCGGTCGCCCGGCCGGCCAACGACCGGGCCGGCGCCACCGCCCGCCGCATCGGTATGCAGTGGGTCGGCGAGACCGAGAAGTACTACGGGCTGCGCCTGCAGGTCTTCCGGCTGCGCCCCGGCGACGTCGACTGATCCGGACCGCGCCGCTCAGCCGGCCATCGGCACCCCGCGCCGGGCAAAGCGGATGTTGTCCAGATCACCGTGAAACTGGTCGGTGTCCACGTCCGTCTGGATGTCCCGGACCCGCTTGCCGCCGATCACCGCCTGTCCGGTCGGCACGATGCCGTCCAGGTGGGCGACGGCGACACCGGGCGCGAGGACCGGCCGGCCGGTCCGCGGATCGTCCACCCGGATCTGGAAGACCGAGCGGGACAGCCGCCAGCAGCTGACCCGGTACCACCGGCCCGCGGTCAGCGCGTAGCCGTCCGGGCCGGCGGGAAGCAGCACCGCGGTCACGCCGTCGGACCAGCGGCACGACGGGCGGCCGCCGTCGACCTGAAGCTTCCACTGGCTGAGCCCGGCCGCCGCGGCGCCGAACTGGAACACGTTCATGCCGGCGGCCGGTGACGGCGGCTCGGTGAGCCGGATGTCCGCCCCGAACGAGAAGCGGCCTCCCGCCGGTACGAGCCTCGTGCTCGCGGCCGGCGTGACGATCGCCTGCGGGCACGGCGGCGCGAGCGTGCAGCTGCCGCCGGGAAACCGCAGGAACGCGTCCCCACCCGGTGGCACCACCGAGGTCACCGCGCCACCGCCGCCGGTGCTCACCGCGCCGTGCAGCCCTTTGCCGCTGCTGTCGGCGACCCGCGCCGGGTCCAGCAGCTCGCCGGCGTACCGCAGCTCGACCTGGCCCAGCGGCGGCCCCGCGACCGCGGCCGCGCCGGACGCCGTGACGGCGATGACGGCCGCGGCCACGGTCGCGACAAAGTTTCGGATATATCGGACAGGTCGCACGGGTTCATGGAAGCCGAGCGCGGACGGCTCCACAAGGACCCTGGCGGGCGGTTCATCCGTTCAGGCGCGTACCAGGGTGGTCAGCGAGCGCGGCGGCAGCGCGATCGCCGAGCGCTGCCCGTGCCTGGTGACGATGCCGGGCACCTTCTCCAGGCGGTGGGTGGCGTCGGTCAGGTACACGTTCGGCCGCCGCATGTCGATCGTCGTCGCGACCGCGGTGGTGCCGGTGTTGAGGATCTGCACGACCTCGGTGCCGTTGGCGTTGCGGTAAGCGGACACCTTCAGCCCTTCCGCGGTGGTCTCCGCGCCGATCCGGACGGCTCCCGGCCGGATGAACCGGCTGTACGCGGCGAACGCGTACAGGCGCGATGACACCCGGTACTGGTCGTTGGCGTCGTCGATCTGCAGCAGCGCCGCCGTGCCGCCGCGCGAGGAGCCGAGCCAGAACAGGAACGCGCTGCTGTCGGCGAGCGCGAGCGTGTCGTGGATCCGCTGGGCCAGCGCGATGCCGTCGGTGCCCTTGCCGCTGTCCCACGCCTCGTTCCAGCCGTCCGCGACGCTGGACGGCGCCCACTCCGACATCCACGTGGGCTTGCGCGTCGACAGTGGACGGTCGGCCGGGCTCGCGTACCCGTGGCCGGTCACGACGTCCACCAGCCGCCGCGCCTGCGCGTCCGCCTCGATCGCCCGCGCGTACGGGTCGGCGTGCTGCCAGCCGAACGAGTCGCAGCAGGCCACGCCGAGACCGGCCCGCCGCGCGATCGGGCCGAGCACCTTCACGAACTCGACCGCCTGCGCGGGTGTGAAGCGCATCGAGGCGTACGAGGCGGTGTAGTCCGGCTCGTTGGTGAAGCCGATCTCGTCGAGCCGGATGCCTTCCTGCCGGTAGAAGGTGGCGTACTGCACGAGGTAGCGGGCGTACGCCTCGCGCCAGTCGCCGCTGGCACAGGTGACGCCCTGCAGCCCGCACAGCGAGCCGCCGCTGGTGTCCGTGCCGTTGTCCTTCATGTACCCGGGCGCGCTCCACGCGTCCGCGTAGAAGCGGTGGACGCCGCGCTCGCGGGCCTCCTTCGCGTACCACACCTGGCCGCCGTCCCAGCCGTCCCAGGAGTAGTTCGGCGGCGCCGACGGCCCGCCGGGGTCGGTGGGCTGGATGGAGAGCATCTTGTCGTACACGGTGGTCGCCGACGAGCCGATGCCGAGGCGCAGGATGCTCGGGGCGGCGCCGTTGTCCCGGCCGAGGAGCAGGTCGAGGGCCTCCTCCCGCTTGGCCTCCGACAGGTTGTGCACCAGGGAGGTGCGCTGGAAGGCGATCGAGTAGCCGAAGCCGTCGATGTGCTGGTGGGTCTGCGCCCGGCGAAGGTCGATGCCGGGCGGGGAGGCGGCGTGGGCGGGCGTGGTCGTGACGGTGGTCGCGGTGAGGATCACGGCGACGACGGTGGGTAGCCGTAGCACGGCGCCAACGATAGTCGTCAATGTTATGCGGTGGAAGGTGGCCGGCGCGCGTTGACCCGGCGGTCGAGCGGGCGTTACGGTGCGCGGGTGTCTACCTGTCTAGATAGCCAGATGGCGGGTTGTGGTTCGGCGGGAGACGGCCCGTGACCGAGGTGCGGACCGTCCTCGGCCCCGTGCCGGCCGGGCGGCTCGGCGCGGTCGACGCGCACGAGCACCTGTTCCTGCGGACGCCGGCGCTGCCCGGCGACGAGTTCGACGACCTGGAGCGGATGGTCACCGAGGCCGGCCAGGTGCGCGCCTCCGGCATCGGGACCATCGTCGACCTGACGCCCATCGGGCTGGGCCGCGAGCCCGCCAAGCTCGCCGCGCTGAGCGAGCGCTCAGGCGTGCACGTGGTCGCCGCGACCGGCTTCCACCGCGACGCGCACTACCCGGCCGGGCACTGGGCGCACCGCGAGCCGGTCCAGACGCTGGTCGAGGTGATGCTCGCCGACCTCGAGCGGGGCATGGACGGCCGCGACTGGCAGGGCCCGCTGCCGGCGCCCACCCCGCACCGGGCGGGCGTCATCAAGCTCGGCGCGTCGTACCAGCGGATCAGCGCCTCCGAGGCCCGGCGCATGGCCGCCGGCGCCGAGGCGGCCCGGCGCACCGGCGTCCCGGTCGCGGTGCACTGCGAGGTCGGCACGATGGGCCACGAGATCCTCCAGTCGCTGTCCGACGGGGGCGTCGCCGCGTCTCGGGTACTGCTGGCGCATCTGGACCGCAACCCGGACCCGGACCTGCACGCGGACCTCGCCGCCCGCGGCGCCTGGCTGCTCTACGACACCGTCGGCCGGGTCAAGTACCGGCCCGAGTCCGCCCTGCTCGACCTCATCGAGCGCGTCGTGTCGGCGGGACACGGCGACCGGGTGCTGCTCGGCACCGACGTCGGCCGCCGGAGCATGCTCCGCGCCTACGGCGGCGGCCCGGGCATGGCCGTGCTCGGCGAGACCTTCGCCCCGCGCCTCGCCGCCCGCCTGGGCCAGGCGTTGGTCGACCAGATCCTGGTCGCCAACCCCGCCGCCGCGCTCACCCCCACCCGCGGTTGATCAGGGAGTTCGTGGGTGGAAACGCCGGCCGACACGCCCACGAGCTCCGTGATCAACGGCAGGGGTCAGGGCTGCGCGCGGAGCAGCTCGATGTCGAAGCGGTAGCGCTCGCCGACGTAGCGCGACTCGGTGTACTCGACCGGCTTGTCGTGCTGGTCGAGGATCGTGCGGAGCTCGACCAGCAGCGGCGCGCCGACCGCGACGTCGAGCAGCTTGGCCTCGGTCGGGTCGGCGGCGGCCGCGGTGATCGTGCCCAGCGCGCGGGTCGGCACCCGGCCGAGCCCCTCCAGGGCGACGAAGAGCGAGGCGTTGGTGAGGTCGCCGCGCAGCACGCTGGCGCAGACCGCGGGCAGCCGCACGTGCTCGACCGCCATCGGCACGCCGTCGGCCAGGCGCACCCGGCGCAGCGCGGCGACCGAGCCGCCCGTGCCGAGCTGCAGAGCCTGGCTCTCGTCGTGCCGCGCGGGGCGGACGCCGGAGTCGATGACCTGCGAGCGTGCGGTGAGGCCGCGCCGCGCCATCTCCTCGGTGAACGACAGCAGCGTGTTGATCCGCCGGTGCACCGGGTGCTGCGCGACGAACGTGCCCCGGCCGGAGACGCGGTAGAGCAGCCCCTCAGCGGCCAGGCGCTGCACGGCCTGGCGCGCGGTCATCCGGCTGACCCCGAAGCGGTCGCACAGCTCGGAGTCCGAGGGCAGCGGGTCGCCGGGCTCGGCCTTGCTGATGATCCGGCGCAGTTCCTGCTCGATGAGCAGGTACGCGGGCGTGGCGGGTCTCATCGGGGACGCCCTTCCGGAGCGCGTGGACCGCCTCTTGACGACCCTCGCAGCAGTATAGGTAGTCTAGCCGTCTAGACAGGTTGATCGACCGGAGGACCGCGGGTGGCTGTCACGTTGGGCATCGACGTCGGCGGGACGGCGATCAAGTGGGTCGCCCGCGACACCGCCACCGGCGAGGTGGCCGGCCGCGGCGGCGTGCCCACGCCGGGCGACCGCGACACCATCGTCGAGGCGCTGGTCGCCCTCGCCCGCGCCGCCGACCCCGACCGCGTCGGCCTCGCGGTGCCCGGCCACGTCGACCGCGCCACCGGCGTCGTCCGATTCCTGCCCAACCTGCCCGGCCGCTGGTCCGGCTTCCCGCTCGGCGACACCGTCACCGGGGCCACCGGCCGCCCCACCCGCCTGCTCAACGACGCGCGCGCCTTCTGCCTCGCCGAGCTGCGCCTGGGCGCCGCGCGCGGCCTCACCGACGTGCTCTTCCTGACGCTCGGCACCGGCGTCGGCGGCGGGGTCGTGACCGGCGGCCGCCTGCTGGTCGGTGCCGACGACCGGCTCGGCGAGATCGGGCACACCACGTACGACCGCGCCGGGCCGGCCTGCGGCTGCGGAAGCCGAGGCTGCCTGGAGATGTACGCGAGCGGCCCGGCCATCGCCGCCGCCGCGGGTGGCGGGCGCACACCGGCCGAGGTGGCGGGCGCCGCGGCGGGCGGTGAGCCGGCAGCGGCCGGGGCCATCGCCAGGGCCGGGCGGGCGATCGGCGAGAGCATCGCGTCCGTGGCGGCGCTGCTCCCGTCGACCGCGCTGGTCGTCGGCGGCGGGGTGGCCGGCGCGCTGCCCGCGCTGCGCCCGCACGTCGAGGCCGCGCTCGCGGCCCGGGAGCCGTTCATCGGGCCGGTACGGGTGCTCGCCGCCGAACTCGGCGACGAGGCAGGAGCGACAGGTGCCGCGCTGGCGGCGGAAGAGGGGAGTGGACGTTGAGGTGGATCCCGCGGGCGGTCGAGGTGCTGGACACCATCGGCCGTACCCAGGCCGGCGCGATCGAGGAGGCGAGCCGGCTCTGCGCGGCGTCGATCGGCCGGGGCGGCGTGGTGCACACGTTCGGCACCGGCCACTCCCGGATCCCGGTCGAGGAGCTGTTCCCGCGGTACGGGTCGTACCCCGGCTTCCATCCGATCGTCGAGCTGTCGATGACGTTCCACACCCAGGTCGTGGGCGCCAACGGGCAGCGGCAGGCGATGTTCATCGAGCGGGTCGAGGGGCTCGCGGAGCAGATCCTGGCCAACTTCCACCTGCGGCCCACCGACACGATGATGGTCTTCAGCGCGAGCGGGCGAAACGCGGTGCCGATCGAGATCGCCGCCCAGGCGCGCAAGGCCGGCCTCCCGGTGATCGTGGTGACCTCGCTGGCCCAGTCGACGGCCGCGCCGCCCCGGCACAGCACCGGCACCCGCCTGCAGGACCACGCCGACGTGGTGATCGACCTGTGCACGCCGGTCGCCGACGCGCTGTGCGATGTGGACGGTCTGGACGTGCCGGTCGGCCCGGGCACCTCGCTGGCCTCGGTCGCCGTCGTCAACGAGATCAAGGTGCGCGTGGCCGAGATCCTTGCCGCGTCCGGCGCGCTGCCGCCGGTGCTCACCAGCGCCGCCCTGGTCGGCCAGGAGGGCAGCGCGCGGCTGTTCGACGCCGCGTACGCCGAACACGGCCGCCGGGCCGCCGCGCTGCTGCGGGACGAGGCGGCGGCATGACCCGCGTCCTGGTCTGCGGCGCCACCGGTGGCATCGGGGCCGCCTGCCTGGCCGCCGCCGGAGACCGCGGGGTCGGCGTCGACCGGGACACGGTCGACATCACCGCGCCGGGCGGTGCGGAGAAGGCGGTCGGGTACGCGACGAGCCGGCTCGGCGGCCTCGACGGCGTCGTGCACGCGATCGGCATGTCCGGCCGCTCGCTCGGCGACGGCCCGGTCGGCGCCTGCACCGACGAGGCGTGGGCGAGCGTGCAGCGGGTCAACCTCGAGTCGGTGTTCCGGCTGCTGCGCGCGGCGCTGCCGGCCCTGGCCAGGACGGGTGGCGGCTCGGTCGTCGTGGTCGGCTCGGCGCTGGCCCACACGCTCGACGACGACTTCCTGACCGCGGCCTACGCGGTGAGCAAGAGCGGCGTGGAGACGCTTGTGCGGCTCGCCGCGTACGAAGGCGCCCGGCACGGCGTCCGGGTCAACGCGGTGGCACCCGGCCTCGTCGACACCCCCATGGCCGGGCGCGCGCTCGGCGACCCCCCGCTGCGCGCGCGCCTGCCGGAGCTGATGCCGCTCGGCGGCCGCGCCTGCACCCCGGACGAGGTCGCGGCCGCGGTGGTCTGGCTGCTCGGCCCGGACTCGGCGCGGGTGACCGGTGCGGTCGTACCCGTCGACGGCGGCTGGACGCTGCGATGACCGCGCCGGTGATCTGGACCGGGGACGTGGCCGTGGTCGGCGGCGGGTCGGCCGGCTGCGCGGCGGCGGTGGCGGCGGCGCGCGGCGGCGCCCGCACGCTGCTGATCGAGTCGGCCGGCTTCCTCGGCGGCACCGGCGCGGCCGTCCTGGACACGTTCTACGGCTTCTACGCGCCGGGCGGCAGCCGCGAACGGGTCGTCGGCGGGGTCGGCTGGGAACTGGCCGGTCGGCTGCTCGGCGAGGGGCAGGCGTTCGAGCGCCCGAACACCTACGGAGCCGGCACCGGCGTCACCTACGAGCCGGAGGCGCTCAAGCTGGCCTGGGACGAGCTGTGCGCCGGCGCGGGCGTGGCGGTACTGCTGCACGCCACCTGCGTCGACGTGCGGCGCGAGGGGCGGCGGGTGACCGGCCTGGCCGTGCACACCAGGGCCGGCGCCCGCACGGTGGCGGCGCGGTCCATCGTGGACGCCAGCGGCGACGCCGAGGTGGCCTGGCAGGCCGGTGCCGCGCTGGAGCGGCCGTCGGCCAGCCGGCGGGTGCAGCCGCTGACCGCCACGTTCCGGCTCGGCGGTGTGGACACCGCGCGGCTGTCCACCGCCGACCTGCACGAGCGGATCGCGAAGGCCGCCGACTCCGGCGCCTACCGGCTGCCCCGCCGGGAGGGCTCCGTGCACCGCACCGTCCTGCCCGGCGTGGTGCACACCAACCTCACCCGGGTCAGCGGCGTCGACCCCACCGACCCCTGGGAGCTGTCCGCCGCCGAGGCCGAGGGGCGGCGGCAGGTCGCCGAGTACACCCGGTTCCTCGTCGCGGAGGTGCCCGGCTACGAGTCCGCGTACCTGCTGCAGTCCTCGGTGCGCATCGGCGTGCGGGAGACCCGGCGGCTCGTCGGCCGGTACGTGCTCACCCGCGACGACGTGCTCGGCGCGCACGACTTCCCGGACGCGGTCGCCCGGTGCGGCGCGCCGGTCGAGGACCACGACGGCGGCGACCGGACGGTGTGGGCGTACGTCGGCGGCGAGCCCTCCGGCCGCACCTACGGCGTGCCGTACCGCAGCCTGCTCCCCGCCGAGCTGGACAACCTCCTGGTCGCCGGCCGCTGCCTGTCGGCCACCCACGACGCGCACGCCTCGGTCCGCTCGATGGCCCAGTGCATGGCGACGGGCCAGGCGGCCGGCACGGCGGCCGCGCTCGCCGCCAGCCGGGGCTGCCTGCCCGGCGACCTCGATCCCGCGCCGCTGCGGGACCGCCTGCGCGCGGACCGCGCCGTGCTCTGAGCCGGAAACGCGCTCGGGCGGCACCGCCCCCGACGGTGCCGCCCGAGACCCCCGAATGGCGCTACGGTCGCGCCTCGTAAACGATGTTGAACGGTGTCTCGGCCACCCGGCGGAAGCTGCCGAAGCCGGCGTCGGTGGCCAGGCGGCGCACCGGCTCCTCGCCGGCCTGGGCGCCCAGCGAGTAGCCGCCCTCCTGGGACAGCGCGTTGGGCACGCACAGGAACGCCGAGAACGAGTAGTAGACCCGGCCCACCGGGTTGAGGTTGTCGCTCACGGTGGGGCCGGCGGCGGGTTCCACGATCATCCAGCTGCCGCCGTCGGCCAGCTGGCGGCGGATGTGCCGGGCGGCGCCGAGCGGGTCGCCCATGTCGTGCAGCGCGTCGAACGTGGTCACCAGGTCGTACGGGCCGCCGCCGAACGACTGCGCGCTGGCCGCCTCGAACCGCACCCGGCCGTCGAGACCCGCGTTCTCGGCGTGCTTGCGGGCCGCCGCGACCGAGTCGCCGTGGTAGTCCGAGCCGGCGAACGTCGACTCGGGGTACTCCCGCGCCATCAGGATCGTCGACGCGCCGTGGCCGCAGCCGACGTCGGCGACCCGGATCCCGGCGCGCAGGCGGGCCTCCACCCCGTCCAGCGCCGGCAGCCAGGAGCTGACCAGGTGCGCGCTGTACCCGGGCCGGAAGAACCGCTCGCACCCGGCGAACACATCGGCGTCGTGCTCGTGCCAGCCCACACCCTCACCGGTGCGGAAGGCCCTGGTGATCTCGTTTTCGGCCTTGAGCGCGCCGAGCGCGAGCTGGAACGCGCCGGGCACGAAGACCGGCCCGTCCGGGTCGGTGAGCGCGAACGCCTGCTCCTCGGTCATCGAGTACTCGCCGCTGGCCGCGTCGAACTGCACGTACCCGCCGGCGGCCTGCCCGCGCAGCCACTCCTCGACGTACCGGGGTGCGGTGCCGGTCCGTTCGGCCAGCTCCTGCGGCCGGGCCGGACCCTGCGCCAGCGCGCGGTACAGCCCCAGCCGGTCGCCGACCACGATGCCGCCGGCCGCCATCGTCGCGCCGAGGTCACCCACGAACCTGTGCAGGAACTCCATGAGCCGGTCTTCGTCGACTGCCATTGCCTTACCTCCTGTGTCGCGTCGTCGTACGGCAGTTCTACGGCGCGCGACGGGTGCGGCGGATCCGTGCTCAATACCGAGGTCGGGGCGGCGCCATACGTACATCGGGTTGCGCCGGATTGCCGACACCGGGCGGGTGGCCGGCGTGCAATGATCCAAAAAATGGGCCGGCAGATCCTCGAACGCGAGCACGAGCTCGCCGAACTCGGCGCCGCCGCGCGGGAGGCCAAGGGCGGCGACGGCTCGATCGTGCTGATCATGGGCGAGCCCGGCATCGGCAAGTCCAGCCTCGTCGACTCGGTGCGCGGCGTGCTGCCCGCCGAGGGGCGGCTGCTGGTCGGGTACTGCGACGACCTCGCCACACCACGCGTCCTCGGCCCGCTGCGCGACCTGATCGGCAGCGTCGGCAAGCGGCTCACCGAGGCGCTGGAGTCCGGCGACCGGGGCGCCGTGATCGACGCGCTCCGCGCCGAGCTGGACTGGCCCGACCACCCCACCGTGCTCGTCGTGGAGGACGTGCACTGGGCCGACGAGGCGACGCTCGACGTGCTGCGCTTCCTGGTCCGGCGGATCGGGCAATTGCCGGTGGTGCTCGTGCTGACGTACCGCGACGAGGAGCTGACCCGCGACCACCCGATGCAGCAGCTGCTCGGCCTCACCTCCGGCGCGCGCCGGGTGCGGCGGCTGCGCCTGGCCCGCCTCTCCCCGGACGCCGTCCGGCGGCTCGGCGCCGACACCGGGATGGACACCGACCGGGTGTACGCGGTGACCGCCGGCAACCCCTTCTACGTGGCCGAGTTCTTCGCCTCCGGCGACGCCGACGGCGTGCCGCCGACCATCTCCGAGGCGGTGACCGCCCGGCTGCGCGACCTCGACGGCCGCACCCGCGACGCGCTGGAGCAGCTGGCCGTCGTACCCTCCACAGTGGAACGCTGGCTGGTCGACGCGGTCGTGCCCGGCGGTTTCGCCTCGCTGGCGGCCGCGGAGCGGCGCGGGGTCCTGACCGCCTCGGCGCGGCGCATCGGCTTCCGCCACGAGCTGACCCGGCGCGCCATCGTGGACTCGATGCCGGCCGTGCGGCGCGTGGCGTGCAACCAGGCGGTGCTGTCCGCGCTGCTCGAACGTCCGGACACTGTGGACGTGTCCCGGATCATGCACCACGCCGCCGAGGCCGGCAGCGACGAGGCCGTCATCCGGCACGGCCCGGCCGCCGCGCGCGAGGCGGTCGCGGCGGGCTCGCACCGCGAGGCGGTCGCGCACTACCGCCTCGTGCTCACCCACCGCGCGCACTTCCCGGTCGACGAGCTGGCGGACCTGCTCGACGGGTACGCCATCGAGTGCTACACGGTCGGCCTCGGCGTCGAGTCCGTGACCGCCCAGCGGGAGGCGATCGAGGCGCGACGCGGCCTCGGCGACCCCCGCGCGCTCGGCCTCAGCCTGCGGTGGCTGTCCCGCATGCAGTGGTGGGCCGGCATGCGCGCCGGCGCCGAGGCGAGCGCCGCCGAGGCCATCGAGATCCTGGAGCCGGCCGGCGACCAGCGGGCCCTGGCGCTGGCGCTCAGCAACCGCTCCCAGCTGTTTGCCCTGGCCGGGCGGAGCACCGAGGCCATCGCGGTGGGGCAGCGGGCCGAGGCGATGGCCCGCGCGCTCGGCGACGCCGGCATCCTGTCGCACGCGCTCAACAACGTCGGCTTCGCCTCCCTGCACGCGGGGATCCCAGAGGGGCGGGGCAAGCTCGAGGAGAGCCTGTCGGTCGCGCTCGCGGCGGGGGAGGTGGAGCACGCCTGCCGGTCGTACA
Source organism: Phytohabitans houttuyneae (assembly GCF_011764425.1). Taxonomy (NCBI): domain Bacteria; kingdom Bacillati; phylum Actinomycetota; class Actinomycetes; order Micromonosporales; family Micromonosporaceae; genus Phytohabitans; species Phytohabitans houttuyneae. The sequence continues at coordinate 1,034,809 of NZ_BLPF01000003.1, forward strand.
CGAACCTGTCCTGGCAGCTCCTCGACGACCTGCGCCTCGACGAGGCCGACCGGCTCCTGCGCGACGCCATCGACCTCGCCGACGAGGGCGAGTTCCTCGGTTTCCTGCGCTACCTGCACCTCACGCTCGGCATGCTCCACCTGCTGCGCGGTGCGTGGGAGGACGCCGAGCGCGAGGCCGACTGGGCGCTGCACGAGGGGCCCACCCAGCGGTGCCCGGCGCTCGCGGTCGCCGGCCGGGCCCGGGTCCGCCGGGGCCAGGAGGGCGGCGACGAGCTTGTCGCCGCGTCGTGGGAGTTGGCCAAGGACCTGGGCGAGGCGCAGCGCCTCGCCCCCGCGGCGAACGCGCTGATCGAGGCCGCCTGGCTGCGCGGCGACGCGGCCGGCGCGGCGTCCGCGGTGGCGCCCTACTACGAGGAGGTGCGGCGGTACGGCGCCAACGCCTTCGCCGCCGAGCTGGGCTACTGGATGCGCCTGGCCGGTGCGCAGGTGCCGCTGGTGGACTCGCCGCACCCGTACGCGCTGCAGGCCGCCGGGCGCTGGCGGGAGGCGGCCGCGCTGTGGGAGCGCGCGGGCTGCCCGTACCACCGGGCGAGCGCCCTGGCCGAAAGCGACGACGCCGACGACCTGCTCGGCGCCCTCGCCACCCTCGACGGCCTGCACGCCGAGCCGCTGGCCCGGCGGGTCCGCCAGCGGCTCAAGGACCTCGGCGTGACCCGGGTGCCGCGCGGCCCGGTACCGTCCACACGCGACAACCCGGCCGGCCTCACCGAGCGCCAGGTCGAGGTCGTGCGGCTGCTCGCGCAAGGGCTGAGCAACGCGGAGATCGCCGCCCGGCTCGTGCTGTCGGTACGCACGGTCGACACGCACGTCGCAGCCGTGCTGGACAAGCTCGACGCCCGTACCCGCCGCGACGCCGCCTCACGCGCGCGGGAGCTCGGCCTGGTCTCCTGACGCCAGGCCGGAACGTCGCTACAGCGCCAGGAGGATCTCCGTGCGCCGGGCCGGGGCGCCGTCGACCGGGGCCGGGTCCTCGGGCGTCGGTGCCACGCCGCCGGCCGCCACCCGGTCGAGGGTGCGCAGGCCGAGCGGCCGGACGCTGCCGAAGATCGTGTAGTTGGGGCGCAGCGCCGAGTCGGCGAAGACCAGGAAGAACTGGCTGCCGTTGGTGTCCGGGCCGGCGTTGGCCATCGCCAGCACCCCGCGGGCGTACACCTTGCGCTCGCCGGTCGGGTCCGTCGGCGCCGGCGGAAGGCCGGTCGGCAGCTCGTCCTTGTACCGGTAGCCCGGGCCGCCCGAGCCGGTGCCGGACGGGTCGCCGCACTGCAGCACCTTCAGCGTCGGGTACGTGGTGAGCCGGTGGCAGATCGTCCGGTTGTAGAACCGGTGCCGCACCAGGTGCAGGAAGCTCTGCACCGTGCACGGCGCCTGCTCGCGGTCGAGCGTGAGCGGGATGAGGCCGAGGTTGGTGATCAGCGTGGTCGTGACCGTGCCGCGGTCGGGGGTGCGCCGGGGGTCGGGCGGCAGCGGGACGGGGCGCGCGGCCGGGTCGTCGGGCGTCTCGGTGTACCCGCACGGCCCCTTCGTGACGCGCGGCGGCGCGTCGGCGGCCTGCGCGGGCGCGGCCCCGGCGGCCAGGAGCAGGGCTGCGGTGAGCACCGTGACGGCGATGCGGCGTGGGACCACGTTGTCCTCCATTGACCGGCGTAGTTGTCCTCACCTGGTCTAACGAACATCGATGCATCCGTCAACCTGTGTAGACAGTGTCTACTGCCCGTGGTAGACACTGTCTATGAGCGAGGACCTGCGAGAGCGGCTGGTCGCGGCCGGCGTGGAGCTGGTGACGCGGGAGGGCAGCGAGATGCTCACACTCCGCGAGATCGCCCGCCGCGCCGGTGTGTCGCACGGCGCGCCGCGGCGCTACTTCCCGACCCACCTGTCGCTGCTGTCCGCCATCGCCCGCCAGGGTTTCCGTGAGCTGGGGGAGCAGGTCGCCCGGCTGTTGAGCGGCGGAGGCACGCCACACGCGCAGCTGGTGGCACTGGGCCGCGCCTATGTCGAGTACGCGGCGGCGAACCGCGGCATGTTCGAGCTGATGTTCCGGCACGACCTGCTGGAGAGCAACCAGCTCGGCCTGCGGGAGACAAGCCTGCCGCTGTTCGAGGTGCTGGTCGAGCTGGTCGCACAGGCCGGCTCTTCGACGCCGCCCGGGGCGCCGTCCGCGCGGGTGGCGGCCGCCGCGCTCTGGGCCAACCTGCACGGCCTCGCCCAGCTCTGGATCTGGGGCAGCCTCCAGCTCGCCACCGACCTGGACGACGTCGAGCCCCTGCTGCGCGCGGCGGTCGACGCCCACGCCGGCCCGGAGGCGGCGTGAGGCGGGCGCGCACCACGCTCGCGGTCAGCGTGGCGGGCGCCATGCTGGTCGCGCTGGACGGCACGGTGCTCACGGTCGCGTACCCGACGCTGCGGCACGACCTGCACGCCACGTTCGCGCAGGTGCAGTGGAGCAGCACCGCGTACCTCATCGCCGTCGCCGCCACCGGCGCCGCGCTGGCCACCCGCCTTCCAACCGGCACCCTGGCCCCCGTCCGGTGACGCGCGCCAGCACCGCGAACCAGAGCGGCTCCGACGTGGGGAGCCGGCGCCACCAACCAGGGGCGACCGGCGATCAGCTCGGCAGACTCGCGAGCGGTCCGGGTGACGCCGCACCAGCACCCGCGACGCAGAGCCGCCCCGAAAATGGGGAGCGGGCCCAGGGCGACCAGGGATCAGCGCGGCAAGCTCGCGAGGACCATGCGCACCAGCTGGGAGTACGTCGTGTCCAGATCCTCCGGCAGCCCGAACCCGCCGCTCGCCTCGATCGACGCGAACCCGTGCACCACCGCGCGCACGCACCGGGTCGTGTGGATGGCCGCGGAGTCGGTCAGGCCGTAGCCGCGCAGCACCGCGAGGAACACCTCCAGCAGCCGCTGCCCCGCCTCGGCCGTGCGCGGCTCGTGCAGCGCGTCGGCGGGGGCGGCCGCGTAGCGGGCGGGGTGCTCGGTGACGTAGGCGCGGTACTCCCGCATCAGCACCTCCACCGCGTCGTCGCCGGAACGGCCCATCACCGCGCGGGAGAAGCGCTCGGTCATCTCCTCCAGCACGCGCGCGGCGACCAGCGTGCGAAGCCCGGCGAGGCTGCCCACGTGCTTGTAGAGCGAGGGGGCGGCGACGCCGGTGCGCTGCGCCACCGCCGCGAGGGTGAGCGCGGCGGCGCCCTGCTCGTCGATGATGGCGAGCGCGGCCTCGACCACGGCAGCGGTGGAGAGGCCCGCACGGTGACTACGCTTCATAGCTGACAAGCTAACGTTATTAGCCGGCGCCGTCAAGCACGCTCGTCGCGACGCTCGGGCGTAGGCCCAGAAACGCCGCCTGGCGCGCGGCGGCCGCATCCAGCGCCGCGGACTCGGGCGGCGTGAGCGCGCGGTAGAGCAGTGCCTCGACGAGCAGTGTGTCCCTTGTGGATGAACGCCGCCAGTGCCCCGCCACCTGCCCGTCCAGCAGTAGCACCCCGTTGGGCACCAGTGTGCCGGCCGGCACCGCGCGGGCCGCGCCGGAGGCGTCGAGCACCCACTTGCTCTCCGCGAACGCCACCACGTACTCGTCGTACCCCTGCACCAGGTGCGCCATCGGCGAGCGCGGCCGTGCCGCGGCGGGCGGCCCCGACCAGTAGGACACGCCGTCGACCACCTCGTGGCGCAGGCGGTCGCCGGCCAGCGCGACCCCGCGCGCGATGTCGGTGAGCGTGAGGCTGGACCACCACCGCAGATCCTTGGCGGTGGCCGGGCCGTGGCTGGTGAAGTAGCGGGTGACAAGCTCGGCGAGCGCGCTGTCCGGGTCGCGCTCCGGTGCCGGCGGGACGCGGGAGTCCAGCAGCGCGTACGTGTGCTGCTTCCCGCGCATCGCCCCGCTGCAGATCAGGCCGTCGAGCTCGGCGTGCATCAGGATGTACGCCATCGCGAAGCCCGCCGTCGGCAGCCCGGCCCCGCCGATCACGCCGGCAAGCTCCTTACGCGTGCGGTGCGCCCCGCCGGCAAGTGCCTCCGCGAGCAGGTCGTGCGCCTTCGCGAAGACGGCGTCGTCGAGGCCGGACTGGCGGTAGTAGTACGCGTTCGTCGCGTGCACCCGCGGCCCGGTGAGCCGCAGCATCCACCGGATGTCGTCGGGCGTCACGAAGTGCCAGGTCGGCCGCAGCACGTGCGTGCGCAGAAACTCACCCGCGTCGAAGGCCCGCTGCACCTCGGCGTCACCGGTGCCGGGCAGCCGCTCACCCAGCGACCACTTCGCCGGCCCGAAGTCCTGCGCCTGCACCGCGCCGAACCACCGCACCACCTCCGCCGGCGTGCCCAGCTGCGGGCCGCCGGCCAGCAACACGCTCGCGAGGCGCCGCTCCGCGATCAAGCTCACGCCCACAGGCTAGGCCAACCATTTCCCGCGCCCGCGTCACCTGCGGACCGCACGCGCGGGCCCCGGGGGAGACGTGAAGCGCAGCGGAGCGTTTTCTTTGGGTGCTTTCCCGCGGGCAACGCGGAGGTCGGCGGCTCGCCAGGGCTCGCCGAGATCCCCGACCTCCGCTGCCAGGCCCGCCGGCCAAGCCCGACCGCGCAACGGTCCGGACCATGGCGGACGTCGCGGCAGCTCACATCTTCGGTCTTGATCAGGGGTGGGCCATCACCAGGACGCCGCGCGCGGGGCCGCCGATCGCCTGGTAGAGGTGGGGGACGTCGCCGGGGAAGCGGATGAAGTCGCCCGGGCCGAGCTCGGCCGGCTCGGTGAGCGGGCCGACGCGGAGGCGGCCGGCGACCACCAGCAGCGACTCGGTCACGCCCGCGGGATGCGGGTCGGCGTGGCGGGCGGTCGTGGCGAACTCCACCTCGTAGAACTCGGCCAGCCGCTGCCCGCGCACCCGGTCGAGCAGGCGGGCGGAGACCGCGCCCTCCACCCGCGTGCCCGCGCCGGCGCGCACCACCTCGACCCGCGTGCGCGCCGGCTCGCCGATGAGGTCGCCCAGCGCGGCGCCGAGCGCGTCCGCGAGCGCGTAGAGGGTGTCGATCGTGGGGTTGCCCCGCCCGGCCTCGAGGTTGGTCAGCGTGGCCCGGCCGACCCCGCTCCGCTCCGCGAGGGCCACGACCGAGAGGCCCCGGGCCTCGCGGATGGCGCGGAGATTGGCGGCGATTCGACTGGCGGGGGAGTCGGTCATGCGCACTATAGTAGTCACCATGACTACTTCAGGAGTCAGAGCGGCGCGCCGCATGTCCGAGATCGTGGGCTTCGGCATCGACCGGGTGGCGCGCTCGGCCGACCGCGTGACCGCGCGCTGGCCCGTGCTGCGCCTGGAAAACCTCGACACCGACCTGCCGCTCCCGCCCGAGGCCGTGCCGGTGACCGCCGCCGCGCTCTCGACGGCGGCGGCCAACTCGTGGCTCCCGTTCACCGGCGACCTCGACCTGCGCGCGGCCATCTCCGACCTGCTCGCCACCCGCACCGGCCACCGCTACGACCCGGTCGAGGAGGTCATCGTGACCAGCGGCGGCACCGAGGCCGCCCTCGACTGCCTGCTCGCCACGATCGACCCGGGCGACGAGGTGGTGCTCGGCGACCCGACGTACGCGGGGCTGGTCAACAGGGTGCGCCTGGTGGGTGGCGTGCCGCGGTTCGCGCCGTACCGGGTGGTGGGCGGCGAGTGGCGCCTCGACCTGGACGCGCTGCGCGCCGCCGTCGGGCCGGCCACCCGCGCGCTGCTGCTGATGAGCCCGTCGATGCCGTCCGGCGCGGTGCTCGACGAGGAGGAGTGGCGCGCGGTCTGCGACCTGTGCCGCGAGCGCGACCTGCTGCTCATCTACGACGGCGCGATGGAGAGCCTGCTCTTCGACGGGCGGCCGTTCGTCCACCCGGTCCGCGAGCCCGGCATGGCGGAGCGCACGCTGGTGATCGGGTCCCTGTCGAAGGAGTTCCGCATGATCGGCTGGCGGGTCGGCTGGGTCGCCGGACCACGGTCCCTTGTGGAGCACGTCGGCTGGGCCCACGTCTACAACACCACGACCCCGGTCGGCATCGCCCGCGCCGGCGCCACCGCCGTCCTGCGCGGCGACCAGTCCCACGTGGCCGAGGCCGCCGCCGAGCTGCAGCGCCGCCGCGACACGATCCTGACCGGCCTCGCCGGACTGCCCCTGGTGCGCCCGGCCGGCGGCTGGTCACTGCTGCTGGACACGGTCGCCATGGGCATCGACCCGGCCGACGCCTCACGCCGCCTGCTGCGCGACGGCGCGGTGGCCGCGACCGCGATGACCGGCTGGGGCGACGCCGTGGCCGCCCGCCACATCCGCTTCGTCTTCAGCGCCGAGCCGGTCGACCGCCTGGCCACCCTGCCGGAGCGCCTGGCCGCGGCGGGCCTCCGCTAGGTCGGATCGGATGTCCCGGAGCGCGCCGGCGTCGCTGGTGCGATGCCCACTGAGTGGTTACCGCACTTGAGCTCGCCCACCGCGGAGGGTGAGGCCGCGGGAGCGACGGTCCGGACCACGACGGACGTCGCGGTAGCCCGGATCTGCTTCGAAGTAGATCTTCTGAACCGCAGCCCACCTTGACGCCGGACGGTCTCCTAGAGGGGCCCGTCCAGGCGGCCGCGCCACGCGCCGAGCACCCGGTCCGCCCCGGTGTCGAGCACACGCTCGAGCAGGGTGGCGTACACGTCGCGGAAGTCGGTCGTGTGCTTGAGGTCGCCGTCGTCCAGGTCGGTCAGGCTCGGCGCGGCGCCGTACAGTCCACCGTGGACGGCCGCGCCGAGCAGGAACACGTTCGAGGCCGTGCCGTGGTCGGTGCCGTCCGAGGCGTTGGCGCGCACCCGCCGGCCAAACTCGGAGTACACCGCGACCACCACCTTCCGCCCGGCGTCGGTGCGGGCCATCCGCTCGGCAAACCCGGCCAGCGCCTTGTCCACCTGGCCGAGCAGCACCGCCTGGGCCTGCTTCTCGTCCGCGTGCGTGTCGAACCCGCCCAGCGACACCGAGAACACCCGCGTCGCCACGCCCGCCTCCACGCACTGCGCGACGAGGTCGAGCTGCGCCTGCAGCGGGCTCGTCGCCCCGCCGGTGGCGGTCGCGCCCTCCGCGCCGTCGCCGGCGTCCGGGTCGTCGTCACCGGCGGCGGCCTGCCGGGCGCCGGCCACGAGCGCGTCGACCGCGAGCAGGTCGGCGAAGCAGGCGGACGCCCGGGCGCGCAGCGCGCTCTCACCCTCCTGCGGCTGGCCGAGCGCGGCCAGCACCGGGTCCGCGAGCGCCTCCCGCACGAGCTGGCGGGTCACCGGCACCGCCGCGCCCGCGCCGCGCTCGCCGGCCAGCAGCACCGGCAGCGCCGGCTCGAAGGAGACCGCAAGGCGCGGGTCGCCGCCGCTCGCGTCGAGCCAGCGCCCCAGCCAGCCGGTGGTGCCGGGCCGGTCCGGCTGCGCGGTCTGCCAGATGTCCATCGACTGGAAGTGGCTGCGGTTGGGCTTCGGGTAGCCGGTGCCGCGCACGATCGCGAGCTGCCCGGCGCCGTACAGCGTGTGCAGCCCCGCCAGCGCGGGGTTGAGGCCGAGCTCACCGTCGACACGCAACACCTCGTCCGCGCCGTAGGCGAGGTCCGGGCGGGCGTCGTGGTAAGCCGGGTCGGCGTAGGGGATGACCGTGTTGAGGCCGTCGTTGCCGCCGTAGAGCGTGACCAGCACGAGCGTGCGGGCGTCCGCGGGCCGGTCGCTCGCCGTCGCGAGGATGTCCCGCAGCGTGTACGCCCCAGCGCCGGCCGCCAGGGCCGCCGCTCCGGTTACCCCGCTGGCGAGCAGAAAGCGGCGCCGCGTCACCGTGTCCATCGTGGAGCCTCCTCAGCAGACGGTGTACTCAGGACTGATCAGCGCGGCGGCCAGGCGCGGCGCGGCGCCTCGGATCGGGGCGAGGGCGGCGCGGGTGCGCGGGCTCCACGCGTCGACGGCGAGCAGCCGCGCGAGCTCGTCCTCGCCGCGGGCGTCCACTGTGGCGGCTTCGGCCAGCAGCCGCGCCAGCCGCGCGCGGGCCTGCAGCGAGGAGGTGGTGAGCCACGCCGCGCCGGAGGGCCAGCCGCCCACGCTCGGCGGCCGCAGCGGCACCTGGCCCATCGCGTCCAGCCCGGACAGCAGCTGCTTGCGCTTCTGCTCGCTCAGGGCCGACGGGCGCACGCCGAGCTGCCGCATCGCGCCGACCGCCCACTCCACCGGCTCCTTCACGTGCTGGCCGGCCGTGGCCGCGAACGCCGGATGGCTGAAGGCGGCCCGCAGGAGCGGGACGGCGGCCGTGCCGGCCAGGTCTTCCGGCGGCGGCACCGCCTCGCTCGCGAAGCGCCGCCACAGCCGCCCGGCCACGAACGTGCGCGCCGCCGGCTGCCGGCACAGCAGCGCCACGAGCGACCGCGCGTCGTACGCCGCCGTCTCGCCGAGGATCGCCTGCGCCGCCGGGTCGTGCCGCCGCCGCACGAACACGGCCGTACCCGTGGCGCGGTCGACCGTCCACCCGGTCAGCGCCCGCGCGCCGGCCTTCACGTCGGCCTCGGTGTAGTGGCCCGGCCCGAGCGTGAACAGCTCCATCAGCTCGCGGGCGAGGTTTTCGTTGGGCGCCTTGCGCGTGTTGCGGTGGCCGTCCAGCCACAGCACCAGCGCGGGGTCGGTCACCATCGCGGTGGCGAGGTCGCGCAGCTCGCCCCGCCCGTACCGGCGGAGGGTGTCGAGCTGCCCGCGCATCAGCACCGCCGACCGTACCTTTTGGACACTCGTCGCCCAGTGGCCGTGCCAGAAGAAGACGAGCTTCTCGCCGAGCTGGTCGTCCGCCGCCACCATCCGGTCAAGCCACCACAGCACCAGCCGCCGCGCCTGCTCCCGCTGCTCCTGGCGGGCCCGCTGGCGCTGCTCGCGGGTGGACTCCTTGGTGAGCGCCGCCGCCGGGTCGGCGCCCAGCTCCGGCGGCGGCGTCTGGCGCGCTCCCGCGTCCGCCGCGCGCGGGCTGAGCAGCCGGTCGACGGTGGCCGCGAACCCGACCCGCGCGGCCGCGTCGACCTCCTGCGCCGTCGGCCCGAACGTGGCCCGGCGCAGCAGCGCCGCCACCTGCTCCCTGTCCGCCATTGCCCCGACCCTAGGGCCTGCACGTTCGAGGAACGTAAGCGCGGCGTTCGGCTCAGGTGGGCGACGGCCCGGCCGCGATCGCCACCGGCACGTGCGGCAGCGGCCGCGAATGCCGCTCCCACACCTCGTCGAAATGGTGCACCATCTGGTCGTAAATGACGCCGCGCCGGGCCCGCATCGTGACCGTCTTCCGGCTCGCGCGGCCGGCGAGATAGGGACCGTAGAAGATCTCGTCGTCGATTCTGAACACGTTCAACAATGGCAGGCACGTGTAGAGCCGGACCTCGATCCGGGGCGGTGTCGCGCCGTTCGGGCTGAGGGACCGCTGCCGTTCGTACTGGGACACGAACTCGCGGATCTCGCCCGCGATCACGCCTTCGGAGAGGCCTTCCTCGCGGTCGCGCTGCGCGGCGAACGGCGAGTCCGGGTCGAGCAGCAGGATGCGCACCTTGGCCCGGGTGGCGAGCGCGCCGAGGTCGGAGATGTAGTCGACCCGGAAGGAGGTGAGGCCGAACCCGATGATGTCCACGTGGTACCGCGCCCGCTGCAGGCGGCTCGCGTACTCCTCGTGCCGGATGCGCCCGCTCCGCTCGTCGTAGATCTGCTGGAGGCCGAACTCGCGGAGCCCTTCGACAAGCTCGACGTTGCGCTGGTTGTGCGCGTAGTACAGGTAGATGAGCACGCCGGCCGATCCGGTGGCGATCAGCGAGGTGCCGATGGAGGTCCAGATCGCGCCGCCGAGGAGGCTGATCGATACGCCGAGAGAAATCATCAGGATGTGGACGAGGTGGTAGATGATCGTCGATGATCTCAGCTTGTCCAGGCGGGCCACGATATCCATTTGTCACTCACATCCGGGCGCCGGAAAAACGTACTCAGCCCATCGTCGTGAGCGTTGTCAAGAATGGCTCGGTAGCCGCTACGCCGGCGTGTGGCGCTCCAGAGTGACGGAAAGCCCGTCGAGGAGCGTGCGCAGGCCGAGCTCGAAGATCTTGTCCAGGTCGAGGTCGTAGCCCGCCTCGCCGAATTCGGCCATCATCCCGGCGAAGCCCGGGTACCGCCCCGATGCGGCGATCGCCTCCATGGCGTGCGCGTTTTGATCCATCCACTCCTCGTCGGTGAGGCCGGACGCCTCCTGTGCCTGCGTCTCGCGCTCCAGGTGGATGGCGAGGCCCTGGATGTGGCTGTAGAGCATGACCAGCACGTCGAGGCGGGCGGTGGCGTCGAGGCCGAACGGACGCAGCGCGGCGTGCATCTGCTCGCTGTGCGTCAGCAGGCCGGTCAGCGGCATCGGCCGGGTCAGTGGGAAGACCTGGGCGAGCCACGGGTGCCGGCGGAACGTTTTCCACAGGGTGCGTGCGGCCCGCTCGATCAGGGCGCGCCAGTCGTCGGGCTGTGGATCGGGATAGCCGAGCTCGCCGAACGCCGCGTCCGCCATCAGCAGCACCAGGTCGTCCTTGCTGGCCACATGCCGGTACGTCGACATAGTGGCCACCCTCAACTTCGCCGCCACGCCGCGCATAGACAGCCCGTCGAGCCCTTCGGCGTCGGCGATCTCGATGGCCGCCCGCACGATCCGCTGGCGGGTGAGGTCACCGTCGGGAGCGCGGGTGGCGGCGGCCGGCCGGGCGGCGGGTGCCGGCGCGGACGGCGAAGGCTCCGTCGACGCGACGAACGTCCCGGAGCGTGGCCGGGCCTCCAGCACGCCCTCCTGGCACAGCAGCGCCATCGCCTTCGTCGCGGTCGCCAGCGCCACACCCCACTCCTTGGCCAGTCGCCGCGTGGACGGCATGCGGTCGCCGGGCGCGAGGCGCCCGTCGGCGATCCTGGCACGGACGTCGCTGACGATCCGCTGGTACGGCGCGACCGCCATCCTCGACCTCCCTGAGCTAGTACAGATAGCCCTGTCATAGTACACATCCGCGCTTGCTGCCCGTATGCGTACGCCGTACAGTCAGATGCGTACACGGTACATGCAGATCACGGGAGGCAGTGTCATGAAGGTTCTCATCTCCGGAGCGAGCGTCGCCGGTCCCGCGCTGGCCTACTGGCTGGCCCGCCACGGCGTCACCCCCACCATCGTGGAGAGCGCGCCCGCGCCCCGTCCCGGCGGGCAGGCCATCGACGTGCGCGGCGCCGCGCTGACCGTGGTCGAGCGCATGGGGCTGCTGGAGGAGGTGCGCGCCGCCCGTACCCAGATGCTGGGCATGTCCATGGTGGACAACGCCGGCAACGAGCTGATGCGCTCGACCGAGCACACCCAGAGCGGCGGCCGCCTGGACGGCGACGACATCGAGGTGCTCCGCGAAGATCTCACCGCACTGCTCGCCACGCGGACCAGCGACGTGGAGTACATCTTCGGCGACTCGATCCGCGCCATCCACCAGGACGCGGATGGTGTGGACGTCACGTTCGAGCGCGGCGCCCCACGCCGATTCGACCTTGTGGTGGGCGCCGACGGCCTGCACTCCAACGTGCGGCGCCTCGCGTTCGGCCCGGAGGAGCGCTTCGCCCAACACCTGGGCAGCTACGTCGCCGTCTTCACCGCCGACAACGTGCTCGGCCTCGACCGCTGGCAGGTGTGGCTCAACGACGGCGAGGCGGGTGCCGGCATCTACACCGCCCGCGACAACGCCGAGCTGCGCGTCAACATCGGCTTCATGTCCGGCCCGCTGGCGTACGACCGCCGCGACCTCGACGCGCAGCGCCAGCTGATCGCCGACCGCACCGCCGGCCTCGGCTGGGAGATCCCGCGGCTGCTCAAGGCGATGTGGCAGGCCCCCGACTTCTACTTCGACGCGATGGCCCAGATCCACATGGACACCTGGTCGGCCGGCCGCGTCACCCTCGTCGGCGACGCCGCGCACTGCGCCTCACCCCTGTCCGGGCAGGGCACGAGCCTGGCCCTGGTCGGCGCCTACCTCCTGGCTGACGAGCTGGCGCGCGGATTCGACGGCGCGCTGGTCCGGGACCTCGACGGCGCGCTGGGCCGGTACGAGGCGAGGATGCGGCCGTTCGCCGAAGTCAACCAGGCGCTCGCCACCGAAAACCCCGGCAGCCCGGCGTCGGAGGAGTCGATGGAGCGCGCCAATCACGCCATCACCCTCTGACGGGTGGTGTCGGCAAGTCGTCTCGGCGCGTGTTGCGAAGGCCCTTAGGGTCAATTGTCATGGCCGGTTCGCAGTACACGTTGGAGGCTGCCCGCGAAATCCTGGCGGGCAAACAGTCGTCGGCTGTTAAGGTGCTCGACCGGCTCCTCGGCGTCGGCATCCTTGCCGCCGGCCCGGTAGGCGTGGCGACGGGTCAGCCATGGCTGCTGGCGGCGTGGGGCTGGATGGATCAGAAAAACGAGCTGGTCGCCCGCTTGCACGAGTTGGTCGCGAAAGGTCACGGCAAGCTGCGCAATGCGACCGGCGGCCGCCGGTACGAGGTACTCGCCGCGACTCATACGGCGCTCGTCGTAGGGTCGTTCTTCGCGAGCCTACGCGAGGTGATCGGTCCGACCTATGCGGAGTTGGGTCTGACCGAAAGGGACATCGAGCGAATGGCGGTCGAGGAGTCGTCATTGACGAGGTTTAGCGGGATCGTTCGTGCGGTTTCGCAGAGCACACTTCCACTGCCAGGGGCCGACGGCGGATTCGAACAAAATCTCGCCCAACGTATCCATCCGTATTACCAGGATCTTGCCGCCGAGTGCCTTCGGTACTTTCGGGGACTGGAAGCCTGGGTGCGACGGTTCGGCGAACACGACGGTCTCCGGCCCTTGTGGACCGAGATTGCAGCACATGCCGCCCATCGGTACCGCGCGGAGTACCTCGCCCTAGCATCCGATGTGCCAGAGTTCGGGATTTGGGCCCAGTTCGGCGAGCATCACGCCGAGCAGAGCGCTCTCCGCCGGCTCGAGGAACTAGTCGGCGGGCTTGTCAGCATCACCCGCGGACCGGCCGCTGTCCGCGCGGCGATCGCTGGAATCAACCGCTCCATCCTGGACCGGGACATCGTGGAGCTGGACGAAACGGCGAGATTAACAGCGGTCCGCGTCCCCACCGTCGCGGATGGCTACGTCGAGCCCCATTTCCGATGGGCAACGTCGGGTTCCGGCGCTCGACCTGCGGACGAGGGCTGGTGGAAGGGTCAGAAGCGGGAGACGGACCTCGGTCATTTCCTTGCGGCCCACTTTGCTTCTCCTGAAGCAGCCTGCCGGCCACTCGTCATCCTCGGGCATCCCGGCGCTGGCAAAAGCTTGTTCGCCAAGGTATGCGCGGCGCGACTGGCCGCAACCGATGCGTTCGTCACCGTGCGGGTCCCGCTGCGAGACGTACCTGACCCGTCCGCGAGTGTCTACCGACAGATCGCGGATGTCCTGCAGGAGTCGACCCATGGGAAGGTGGAGTGGGCCGGGCTGTGCGAGGCCAGCAAGCAACTCGTCCGCGTCGTGCTTATCGACGGCCTTGATGAGCTGATGCAAGCGACGGGTGCTACCGAGTCGCAGTACCTCCGCAACGTCGTCGATTTCCAACGCACCGAGGCCGCGTCCACCGGTCCTGTTGCGGTGGTGGTCACATCCCGGACAGTGGTTGCCGATCTGGCGACGATCCCTCCGGGTTGCATCATTGTGAAGTTGGAGGAGTTCACCGACGAGCAGATCGATACCTGGGTTGATCGGTGGAGTGCAGCCAACGCGACTGCCGTGGCTAGCGGCGAAGTCAAGCGTGTCGAGGCCGCGTCATTGCGCGAGTATGGCGACCTCGCGCGCCAACCGCTCCTGCTCCTCCTGCTCGCCATCGTCGCGGCGGAGCGTGAGCTGCCGTCGAGCGAAACATCAGCGGACCTCTACCGCCTATTGCTCGACGACTTTATACGGCGTGAACTCGTTCGCCCCGACCGCGGCTCGGACCACCTTACCTATGCGGAGCGGCGGATCTCGGAGCTGTGGAAGCTTGGCTTGGTCGCCTTCGGCATGCTCAACCGCGGGCAGCAACACCTGCACGAGCAGGACTTGGCAGCCGACTTGGCGGCCCTTCCCCCGCCGACTCCGCCTATGGAAAGTAGAGGGCGCGACGTTGGTCGTAACCTGGAGCCAGCGCGGCGCGTGGTGGGGCGGTTCTTCTTTGTTCACACAGCTGAGGCCGAGGCCGGTGCGGGCGGGCGCAGCTACGAGTTTCTTCACGCGACGTTCGGCGATTACCTGATCGCCCATCACACCGTGGAACTGTTGCGTGACGCCGCCGCCGTCCGAAGGCTCCGTACGACCTCGCAGCAGTGGGACGACGACCTTCTCTTTGCTCTCCTGTCACACGCTCTGCTCGTAGCGTTCGGCTCGCGGGCCATTCAATTCTTCGGCGAACTCGTCGGAAACGACGAGGAGGTCGCGGCGGTCCTGGAGCACATAACGGTCCTAGCCCACGAGCGTTGGGGCAAGGGGCGCTGCGCTGCCTATGACCCCTCCGCGCTGAGTGCCGCCTCTCGACTCGCGGCTTATACCGCAAACGCGGTCTCCTTGAGACTGTCGATGGCGACCATTCCCGTTCCTCTGCACCGACTCTGTCCGAAGGGCGCAAACCTACACGAATGGTGGCCAAGGCAGGTCCGACTCTGGACTGCGGTGTTGCCGATGGCTCAGTGGGGGCCGCTCGTCAGCTCGATCCGCCGTGAGGGGCAACTCGCCCAGTTCTGACCTGGAGAACGTCGAGCGGCTATTTCGAGGACGCAGCCGCAATGCTCGCCCTCGACGACTATGGCGCGGCGAAGCTTGCGGCCGGCCGCGCCCTGATGGCACCGGAGGACCACCCGGTAGGCGGCGACTTAGACCCACCCGCAACCGCGGAATCGTTAGCGCTCTTGTTGCGTAGATGGATGCCGGGGGAGCCGTTCGTCGCGCTCATTTCGGCGGCGGACGAATTGCCCTGGTATCTGCAACGGCTGGCACGGGCCGTCTGCGACCGCCACGGCGCCTATCTACCTGCGCGTGCAGCGGCCCCCGCATTAAGCCTGCTTGAGGACGATCGCACAGACTCAGCCGAGGAGAGCTGGGCCGCACTTCGTGTTCGGCTTCCCGAGATGGATCCGGACAGTTTTGTGGCGAGGCGTGTGCCACTCGCCCGAGTAATGCTCGAGCTCGCCGCCCTGATTGACGACGAAGGCGGCGCACGGAGGCGGGAGGCGTTGTCCGAGGCGGCCGAAGAATACGCAACAACCCCTGAAGGGCGCGCTGTCATCGCGATGCCGCCCGAACTTGCCCGTCGCCTTATCCCAGAGCTGGCAGTCTCACTACTACGCCGGAAGGAGAAGAACAATCACGATTAGGATTGCCAGCTCTTGGTGCCCGCCGGCAGGTCGACCGGAGGGTGGCCGGCCGCCTCGATGCGCCACGCCGCGGCCGGCCCGCTCCGCCGGACGCCCGCCGGGCCGACCGTGAAGGTCGCGACCGTCGTCCCGTCCGCGGCCGGGATCTCCACCGCCGTCTCGGTCTCCACGTCGAACAGGCGCAGCGTCACGCCGTCCGCGTAGTCGTAGTCCGGGCGGTCGTCGCGGGCACCCCACGCCAGCGCAGTCCCCGGGCGCACGTAGACCGGCACCATGTCGAAGCCGCACACCTCGCGGACCCAGCGCGGCCCTTCCACCACCTCGCCGGTCAGCAGGTGCGTCCAGCGGCCGGCCGGGACGTAGTACGCCGTCTCGCCCGACGTGGAGAAGACCGGCGCGACGAGCAGGCCGTCGCCCAGCATGTACTGGCGGTCCAGGTGGGTGCAGGCCGGGTCGTCCGGAAACTCGGCGACCATCGGGCGCATGACGGGGACGCCCTCGCGGTGTGCGGTGACGGCGGACGCGAACAGGTACGGCATCAGGCGGTTCTTCAGCCGGGTGAACGCGCGCAGCACGTCCACCGCCTCGTCGTCGAAGAGCCACGGCACGCGGTAGCTCTGGTTGCCGTGCAGGCGGCTGTGCGAGCTGAGCAGCCCGAAGGGGATCCACCGCTTGAAGACGGCCGGGTCGGGGCGGCCCTCGAAGCCGCCGATGTCGTGGCTCCAGAAACCGAAGCCGGACATGGACAGCGACAGCCCGCCGCGCAGGCTCTCGGCCATCGACTCCAGTGTGGACTCGCTGTCGCCGCCCCAGTGGACCGGAAACTTCTGCCCGCCGGCGGTCGCGGACCGGGCGTAGAGGACCGCCTCGGCCTCGCCGCGGTGCTCGCGCAGGAGCTCGAAGACCGTCTCGTTGTACAGGTGGGTGTAGTAGTTGTGCATCCGCTCGGGGTCGGAGCCGTCGTGCCACACCACATCGGTGGGGATCCGCTCGCCGAAGTCGGACTTGAAGCAGTCGACGCCGAGGTCGAGCTGGGCGCGCAGCTTGTCGGCGTACCACCGGCGGGCGGCCGGGTTGGTGAAGTCGACGAGCCCCATCCCGGCCTGCCACTTGTCGGTCTGCCAGACGCCGCCGTCGGGCGTGCGTACCAGGAAGCCGGCGGCCGAGCCCTCGGCGAACAGCGCCGAGCGCTGCGCGATGTACGGGTTGATCCACAGGCTGATGCGCAGGCCCCGCTCGCGCAGCCGCTTCAGCATCCCGCGCGGGTCGGGAAACGTGCGCGGGTCCCACTCGAAGTCGCACCAGTGAAACTCGCGCATCCAGAACGTGTCGAAGTGGAACACCGACAGCGGGATGTCGCGCGCGGCCATGCCGTCCACGAAGGACGTAACGGTCTGCTCGTCGTAGGAGGTGGTGAACGACGTGGTCAGCCACAGCCCGAACGACCACGGCGGCGGCAGCGCGGGCCGGCCGGTCAGCGCGGTGTACTTGCGCAGGATCTCCTTCGGCGTCGGACCGTGGATGACGAAGTACCGCAGCGCCTGGCCCTCCACGCTGAACTGCACCCGCGAGACCGCCTCCGACCCCACCTCGTACGAGACGAGGCCGGGGTGGTCGACGAAGACGCCGTAGCCGGCGTTGGTGAGGAAGAACGGCACGTTCTTGTACGCCTGCTCGCTGCTGGTGCCGCCGTCCGCGTTCCAGATGTCGACGGTCTGGCCGTTCTTCACGAACGCGCCGAAGCGCTCGCCGAGCCCGTACACGCACGCGCCGACGCCCAGCGTCAGCTGCTCGCGCACGTAGTGGTGCCCGCCGTCCTCGATGAGCGCCATCGCCTTGTACCCGCTGGACGTCAGCACCTTCCCGCCGGCGACGAACTCCACCCGCCACGGGTCGCGCTGGAAGCGCACCGACAGCGACCCGGAGGTGAGCGTGAGCCCGTCGACCGACGCCGCGCCGTCCACACCGGACAGCTCGAACGACGGGCCGCGCGACACCCCGCCGGCGAAGTGGGACACCGTCAACCCGATCACGTCCGGCATCGGCGACTCGGCCCGCACCGTCACGAGTGGACGGTTGAGCGTGTCGCCGCGGTGCTCCAGGCGCTTTGTCGGCGCGTACACGGTGAGCGAGTCGCGGTCGGCGGTGTGGTCGTGCACCTGGGCGGGGTACAGGGGCCGCACGCCCTCGCGCATGTGCCAGTAGCCGTCGGAGAATTTCAAGGCGACTCCACTACTACTTGATCGCCCCGGACATCACGCCCCGGGACAGGGTCCGCTGGAAGATGAGGAAGAACAGGATCGCGGGCAGGATGCCGAGCAGCGCCGAGGCGCTCGTCGTGGTGGCGTCCATCAGCCGGTCGCCCTGCAGCACGCCGAGCGCGACCGGCACGGTCTGCTTGTCGTTCGAGATGAGGAACACGAGCGGGAGGAAGAACTCGTTCCACGTCCAGATGAAGAAGAACGTGAAGAGCACCGACAGGCTCGGCCAGCTGATCGGCACGACCACCCGCCACAGCGTGCGCACCTTGCCGGCGCCGTCGATCGCGGCCGCCTCCAGCATCTCGCGGGGAAGGCGGCGAAGACCGAGGAGAGCAGGTACGTGCCGAACGCGCTCTGTATCGCCGTGAAGATGATGACGACCGCGAGCTGGCTGTTGTAGAGACCGACCTCTTTGGACAGGTAGTAGAGCGGGTAGACCAGCGCCTCCTGGGGCAGGAGGTTGGCCAGCAGGAAGAAGACGAGGAACGCGGAGCGGCCGCGGACCCGGCCGATGCCCAGCGCGTACGCGTTGAGCACCGAGATGACGACCGCCAGCACCGCGACGGAGAAGGCGATGACGAAGCTGTTGAAGAGCTTCTCGCCGAAGTCGACCCGGATCCAGAAGTCGGTGATCCCCTTGAAGTACAGCCCGTTCGGCAGCGAGAGCGGCCCGTCCGTCGCGTACTCGTCGGGGCTCTTGACCGCGTTGACCGCCACCAGCGCGAACGGCGCCAGCACCAGCAGCACCAGCACGGTCAGCGTGGCCAGGACCGCCGGCCGCAGTGCCCGGCTCATGCGAGGTCCCGCCGCTCGTCGCGGGCCTGGATGCGCAGGAAGACCACCGACAGCACGACGATGATGAGCGCCAGCACGGTGGCGATCGCCGAGCCGTACCCGACCTGAGCCTTCTCGAAGAAGTTCTGGTAGGCGAAGTACGACGGCACGAGCGTGGCGTTGCCCGGGCCGCCGCGGGTGAGCACGAAGATCTGCCCGAAGATCTTCAGCGCGGCGATGGTGGTGGTCACCAGTACCACGTAGATCTCGGGTTTGATCTGGTGGACCGCGATGCGGGTGAAGCGCCGCCACCAGCCGGCCCCGTCGATCGACGCCGCCTCGTAGAGCTCCGGGTCGACCCGCTGGAGTCCGGACATGAACATCACGACCGGGTAGCCGACCTGGAACCAGATCATCACGACCATGACGCTGTAGAGCGCGTAGGTCGGGTCGCCCAGCCAGTTCTTGGCGAGGCTGTCGAGGTTCGCGCCGGTGAGGATCGCGTTGAGCGCGCCGAAGCTGGGGTTGAGGATCCAGCCCCACACGATGCCGGTGACCGCGACCGGGAGTACCTGTGGAAGGTAGAACCCGGACCGCAGCGCGCTGGCGGTGCGCGGGCCGATCGCCTTGGCCACGTAGTCGAAGAGCACCGCGGCCAGCACGAGGCCGATCAGCGTCGGCACGACCGCCATCGCCACGATCAGGAAGATGATGTTGCGGAAGGACGCCCAGAAGTTGTCGTCCTCCAGCAGCCGCGTGTAGTTGTCCAGCCCGATCCACTCGGGGTACCCACCCCCTGCCACCGGGTGAAGCTGATGCCCACGTTCATCACGAGCGGCACCACGATGACCACCAGCGAGAGGAGCGCGCCGGGGATCAGGAAGGCGGCGTACCCCCGATTGGATCTCATTTGCCGAGGCTGGTCAGGTTGTCGTTGTACGGCTTGGCGATCTCGTCGAGCACCGCCTCGGGGCTCTTCGTCCCGTTGATCAGGTGCTGCGCGCCGGCGACGAGCACGTCGTAGTAGCCGGGCGCCGGCCAGTCGGGGTAGAAGGCCAGCCCGTCCGTCGACGTCACCTTGTTGAAGTTGTCGATCAGCTCCTTGCTCTTGGCGTCGGTGATCGCCGCCGGGTCGGCCAGCACGGGCACGCCGCCGGAGTTGCCGAGCAGGTTCTGGATCTCCGGCTTCATCGTGATGTCGATGAAGTCGTACGCCAGGCTCTTGTTCTTGGCGTTCTTGGGGACGACCCAGATGTTGCCGCCGGAGCCCGGGTGCAGCGTGTTGCCGGGGAACAGGAACGTGCCCCACTCGAACTTCGCCTCGGCGACGAAGCGGCCGTACCACCAGCTGCCGGAGATGACCATCGGGAACTTGCCCTGGGTGAAGGAGACGCCCATCGGGTCGGCCTTGATGCCGGCCGAGTCCTTGGGGATGTACCCCTTCTTGACCCAGTCCGCGAACGTGTTCGCCGCGTACGTGAACTCGGGTCCCTTGAAGTCGACCTTGCCCTTGTAGAGCTGGAAGCTGTCCACGAAGGCGCGGTTGGCCTTGGCGAGCGCGAGCTCGTAGAGGATCTGCTGCGCCGGGTACTCCGCGCCGCCGACCGACAGCGGCGCCACGCCGGCCTTCACGAACGTGTCCATCGCCGCCTCGAACTCGGCGAGCGTCGTAGGCACCTGCACCTTGTGCTTCGCGAAGAGGTCCTTGTTGTAGTAGACCATCACGTACTCGGCGTAGTTGGGCACGCCGTACCACTTGCCGTCGCCCATGATGCCCTCGGCGTCGTACTTCGAGGTCGTCTGCAGGCTTGGGCCGATCTTGTCCCAGCCGCGCTTGCCCGCCTCCTCGGTGAGGTCGGTGAGCAGCCCCTGCTTCGACAGCAGGCCGGCGGTCGCGTTGCCCTTGTTGTACTCCATGATGTCGGGCGCTTCGTCCGAGTTGAGGATCATTCCGGCGTTCTGCCGGATCTGCTCGAAGCCCTTCTCCTCGAACTGCACCTTGACGCCGGGGTGAGACGCCTCGAACTGCTTGATCGCTTCGGCCCAGGCGATGCCCATGGCGCTGTTCGCACCCTCGTAGTGCCAGAGCTTGAGGGTCTTGCCGTCGCCGCTGCCGGCGCTGTCGTCGGAGTCGGCGCCGCAGGCGGCCAGGACCAGCGATGCGGCGGCGAGTACGGCGACGGTGCCCGCGCGTAGGCGAGAAGTTGACACTGCTGCCTCCTCGTGGAGCGGTGAGCGGACCGGGGCCCGCGTAGCGAGACAGGGGTGGGTACGGGGTGCGGCTCGCCGGCCCGGCGTCAACGGGCCCGCGCCCCGGTCGGGCGACGTGTCGAATGCGGTGCCGTCGAAGCGCCTTGTCGAAGCGCTTCGACTACCCGCTCGCAAGCTAACTTGACCACCGGCCGCCGTGTCAACGGAATCAACCGATGATTTCGTAACGGTTTCGGCAAACCGGCTCCTCCGAATAGTTCGTATGGCGTCTAAACTATTGACAGGTTCTCGCGCTCTCGGCAAGTGTCGTGCGCGTGCGCGTTCCGAGAGCCTGGCTGGCTGCCGCTGTCACCGCCGTCCTGCTCGCCCCGGTCGCTCCCGCGCGGGCGGCCGAGCCGGCGTATCCCTTCCGCGACCCCGACCTACCCCTCGCCGTGCGGATCGACGACCTTGTCGGCCGCCTCACCCCGGCGGAGAAGATCTCGCTCCTGCACCAGTACCAGCCCGCGATCCCGCGCCTTGAGATCGGCGCGTTCCGCACCGGCACCGAGGCCCTGCACGGCGTCGCCTGGCTCGGCGAGGCGACCGTCTTCCCGCAGGCCATCGGCTTGTCCACCACCTGGGACCCGGAGCTGATCCGGCGGGTCGGCGACGCCGTCGGGCGCGAGGCCCGCGGCTTCCACGCACAGGACCCGGCGAACAACGGCCTCAACCTGTGGGCGCCCGTCGTCAACCTGCTGCGCGACCCCCGCTGGGGCCGCAACGAGGAGGGGTACTCCGAGGACCCGTACCTGACCGGCGTGATGTCCACCGCGTACGCGCGCGGCCTCGCCGGCGACCACCCCACCTACCTGCAGTCGGCGCCGACGCTCAAGCACTACCTGGCCAACAACAACGAGGTGAACCGCGACACGGCCTCCTCCGTGCTGCCGCCGCGGCTGCTGCACGACTACGAGTACGCGGCCTTCCGCCCGGCCATCGCGGCCGGCGCGGCGACCGGCGTGATGACCTCGTACAACCTGCTGAACGGGCGACCGGCCACTGTGGAGCCGTCGCTCGACGCCGAGGTGCGCACCTGGTCCGACCGCGACCTGCTGGTGGTCAGCGACGCGTACGCGCCCGGCAACCTCACCGGATCCCAGGCCTACTACGCCACCCAGGCCGAGGCGAACGCGGACGCGGTCAAGGCGGGCGTGGACAGCTTCACCCAGGACGGGAGCAGCGCCGCCTCCACCGTGGCCGCCCTCACCGCCGCCACCGAGCAGGGTCTGCTGTCCTGGTCCGATGTGGACGACGCGCTGCGGCACATCTTCTCGATCCGCTTCCGCCTCGGGGAGTTCGACCCGCCCGGGCGCAACCCGTACGCGGCCATCACGCCCGACGTCATCGACTCGCCGGAGCACCGCCGGCTCGCCCGCCAGGCCGCCGACGCGCAGCTGGTGCTGCTGAAGAACGAGCGCGCGACCCTCCCGCTGTCCGCGGGGAAGGCCCGCCGCGTCGCCGTCGTCGGGCCGCTCGCCGACTCCGTCTACACGGACTGGTACAGCGGCACCCCGCCGTACACGGTCACCCCGCGGCAGGGCGTCACCGACCGGCTCGGCGCCGGCGGCACCGTCGTCGGCGGCGAGGGCGTGGACCGGATCGCGCTGCGGGACGTGGCCACCGGGCGGTACGTCACGGCCACCGGCACCACCGACGCCGACGCCGTCACCGTGGCGGGGACGGCGGCCGGGGAGGCGGCGCAGTTCGACGTCTTCGACTGGGGCGAGGGCCTGCTCACGCTGCGCAGCGCGGCCAACGGGCGCTACCTCGGCTACAACTGGGGCCCGTTCGTCACCCGCGACACCCAACCCAACGGTTGGTACGTGCAGCAGCAGTTCAAGCTGGAGGCGCAGCCCGACGGCACGTACGCGATCCGGTACGCCGGCTACGAGACCCGCGAGCCGTGGTTCCCGGCAAACCGGTACCTGACCGTCGACTCAGGCGGCCGGCTGGCGCTCGGCGCTCCGACGGTCGCCACCGCCGCGCGGTTCGCGAAGGAGGTCGTGCGCAGCGGCACGCAGGACGCGGTCGCCGCCGCCACCGGCGCGGACGTCGCGGTGGTCGTGGTCGGCAGCATGCCGGCCATCAACGGGCGGGAGACAAACGACCGCGTCTCGACCGCGCTGGCGCCGAGCCAGGCCGCGCTCGTCAAGGCGGTCCGCAAGGCCAACCCCAACACGGTCGTGGTGCTGGAGAACAGCTACCCGACGACGGTCAACTGGGAGCAGGCGAACGTGCCGGCGATCCTGTGGACCAGCCACGCCGGCCAGGAGACCGGCAACGCGGTCGCGGGCGCGCTCTTCGGCGACACCAACCCGAGCGGGCGGCTGACCCAGACGTGGTACCGCTCGGACGCGGAGCTGCCGAGCATCCTCGAGTACGACATCGCCAAGACCGGCATGACGTACCTCTACCACCGCGGCACACCGCTGTACCCGTTCGGCCACGGGCTGAGCTACACGACGTTCGGGTACTCGCCGCTGCGCGTGGACGCGACCGGCGTATCGCTCGACGTCACCAACACCGGGCGGCGTCCGGGCGTGGAGACCGTGCAGCTGTACACCCGCCTCGGGCATTCCCGGGCCCAGCAGCCGCTCAAGCAGCTGCGCGGCTTCGCGCGGGTGTCGCTCGCGCCGGGCCAGACGACGTCGGTGCGCATCCCGCTGCGGGCTGGCGACCTGTCCTACTGGGACGTGACGCGCGGCCGGCCGGTGGTGGAGAGCGGCACGTACGACCTGCTGGTCGGCTCCTCCGCCACGGACATCCGGCGCACGGCGACGCTGAAGGTGAAGGGCGAGACGACCCCGCCGCGCACCCTCCGCGCGCCGGTCGCGGCCTGGACCTTCGACGACTACGCCGGCACCACGCTGGTGGACACGACGAAGCAGGCGGGCACCGCGGTAGCGGCGACGGCGGCGGGGCAGTGGGTGCGGTACTCCGATGTGGACCTGGGCGGGGGCCCCGGCCGGGCCACCCTGCGGGTCTCCGCGGACGCCCCCGCCGGCGTCGAGGTCCGCCTCGACCACCCGACCCGGGGCCGGCTGCTGGGGACGGTCGCGGTGCCGGCCACCGGCGGGCGCTACGCGTGGACCGAGGTGTCCGGCGCGCTGGCCCGCACCGGCGGGCGGCACGACGTGTACCTCGTGTTCACCGGCGCCGCCCGGCTGGACACCGTCCGCCTGGCTTGACCTCAACCACGCTTGAGGTTGAAGACTCGGCCCCATGCGTGCGATACAGGTGGCCGCCTTCGGCGGTCCGGAAGTGCTCACGGCCGTCGACCTGCCCGACCCGGTCCCCGGGCCGGGCCAGGTCGTGGTCGGCATGGCCGTGGCCGACGTCATCCTCCTCGACACCCTCCTGCGCGGCGGCTGGGGGCGCGAGGTCTTCCCGCGCCCGCTGCCGTACGTGCCCGGCGGCGGGGGAGCGGGCGAGGTGCTGCGGGCCGGCGCGGGCGTCGACCCGGCGTGGGTGGGCCGGCGGGTGGTGGTGCGCACCTCCGCCGGGTACGCCGAGCAGGTGGCCGCCGACCTCGGCGAGGTGACGCCCGTGCCGGACGCGCTGCCGCTTCCGACCGCGGCGGCGCTGCTGCACGACGGCGTGACCGCGCTCAGCATGGAAGGGCTCGGCGCGCCCGAGAAGGGCGAGTGGGTGCTGGTGACGGCGGCCGCGGGCGGGGCCGGCTCGCTGCTGGTGCAGCTGGCGGCCGCCGCCGGCGCGCGCGTGGTGGCCGCCGCCTCCAGCGAGGCCAAGCGCGCGCTCGCCCGCGACCTCGGCGCCGAGGTCACGGTGGACTACACGCGGGCCGGTTGGACCGAGCGGGTACGCGCGGCGACCGGCGGCGGGGTCGCGCTGGCCTACGACGGAGCCGGCGGCGCACTGGGGACGGCCACTGTGGACGCGCTCGTGGACGGCGGGCGCCTGGTCACGTACGGCTCGGGCGACGGCCTCGCCGCCCCGGACCCGGCGGTGGTGGAACGCCGCGGCCTGCGGGTGGCCACCCCGCTGCTGGACGGCCCGCCACCGCCGCCGGTCGTGCGGGAGCTGATGGAGCGGGCGCTCGCGTACGCCGTCGAGGGGCGCCTGCGCCCGGTCATCGCGGCAACATATCCGCTGGAGCGCGCGGCCGACGCGCACCGCGCGCTCGCCGCGCGGACGGTCGCCGGGAAGTCGCTGCTGCTCGTCGGGTCCTAACTCGACAGTCGCTTGTGGTACACCACGAAGTCGGCCGGCGTGGCCAGCAGCGGCTCCAGCCCGGGAAACTCCTCGGCGAAGCTCGCGGTGCGCACCGGCCGGTAGCCGATCCTGGTGTACCACGCGCGCAGGAACTCCTTGACCGGGTGCTCCCACTCGCGCGGCAGCAGCAGCTCCAGCTGCATCGTCGCCAGACCCTGGTCGCGCGCCCACCCCTCGGCAAACTCGACCAGCCGCCGCCCGAGTCCCGCCCCGCGGTGCTCCGGGCTGGCCACCAGCATGCCGAACTCGCCCTCGCCGGTCGCCAGGCGCTGCACCCGCACCGCGCCGGCGAGATGCCCGTCCACGCGGGCCGCGGCGAGCTCGCCCGCGCGCACGATGCCGGCCAGCGCTTCCACGGTGGTCCGCTCGGTGCCCTCGCGCCAGATGCCCTTCTCCGCGTCGGCGTAGACGCGGTTGATGAGGTCGGTCGCCTCCGCCAGGAACGCGGCGTCGCCGCTCGCGGCCGGCGGCACGAAGAGGATCTCTACGCGGGTCACCCGGCCATGGTGCCACGGGCGCGGGCGCGCGAGAGCTCGTCGAGGTTGGCCCGGGCCCAGGCCCGGACGTGGTCGATGAGGCCGAGGAGGGTACCGCCGAGCGGCGTGAGCTGGTACTCGACGCCGTCCGCCACCGGCCGGCGGGTGACCAGCCCGTCGCGCTCCATCGCGTCGAGGGTCTCGGCGAGGACCTTGGCGCTGATCGGCCGCAGATGCCGGCGCAGCTCACCGAAGCGGCGCGGTCCGGCCTCCAGGCACAGCACGATCATCGCGGTCCACTTGCCGCCGATCTGGACCGGGAAGGCGCTGCTCGGGCAGAGCGGGTCGAAGGCCGGCAGCGGCGCCACGGTCCCGTCCATCCGGCCCAGGCTACCCGGTTACGTTGCGGTGACCGGGTACCCGCGATCTAGCCTCGCGCCATGCCAGACACCTCCGCCGAACCGTCCCGCCGCGCGGCCGTCATCGGTGCCGGCGGCCGGGTCGGGCGCGCCGTCACCGCCGCCCTCCTGCGCGATTCCTGGGACGTCGTCGCCGTCGTCCGCGACCCGGAGCGGCACGACCTGCCGCCGCACCCGCGGCTGCACGTCACGCGGGGCGACGCGCAGCGGCCCGACGGGCTGGCGCCGGCGCTTGCCACCGTCGAGGCGGCGGTGCTCGCGGTCACACCCTTCACCGCGCCGCCGGACTCGTTCGACGGCTTCGATCCTGACTACTACGTCACGATCGTCACCGGGCTGGCCGCGCACTGGCCGGCGCCGCACCGCCGGCTCGTCGCGGTCGGGCTGGCGGCCACCCTCCGGCTGGACACCGGCGAGCTGGTCATGGACGACCCGGAGCTGTTTCCGCCCTTCCTGCGCCCGTTCGCGCTCGCACACGCACGGCAGGCGGACGCGCTGCGTGACACGGGCTGGAATGGGCGATGTTGGTACCACCGTCAGGTTTCGGCCTCGCGCCGCCGGCCGGCCCTGGACGGTCGCTCGTGCGTGAGCCGGTGACCCGGCGCCAGGCCACGGCGGGGCTGTCCCACGCGGACTACGCGGACGCCGTCGCCGGCGAGCTGGGGGCGCCGACCCTCCACGGCGGTCGGGCCGCCGTCGTGCCGCCGCCTGTGGATGACCTGCCTATGCTGGCCGGGTGAAGCCCGAGGAGCTCAAACACCTCCGGCGCGCGCGCGACCTCATGGACCGGGAGTACGCGCGGCCGCTGGACGTGCCCGCGATGGCCCGTACCGCGTTGATGTCGCCGGCACACTTCTCCCGCCAGTTCCGCGCGGCGTACGGCGAGACGCCGTACAGCTACCTGATGACCCGGCGGATCGAGCGCGCCAAGCTGCTGCTGCGCCGCGGCGACATGAGCGTCACCGACGTGTGCATGGCCGTCGGGTGTACCTCGCTCGGCTCGTTCAGCTCGCGCTTCACCGAGCTGGTCGGCGAGTCGCCGAGCGCGTACCGGGCGCGCAACCACGCGGACCTCGGCGCCATCCCCGGGTGCTGGGCGAAAGTCGTCACGAGGCCGAGCAGGAATCGAGAAGCGCAGGCCAGCCCCGCCTCGTAACGTTCGGGGTATGGATCTTTCCGTTAAGTACACATATCTCGAAGTCGACGACCACGAGGCCGCGCTGGCCTTCTACCGCGACGCCCTCGGCCTGGAGGTGCGCCAGGACGTCGCCATGGAGGGGGCCCGCTGGCTGACCGTCGGGCCGAAGGCGCAGCCGGAGCTCGGCGTCGTCCTGTCGACCGTGGGCGTGGGCCGCCCGGCGGAGGACGCGGAGGCGCTCCGGGCCCTTCTCGCGAAGGGCTCGCTGGCCGGCCTGGTGCTGGAGACCGACGACGTGGACGCCACCTTCGAGTCGGTGCGGGCGACCGGCGCCGAGGTCATGCAGGAGCCGATCGACCAGCCTTACGGCACGCGGGACTGCGCGTTCCGCGACCCGGCCGGCAACCAGGTCCGGATCAACCAGCGCGCGAAGGCCTGATGCGAAAGGCCGCCCGCCGCGGTGTGCGGCGGGCGGCCAAGGCACTCGTCGGGCCTACCGCGTCTCGCGGAACTCGACGTGCCGCCGGACCGCCGGGTCGTACTTGCGCAGCACGAGGCGGTCGGGGTTGTTGCGGCGGCTCTTCCTTGTCACGTATGTGTAGCCGGTGCCGGCGGTGCTCCGGACGGAGATCACCGGCCGGTTGTCGGTGCGGCGAGCCATGATCAGCTCCTCCTTCGCTGTTGACAATCGTTGCCAACAACGAGGCGGCGCGTTTCATGCCCGCGCCGGGCTCACATCTCGGTGCCGACGTTGAGCACGTTGCCGTCCGGGTCGCTGAACCAGACGGCTCTCATCTCCTCGCTGACCATGACGTCGTCCTTCCACTCCATGCCCTCGTACTCGAAGGTCAGGAAGGTGACGCCCTTCTTGCGCAGCTGGTCGATCTCTTCGTCGAACTGCTTGTCGGTCACCGAGAAGGACACCGCGGTGGCCTTGTTCGTGCCGGCATACTCCGACTCGTAGACGAACAGCTTTCCCTCACCGCACCTGTACATGATGCCGCCGGCCGCCTCCTGCAGCGGGGTGAGGCCGAGCGTGCCCTCGTAGAACTTCCTGGCCCGCGCGACATCCGCCGTGGGCAGCGTGGCGATCGGTGTGCAGTCCGACAGCATGGCGACCTCCCGTGTCGTTGACGCCTTGCCCCACTTTCGAACGCTACGCCGGCCCGCCGGTGCCGGAGGGCGAAACGTCAGAGCGCCGGCCGCGCCTTGTGGTGGGCGGTCACCGACTGGAACGCGTCCGCGACCCGCAGCGCCACGCCGTCGTCGCCGGGTTTGGCGGCCACCTGCATGGACAGCGGCATCCGCTCCGCGCGGGAGAAGCCGGTCGGTATCGCGACCGCCGGTGCCCCGCTGAGGTTCCAGATGTTGGTCTTGCTGCCGCTGGACGGGCGCGGCAGCGGCGGGTTGCCGCCGGCCTTGAGGCCCGCGATGTTGTCCGCGGCGTGGATGACGACGTCGATGTCGTCGAACATCGACAGGAAGCCGTCCCGCCACAGCCGCCGCACCCGTTGCGCCTGCAGGTACGCGGTCCCCGGCAGCATGAGGCCGGCGACGACCTTGTTGCGGTAGTCCTGTGACATGTTCTGCGGCTGGGTGAAGAGGTTGCGGTGCTGGAACGCCGCGACCTCGGCGCTGCGGATCGGGTCGTAGAACGAGCTGACGCTGCTGAGGCCGGTCAGGCGCGCCTTGCTGCGCACCGGCCGCACCGTGGCGCCCAGCGACCGGATCACACCGACCGCCTCCTCGAACGCGGCGACCTCCTCGTCGTTGGGCACGCCGCTGAGGAAGTCGTCGGGCACCGGTACGCCGACCACGATGCCGTGCAGCGGCCTGCGGCCGGTGTTGCGGGCCACCTCGTCGGCGAGCCGGTACCGCTTCACCTTGCGGCTGAACGGGTCGAGCGGGTCCTCCCCGCCGATCGCGTCGACCAGCAGCGCGGCGTCCCGGGCGCTGTGCACCAGCGGCCCGGGGTGGTCCATCGACCAGGCCAGCGGGAAGATGCCGTGCAGGCTGATCGTGCCGTAGGTGGGCTTGAAGCCGGTGAGCCCGCAGTTGGCGGCCGGCCCGCGGATCGAGCCGCCGGTGCAGGTACCCATGCCGATCATGAACTCGGACGCACCCGCGCCCGCCGCGGACCCGGAGCTGGACCCACCGGGGTGCGGGCCAGGTCCCAGGGGTTGTTCGCCTCGCTCGCGGTCGACGTGGCCAGCTCGCTGGTGCCGACCTTCCCGAGGATGATGGCGCCGGCCGCCTTGAGGCGGGCCACCGCGGTCGCGTCGAAGTCCGGGACGAAGCCGGTGTACAGGCGCGAGTTGCCCTCGGTCACCTTCCCCTTCGTGAAGTAGATGTCCTTGAGGCCGACGGTGATGCCGTGCAGCGGGCCGCGGTAGTGGCCGCGGCGGATCTCGCGCTCCGCCTCGCGGGCCGCGGCGAGGATCTCCGCGGCCGCGTACAGGTTCACGAACGCCTTGACCTTCGCGTCGACGGCCGCGATGCGGGCGAGGGTGGCCTCCGCGAGCCGCACGGGGAGAGCTTGCGGGTGCGGATCAGCTGCGCCGCCTGCCACACCTCCAGGTCGTACAGCGGCACGTCCGGCACCCCGCCGCCGAACGGCGAGGCCTGTGCGGGCGCGCCGGCCAGGGTGGTGGCGACGCCGGCCACCGCCGCGCCCGCGACGAGCGTGCGGCGGCTCACCGTGGCGGTCACGGGAGCCACTCCGGTACCAGCTGCGTCAGCGGACCCGGCGTGCGCTCCTGCGGGATGCCGGCGAGCAGGGCGTCGCACTCGGCCGCGCCGTTGAGCACGTCGGCGGCGATCGCGGTCGGCAGGTGGATGTCGGACAGGCCGAGGAGTGGGGCAAGCTGTCTGGCGAGTTCGAGCGCGGTCTCGTTGGTGTAAGGGGGCGGCATGACACTCCCTCCGGTACGGTGACCCGGGTCGATGTGGACTGAGCGTGCGATCAGCCAGCCCAGAGATCAACAGTCGAAACCAAGTCGCCTCGGGGTATTAACGCGCCTGTGCCCGTCCGGCCGGTCTGTCCGGTTTACGCAGCGCCGTTGCCCGAAAGTGCCTGGCGCCGCCGCGACGTGAGGCGCACTCTCGACATATGACCGGCGTGATCGCGACGACGCGGGCGGCGGAGCCGACAAAGGCCGCGCTGCTGGAGCGGATCCGGGCCGGCATCATCGGCGAGGGCGCGGTGCTCGACGGGCCGTACGGGCCGCGCCGCATCACGTACGCGGACTACACCGCCTCCGGCCGCTCCCTCGACTTCATCGAGGACGCGATCCGCGCGCACGTGCTCCCGCGGTACGCGAACACGCACACGGAAAGCTCCGGCACCGGCCTCGCCACCGGGCGGCTGCGCGAGGAGGCCCGCCAGATCATCCACGACGCGGTCGGCGGCACGGAGGACGACCTCGTCATCTTCTGCGGCTCGGGCGCGACCACCGCGGTCAACAAGCTGATCGGCATCCTGGAGCTGCGCCTGCCCGCCGGGCACCCACGTCCCGAGCGGCGGCCGGTCGTGTTCGTCGGGCCGTACGAGCACCACTCCAACGAGCTGCCGTGGCGGGAGAGCATCGCCGACGTGGTGCCGATCGGCGCCGACCGCGACGGGCACATCGACCTCGACGAGCTCGCCGCGCTGCTCGACCGGTACGCCGACCGCCCGCTGCGCATCGGCAGCTTCTCCGCCGCCTCCAACGTCACCGGCATCCTCTCCAACGCCGACCGGGTCGCCGCGCTGCTGCACGCGCACGGGGCGCTGTCGTTCTGGGACTACGCGGCGGCCGGGCCGTACGTGCCGATCCGGGTGCGCGAGTCGGCGCCGGGAGCGGCCGACCACAAGGACGCGGTGTTCCTGTCGCCGCACAAGTTCGTGGGCGGCCCGCAGACGCCCGGCGTGCTGGTGGTCCGCCGCGAGCTGGTCCGCAACGCCGTCCCCACGGTGCCGGGCGGCGGCACCGTCGCGTTCGTCGACCCGACCTCGCACCGCTACCTGGACGACCCGGTCGCCCGCGAGGAGGGCGGCACGCCGGCGATCGTCGAGTCGATCCGCGCCGGGCTCGTCTTCGCGCTGAAGGAGGCGGTCGGCACCGACGTGATCCAGGCCAGCGAGGAGCGGCTGTGGAAGCGCGCGCTGCGCCGCTGGTCGGCCAACCCGGACGTCGAGCTGTTGGGCAACCCGGACGCCCGGCGGCTGTCGATCGTCTCGCTGCGCGTCCGCCGCGGCGACCGGTACCTGCACCACAACTTCGTCGTGGCGGTGCTCAACGACCTGTTCGGCATCCAGTCGCGCGGCGGCTGCTCGTGCGCCGGGCCGTACGGGCACCGGCTGCTGGCCATCGACGTCGTGCACTCGCACCGCTTCCAGGACGAGATCAGCCACGGCTGCGAGGGCATCAAGCCGGGCTGGACCCGGATCAACTTCAACTACTTCATCTCCGACACCGTCGCCGACTACCTCGTGGACGCGGTCGACCTGATCGCGCGGTACGGCCACCGCCTGCTCGCCGACTACCGCTTCGACCCGCGCACCGGGCTGTGGCGGCACCGCGCCGGCACCAGCCGTCCGCCGCTGCGGCTGCGCGACCTCATGTACGCGGCGGACGGCACGCTCGCCCGCCCCGCACGGCCGCGCAAGGCGGGGGAGGAGGCGCTGGCCGGCTACCTGGACGAGGCGCGGCGGCTGCTGGCCGACCACCCGGAGCCGTCCGGCGACGGGCCGACCGGACTGGCCGGCGACTTCGAGGCGCTGCGCTGGTTTCACCTGCCGCCGGGATGTCTCGACGGCGAGTCGCCCGCGCCCGGTCCGTGCGGCGACACCGGGGTTTCCGCCTAAGATCCACATCATGCTGCGCAACCGGGACGCCGACTGGGACGCGTGGCCGGTGGAGGACTACCTCACGGAAAACTACCGCCGGCTGCACCGCGCCGACGAGGCGGTCATCGACCACCACAGCGAGGTGTACGCACGGCTGGCGCCCGACTCCCTCGACCGCACCGTCGAATGTGGAGCCGGCCCCAACCTGTACCCCTTGGCGCTGGCCGCCGCCGCGAGCCGGCTCGTGCACGCGGTCGAGCCCAGCGCGGCCTCCGCCGGCTACCTGCGCCGCCAGCTCCGCGACGGTCCGGACCCCAGCTGGGAGCCGTTCTACGCGCGGTGCCGGCAGCGCAATCCGGCGCTGCCGCCGTCGCTGGCCCAGGCCCTTTCCCGGGTACGGGTGACCCGCGCCGACGCATTCGCACTGCCGGAAGGGCGGTACGCGCTCGGCTCGATGAACTTCGTCGCGGAGAGCGTCACCGAGGACGGGGAGGAGTTCGCGGCGTTCTGCCGCGCGTTCACGCGCGCGGTGCGCCCGGGCGGGCACCTCGTGGCCTCCTTCATGGAAGGCATGGGCCGCTACTCCATCGCCGGCGGGCGGGACTGGCCCGGCGTCCCGGTCGACGTCGCACGGGTGACCGAGGTCTTCGCCCCGCACACCGTCGACCTGGCGGTGCGCCGCATCGACGCCGACCCGGACCTGCCCGACTGGGGCTACACCGGCATGATCCTGCTCTCCGCCCGCCGCGACCCCACCCGCCCCACTGGCCCCACCCGCGGTTGATCAGGGAGTTGGTCGGCGTGGCGGCCGGCGTGTCCGCCCGCGAGGTCCCTGATCAACCCGCGGGGCCGGGGTGGAGCTGGTGGCGGACCCAGACGTTGGGCTCGACGTAGACCGCGGTGTCGTGAACCGGGTCGCAATGGACGGGGACCAGCGCTTCGGGGACCTCGACGGGGCCGGGCGTGTCGAAGGGCAGGCCGGTCCACTCGCGCCAGTCGGCGAGCGGGGCGGTCAGCGTCATCGACGTCGGTGCGATGCCGACGAGCTCACCCCCGGCGCGGACGTGGGTGCGCAGCCACGGGTCGGCGGGGAGCCCGTCCGGGCGGGTGCGGGCCGCGTACGACGCGAGCGGCACCTCCGGCTCCTCGTGCTTGTGCGTGGGGCGCACCGGGATGAGCAGCGTGCCGAACCCGTGCCGTGCGGCGTTGGTGCGCATCGCGTCCACCATCACGCGGGAGACGCCGCGCCCCTGCCACCGCGCCGCGACGGTCACCTCCACGCCCACCACCAGGCGACCGATGCGGCCGTCCAGCAGGTCGGCGGCGGCCGTCATGATCGCGGCATCGTGCCCGTCGGGCGGCAGGCTGCCGGGCTGCCAGGAGACCGGGAAGCTGTACGCCTTCGCCACCGGCTCGTCCGGCGCCGACCTGTCGACCGCGACAAGGCAGAAACCCGGGTGGCGGGGGGCCACGGAGGCGTAGAAGAGCGCCGAGAGGGGATGGTGATGCAGGAAGCGCGGCCAGGTGCCCAGGAGGTCGTCAAGTAGGGGGGCAAGATCCGGACGTTCGGCGATCGTCGCCACCTGAAGGTCCACAGGCCGCTCCTGAACGCTGCTTCAACGGATCATCCGAGGGTTAGCCTACGGATATTGGCCCGGCAGTGGGGCCAGCGGATTGGCCTGCCAGCCGGAAATCGGTGCCAGGCCCCCGGCCGGTCGCGCACGCGGGAGAGGTGATCATGTCCAGCCGTCGGATCATCGCCATCTTCACCGTGGTGATGATCGTTCTTACGGGCGTCTACTACGCCCGCCCCGGCTGGCACATCGCCATCTGGACCGCGATCGGCACGGCGAGCGCCGTGGGCGTGGCGGTCGGCGTCGCCCGCAACCGCCCGCGCCGGAAGCTGCCCTGGCTGCTGCTGTCCGTCGGGATCTTCGCGTTCGCGATGGGCGACAGCACGTACATCTTCCTCACCGACGTGCTCGGCCAGCCGCAGCCCTTCCCCTCGCTGGCCGACGCCATCTACCTGGGGTTGTTCTTCCCGCTCGCGGCGGCCGGCCTGATCGGCCTGGCCCGCACCAGCGCCGCCGGCCGGGACCGCGCGAGCCTGCTCGACGCGCTCGCGCTGACCATCGGCCTCGGGCTGCTGTCGTGGCTGTTCCTCATCGACCCGTACGTGCACGCCGACGACCTGACCTGGGTACAGAAGGCGATCTCCATCGCGTATCCGCTGTTCGACGTCCTGGTCCTCGCGATCCTCGCCCGCCTGGTGATCTCGATGCGGCTGACCCCGTCGGTCCTGCTGATGGCGATCGGCGGCGTCGGCATGCTCGTCGCGGACGTCCTGTACGGCTTCTCCCGCCTCGGCATCGGCGCGTCCTGGCTGATGGGCGGCCCGATCGACCTCGGCTGGATCGTCTTCTACGCCGCGTGGGGCCTGGCCGCCCTGCACCCGTCGATGGTCGCGCTCACCGACCCGCGGGTGCCGGCGCGCTCGGCCCTGACCGTGCGGCGCGTCGTCCTCCTGACGCTTTCCACCATGATCGCGCCGACCGTCCTGATCGTCCAGGCGATCCGCCACGACGACCGGTACGTCGGGGTCAGCGCGGCCGTCGCCGCCGCCATGTTCCTGCTGGTGCTGGCCCGGCTGTACGGCGCGGCCAGCGGCTACCGCGGCGTCGTCTCCCGGGAGCGGGCGCTGCGCGAGTCGGGGGCCGCGCTGGTCTCCGCGAGCGACGTGGCCGACGTCAGCGAGGCGGTACAGGCCGCGGTGCGCCGCCTCCTGCCGCCCGGCCACGCGCACCGGGTGGTGCTCGCGCTCGACGAGCCCGAGCCGGACTCCGCGGCCACCTTGTCCGGGGGCGGCGTCAGCTTCGTGTACACCGCGACGCTCGGCCCCGACCTGACCAGCCGGCTCGGCCACATGGAGGTCGCCGCGAAGTGCCCGCTCGTGGTCACCCACCGGGCGGCGGGCGACCCGTACCTGGGCACGCTCTTCGTCGCCGCCGGGGAGGCCACGCTCGCCACGCTCCGCGAGGCCATCGAGGTGCTGGCCTCGCAGGCCGCGCTCGCCCTGGACCGCATCGGGCTGGCCTGGGAGATCACGCGGCGGCGCAGCGAGGAGTACTTCCGGACGCTGGTGCAGAACAACTCCGACGTCATCCTGATCCTGGACGCCGGTGACCGCATCCGGTACGCCAGCCCGTCCGCGGGGGCCATGTTCGGCGGCGACCCGCTGCCCGGCACGCCGGTGCTGGACCTGCTGGACGCGGCGTCCCGCATCGTCGCCCGGCGCATGCTCAACCTGCTGCGCACCGGCGAGCGCGGCATGACGCAGGACGACTGGGTGGCGCTCGGGCCGGACGACGCCCGGGTGCAGGTGGAGGCGTCCTGCCGCGACCTGCGCGCCGAGCCGACGGTGGCGGGCCTGGTCCTCACGCTGCGCGACGTGACCGAGCGGCGGCGGCTGGAGCAGGAGCTCACCCACCGCGCGTTCCACGACTCGCTCACCGGCCTGCCCAACCGGGTGCTCTTCCACGACCGGCTCCAGCACGCGCTGGGGCGGGCGGCCCGCAACGAGACCATGGTCGGGGTGCTCTTCATCGACCTCGACGACTTCAAGGTGATCAACGACACGATGGGCCACGCCTGCGGCGACGAGCTGCTCGTCGCGGCCAGCCAGCGGCTCACCGCCGAGCTGTCCGCCGGCGACACCGCCGCGCGGATGGGCGGGGACGAGTTCGTCGCGCTGATCGAGGACGCCCGCGACCCGGAAGAGGTGGAGCGGGTGGCGCAGCGCGTGGTCGCCGCGTTCGGCAAGCCGTACCTGATCGGCGACAACGTGGTCAACGGACCCGCCAGCATCGGGATCGCCACCACCGCCGAGGCGATCGACGGCGACGACCTGCTCCGCCAGGCCGACCTCGCGCTGTACGTGGCGAAGGGCGCCGGCAAGGGCCAGTGGCGCCGGTACCAGGCCGCGCTGCACAACCAGGTGCTCGACCGGCTGGAGCTGCGCGCGGAGCTGGACCAGGCGATCGTGGACCGCTCGTTCGTGCTGCAGTACCAGCCGATCGTCGACCTGCGCACCGGCGCCGCGTCCGGCCTGGAGGCACTCGTGCGGTGGCAGCACCCCACGCGCGGGCTGCTCGCGCCGGGGCGCTTCATCGACGTGGCCGAGGAGAGCGGGCAGATCGTGCCGATCGGCGACTGGGTGATCGAGCAGGCGCTCGCCGACGCGGCCCAGTGGCGCGGGTCCGGCGAGGACGGGCCCTACGTCAGCATCAACGTCTCCGCCCGCCAGTTCAGCGACCCCGGCTTCGTCGACCGCGCCCTGCAGCGCCTCGCCGCCGCCGCGCTCCCCGCCGACCGGCTCGTCCTGGAGATCACCGAGACGCTGCTGCTCAGGGACGACGACCAGACCCGCCAAGACCTGGCCCGCCTGCGCCAGGCCGGCATCCGGGTCGCGATCGACGACTTCGGCACCGGCTACTCGTCGCTGAGCTATTTGAGGAAGGTACCCGCGGACGTGCTCAAGATAGAAAAGTCGTTCATCGACGCGGTGTCCACGCAGCCGCAGCAGCGGGCACTGGTCGAGGGGATCCTGCGGCTCGCGCACACGCTCGGGCTGACGGTGGTCGCCGAGGGCATCGAGGAGGAGGCGGACCGCGCGGCGCTTGTCGCGGCCGGCTGCCGGTACGGGCAGGGTTACCTCTTCTGCCGCCCGATGAACAATCCCGACGTGCTCACCTGGCTCGCGGACGCGCAGGTCGCGGCATGAGCGCGTTGTACACGCCGGTGGACGGGCGCTTCACCGACCTGGCCCGGCTCACCGCCACCCACCCGATGATGGATGCCGTCATCGACGAGGTGCGCGGCCGCGAGATCCGGGTCGGCGACCACTGGCTCGTCGACTTCGCGTCCTGCAACTACCTCGGCTTCGACCTCGACCCCGAGATCCAGGCGGCGATCGGGCCGGCCGTGCAGAAGTGGGGCACCCACCCGAGCTGGTCGCGCATGCTGGGCAGCCCCGCGCTCTATCCACAGATCGAGGAGCGCCTCGCCGACCTGCTCGGCGCGCCCGACGCGCTCGTGCTTCCCACGGTCACGCTCATCCACATGGCGGTCGTGCCGGTGCTCGCCGGCAGCGGCACCGTCATCTACGAGCACAACGCGCACCGGACCATCTTCGACGCCTGCCAGTACGCCCGCGGGCTCGGCGCCACCGTGCACCGCTTCCGCGCCGGCGACCTGCCCGACCTCGAGCGCCGCCTGCGCGCCGCGCGGCCGGGCGAGCCGCGGCTGGTCTGCGTCGACGGGGTCAACAGCATGACCGGCAACCCGCCGGACCTCGGCGCGTACGCCCGGCTCTGCCGCGAGTACGGCGCACTGCTCTATGTGGACGACGCGCACGGCTTCGGCCTGCTCGGCGAGCGCCGGCCGGACGAGACCACGCCGTACGGCGCGCGGGGCAACGCGGTCGTGCGGTGGTCCGGCGAGAGCTACGAGAACATCGTGCTGGTGGGCGGCTTCTCCAAGGCGTACTCTTCGCTGCTCGCCTTCATCGCCGTGCCCACCGCGGTCAAGGAGCACCTGAAGGTGGCCGCGCCGCCGTACCTCTACAGTGGACCGTCGCCGACCGCCTCGCTCGCCACGGTCCTGGCCGGCTTCGACGTGAACGACACCCGCGGCGACCTGCTGCGCGGGCGCCTGTACCGGCTGACCGCGCGGGTGCTGGACCGGCTCCGCGAGCTGGGCGTGGCGACGCCGAACACCAGCGGTACCCCCATCATCGAGCTGCCGCTGGCCACCGGGCGGGACCTGTCGGAGGTGGCGACCGAGCTGTGGCGGCGGGGGATCTACGTGACGCTGGCCGCGTACCCGCTGGTGTCCCGGGCCGACGTCGGCATGCGGGTGCAGCTGACCGCCACGCACACCGACGCGGACGTGGAGCGGCTGCTCGACGCGCTGGAGGTGCTGGCCGAGCGGGGCGACCTCCGCGCGGTACGGGGCCCGGTCGCGCCTCGGCAGGCGCGACCGGGCCCTCACTCCTGACCCGTCGATCAGTCCAACCAGGAGCGGAGCCGGTTGAACGCCTTGCTGGTGAACGTGTTCATCACGTCCTGCTCGACGGACCAGCCCGCCTCCCAGCCGGTCTCGTAGAGGATGGTCACCGCGTCACCGATCCGTACCACCGAGACCATCCGCACGTCGTAGTTGCCGTTGGGCTCGCCGTCGGGCGGCACGAAGGGGTACCGCAGCTCGAACATCAGCGACTCGTCGCCGCGCTTGGGCGCCGAGAGCATGCGGTAGCGCCGGTCGTCCTCGGTCGGGCAGTCGGCGACCGCGGCGCGCACCTCGGCGAGGAACCGCGTCGCGCCGCCCGCCTCGTACACCCTGATGGTCTGCCGGAAAGTGCCGTCGGGCACGAAGCCTTCCCGGTACGGCGGGTTCCAGTACGTGATCCGGCGGCTGCGTTCGAGGTCGATGTCCCGGTCGGTGGCGAACGAGGCACCGCACAGTGACGGCAGCACGTCCTCGCTCGGCGTGTCGGCCACCTGCTCCGGCCCGTTGGCGTCGACCTTCTGCAGGAACGCGCTGTTCGGGATGCTCTTCGGCGCGGCCGTCGGCGGTGGCGTGCTCGGTGCTGTCGACGTGCTCCGCGAAGGCGTCGGCGAGGTGGTCGCGGCCGGCGACGCCGTGGGCGGCGGGGGAGTGGCCGACGGCGTGGCGGCCGGCGGTATCGGCGCCGGTGACGTGCCGTCCGCCCGGAACACCCACTGGGTACCGGCGAGGGCGGTGCCCACCGCGACCGCCGCGGCGACCGCAACGGCGGCGACCCGGACGCGGGCTCGCCGGTCGCCGCGGGTGCGCAGCGCTTGCGGTG
The DNA here is from genome assembly GCF_011764425.1 of Phytohabitans houttuyneae. Taxonomy (NCBI): domain Bacteria; kingdom Bacillati; phylum Actinomycetota; class Actinomycetes; order Micromonosporales; family Micromonosporaceae; genus Phytohabitans; species Phytohabitans houttuyneae. The sequence goes on from NZ_BLPF01000003.1 coordinate 1,073,542, forward strand.
CGGCCATCCGCACGGTGTCGGCCTCGTGCGCCAGCGCGCGGTAGGCCTGGTCGAGCTCACTCATCGCCGTTTCCCTCCCACACGCCGTTGGCGGCCGGTCTGGCACCCGCGACCCGCGTCGCTCTCGGCGGCGCGCCGGTGCCGGGCGGCCCGTCGCCGGCCAGGGCCGAAGCCAGGCCGGCGCGGCCGCGGGACAGCCAGGAGGTGACGGTGCCGACCGGCACGCCGGTCTCCTCCGCGATCTCCGCGACCGGCAGGTCGAACAGGTAGTGCAGGGCCAGCGCCTGCCGCTGCGCGACCGGCAGCCGGCGCAGCGCGGCCACCACGACGACGGTGTCCTCGTTGGGCGGGTGGACGTTGTCGGGCGGTCCGGCGCGGCGCAGGTACGCGTGCCAGCGGGCCATCCGCCGCCACCGGTCCATGGCCAGCCGCGTCACGGTCAGCCGCATCCAGGCCTCCGGGTGTGGATGGGCGGCGACCGTCCGCCACCGCTGCCACGCCCGGGTGTACGCCTCCTGCACCACGTCCTGCGCCTCGGTCAGGTCGCCGACCACGGCGTACCCGTACCGCATCAGCCGCACCGACGTGCTGCGGTAGAACTCGTCGAAACTGTCCGCGTCCCGCATCCGGTGTCCCCACCCCTCGCCGTGCACTCGAGATGAAGACGGACGGCGTACCCACCATGCTGCGGCCGGCGTCAACTTTTTTCGTAGCGGAGTGTGACGACCCGGCCACGGCGCCGCCGCCACGCTGATAGCCTCCATTCGGGGCGTCATGGGGGACTGGTTCAGACACACCATTGTGGACACCGGCCGGCTGCCGCTGTTCTGCTTCTTCGCGGCGATGGTGCTCGGGTTTGTCTCCATCCGGTTTTCGACTCGCATGATCCGGGCCGGGGTGCGGTGGTGGCCGGGCAACGTCACGCCCGGCGGGCTGCACATCCACCACGCCGTGTTCGGCATCGGGTTCATGCTGCTCGGCGGGATCGTCGGCTTCTCGCTCGCGCCGGACCTGGCCGGTTGGCGCGCCGTCGCGGCGGCGGTGTTCGGGCTGGGTGCCGCGCTCGTGCTGGACGAGTTCGCGCTGATCCTGCGGCTGCAGGACGTGTACTGGTCGCAGGAGGGCCGCGAGTCCGTCACCGCCGTGTTCGCCGCCTGCGCGGTGACCGGCCTGCTCGTGCTCGGCGTCTTCCCGGAAAACCTCACCGACCTCATCAAGGCCGACGACGAGGGCGGCATCGCCGGCTGGGTGGCCGGGATCGCATTGGCCCTGCTCAACCTCGGGCTCGCCGTCGTGACGGTCCTCAAGGGCAAGCTGTGGACCGGCCTGATCGGGCTGTTCTTTCCGATCCTGCTCTACGCCGGTGCGATCCGGCTGGCCCGGCCCAAGGCCCCGTGGGCGCGGTGGTTCTACCACCGGCCGGGCGAGCGGTGGGCCCGGCGGCTGGCCCGCGCGCAGCGCCGGGAGAAGCGCTTCCACCAGCCGGTCGCGCGGCTCGGCGACCGGCTGAGCGAGATCATCGCCGGCCGACCCTCCTGACCTCCGATTCCTTTGGCCGGCGAGCCGGGTCGTAAGGTCGGAGGGAGTGCCATGACTGATACGAGGACCGAGGCGCCGGGCGACTTCACGACCGCGGCCGAGCCGCTGCGTCGCGAACTGCTCGCGCACTGTTACCGGATGCTCGGCTCGGTGGCGGACGCCGAGGACGCGGTGCAGGAGACGTACCTGCGGGCGTGGCGGGCGTACGACCGGTTCGAGGGCCGCGCGTCGGTGCGCTCGTGGCTGTACCGGATCGCCACCAACACGTGCCTGACCGCGCTGGAGCGGCGCGAGCGCCGGGCGCTGCCGTCCGGGCTCGGCGGGCCGGCCGCCGACCCCGCGGCGCCGCTGGCCGCGGACCAGTCGGTGGCGTGGCTGCAGCCGGTACCGGACGCGCTCGTCGCGCCGTCCGCGCAGGACCCCGGCGAGATCGTGGCGTCGCGGGAGAGCATGCGGCTGGCGCTCGTGGCGAGCCTGCAGTACCTGCCCGCGCGGCAGCGGGCGGTGCTGATCCTGCGCGACGTGCTCGCGTTCTCGGCGGCCGAGGTCGCCGAGATCCTCGACACCACGGTCGCCGCCGTGAAGAGCACGCTGCAGCGGGCGCGCGGGCGGCTGGACGAGGTCGCCCCGGCCCGCGACGACGTGGCGGAGCCGAGCGAGCCGGAGCGGCGGGCGCTGCTGGACCGGTACATCGAGGCGATCGAGAACGCCGACCCCGAGGCGCTGCGCCGGCTGCTCCACGACGACCTGGTGCTGGAGGCGACGCCGCAGCGCACCTGGTACGCGGGCGTGGCGACCTGCCTGCCCTTCCTCGTCCGGCACGTGTTCGGTGCGGGCCGCTGGCGGATGGTGCCGACCGGCGCCAACGGGCAGCCCGCCGTCGTGGCCTATGTGGACGGCGGCGACGGCGTGTACCGGGCGTACGGCGTGGTCGTGCTCACCGTCGCGGCCGGCGGGATCCGGCGGATCAACGCGTTCGGCGAGCCCGGCCTGGCCGCCGCGTTCGGGTGTCCCTCAGAACTCGGGTGAGCCTCTGCCCCGCGCTCGGGCTCCGTGGAACTCGGGTGAGCCGCCGCCGGCCTTGAGCGATGATGCCGGGGACGGCCAGACGGGGGAGGGTGCATGTTCGTGCACGGCGAGCGGGTGCGGCTGCGGGCCATGGAGCCGGCGGACGCGGAGGCGTTGTGGCGGTGGAACCACGACCCCGAGGTCATGCGCTGGATGGACGCCGGCTACCCGCAGACGCTCGCCCGGGTGGGGGCGTGGCTCGCGGAGCGCCCCCGCAACACGTACGACGACGTGCTCTTCGGGGTGGACGCGCCGGCCGGCGACGAGACCGGGTGGCAGCTCATCGGGCTGGTGCGGCTGCACGGTGCGGAGCCGGAGACCGGCTGCGCCGACCTGGACATCTACCTCGGCGAGAAGGAGTACTGGGGCAAGGGGTTCGCGACCGACGCGGTGCGCACCGCGTGCCGGTACGGCTTCGAGTCGATGCGCCTGCACAAGGTGACGCTGACCGTGGTGACCGAGAACGCGGCGGCCCTCGCCGTGTACCGCCGGGTCGGATTCACCGAGGAGGGGCGGCTGCGCGAGGTCTTCCGGCGCGGCGGCCGGTGGCTCGACAAGTACACGATGGGGCTGCTCGAAGGCGAGCTGAGGTGAGGGGTGCCGGGCCCGCGGCCCGGCACCCGCGGGGCGAGCTAGACGTCAGCGTCCTCGTCGCCGTCTTCGTCCTCGTCGTCCTCCCCGAGCGTCCACTTGAGCTGGAACTCGATCTCCTCTTCGTCCTCGCCCCGCTCGTGCTCGATGGAGAACTGGGCGCGGGCGGGAACGCGGATCCGCTCGCCGGCGATCTGGATCCGGAACGGCGTCTCGGACTCCAGCGCGTCCGCGAGGCGCCGCAGCTTGGCGACGACCTCTTGCGTGGAGTACATGCGTTCGACGTCTCGCGTCGTGTCGGTCACGGGACCTCCGATGTCGGGGCCGCCCCCGTGGGCGCGCCTGCGCCGACATTCAACCAGCCGCGCGCGAGGCGGCCGCGCACGGTGCCGGACCGTCCACTCAGGAGGAGGCCCGCTCCAGCGTCTGCAGGAAGACCTCGATGGGCTGCGCGCCGCTGATCCCGTACGTGCGGTCGAAGACGAAGAAGGGCACCCCGTTGGCGCCGAGCGCGCGGGCCTGGCGGATGTCCTCGCGGACGTCGTCGGCGTACGCGTCGGTGTCGAGCACCTTGCGCGCCTCGTCGGCCGCCAGCCCCGCGTCGGTGCCGATCCGGACCAGCGTCTCGGTGTCGTCGACCGCCTCGCCCTCGATGAGCGCCGCCTGGAAGAGCCGCTCGTGGATCCCGTCGGCCAGCCCGCGCGAGGCGGCGAAGTGGGTCAGCCGGTGCGCGTCGAACGTGTTGGCGGTCAGCGACCTGTCCAGGTGGTACGTGAGGCCCTCTTCGGCCGCGAGCGCCGTGACCCGGTCCTGCATGGCCTTGGCCTCTGCGGGCGCCACCCCGTACTTGCCGGAGAGCATGTCGGTCGTCGGCTGGTTTTCACCGCGCGGCTGGGACGGGTCGAGCTGGAAGCTGCGCCAGGTGACCTCCACGTCACCGGCGTGGTCAAACCGGGCGAGCGCGTTTTGCAGGCGGCGCTTGCCGATGTAGCACCACGGGCAGACGATGTCGGACCAGACCTCGATCTTCACGCGTGTCCTCCTCGCTACCAGCACGTGCCGTCGGCGGCGCACACGTCCGCACCGTCCGCTTCCACCATGACGAGAGCGACCGGCGCTTCCTCGTCCTCGGGGGCCTCGACGGCCTCCACCTGGGTGTCGTCCACGACGCCGCTCCCGGTATCTTGACGTAGTCCTCAACTTGCGTGTCGAACCGTAGCACTAAACTTGGGGACACCGTCAACTTAGGGGCAGGGACATGGCGAAGGGCACTCTGCGCGCGGACGCGCGCCGCAACATCGAGAAGCTCCGCGTGGCCGCCCTGCTGGCGTTCCAGGAGAAGGGGCTGCACGTCCCCCTCGACGAGATCGCCCAGCGGGCCGGGGTGAGCTCCGGCACGCTCTACAACCGCTTCGGCAGCCGCGAGGCCCTGATCGACGCCGTCATGCCCGAGCTGGCCGCCGAGAGCCTGGGCGCGGTCGCCAGGCGGGCGATCGCCGAGCGCGACCCGTGGACCGGGTTCGCCGGCTACGTCATGGGCGTGTGCGAGCTGCAGGCAAGCTGCCCCGCCCTCAACGACGTGATCTCCCGGCGGTACGCGTCCGAGCAGCTCACGGTCATCTGCCGGGCGACCGAGGAGCGCGAGCGGTACATCATCGACCGCGCGCAGCGTGAAGGCCTGCTCCGCGCCGACTTCACCCGCGAGGACCTGCTCTTCATCTTCTGGTCCACCGCCATGCTGGTGCGCCACACGAGCGAGGCCGCGCCCGACGCGTGGCGGCGCAGCGTGGGCTTCCTCCTCGACGGCCTGCGCGCCGGCGCCGCCCACCCGCTGCCGGCCGCGCCGCTCACCCGGGACCAGATGGAAGAGGTCATGTTCCGCCTCGGCGAGGCAGGCCACCTCTAAGCCGACCCGCCGCGGCGGTTGATCAGGGAGTCAATGGGCGCGTCGGCCGGTGTGTCCGACCATGAAGTCCCTGATCAACAGGCTCCGGCCTAGACGGGCGGATTCAAGGTCTATTACGGCGTGCGCGGCAAATCAACTCGATTAGGGCAATCCATTGGCAAGTGGATTAACTCAGAGTGGTGGCTCCCCTACATTCTGTTTATCGCTGAGGGGGGCGAGGTGGGGCAGCCGTGTCAATGCAACATATCGGACGGGCAAGGTCAGCACACCGAAACCTGCGGTAGGGCGGGCGCACTCACGCTGCGGCTGCTCGGGGCGTTCCAGGCGCGACGCCAGGGTGTTCGCGTGACCATCGCGCGCAGCTCCGCCCGCGTACTGGCCGTCCTGGCCGTGCACGGACCCGCAAGCCGCGCCGAGGTGTCCGGGCTGCTGTGGCCGGAGAGCCCGCAGTCCCGCGCCAGCTCGGACCTGCGCACCGCGCTCTGGCGTCTGCAGCGGACCGGCGCCGACTTCCTCGACCTCGACGGCCAGACGCTCGCCATCGCCGAGCGGGTCGCCGTGGACCTGGCGTCGGCGTCCGAGTGGGCCAAGAACGTCGTCCACGGCGCGTGGCCGGCCACCGAGACCCCGCCGCCGCCCGACGGATGCGACCGCGAGCTGCTCACCGGCTGGGACGAGCCGTGGCTGGAGCATCCACGCGAACACGTCCGGATGCTCACCGTGCAGGCGATCGAGGTGGCGGCGCAGCGGCTGCTGACCGCCGGCCGGCCCGCGGAGGCGCTGCCGTACCTGCTCCAGGTCATGCGGATGGACCCGCTGCGGGAGAGCGCCGCCCAGCTCCTGGTCGAGCTGCACCTGGTGCAGCGCAACGTGCACGAGGCCGTCCGGCAGTACCGCCGCTACCGCGACCTGGTCCGCGCGGACCTGGGCATCGAGCCGGGCATCGGGATGCGTTCGCTGGTCTCGCGGTACCTCACCGCCGACTGATCAATCACCAACCGACCGTGGCATTCGCGCCACACCGCGGCCACGCGCCGCCCGCGCCACGGTGACGCCGTGGTGACGGCGCCGTGACGGGTACCCGCCGCGCCCCGGCGTGCGGTGACGCCACCGTGACGGCCCCGGGACGGTGCCGTGCCGCCGCGCAGCCGCGCGCGCAGACGGTCGCACCACGTGCCGGTCGCCACGCGACGGCGCCGCCGAGGCGGGCCCGCTGGTGGTCTTGCTCCGCGGCACCCGACCGGGTCCGCGAAACGCCAAGAGGCAGGAGCAGCACCGTGACGCAGTACCAGCTCACCGTCATGAACAACTCCAGCGAGCCCTGGGACATCTTCATGTTCCAGAAGAACCCGGCCGGCCAGCTCACGAACCCGCACCTGCGGTCGCTGGCCTGGTTCCGCAAGTACACGGCGCCCAACAGCGTCGCCACGTTCACCTGGAGCCTCGACTACAGCTTCAGCTGGTCCCAGACCGGCGCCCTCATCCCCGGCGTCGTCTACTCCGCCGGCCAGACGTTTCCGGCCGACCCGTTCAAGTCCGGCTACGCCACCGCGGGCCAGGCGGGCAGCTGGACCAACTTCATCTACCACGCGGACAACGACTACTACGAGTTCGTCAAAGGACCTGGCGGGGTGCCCGCACACGCCAGCGGAACCCTCTACATCAACGTCGACAAGTCGGTGCCGAACCAGCTCGCCGCGGTGGGCATCGGCATGTCCGGCGCGCCGGCGTTCGCGCTGCCCGCGCTGACCAACATCCTGCACGAGTTCACGCCCCAGCCGGTCTACTACGTGGCCGCCGGCACCCAGATGAAGCAGGGGCAGGTGCTGATCGAGGAGGTCAGCAACGCGGCCGAACTCGACTACGACGGCGTCGCCAGCCTCACCGCCACCTTCGGCCGCGACCACACCTGGTCCGTCGGCCACAACTGACCGCTGTCCACAGCCGGACCGGCACGGAAAGGAAACCCTTCATGTTGCTCACTGTGTGCACCGACGACGACGACCTGAGGAACGTCGCCGTGGCCCAGGCCGCGTCGCAGCGCCCGATCTTCGGCTACTGCTACCACTCCTTCGAGTGGCGCATCCCGCCGCTGCAGGCCGACGAAAACCTGTTCATCACCGCGCACGGCGCGTTCAACTCGGACCGCGTGGAGCCGCCGCAGCCGATTATCGGCGACCACGACGCGTGGCTGTGGCTGACCGGCGAGGACCTGTTCGCCAACCTGCGCGACATCATCCCCACCGACTACCACGGCGCGGTCTACATCTCGGCCTGCGAGAGCGCCGACGGTGACGCGGGTACCCCGTCCTTCGCCCAGAGCCTGCTGCGGACGTTCCGCGAGTTCGGCTACGACCGGATCCGCGTCTACGGCCACCGCGGCGAGGTCGGCCTGCTCACGCCGCCTCCGGGCGACCCCGATTGGGTACAGGCGAACTGACCCCCCTCCGCTCGGGCACCCGGAGCCCCCCGGCCGGGTGCCCGAGCTCCTACGTGTCCGCCGCGATGGCCTCGGCGGCGCGTACGGCGAGAGCCATGCTGGTGAGCGTCGTGTTGCAGGCGACGCCCGCCGGGATCACGTTGCCGCCGCCGAGGTAGAGGTTGGAAAGGCCCCACACCTTGGCGTACGGGTCGACGACGCTGTCCTCCGCCCCGGCGCCCATCCGCGTGGTGCCGGTGATGTGCAAGGCGAAGCCGGCCTCCAGGAACGCGGGCTCCGCACCGGGCAGGAACTTGCCCAGCGCCGTCGCCGCCTTCGTCATGTCGCTCACCATGTCCTCGGCGCGGGCGCGGTCGGCCTCGCTCGGTCCGAAGTGGAACGTCGGCTGCGGCAGGCCGTACGGGTCGGCGACCCGCTCGGAGAACGTCACCGCGTTTTCCCGCCGCACGTCGCAGGTGCTGAACCAGACAAGGTCGGTGACGGTCCGCCGGTCGACGCCCTCGGGCACCGCCGCGTAGCCGAAGATGCCGCGGTGCAACTGGGCGTGCCACGGCCGCCCTTCGGCGACCGGGATCCACAGGTTCGGCTCGACCGCGGCGGGCCCGTCGTCGAGGAGGCGGGCGAGGTCGTCGGAAAGGGCCACCTGGCAGGTGGCCATCGTCTGCTCGCACAGGTACCGGCCGAGCGCGTCCGGGCGGATCCCGGAGGCCCAGAGCAGCTGCGGTGTGAGCACCGAACCGCCCGCCACCACGTAGGTGTCGGCGACGAGCGTGCGCTCCGCTCCCGTGGACAGGTCGCGCACCACCGCGCCGGTCACCTGCCCTCCACTGTGGAGCAGCGCGGTGCAGAGGTGCTCGGGCAGCAGCGTGAAGCGCGGGTCGTCGGCGACGCTCGGCGCGTGGCGGTCGCCGCCCTTGAGGATGATCTCGGTGCCACTCCAGTGCACGACCGGCGGGTCGACGCTGAGCCGCTCGACCGCGAGGGGGAGGCGGCGCACCTCGTACCCGCTCTCGTTGAGCCTTTCCGTGACGACCCGGCCCTGTACCGACATTTCATATGCCGTGGTGGTCGTGTGCAGAAGTTTTTCCGCCACGTCGTACAGCCGGGAAAGCTCGCCGTCACCGACGTGAGGAATGCGCTCGACGACCGGATTTGCCCGAGGTGTGGCACAGGCCCAGAAAATGCCCATGCCGCCGACTGCCCGGGCCACCCGCGACGCGCCGAGATTGGTAGCCGGATCCTGGTCGGGGTTGAGGTGCGAATCGGCTTCGGATTTTCTGGCCGGCGGAACGGATATCCGCATCGCACTACTTCTGATGACGTTGGTAAATGTGTCCGGGTTGTGCTGGTAGATCGTTTCATTGCGCAGATGTCGCCCGACCTCGGTGGATCGCCTCCCGCCTGCGTCGATCATCGTGACATCGATTCCCGCGGTGACGAGAAGTCGGGCGAAAGTGCTGCCTACCGGGCCGGAACCGATGATAAGTGCGCGCTTCGCCACGACGGCCTCCATATTGATCGCGAGTGCCATGAAGCTAGCTACGCATTCATCGGAATGCATCCCGTGATCGGCCACTCGTCGACATTCGTTTGCCGATTGCGCGATGGAGGCGCGAGGTAATTGTCTTATTTACGCGGACATATCGGTGGAGGCCGGTCCGCCTTTTTGAAAGATACCAGTTTTCATCGTGCCAAAGGCGCGGTGCAGAGCCGCGCGTTGACGCCGTCCGCCAGCCGCGCGGCGGCGAGGCGCAGGGCGGTGCGCGCGCTGAAGAACTCGTCCACCGGCGTCATCCCCGCGAACGCCCCGAACATGCGCTCCACCTCCGCCGGCTCCCCGCGCTCGGCGAGGGCGCGCATGAAGAGCCGCTCGACCGGTCCACTGTGGTACATCGCGAGCCCGAGCGTGAAGTCGTACATCGGTCGGAGTGCCCGGTCGCGCTCGCGCCGGTGGGCGGCGAGGGCGGCATCCAGCGGGCGGGTGCCGCCGAGGCCGGCGGTGACGGCCCCGGCGAGTCCCTCGGCGTCGCGCAGGGCGTTGGCGATGCCCTGCGCGGAGACCGGGTCCATCGTGACGCCCGCGTCGCCGGCCAGGCACCAGCCCGGCCCGTGCGCCTCCCGGAAGTGGTTGGGCAGGTCGGGTGTCGTGCGCAGCCGCTCGGCCCGGGTGGCGGCCCGCACCCGCGCGCCGAGGTCGCCGCCGCACCGGTCGAGCGCCGCGAGGTAGCCGGTCTCGGCGTCCGCGCGGAACGCGTCGAAGCCGGCGAGCGGCGCCGACATGTACACCATCGTGAGGTCGCGGTTGGTGGGGAAGACCGCCACGGCGAGCCCGTCGCGCTGGTGCAGCTCGCCGGCGGTCACCGGCAGGCCCGCCCAGTACGTGTAGCTGGCGAACGAGCGCGGCGCCCGCTGCCGGTACGCCCGGGCCCCCACCGCCTGCGCGACGAACGACCGCTTTCCGTCCGCGCCGACCACCAGCGGGGCGCGCTCGGTCAGAAGTTGACGCCCGCCTGAACTTCCGCGGATGCCGGCCACCGCGCCGCGCTCCCACACGAGCTCCTCCACCCGCCAGCGCTCCCGGACCTCCGCGCCGGCCTCCCGTGCCGCCTGGACCAGCGCGTGGTCGAGCACCGTGCGGCGCGGGCTGTGGATGGCGCCGCCGCTGGGGAACGCGCCGTCGAGCACCGCGGCCGGCGAGTCGAAGAGCACCCTCGGCGTGGCCGGCGCGTCGCCGAGCCGGTCGAGCAGCCCCCACCGGGCGAGCCGTGCCACGCCGGGCGGCTGGATCTGGTGCGAGGAGAGGGTGTCGCTGGGAAATGTCGCCCGGTCGACCGCCAGCACCCGCAGCCCCTGGCGGGCCAGCAGCAGCGCGGTCGCGGCGCCCGCGACCCGCGCACCGACCACGATCACGTCGTATCCCATGCGTCCCCCACCGTCCACACGAACCATACGCTGCCGTATGGTAGACCGTACGATAGCGTATGCACATGGCCGAGGGAAAGCGGCGCTTGGCGCGGGAGGACTGGGTGGCGGCGGCGCTGGACGCCATCGCGGACGGCGGCGTGGCCGCGGTGGCCGTCGAGCCGATCGCCGCGCGCCTGGGCACCACCAAGGGGAGCTTCTACTGGCACTTTCCCAACCGCGCCGCGCTGCTGGAGGCGGCGCTGGCCCAGTGGGAGGAGCGCACCACCACCGCGGTGATCGCCGAGATCGCCAACGCGACCGAGGACCCGGCGGACCAGCTCCGCACCCTCATCGTGCGCGTCATCGAGGCGGCCGAGCGCGACCGCGTCGGCCCCGCGCTGCTGGCCGCCGCCGGGCAGCCGGCCGTGGCGCGGGCCATCGACCGCGTCACCCGCGCGCGCATCGGGCTGATCGTCACCGTCTTCAGCCGGCTCGGCTTCCCGCTCGCCGAGGCGCGGTCACGGGCCCTGCTGGCGTACAGCGCGTACCTCGGCCACGCCCAGCTCGCCCACTCCACCGAGGGCGTGCTGCCGGACACCGCGGAGGGCCGCCGCGCCTACCTGCGCGACGTCATCAGCGTCCTCGCCGCGCAGGGAGGTCCGCGCGCGTCGGATACCTGACTGACCCCACCAGGCGGCCATGCTCGTACTGACAATGCCGGAAACCGATCATGTAGGAGCGATTGCCATGGCTGTGGGCACGGTGGCGCGGGCGACGCTGTGGACAGCCGTCGCAGTCCACCTCCTCGTGGTGGAGTACCTGTTCATCCGCTACGGCCAGGGCAAGAACTCGGTCCTGACCGTCGGCAAGTTCTTCGGCCTCCACCTCGCGTCGATCATGATGCTGCAACTCGTGCTGGTGGCCCGCATGCCGTGGCTGGACCGGCGCATCGGCATGGACCGGCTCACCGTGTGGCACCGGTGGATCGGCTTCGGCCTTGTCGCGACCCTCACCCTCCACTTCACGTTCATCATCGCCGGGTACTCCGTCCTGGGGTCCGACCCGCCGTGGGACACGTTCCTCAGCCTGGCCGGCGTCACCGCCTCGCTCCTGGGCATGTGCGCGGCCGCCGTCATCCTGGTGGTCGCCTCGGTCTCCCTCAAGTACGTGCGCCGCCGCCTGCCCTACGAGGCGTGGCACGCGATCCACCTGCTCGTCTACGTGGCGCTCGGCATCGGCCTCGTGCACCAGGCGCTCGAAGGCACGACGTTCGACTCGACGTGGGCCACCGTCTACTGGTGGTCGGTGTGGGCGCTCGTGATCGGCACCCTGCTCACCGGCCGCCTGGTCGTGCCGGTCTGGCGAAACCTCTACCACAGGTTCAGGGTCGCGGCCGTGATACCCGAGTCGGACAACGTCGTATCCGTCCACATCACCGGCCGGCACCTCGACAAGCTGCCGGCCCGCGCCGGTCAGTTCTTCATCTGGCGTTTTCCCGGCCTGCACGGCTGGTGGCGGTGCAACCCCTTCTCGCTCTCGGCCGCGCCCAACGGCCGGTCCCTGCGGCTCACCGCCAAGGCGGTCGGCAAGGGCAGCGCCGGCCTGCGCAACCTCACCGTCGGCAGCCGGGTGTTCGCCGAAGGCCCGTACGGCGCGTTCACCACCATCCACCAGACCCGCCCCGCGTCGCTGCTCATCGCCGGCGGCGTCGGCATCACCCCGATCCGCGCGCTGCTGGAGGAGCCGGGCGGGCCGACCACCGTCCTGTACCGGGTGCACACCCCGAGGAGGCCGTGCTGCTGCCCGAGCTGCAGGCCCTCGCCAAGTCGCGCGGCGCCCACGTGTACGTGCTCACCGGCCGCACCGGCGCGGGCAACCCGCCCAACGTGCCCTTCGCACCGGCCAACCTCGCCGCCGCCATCCCGGACATCGTCCAGCGCGACGTCTTCGTCTGTGGACCGCCGGCCATGACGGACGCCGTCGTCCACAGCCTCCGCGCGCTCGGCGTGCCCCGCCGCCAGGTGCACGCCGAAAAGTTCAGCCTCGCCTGATGGCCCGGCCCGACCTCGTCTTCGTGGGCGGCTCGATCTTCGCGGGCGGCCGCTCCCAGCCGGGCGGTGTGGCGGTCCGCGACGGCCGCATCGCCGCCGTCGGCACCGGCGTGGCCGACCTCGCCGGCCCGGGCACGGCCGTCGTCGACCTGGCCGGCGGCCTGCTGCTGCCCGGCTTCACCGACGCTCACGTGCACCCGGTGTACGCGGGCATCCAGCTGCTCGGCTGCACACTCGACCGGGAGGACGGCGCCGAGGGGTATGTGGAAAAGGTGCGCGCCTACGCCGCCGCACACCGCGACCTGCTGTGGATACGCGGCGGGGGATGGTCGATGGAGGCGTTTCCGGGCGGCACGCCGCGCAAGGAGCCGCTCGACGACGCGGTGCCCGACCGCCCGGTGTACCTGCCCAACCGCGACTACCACGGCGCGTGGGTCAACAGCCGCGCGCTGGCCCTGGCCGGCATCGACCGCCACACGCCGGACCCGCCGGACGGGCGGATCGAGCGCGACGCCGACGGTACGCCCACGGGCATGCTCCACGAGGGTGCCGCGCTGCTGGTCGGGCGGCTGCTGCCCGCGCTCACCGCACAAGACATGGACACCGCGTTCGACCTCGCCCAGCGGTACCTGTTCTCCCTCGGCGTCACGGGGTGGCAGGACGCGATCGTCGGCTCGTACCTCGGCCAGCCCGACCCGCTCGCCACGTACCGGCGGGCCGACGCCGACGGCCGGCTCCGCGCGCGGGTCACCGGCGCGCTGTGGTGGGACCGCGAGCGCGGCCTGGACCAGCTCGACGACCTGCGCGAACGCCGCACCACCGGCCGCCGCTTCGGCACGCCCGCCGTGAAGATCATGCTCGACGGCGTCGCGGAGAACTTCACCGCCGCCATGACCCGCCCCTACCGCGACGCGCACGGCCACGACACCGCCAACGCCGGACTGTCCTTCGTGGACCCTGCCGACCTGCGCGAGTACGTGACCCGCCTCGACGCCGAGGGCTTCCAGGTGCACTTCCACGCGCTCGGCGACCGCGCGGTCCGCGAGGCCCTCGATGCGGTCGAGGCCGCCCGCACCCGCAACGGCCCGGGCGGCGGCCGCCACCACCTCGCCCATCTCCAGGTCGTACAGGCCGCCGACGTCCCCCGCTTCGCACAACTTGGGGCGACTGCCAACATGCAGCCGCTGTGGGCCTGCCACGAGCCGCAGATGGACGAGTTCACGATCCCGTTCCTCGGGGAAGGTCTGGCCACGCGGCAGTACCCGTTCGGCGACCTCCACCGCGCCGGCGCACACCTCGCGGCCGGCAGCGACTGGCCGGTCAGCAGCCCCGACCCGCTGTGGGGCGTGAAGGTGGCCGTCACGCGGGTGGCCGCGGGCGAGTCCGGCGCGCCGTTCCTGCCGGAGCAGGCGCTGGACCTGTCCACGGCCCTGACCGCCTACACGGCCGGCAGCGCGTGGGTCAACCACCACGAACGGGTGTGCGGCGCCCTGGAGGTCGGGCTCGCGGCGGACCTGGTGGTGCTCGACCGCGACCCGTTCGCGGGCCCGGTTGAGGAGATCGACCGGGCGCGTGTCGTGCACACCTACGTGGACGGCCAGCAGGTCCACTGACGGCCGTCTGGCTGGGCAGGGCCGGTCGCCCGCTGGGCCTCCGAGGTGAGGCCGACTGTGCTGGAGACCGCGACCGGCGCGTGGCTGGGGTGACGATTACGCGGGCGGCCGGCGGCCCCGTGGGGTCGCCGGCCGCCCGTCTGCAGTCGTCGTCACGGTCTGCGGCGTCGTCACCGTTCATGCTGTCGTCACCGTTCGTGCTGTCGTCACCGTTCGTGCTGTCGTCACCGTTCGTGCTGTCGTCACCGTCCGTGGTGTCGTCACCGACCGCGGTGGGGCTGGCGCGCCGCCGGCCCGAGGAGCGAGCCGGCGCCGGCGACCGACCAGCCGTTACCGCTCGGAGTCTCCAGCCCGGGCGTCCAGCCGTTGATCAGGGACTTCGTGGGTGGACACGCCGACAGGCACGCCCACCAACTCCCTGATCAACCGTGAGGGAGGTCCGCCGCGGGCGGGACCACGGCCCCGGCCGGTGCCGCAGCGGCGGCGGGCGAGGCGGCGGCGGGCGAGGCCGCGGCGGGCGAGGCCGCGGCGGGCGGGGCCGGGACCGCGGCGGTGGGGGCGGGGGTCGGGTGGCGGAGCAGGACGATGGCGGCGAGTAGTGCGGCGATGTTGAGGGCTGCCGCAACATACGAGCCGCCGTGGAAGCCGTCGGTGAGGTTCGCCGGGCTGGCGCCGTCCGCTACCGAGATCGCGACGGATGCGACCACCGCCGTCCCCAGGGCGCCGCCGATCTCCCGCGCCGTCTCGACCATGCCGCCGGCGAGGCCGCTCACCTCCCGCGGGATGCCGGTGAACGCGACCACCTGCACCGCGACGCCGGACAGCCCCACACCCGCGCCGGTCAGCAGGAACCCGGCGAACAGGCCGCTCCAGTAGCCGGCGTCGACCGGTACCCGAGCCAGCCAGAGCAGGCCCGCCGCGGAGCAGGCCTGCCCGACGGCGAGTGCCCAGCCCGGGCCCAGCCGGGCGATCAGCCGGGACGACGGTCCGGCGGCGACCACGACGGCGGTCGTGGCGATCGCGAGGTAGGCGAAGCCGGTGCGCAGGGCGGAGTACCCGAGGACCTGCTGCATGAACAGCGACGCCTGGAAGATCGTCGCGAAGAAGGAGGCGAAGACCAGCACGGCGACGAGGTTGGCTCCGTTGAGCGTGCGGCGGCGGAACATCGACAGCGGCACGAGCGGCTGCCGCGCGCGGCGTTCGATGAGCAGGAAGAGCGCGAGCAGGGCGAGGCCGGCCGCCAGGAAGCCGAGCGTCGTGCGCGAGGTCCAGCCGCGGTCGACGCCCTTGTTGATCGCGTAGACGATCGCCATGAGCCCGGCCGTGACGGCCACCGCGCCCGGCACGTCCGCCTGCCTCCGGCCGCCTGTGGATTTCGCCGGCCGGTCCGCGGGGATGTAGCGCACGATCAGCGCGACCATCAGGACGCCGACCGGCACGTTCAGGTAGAAGATCCACTCCCAGCCGGGGCCGGCGGTCAGCAGGCCGCTGAGCACCACGCCGGCCGAGGCCGCGCTGCCGCCTACCGCGCCGAGCGCGCCGAGCGCCCGGTTGCGTGCCGGCCCCTCGGCGAACGTGGCGGCCAGGATCGCTAGCGCGGCCGGCGCGGTCAGCGCGGCGCCCAGCCCTTGGCCGGCGCGGGAGGCGACGAGCTGCCAGAACGAACCGGACACGCCGGCGCACAGTGAGGCCACCGTGAAGATGCCGAGACCGGACAGCAGCACCCGGCGGCGGCCGAGCAGGTCGGCGGCCCGCCCGCCGAGCAGCAGCAGGCCGCCGAGGACGAGGCCGTACGTGATGACGACCCACTGCAGGTCGTCCTGGGCGAGGCCGAGGTCGGCCTGCACGGAGGGAAGGGCGACGTTCACGATGGCGATGTCGAGCGTGACCATGAACTGGGCGCCGCACACGAGCGCGAGGATGATCCCCGCGCGGAGCGGCGGCGGTGCGTGTTTGACCATGCCGGCTAGAACTTGAGGCAGCCGTCAAAATCGTCGCGACGAGTTTTCGACCTGATCGGGGTCTCTACAGGTATGGCCATCCTGAAAACGGCGCCCGACGCCGTCACGGCGCAAGAAGATGCCGTCACGGCGCGTGACGTCGTCGCCGCCGACCTGGAGGACTTCCGGCGGCCCCTGCTCGCGTACTGCTACCGCATGCTCGGCTCCCACCACGAGGCCGAGGACGCGGTGCAGGAGACGATGATCCGGGCTTGGCGAGGGCTGGCCCGGCTCGACGGGCGGGCCGGGCTGCGCGCCTGGCTGTACAAGATCGCCACCAACGTCTGCCTCGACGCGCTGGGCGACCGGCGTGGCCGCGCGCTGCCGATGGACCTCACCGCGGCCGGCGACGCGCGGGACGCCCTCGGCCCCGCGCTCGCCGACTCGACGTGGGTACGGCCGATACCCACCCAGCTCGTGGGCGGCGACGACCCGCTGGAGCGGGCGGTGTCCAACGAGTGGATCCGCCTCGCGTTCGTCGCCGCGCTCCAGGTGCTGCTGCCCCGCCAGCGGGCGGTGCTGATCCTCCGCGACGTGCTGTGCTGGCGGGCCGCCGAGGTGGCGTCCCTTTTGGACACCAGCGTCGACGCGGTGAACAGCACCCTGCGCCGGGCCCGCGCGGCACTCGCACAGGCACGCGGCGGCGACACCGCACCACTGGGCGGTGAGGCCGTCGACCCCGCGCTCCTCGCCCGGTACGTCGACGCCTTCGTGCGCTTCGACGTCGACGGCATCGTGGCAATGCTCCGGCAGGACGCCGTCGTGTCGATGCCGCCGTACGCGTTCTGGCTGCGCGGCCGTGACGTGTTCGGCGACTTCCTGCGCCGGGGCGAGGTGCGGTGCCGGTACACGCACGGGGTCGTCACCGGGGCCAACGGGGTGTCAGCCGTGGCCATGTACGACCCGACCGGCGCACCCGGCGCCCTGCACGTGCTGGAGTGGCACGAGGGCTGGATCGCGGCGCTGTACGTCTTCCTCGACCCGGCCCTGGTCCCGCCCTTCACCCCCTGACCGGCGGCGCCGCTCCCGCCCTCGCCGCCGGGCCGACCAGCGTCGGGATGGGCACCGGTGCCCGCAACGCCACGCTCAGCCAGATCAGCGACCCGCCGGCCAGCACGTGCACCGCGCTGGTCAGCGGGGAGTCCGGCAGCGGCGCGAGCAGGGCGAGCAGCGTGAACGCGAGGCCGTACCCGGCCGCCGGCAGCACCGGCAGGACGCGGGTCCGCACCATCGAGACGGCGAACAGGACAGTGCCTGTAACGAAGACAAGCGCGCTGCCGAGCACCGCGAACCGCGTCGGACCGGCCAGCACCTCGTCGGCGACCGCCTCGTCGACGTAGAACAGCACAAGGTTGAGGGCGAACGCGACGCCGGCGAAGAGGCCGAGGCCGATCAGGTTCACCGCGTACGCGACCGCGCCGAAGCGGCCCGACTCGGTACGTTGCCGCAGGTAGAGGGCGGTCAACGCGGGCGCGCCGAACGCCGCGCCGAGGCCGATGACGAAGCTCGTCGCCGCGGTCTCGCCGGTGAACGCCTCGATGAGGCCGGGCACGGCTGTGGACAGGCCGAGGACCACTCCACAGGCGGCCCCGAACCGCAGAAGCCAGGTTGTGGACATCGCGAGCACCTTCCTTCCGGTACGTGTTTGCGGCGACCGTAGGTGTGGACGACCACGGGAAGTAAGTGCCACGTGGCCAGAGCGTGTGCGGGCGGTAGTTGGCCGGATGGCACGTGTGGAACGGCCACAATGCGGTCGCGGGTGGTCCGGACGCGGATGCGCGGACGTAGCCTGCTGGGCAGGGGTGACGGAAGGAGTACCGGATGGACCGTCCCCGGCGGCCCGTCCCGTGGGCGGTGGCCGTGGTCTACGGCGCGGTGCTCGCCGGCGGCGTCTACTGGTCGCTGATCGGCGGCGGGCAGGTGCGGCTGGGCGACCTCACCGGCTTCGCGCTCGTGTTCGCGCTTCTCTTCGCGGTGGAGGCGGTCGAGTGGCGGCGGCCGCCGAGCCGGGCCACAGCCGCCGGACTGCTCGCCGTGCGGGTCGGGCTCTTCGCCGCGGCCGCGCTGCTGGACGGGTCGGGCACGTCGCGGGCGCTGTTCGTGCTCGTGCCGTTCGTCGCGTACTTCGCCTTCGGCCGCGCCACGAGCATCGCCCTCGCCGCCGCCTGCCTCGCCCTCATCGTCACCGGTTTCACCGTGTCCACACCGGACTGGCCGCGCGACGCCGAGTACGTCTCGGACCTTCTCATGTTCACCATCGGGCTGGTGCTCGCGGTCTGCATGGCCGCGGTCGCGAGCGCCGAGCGGGACGCCCGCACGCGCCTCGCGGCCACGCTCGACCGGGTCGCCGAGCTCTCCGCCGCGATGGAGCGCAACCGGGTCGCCCGCGACATCCACGACAGCCTCGGCCACCACCTGACCGCGATCGCGATCCAGCTGGAGAAGGCGACCGCGTTCGCCGACCGCGACCCCGCCCTCGCCGCGCGGGCCGTCGAGGACGCGCGGGGGTCGGCGCGGGACGCCCTGGCCGACGTGCGCCGCTCGGTGCACGCCCTGCGCGAGCAGAAGGAGCCGTTCTCGCTCCGCGACGCGCTGGGCGCCCTGGCCCGCGACGCGGGGGAGCCGGCGGTGACCGTCACGGTCACGGGGGAGCCGGACCGGTACGACGCGGCGGCGCTCACCGCGCTCTACCGCGCCGCTCAGGAAGGGCTGACCAACGCGCGCCGCCACGCCGGTGCCAGCTCGGTGACTGTCTCGGCGGCGTTCGACGACGCCGGCGCGCGGCTTGTCGTGGCGGACGACGGGCGCGGGTTCGCGGCGCCGGGCGAGGGCTTCGGCCTGCTCGGCATGCGCGAGCGGGTCGAGCTGGTCGGCGGCGAGGTGAGAGTCGACAGTGGACCCGGCGCCGGTACCGTCGTCACCGTGACGATCCCGCACGCGCCCGCCTGGAGCAGCGCGTGAGCGGCGGCGACGTGCGGGTGCTCGTCGTCGACGACCAGCAGCTGGTGCGCGAGGGCATCGCGTCGCTGCTCGGCATCCAGCCCGGCATCGCGGTCGTCGGCACCGCCGCCGACGGCAAGTCCGCCGTCAACGCGGCCGTCGAGCTGGCGCCCCACGTGGTGCTGATGGACGTGCGGATGCCCGAGATGGACGGCGTGGAGGCGGCGGCGATCCTGCACCGGCGCGCGCCGGAGGTCCGGGTCATCATGCTGACCACGTTCGACGACGAGGAGTACGTGCTGCAGGCACTGCGCGCCGGCGCGAGCGGCTACCTGCTCAAGGACCTGCCCGCGGCCGACCTCGCCCAGGCGGTGCGGCTGGCCAACGCGGGCGTCGCGCAGCTCGACTCGTCGGTCACCGCCAGCCTCGCCGCCGCCCTGGCCCGTGGCGGCGCCCGCCCGGTCGCGCCGCCGCCCGCGCCCCGGCCGGACGAGGTGCTCACCGCCCGCGAGATAGACATCCTGCGCCTCGTCGCGACCGGCTCGACCAACCGGGAGATCGCCGGCCGCCTCTTCCTGAGTGAGGGCACGGTCAAAAACCACATCTCGCGGATCCTCGGCCGGCTCGGCCTGCGCGACCGCACCCAGGCCGCCGTCTACGCCCACGACCACGGCCTGCTGCCCGACCCCTGAGCCCACCGCACACGACCAGGCCCGCCGCCCTCACGACGCCGAACGGCCGCGCCGCCAGGCCACCACGACGGCCGCAACGACCGCGTCGGCCGACGGCCGCAACGACCGCGACGGCCGAGGGCCGCAACGTCCGCGTCGGCCGAGGGCCGCAACGACTGCGACGGCAAACGGCCGCAACCACCACGCCAGCAAAGAGCGGCAAACACCACCCACGACGGCGAACGGCCGTGGCGAGGCGAGCCCACCACGGCCGTTCCACACTGGACGCTCAGCCGAACGCGAGCGCCTGCCACCTGCCCACATCAGCTCCGGACAGTGCCGATCCGAAGATGGCCATCCGGTCCACCTCGCCGGTCAGCCGCTGGCCGCCGCCCTGGTCCGCCGCGAACCGCAGCTCGCGGTTGTTGCACCCGAAGATGGCCGGACCCACCTGCGCGGTCGCCGCCACCTGGCCGTCGAGGTAGACGGTCAGGTCGCCCTCGTCGAGGGTGACGACCACGTTGACGTACCGGCCCTCCGGCACGACCGCGCTGGTCGTGACACCCTGGCCGGCGCCGATGAAGCGCACCTGGTTGGACGGGGTCAGGTCGATCAGCACCCCGTCGGTGCCCGGGTCGCCGCTCGGCTGGGAGTCGAACAGGCGGCGGTAGCTGCCGCTCGTCGTCACCTTCACCTCGGCCGCGAACGTGGCCTTCGGCAGGTACCCCAGCGTCGTCGGCGCGGTACGCAGGAAGCGGTTGCCGTCGAGCACCAGCGCGCTCGGCGTCGGGCCGCCCGTCGTGTACGCGGCTCCACCCTGGACGGTGGCGTCCCGGCCGTACGACGACGCGTCGTCCACCGTGTCGCCGCTCGCCGGGTCCCACGCCACCAGCGCGCCCCCCGGGTCGGGGACCGGGCACGGCGGCGGCACGGGCAGCCGTACCGTCGCGTGGCCGGCGGCCCGCCAGTCGGGGCCGACGAGCCGGGCGGTCAGCCGCGCGTCGCCCGGCGTCGCGGCGTCCGTGACGGTGACCGTAAACCGGTACACCTGCGAGTCGCCGGCCCGCAGGCGCGGCACCTGCACGGTGCCCGGCCGCACGGTCCAGCCCTCCGGCACGGCCAGCCGCAGGCTCGACGGCGCGACGTTGGCGGCGGCGCGCACCGTCGCGTCCACCGTCGCGGTGTCGCCGACCTCCAGAGTGGACGGAGCCGCGACGGCCACGCTCACGTCGGCGGTGGCGACGTACCGGTGACCCTTGCGGGCGGTGAACGTGATCCGCTCGCCGTTCCCCTCCGCCAGCACCCGCCGGCCGGTCGTGGTGTCGACCAGCCGGTACGGGCCGGCGAAGAGCGTGCTGCGCAGCGCCACGTCGCCGGTGGTGCCGGCGGTCACCGCGATCTCCTGCGCCGCGCCGCTGGCCCACCGCGTGTCCACGGTGAGGTCGCCGCGTGCCCGCAGGCCCTTGACCGAGCCGTCCGGCCACGAGCCGGGCAGGGCCGGCAGCACGTGTACGTCGCCGGTGTGGCTCTGCAGCAGCATCTCCGCGACACCGGCGGTGGCGCCGAAGTTGCCGTCGATCTGGAAAGGCGGGTGCGTGTCCCACAAGTTGGACAGCGTGCTGAACCGGAGCTGCTCGCTCAGCATCTTGTGGGCGTGGTCGCCATCCAGCAGCCGGGACCAGAAATTGATCTTCCAGGCCTTGCTCCAGCCGGTGCCGCCGTCGCCGCGCGCGGTCAGCGAGACCTTCGCCGCCGCCGCGTACTCCGGGTCGGTCAGCGGGGCGATCTGGCTGCCCGGGTGCAGGGCGAACAGATGCGAGACGTGCCGGTGCTGGTCGGTCGGGCTGTCCCAGTCGCCCTTCCACTCCTGCAGCTGACCCCACGAGCCGATCCGCGTGCCGGGGTCGAGCTGGGCGAGCGCGGCCTTGACGGTGTTGCGGAACGGCCCGTCGCCGCCGAGCACCTTGCCGGCCTCGAGCAGGTTGGTGAACAGGCTCCACACGATCTGCTGCGACATCGAGGCGCCCGCGGTGAACTCGCCGTTCTCGGGGGAGAAGCTCGGCGAAACCACCAGCTTGCCGTCGCGCGGGTCGACCACGAGCTCGTCCAGCCAGAACTCGGCGAGCTCCTTCATCAGCGGGTACCCGCGCTCACGCAGGAACGCCGTGTCCTTGGTGAACTGGTAGTGCTCCCAGTAGTGCAGCGCGAGCCACGCGCCCGCCTCGGGAAACCAGAACGACTGTGGATAGTTGTGCAGGCCGGTGAAGCCGTACGGGTTGGTCTCGTTGTTGACGACCCAGCCGCGGTTGCCGTACATGTACTGCGCGGTGTGGCGGCCCGGCGGCACCATCGCGTCCACGTAGTCGAAGAGCGGCGCGGTCGTCTCCGACAGGTTGGTGGTCTCGGCCGGCCAGTAGTTCATCTGCAGGTTGATGTTGACGTGGTAGTCGGCGTCCCACGGCGGGTTCGTCGAGTTGTTCCACACGCCCTGCAGGTTGGCCGGCAGCGAGCCGTCCCGGGACGAGGCGATGAGCAGGTAGCGCCCGTACTGGAAGAAGAGCGCCTCCAGCGCCTTGTCGGCAGCGCTCGTGCCGTCCACATAGGATTTCAGCAGCTCGTCGGTGGGTATGCCGGGCATCGACTGCCCGATGTCGAGCGAGACCCGGTCGAACAGCGCGCGGTGGTCGGCGCGGTGCGCGGCGAGCAGATCCTCGTACGGCGTGGCGGCGGCGCCGTCGACCTTGGCGGTGACGGCGGCGTGCGGGTCGGCTCCGCGGTAGGACGGGTACCGGTCGGCGTAGTCGGTACCCGCGCCCAGGATCACCACGGCCGCGTCCGCGCCGCTCACCGTGACGGTGCCGTCGGCGTTGTCGGCGCGCGATCCGCCCTCGTTGCGTACCTGGATCTGGCTCTCGAACGTGAGCTTGTTGTCGTTGAGCGCGCCGGCGAACGTGATCCGCCCGCCCGTGGCGGTCGTGGTCTTCGACCGGTTGTTGGGCGCGGTCACGGCGGCGGTGAAGCCGACCTTGCCCGGCTGGTCGGCGCTGACCCGCACGACGAGCACGCCGCCCGGGTTGCTGGCGAAGTACTCGCGCGTGTAGCGGACACCGCCGGACACGTACGTCACGCGGGCGACCGCGTTGGCGATGTCGAGCTCACGGCGGTACTCCTGCACGGCACCCGGGTCGGCGGGCAGGCGGAGTGTCAGGTCGCCGAACGTGTTGTACGACCCGAAGCCGCTCTTGGGCTGCCCGAGCCGGTTGGCCACCTCCTGCGGCGGGATGCGCAGCCGCGCGTCGAGGTCGCGCTGCACCTGCTCGATCGCGCCGGGGCGGGGCGAGGTCCAGTTGCCGAAGTTGTATCCCTGCGCGGAACCGGGGCCACCGGTCCACAGTGTCTTCTCGTTGAACTGGACCGTCTCGGTGGCCACGCCGCCGAAGACCATGCCGCCCAGCGCACCGTTTCCGATGGGCAGCGCCTGGGTCTCCCAGTTGGTGGCGGGCTCGTCGTACCACAGGGTGAGCGGGTCGCCGGCCGCGGTGGGACCGGCCGGTGCGGCCGAGGTGGGGGTGAGCCGCCCCAGGCGGGGCGACCGTCACGAGGGTGGCGGCGACGCCGGTGGCCAGCAGGCGCCGCAGCCGATGGTGGGGAAGGACGGACATGAGACAACTCCTGTCATCCGATGTTTCGTCGGTGACCTTACGGACGACATCGACACGAAACAAGAGCTGATCGCGATACCTCCGATGTATCAGTGCGACCGGGGATGCGGTTGACATGCAGCCAGGCGGCTGCCTATTGTCAAATGCAGCCAGATGGCTGCCTAACGGATGGCGACGATGGACGACGTTTTCAAGGCGCTTGCCGACCCGAGCCGCCGCCGGCTGCTCGACCGGCTCAACGAGCGCAACGGCCAGACCCTGCAGGAGCTCTGCGCGGGCCTGGCGATGGCGCGGCAGTCCGTGAGCAAGCACCTCGCGGTGCTTGAGGCGGCGAACCTGGTCAGCACGCGGCGACGGGGGCGCGAAAAGCTGCACTTTCTCAACTCCGAGCCGATAAACGCCATCGCCGACCGGTGGATGACGCGGTACGACAGGGCGCGCGCCGACGCCCTCACCGATCTCAAGCACGCCTTGGAGGAGCAGACGATGGACGACAAGTTCGTCTACATCACGTACATCAAGTCCACACCGGAGCGGACCTGGACCGCGCTCACCGACCCCGCCTTCACGAAGCGTTACTGGGGCATCGAGCTCAAGTCCGACTGGCAGGTGGGCAGCCCGGTTATCTGGGACCTGGACAAGCTGGCCATCGCCGACGGCGGTTCGGTGGTGCTCGCCGCGGAGCCGCCGCGCACGCTGAGCTACTCGTGGCACACCATCACGCCGGAGTTCGTGGCGGCGTTCGGCGACGACCACGAGTTTCTCCGGAAGGCGTCGGCGGAGCGCCGCTCGAAGGTCACGTTCGACATCGAGCCCGTCGGTGACCTGGTCAGGCTCACCGTGACGCACGACGGCTTCGACCCCGGCAGCGTGGTGCTCGGCGGTGTCTCCGAGGGCTGGCCGCCGATCATGTCCAGCCTCAAGACGCTGCTGGAGACCGGCGAGGCGCTGGAGGTGCGGTGATGCGGCTCGTGGTCACCGAGTTCCTGTCGCTGGACGGTGTCGCGCAGGGACCGGGCTCGCCCGACGAGGACCGTGACGGCGGGTTCACCCAGGGCGGCTGGCTCGTGCCGCACATGGACGAGGCGTTCCTCTCCGTGGCCGCCGGCTGGATCGCCGGGGCCGACGCCTTCCTGTTCGGCCGGCGTACCTATGAGAACTTCGCCCGCGACTGGCCGAAGGTGACCGACCCGGACGACCCGTTCGCGGCGAAGCTCAACGGCCTGCCCAAGTTCGTCGCCTCGCGGACGCTGACCACCGCGCCGTGGGAGCCGAGCACGATCCTCGCCGGCGACCTGGCCACCGAGGTCGCCGAGCTCAAGAGCCGGCCGGGGCGGGAGATTCAGGTCCACGGCAGCGCCACGCTCGCCCAGTCGCTGCTGGCGGCCGGGCTTGTCGACGAGTTCCGGCTGGTGGTCGCCCCGGTCGTGCTGGGGCAGGGCCGCCGCCTGTTTCCGCCCGGCGGCGCACCGGCGGGCCTGCGCGTGGTGCGCAACGAGACGACGCCCGGCGGCCTGGTCATCCAGGTCTTCGAGTCGGCCGGCGCACCCCGCTACGGGACGTACGGAGCGTAGGAGAGGCGCGGCCCCCGTGGCCGCGCCTCCTTCCACCGCGGGTCAGCTCACGCTCCACACCCCGGTCGCCGCCGCGGCCCGGACGAAGTCGCGGAAGTCGCGGGCCTCGTGACCGGTCACCCGCTTCACGTCGTCGGTCACGTGCGCGTTGCGGCCGTCCAGGATCCGGGCGAACAGGTCGGTCAGCGCCTCCGCCTCCTCGACCGGCACGCCGCCGGCGACCATCCGCGCCGTGCACTCGGCCGGCGTGACGCTCTCGAAGCGCACCGGGCGCCCCGAGGCGGCCGAGATCTCCGCCGCCGCCTCGGCGAACGTGACAAGCCGCGGCCCGGTCAGCTCGTACACCCGGCCGTGGTGGCCGTCCTCGGTGAGCGCCGCGACCACCACGTCCGCCACGTCCTCCAGGTCGACGAACGGCTCCGGCACGTCCGTGGGCAGCGCGATCTCACCGGCCAGCACGGGCGGGAGCAGGAAGTGCTCGTTGAAGTCCTGGGCGAACCAGGTCGCGCGGACCACCGTCCACTCCGGAGCGACCTCCCGTACCCCCATCTCGCTGACCTCGGCCTCCTCCTCGCCGCGGCCGGAAAGCAGGACGAAGCGCTTGACGCCGGCGGCGGTGGCCCGCTCCACGAAGGCCCGGATCGACTCCGCCGCGCCGGGGAACGCGAGGTCGGGGTAGTAGGTGACGTAGGCGGCGGTGACCCCCTCGAAGAGCGGGAGCCAGGTGTCGGGGTCGGCGTTCCAGTCGAACGGCGGCTGCCCCGAGCGGGAGCCGACGCGCACCGGGAGGCCGCGGGCGGTGAGACGGTCGTTGACCCGGCGGCCGGTCTTGCCGGTACCGCCAATCAGCAGGTAAGTCATGCGTTTATTCCACTCGCGGGCCCCGCCGTGGACCATGGGCGACGAGCGCGCCGGCATACGCGATCGTCTAACCTGGGCGGGTGGACGCGCTCGCCGGCCTGCTCGACGGCCCCCGCGCCCGCGGCGCCTTCCTGCTCCGCGTGGTGCTCGACCCGCCGTGGTCGGTCCGCGTGCAGGACCGGGCCGCGCTGGCCGTGATCGCCGTCGCGCGGGGCAGCGCCTGGCTCATGGCCGAGGGAGCCGCGCCGGTCGAGGTGCGGGCCGGCGACATCGTGGTGGCGCGCGGGCCGGAGCCGTACACGGTGGCCGACGACCCCGCCACGCCGCCGCAGGTCATCATCCACCCGGACGAGCGGTGCACGACGCTGTACGGCGAGGACCTGAGCGTGGCGATGGACCGCGGCGTGCGCACGTGGGGCAACTCCGACGACGGTGCCTCGGTGATGCTCGTCGGCACCTACCAGAGCGCCGGCGAGATCAGCGACCGGCTGCTGCGCGCGCTCCCGCCGGTGCTCGTGCTGACCGGCGAGGAGTGGGACAGCCCGCTCGTGCCGCTGCTCGCCACCGAGATCACCAAGGACGACCAGGGCCAGTCCGCGGTCCTGGACCGCCTGCTCGACCTGCTCCTGATCGCGGTGCTGAGGGCCTGGTTCGCGCGGGCCGAGTCGACGCCGGGGTGGTTTCGCGCGCAGGCCGACCCGGTCGTCGGGCGGGCGCTGCGCATGCTGCACAACCATCCGGAGCACCCGTGGACGGTCGCCGGGCTCGCCGGGCGGCTCGGCGTGTCGCGGGCGGCGCTGGCCCGCCGCTTCACCGACCTGGTCGGCGAGCCGCCGATGGCGTACCTCACCTCGTGGCGGCTCGCGCTCGCCGCCGACCTGCTCCGCGAGCCGGACGCGACGCTCGGCGCGGTGGCCCGCCAGGTGGGGTACGGGAGCCCGTTCGCGCTGAGCGCGGCCTTCAAGCGGGTGCGCGGGGTGAGCCCGCAGGAGTACCGGGCGGCGGCCCAGCCCGTCGCGAGCTGAGCCGCCGCACAGTGACCGGCCACTCAGGAGAGCCGTGCCTGAGCGGCCGGTCAGTCACTGCCCTTCCCACACCGCCTTGGACCCCGAGTCGCCGGTGCGGATGACGTAGTAGAGCGCGATGGCGGCCGCGACGAGCGACACGACGGTCAGCGCCAGCGTGATCGCCCGGGTGCCGCCCGTACCGCCCGCGGTGCCCGCGTAGCGCAGCGCGGCGCCGCTCGGCGCGATGAAGAACACGAGCGCGAGCGTCACCACGCCGAGGGCGATCGCCGCCCACATCGTGTTCTCCCCGTAGCCCTGGTGCCGCTCGATGACCGGGATGAAGCCGTCCGTCACCCGGCCGCGCTCACGCATCCGCTCGAAGAAGGCGTCGCCGGACAGGCGCGCCATGATCGCCGCGCCCGGGCCGAGGACCGCGAGACCGGCGAGCACGAGGCGGATGTGCGGGCGCAGGAACGGCACGAGCGCGTACGCCACCGTCGTCAGCGCGAGCAGTGGCACGAACACCACCGCCGCATGGATCAGCAGGGGATGGGCGGGAATCCCCAGGAACTCCTCGAACAACGGGTGCCTCCTCGGTCGTGAGCTGGGCGTTAGCGTACGGAAACCACGTGCGGCCGGCGCTGTTGGTTCAACCCTCAACAAGATAGTGATCAAGCTGGAAGAATCGGTCCATCGGCCCGTGACACGCCTGACGAGGCGCCCACACCTAGGGTTGGGGGATGTCCGGGTCACCGAGGGTGCTCATCTCCGCCGATCTGGAGGGCGTCTCCGGGATCGTGCACACGACCGAGACCAACCCCGGCGGGTACGACTACGAGCGCGGCCGGGAGCTGATGACCGCGGAGGTCAACGCCGCGGTCGCCGGCGTGTTCGACGCCGAACCCGGTGCGGCGGTGGTGGTGGCGGACGCGCACGGCCCGTTCCGCAACCTGCTGCCCGAGCGCCTCGACCGCCGGGTGCGGCTGGTGCGCGGCAAGCCGCGCCCGCTGGGCATGATGGCCGGTCTCCACGAGGCGGGCGACGCGGTGCTGTTCGTGGGGTACCACGCGCGCGCCGGCACCGGTCCCGCGGTGCTCGCCCACACCAGCAGCGACGCGCTGCTCGACGTGCGGCTCGACGGCCGGCCGATGGGCGAGATCGGCCTCAACGCGGTACTGGCCGGCGCCGTGGGCGCCCCGGTGGTGCTGCTCAGCGGCGACGACGCCGCCTGCGCCGAGCTGGCCGAGCTGGTGCCCGATGCGCTGACCGTGCCGGTCAAGCGGGCGCTCGGCCAAGCCGCCGCCGAGACGCTGCACCCGGACGAGGCCCGCGAACGGCTGCGCGCGGGTGCCGCCGAGGCGGTCGGCCGCCGCGAGCGGGTGCCCGCGCTGGTGCTGCCCGGTCCGGTGCGGCTGGAGGTCGACCTGTATGGACCGTACACAGTGGATCTGGCCACGCTCGTGCCCGGCGTGGAGCGCGCCGCCGGCGGCCGGACGGTCGCCTTCACCGCGGCTGACGTGACGGAGGCGTACCGGCTGGTGCAGCTCCTGGTCCAGCTCGCCCAGGTCAAACCCGGCTGACCTGTCGCGTCCGGACGGTGGGCAGTGGACACTGTCGGGGTGCCGTCCACGACCGACGTGATCCAGGTGGTGACCGGGATCGCCAGCCTCGCGGTGTCGGCGCTGGCCCTCCGGGAGGCGCGGCTGCAGCGGGCCGGCCGCGGCGAGAGCGGGATGCCGCCACCGGCGCCCGCGCCGCACCTGCCGATGGAGACGGCCGCGCTCCCGCCGCCGCTCGCACCCTCTCCGTCGCCGGTCGCGCCGCCGCGGGCCGACCAGGAGCCGTCCGCCGGCTCACCACCCGCGGAGCCGCCGGCCGTGCCGGGACCGGCGCCGGCCGCTCCACCCGAGCCGCCGTGGGCCCTGCCGCAGCGGCCCCGTCCCTGGACCGGTGGCGAGCCGCCGGGCGCACCGTCCGGCATGGGGCGTCCCAGCGACCCGGGCGCCACCCACGGATGGGTCGCGCCGTCCGGTGCGCCGGTGCCGTACCGGGGCCGGCGCGCGGCATGGGTGCGCTGGGCGGCCGTGGTCGGCGTGTCCGCGGCCCTCCTGGGGGTCGGCTACGCCGCCCTCTTCCGGGGAGACGCCGCGGCCGAGGCGTCCGCGCCGGGCGGCGCCGGCAGCAGCTTCGCGCTGGCCTCCGTGGGACTGCTCGTGCTGACCGTGGTGATTGCGCTGGTCGTCCGCGGCCGGCGCGCGCCGTCGCGGGCGGTCTGGGCGGCGGTTCCGGCAGTCCTGGCCGCCGCCTCCGTCGGCCTCACCGCACACGCGCTGCCCGTCCCCGGCGCGGTCAAGCTCGGCGCCGCCCTCGCCGCCCTCGGCATCGCCGCCTGGGCCACCTTCCGCCGCTGACCGCCCGCGCCCCGACCCCGGCCGGCCGCCCCGGCAGACCGCGTCGCCTGGCCAGGAGCAGCCCGAACAGGCGAGCGCCGCCTGGTCAGAAGCAGCCCGAAAGGCGCAAGGCACGCCGGCCCGGAAGGCACGCCGGCCCGGAAGGCACGCCGGCCCGGAAGGCACGCGGCAGGCCGGGCGAAGCATTGCGGCCGGACGCACCACCGGCGCCCGGCCGCACTGCGCGAGCCCCGTCAGTCGACGACGCGCGGCGCGGTCTTCGCCGCCGCTTCCAGGGCGGCGGCCGCGCCGCTGTACGGGTTGTACGTGTACGTGCGGGAGACGCCACCGGGGATCGCGAAGTACTCGGCGGAGAGCTTGGCCGGGTTGGTCGCGATCTCGCCACGGCCGGGCAGGTCGTCTCCGTCGTCCCAGCCCCACGGTGCGTTGGCCGAGTTGGTGCCGCAGCCGAACGTCCCCGTGCCGCAGCCGCCCGACGTGTCGCCGGCGAACGTGCCGAGGTTGGCGAACAGGCCCGTGTTGTTGCGTTCCGCCCACAGGCCGCCGGCGGCGAAGATGTCGACGAGCTGGTACCGCACGTCGCGGTCGTTGCCGCTGCTCGGCGTCTCGGCGACCGTGGACGGGTAGTAGATGACGCCGTCGCCGTTGATCGCGTACTGCGGGTGTGCCTTGAGGCCGTGCCCCTGCGGCTCCTGCGCGGTCACCGGGTGGGAGAAGGAGTCGTGCGGCGAGGCGGCGAAGGTGAGGGTGCCGTCGACGCTCTCCCGCCCGGAGGTCCAGCTGCTGCCGGCCGGCGTGAACGAGTAGAAGTTCGTGTGCGCGACCGACACCGCGCCGCGCAGCACGCCGTACTCCGAGCCGTCCCGCTCGACGGCGAGCATGATGCCCTCCCCGTCGTTTTCGTGCTCGGTCTCGAAGAACGGGTGGTCGACCCAGTCGCGGGGATGGAAGAAGAGGTACGTGATGTACCAGTGGCTGCTCGTCTCGGCGACCGAGTAGTAGGCGTGCGCGGCCAGCGACGCGCCCGACTGGCCGGCGTTGTCCCAGTTGTTGCGGCCGTTGAGGTCGCCGTCGAAGTCGACGCGGGTGATGTAGTCGGCGCGGCCGCCGAGCGCGTGCGTGCCGGTCGCGTCCACGTCCTGGTGGTGGATGGGCGCCCAGCGTAGGGCGAGCTGCGCGCGGCTCGGTGCGGCGGCGGCCGGCGACGGCACCGCGAGCCCCACGGCCGCGAGCGCCGCGGTGGCGGCGGCAGCCACTGTGGACCTGGTGAACATGGTTCCTCCCCACAATCCGGATGGGATCGATTGTGAGGAATCTTCGCGGCTGGCGATCGCGTATGTGTAGCCGGCGGGCGAAAACCGGATAGATGCCGGTCGACGGGGAGGATTCGCGGTCAGCCGCCGCGCCGCACCTCGACGCCGAGCGGGGTGAGCCGGTGCACGACCGCGCCGCCCTCGCGTTCGCTGCTCAGCAGGCCGGCGGCGCGCAGCGCGGCCGCGTGCTCCGAGGCCGACGGCAGGCTGATGCCCGCCGCCTTCGCCAGCGCCGTCGTCGTGTGCCGGCCCGGCTCGCCCAGCCGCCGCAGCACCTCGGCCCGGGTCCGCCCGAGCAGCCGGGCGAGCGCCTCGGTGTCGGCCGCCGCCGGCGGCGCCACCGCGAACACCAGCAGGGCCGGGCGTCCGGGCTCGACCAGCAGCCGCGGCCGCGGACCGGCGAAGGGACTGGGCGCGAGCACGAGGCCTTCGCCGCTGCCGGCCAGGTCCGCGCTCCACCAGCTTTCCATTTCGAGTACCGGCGACGACCACCGCACGCTCGGACCGATGCCGCCGAGCACGCCGTCCACGCCGGAGACCGCCCACTCCCGCGCGGCCCGGTCCACCCAGCGGCGGTGGGCAAGTTCCAAGTCGTTCCACTGTGGACGCAGCTGCTTGTCGAACCACGCCCGCAGCGCGGACGCGAGCAGCTCGACCGCGTCCCGGTCACCGGCGGCGAGCCGGCGCCGCCACGGCGTGGCCGGCAGGTGCGCGTACGCCCGTGCCACGTCGGCCCGCACCCGCCGGCGGGGCGTGGCGCGGATCGCGTCGAGCCCCGCTTCCAGCGAGTCGAGCCCCTGGTACGGCGTGACGAAGTCGGGCAGCATCCCGCGCGCCGGCAGCAGGTGCCGCAGCGGGCCGGGTGCCGCGGTGCCGCGCAGCGCCTGGCTGGCGAGGACGGCGGCGCCGACCGGGTGGGGGCGGGGCACGAGGCGCACCCGACCCAGGTCCGCCGGAGTCAGCCGCAACGTGATCACCCATGCAGCTTGCCGGGGTTCGGCGCTGACCGAAAGGGTTGACCCGGCGCCGCGCCGCCACGGAGGGTATGCCGGTGCGACGGACGTTGGTGTGGACGGTGGTGGCCGCCCTGCTGGTCGGCCTCGCCGCGTGCGGTGACGACGAGCCCGCGCCGGCGGTGAGCGGGCCGGCACCGACTACCGCCGCGGCCGTGAAGCCGGCGCCGGGACAGCACGCGCTCACGCTCGACCACGGCGACGCGACCCGCCGCTTCCGCCTGCACGCGCCGGCCGGCTACGACGGCTCCAAGCCGGTGCCGCTGGTGATCGCGCTGCACCCGTACCCCGGTGATGGTCTGACGATGAGCGAGATGGTCGGCCTGGACGCGCTCGCGGAGCGGGAGGGGTTCCTCACCGCGTACCCGGACGGCGTCAACGGCGGCTTCAACGCGTTCGTCTGCTGTGGACAGGAGGACGACGTCGGCTTCCTCGCGGCGCTCGCCGCGCACCTGGTGCGCGGGTGGAACGTGGACGCCGACCGGGTGTACCTGACCGGCATCTCCAACGGCGGCGACCTCAGCTTCCGGGCGGCCGTCGAGGCGACCGGGGTCTTCGCCGCCATCGGCGTGGTGAGCGGCGGCTTCATCGGCGCGCTGCCGGCCGGCGCGGACTACGCGCCGAAGAGCCCGGTCTCGGTGATCACGTTCATCGGCGACCAGGACCGGTACGCGGGCGAGTTCGCGGAGGGCCTGGTGAGCTGGCGCAAGCGGCTGCGCTGCGCCGAGGTGAAGCCGGCGCCGAAGCGGCCGGCGGCCAACGTCACGCTGAGCCGGGGACGCTGCGCGGACGGGAGTGACATCGACGTCTACACCATCGGGGGGATGGGACACTCCTGGCCCGGCGCGACCGCGGGCGCGATGGCCGCGCGCGACGCGGGGGTGGTGGCGACCGACCTGATCTGGCGGTTCTTCGCCGCGCACCCCCGCAAGGGATAGCGCTACCGCTCCCGGTTGTAGAGCCACTTGGCCCACTGGAAGCAGACCGCGGTGACGGCCACGCTCCACCCGGTCGCGAGCCAGGCGCTGTGGCCGATCCCGGTGCCCAGCAGCAGTCCGCGCAGCGTCTCGATGACCGGCGTGAACGGCTGGTACTCGGCGAACCACCGCAGCGCGGCGGGCATCGAGTCGGTCGGCACGAAGCCGCTGCCCAGAAACGGCAGGAGCAGCAGCGGCATGGGCAGGTTGCTGGCGCTCTCCACGCTCTTGGTGACCAGGCCGAGGGCGACCGACAGCCACACCACCGCGAACGTGATCATCATGAGCACGCCGGCGGCGGCCAGCCACTCGACCGGCGTGGCGTTGGGCCGGAATCCGGTCGCGACCGCGAGGACGGCGACGACCACGAGGCTGAGCAGCGACTGCACCATGCTGCCGAGCACGTGTCCGGAGAGCACCGACGGCCGGAAGATCGCCATCGTGCGGAACCGGTCGACGATCCCCTCGGTCATGTCCATCGCGACCGTGATGGCGGTGCCCTGCGCGGTGCCGGCCACGGTCATCAGCAGGATGCCGGGCACGACGTAGTTGGCGTACGCCTCGCGGCCACCGGCGAACGAGCCGCTGGCCGCGCCGCCGAGGCCGTCGCCGAGCGTGCCGCCGAAGACGTACACGAACAGCAGCAGGAACACCACCGGCAGGAAGACCGTCATGAACGTGAGCACCGGGTAGCGCCGCATGTGCAGCAGGCCGCGCCGGAACATGACGGCGGTGTCGGTCAGCGCATAGCTCATCGTGGTCATGCGACGGCCTCCCGCCGCTGCGGGCCGGTCAGGGCCAGGAAGACGTCGTCGAGGTCGGGCAGGTGCACGGAGAGCGTGTCGACCTCGACCGCGGCGCTGTCGAGGCGGTCGAGCAGCGCGCGCAGCGACCGCACGCCCGTGTCGCCCGGCACCACCAGCGTCAGCGCCTCGTCGTCCGGGCTGGCGCCGTCGAGCAGCGCCGCGGCCGTGGCGAGCGCGCCCGCGTCGGCGAACCGCAGGCGGATGTGGCCGCCCGGCACGCGCCGCTTGAGCGCGGTCGGCGTGCCCTCAGCGATCACCCGGCCGTGGTCGAGCACCGCGACCCGGTCGGCGAGCTGGTCCGCCTCCTCCAGGTACTGCGTGGTGAGGAGGACGGTGACGCCGTCGGCGACGAGGTCGCGGATGACCTGCCACATGCCGCGGCGGCTGCGCGGGTCGAGGCCGGCGGTCGGCTCGTCGAGGAAGATGATGCGCGGGTCGCCCATCAGCGTCATGGCCAGGTCGAGGCGGCGGCGCATGCCGCCGGAGTACACCTGGACGGGTTTGCCGCCGGCCTCCACGAGGTCGAAGTGGGCCAGCAGCCGCTCGGTGCGCCGCCGCACCTCGTCCCGGCGCAGGTGGTGCAGGTCGCCCATCAGGCGGAGGTTTTCCACGCCGGTCAGCAGGTTGTCCACGGCGGAGAACTGCCCGGTCACGCCGATCAACGCGCGCACCGCGTCGGGCTCGGCCACGACGTCGTGGCCGCCGACCCGCACCGTGCCGGCGTCCGGCCTGAGCAATGTGGACAGCACCCGGACGACGGTGGTCTTGCCGGCGCCGTTGGGGCCGAGCAGCGCGTACACCGTGGCCGGCGGGACGGCGAGGTCGACCCCGTCGAGCACGAGCTTGTCGCCGAACGACTTGCGCAGCCCGGCGGTCTGGATGGCGGGTGGGTTCATGGCAGCTCCTACCCGCCGGGCCGCCGGCGGGTCAGATGTCGAGGTCTTCGATGGGGGGTTGGTCGGCCATGTCGGCGACCATCTCGTACAGCTCCGGGGGGAGCAGGTCGCGCAGCTCCGCGAGGGTGCCGGCGATGTGCAGGACCGACTCCGGCGCGGTGACGCCCCACGCCTGGCCGCTGCTCCAGTTGCCCACCCAGGAGCGCCAGCCGGTGGTCCACTTCTCGCTGTCGCTGGTCATCTGCGCCGAGCGCTCGACGTGGACGACGAACTTGCCGGTGCGCGAGCGGTAGACCCGGAAGATCTCGAACCGCTGGCTCGTGGACCGCCCCCACTCGCCCAGCAGCACGCCGGAGAACCGCTGCTTGCGGCCCTTGCCCGGACCTATCCGCACGATGATCTCGTCGTACCCCTCCTGCCGACCCTCCTCGATGTCGACGTAGCGGCGCACAGCCGTGGAGATCGCCGCCGACAGGTTGCCCCCGGCAAGCTCCTGGGCCCGGCGGAAGAGGGGCAGGTCGTCGTCGGACACGTAGATCGTCTTGTTCGGCATGCGCAACATTCTCTCTGCTCGGCTCGACTATACGTATACGTCTACGTACACGCAAGGCTCGTCAAGCCGGCGCGGGGGTCAGTCGAACGGGACCTCGTCCACCTCGCCGCCGGGCCAGCGCACCGTCACCGCGCCGTCCCGCACCTCGACCGCCGGAAGGGTGGGCAGGCCACGGTCGTTGCCGGTGAGCACCACGGCCGCCGCGAGCACGTCGCCCGGCGTGGCGGCGGCGCGGGTACGGGCCCACGGCACCGCTGAGCGCGCGCCGAGCGGGTTGGCGCCGTCGCTCTCGCTCACGCCGGCGTCGTCGAAGCCGCGCAGCGCGTACACCGCGCCGGTGAGCCCGTCCGCCGACGCGCGCGCCCAGCCCTCCCCGCTGTCGACGGCCACCCGGTCGCCGGCGACCGCCCAGCCGCCCAGGTGCACCCGCCACGGCCCGGCCTCGGCCGGCCAGTGCGCCTCCGGGTCCTCGCCGAGCGGCTCGGGTACCCGCGCTCCGTCCACCCGGACGAGGCGGACCTCGACCGGGCCGCGCAGGGCGGACGCGGTGGTCAGCCAGGGGCCGGTGCGGATGCCGTACCAGCCGGCGGCCGGAGCGCCGGCGCCGGACGGGTGCAGCCACATCGCGCGGCAGCGGGACACCGCCCAGTGCGAGCCCTGCGCGACCCGCTCGATCCGGCCGCGGTGCGAGGGGCGGCCGGTCGGGTCGAGCAGGGCGACGTGCGAGTCGAGCGGCTCGCGGTGCGCGCGGTCGGAGAGGTCGGGCGCGGCGTGCGTGGCGTACGCGTGCCGCTTGTAGAACGGGTCGTCCACCTCGGCGTGCCGGTCCCACAGGTGGTCGCTGCCGTGGTTGGCGATCCGCACGATCCCGTCGTCCACCGTGGACGAGACCACCCAACCGGGCGCGCGCAGCGAGACCACCGCGTCGCTCCGCTCGGCCGGCAGCGGCTGCTCCGGCTCCGTCCACACCGGATCGTCCGGCGGCAGCAGCAGCCCGGCGAACGCCTTGCTGGCCCAGTACGGCGAACCGGGTCCACTGTAGAGCTGCCGGATCCGCGGGTACGGGCCGTGCCACCCGATCGGCAGCAGCCCGCGCGCGTCGACCGACCCGCCGTCCACGAAGTGCCGCACCACCCGGCCGGCGAGCCGCCGCGTCTGGCCGGGGGGCAGGGGAGTGGCGCCGAAGAGCGCCCCGGTCCAGAAGGGTGCCAGCATCGCGAAGCGGTACGTCAGCGAGCGGCCCTGGAACAGCGGCGCGCCGCCGGAGCCGACAAGGTGCCGCGCCTCGCCGAGAAACGCGCGGAGGCGCTCCAACCACGCCGGGTCCGGGCGCTCGCCGAGGATCCGGGAGTACCACAGTGGATAGAACTGCATCGCCCAGCCGCTGTAGTAGTCGAAGTTCTGCCGCCGGCCGCCGCCCGAGCCACCGTCGGAGTACCAGCCGCCGCCCACGTACCAGCCCTCGTGCTGGCGCAGGTTGCGCTCGATGTCCTCCTTCGACCAGGGGCCGCCGACCGTGCGCAGGAACGCCTCGGCGATGTTCTGGAACCAGATCCAGTTGTTGTCGTAGCCGCTCGTGCCGATGAACGCGGACAGCCAGTGGACCACCCGCTCCCGCACCGGCTCGTCCAGCGCGTCCCACAGCCATGGGCGGGTCTCGTGCAGCGCGATCGCCACCGACGCCGCCTCCACCCGGGCCTGGCGCCGCTCGTGCAGCGTGGGCCACCGCTCGGGCGAGGCCGGGTCGGTACCGGCGGCCAGCCCCCGCGCGTACCACGGCAGGAGCCCGTGCGGGTCGGCGCCGCCGGCGCCGGCGACCCGGAACGCGGCGAGCAGGAACGTGCGCGCGTACCCTTCGAGGCCGTCGCTCCAGGCGCCGGAGCGGCTCACCGGGCCGGGCAGGTCGACGAGCGCGTGGCTCGGCGACGCGTACGGCCGTACCGCGAGCAGCAGCCGGTCGGCGAGCGACTCCCAGTCGGCCCGCGTGTACCCCACCGTCACTTGACCCCTCCCGCGGTCAGCCCGCCGACCAGATAGCGCTGGAAGACCAGGTACAGCACCACCACGGGTGCGGCGCAGACGAGCGCGGCGGCCATCAGCTGCCCGTACACCGGGATCGCCCCACCCTCCTGGGTGGCGCCGAAGACCTGCAGCGCGACCGCGGCGGTGCGGGTGTCCGGGTCGGTCATCACCGACGCGAAGAGCACGTCGTTCCAGCCGAGCAGGAACGCGAAGATGCCCGACACGATCAGGCCCGGCCAGCTCAGCGGCACGATGATGCGGGTAAGGATCCGCCAGGAGGAGGCGCCGTCGATGCGGGCCGCCTCGTCGAGCTCGGGCGGCAGGCCGCGCAGGTACGTGACCATCACCCAGGTGGAGAACGGCAGCGCGAACGTCAGGTAGGTGAGCCCGAGCGCCCAGCGGGTGCCGATGACCTGCACGCCGATCGCCGCGGACGCGCTGGCGAAGAGGACGAAGACCGGCAGCAGCACCAGCGTGCCCGGGATGCTCTGCATCGCCAGCAGCGCGCGGAGGATCGCGACCCGGCCGCGGAAGGCGAAGCGCACCAGCACGTACGCGCTGCCGACCGAGACGAACGCCGAGGCGGCGGCCACCACGCCGGCCACGAGCAGGCTGTTGAGCAGGCCGCCGCCGAGGTCCACCGTGGACCAGATGCGGCGGTACGCGCCGAGGTCGACGGTGTCCGGCAGGTAGGCGCCGGAGGCGACGGCGAGGTCGGAGCTGACCGACGCGAAGAGCATGTACGACACCGGGCCGAGCACGACGAGCAGCAGCACGGCCAGCACGGCGAGCTGCAGCGGCCGGGGCAGCAGGCGGGTGTGTCTCATGTCAGCCGCACCGCCCGCAGGTACCCGAGCAGCGGCACCGCGACCACGCCGAGCGAGAAGACCGCCATGGCCGCGCTGAGGCCGAACCGGAAGTTCTGGAAGCTCTCCACGTAGGTCAGCACCGGCAGCACCTCCACGTCGCGCGGGCTGGGCACGCCGAAGAGCACGTACGGCAGCGTGAAGTTGTTGACGCTGTGCAGGAACGTGATGACGAGGCCGAGGGCGACCGGGCCGCGCAGGTACGGGAAGATGAGCCGCCGCAGCTTCACCCACCACCCGGCGCCGTCGATCGCGGCCGCCTCGTGCACCTCCGGGTCGACGGTCTGCAGTCCGGCGAGCGTGAGCAGGTAGAGCAGCGGCCACGCGGTCCACGCCTGGACGATGACGAGCGCCCAGAAGCTGCGCGGCCCGTTGAGCCAGAGCCCGGCGTCCAGGCCGGCGCGGCCGACCGCCGCGTCGGCGACGCCGTCCGGCTGGAGGATCACCCGCCACACGGTGCCGACCACGAACGCGGGCAGCACGTACGGCACCAGCAGCACCGAGCGGACCAGCCCCCGGCCGGTGAAGCGGTCGTGCGCGGCGAGCGCGGCGGCCACCCCGACCGGCAGGGTGACGAGCGTGACGATCACCGCGTACGCGGTGCTGACCCAGATCGCGTGCGGCAGGCTGGAATCGCGCACCGCCTCGACGTAGTTGTCCAGCCCCACGAACGGCGCGTCCAGCCACTGCCGGAACGTGTACTGGTCGAGGTCGAGCAGCGAGATCTGGCCGGCCACCGCCAGCGGCACGCCGACCACGAGCACCAGCAGCACACCACCGGGCGCCAGCATCCACAGGGGACGCTGGCGCTCGGCGACGCGGCGCGCGCGCCTCACTTGGCCTTGTCCAGCGCGCCCTGCGCGGTCGACTGGGCCTGCTTGATGAGCGCGTCCAGCTTGGCGCTGTCCACCGTGCCCGACGACAGGGCCGGCACCGACTGGACGACGACGTTGACGAGCGCGAGCTGGATCTGGCTCCAGGCGCCGGTGAACGGCGTGCCGACGGCCTTCGACGAGGACTCGACCATCGCGGCGAGCGCCGGGTCGGCCTGCAGCTCCGCGGCGAGCGCGGCGTTGGTGGGCAGCTCGCCGAAGGTCTTGTAGTACGAGCGCTGCGCCTCGACGTCGGTCAGCATCTTCACGAACGCCAAGGCGAGGTCCTTGTCCTTGGAGTACGAGGCGACCACGAGGTTGTCGCCGGACAGGATGCTCGCCGCGCCGCTGCCACCGGCCGGCAGTGCGGTGGCGCCGGGCGGGATCGTCGGCATGATGGCGTACCCGTACCGCCCGGCGACCGCCGACTTGTCCAGCGTCACCTTCGAGGTCGCCGACACCATCGGCAGGAACGCCGCCTTGCCGGCACCGAACGCCGCGATGGCCTGCGCGTTCTTCCAGCCGACCGCGGCCGGGTCGACGACCTTGTCGGTGGCGACCCAGCCCAGGTACGTGCGGTAGGCGGCCGCCGTCGTCGGGTCGTCGAGCCGCGCCTTGCCGCCGTCGACGAGCGGGTTGCCCGCCTGCAGCGACATCGCCCAGATGAACTTCCACGGGTCGAAGCTGTCCGCGTAGGCGACGGCCAGCCCGTACACGCCGGCGGAGGTGAGCTTCCTGGCCTGGTCGCGCAGGCCGTCCCAGCTGTCGGCGGGCTTGTCGAAGCCGGCCTTGGCGAGCAGGTCCTTGTTGTACGCCATCACGAACGGGCGGCTCGTGAACGGGACGCCGACCTCGTGCTGCTCGTCCGGCCCGGAGATGCCCAATGTGGACGGCAGGAACTTGTCCCGCCCGCCGAGCTTGCCCCAGTCCTCGGCGCTGAGCTCCACGAACGCCTTCGTCGCGTACGCCGTCGGCGTGAACGTGGTGCCCAGCGCGTACACGTCCGGACCCTGGCCGGACAGCACCGAGGTCTGTATGCGGGTCAGCTCGTCGTTGGGGGTGGCGAAGGTCTCGAACCGCACCGTCGCCCCGGTCTGCGCCTTGAACGTCGCCGAGACCTCGTCGAACCACTCGCGCTGCTGCTCCGGGTAGATCGTGTTGGCCCCGATCAGGACGTCGAGCGTCTTGCCCGCGCCGTCGGTGCCGCCGCCGCCGTCCGAGCCGCAGGCGGTCAGCAGGGCCGAGCCGAGAAGGAGAGCGATGGCGCCGCGGATGGCCTTCATATCGGTGCTCCTCACTGCGGTGGTGGCGAACGTAACTCCGTGGCAATGTCATGGCAACCGTTTGCCATCTTTTGCCAACTGTGGTTGCCTGTGCCCGTGCAGGAGCGCGGCCGCCCGGTGACCATCAACGACATCGCCGCGGCGACCGGCGTCGCCGCGTCCACCGTGTCCCGCGCGCTCAGCAAGCCGGGCCGGGTCAGCACGAGCACCCGCGAGCGGATCGAGGCCGCCGCGCGGGAGCTCGACTACATCCCGAACAGGCAGGCCCGGGCGCTCACCTCCGGCCGCACGCAGACGATCGCGGTGCTGGTCTCCGACGTGACCAACCCGTTCTACTTCGGCATCATCCGCGGCACGCACCAGGCCCTCAAGGCCGCGGGGTACGCCCAGCTGCTCATCGACAGCGAGGACTCCGCCGAGGTCGAGACCCAGATGCTGCACCGGATGCGCCAGTCGCTCGACGGCGCGATCCTCGCCGCGTCCCGCCTGTCCGAGCGCGCTCTCACGCTGCTCGCCGCCGAGATCCCGCTGGTCACCATCAACCGCAACGTGCGCGGCGTGCAGAGCGTCATGATCGATACGCCGAGCGGCATCGTCCAGGCCGTCGAGCACCTGGCCTCGCTCGGCCACCGCGACCTGACCTACGTCTCCGGCCCCGAGCGCTCCTGGCCCAACGAGGCGCGCTGGCGGGCGATGCGCACCGCGGCGGCCAAGCTCGGGCTGCAGGTGCGCCGCGTCGGCCCGTTCGCCGGCTCCCGCCCCTCCGGCACCGCGGCGGCCGACGCCGTGCTCAACACCCGGGCCACCGCGTGCGTGGTCTTCAACGACCTGCTCGCGATCGGCATGCTGAGCCGGCTGGGCGAGCGGGGTGTCCGGCTGCCCGACGACCTGAGCATCGTCGGCTGCGACGACATCTTCGGCGCCGACTTCTGCCACCCGCCGCTCACCACGCTGACCGCGCCGATCGGGCAGGCCGGCCGGGTCGCGGTCGCGATGCTGCTGTCGCGGCTGAAGGGCCAGACGCCGCCGGACGCCGTCCGCCGCACGGTCGTGCTCTCCACGCACCTCACCGTCCGCGAGTCGACCGGCCCGGCCCCCGCGGTGGTCGGGCATGATGGCGGGCCATGACCTCCGACTACGAGATACACCCCATCGGGTACGTGGAGTCGCCGCTCGCCGACCCCGCCGCCGCGCCCAAGCAGGGTGTCGAGGGCGCGCCCGAGGCGACGCTGGTGTTCCGGCCCGAGATGGCCGAGGGCCTCGCCGACCTGGCCGCCGGCGACGAGGTGTGGGTGCTGACCTGGCTGCACAAGGCGCGGCGCGACGTGCTGGCCGTGCATCCGCGCGACGACCCGGCCACGCCGCTGACCGGTGTCTTCAGCACCCGCTCCCAGGACCGGCCCAACCCGGTCGGGCTGCACCGGGTGCGGGTGGTCGCGGTCGGCGGCACCCGCGTGCGGGTGCGCGACCTGGAGGCCGTCGACGGCACGCCCGTCGTCGACGTCAAGCCGGTGATCGGCGGCGGCCGCTGAGGCGTCGCCCCCGGGGAAATCGCTGCGTGCCGCCGGGCGGGCTGCCTTAAGGTCGGCGGGTGAACGAAGCGCTCTACACCGGCGCCGCCCGGTACTACGCGGCCGGCCGGCTGCCGTACCCCGCCGAGCTGCCCGAGGTGCTCCGCGCCGGGCTGGGACTCGACGGGCGCGGACGGCTGCTCGACGTGGGGTGCGGCCCCGGCACGCTGACCCGCGAGCTGGCGCCGCTGTTCGCGGGTGCGGTCGGTGTCGACGCCGACCCCGACATGATCGCCGAGGCGCGCCGGTCGCCTGTGGACGGTCTGGAGTGGAGGCACCTGCGCGCCGAGGAGCTGCCGGCCGGGCTCGGCACCTTCCGCGTGGCGACGTTCGCGCAGTCGTTCCACTGGATGGACCGCCCCCTGGTGGCCCGGCGGGTCCGCGGGATGCTCGAGCCCGGCGGCGCCTGGGTGCACGTCGACGGGATCACCCACCGCGGCGATGACGGCACCGACCCGCTGCCGCACCCCGAGCCGCCGCACGAGGCGATCGACGCGCTGGTGCGCCGCTACCTCGGCCCGGTGCGCCGCGCGGGCACGGCGCTGCTGCCGCAGGGCACGCCCGCCGGCGAGGCGGAGATCATGCGGGCGGCCGGCTACACCGGCCCGGAGCGGCTGCCGGCCGGCGGCGGCACGGTGTACGAGCGCTCCGCCGACCAGGTGGTGGCGCAGGCGTTCTCGCTGTCCTGGTCCGCGCCGCACCTTTTCGGCGCGCGGGTCGGCGAGTTCGAGCGGGACCTGCGCGACCTGCTGCGGGACGCGTCGCCGTCGGGCCGGTTCGCGCAGCGCTCGCGGGAGACCGTGCTCCTGGTGTGGCGGCCGTCGGAAGGGCCGCTGTAGGTTCGCGGGTATGGCACAGCCGGTCGTGCACTTCGAGATCATCGGCGCCGATCCCGAGCGGCTCCGCGGCTACTACGGCGAGCTGTTCGGCTGGGCGTTCGACACGGGCGGCCCGATCGCCGCGCCGGTCTCCGAGCCCGGGCGGTACGGGTTCACCCAACCCGACAGCGGCATACCGGGCGGTGTCGGCGGCGGCGCCGGCCACGCGCCGCACACGGTCTTCTACGTCGGGGTTCCGGACGTGGCGGCCGCGCTGGCCAGGGCGGAGAGCCTGGGCGGCAAGCGGGTGATGGGCCCGGAGCGCGCACCCGGCCGCGACCTCGTGGTCGCCCACTTCACCGACCCCGAGGGCAACCTGATGGGCCTCGCCGGCCCGGCGTAAGGGGGTTTGCCGGCCCCTGCGCGGGTACCTCGGAGGCATGGCTGAGCGCACCGTCTCCGACGTCCTTGTCGAACGCCTCCACGCCTGGGGGGTGGACCGCGTCTTCGGCTACTCCGGGGACGGCATCGACGGGGTGCTGGGCGCGCTGCGCCGCGCCGGCAAGCCGGTGTTCGTGCAGGCGCGTCACGAGGAGACGGCCGCGCTCATGGCTGTCGGGCACGCCAAGTACACGGGCGGGGTCGGTGTGTGCCTGTCCACGCAGGGGCCCGGCGCGGTGCACCTGCTCAACGGCCTCTACGACGCCAAGCTGGACTCCAAGCCGGTCGTCGCGATCGTGGGCCAGCAGGTGTCGACGGTGCTGGGCAGCGCGTACCAGCAGGAGATCGACCTCGTCCGCCTCTTCGGTGACGTGTGCGCCCAGTTCGTACAGGCCGCGCACACGCCCGAGCAGGTGCCGATGCTGGTCGACCGGGCGTTCCGTACGGCGCTGGCCACCCGCAGCCCGACCTGCGTCGTGCTGCCCCACGACGTGCAGACCGAGCCCGCGCCGGAACCGGGCGCGCACGAGCACGGCGTGATGACGACCAGCGCCGGCGTGCGCCCGGCCCGCGTGATCCCGCGCGCCGGCGACATCCGGGACGCCGCCGAGGTGCTGGCCTCCGGCGAACGGGTGGCGATCCTCGTCGGCCAGGGTGCTTACGGCGCGGGCGAGGGCCTTGTCGAGCTCGCCGACCGGCTGG
The DNA here is from genome assembly GCF_011764425.1 of Phytohabitans houttuyneae. Taxonomy (NCBI): domain Bacteria; kingdom Bacillati; phylum Actinomycetota; class Actinomycetes; order Micromonosporales; family Micromonosporaceae; genus Phytohabitans; species Phytohabitans houttuyneae. The sequence continues at coordinate 1,116,913 of NZ_BLPF01000003.1, forward strand.
GCGCCGGCGTGGCCGCGTCGCTGCTGGGCAAGCCGGTGCTGGACGAGGGCCTGCCCTTCCACACCGGCGTGATGGGCCACCTCGGCACCACCGCGAGCGCCGAGCTGATGCGCGGCTGCGACACGCTGCTGCTGGTCGGCACCAACGACCCGTGGACCGAGTTCTATCCCGCGCCCGGGCAGGCCCGCGCGGTGCAGATCGACATCGACGGCCGCCGGCTCGGCGTGCGGTACCCGGTCGAGGTCCCGCTGCTCGGCGACGCCGCCGAGACGATCGAGGCGCTGCTCGCGGTGGTCGAGCGCCGCGACAACGATGCGTGGCGGCAGCGGGTGCGGACGTGGGTGCGCGACTGGGACCGGATCGCCGCGGAACGGGCCGCCGCGGCCGCCGACCCGCTCAACCCGCAGGGCGTCGTCCGGGCGCTGAACGGCCGGCTGCCCGCCGACGCGATGGTGGCGGTGGACGTGGGCTCGGTGACCTACTGGTACGCCCGGCACCTGCGCCTGCCGCCCGGTGTACCGGCCCACCTGTCCAGCACCCTCGCCTCGATGGGCTCCGCCCTGCCGTACGGCCTCGCCGCCAAGCTCGCCGAGCCCGCGCGGCCGGTGGTGGCGCTGGCCGGCGACGGCGCCATGCAGATGAACGGCCTCGCCGAGCTCATCACGGTCGCCGCCCGGTGGCGGGACTGGGCCGACCCGCGGTTTGCCGTGTGCGTGCTGAACAACCGCGACCTGGCCGAGGTGAGCTGGGAGCAGCGGGAGACCGAGGGCGAGCCCCGCTTCCACGCCTCGCAGCACCTGCCCGACGTGCCGTACGCACGCTGGGCGCAGCTGCTGGGGCTGGGCGGCGTCCGGGTGAGCTCACCGGACGAGGTCGAGGCGGCCTGGGACGAGGCGCTGCGCGCGGACCGGCCGTTCGTGATCGACGCGGTCGTCGACCCGGCGGTGCCGCTGCTGCCGCCGCTGCAGCCGTTCGAGAAGATCCAGCCGATGTACACCGGCCTCGCCGCCGAGGACACCCCGCTTGCCCGCCGGGCCGCCGCTCACCTGCGGCGCGAACGCGCCGGCGAGGGCTTCAGCGATCCCGGGTGACCGAACGGGCCCGCAGGTGGGCGCGCTCGCCCTGCGGCCCGAAGAGGCTCAGCAGCTCGGCCGGCTCGCCGTCGAGGCTGCCGAACCAGTGCGGCACCCGCGTGTCGAACTCGGCCGCCTCGCCCGCCACCAGCACGAAGTCGCGGTCGCCGAGGACCACGCGGAGGCGTCCGTTCAGCACGTACATCCACTCGTAGCCCTCGTGCGTCTTGGGCTCCGGCGTGGACCGTCCACTTTCGATGATCAGCTTGTACGCCTGCACGCCGCCGGCCCGGCGGGTCAGCGGCACCATGGTCATGCCGTTGTGCCGGATCGGGCGCAGGTGCACGCGCGGGTCGCCGGTGGCCGGCGCGCCGACCAGCTCGTCGATCTGCACACCGTGCGCGCGGGCCAGCGGCAGCAGCAGCTCGAGCGTGGGCCGGCGCTGGCCGGACTCCAGCCGGGAGAGGGTGGAGACCGAGATGCCGGTCGCGGCGGACAGGTCGGTCAAGGTGGTGCCGCGCCGCCGCCGCAGCTCACGCAGCCGCGGCCCGACCGCGGCGAGAACGCTGTCCAGGTCGTCGTCCACCCGGCCAGTTTGCCATAACGGCAAGAACCTTTGCCGCCTTCCGGCGGCCGGTGCACGGTGAACGCATGGAACAGTTCGACGTGATCGTGATCGGTGGCGGCGCCGCGGGCCTGAGCGGCGCACTGACCCTGGCCCGCGCCCGGCGGGCGGTGGCCGTGGTGGACGCGGGCGAGCCGCGCAACGCACCCGCCGAGGGTGTGCACAACTTCCTGACCCGCGACGGGATGACGCCGGCCGCGCTGGTCGCCGAGGGGCGGGCAGAGGTGACCCGGTACGGCGGCACGCTCGTCGCGGGCGCGGCGCGGGGCGCCCGCCGCACGGACTGCGGGTTCGAGGTCGACCTGGACAGCGGCCACCGGCTCGCCGCCCGGCGCCTGCTGGTGGCCAGCGGCCTCGTCGACGAGCTGCCCGACGTCGCCGGGCTGCGCGAGCGGTGGGGGCACGACGTGGTCCACTGCCCGTACTGCCACGGCTGGGAGGTGCGCGACCGGGCCATCGGCGTGCTCGGGTCCGGCACGATGTCGGCGGACAAGGCGCTGCTGTTCCGCCAGTGGTCGGCGGACGTGGTGCTCTTCACGCACACCGCGGCGCCGCTGACCGGTGAGCAGGCCGAGCGGCTGGCCGCGCGCGGTGTGCGGGTGGTCGAGGGCGAGGTGGCGGCCGTCGAGGTGTCCGGCGACCGGATCGCCGGGCTGCGGCTGGCGGACGGCACCGTCGTCGCCCGCGACATCGTGGCGATCTCCCCGCGCATGGTCGCCTCCTCGCCGGTCCTGGACGACCTGGGGCTCAAGCCGGTCGAGCACCCGATGGGCGTGGGCGCGGCCTACGCCGCCGGGCCGGCCGGGCAGACCGACCTGCCCGGTGTCTGGGTGGCCGGCAACGTCACCGACCTGATGGCACAGGTGGTGGGCGCGGCGGCGCAGGGCACGGTGGCCGGTGCCGCGATCAACATGGACCTTGTCGCCGAGGACGCCGACCGCGCCGTGGCAGCCGGTCGCGCGTCGCAGGATGGCAATCCACCGGCAACAATCGCTTGACATCAGCCAACGACACCGGTCACTCTGGTCCCGCTGGGAGAGCGCTCTCACGTCGGCGGGTTGGAGCGCGTACCTGGCGTTCCATCCCATGAGGACGCACGCCGTCCCGACCTGAAGGGGTCACGATGAGAGCCGGACCGTCGACCACGACTCAGAGACCCCGAAAGCGGCAGCGGCTTCGCCTGCTCGCCGCCGGCGCGGTCGTCATCCTCGCCAGCGGACTGATCACGATCGCGGCCGGCAGGGCCGCGGACGCCGCGCCGGTCGGGGCGGGCAGCTACACCGAGACGCTCCCGCCCGGCGCGGCGCTCCCGTCCGGGTGCGGGACGATCTCCAGCAACCCGCGCCAGTTTCTGACCGCGAACGCGCCGGCCGGCGCCGTGCCCACAAACGACTGGTGGTCGTCACTGGTGTTCAAGCGCTCGGACTGCGCGTACAGCCTGCCGCTGCACGCCCACCCGATCTCGTACGACACGTTCGCGGGCGGCCTGGGCTTCTCGTACACGACCACGCCGAGCATCAGCGGCACGCCGACCACCGTCGGCGAGTACCACTACTCGTACTCGCAGGACCTCCTCGTCGGTGTCGCCGGGCTGAACGCCCCCATCGTGCGGGTGGACGGGTGGAGCGACTGGACCGTGTCGCCGTACTGGACCGACGGCACCCGCACGCTGCGCGCCACGATCGGCCACGGGCTGCCGTTCGCGTACTTCCAGGCGACCGGCGGCAACGCCCAGATCACCACCGCCGGCACGCCCACCGTGTGGCTCGACAGCGGTGCCACGCTGGGCTTCACTGCCGGCGGCAGCGACTACGTGGCGTACGCGCCGACCGGGGCGGCGTGGACCGTCAGCGGCGGCACCATCACGTCCACACTGGCCGGTCGCGGCTACTTCTCCGTCGCCCTCCTGCCCAGCAGCGGCAACCGTGTGGACCTCGCCAACCGCTATGGCCAGTACGCGCACGCACACGTCACCGGCACCCGCGTCTCGTACGCCTACAACCCGGCGAACAACGGCCTGAACACCACGTACGCCTTCACCACCACGGCCCGCGAGGGGAGCGCCAGCGGGACTGTCGTCAGCCTCTACCCGCACCAGTGGCGGTACCTGAGCGGCGCCGCACCGATCACCGAGACCTACGTCTCGGCGCGCGGGGCGATGCGGACGCTGGTCGGGGTGCCGAGCTTCCAGACCCAGATGACGTTCCGCGGCGTACTGCCCGAGGTGCCGGCGGTCGCGGACAGCGCGGGCGCAGACCTGACCACGCTCAACAACTACCTCGCCGCCGTGCAGGGCAGCCCGGAGGGCCCCTCGGGCGGCGACACGTACTGGGCCGGCAAGGGCCTTGGCCGCGCCGCCCGGATCGCCGAGATCGCCGACCAGGTGGGCAACACCGCCGTGCGCAACAGCGCGCTCACCGCGATCCGCAACCGGCTCAACAACTGGCTCACCGCCTCGTCCGGCGAGGGCGGCCAGCTGTTCTACTACAACGCCAACTGGGGCACGCTGATCGGCTACCCCGCCTCGTACGGCTCGGACCAGGAGCTCAACGACCACCACTTCCACTACGGGTACTTCATCGCGGCGGCCGCGACGCTGGCCAAGTTCGACCCCACGTGGGCCTCGTCCGGGCAGTACGGCGGCATGATCGACCTGCTGATCCGGGACGCCAACAACTACGACCGCGGCGACACCCGCTTCCCGTACCTGCGCGACTTCGACATCTACGCCGGCCACGACTGGGCCTCCGGGCACGGCTCGTTCGGCGCCGGCAACAACCAGGAGTCCTCTTCGGAGGGTCAGAACTTCGCCAACGCCCTCATCCAGTGGGGCCAGGCGACCGGCAACGCGGCGGTCCGCAACGCCGGCATCTTCCTCTACACCACGCAGGCGGCGGCGATCCAGGAGTACTGGTTCGACGCGGCCGACCAGAACTTCCCGTCCGCGTTCGGCCACTCCACGGTCGGCATGGTGTGGGGTGACGGCGGCGCGTACGCGACCTGGTTCAGCGGCGAGCCGGAGATGATCCAGGGCATCAACATGCTGCCCATCACCGGCGGCCACCTGTACCTCGGCTACAACCCGTCCTATGTGAACACCAACTACGCCGAGCTGGTGCGCAACAACGGCGGACCGCCGACCGTCTGGCAGGACATCCTGTGGGAGTTCCAGGCGCTGGGCAACGGCGACGCGGCCCTGGCCAACTTCCGGGCCAACAGCGGCTTCACCTCCGAGGAGGGGAGAGCAAGGCGCACACCTTCCACTGGATCCGCAACCTCGCCGCACTGGGCACGGTGGACACGTCGGTGTCGGCCAACCACCCGCTGACGGCGACGTTCCTCAAGAACGGCGCCCGCACCTACGTGGCGTCGAACATCAGCGGCTCGCCCATCACGGTCACGTTCTCCACCGGTACCACGCTTTCCGTGCCCGCCGGGCGGACCGTGACCACCGGTGCGTTCTCCTGGAGCGGCGGCAGCGCCGGCGGCGGCACCAACCCCAGCAACCCGCCCACCACGGCGCCGCCGACGACCGCACCGCCCACGACCGCACCGCCGACCACCGCACCTCCCACGACCGCTCCGCCGACCACGGCGCCGCCGACGAGCCAGCCGCCGACCGGCTCGCCGAACCGGTACCTGCTCAGCGGCGGCGGCCTGGCCGGTGCGGGCACGGCGGGCACCGTCACGGTGCCGTCGGCCGGCGGTACCAACCACGACGGCACGCCGTTCAACCCGGTCACCTTCACCGCGACCGGCCTCACGATGGCGTACAACGGCGGGGCCACCGCGTTCGACCTCTTCCTGGACGCGGGCGGCTCGGTCGGCAACGGCACCCAGGTGCGGGTCTCGTACGACCTGACCGGCAACGGAAGCTTCGACCGGGTCGAGACGTACCGGTACTTCGCCACCGACCCGGTCACCGGCTACGAGCACTACACCCAGGCGGCGGGGCTGGCGTCGTCGACCGGCACCCTGGGCAGCCTGAGCAACGGCACGGTGCGGGTCGAGGTGTGGAGCGCGATCGGCAACGCGCCGACCACCCTCGGCGTCGGCAACCAGTCCATCATCCGGATGCCGTTCGCCTGAGCCACACCGGACGTGGCGCCCCGCCTCCGGGCGGCGGGGCGCCACGGTTGGCTTTCGCGCCCGCCGGGTAAGGCGGTGCGCATGAGCGAACCTGACCGCGTGGAGAGCCGGGCCGAGCACCTGCTGCCCGAGGAGCGGGCGGCCGGCAGCGAGGACCCGGAGGCGCAGGCCGAGGCGATCCTCGCCGACTCCGACGCCCGCGAGGACTACATCGAGCCCTCGCCGGGCCTGCGGATCGACCACCGCCGCTCCGACGAGACCGTGGATCCCTAGGCGGTTTTCGCGTCGAGGCGCTGCAGGAGGTCGTGCGCGGCAAGCTCGATGTCCTTGTGCCGCCACTCCGAGGCCCGGTACACGCAGGCGATCAGCGCGGTGCGGTGCACGCGGCGCAGGTCGCCGTAGACGAACGCGTACCGCGCCTTCGTCCCGTCGGTGGCGCCCTCGGTCAGGCCGAGGTGCCAGCGCGCGTACTCCTCCCAGGAGTGCGACTTCAGGTACGCGTTCTGCGCGGCCGCGTCGGGCTGGACCGTGCCCCAGTCACTGTCCAGGACGTACTGCCGGGCATCGATCAGCTCGCGCGCCCGGGCCACCGCCTCGGGGTTGACCGTGTATTTCGCCATACCTGAGTCTTCCCAGCTCGGCCGGGTGCCAAGCGTACTTTCCGGCAAACCGCCGGGTAGATTGCCGCCCGTGGCACAGACGAAGCGGGGTGCGGTGGGGTTCGCCGCGGTGTTCGGCGGGCTGGCCGGCGCGGCGATGGCCGGGCACTGGGGCACCGCCGCCGCCGTCGCCGGCGCGCTCGCCGGTGCGGCGGGGCTCGCCGCGTGCGAGGCCGTGGCCCGCGCGCGGCAGCGTCCCGGCCAGATCCCCGCCCTGTGGGCCCGGATCGCGACAAGCGTGGCGCTCGCCGCGCCGCTCGGCTGGCTCGCCGGACGGCTGGGCGCCGGGCCGCTGCTGGTCGGCATCGGCACCGGCGTGGTCGTCGGGCTCCTCGGGGTGCGGCCGCACAAGGTGCTCTTCGGCCCCGTCGTGGGTCTCGCCGCCGGGCTCGCGCTGTCGCTCGGCTGGGAGGCACCGGCCGCGGTCGTGGCGGCGGTGACCGTCCTGGCGTACCGGACGCTCTCGGCCCTGATTTTCCGCGACCCGCAGGTCACCCTGCTGGCCGAGCGGGTGCCCGCCGCCGACCTGCCGTTCGTGGTGCCGCTCGCCGCCCGCACCCGCTACGTCGGGACCGGATACGTCCGGGACCTCGCCGCGGCCATCGGCGGCCACTTCCGCGCGGACGCCCCGGACGTCGGCATCGTCGCCTCGTTCGACGAGCTGGCCGGACCGGGCTTCGACCCGGCCGGCGTCGACCCGCGGGTACGCGAGTTCTACGAGCACACGACCCGCTTCGCGCTCGACATCGTGCCGCGGTGGCGGCTGTGGGTGCGCCCCGGCTACCTGCTCTACCGGAGCCTTCTGGCCCGCCCGCTCGGCCAGGCGAACGTGCCGATGAACCAGCGCGAGACCCAGCGCGGCATCCGCAGCCGCATCGACACGATCAGCCCGGAAGGCGACGGCGTGGTCGGGATCCGCGGGTGGATCCGCTCCTTCGCCGACACCGACGAGCCCATCTACGTCGGCATATACACCACCTACCGGCACGGGGACCGCGGCTACGTGAGCGTCGGGTTCCCCTTGCCGCAGGCCAGCTTCACCGCCACACTGGTCCCGGAGCCGCGCCCCGACGGGGGTCTGGTGTTGACCAGCCGCAGCGACCTCGACCAGCCCGGCCACTACCTCACCCACATCGATCCCGAGTCGGGCGCGCTGACCACCCTCGCCGTGCACGGCTTCGCCGAGCGCCTGGACGTCTTCGTGCGGGACGGCGCGCTCCGCGCGGAGCACGCCTTCTGGGTCTTCGGCCTGCCTTTCCTGGTCCTGCACTACGACATCCGGCGGAAGGACTGAGGAGACACAGTGGACCTCATCAAGCCACCGCGGGTCGAGGAGCGGCCCGCCGTCGACTACGTCGGCATCCGCGTGGTCACCCCGTTTCGGGGCATGCTGCGGGTCCGCGACACCCTCATGAACGACCTCGTCGCCTGGCTGGACGGCCGCGGCGTGGACGACGCCGGCCCGCTCTTCTTCCGGCTGCACGTCATCGACATGGACGGCCCGATGGACATCGAGGTCGGCGCGGTCACCGCGAAGCCCCTCGCCGGCGACGGCGACCGGGTGCGCCGCGGCAGCCTGCCCGCCGGGCGGTACGCGACGCTGACGTACCGCAACCACTCGCTGCGGGCCAACAAGACGCTGCTGCAGTGGGTCCGCGACAACCGGGTGCGGCTCGACCGCCGGGACACCGCGGAGGGTGACGCGTTCGGCTGCCGGTACGAGGCGTACCTCACCGACCCCCGCACCGAGCCGCGCAAGACGAAATGGGAGACCGAGCTGAGCATGCGCCTCGCCGACTGACGGCTCAGCGCAGCACCAGCACCACGTGCTCGTTGTCGCCGTGGCGCACGGTCTCCTCCGCCACGAAGCCGCACTTTTCCAGCAGCCGCACCGAGCCGGTGTTGGTGGCGACCGGGTCGGCGTAGAGCGGCCGCGCCGCCTCCCGCTCCAGGAAGAGGCGCAGCGCCCGGGTGCCGACGCCCCGGCCCCACCACTGCCGGCCGAGCCAGTAGCCGACGAACCGGCGCTCGCCGTCCCACCACGCCACGACGCTGCCGGCGAGCGCGCCGTCGACGGTCACCGCCCGCACGTGAACGGTGGGGTCGCCGAGCACCTTCGTCTCCCAGTGCGCCATGAACCGCTCGCGCGGGCGGGGCGGAAACTTCGAGCGGGCGGCCGCCTCCGGGTCGTGCTCCTGTGCCAGGAACACCTCCAGGTCGGCGTGCTCCACGTCCCTGAGCCGTACGTCAGCCATGCCGGCCACTGTGCCACCAGCAGCCGACAAAACCCGACCGGACGGGGTTGCGCGCGCGAGGTAGCGTGGCCACCCGGCGGCGGCCGGTGCCGTCGCGGAGGGGTGCGGGGGACGATGGGGGAGCGCCACGGCACGCGGCTGTCGCTGTCCGCCGCGCAGGAGGGGCTCTGGCTCGCCGACCGGCTCGACCCGACCGGACGGGCCGCCACCCTCGCGGAGTGCCTGGAGATCCGCGGACCCGTCGACCGGACGCTGATGGAGCGGGCCTGGCGGATGGTGCTGGCCGAGACCGACGCGTGGCGGTTGCGGTTCGCGGAGGACGGGCCCGAGCAGACCATCATCGGGTACACCGAGCGCGAGCTGCCCTTCGCCGACCTGCCCGGCGAGGGCGAGGCCATGGCATGGATGCGCGCGGACCTCTCGCGTCCCTCGCCCGAGCCGGCGACGTTCGCGCTGCTCCGGGTCGCCGCGGACCGCTTCGTCTGGTACCAGCGCTTCCACCACGCCGCCACCGACTACTACGGGGTGGTGCTGACCACGGCCCGCCTGGCCGAGGTCTACACCGCGCTGGCCATGGGCCTGGCGCCACCGCCGTCGCGGTTCGGACGCCTCACCGACCTGCTCGCCGAGCAGTCGGCGTACCAGCTGTCCGCGGAGCGGGACCGCGACCGTGCGTACTGGATGGATCGGCTGGCGGGCCGCGCGGAGCCGCCGGTCCCGCTCGGGCGCGGCACCCCGCGGGCTGAGGGTCCGCGGACCGTGACCACCTTCCTGGGCGAGCTCGCCGCGGGCACCGGGATCTCCTGGTCCCGGCTGCTGATCGCGGCCGTGGCGGCGTACCTGTACCGGGTGACCGGCGAGCGCGACGTGCTGCTCGCCCTGCCCGTCGCCGCCCGCACCACGCCGCTGGCCCGCCGCACCCCCGGGCCGGCCGCCAACATCGTGCCGCTGCGGCTACCGGTCGACCCGCGCACGCCGGTGCTGGAGCTTGTCGACAAGGTATCCGCCGCGGTGCGCGAGGCGGTGGCGCACCAGCACTACCGGTACGAGGACCTGCGCCGCGACCTCGACGCCGGCGACCTCCTCGGCCCGGCGGTCAACGTGATGTCCTTCGAGGACGAGCTGCGCTTCGGCGGCCACCCGGCGGTGCGGCACAACCTCGCCAACGGGCCGGTCGGCGACCTGGCGGTCTTCGCGTTCGGGCGGCCGGACGGGCGGGGCGTGCAGCTCGACCTGACCTCCCGCGCGTACGGCCCCGACGACCTCGCCGCACACCAGGGCGCCCTGCTGCGGCTGCTCCGCGCGGCCGCCGCCGACCCGAAGCGCCGGGTCGGCGACCTCGACCTGCGCGGACCTACGTGGCGACCGCCGGCCCGCGCCGCCGCTACGGTGCCGCCGGTGCCGTTTCCGGTGCTGGTCGCGCGGCGGGCGGCCGCCACGCCGGACGCGGTGGCGGTCGACGGCGGCGGCGACCGGCTCGACTACGCCGCCCTGGACGCCTGGGCGGACCGGCTCGCGCACCGCCTCGCCACTGCCGGCGCCGGCCCGGGCACGGTGGTCGCGCTGCGGGCGCCGCGCGGCGTGGAGAGCGTGGTCGGGATGCTCGGCATCATGCGGGCCGGCGCCGCGTACCTGCCGGTCGACCCCGGCTACCCGCCCGCGCGCGTCGCGGCCCTGCTCGCCGACGCCCGGCCGGCGCTGGTCCTTACTCCGCCCGAGGTCCGCGCGGCGCGCACCGACCCGGAGCCCGCACCGCTTCCGCCACCGCGGGCGGACGACCCGGCGTACCTCATCTTCACCTCCGGCAGCACCGGCCGGCCCAACGGCGTCGTCGTGCCGCACCGCGGGCTGGCCGCCCTCGCGGCGGCGCAGGCCGAGGCGTTCGGCATCGGGCCCGGCAGCCGGGTGCTGCTGTTCGCCTCGCCGAGCTTCGACGCCGCCGTCGCCGAGGTGGTGACCACACTCGTCGCGGGGGCGACGCTGGTGGTGGCCCCGCTCGGCAGCGGCGGCGCCACCCACGTCACGCTCCCACCCTCGGTGCTGGCCACCCTCCCCGCAGACGGCCTGCCGGACGTCACCACGCTTGTCGTCGCCGGCGAGCGTTGCCCGCCCGACCTCGTCGACCGCTGGGCACCCGGGCGGCGGATGGTGAACGCGTACGGCCCGACCGAGGCCACCGTCTGCGCCACCACGAGCCCGCCACTGTCCACAGCGGACACACACGACGGCCCGCCGCCGATCGGGCGCCCCATCCCCGGCACCGCCGCGTACGTGCTGGACGCCGCCCTGCACCCGCTGCCGCCCGGCATCACCGGCGAGCTCTACCTGGCCGGCACCGGGCTGGCCCACGGATACCTGGGCCGGCCCGGGCGCACGGCGGAGCGGTTCGTCGCCGACCCGTTCGGCCCGCCCGGCTCCCGCATGTACCGCACCGGCGACCTGGCCCGGTGGCGCGACGACGGCCAGCTGGAGTTCGCCGGCCGCGCCGACCGCCAGGCGAAGGTGCGCGGGCACCGGGTCGAGCCGGGCGAGGTCGAGGCCGTGCTCGCCGCGCACCCGGCGGTGGCGCAGGTCGCGGTCATCGTGCGCGAGGACCGGACCGGCGACCGCCGTCTCGTGGCGTACGCCGTGCCCGCCCCCGGCAACCTCGTCGACGGCGCGGCGCTGCGGCGGCACGCGGCCCGGACGCTCCCCGGCCACCTGGTGCCGGCGGCGGTCGTCGCGGTGCGCCGGCTGCCCCTCACCCCGAACGGCAAGCTCGACCACCGCGCCCTGCCCAGGCCAGAGCCGCCCGCCGCCGGCCGGGCGCCCGCCACGGCGCTGGAGGAGGAGCTCTGCCACGTCGTGGCCGGCGTACTCGACCTGCCCAAGGTCGGCCCCGACGACGACTTCTTCGACCTCGGCGGCGACTCGCTGCTCGCCGCCCGACTCGCCCGCCACCTGTCCATGCCCCCGCACCGGGTCTTCGAGACACCGACCGTCGCCGGCCTGGCCGAGGGCGGCGGCAGGCACGCCGGCGTACTGCCGATCCGGGCCGCCGGCGACCTCGACCCCCTCTTCTGCCTGCCACCCGCCGGCGGCCTGGCCTGGTGCTACGCGCCGTTGCGCGACCACCTCGACCCGGCCCGCCCGGTGTACGGCCTGCAGCTGACCGGCGCCGAGCCGGCCGGCGGCGTCGACGGGCTGGCCGCCACCCTCGTGGCCCGCATCCGCGCGATCCGGCCCACCGGCCCCTACCACCTGCTCGGCTGGTCGTTCGGCGGCTACCTGGCCCACGCCGCCGCGGTCACCCTGCGCGCCGCCGGCGAGGAGGTCGGCCTGCTCGCGATCCTGGACGCGCACCCGCACGCCGCGCCCCACCCCGCGCCCGACCACCCGCCCGGACTGTCCCGCCTGGACCCCGCCACCCGGGCGGACCTGCTGGACGCGGCCGCGGGACACACCCGGCTCGCCGCGGCGCACACCCCGGCCGTCTTCGACGGCGACCTGCTGCTGCTCGCCACCGCGGCCGGCGGCGACTGGGCACCCTATGTGGCCGGGCGGGTCGAGAGCCACCACGTCCCCTGTGGACACTTCGAGATGTTCGAGCCGGGACCGCTCGCCGGCATCGGCGCCACGGTCGAGGCCACCCTGAGGAGGAGCCGCCGGTGACGTTCAGACTGACCCGCGACGAGATCGCCGCCCTGTGCTCCGCCGGCGTGCTCGCACCCTCCGGCGGCAACGCCCAGCCCTGGCGGGTCACCGTGGCCGGCGACCGGATCGCCGTCGACATCGACCCGTCCCGCGGCAGCTTCCTCGACGTCGGCGGGTACGCCTCACGGTTCGCCGCCGGCTGCTTCACCGAAAACGTGGTCATCACGGCGCGGGAGCGCGGGCTGGACCACGAGGTCGCGGTCGGCGAGGGCGTCGTCACGATCACGTTCACCGGCCGGCGCGACCCGCAGCCCGAGCCCCTCGCCGCGCTGCTGGGCGAGCGGGTCACCAACCGCGACCTCCACCAGGGCCTGCCGCTCGACGACGCCGTGGTGGGTCGGCTCGCCGCCACAGCCGATCCGTCGGTCGCCGTCCACGCGTTCGGGGGCGCGAAGGACGCGCACGTCGCGGCGCTCGGCCTCGCCGACGCGATCCGGATGCGGCACCGGGTCATGTTCGACGACATGATCCGGGAGATCTGCTGGACCGAGCGGGAGGCGGTGGACCGGAGCGAGGGCCTGCAGATCGACACGCTCGGCCTGCCCCGTCGACCCGCACGCTGCTGCGCGTGCTGCGCCGCCTGCCCTGGACCCGCCTCGCGCTGCCCCGCGCCCGGCTCGGCGACACCGCCCGCGACCTCGTCCGGGGCTGCTCGCACATCTGCTGCCTGTACACGACCGCCGGGGCCACCCCGGACGCGATGGTCGCCGCCGGCCGGGCCGTCCAGCGGCTGTGGCTGGAGGCCACCCGGGCCGGCGTGGCGCTGCAGCCGTGGACGGTGAGCACGCTGCAGCTGCTGCGCCTGGAGGCGTTCGGCGGCGAGGGCTTCACCTCCGGCGAGCGGGCCGAGGTCGCCCGGATGGGCGGGCTGCTGCGCGCGGCGTTCGACGTGCCCGCCACGGCCACGCCGGTGTTCGTCTTCCGGCTGTTCACGGCACCCCGCGGGGCGTACGGCGCGCGGCGGCAGCCGTGGGAGTGGCTCACCACGATCCAGGAGGCACAGTGACCGAGGCGGCGGAGATCACCGAGGCGGTGGCGGGACGGACGCTGCTGGACGCGTTCCACGACAACGCCCGGGACCACCCCGACCTGCCCGCGCTCCGGTGGCGCGACGGCGCGCGGTGGAGCACGCTGGGCTGGCGGGAGTACCGGGCCGAGGTCGAGGCAGCCACCCTCGGGCTCGTCGCGGCCGGCGTGCGCCCCGGCGACCGGGTGGGCCTGCTCATGTCCAACCGCCCCGAGCTCGCCGTCGCCGACCTCGCCCTCCTGCACGCGCGGGCGGTGCCGGTGTGCCTGTTCGACAGCTTCACCGACGCGCAGCTGTCCACCGTGCTGCGTACCCTCGGCATCGCGCTCGTCATCGTCGAGGACGGCGCGGCCGGCGCCCGCCTGGCCGCCGCGACGACGGCAGGCGCGCTGCGCTTCGTCGTGCTGGAGGACGGCGGCTGGGAGCGGGTCATGACCGCCGGCCGCGCGGCCGCGGAGCGCGGCGACGGCGCGTTCGAGCGCACCTGGCGGGCCGCCCAGCCGGACGACGTGGTGTCGGTCAACTACACAAGCGGCACCACCGGTGCCCTCAAGGGCGTCCAGCACACCCACGCCAACGTGCTGTGGCACGCCGAGTCGTTCGCCCGCTTCCGGCCCGTGGCGCCCGGCACCCGCTTCCTGTCGTACCTGCCGCGGGCGCACGCCACCGAGCGGTTCGTCACCACCTGGTACCCGCTCGTCCGGGCCGGCACCGTCCACCTGTGCCCCGAGCCCGGCCGCCTCCCCGAGTACCTGCCCGACGTGCGGCCCCAGTTCTTCGGCGGCGTGCTGCGCGTGTGGGAGAAGCTGTACGCCGCCCGCGCGCTCGCCGGGCTGGAGGAGTGCGAGTTCGCGTTCAGCGGCGGCGGGGCGCTCGCCGAGCCGGTGCAGGAGTACTTCGTGGACGCGGGCGTGCCGCTCGTCGAGGGGTGGGGGCAGAGCGAGCTCGTCTCCGCGGCCACGTGCGGGCACCCGGACCGGATCCGGGTCGGCACGGCGGGGCGCGCGCTGCCCGGCGTCGAGGTCCGGACCGCGGGCGACGGCGAGCTGCTCGTCCGGTCCGGCAGCCAGATGCTCGGGTACGTCGACACGCCGTCCCATGTGGACGACGACGGCTGGGTGCACACCGGCGACCTCGGCGCGATCGACGCCGGCGGGTACGTGCGCGTGCACGGCCGGCGCGAGGAGGTCTTCCCGCTCGCCGGCGGCCACCCGGTGCCCGCCACCCGGGTCGAGAGCCACCTGCGCGCCAACCTGCTGGTCGACCAGGCCTGCGTGGTCGGCGAGGGGCAGCCGGACCTGCACGCCCTCCTCGTGGTCGCCGCACCGCCCGACCGGTGGACGGCCGACGACGTCGCCGCCACGGTTGCCGCCGCCAACGAGCGGCTGCCGGCCGCCGAGCGCGTGCGCCGCTTCGCGGTGCTCGCCGAGCGGTGGGAGCCGGGCCGCGCCGAGGAGCTGACCCACACCGGCAAGCTCAAGCGCGCGCTGATCGAGGCCAAGCACGCCGACCTCATCGCCGCCCTGCGCCGCGGCGACGCCGGCTTCGCCGTCCCGTGAAACGCGTCCTCTTCGTCGCGGAGGCGGTCACGCTCGCCCACG
Organism: Phytohabitans houttuyneae; assembly: GCF_011764425.1. Classification (NCBI taxonomy): domain Bacteria; kingdom Bacillati; phylum Actinomycetota; class Actinomycetes; order Micromonosporales; family Micromonosporaceae; genus Phytohabitans; species Phytohabitans houttuyneae. The sequence continues at coordinate 1,131,935 of NZ_BLPF01000003.1, forward strand.
TGACCCGGTGCCTCGCGCTGTCGCGGGCGCTGGAGCCCGGCGCGTACCAGGTCTGCCATGCGTGGGACCCGCGCTTCAACCGGCTGACCGGCGAGCCGCCGGGCGCGTACGTGCCGATCCGCACGATCCCGCGAGCCCGGTTCGCGGCGGCGCTGGCCCGCGGCACACCCATCTACCGCGGCGCGGACCTGCGCGCGTACGTCGCCGACGACCTCGCGCTCATCGAGCGGTTCCGGCCCGACGCGGTGGTCGGCGACTTCCGCCTCTCGCTCGACGTGAGCGCCCGCCTGGCCGGCGTGCCGTACCTGACGGTGACCAACGCCTACTGGAGCCCCTACGCGCGGGTGCTCCCGCCGGTGCCGGACATCACGCTCACCCGGCTAGCCGGGGTGCGCCTGGCGCAGCGGCTCTTCGACCTCGGCCAGCCCGCGGCGCGCCGGTGGCACGGCCGGGCGTACCGCGAGCTGCGCCGCCACCACGGCCTCCCGCCCGGCCCGGCCGACGTGCGGGACGCGTACACCCGGGCGGACACCACGCTCTACGCCGACCTGCCGGAGCTCGTGCCGGTCGCCCACCCGCCGCCGACGCACCGCTTCCTCGGCCCGGTGACCTGGTCGCCCGACCTACCGTGTCCACAGTGGTGGGACGAGCTGCCCGGCGACCGCCCGATCGTTTACGTGACGCTCGGCAGCTCCGGACGCTCTCCCATGCTGGCCCGCGTTCTGCGCGCGCTGTCCGGCCTGCCGCTCACGGTGGTCGCCGCGACGGCCGGGCATCCCGCGCCCACCCCGGTGCCGCCCAACGCGAGGGTGGCCGAGCTGCTGCCGGCCGCCCGGATGCTGCCACGCGCCAGGCTGGCGATCGGCAACGGCGGCAGCCCCAGCACCTACCAGGCTCTGTCCGCGGGCGTGCCGGTGCTCGGCATCTGCGACAACCTCGACCAGTACCTGAACATGTCCCTGGTGGAGCGGTCCGGCGCCGGCTGGCTGCTGCGCGGCGGCCGCGCCACCGAGGCGACGATCCGCGCGGCGGTCCGGCACGCCCTGACCGACGACGCCGCCCGGGTCCGCGCCGGCGAGCTGGCCACCGCCATCGAGAAGCACGACATGGCCGCCAGCTTCCGCGCGGCCGTCGACGCCTCACGGACCGGAGACTGAGCCCGCCCCTCACCCGCCGCAGTGGGCACCCTCCCGCGTTGCGCATCCGTCCGTGGCCAAGGGCCCGGCTCCGACGAGGATTTTTGGGCTACCGCGATGCCCGTGGTGGTCCGGACCGTTGCTCCCGCGGCCTCACCCTCCGCCGTCGCCCGGCTCACCCCAAACGGCCTGCTTCCGCAGCTCTCCCCTCCATCCGGGTCTCCCGGCCGAGGCAATGAGTCGGGCAATCGAGTGCAGGTCTCCCGCCGGCGGTCCGGTAGGCGGAGCGGCGTCTGTCGCGGTCGTGGGCCCGCCCGGTCGACGGTCTCGGCCGCGTTGGTGAGCGGCCCGGCCTCCGAGCCCTCCCACGCTTCCGCAGCGGCGGCCAGGACGGCTGCGGCTTGTTCCGAGTCGTGGCGCGCTCGCCGCACGGCCGCCCACCGCACCGCCACCGCGTCGCCGGGCGGTGCCAGACCCCACGGCGGCCGTCACCTCCGCAGCGATGTGTCTCCCGCGGTCGTCTGAGAGGTGGCGGTCGGTGGGACGAGCACGGATGGAGCAGTGCCACACCGTCGAGCGGGCGGATTCCACCCCGACCGGACCGGCTGCTGAAGCAGCTCCGCCAGCGAGCGGACCTCGTGCGTCCGGCCGGTCGTGGGGGGCGTCGAGGGTCAGCCTGGTTGAGTTGACGCCGACCCGGTTGAGGGCTGGGCGCAGCGATGCGCCCAGCTCCGGAGCCTCCACAACCGAAGCCCCAACCGCGGGCGCGCCGCTACCAGTCCTGGAAGCAGAACCTCGGATCTGCGGGAGCGCGCTCCTCGGGGTGAGCTGGGCCAGCCGCGGACGGTGAGGCCGCGGGAGCAACGGTCCGGACCAGTACGGGCGTCGCGGTAGCTCACATGGATCTGCCCCAAGCGGTCAGCGGGCGGCTCAGCGGACCAGCCTGAAGAACGCCCGCACGTCTTCGACGAAGCGCTCCGGGCCCTCGAACGCGGCGAAGTGGCCGCCCCGCTCGGGCTCGCTCCAGAAGCGGATGTCGGTGTACCGGCGGGCCGCCCACCGCCGCGACGGGCGGGGGAGGTCCTTGGGGAAGACCGAACAGCCTACCGGTACGTCCACCGTGTCCGATGTGGACTTGGTGAACCACTCCTGTACGCGCCGGATGCTCTCCCAGTACAGCCGCGCGGAGGAGGTGGCGGTGGCGGTCAGCCAGTAGAGGGTGATGTTGTCGAGCATCTCGTCGCGGGTGAACACGGTCTCCGGGTCGCCGTCGCAGTCGCTCCATGCGCGGAACTTCTCCACGATCCAGCCGCACAGGGCGGCGGGGAGTCGACCAGGCCGTAGCCGACGGTCTGCGGGCGCGTTCCCTGCACCAGCGAGTAGCCGTCCTCCCAGCGCGCGGCGTGCTCCAGCGCGGCGAGGCTCTCCCGTTCGCGGTCGGTCAGGTCGTCGTAGGTGGCCGGGTCGGGCGCGGCGATCGGCGGGTTGAGGTGGATGCCGGCCAGGTGCGCGGCGTCCTGCTGGGCGAGGCTGGTGGTGACGCTGGTGCCCCAGTCGCCGCCCTGCGCGCCGTACCGCGCGTAGCCGAGCCTCGCCATCAGCTCGGCCCACGCCGCCGCGATCCGCTCCACGCCCCAGCCGGGCGCGGTGGGCTTGTCGCTGAAGCCGTACCCGGGCAGGGACGGGCAGACGACGTGGAACGCGTCCGCCGGGTCGGGCGGGTCGGTCAGCGGCCCGATCACCTTGAGGAACTCCACGATGGACCCCGGCCACCCGTGGGTGAGCACGAGCGGCAGGGCGTCCGGGTGCGGCGAGCGGGCGTGCAGCACGTGGATGCCGAGCCCGCCGAGCTCCACGCGCAGCTGCGGGATCGCGTTGAGCCGCGACTCGAGGCGGCGCCAGTCGTAGCCGGTCGCCCAGTGGTCGCACAGGTCCCGCAGGTAGGCCAGCGGCACGCCCTGCGACCAGTCGTCCACCGTCTCCCGCTCCGGCCACCGGGTGCGGCGCAGCCGGTCGCGCAGGTCGTCGAGGTCGGCCTGCGGCACATCGATGCGGTACGGGGTCATGCGCTCTCCTGTGGACGGTAGGGAGCCGCCGCCGCGGCGAAGTCGGCGAGCACCCCTCGGTGAACGGCACGCCGGCGATCGCGGTCAGGCAGCCGGTCCAGCCCGCGACGAAGTAGTCCCAGCCGTCCACCGTGGGCGCGCCCTTCGCCGCGGCCTGGCGCAGGAAGTCCCGCCCGCCGCGGTAGTTGAAGTCCCACGCCAATGTGGACGGCCCGAACGGCGCCGCGTCGGTCACCGGGCTGCCCGGCGCGTCCTTGCCCAGCCCGGTGGCGTTGACGACGAGCTGCGGCGCGGGCGGCCCGGCCACGAGCGCGTCGCAGTCGTCGGGCCCCTTGACGGGCACGTACGCCAGGCGCGCCCCGTCGACGCCGGCCCGCTCGGCGACCGCGCGCAGGTCGTCCAGCGCCTCCGGCGACGTGTCCGCGAACGTGGCGCGCACCGCCCGCCGCCCCTGCAGCGTGAGCAGCAGCGCCGTGCCCGCGCCGCCCGCGCCGAGGCACAGCACGTCCGCCGCCGGCGGGAGCACGTGCGAGAGGGCGAGCGCGTCGCGGGCGTACCCGCGGACCTTTCCGTCCCCGGTGGACAGCGTGTTCACCTCCCGGGTGATCTCGACCAGCTCGTCGTCGGGGCTGATGTCGGCGGCGCAGGCGCGGTACAGGCGGAGCTTGTGCGCGGTGACGACGGCGCCCTCCACGGCCGCGTTGCCGCGCAGGGCGGACAGCAGCCGCCGGTACGTCTGCGGGGGCGTGCCGACCGGCAGGTCCAGCCCGCGCAGCTCCCACGGCCGGTCCAGCGCGGCGGCCCACCGGTCGAAGACGGCGTGCGCGAGCGAGCCGCCGGTGCTGACCCCGACGAACACCACGAGCGGGGCGCCGGCCCACTCCTCGACCTCGTCCAGCGTGATCGTGTGCATGGTCCCTGCCTACGTCGTCCGGGCGGCGTCCGCCAGTTTGACCCGCGCTGGCAAGGTGAGATCCATGCGATTTCGCCTCCCGTCCAAGGCCGGGGTCCGCCGCTGGACGCGCCGCGCCGTCAAGGTCGCCGCCGTCGCCACGCTGGCACTCACGGCCACCGTCGTGGGCAGCGTCGTCTGGGTGCGGAGCGCCTCCGACGGGCACATCTTCACCGCCGAGGAGGTACCGGCGGCGCCGGTCGCTCTGGTCCTGGGCGCCCAGGTGTACGCGGACGGCACGCCCTCGCCGTTTCTCGCCGCCCGGCTGGACGTGGCGCGCCGGCTGCTGGAGACCGGCAAGGTGCGGGCGATCCTCGTCTCCGGCGACCACATGAGCTGGGAGTACAACGAGCCCGGCGGCATGTTCAGCTACCTCACCGCCGCCGGCGTGCCGTCCGGGAAGGTGGTGCTGGACCACGCGGGGTTCGACACGTACGACTCGTGCGCCCGCGCCCGCCGCGTCTTCGGTGTGCGGCAGGCGATCGTGGTCACGCAGTCGTTCCACCTGCCGCGCGCGGTCACGCTCTGCCGCCGCCTCGGCGTGGAGGCGACCGGCGTGGGTGACGAGACGGTCAAGCGGTACCGGCAGACGTGGCGGGTCGGCTCGACCCGCGAGCTCGGCGCCTGCGTGAAGGCGGTCGTCGACGTGGTCTCCGGCCGTGACCCGGTGCACCTCGGCCGCCACGAGACCGGTGTGGACGACGCGCTCAGCCTGCCCTGACCGGCGGCGGGATCTCGTCGGCGATCTCGAAGTGGGTGACCGTCGAGGCGCCGTCGAGCAGGTAGCGCTCGTCCTCCGGGTACAGCACCGCCGCCTCGATGTCCTCGCCGGCGAACGCCCGGATCGCGTCGTACGAGTCCCAGTACGACAGCGTGACGAACGTGGTCCGGTCGCCCTCGTCCCGCCTGAGCAGCCAGGCACCCCGGTTGCCCGGGGTCTGGCCGTAGGCGGCGAACCCGGTCTCCCGGATGTAGTCGGCGTACACGTCCGCGTCCCCGAGCCGCACGGCCCCCTGCCACATGCGCGCGATCATGGCGCCCACCCTAGCCCGGCGTTCCGGTAGCGTCGGGCACATGCCGTCGCCTGACCACCTGCTCGCCTTCTCGCTCGCCGCGTTCCTGCTGATCATCGTGCCCGGCCCGGCCGTGCTCTTCGCCATCAGCCGCGCGCTGGCGTACGGGCGCCGGGCCGCGTTCACCAGCGTCGCCGGTGGCGCGGTCGGCAGCTTCACCGCGGCCGTGCTGGTCGCGGTCGGTGTCGGCGCGATCGTGCAGACGTCCGCGCTCGTCTACACGGCGATCAAGCTGGCCGGCGCCGCCTACCTGGTGTACCTGGGTGTGCAGGCCATCCGGCACCGCAAGGCGCTGCGCGAGGCCTTCGCGGCCAGGGTCGAGCCGATCGCCGGGCGCCGCACCTTCCTGCAGGGGTACGTGGTGGGCGTGACCAACCCGAAGACGGTGGTCTTCTTCGCGGCGATCCTGCCGCAGTTCGTCGACCCGGCCGCGGGGCACGCCAGCCTGCAGATGGTGGTGCTGGGTGGGGTGTTCGCGCTGATCGCGCTCGCTTCGGACACGGTGTGGGGCCTTGTCGCGGGCACCGCGCGCGCGTGGTTCGCCCGCTCCGCCCGCCGCCTCGACATGATCGGTGGCGCGGCCGGCCTCACGATGGTCGGCCTCGGCGTGGGGCTCGCGGTGGAGGGCCGCAAAGCCTAGGCGCCTCAGCCCGCCCGCGAAGGTGTCCGGGCGGGACCCGCGTCGACGTAGGGGTCGACCATGTCGATCAGGGCGGCCGTCGCGGCGCTCACGTGGCGGTGCTTGGCGGTCGCGACGTGTAAAGACCACTCCAGCGACTGGTCGGTGACCCGCAGCGGTACGCAGCGCGGGCTGTCCGGCACCGCGCGCACCGGCAGGATCGTCACGCCCAGGCCGTGCGCGGCGAAGTCGGCCGCCACCGTGACGTCGGTGACCTCCATCGCGATCATCCGTTCCAGGCCGGCGGCGCCGAAGGCGCGGTCGTTTGCGGTGCGGTTGGCGTACCCGAGCGGGTAGTCGATGAACGGCTCGCCGGCCACCTCGGCGAGCGTGACCTCGCCGCGGCCGGCCAGCTCGTGCGCGGCGGGCACGACGAGCACCTGGGGGATGCGCAGCAGCTCGCGCGTGCGCAGGTGTGGGAAGGGCCGGCCGCCCACGCCGAGGAACGCCACGTCGATCTCGCCGGCGCCCAGCGAGCGGGCCAGCCCGGCCGAGCCGTCCCAGGTGGCGGCGCGCAGCAGCAGGCGTACCCCCGGGTTGGCGGCGTGGTAGGCGCCGAGCAGGCCGGCGAAGTCGATGCCTCCCACGCCGGTCAGGCAGCCCACCGTCACCGTGCCGCGCAGCTGCGTGCCGGCCTCGAGCACCGCGTCGCGGGCGGCCTGCGCGGCGTCGAGCGCGGCGCGGGCCTTGGGGAGCAGGGCCTCGCCCGGCCCGGTGAGGGCGACCCGCTGGGCGCTGCGCGCGAAGAGGGTGGTGCCGAGCTCGCGTTCCAGGGCGGAGACCGCGGCGGACACGGCGGACTGGACCACGTGCAGGCGCGCGGCGGCGCGGGTGAAGCTGCGCTCGTCCGCGACCGCGACGAAGTACTCCAGATGCCTCAGCTCCACGCCGCCCAGGATCACACACGGCATCAGGCGATACCGCCGTTGGTGTAGATGACCTGGCCGTTGACCCAGCGGGCCGGCCCGGCCAGGAACGAGACCACCTCGGCGATGTCCGCCGGCGTGCCCAGGCGCTCCAGGGGCGGCTGGGCGGCCGCGCGGGCGATCGTGGCCTCGTCCTTGCCGTCGAAGTAGAGGGCGGTGGCGGTGGGGCCGGGGGCGACCGCGTTCACGGTGATGTCGCGGCCGCGCAGCTCGCGGGCGAGGATGAGCGTGACCGCCTCGACCGCGCCCTTCGACGCCGCGTACCCGGCGTAGGTCGGCACCTGCAGCCGGGTCATCGTGCTGGAGAAGTTGACGATGGCTCCGCCGGCCCGCACGCGGCGGGCGGCCTGCTGGTCCACGACGAAGGTGCCGCGGATGTTGGTGCGGTGCATGCGGTCCAGGTCGGCGAGGTCGAGGTCGACGACGGTGGAGAGGACCATCTGGCCGGCCGCGTGCACGACCACGTCCACGCCGCCGAACTCCCGTTCCGCCGCGTCGAACAGCGCCGCCACCGCGGACTCGTCGGCCACGTCCGCCTGTACCGCGATCGCTTTGCCGCCCGCGGCGGTGATGGCCGCGACCGCCTCCTGCGCCTCGACCTTGCCGCCGCCGTAGCCGACGACCACTGCCAGACCGTCGGCGGCGAGCCGCTCGGCGGCATGCCGGCCGATCCCGCGCGAGCCGCCGGTCACGATCGCTACCCGCTGTGTGGTGATATCCATGCGTCCAGGCTGCACCCGGAGCAGCATCAACGCCAACGAATCCTGACGATGGTCATCATCAACACAACTGATGCTGGCTCTTCCGCCACGATCCGCCCGACCGCTCTACCCCGCGACCCGGGGGTGCGCCCGCTGCGCGGCTGCGGCTCGGCGCTCGCCGGGTGGAGTGGCTGGGGCAGGCGTCGTTCCTGTGGGAGCGGCCCCAACCCGCGCCGCGGCGCACCACGGGCGGTGGGCGCATCGCTGCGCCCAGCTTGGTATGCCCCGTGCGGCACCCCCGGGAGTCGGCGCCAAGGCGCGGACCGGTGGGGTGCGCAACCGCGGAGGGTGAGGCCGCGGGAGCAACGGTCCGGACCACCGCGGACATCGCGGTAGCTCGCATCTGTTTGGGTCTTTGAAAGCCGGATCAGGCGTCGCTCTCGTCGACAAGGTCCAGGTACTCGTCCCAGGGGGTGCGGCGGACCAGGTCGGTGAAGCGGCGCAGGACCCGGTCGCGCTCCTCCGGCGTGGTCTCGCGGGCGCGCAGCAGCCACACCTCCAGCAGGGCGTGCGCGATGGAGCGCAAGGCGTGGTCGGGCGCGTCCACCATCGTGCGGCTGGCGTCGGGGAGGGCGGCCTCCAGCGGCTCGAGGTTGTGGATCGCGGCATCGTCGCTGGTGCGGCAGAGGAAGTTCGTGCGGCGGCGCAGGTACTCGGTGTCGCGGGAGACGGCGGCCGTGAAGCCGCCGCGGCGGGGGTCGCCGGGTGGGATCTCGTACGTCCAGTAGAGGTCGACGGGCGGGGTCTCGAACGTGCCGTCGTCGAGGCCGAGCACGATGTCGCGGGTGGCGCCGGCCCAGACGCGTTCGAGCGTGAGCAGCTCCACGAGGCTCTGCCACTCGTCCCAGGCGAGCTGGGCGCGCCACAGCATCGCCTGCCGCTTCCAGCCGGTGACCGCGTCCTCGTCGAAGAGCGTGCTCGCCCGCAGCGGGCCGGCCGCGTGGACGGCGAGCAGCAGCAGGTTGGCGCTGTACGCGGCGTAGCGGGTGGGCACCGGCAGGACGCGCGGCTGGTACGCGGACAGGCGGCGGGTGGCGCGTGCCTGGTGCACGAGCCGGAAGAGGCGGACCAGCAGGTCGCCGAGGGCCGCGCGCTCGGCACCGTCCACACCGGACAGCATGCCGCGCAGGAAGGCGACGATGGGGGTGCGGACGCTCAGCACCGAGAATGACAGCAGCGCGTGCAGCAGGTCGTCGTCCACCGGTGCGGCGCCGAACGAGAGCGTGGCGGCGGCGTCCCGCGCGGCGAGGTCGCGCAGCGCCTGGAAGGTCATCCGGGCGACCAGGAACTCGCCGAACGTGGCGTGCAGGAACTCGTACGTGCCCAGCTGCGTGCCGTCGCGCACGGCGCGGGCCCGGTGCACGAAGAAGAACCGCCCCAGCACGATCTCGGCCCGCCCCAGCGGCGCGCGCAGGTCGGTCGCGGCGGGCGGCGGCTCGGCCATGACGGCCGCGAGGTCCGCGGCGAGGTCGGCCTCCGTGACCCACTGGGTGTTGCGGTTGAACATGGCGAACGCGACAAGCGAGAGCCGGCGCAGCTCCTCCTCGACGGCGCGTTCGGTGTCCCGTTCGGACAGTCCGGGCCGGTGCTTGGTGACCTCGCGGCGGGCGAAGCTGTGCAGCAGCCGCTCGTACAGCTCGTCCTGCCCCAGGCCGCCGTCCGCCGCGAGCGGGAGGCGGCGCAGCGCGTTGCCGTCCGCGTCGTACAGCGCGAGCATGAGCAGCAGCAGCGGCTGCCCGGCCAGCTGCCGGTGCGGCATCACCGAGGCGAGCGTGAGCGGTGCCAGGCCGCGGGCGGCGAGGTGGGTGGCGTTGGCCCTGTTCCACACGTCGACCCAGATGGCGATGCGCGGCTCGTCGAAGGGCTCCAGCCGTACCGCCACCGTCCCCTCCGGCGCCCGCGCGCGGTCGGCGACGCTGGTGCGGCTGGTCACGATCACCACGACCGGCCGGCCCTGCTCGGCCTCGCGGCGCTGGAACGCGGCGACCCGGCTCAGGTAGTCGGACTGGCTCACGCCCGTGGCCTGCAGCAGCTCGTCGAAGCCGTCGAGCATCACCACCGGCAGCGCGTCCCCGGCCGACCTGGCCAGTGCCGGCCATTCGAGGCGCTCGCCGGTCTCGGCGCGGATCGCGTACTCGATCTGGTCCTGCAGGTCGGCGGTGACCGGCACGTCCCGGAGGGCGACCCGCACGGGCAGGAAGTCGGCGGCCGGCAGGCGGGCGGCGAGCACCTTGGTGAGCACCGACTTGCCGGAGCCGGGCTGGCCGAGCACGAGCAGTGGCGCCTCGACCGCGCGCGGCGAGGTGAGGAACCCGGCCAGAAACTCCTGCAGGTCGTCGCGGACCTCCACATCGGACCAGAACGCCTCGTCGCTGGTGCGCCCGCCGGCGTTGGCGACCCGGTAGAGCGGCGTCACGTACGCCTCGCCGAGCGCCGGCACCCGCAGTCCCGGCGGCACGTCGCCGGCCTCCACGATCGGCCGGTCCAGCGCGGCCTCGTGGGCGCGGGCGAGGGCGGCCCGCCGCTCGTCCGGCACCCGCCCGGTGGAGATGCCGTCGAGCACCTGGCCGAGGCCGGTGAGCGCGACGCCGAGGCCGCGCAGCTCCGCGCGGGTGGCCGAGTGCTCGCGCAGGCTGGACCAGAACGCGACCTCGGGAAAGTCGGCACCGAGCTGGCGGAACAGCTCGTCGTAGCGGGCCTCGGCCGCGGGCGGGAGCGCGTCGAGGGTGCGGCGGAACCGGTCGCGGTCGGTCTGCGGCAGCCGCTCCCACACCGCGAGCCCGCTGACGAACCGGGCGAGGCCGTCGGAGATCTCGGCGTAGTAGTCGCGCAGGGTCTCCAGCACGCGCTCGCGGGGGTACTGCGGGCGGGGCAGCAGCAGGCCCACCGAGAAGATCGCCTGCGGGAGCGCGACCGTCGGGTCGGCGCCGCCCGCCAGGGCCAGCTGCTCCTGCTTGGTCAGCTCCAGGTCCGCGAACCCGATCGGCAGCTCCGCCTCGGCGAGCGCCTCGAAGTACGCGGTCACGACGATCACCGCGTGCGCGGCCTCCAGGCGCTGGGTCCGGCCGTACCGGGACAGGCCGCTGCGCCGGTCGGACAGCCCGCGCACGAGCTGGTGGCCGAGCCGCACGAACTCGGACTTGGCGTCGAACCACCCCAGCACCACCGGAAACGGCACGGCCGCGCCGAGCATCGCGCCACTGGTCAGCGCCTCGATCGCGGCGACGACCCGGCTGTCGCGCCCGCCGAGCAGGCGTACCGCGTCCGCGTAGCTGAGAACCTGGGGCATGCGCCCGACGCTAGGGGCTGTGTCAAATTCCTTGCCGGGCTGCGCCGGGCCCAGACGCCGCCATGCGGCGTCGGGCGTAAGGCCGCATACAACACCGGTATGCGACCTTGCGCCCGCCACCACCTGACACCGCCTGGACTTCGGCTCGCACCGACAAACTCTTTGACACAGCCCCTAGCGGAGCGCCGCGATGTACTGATCCACGAGGGCGACCTGCCGCTCGGGCGGGAAGCGGTCCGGGTCGAAGAGCGCCTGCGTGACCACCCCGTGGCCGAACGCGGCCGCGCCCGCCACCACGTCGTCCACGTCGGACCCGGCGGCCAGCTCGCCGCGGCGCAGTGCCGCCTCGACGTGCGGGCGGAGCAGGCCGCGCCACCGCTCGTACCGCCGCGCCTCGTACGCGGTCAGCTCCGGGTCGCCCAGCGCGGCGTCCCAGAAGCTGACCCACACCCTGTTCATGACCGTGGCCTCGGGGGTGAGCGGCAGGACGAACAGCAGCGCCGCCCGCAGCCCGGCGAGCCCTTCGGCGCCCGCGTCCGGCCGGGCCAGCCGCTCGCCCTGCTCCTGCGCCACGTCGAGCGCGTGCCGCAGCAGCTCCCGCTTGCTGGGGAAGTAGTGGGTGAGCAGCCCGGTCGTCGAGCCGAGCTCGGCCGCCACGGCGCGCAGGGTCAGCCCGCCGAACCCCTTGTCCGCGAGCACCTGCCACACGGCCCGGGACACGTCGAGCCGCCGCGCGTCATGATCCCCCCGAGCCGGCACCCCCTCACGCTACCGGCCACCGCCGCCGGTCCCGGCCGCCGGGCCGGGACCGGTCGGCTGGTCAGGCGTCCCGGGCCTGGAGCACCAGCGCTCCCACCAGCAGCGCGCCGGCGGCCCACAGCGCGAGCACGCCCAGGCCCGCCCACGGCCCGATCGGCAGCTCGTCCAGGCCGGTCGTGGCCTGTATCGACTGGCCGGCGCTCATCGGTCCCAGCTTCTGCAGGCGGCGCTGCCAGTCCTCGTCCGACATGGACATCGCGACGATCGGAAAGAGGTAGAGCAGGCCGAGCACGGCGCCGATGGCCGCCGCCGGCTGGCGCACCACCGCCGTCACGCCGAGGGCCAGCAGCGCGACGAGCAGCAGGTACAGGACCGATCCGGCGGCCGCCCGCAGCACCGCGCCGCCGCCGGCCGGTGACGGCCCGTCGGCGGACAGCACCGCCACGGGTACCGCCACCGCGGCGGCCGGCAGCACGACCGCCGCCAGCACGGCCGCCTTTGCCGCGAGGACGGCCGGGCGGCGGGGGAGGGCGGCGAGCGTCACGCGCATCATGCCCGTGGCGTACTCGCCGCCGATCACCAGGACCGCCAGGACCGCGAGCACCGACTGTCCGATGTGGATGCCGGTCAGGCTGGTGCGGGTCGGGTCGGCGCCACACTCGCCCGGCGAGCAGGCGGCCGCCGCGAGCGCGCCCAGCCCGGCCGTACCCACCGCGGCGCCGAGCAGCAGCCAGGCCGTGCCGGGCAGCGTCCACAGCTTCGTCCACTCGGCGCGCAGGGCCACGGGCATCACGCGTCCCTCCGCCGCAGCAGCAGGGCGGCGCCGGCGAGAGCGACGGCCGCGTACCCGGCCAGCACCCCGAAGCCGGCCCACGGCGGCAGCGGGAAGTAGCCGTCGGTGGGGATGTAGAGGTTGGCCACCTGGTCGTACTGCTTCGCGCTCTGCTGCAGCGCGAACGCCGCCGCCGGCGTCACCCGCAGCACCCACCGGCCGGCGTCGGTCGGGAGGGCCGCCATCACCAGCAGGTACGGCAGCACGATCGTCGCCACGGCGGCGGTGACCGCGGTCGCGCCGCGGCGCAGCAGCGTGCCGAGGGCGAGGGCGAGCACGGCGGCGACCGCGAGCAGCGCGCCGGTGCCGATGATCACGCGCAGCTCGGTGGCGGTGCTGACCGCGTGCACGTAGACGCCGTTGCCGCGCAGGAGCCGCTTGCCCAGCGTGACCACTACGGCCGCGGCGGCCACGCCGGTCAGGAACGTCACGGACGCGACAACCACCGCCTTCGCGGCCAGCACCAGGCCGCGGCCGGGCGTGGCGGCCAGGGTGGTGCGGATGAGGCCGCGCCGGTACTCCCCGGTGGCCACCATCGTGCCCACCACGACCATCACGATCAGCGCGGCGAACGTGCCGACGAGCGTCTGCGTGATCGTCGTGCCGAGGCCGGCCGCGCCCGCCACCGCGGGGGCGATGTCGCCGCTGCCGGTGAGCGTGAAGGTGCCGCCGTCCCGCTCGTACCCGCTCAGCGGCTCCTCGCCGGGGCGGCCCACCGCGCCGACGACCGTGTCGGTCCACCCGTCCGCCGGCGTCACGCCGTCGAACACGGCGGTGACCCGGCTCGGCGTGCTGGACGCGCTCATCGCGCCGATCGACTGGCTCATGATCTCCGCGTACTGCGGCGACGTGGCGAACAGGCCGATCTCCACAGTGGACGGCAGGTCGTCGAGGCGCACCGAGCCGACGTCGGTCCACCGCGTACCGTCGGCGGACTCGGCACCGGTGACCGTGTCGCCGGCCCGGGTCAGCCGCAGCCAGCGGGTGCCGGTGGCGGCCGAGCCGGCGCGGTCGTGGACGAAGTCGTGCTGCATGCGTACCCCGTGGGCGCCGGTGAGCAGCACCGCCGCGTAGCTGGAGCCGCGTCGCGTGCCGTCCTTGACGATGAGGCCGGCCTTGGCCCACGGCACCGTCACCTCGCCCGCGTCCGGCACGCTCCCGGTCATCGACGCCACCCGGGCCGTCACGCTGCCGTCACCGGTCAGCGGCCGGTGCACGAACGTGAACGAGTCCGTCACCTCCTCGCCGCCCGGTCCCACCGGCAGGGCGCACTCCGAGCCCGGGCCGCGCTGCCCGCACGAGCCGCTCATGCCCGGCGCCAGCCCGAGCCCGACCATCGCCACCGCCGCGACCGCGGTCGCGACCACCCAGCCGCGCACGGTCCGGAACTTCGTCCACTCCGCGCGCACCGCCGTCAGGAACCCCGTCATGACGCCGCCGCCCGGTACTCGACCGCGTCCCGGGTCAGCTCCAGGTACGCGTCCTCAAGGGTGGCCCGGTGCGCGGACACCTCGGAGAACGGGACCCGGCGCGCGCCGAGCAGCCCGATCACCTCCTCGGCGCCGAGCCCGGACACCGTCAGCGTGTCCGGGCCGGTCGCGGTCACGGCCGCGCCGGCCTCGGCGAGCACCGCGGCGGCCGCGCCCGACGTCGAACGCACCGTCACCCGCCCGCCGGCCGTCGCGGTCAGCAGCTCGGCGACGGTGGCGTCGGCGATCACCCGTCCCCGCCCGACGATCACCACGTGGTCGGCGGTGCCCTGCAGCTCACCCATCAGGTGGCTGGACACCAGGACGGCCCGGCCTTCGGCGGCCAGCGACCGCAGGAAGCCGCGGGTCCAGATGATGCCCTCCGGGTCCATCCCGTTGAACGGCTCGTCCAGCAGCACGGCGGCCGGGTCGCCCAGCAGCGCGGCGGCGATGCCGAGCCGCTGCCGCATGCCGAGCGAGAACCCGCCCGCCCGCCGCCGGGCCACCCCGCCGAGGCCGACCACGTCGAGCACCTCGTCCACCCGGGCGGCGGTCAGGCCCTGCGAGTGGGCCAGCCACAGCAGGTGGTTGCGGGCGGTGCGGCTGGGCTGGAGCGCGCTCGCGTCCAGCAGCGAGCCCACCACCCGCATGGGGTGGCGCAGGCTCCGGTACGGCCGGCCGCCGACCAGCGCGGTGCCCGCCTCCGCCCGGTCCAGGCCGAGGATCACCCGCATGGTCGTGGACTTGCCGGCGCCGTTGGGGCCGACGAAGCCGGTCACCTGTCCCGGCCGCACCGTGAACGTCATGCCGTCCAGGGCGAGGTGCGGCCCGTACCGCTTGCGCAGCCCCCGCACCTCGATGGTCGCGTCAGTAGTCATGGCCAGGAGTTGTACGCGCCGGCCGGTGTCAGCACGGTGCCGCGCAACGACACTCCGTTGACACTTTCGGCCTGGCATCGTGGGGCACATGCGCGTGCTCGTGGTGGAAGACTTCGAGATCCTGGCCCGGACGATCGGCACCGGGCTGCGCCGCGAGGGCATGGCCGTCGACGTGGTGCTGGACGGCGACGACGCGCTGGAGCACTTGGCCGTCACGCGGTACGACGTGGTGGTGCTCGACCGCGACATCCCCGGTACGCACGGTGACGAGGTGTGCCGGCGGATCGTCGCCTCCCACCCGGCGAGCCGGGTGCTGATGCTCACCGCCGCCGGTACGGTCAAGCACCGCGTCGAGGGGTTGGGCCTCGGCGCCGACGACTACCTGCCCAAGCCGTTCGACTTCGCCGAGCTGGTGGCCCGCATCCGGGCCCTCGCCCGGCGGCCGACCACGGTGCTGCCGCCCGTCCTTTCGTGCGGTGACCTGACCCTCGACTCGAACACGCGGGTGGCCGCGCGCGGCGGCCGGCGGCTCGACCTGAGCCCGAAGGAGTTCGCGGTGCTGGAGTGCCTGATGGCGGCCGGCGGCCGGGTGGTCTCCGCGGAGGAGCTGCTGGAGCGGGTCTGGGACGAGGCGGCCGACCCGTTCACGACCGCGGTGAAGACCACCGTGCGGCGGCTGCGCGGCAAGCTCGGCGACCCGCCGGTCGTGCACACCGTGCGCGAGGCCGGGTACCGGATCGGCGCCGCCTGATGGCCCGCCGCCGCTCGCTGCGCACGCAGCTGATGCTGCTGTACACGGTGCCGTTCCTCATCTCCGGCGTCCTGCTGCTCAGCCTCTCCTTCTCGCAGACCGGTTCGAGCTCGCCGGTCGGTGTCGGGCCGGCGGAGGAGCCGAGCGTGGAGGAGGGGCCGGACGTCGCGCTGTTCGTGCTGCTGCTCGCCGTGATGGTGGTCCTCGCGGTCGTGCTCGGCTGGCTCGTCGCCGGCCGGTTCCTGCGGCCGCTGCGCGGCATCGTCGCGACCGCGCGGGACATCTCGGCCACCAACCTGCACCGCCGCCTCGGCGACGCCGGGCGCGGCCGCGAGTTCGCGGAGCTGGCTGCGACGCTCGACGACCTGTTCGCGCGGCTGGAGGCGGCGTTCGAGTCGCAGCGGCGGTTCGTGGCCAACGCCGCGCACGAGCTGCGCACCCCGCTGACCGCCGAGCGGACGCTGCTGCAGGTCGCGCTCGCCGACCCGGACGCGACCGCCGAGACGCTGCGCGCCGCCTGCCAGGAGGTCATCGCGCTCGGCGCCGCGCAGGAGCGGCTGATCAACGCGCTGCTCACGCTTGCCAGCGGGGAGCAGGGGGTGGAGCGGCGGGAGCGGTTCGACCTGGCGGCGGTGGCCGGTCACGCGGTGGCCGCCCGCCGCGCGGAGGCGGACCGGCGCGGCGTCCGGATCGACACCGCCTTCGCGCCCGCACCGGCCGCCGGCGACCCGAGCCTTGTGGAGAGCCTCGTGGCAAACCTCGTCGACAACGCCGTTCGCTACAACGCGCCGGGCGGCCGGGTCGAGGTGAGCACGGGCGGGACCGGCTCCGGCGGCCTGGTCCGGGTGTGGAACACCGGGCCGGTCGTGCCGCCCGGCGAGGTCGAGCGGCTGTTCCAGCCGTTTCAGCGCCTGGGCCGCGACCGCCTGACCCCGGGGCGACCGGCGGGGGCGAGCGCGGCCAGCACGGCCGCCGGCCGTGACGGCCACGGGTTGGGGCTTGCGATCGTGCGGGCGATCGCCGTCGCGCACGGCGCCGCGCTCCGGGTCACGGCCCGACCCGAGGGCGGGCTCGACGTCGAGGTAGCCTTCCCCGCAGGTACATAACAACTGTTGTGTACGTGCCCCTCGGAGGTTGACCCATGCTCACCTGGCCCCTGACCGACGGCGCCGAGATGCGGGCGCTGGAGCCGTGGCTGGCGGAGGAGTTCGCCGCGTACATCGCCCGCCACCGCGAGCACCTGGCCCGCTGGCTGCCCTGGGCGCAGTCCCTCGTCGACGTCGACGGCACCCGCGCGTGGCTGCAGCGGTACGCCGAGGAGGTGGCCCGCGACGGCGGCCGGATCTACGGCATCTGGCTCGACGGCGAGCTGGTCGGCGGCACGCTCTTCCGGATCTTCGACACCCGGCTGAGCACGGCCGAGATCGGCGTCTGGCTGTCGCCCGAGGCCAGCGGCCGCGGGCTCGTCACGATCGCCGCCCGCCGGATGATCGAGTGGGCCGTCGAGGAGCGCGGCATCCACCGCGTGGAGTGGCGCTGCGTGCCCGACAACGCCCGCAGCGTCGCGGCCGCCCGGCGGCTCGGCATGACCAACGAGGGGACGATGCGCGGCGCGTACCCGTACCGCGGCGTCCACCACGACATCCAGGTCTGGTCGCTGCTGGCCGAGGAGTGGCGGGCCCAAGTCAGGTGAGCAGCATCCGGCCGAGGCGGCGGTGCGCGACCCACCAGCCGGCGCCGCCCATCGCGGCCAGGTACGCCACCGCGGCGAGCGTGCCGGCGCCGAGCGCGCCCGTGGTGAGGCCGCGGATCAGCTCGATGCTCTGGTAGAGCGGCAGCGCGGCGACCACCGGCTGCAGCGGCCGCGGGTACAGCGACAGAGGGAAGAACGTGGTCGCGAACAGGAACATCGGCAGCATGCACAGCTGCAGGTACTGGTGGTGGTGGAAGTCGCGCATCAGCGTGGCCACCGCCAGCCCGGCCGCCGAGAACGCGAACGCCACGAGCACCGCCGCCGGCACCGCGAGCAGCGCCCACCACGAGCGGACCATGCCGAGCGCGGTGATGACGGCAAGGAAGCAGGTCGAGGACAGTCCACTTCGGAGCACCGAGGCGGCGATCTCGCCGGCCGCGATGTCGCCGACCCGCATGGGCGTGGTGACGATCGCGTCGTACACCTTCTCGAACCGCACCCGGAACCAGAACGAGCCGGTGGTCTCGTTGACGGCGCTGTTCATCGCCGCGGTGGCCAGGAGCGCGGGCGCGACGAACGCGGCGTACCGGCTCGTCTCCGGCCCCGCCACGACGAGCTGGCCGACGCCGATGCCGATCGACAGCAGGTAGAGGAACGGCTCGAAGATGCCGTCCACCAGCAGCCCCCACGGGCGGCCGCGGCGCAGCACCCACAGGTGGCGCACGACGATCAGATGCACGTGTGCCTCCTCAGGCGTGCAGGTGACGGCGGTAGTTGCGGCGGGCCAGCAGGTAGCCGGCGGCGCCCATCGCGGTCAGGTACGCCACGTGACCCAGCGACCCGGCCCACGTGGCTGTGCCGAGGCTCAGCGAGCGGCACAGGTCGACGCCGTGCCACAGCGGCGTGACGTACACGACCGGGCGCAGCGCCTCGGGCAGCTGGGCGACCGCGAAGAACGTGCCGGAGAACAGGTACAGCGGCATGACCACCCACTTGTAGACCCGCCCCACCGGCTCCACATCGGACAGCGTGACCGCCCACGCCGCGGCCGGCAGCGCGAACGCCATCGCGGTCAGCGCCGCGGCCGGCAGCGCGAGGAGCACCATCGCGGACCGCGCGGCGCCCAGCGCCACCATGACGGCCAGGAACGCGGCGGCGCTCATCGTCACCCGTACCGCCATGAAGAGCGCGTGCCCGTGCAGCAGGTCGGACGGCTCCAGCGGGGTGGCGACCGCGACCGGATAGCTGCCGCCGGGCCGGCGTCCCCAGCTGACCGGGAAGGCCGACTCGACAAGGCCGTTCTGCATGGCGGCGGCGGCCAGGATGCCCGGCGCGAAGAACGCCAGGTAGCTCACCCCGCCGAGCGCCCGCGTGTCCGGCGCGACGATCTGCCCCAGCCCCGAGCCGATCGCGACGAGGAAGAGCAGCGGGTTGGCCACGCTGATCACGACGGTGCCGCGCCAGGTGCGGCGGTAGCGCAGCAGCCAGTACCGGAAGGCCCTGATCGCCATCAGTCCACCAGGGTCCGGCCGGTGAGCGCGAGGAAGACGTCCTCCAGGCTCGCCCGCCGCACCAGCGCCGTCGCGGGTCTAAGACCCAGCTCGTGTACCGCCGCCAGGGCCGCGTCGCCCTCGGCGGTGTACCAGAGCAGGCGGTCGGGCAGCTCCTCCATCCGGTCCGCGTGCCGGGCGGCGCGCAGCTTGTCCACGGCGGTGGCCTGCTCGCCGACCGGGAAGCGGAGCTCGAGGACCTCGCGCGTGGAGTGCGTGGCGATCAGCTCGGCCGGCGACCCCTGCGCGACGATCCTCCCCTTGTCCATCACGACGAGCCGGTCGCAGAGCTGCTCGGCCTCGTCCATGTAGTGGGTGGTGAGCACCAGGCTCACGCCCTGCTGCTTGAGCCGGAAGAGCCGGTCCCAGAGCACGTGCCGGGCCTGCGGGTCGAGGCCGGTCGTCGGCTCGTCGAGGAGCAGGATCTCCGGCTCGTTGATGAGCGAGCGGGCGATCGTGAGCCGCCGCCGCATGCCGCCGGAGAGCGCGTCGACCCGCTCGGCGCCGCGCTCCTCCAGTTGCGCGAACTCCAGCAGCCGCGCGCTGCGCTCCGCGATGACGGCCTTGGGCAGCCCGAAGTACCGCCCGTAGATGAGCAGGTTTTCCCGGACGGACAGCTCGCGGTCGAGCGCGTCGTCCTGCGGCACCACGCCCAGCCGCGCCCGGATCCGTCGCCCGTCGGCGGCCGGGTCCATGCCGAGCACGCGGAGCGTGCCGCCGGTGGCGGGGGAGACGCAGGCGATCATCCGCATCGTGGAGGACTTGCCGGCCCCGTTGGGCCCGAGGAACCCGAACGACTCGCCCCGGCGCAGCTGGAAGTCGATCCCGTCGACCGCGACGAACGGCGAGCCGTGCCGGTCCCGCGCCGGGTAACGCTTGACGAGGCCGCGCGCCTCGACCAGGAGATCGTCACTCACGCGGGCAGCGTAGGAAATCGCGCAGCTATCCGCAATTCTTTAACAGCGAGACGAAATTTCACGACTGCTTTGTACAAGACGGGTTCTGCGTCCGGTGCCGCCTGCCGTCGCAGCGTCCAGGCGCCGCCCGGGACGGCTCCGCCAAGCGCCGCGGCCGCCGGCCGCGCGGACGGTGAGCGAGCCGGTCGGCAGCAGCACCTCGTCGAGCTGCGTGGTGCCGCCGGCGGCGACGCGCACCGGGTCGGCGGTCGCCGCGCTGCTGCGGCCGGTCGCCCACTGCACCTGGCCGCCGGACTCGTACCGGACGGTGTACGTGCCGGGCCACACCATCTTGAACCAGGTGCCGTCGGCCGCCGTGGTGGCCGGGAACTGCCGGCCGCGCGCCGCGTCCTCGATGACCACGCCGCTGGCGACCGGCGGCTGCCCGGCCCGGTCGGTGAGCCGGCCGCGCACCATCCCGGTGGGCAGCTGGCGCTCGTCGAGCGTCACGCTCTGCCCGGCCACGACCTGTACCGGCCGGGTCGCCGCCTCCGACTCGGCGCCGCCGAGCCACTGGTCTATCAATGTGACGAGAGGTCGCACCCTGCGTTTCCCACCGCCGCGCGCCTCGGTTACGGCACCGTCTTCTCGATCGCCGCCGGCCCTTCTTCGGCCAGCCGCCGCCGCGCCCGCGCGATGTTCTCCGGCGTGGGGTCCCGCCCCTCGGCGACCACCAGGTCCTCCGGCTCCCACGGCTGGTCGGACCCGGTCCGCGGCTGCTCCTCGCGCGGCCGCCGCTCACTGTTCTCCGTCATCGCACCACCCCTCGCGGTACGCATACCCCGATCCCCGCAATCCACCCGCCCCTCCCCGTTGATCAGGGACCTCATGGGTGGACACGCCGGCCGACACGCCCACCAACTCCCTGATCAACAGCCAGCAGCACGGCCCGCAGCGCGGCCGTGGAGCAGGGGGAGGAGGGCGGCTGGGGACTCGACGTGGGCGTTGTGGCCCAGCCCGGGGAGGGTGACCGGGTTCGGAACGAGGGCCGCGAGCTGGGCCGCGTCCACCATCCGGTCGTGCTCGCCGCGGGCCAGGACAACCGGTACCGGCGCGGCGGCCAGCAGTGCGGCCACACCTGGCTCGCCGACACCGAACGCGCGTGGGTCGAACGCCGGCCGCCACCCCTCGTCCACCCGCACCACGGCCGCGTCGAGCGCGGGGTCGGCCGGGTCGGTGAGCCCGTCGAGGCCGGCGACCTTCAGGTGGCGGCGGACCGCCTCCTCGCGCGTGGCGAACACCGGCGCCTCCCGCGCGGCCAGCGCCGCCGCGCGGGAAAGCTCGTCGGCTGTCCACGCGACCTTGATGCCGAGCCCGACCACGGCGCGCACGCCGGGCCGGCCGGCGAGGTGCAGCCCGATCACCCCGCCGAACGAGTGGCCCACGACCACGGTGCCGCGCGGGTCGACGAGCCCGGCGACCGCGTCCGCCACCGCCGCGAACGTGTAATCCGCGAGCGGCGCCGAGCCGCCGTGCCCCGGCAGGTCGGGCGCGACCCAGGCGGAGCCGCCGATGGCGCCGGTGAGGCCGGACCACACGTCGCCGGTGGCGCCGAGGCCGTGCAGCAGCAGGAATGTGGGCGGTTCGCCGCCGCCGGCGCGTACCCGAAGATCGGTCATGCCGCCAGCATCGCCGACCGCGGACCCCGCAGCTCACGGCGGGTGCCCTCCGGTGCGTGGCGGCGGACCGCCACGCACCGGCGCGGGGTGTCAGCCGGCGGTGCAGGACCTGATCTGCGGTCGGGCGCCGCTGTTGCCGTTCATCATCGTGGTGAAGCCGAACGTGTTGCCGCTGCCGTTCGACCGCACCGTCATCACCGTCCCGCTGCTGTCCCAGCTGAAGCTGCCGTTCCAGGTGGTCGTGACCCGCTGCGGCGAGGTGATGCCGATGACGACCGTCCAGCTGCTGGCGCCGCTGACCGTGACGGACGTGTTGTAGCGGTCGCCCCACACGTTGGGGGTGGTGGCCGTCGCGGTGCAGGAGCCGCCACCGCCCGGCGGCGGGGTGGTCGGGTTGCCGCCGCCACCGCCGTCGGGCGCCACGGCGCGGCCGGTCGACGGCGAGATCATGCCGGGGCAGAGGTTGCGGCTGGTCAGGTTCGCCATGATCTGCGGGATGGCGTTCTGGGTGTTCTGGATGCCGTCGTGCATGAGGATGACCTGGCCGTTCTGCAGCCGGCCGGCGGCGGACACGATGGCGCTCACGCTCGCGCCGTTCCAGTCCTGCGAGTCGACGTCCCAGAGGACCTGCCGCATGCCGAGCGAGGAGGCCACCGACTGCAGCGTCGAGTTGGTCTCGCCGTACGGCGGGCGGAACAGCTGCGGCCGCACGCCGGTGGCCGACTGGATCGCCGAGCTCGTCTGGGACAGGTCGGACTGCATCTGGGACTGGCTCATCGTGGTCATGTGGGCGTGGTTCCAGCTGTGGTTGGCGACCCACATGCCGGCCGCGACCTGCGCCTGGGCCGCGGCGCGGTTGTTCTGCACGTTCTGGCCGACGTTGAACATCGTGGCCCGCACGCCGTTGTTGCGCAGCACGTTCAGCAGGGCGCTGGTGCTGCCGGTGGGCCCGTCGTCGAAGGTGAGCCCGACGTAGCCGTTGCACGCGGCGGCGCTGGACGGTGCAGCGGTGACCGCGATGGCCACGCCGCCCATGGCGACGGCGGTGGCGAGGGCCGCGAGCCGGGCGGTGTGCGCCAGCCGGCGGGAGCCGGCCGGTGGGTGGGTACTGCCGAGTCTTCCGAACATGCCGGTGCCCTTCCTGGTGGGTGGGGACGTGCGCGGGGCGCGGTTCAGCGGCGCGGGAGGCATTGATGGACCGCGATCCACTGGAACGTTTCGCAGTATGACTCGGTAGTTTTCGGAGCACAAGCCCCTGCCTGCCAGGGGTATACGGGCTCAGCCGCCCTCGGCGCCGGCCAACGGGCGCGACCTGGCAGCATCCGATCCCGCAAGTTTTCCGGAAGACATTTCGGCGCCTGGGCCGGACCGCGACAGTCCTGTATGGAGCCCGCCGGCCGGAAGGGGGAGGCATGACGGACAAGCACGATCTGTCCGGATGCTCGAAGTGGACCGTCCCCACGACGGCAACGGTGGTTGTCCATAGAGCGGGCGTGGAATAGCGTCCTTTCGTTGCCCGCGTATCCGACCGGGTGCGTCGGGTGATCGACCTCGTGCATTGACGCGCGCGGAAAGGGGAGGACGTTGCTACGTGGTACATCCAACGGGGGACTATGTGGACAAGCAGGAAAAGACGGGCATTAGTTTCGATACCTGTGCTGGTTCTCGCCGTAGCCGGGGTGTCGGTCACCTCGGCCGGTCCGGCGGCGGCTGACCGCCCCGCCAAATACATCCCGACTGACCGGGACTACTACATCAACTACGTCGAGCCGAAGGTGGAGCGCACCTCGGACGGCCGGGAGACGGTCGCCGAGGGCGCCAAGCGCGACGTGAAGAAGGGCCAGCCCGACCCGGTCACGCAGTACGGCCGGAAGTTCTTCGAGGGCAACCCGGTCGCGGCGCGGAGCCTCGCCAAGACCGAGGACGAGGCCATCCGCACCGGCAAGAACCCCCGGCACATCCGATACAAGCAGGCCGACGAGACCCAGGTCGCCAAGCTGCTGACCATTCTCATCGAGTTCAACCCCAACGCCAACGACGACTTCAGCGGCGTGATGGTGCCGCAGGCGACGTTCGACGACGCCACCACACCGCAGAACGAGCGTGACTGCGTGCCCGGCAATGTGCAGAACGGGCCGCTGCACAACAACATCCCGAACCCGGCCGACGCGTCCCACCCGGACAACAACAGTTTCTGGGTGCCGGACTTCTCGCCGGAGTTGTACAACGACATGCTCTACACCCGTGAGGGCATCACCGAGCGGGTGCGCAAGGACCTGCGCGGCCCGGACGGCCGGCGGGGCATCAACCTGCGCGGGTACACGATGCACAACATGTACCTGGAGATGTCGAAGGGCGCGTACACCGTCGACGGCGAGGCGACCCCCTGGGTGACGGTGCCGCACTCCGAGGCGTGGTACGGCGCGGACACCTGCACGCAGACCGACGGCGTGTGGGAGGCCGGCCCGAGCCAGGACATGAACGGGCACCCGGACAACCCGGGCGGCGCGGCCACCCTCGGCATCGACGCGGTCAACGTGCTCGCCGCCCAGAACCCGAGCTTCCCGTGGGCCGACTACGACATCGAGGACGTGTCCGACGCGGACGGCGACGGCAACCTCAACGAGCCGGACGGCGTGGTCGACCACCTCGTGCTGGTGCACGCGGGCGAGGACAAGTCCGGTGGCGGCGGTGCCCAGGGCCCGTACGCGATCTGGGCGCACTCCTCCACCGTCGTGCCGGGTCACACCATCCCGGGCACCGACAAGATGATCGCCAACTACATCGTGCAGCCCGAGGACTCCGGCGTCGGCGTCTTCGCCCACGAGTACGGCCACGACCTGGGCCTGCCGGACCTGTACGACACCGCGTCCGGTGGCGACTCCGACGTCGACTTCTGGGACCTGATGTCCTCCGGCTCGCACACCGGGCCGATCTTCCAGGGCATCCCGACGCACATGGGCCTGTGGGACAAGTTCGTGCTCGGCTGGGCCGACCCGCTGATCCTCAACCCGGGCGACGACCCGGCCCGCGTCAAGATCGGGCAGACGTCGCGCACTCCGGTCGGCACCGAGGACGGCGTACGGGTCAACCTGCCCACCAAGCAGGTCAACCTCTCCACGCCGCACAGCGGTGAGGGCCAGTGGTGGACCAACAACGACCAGTCCTGGGCCGACGTGCGGCTGACCCGCGAGGTCGCGGTCCCGGCCGGCACCGACGTGCGCTTCTGGCTGTGGAACCACTACCAGATCGAAGAGGACTGGGACTTCGGCTTCGTCGAGGTGTCCACCGACGGCGGCGCCACGTGGGCCGAGCAGAAGGTCTTCGACGAGGCGGGCAACCTCGTCTCCACCGACGACGGCTACCCGGACCCGCACGGCCGCATGCACGACTACGGCGACAAGAAGTACGGCCTCACCGGCTCCACCGGAGGCGAGTGGCGGCACGACTACGTCAGCCTGAACGCGTTCGCCGGCCAGACCGTCCAGCTGCGGCTGCGGTACGCCACCGACGAGGCGTTCGAGGACGTCGGGTGGTTCACCGACGACTTCTCGGTCACCGCGGACGGCACCACCACGTGGTCCGACGACGTCGAGAGCGGCAACAACGGCTGGACGCCCACGGTGACCTCGTTCACCAACACCACCGGCGCCGGCTGGGCCATCTCGCCCGGCAACTTCTCCTTCGCGCACTACTACCTCGCCGAGTGGCGCAACCACGACGGCTTCGACGAGGGCCTGAAGTACGCGTACAACACGAACTACCTGCGCGACGGCGCGTGGAAGGTCGACCGGGTGCCCTACAACGCCCCCGGCATGCTGGTGTGGTACCGCGACACCAGCTACGGCAACAACAACCACGTGCTCAACAACCTGTTCGACCCGCCGAGCATCGGCTCCAAGGGCGGCCTGCTGATCGTCGACTCGCACTTCGACCCGCTGCGCCGGCAGGGCGTGGCGGCGGACAAGGACCCGTCGCTGCTCAACAACCTGCCCTCGCGGCCGCAGTCGTCGAACGCGGCGTTCGGCTTCGGCAAGACGTACCCGTTCACCGAGTGCTACGAGGCGCCGAGCGAGCCCTTCAGCTCGTACTGCACCAAGTTCAAGTCCCAGTCCGGCGTCACCAACTTCACCGACGCCAAGGGCTGGTACCCCGGTATCGAGTACCGTCCGGACCTCGACCCTGAGAGCCCGCTGTTCTTCCGCGACTCCGACGCGTCGGTCGTGCTGCCCTCCGAGGGCAACGCGCCGTACACGGTGCGGATCGTCGACAAGAACGGCAAGCCCGTGAAGAGCCAGTACGGCATCGACCTGGGTGGCGGCGTCCTGACCGGTACCGGCAACCCCGGCGACGCCGGCGTCAACTTCGGCGTCGGGTTCCGGCTGCTCTACCCCGGCTACAAGAACCAGTGGGTCACCGTCCAGGTGACCCCGCCGCCCGCGGCGCCGTAACGAGGTAAGACCCAAGGGGCCGCCGCCAGCATCGCTGGCGGCGGCCCCACCGTTTGCCCCGGCGGCCCTAGAGTTGCGCAATGCAGGTCTGGTTGTACGTGGCCGGCCGGCCGGCCACGACCGCCCGGCAGCTGGTCCACCTGGCCGAGGCGGTCGAGCGGCACGGGTTCGACGGCATGCTCGTGGCGTCGTCCACAAACGACAGATGGTCCTCGATGCAGGCGGTGGCGCGGCGCACCCGGCGGCTGCGCCTGGGCGTCCTGCTCCCGCCGTCGGCGCTCACCAGCCCCGAGCGCATCGCGGCCGCCGCGGCCGACCTGGACCGGCGCAGCGCCGGGCGCTTCGAGCTCGCACTCGCCGCCACCCGCAACTCGCCGGAGCCCAACCGGCTGCCGCCACTGCCGGAGGGCTTCAGCCGCCTCGACGAGACGCTCGCCGTGCTGACCGGGCTGTGGTGGACGCAGCCCGGCGAGCGGTTCACCTTCACCGGCCGCTACCACACGGTGCTGGACAGCCCGGCGATCACCGCGGTGCAGCAGCCCGGCCCGCCGCTGATCGTCTCCGGCAGCGGCCGCCGCACCACCAGCTACCTCGCGGCGCGCTGGGCCGACGAGGTCAACGTCCCGTTCCGCGGCCTGCGCCACACGGCCCGCCAGTACTGGGACGCCGACGACGCCAGCAGCCACGGCGGCCGCCTGCACCGCGGCCGGCCGCCGCTGCGCCACTCCGCGGCCGTGACCGTCCACAGTGACCCGGACCTGTGCGCCCGCCACCCACCGTCCATATCGGACGAAGACGAGACGCTCGCCGGCACGCCGCACCAGATCGTGGCCGCCCTCCACGAATACCAGAGCATCGGCACCGCCCGCGTCTACCTGCGCCTGCCGGACACGGCCGGGCGCCGGCACTTCGAGCTGATCGCCCGCCAGATCCTGCCCGCCCTGCACCCCGCGCCGACCCCGCCGCCACCGGGTCCGCCGTACTCCTGCTGAGCCCGGCGCCGCACGGCCGTCGCGGATCCTTCGAGGCCGATTGCCCCGGTCCGCGCCAGCCGCTGACCGCATGCTCCCGCGGGCACCGCTCCGGCCGGCGGCTCGCCGGCGCTCGCCGAGATCCCCGGCCTGGCTGCCGGATCTCCTCGTTCTGGGCCTGCGAGACGAGCGTGGCGTTGAGCGTGAGGATGTCGGCGAGGACCTGCCGGAAGCCGTCCACCCGCTCGGCCGCCGTCGTGGCGTGGTCGGCCACGTCGGCCAGGTAGCGGCGCAGCTCCTGGTCGGTGCCGTACTTGTCGAACCCGGCGGTCAGCCCGGCCAGGATCTCCAGCAGCGGCCGGGTGGCCCGCTGGAACTCGAGCACCTCGCGGGACAGCTCGTAGATGCGGCGGGACACCTTCGGGTCGCCGCCGAAGACCTGGGTCTCGATCTCGTCGATGTCGTTCTGCAGCCCGGCGATCACCGGCGCGTATCCGTCGACGACGGCGTCCAGGACCGCGTACAGCACCGCCTCGGGGCCGCGCGCCAGCAGCTCCGGGTCGCCCTCCAGCCGCCGCCGCACCGCCGGCAGGTCGGGCGCCGCGCCGTGCCGCACGGTGAGCACGAAGTTGTGCCCCACGAACAGGTGCAGCTCGGCGAAGTCGACCTCCTCCACGTCGTCGAGGTAGCGCGCCGCCCGCAGCACCACGAAGAGCGTCTCGCCGTACCGCTCCAGCTTCGGCCGCTGGTGCGCGACGATCGCGTCCTCGACCGCGAGCGCGTGCAGCCCGAACTCCTCGCCCACGGTCAGCAGCTGCGCCTCCGACGGCCGGTACAGGCCGATCCAGGCCATCGCGCCGGGCACCCGCTCCAGCCGCTCGGAGATCTGCGCCAGCGTCGGCGGCGTCTCCACCCGCCGCCCCTGCGCGTAGATGGCCGAGGTGACCACGCTCTCCTCGACGGCCGGCACCCGCGGCTCGTCGGCGGCGGCGCGGGGGTCCATCGACAGCTCGGGTGGCGCGCCGTCGGCCGGGCGCCCGTGGGAACGCCGCAACAGCCGCGGCCGTACCCGCGTGCGCCAGTTGTCCGCCATGTCCGCCTCCGCCCGTAGCCCCGCCGTCGCCTGCCGTTATACCCGCGCCCGGGGCGGACGATGTCCGCCGTCTAGCCTTCAGCGGATCTGAACGCGGGATGTAGGAGCATGCGCTACCGCTGAACAGCCCGGTGCGGGACGATCGGCGCATGACCGAGTACCGGGCGGCCTTCGACGCCGACGTGACCTTCCTCAACGGCGGCGGCCTGCAGGTGCAGGGCTTCCGGCTGGACGTGCCGGGCCCGGAGGTGGCCGAGGACGCGCTCGCCGACCTGTTCGTCCGCGAGCTGGGCCTGCTGATGGTGGGCGAGGTGCGGCTCGCCGGGGTGCGGGTCTTCGCCGAGGCGCACAAGGGGACCCGGACCGCCGCGCCCGCGTCCGCCGGAAAGCGGCGGCTCGTCGAGCTCAGCCACGTGATCACCGAGGGCATGACCACGTACCCCGGGCTGCCCGGGCCCGAGATCACGCCGCACCTGACCCGGGCCGACTCGCGCGGGCGCTACGCGCCCGGCACCGAGTTCGCCATCGACCGCATCAGCATGGTGGGCAACACCGGCACCTACCTCGACAGCCCCTTCCACCGGTACGCGGACGGCGCCGACCTCGCCGCCGTACCGCTCGACGCCGTCGCCGACCTGCCCGTGGTGCTCGTCCGGCTGGCCGGCAGCGCCGAGCCGGGGGTGAGCGCGCCGGCCCTCGCGCCCTACGACGTGGCCGGCGCCGCCGTCCTGCTGCACACCGGGTGGGACCGGCACTGGGGCACCGAGGCGTACGGCGGGCCGGACTCTCCGTACCTCACCGAGGACGGCGCGCACGCGCTCGTGGCCGCGGGCGCCCGCCTGGTCGGCATCGACAGCGTCAACATCGACAGCACGGCGAGCGACGCGCGGCCCGCGCACTCCATCCTGCTCGCCGCCGGCATCCCCGTGCTGGAGCACCTCACCGGCCTGGACCAGCTGCCGCCGTCCGGCGCGCGGCTGCACGCGGCGCCGCCGAGGGTGCGGGACTTCGGCACCTTTCCGGTGCGCGCGTACGCGACGGTGACCGAATAGGACAGTCACATTTAAAGCCTTGCGCGGGTACCCGCGGCGGGCTTACCGTAATTGTCAACAACACCGAAAAAGGAGTCCCGACATGTTGTGGCAAGCCATCGCCAAACCGCAGCGCCAGGCGCTGTGCGGTTTCGCGGGCGCGCCCACGGTCGGGCGGCTCGTCTTCGTCACCGCCAGCCAGCGGCACAGCCAGGGTCCGAGGCGGCGAGGTTAGCGCAGGCACACCGCGCTGACGCCGCCCACCCGGATCGGGATCGGGCGGCGTTTCTTTTACACCGGCTTTGCCATTGTCCATTCGCATATTCGCGCGCGGTCATAGCTCAACGGGAGAGCATCGCCTTGCCGAGGCGACGATCCGAGTTCGACCCTCGGTGGCCGCTCCAAACAAGGCGTCCACGACGGCGAGAGGAGGCACGCGATGTACGTACACCGGCTCAGTGTCGGCACCCTCCGGCGCGGCTGCCTTCCGCCGCCCCGCCGCTGCGCGTAGCGGCGGCCCTGGGAGCTGATGTAACCGGCAGCATCGTTGGCTCTGAACCAACGCGTGGGGGTTCGAATCCTCCGCTCCCAGCTCACCATCTCTGGAGGGTTCGCCATTGGCAAGGCAAGCGGGTTGCTAACCCGTGCGGGACACCCCCGTTGCCGGTTCGACTCCGGCACTCTCCGCTCGTCCCGCCGCGGCCCCGGAGGGCCCGGCGCCCGTCCGGCGGGACACGGGCCGCCCTCCGGACCTCGCGGCCGGTCTCTTGATGCGCACTGGGCAACTGACCGCGCTCTTCCCGCGCTTCACGCCGCCGCGCTCGGTGCCGCGCGGCAACTGCTGAGGCGGCAGTATCGCGGCCGGTCGGGTGAGGCCGCACGCGATATCGAAAGGCGGTGAAACGCCAGAAATCGGGACGGGACCGCACGCAGGATGGGCGGAGGCCGTCACGAGGAAAGGCAGGACCGTCATGGCACGAGTGAAGGTCGGCGCTGAGAACGGCGCCGACATCGAGATCTACTACGAGGACCACGGCCAGGGGCAGCCGGTGGTGCTCATCCACGGGTACCCGCTCAACGGGCGCTCGTGGGAGCGCCAGCACCGCGAGCTGCTGGAGGCCGGCTACCGCGTGATCGCGTACGACCGGCGCGGGTGGGGCCAGTCGAGCCGCCCGACGCTCGGGTACGACTACGACACGTTCGCCAGCGACCTCAAAATCCTGATGGAGCACCTCGACCTCACCGACGCGGTGCTGGTCGGCTTCTCGATGGGCACCGGTGAGGTGACCCGCTACCTGGGCAACTTCGGCTCGGCCCGGGTGCGCAAGGCGGCGCTGCTGGGCGCGATCCCACCGTTTCTGCTCAAGACCGGCGACAACCCCGAGGGCGTCGACCAGAAGGTCTTCGACGACATCAAGGCGGCGGTGCTCGCCGACCGGTACGCGTACTTCAAGGACTTCTTCGACAACTTCTACAACACCGACAAGCTGGCGCCGGAGCGGATCAGCCCGCAGGCCTGGCAGGCAAGCTTCAACGTGGCCGCGGACGGCTCGCCGTTCGCCTCGTACGCCTGCGTCGACGCCTGGCTGACCGACTTCCGCGGCGACCTGCCGAAGATCGACGTGCCGGTACTGGTGGTGCACGGCACCGAGGACCGCATCCTGCCCTACGCGAGCACCGCGCAGCGGCTGCCGGGCCTGGTCAAGGACCTGCGCCTGGTGACCGTCGAGGGCGGGCCGCACAACATCGGGTGGACCCACCCGGAGGAGGTGAACCCGGCGCTGCTCGGCTTCCTGAGCGAGTAGTCAACCGCTCAACCAGGCTTGATTTACCTACGTCGATATGGATACGCTGCGCGGAGCGGGAACGGGCGACATCTGGGCATCCGTTCATTCCAGGTGCCGCTCCGTAGCGTGGAGTGGCGTGGTCGCCGCCGGAGGCGCGCATGTCCACAACCACACCCGCCCCGACGGCGGGTCAGCCCTACTACAGTCCGCGCCACGCCGGCCGGCCGCGCCGCCTCGTCCTGCGCGCGGCCGCCGCCATCACCGCCGTGTGGGTCGCGGTCGTCTGGACCTCGCCGCACATCGACGTGGGTCCGGAGGTGCACCGCCTCGCGCTCTTCTGTCACCTCGCCGCGCTCGTGGTGGGCTTCGGCGCCGTGCTCGCCATGGACTGGCTCGGTCTACAGTGGATGCTGCGCCGCCTCGACCTGCCGACGCTGCTGCGCACGACGCACAACGCGCACCTGCTCGTCTGGCTGGGCCTCGCCGGCCTGGTCGCCAGCGGCGCGCTGCTCGGCCCGAACATCGGCGCCGGGCAGACCCGGGTGAAGCTCGTCGCAGTGCTGGCCGTCGCCCTCAACGGCCTTTACGTGGGGCGGCTGCAGCACCGGCTCGGCGCGTACACCGAGTCGCGTCCACCGTGGACACTGCTCGCGGCCGGCGGCCTCGCCTCGCTGGTCTCGCAGGCCGGATGGTGGACCGCGACGGCGGTGGGCTTCCTCTCGGCGCAGAGCTGAGCGGCCGCCCCGTTCCCGCGGCTACGCGTGGCCGCCGCCCTCCATCAGCATGCCGTCCGGGTCGTCGCCGGTGCGCGCGGCGAGGTGGACGCTGAACCAGGCGGTGGCCGCGCTCGCGACCTCGTCCAGCGCGCCCGGCTCCTCGAAGAGGTGGCCGGCGCCCGCCACGACCCGCAGCGCCCACTCGCCGCCGAGGCCCGCGGTGGCCGCGCGGTTGAGCGCGATGACCTCCGGGTCCCGCTCGCCGACGATCAGCAGCGTGGGCGCGACCACCCCGGCCAGGCGGTCGCCGGCCAGGTCGGGGCGCCCGCCGCGGGAGACGACCGCGCGTACCTGCCGGGGCCGCTCGGCGGTCGCCAGCAGCGCCGCGGCCGCGCCCGTGCTGGCGCCGAAGAGCCCGACCGGGAGGCGGTCGAGGACCGCGTGCTCGGGCAGGAGGTCGAGGACCGCGGTCAGCCGGCGCGCGAGCAGCGCGATGTCGAACCGCAGCTCCGCGTCCGCTTCCGCCTCGTCCGGCGTGAGCAGGTCGGTCAGTACCGTGCCGAAACCCGCGCTCGCCAGGCGGCCGGCGACCATGCGGTTGCGCGGGCTCAGCCGCGAGCTGCCGCTGCCGTGCGCGAAGAGCACCACCCCCGGGCCTGCGCCGGGACGGCCAGGTCGGCCTCCAGGACGGTGCCGGCGGCATCCAGCTTCATGGGGTACGGGTACCCGGCGCCGCCGCCGCTATACCGGCTCGTCGCGGTTGACATGTAGGAAACTTCCTACGTATCGTCGGCGGCATGACGATCGACAGCGTGCGGACGATGACCGTTTTCGTCTCCGACCAGGAAAAGGCCCGGGACTTCTACGTGGACGTGCTCGGCTTCGGCGTGAAGGCCGACCAGACCTTCCACGACAACCGGTGGCTGGAGGTGGGCCCGGACGCCGGCACGTCACTGGTGCTGCACAAGCCGTTCCCCGGCGCGACCGCCGGCCTGGCCCAGGGGACCGTGCTGGGCAGCTCGGACGTGGACGCCGACGTGGCCCGCCTGCGCGCGGCCGGCATCGCCGTCGAGGGTCCCACCGACACGCCGTGGGGGCGCCAGGCGACGTTCGCCGACCCGGACGGAAACGGGTTCGTCCTGCACGGGTGAGATGCTGACCCGGTGCCCCGACGCGTCAAGGAAACCCCGCTCGACCAGCTCTTCGCCGCGCTGGCCAACCCCACGCGCCGGGACATCCTCGACGCGCTGCGCGCCGGCGACCGGAGCGCGGGCGACCTGGCCCGCCTCTTCGAGATGAGCCGGCCGAGCGTGTCGGAGCACCTGCGGGCCCTGCGCGAGGCGGGGCTGGTGGAGGAGCGGGCGGTGGGCCGGCAGCGGATCTACCGGGT
This sequence comes from Phytohabitans houttuyneae, assembly GCF_011764425.1. Classification (NCBI taxonomy): domain Bacteria; kingdom Bacillati; phylum Actinomycetota; class Actinomycetes; order Micromonosporales; family Micromonosporaceae; genus Phytohabitans; species Phytohabitans houttuyneae. The sequence goes on from NZ_BLPF01000003.1 coordinate 1,164,763, forward strand.
CACCGCCGCGCCCCTCGCCGACCTGGCCGGCTGGCTGAGCCCGTACGAGCGCTTCTGGCGCGACCGCCTCACCGCGCTCGGCGAGGTCGTCGACCGGATGGGTCCGGAATGACCGAGGACCTGAAGGCGATCCGCGTCGACCACTTCTACCCGCACCCGCCCGCCAAGGTGTGGCGGGCGCTGACCACGCCCGAGCTGATGGCGCAGTGGCTGATGCCCAACGACTTCCGCGCCGAGCCCGGCCACCGCTTCACCCTCCAGGCCCGCCCGGTCGGCGCGACAGGCTTCTCCGGCCGCATCGCGTGCGAGGTCCTCGAGATCACCCCGCCGTCCCGCCTGCGCATCAGCTGGGTCGACGCCGCCCACCCGGACGGCAACCGCACGGAGGTCTCGTGGACCCTCGCCGCCGAGGGCACCGGCACCCGCGTGCTGCTGGAGCACAGCGGCTTCGACCCCGACGACCCCACCGAGCAGCTCGCCCGCCAGATCCTGGGCGGAGGGTGGCAGGGCCGCGTCCGCCGCCGGCTCGCCGCGGTGCTCGACGGCCGGAGCGGGCCCGCCGGTGTATGACGTAGCCGACACCCTTCCCGGAACCTGAGCTTTCGCTTGGCCGGCTCACGATCGCCCGCATAGGGTCAGATGAATGGCGCAGCGCATCTACCGTTCGGCGATCGTCGGCACCGGTGGCATAGCCGGCGCCCACGCGCGGGCCGTCAGGGAGTCGGGCCGGGGCCGCCTCGTGGCCGCCGTCGACGTGGACGCCGAGCGGGCGCGCGCGTTCGCCGGGGAGTGGGACGTGCCGCTGGTCTTCACGAGCCTCGACGAGGTGCTGCTGGCCGAGGAGCTGGACCTGGTGCACATCTGCACGCCGCCGGGCCCGCACGCGCACCTCGCGTCGCGGTGCCTGGCCGCCGGTGTCACCGCCCTCGTGGAAAAGCCGCCGGTCGTCTCGCTCGCCGAGCTCGACCGGCTCGCCGAGGCCGAGCGCGGCTCGGCGGCCTTCGTGGCCACCATCTTCCAGCAGCGGTTCGGCCCGGGCGCGGCACGGCTGCGGCGGATGGCCGCGGCGGGCGAGCTCGGCCGCCCGCTCGTCGCCACGTGCCTGACCCAGTGGTACCGCGACGGCGACTACTTCGCCGTCCCGTGGCGCGGCTCCTGGGATTCCGAGGGCGGCGGGCCGACGATGGGGCACGGCATCCACCAGTTCGACCTGCTGCTGTCGGTGCTCGGCCCGTGGCGGGAGGTCACCGCTGTCGCCGCCCGCCAGGCGCGGCAGGTCGACACCGAGGACGTGTCGATGGCGCTGGTCACCTTCGACAGCGGAGCGGTCGCCACCGTCGTCAACTCGGTGCTGTCGCCGCGGCAGGTGACCGCGCTGCGGTTCGACTACGAGCACGCGACGGTCGAGCTGGAGCATCTCTACAGCTACACCGACGCCGACTGGCGGGTCACGCCCGCGCCCGGCCACGACGCGGTCGCGGCGCGCTGGGCGGCCGACCCCGCGCCCGGCGGCAGTGGCCACAGTGGACAGCTCGCCTCCGTGTACGAGGCGCTCGACGCGGGCCTGCCGCCGCCGGTGACGCTCGCCGACGCCCGCCCGACGGTCGAGTTCATCGCCGCCGTCTACGCCTCCGCGTTCACCGGCGAGCGGGTGCAAAGCGGCGCGGTGCCGGCCGCGTTCGTGGAGCGGATGGACGGGACGGGCGCGCCATGGCGTTGAGGGCGCACCACGTCACCGGGCGGTCGGTCACCGTCACCGCCGGCAACGTCGACCTCCTCACGTACGTGTACGGGCCGGACACCCCCACGGTGGAGTCGCCGAAGCCGTACCTGCACCCGGTGCGCACTCTCGCCGGCGATGTCGTGACGGCCTTCCGCCCCGACGACCACGTGTGGCACAAGGGCATCGCGTGGTCGCTGCCGCACGTGGGGGAGCACAACTTCTGGGGCGGGCCGACCTATGTGGACGGCCGCTACACGCAGCTGGCCAACAACGGCAGCGCGGTGCACCGCGAGCTGACCACGCTCGCGGCCGGCGGCGACCGGGCCGAGGTGGCGCACCGGCTGGAGTGGAGCTCCGAGGCCGGGCGGCCGGTCTGCGACGAGCGGCGCGGCCTCACCGTGACCGTGCTCGACGGCCGCACCTGGGTCCTGGCCTTCAGCACGGCCATGACAAACACGTCGGGCTCCACACTGGACTTCGGCTCGCCCACCACCAAGGGCCGGCCGAACGCCGGCTACGGCGGCCTGTTCTGGCGCGGGCCCCGCTCGTTCACCGGCGGCACCGTGCAGTCGCCCGAGCGCGCCGGCGGCGACGACCTGCGCGGCGTCCGCGCGGAGTGGCTCGCCTACCGCAGCGGCGCCGGGCGCGGCACCACGATCGTGATGGTCGACGACCCGGCGAACCCGAGGCACCCGACGCCGTGGTTCGCGCGCAGCGCCCACTTCGCCTGCCTCTGCCCGGCCCCGTTCTTCCACGAGGAGCTCGCGGTGGCACCCGGCGAGGGCATCGCCTTCCGGTACGCGGTCGTGGTCGCCGCCGGTGACCGCGGCGACGACGGCACCCGCAAGCTGGCCGCGCTCGGCCGTTCGGTGCTGTCGTGAGCGCCCCGGTGTTTCCCGGCGGCACCTCGGTCAGCCGGCTCACCGTCTACACCGGACGGTGCGCGGACGGCCTGGAGGGCGGCACGCCGCACGTGCACACCGCCTCCACCGAGGCGTACGTGGTGACCGCCGGCGAGGGCGCGCTGCAGACCCTGTCCGGCGCCGGTTTCGCCGAGACGCCGCTGCGCGCCGGCACGACCGTGTGGTTCACTCCGGGCGCCATCCACCGGGCGGTCAACCGCGGCGGCCTGCACGTCGTGGTCGTCATGTCCAACGCCGGCCTGCCCGAGGCGGGCGACGCGGTGATGACGTTCCCGCCGGACGTGCTCGCCGACCCGGAGGCGTACCGGGCCGCCGCCACCCTCCCGCCCGGCGGCGACGTCGAGGCCGCGGTCGGGCGCCGCCGCGACCTGGCCGTCGAGGGCTTCCGCCGCCTCGCCGACGCCCTGCGCGCCGGCGACAGCGCACCCCTCGAGGCGTTCTACGCGCAGGCGGCCGCCCTGGTCCGCCCGGCCGTCGCCGGCTGGCGGCGGATCTTCGACGAAACGGTCGCCCGGGAGACCCGGCGCACCGCCGAGGTGCTCGACGCCCTGGAGCGCGGCGACGCCGCCCACCTGCGCGACGCCGCGGTGCGCGAGGCGCCCAGCGGCGAACGCTGGGGCATGTGCGGCCGCCTGACGACCCACTAGCGTCTGTCGCGCCTGAGCGGCCTTCGTGATCCGGCGGAGGGCGGCGCGGGACGGCGCTGTTCGCGCTCGGGCAGGATGGGGGCATGGGGAAGATCGAGATCAGGCGGGTCGGCTACCTCGACCCGGACGCGCAGGTGATGGTCGAGGCGGCTCTTGACGACCTGCGCGTGCGGTACGACGACGGTGAGGGTGACGGCACGCCGGTCGACCCGTCCGACTTCGAGCCGCCGCGCGGCGCGTTCTTCGTCGCCTACCTCGACGGCGAGCCGGTCGCCTCCGGCGCGTGGCGCACCCACGGCGCGGACGGCGCGGCCGCGGAGATCAAGCGGATGTACACCGCGCCGGCCGCCCGCGGGCGCGGCATCGCGCGGGCGGTCCTGGCCGAGGTGGAGCGGTCCGCGCGGGACAGCGGGCTCCAGCGCGCGGTGCTGGAGACCGGCGGCCGCCAGCCCGAGGCGATCCGGCTGTACCAGACGTCGGGGTACCGCCGGATCGCCAACTTCGGCTTCTACCGCGACGAGCCCGACGTGCACTCGTTCGGCAAGGAGCTGCTAGCGGGTTCCCAGGACTGAGCCGCCGGTCAGCCTCGCCGGCCCGGCGCAGCGGTCGACGCCCACCCGCACGTAGCGGCCGAGCCCGGTGAACTCGACGCGGCCGGCGCCGACGCGGTCGGTGGCGTCCCGCGCGGCCACCGTCCACCGGCGGCCGTCCACCGAGGTCTCCACCCGGTAGTCGACCGCGTGCCGGCGGGCGGCGAACGTGACCTCGACGCCGGTCAGCTCGCGCAGCCGGCCCAGGTCGACGTGCCAGCCGCCGTGCCCCGGCCTCCACCGCAGGCCGCCGGCGTGGTCCACCGGGATCTCCTCGGCCGTGTACCGGCTGTAGTTGTAGTGCTTCTTCGCCTGCGGCAGCGGCCGGCCGGTCACCTTCGCGGCCAGGTCGCACGGCGCGCTGGAGTACACGTACGCGCGGTCGCCCATCACGTAGTCGACCACCTCGGTGCGGTCGTCGCCGCACACGTCCGCGCGGACCATGCGCCCGTCGACCGGGAACGTGGCCACGCGCTGGCCGGTGCCGTCCCAGATGCCGGCCACCTCGCCGCAGCCCCTGTTCCAGGCCAGGAGCAGGTCGCGGTACGTGCCGTCCCAGTTGTGCAGCGGCTCCAGCACGGTGCCCCAGCAGCCGAGCGTGCTCCGCTGCTCCTTCCACAGCGTCTGGCCGGTCGCGGAGACCAGGTACAGCGAGTCCTTGCCGGTGGTGGCGGTGCGGTCCACCCGGTCCAGGCCGGCCACCTCGAGGCCCGGCAGGTCGGGCCGGAAGTCGCCGAGGCCGACCTGCTGCGCCTCGACCGCGTCGAGGTTCTGCCAGAGCAGGGTGCCGTCGGAGCGGTACGCGTTGGTGCTGTCACCGCCCAGCCCCGCGCCGCCGAACACGACGTCCTCGGCACCGTCGCCGTCGATGTCGCCGACCGCGATGGAGTCGGGGTGGTCGGCCATGTTCGCGGTCCAGACGAGCTCGCCGTCGGGGGTGACGAAGTCGTACCCGGCCAGCAGTTCCTGCCGGCCGTCGTCGTCGAAGTCGTGCGGGTACGGGCGGTGGCCGACCGTGCCGCGGTGCGTCCAGAGCAGGTTGCCCTCGCTGTCGGTGACCCACACCTGCTCGTACCGGTCCTTGAACATGATGTCCCGCGGCCGGTCGAGCCCGCGCACGTTCGCGATGACGATGGTGTCCCAGGCGTTCGGGCCGGGCACCGGGAATGCGCGGGTGAGCTGCCCGGTCCGCCCGTCGAAGATGCGCAGCTCGCCCTCCATCACGGCGAGCACCTCGTTGTCGCCGTCGCCGTCGATGTCGTAGATCTCGGCGGGGATGTCGGTGCCGTTGTTGGTGACCCGCGGGTCGGGGGTGCCGACCTGCCACAGCTGGCCGCCGCCGCCCAGGTCGAAGGCGGCGAGCGCCTGCACCTGCCGGCCGATGTACCGGTCGTCGGCCGAGTACGTCGGCTGCATCGTCACGATGTCGAGCCGCCCGTCGCCGCTCACGTCACCCATCAGCAGCCGCGCCCCGGTGCCGCCGGCGCTGGTGTCCACGCTGGTGACCAGCTGGGGTTCGAGCGAAACCGGCGCGGGCGGCGCCACCCCTGTCGCCGCGACCGCCAGGGCGGCCGCGATCAGAACGTTCATGCCGAGCTCCTTCCCTTGTGCATCAGCCCATCGCGGCGCCGTACCTTGCGTCGCCGGTCAGGAAGCGGGTGGCCGGCAGCGAGCCGTCCGGCCGGCGCGGACCCTGGGCCGTGGCCGGGTCCGTCGAGTCGAAGGCGGGCTCCTGGCCGCCGTCCCAGGTGTTGCCCTCGGACCGGGCCTGCTCGTCGCCGATCTCGGCGGGGGTCGGGTTGCCGGCGGCCGCGTTGCCGGTCAGCGCGGCGGTCGCCGTCGCCAGGTGGAAGCCGATCTCGCCGTTGCGGAACGCGGTGTTGTGCGAGAGCTCGATGCCGCCGGGGTTGCCGCCGTCGTCGAAGCCGTACCGCACGTTGTCCCAGGCGGCGTTGTCGCGCAGCTGGTGCGCGGCGGCCGGGGCCGGGCTGCCGCCGCCGAGGTGGAAGCCGTCGGCGTTGGCCTGCCACTCGGGCGCGTTCCACCGGTTGACGCCGTTGCCGTACGCCCAGTTGCGTTCCAGGCGCACCGGGTCGGCGAAGTGGCCGACGTCGAAGCCGCTGTCGGCGTTGTCGAAGGCGCGGCAGCCGCGGACGAGGTTGCCGGTGCCGTCGCCGAACTTGATGGCCAGGCCCACGCCGGCGCGGCCCTTCTCGCGCGGGTCGTAGTTGCGGTAGAAGTCGCTGTCCAGCACCTGGTTGTCGACGGTGCCCGGATCCCGCAGGGTCAGCCCGGAGCGGACATTGTCGTGAAAGGACAGTCGCTGGAAGACGTTGCCGCGGCAGGAGACGCAGACGTACGCGTGGCTGAGTGAGCCTTTGATCTCCAGGCCGCGCACGGTCCAGTAGTCGCCGCGGTGGGTGACCGCCCACTTGCGGATCGGCACGTCGCGCGCGTCGATGACCGGCCGCTCGTCGCGGTAGTTGGTGAGCGTGATGCGGCGGTCCGGCTCGCCGTCGACGTCGATGACCAGGTCGTCCGTGGGCCGGTACGTGCCGCCGCGCATCGCGATCGTCTGCCCGGGCCGGACGGCGGCGACCGCCTTGTGCAGTGTGGCGTAGGGACGGGCGAGGCTGCCGTCGCCGGCGTCGGACCCGTCGGGCGCGACCACGATGTCGGGTACCGCCGTCGCGCCCGGCGGCGCCGTGCCCGCCCGCGCGGGGGTGGTGGCCGGGCCGGTCGCCGGCGCCGTCCCGCTCCCGGCCCCGGTCACGGCCGGCTCGGCGAAGGGCAGGGCCGGCAGCAAGGGCTTCTCCACCACGGCGTACGTGAAGCCGCCACCCGCCACCGCGGTGGCCGCCGCGGCGACAAGCAGCTTCTTATGCAGGTAGCCGAGGAGCCCCGGGCCGGCCGACAGGGACGTGCCCTTGGCCAGGACGACGGGTGCGGGGAGCGCGGACAGGCTGAGTAGCAGCTGGTCGAGCGGTACGAGGCCGCGGCGGTGGCCCGCGCACCGCGCGCAGTCGCGGGTGTGCCGGACCAGCCGCTTGCGCCACAGGGGAGCGGTGGTGCCGTTCCAGCCGCGCAGCTGGCCGGAGAGCTCGGGGCAGCGCGGGTGGGCGCTGAGCGCGCGGACGAGCCCACGGGTCGCATCGAGGCGTTCGCGGAGGCGCTGCAGGCGTACCGCGGCGTGTTTGGCGTTGACCGCGAGCGCCGCCGCCACCTCCTCGCGGGTGAGCTCGCCGGCCGCCTCCTGCCACCAGAGTGCGAGCAGCTGGCGGTCGCCGTCGTCGAGCCACCGCGAGGCCTGGGCGAGCTCGCGCCGCTGCCCGGTGAGGGCGAGCGCGCTGACCGCGTGGTCGGCGAAGTCGGCGCGCGGGTCGGGCAGCTCCGCCGGGGCGTCCCGGACCCGCAGCAGGGTGCGGCGGCGGTCCCGCAGGTGGCGCTGGACCTGCCGGTACGCGATGGTGATCGCCCAGGCGCGGAAGCGGTCGGGCTCGCGCAGGCCGGGCAGCCCACGCATGATCTTGATCATGGTGTCCTGCACGAGGTCGTCGACGTCGGCGTGGCCGCCGAGGGCGCGGCCCACGACGCCGTAGATCACCGGCAGGTGGGCGGCGACGAGCGCGTCGAGCGCGTCGCGGTCGCCGGCCTGCGCGCGCACCACCAGCGCGGTGACGCCAGGGGCGGCCTCGATCTCACTCTGAGTCATGGCTGCGCCGCTCACCACCGATCGATCCGGCCGGCACGATGGTGACACAACGACGTAAGTAAGTAAAGACAACCAACTATGTATTGCGTTGTCGCTGGGGGAAGCGTATTCCTGATAGCCAGATCGAGGATTTTGGTTATCCGCCGTTGCCCGCGGGTGTCTACCAGGGTGCCGTCACCTCCCACGGCCACCACCTTGCTCACCGTGACCACAGAGGAGCCCCACGATGATCCAACTGAGACGCATCGGCAGGGGGCGCCGCCTGGCGCTCGTCGCCGGTGCGACCGCCCTCGCCGCCGTTGGCGCGATCACGACCGTCAGCGTCACCACGGCGTCGGCGGCGACCGTCAGCACCAGTGCCGACTACGTGTTCGTCAACCGGCACAGCGGCAAGGCGATGGACGTGTACAACTGGGCCACGGGCGACAACGCCCCCATCGTCCAGTTCGCCCGCAACGACCTCGCCGTGCAGCGGTGGCGCTTCGTCGACGCCGGCAGCGGCTACTACAAGGTGCGGTCGGTGCACAGCGGCAAGGTGCTGACCCTGCCGGACGCCACCGACGGCGCCCGCCTGGTCCAGGCGACCGACAACGGCAACACCCGGCAGCACTTCCGGCTGGCCGACTCGGACAGCGGCTACGTCCGGTTCATCAGCCGCCACAGCAACAAGGCGCTCGACCTGTGGGAGTGGTCCACCGCCGACGGGGCGCCGATCGCCCAGTTCACCGACCTCAACGGCGCGAACCAGCAGTGGCAGCTGGTCAACCTCGGCGGTGGCGGGGGCAACCCGACGCAGCCGCCGCCGTCCGGCAGCTGGCCGACGCCGACCGGGCAGGTCTCGGTGAACGGCACGATCAACGTCTCCGGCACGCTCGACGGCGGGATGCGCCGGTACTGCTGCATCGGTGACGGCGGGCAGGAGGAGAGCCAGGACCCGATGTTCAGCCTGGCTTCCGGCGCCACCCTGCAGAACGTCATCATCGGCGGTCCGGCCGGCGACGGCGTGCACTGCGCCGGCGCCTGCACGCTGCGCAACGTGTGGTGGGAGGACGTGGGCGAGGACGCGGCCACGTTCCGGGGCAGCGGCTCGCCGAACTTCCTGGTCGACGGCGGTGGCGCGCGCAGCGCCAGCGACAAGGTCTTCCAGCACAACGGGCCGGGCACGCTGACCATCCAGAACTTCCAGGCCACCAACTTCGGCACGTTCTACCGCTCGTGCGGCAACTGCTCGACGCAGCACGCCCGCCACGTGGTGATCCGGAACGTGACGCTGACCCGGCCGGGCAACACGATCGCCGGCATCAACACCAACTACGGCGACACCGCCCGGTTCAGCGGCATCACGATCGTCAACGACTCGTCGCGGGCGATGGTCATCTGCCGCAAGTACCGGGGCAACAACAGCGGTGACGAGCCGACCCAGGTCGGAACCGGCGCGGACAGCACGAACTGCTTCTACGCCACGTCCGACATCACCTACCGGTAGCCGCCTACATCGGCGACCACCGATTGACAAAGTTTAACGCTCCAACTTAGTGTTCACGGCGCGCGGGTGGCGCCCGGCCTCCCGCGCGCCGTGTTTCTCTGGAGGGCACCTATGAGGCGAACACGCCGGCGGCTCGGAATCGTCGCCGCCGCCACGGCCGGACTCGTCGCCGCGGCCGGCGTCATCCTGGCCACGAGCGCGCAGGCGGCGGCCGGCTGCCGCGTGACGTACGCGGCCGGCAGCCAGTGGCCCGGCGGCTTCACCGCCAACGTCGGCATCACCAACCTCGGTGACCCGGTCAACGGCTGGAGCCTGGTCTGGACCTTCCCGTCCGGCCAGCGGGTGACCCAGGCGTGGAGCGCGAACGTGACGTCCTCCGGCGCCACGGTCACCGCGACGAACGTCGGCTACAACGGCGCGATCGCCACCAACGCGACCGTCTCGTTCGGCTTCAACGGCTCGTGGACCGGCACCAACACCGCGCCCACCTCGTTCGCCCTCAACGGCGTCACCTGCACCGGCGCGGTCGGTACGACGCCGCCGCCGACGAGCCAGCCGCCGACCAGCGGACCGCCGACGAGCGCGCCGCCCACCTCGCGGCCGCCGACCACGCCGCCGCCGGCCGGCAACGCGATGGCCGCGGTGGCCGCCATGCAGCCCGGATGGAACCTGGGCAACTCGTTCGACGCGGTCGGCGCGGACGAGACCGCGTGGGGCAACCCGCGGGTCACCGAGGCGCTGCTGGACAACATCCGCGCACAGGGCTTCAACAGCATCCGCATCCCGGTCACCTGGACCAACCACCACGGCGGCGCGCCGAACTACACGATCGACGCGGCCTGGCTGAACCGGGTGCGCGAGGTGGTCAACTGGGCGCTCGCGGACGGCTTCTACGTGATGATCAACCTGCACCACGACTCGTGGCAGTGGATCAACACGATGCCGACCGACCGCACGAACGTGCTCAACCGGTACAACGCGCTGTGGACGCAGCTCGCCGCCGCCTTCCGGGACGCGGGCCCGCGCCTGACCCTGGAGAGCGTGAACGAGCCGCAGTTCACCGGCAGCTCCGGCGACGCGCAGAACGCGCAGCTACTCAACGAGCTCAACACCTCGTTCCACCGGATCGTGCGCGCCTCCGGCGGTAACAACGCGACTCGCCTGCTCGTGCTCCCCACCCTGCACACCTCGGCCGACCAGGCGCGGGTGGACGAGCTGACCGCCACGTTCAACGCACTCAACGACCCCAACCTGATCGCCACCGTGCACTTCTACGGGTACTGGCCGTTCAGCGTGAACGTGGCCGGCGGCACCCGCTTCGACGCCACCGCGCAGCAGGACCTCGTGGCCCAGTTCGACCGCGTGTACAACGCGTTCGTGTCCCGCAACATCCCAGTGATCATCGGCGAGTACGGGCTGCTCGGCTTCGACCGGCACACCGGCACGATCGAGCAGGGCGAGAAGCTGAAGTTCTTCGAGTACCTGGGCTACTACGCCCGCAACCGGCGGATCACCACCCAGCTGTGGGACAACGGCCAGCACTTCGGCCGCACCTCGTTCCAGTGGAGCGACCCGGAGCTGATCGCCCAGATCAAGTCGAGCTGGACCACCCGCTCCGGTACCGCCGCGAGCGACCAGGTGTACGTGCCGCGCACCGGCTCGATCACCAGCAAGAGCCTGGCGCTCAACCTCAACGGCCTGACCTTCCAGGGGCTGCGGCAGGGGAACACCGACCTGGTCAGCGGCACCGACTACACGGTCTCCGGCGGCACGCTCACGCTCACCGCGGCGGCGGTCACCCGGCTGGTCGGCTCCCGCGCCTACGGGGTCAACGCGAACATCCAGGCCCGCTTCTCGGCCGGCGTGCCGTGGCGGATCAGCATCATCACGTACGACCCGCCGGTGCTGTCGAACGCGACCGGGCCGACCGGGTCGTTCACCGTGCCGACCCAGTTCCGCGGCGACCAGCTCGCCACGATGGAGGCCAGGTACGCGGACGGCAGCAACGCCGGCCCGCACAACTGGACCTCCTTCAAGGAGTTCGACGTCACGTTCGCGCCGAACTACAGCGCCAACACGATCACGCTGAAGCCGGAGTTCTTCGCCGAGGTCAACGACGGCCAGCGGGTGACGCTGACGTTCCACTTCTGGAGCGGCACCACGCTCACGTACTACGTCACCGAGTCCGGCGGCAACGTCACCGGAAGCACGAGCTAGCTCGCGCGGCACAAGGGCACGGCCGGCGAACCAGCCGGTCGTGCCCGCAGCCTGCCTGGCCTACGGCCCCGCTGTCCACATCGGACGCGGCGGCGACCCGGTCAGCCGTAGCGGCGCACCGTCTCCGGATGGATGACGATGCGGACCAGCTCGTCGCGGAGCATGCCGTCCAGCACCGCGGCGAGCGCGGGGTCGGACAGGTCCCAGTAACGGTCGGCCAGGCGCGAGGCGAGCTCGGCGCCGCCGTCCGGCGACACCGTCACCGGGCCGGTCACGGAGACCCAGTACTCGGGTTCGCCGACCTCGTTCGCCGCGACCAGCGAGGCACGCGGCCGCGCGCGGAGCCGGCGGACCTTCGGCGAACCGGCGCCGGAGAAGATCTGGAACGTGCCGTCGCCGGCCACCTCGAACCACACCGGCCGCGGCGCCGGCACCGGGTCGCCGTCCCGGCCGGGCACGGTGAGGAAGCCCAGCCGCGGGCGGCGCAGGAACTCGCGGTCACGTTCGTTGAGCGCGCTCACCCGTCGACGGTACCCCTCTAAGATCCGTGGCGAGCGGGAGGAGCGCGCGATGGCCGAGGCATGGGTTACGGACGGCGACCTGCGGGCGGCGGGGGAGCGGTACGCGGCCGGCATACCCGGCTACGCGGTGCCGGCCGCGCACGGCGTCGCCCGCAAGGACGGCGACGAGCTGACGTTCGCGCACGTCAACCCGCCCGGCGCGGCCCGCGTGCTGCCCGCGGTGGTGATGGCTTCGGTCTGCGGGTACGTGGCGACGACCGGCGTCTTCCCCCTCGACCGCGCGCGTTTCGCCGAGGCTGTCGCGCGTCTCACACCGGCCGAGGCGGCGACCCACATCCCGCACCCCAACCTGTGGACGTGGCGGGAACTGCTGGCCGGCTGCGACGAGGACAGCACCTTCCTCGCGTTCTACCTGGCGGACGCCGGTGACCCGGTGGTCGACGGCGACGACGCACGGTTCCGTGAGCGCTTCCCGGCGTGAGCGTCCCCGCGACTCTCTTGTGGACTGACTAAGCTGGACCCCGCAGTTGCCTGGCCGTCCTCGATCCTGGCAGGGGTGCCGATGGACCAGCCGACCTGGGCGGAAGGCGTCGACCTTTCGCGGCCCAGCCCGGCCCGTGTGTACGACTATCTGCTGGGTGGTCGGCACAACTTCGCCTCCGACCGGGCCCTGGCCGAGCAGATGCTGGCCGTCGAGCCGGACGCGCGGCGGTGGGCGGCGGCCAACCGCAGCTTCCTGGGGCGCGCGGTCGAGCACCTGCTGGACGCCGGTGTGCGGCAGTTCATCGACCTGGGCGCGGGCATCCCCACGGTGGGCAACGTGCACGACATCGCGCTCGGCGCCACCTCGGACGCGCGCGTGGTGTACGTCGACGTCGACAAGGTCGCGGTCACGCACAGTCGCCACCTCGTCTCGGACGTGTCGGACCGGGTGGGCGTGGTCCAGGCCGACCTGCGCCGCCCCGAGGCGGTGCTCGGCGACCCGGTCACCCAGCGCCTGATCGACTTCCGCCGTCCGGTCGGCATCCTGATGGTCGCGGTGCTGCACTTCGTGCCCGACTCCGACGACCCGCGCGGCGTGCTCGCGGTGTACCGCGACGCGGTGCCACCCGGCAGCGGCCTCGTCATCTCGCACATGACCCACCCGGCGGAGATGACCGAGGATGTGGAGCGGACGGTCAAGACCTACAGCTCCAGTGCGGCGCCGCTGACGTTCCGGTCCAAGAGCGAGATCGAGGAGCTGTTCACCGGCTGGTGGCTCACCGACCCCGGCGTGGTCGGCGTCCTGCAGTGGCACCCGTCGTCCCCCGGCTCGGTCGGACCGGACATTCCGGGCCTCGTCGGGGTGGCGACCAAGCTGTAGGCCGCGGCCGGCCGTGAGAATCTTCACGCCCGGCGCGTACGGCATCACCACTGGTCGATCGGTGTCCAGGCCGTCGCGCGGGCGAAATCGTTGCTACGTCAAGGAAAGCGGCGGCCGAGCCGCCTGCCGACCCTTCACGATCGACTCCCAGGGCTTCTGAGCAGCCTCTTTATTGTGGATCAAGGCCAGCGGAGGCGGTTCGAGATGGGGGTTGCGCGCGTCGTGAGTGGTTTCGCCACCCGGACCTGGGACGGGTTGACCATCCCGGCACCGGGGACCTACGAGCTCGACCCCGCGCACAAGCGGATCGGCTTCCTCGCCCGGCACATGATGGTCAGCCCGGTGCGCGGCGAGTTCGCGGCGGCGACCGCCCGGATCACGGTGGCCGACGACCCGCTGGAGTCCGCGGTGACCGCCACGATCGACGCGACGAGCATCACCACCGGCAGCGCCGACCGGGACGCGCACCTGAGCAGCGCGGACTTCCTCGACGTGGCGACCTACCCGACGCTGTCGTACCGCAGCACCGGCATCGGGCGGCCCGAGACCGAGGACCCGATCTTCTTCTGGGCCCGGCTGAAGGGGTACCGCCAGGGTCTGCGCGACGGCGGCGGCCCGGTGCCCCGGCAGTCGCCCGGCCGGTTCGTGCTGGCCGGGGAGCTGACCGTCAAGGACGTCACCCGCCCGGTCGACCTGCAGGTGGAGTTCGGCGGCGCCCGCACCGACCCGTACGGGCAGGACATCTTCGGGTTCAGCGCCACCGCCGAGATCAACCGCGAGGACTTCGGGCTGCTGTGGAACGTGGCGCTGGAGACCGGCGGCGTCCTCGTCGGCCGCACCGTCCAGATCGAGATCGCCGGGGAGGCGATCCGCCAGCCCTGACCGGCCGCCGCGTCGTGGCTGGTCAGCACGCCTGCCCGGGCGCCGCCGCGACGGATGACGTACCCGCGAATCAGGTCATCCCGCCGAGGCCCGATGTCACCTCGGCGGCCTGCCCGGACCTCGCCGGCCCGTGCACGGTGACCGTCCCGCTGTCCCGGCCGCTCGGCGACCGGGAGCTGTACGACGCCGCCGGCCGGCGCTGGTCCCGGCCAACGGCTGAGCGGACAGAAAGCGGCGCCCCTCCCGGCCAGGAGGGGCGCCGCGGGTGACGGCTGTGATCAGCTCGTCGGGAAGTTGTCCGGGGTCATGATGCGGCTGCGGATGAACTGGCCGGACGGCTTGAGCACGCCGGTACCGCTGTAGTTGCCGCCGTTGCAGGTGCCCGGCAGCAGCGCGGCGCTGCTCTCGCTGTGGTCGGAGAACGTCCAGTTCGCGTAGCTGATCTTCAGTGAGTCGAGCAGGTTGATCCAGGTCGTGCTGCTGGCCTGGTCGAACGGCCCGCTGCCGGTGTAGTCCACCGTGCCGAACTCGGTGACGAACAGCGGGATGCGGGTCGCCGCCCGGCTCACCGCCGCGCGGTAGTTGTCCTGGTGCGAGGCGGCGTAGAAGTGGAACGCGTACATCACGTTTGTGGCGTTGACCGGGTTGTTGATCACCTCGGTCTCGTTGCCGCCCTCGGAGACGCCCAGCGACGACCAGGCGCGGGTACCGACGATCACGACGCTGTCCGGGTCGTTGCCGCGGATCACCGGGATGACCTGCTCGGCGTAGCTCTTGATGGAGCCCCAGCTCACGCCGTTGGGCTCGTTGGCGATCTCGTAGATGACGTTGTTCTTGTTGGCGTGGCGGGCGGACACCGCGGCGAAGAACGTCTTGGCCCGCTCGAGGTTGAAGTTCGGGTCACCCGGCGTGAGGATGTGGAAGTCGATCAGCGCGTACAGCCCGCGCGCCGTGGCCAGCTCGACCAGGTTGTTCACCTGGTTGGTGAACGCGGTCGGGTTGGTCTCGTACCCCTCCTCCTGCACGTACATCGAGATGCGGAAGAGGTCGGCCTTCCAGTCGTTGGCCAGCGCGTCGAGCGAGGCGTTGTTGTAGCAGCTGCCGAACCACTGGATGCCGTGCGTGCTCATGCCGCGCAGCTGGATCGGGCGGTTGAACTGGTTGCACAGGTTGACCCCGCAGACCCGCAGCTGGCCGTTGATCGCGACCGGGGTGGTGCCGGTCGGCGGCGGCGTCGTCGGCGGGGCGCTGGTGGGCGGGTTGCTCGTCGGCGGGTTGCTGGTCGGCACCCCGGTCGTCGGCGTGACCGGGCCGTTGCAGAGGTGGCCGTTGAGGCTGTAGTTGGTCGGCACCGGGTTGGCGCCGGACCACGAGCCGGTGAAGCCGATGGAGGTCGAGGCGTTGGTGGGGAGGTTGCCGTTCCAGCTGTAGCTGGCCGCGGTGACGCGGGTGCCGGACTGGGTCCAGGTGGCGCTCCACCCCTGGGTCACCCGCTGGCCGGTGTTGGGGAAGTCGAAGCCGAGCGACCAGCCGTTGATCGGGTCGCCGAGGTTGGTGACCCGCACGTCGCCCTGGAAGCCGCCCTGCCACTGGCTGACGATCCGGTACTCCACGCGGCAGCCCGCCGCGGCCGAGGCCATGGTCTGCGGGAGCACCGCAGCGGTGAGGCCGGCGGCGCCTACCGCGCCGGCCATGATCAATGCCGCGGAACGTCTCATACGATCCTCTTCATATCGGGGATTGTCGATGGGAGCGCTCCCAGTTTCACGGCGGCCCGGCCCGTTTGTCAAGCGGTGGGCCGGTGCCCCCGGCACCGGCCCACCATGATCACTAGAGGGTGACCACCCGGCCGCCGAGCGTGACCACGAGACGGCCGTCGGAGGCGAAGGACCAACCCAGAGCGCCGGTGTACGCCGCGCAGCGCGACCCGTTCGACCCCGACCAAAACTGGTTCGAGCTGTCCGAGTTGCCGATGATCCGGTCGGTGGAACCGCTGTCGCACGAGGTGTTGCTCCGGAACACCGAGGTGCCGCCGTCGAAGTTGAAGTTGCGCTCGGTGTTGCCGACGCCGAGGTTGTTCGACATCGTGATCGTGCCCAGGTTCCGGTTGTACGTGAACCCGTGCTTGCCGTTGCGGTACGCGATGCTGCGCCGCACGACGTGGTTGACCGCGATGTCCTCGCCGCCGAGCTTGAAGCCGTTGCGGTCGCCGTTGCCGGCCTGGCCGCCGTTGCTGAGCGTCCCGTTGTTGTACGCGACCGAGTCCTCGATGGTCACCGCCCCGATCGCGCCGGTGTCCGTCTTGGTGTAGAGGTCCCAGCCGTCGTCGATGTTGTTGTGCGAGACGGCGTACCGGAACACGTTCCCCGGTCCGGAGGTGAGCTTCGCGGCGAACCCGTCGGCGTCCTCGCCGTCGGAGTCGGCGTTGTCGTGCGACTCGGCGCTGAGGATGAGGTTGTTCGACGGCCACTGCTCGCGCGGGGTGTCCGAGGCGATCCGGGACAGCTGCAGCCCCGAGTCGCGGTTGTAGCGGGTGACTGTCCGCTCGATGATGTTGTTGCTGCCGCCCACGAAGATGCCGTTGTCGCCGGCCCGCTCGACGACGATGCCGCGCACGTGCCAGTACGCGCCGTTGAGCGCGAGCCCGCGGTTGGCGGTGTCCTCGCTCTGCGCCGAGAAGTTGAGCACCGGCGTCTCGCCCTGGTACGCGTACAGCTTCTTGCGCGCGCTCGACGTGCCGTTGTTGCCCGGCGCGATGGTGACCGTCTGCGCGAGGCTGTACGTGCCGCCGCGCAGGAAGATCGTCCCGCCGGTGGGCACGCGGGTGATCGCCGAGGCGAGCGTGGTCGGGTTCGCCAGGGTGCCGGCCGCGCCCGCCGTGCCGCCCGGCGCCGCGTACAGCGTGTCGCCCGACGGCGGCGGCGTCGTCGGCGGTGCCGTGGTGGGAGGTGCCGTCGTGGGCGGTGCTGTCGTCGGGGGTGCTGTCGTCGGGGGTGCCGTGGTGGGCGGCGCGGTGGTCGGCGTGACACCGCCGGTACAGGTCACGCCGTTGACCGCGAAGCTCGCCGGCACCGGGTTGCTGCTGTTGTTCCACGAGCCGTTGAAGCCGAACGAGGCCGTGGCGTTGGTGGCGAGGCTGCCGTTCCAGCTCACGTTCGCGGCCTGCACGGTGCTGCCGCTCTGGCTGAAGGTG
The DNA here is from genome assembly GCF_011764425.1 of Phytohabitans houttuyneae. Taxonomy (NCBI): domain Bacteria; kingdom Bacillati; phylum Actinomycetota; class Actinomycetes; order Micromonosporales; family Micromonosporaceae; genus Phytohabitans; species Phytohabitans houttuyneae. The sequence continues at coordinate 1,182,020 of NZ_BLPF01000003.1, forward strand.
GCGTTCCACCCCTGGCTGACGGTCTGCCCCGCCGCGAAGGACCAGCTGACCGTCCAGGCCGTGAGCGGGTCGCCGACGTTGGTGAGGGTCACGTTCGCGCTGAAGCCGCCCGGCCACTGCGAGGCCACCGTGTACCCGACCCGGCAGCCGACCGCCGCCTGCGCCGCACCGGCCGTGACCACCACACCAGCCGTGGCCGCGGTCGCCGCCGCGACCGCGGACACCCACAGCGCGCCCGGGCGCCGTCTGTCGTGCATGCTGCTGCTCCTTCGTCGTGGGTTGACGCCGGCGGTCCCTGTCCGGCCGGCACCGTCGTAGACGCCGGCGGGGCGGCCGGGACAACAGAAACCGCCGCACCGCGTGGGCGATGCGGCCTTTGTGGACATATGTCGGATATAGTCCTCGGCGATGACCGCGAGTGCCCTCAGCCCCCTGCGTCCCGACGACTGCCGACACTGCGGCGGCCCGGTCGTCTGGGGCACCCTCCAAAATGGACGCAACCGCTGCTTCGACCGCGCGCCGCAGCCGTGTGCCGCCGTGGCGCCCACCCAGCGGTACGCCTACAGCCGCCGCCTCGGCGCCGTCGTCTGCCTCGACGGCGAGCGCCACCTGCCGCCGCTCGTCCTGCGCGGCCACGTCTGCACCGGCCGCCAGTAGACCGCGCGCTCGCGCGCGCCGGCCGCGCGCGGCCCGCGGTCCCGGCGCGGCGGTCCCGGCGCGCGGTCCCGGCGCGGCGCGGTTGATCAGGGACTTCGAGGGTGGACACGCCGAGGGGACACGCCCACCAACTCCCTGATCGACAGCGAAAAGGGGCGGGGCGGGCGGGTCAGCCTTCGGTGGGAACGATCATCGGGGTGCCGGCGACCGGGTCGGGGACGACGACGCAGCTGAGCCCGAAGACCTTCTCGACAAGCTCGGCCGTGACCACCTCGGTGGGGGAGCCCTCCGCGACGATCGCGCCGTCGCACATGGCGATCAGGTGGTCGCAGTAGCGGCAGGCGAGGTTGAGGTCGTGCATGACGATGACGATCGTCTTGGCGGAGCCGGCGTTGAGCTTGCGCAGCAGCCGCAGCAGCTCGACCTGGTGGTTGATGTCCAGGTACGTGGTGGGCTCGTCGAGCAGCAGCAGGTCGGTGTCCTGGGCCAGCGCCATCGCCACCCACACGCGCTGCCGCTGCCCGCCGGACAGGTCGCGCAGCGGGCGGTCGACGAGGTCGGCCACGCCGGTGGCGTCGAGGGCGCGGGTGACCGCGTCGTGGTCCCGTTCGGTCCACCGGCGGAACCAGCCCTGGTGCGGGTACCGGCCGCGGGAGACGAGGTCGGCGACCGTGATGCCGTCGGGGGCGATCGGGCTCTGCGGAAGCAGGCCGAGCACCTTGGCGACGTCGAGGGTGCGCATGTCCGCGACCGACCTGCCGTCGATGAAGACGGCGCCGTCGCGGGGCGGCAGCAGCCGCGCGAGGCCGCGCAGCAGGGTGGACTTGCCGCAGGCGTTGGCGCCGACGATCGCGGTGACCCGCCCGTCGAGGACGGTGAGGTCGAGGTCCGCGACGACGGTGCGGTCGTCGTATCCGAGGGTGAGGCCCTGCGCGCGCAGTCGGGTCATCCGCCCGCTCCTTGCCGGTTGGTGGTGGCGAGCAGCCACAACAGGTACGGGGCGCCGACGGCTCCGGTCACCACACCGGTGGGCAGCGGCGTCGGCATGAGGTGTACCGCCACGAGGTCGGCGGTCAGCAGCAGCGCGGCGCCGGTCAGCGCGGCGGCGACTACCCCGCCGGTGGCCGGGCCGAGCAGCCGGTTCGCGATCGGGCCGGCGACCAGCGCGACGAACGCGATCGGGCCGGCCACCGCGACGGCCAGCGCGACGAGGACCACCGCGACGGCGAGCAACCCGGCGCGGCTCAGCTCGGTGCGGGTGCCGAGCGCGCGGGCCGCGTCGTCGCCGAGCTCCAAAGCCCGCAGCGGCCGCTGGAGCAGCACGGCCACCGGCAGCAGCACGATCAGCGCGCCGGCCAGCAGCCGCAGCTCGTCGCTGCTGGCCTGCCCGACCGAGCCGGTCAGCCAGTGCATCGCCTGCCGCGCCTCGTAGAGCTGGGCGCGGCTGAGGACGTACCCGACGAGGCCCTCGAAGAAGACCGCGACGCCGATGCCGATGAGGATGAACCGGTAGCCGGTGACCCCGTCGCGCCAGGCGAGCAGGTACATGGCGAGGGAGGCGACGATCGCGCCGCCGAGCGCGAGGCCGCTGACGACCAGGCCGCTGGCCTGCAGCAGCACGATCCCGCTGACCGCGGCGAGGCTGGCGCCGGAGGTGATGCCGACGAAGTCGGGCGAGGCCAGCGGGTTGCGCAGCAGCTGCTGGAAGATCGTGCCGGACGCGCCGAGCGCCAGCCCGACGGTCACCGCGGAGGCGGCGGTGGGCAGGCGCAGGCCGCGCACCACGAAGTCGACGCTCGGGTCGTCGCGCAGGTGCAGCACCGAGGCGATGACCTCCCACGCGCCGAGCCGGAAGCTGCCGACCATCATCGTGACCACGAAAAGGGCGAACACGGCGACGGCGAGCGCGCAGGTCACCGCCGCGGAGCGGGCGGCGCGGCGCCGCCGGTTTCCGCGCACGGCCGCCGCGGCCGCCGAGGATGGCGCCACGGTCTTGAACGCGGTGGTCGCTGCCATCGCTCACACCTCCGAGAGCCGGGCGTAGCGCACGATGGCGACGAACGCGGGCGCGCCGACCACGCCGAGGACCACGCCGACCTGCAGCTCGTCCGGCGCCGCCACGACCCGGCCGACGACGTCGGCCAGCAGCAGCACGATCGGGGCCAGCAGCATCGAGTACGGCAGGATCCAGCGGTAGTCCGGCCCGCAGATGAACCGGGCCAGGTGCGGCACGACGAGCCCGACGAAGACGATCGGCCCGCAGGCGGCGGTGGCCGCGCCGGCGAGCACCGCCACCACGGCGAACGCCGCCGCACGGGTGCGGGTCACGTGCTGGCCGAGGCCGCGGGCCACGTCCTCGCCGAGCGCCAGGCCGTTGAGGGCGCGGCCGAAGAACATCGAGACGGCGAGCGCCACCAGCAGGAACGGGGCCACCCCGACCAGGATCGGCGCGTACCGGCCGGCGAGCGAACCCACCTGCCAGAAGCGCAGCTCGTTCAGGGCGTCCACATTGGTCATCACGATGCCGGTGGTCACCGAGGCGAGGCCGGCGGTCACCGCGGCACCGGCGAGGGCCAGCTTCACCGGCGTGGCGCCCTCGCGACCCAGCGAGGCGATCGCGTACACGAGCACGAGCGCGCCGGCCGCGCCGATGAAGGCGAACCACACGTACACGCCGACGCCGCGCACGCCGAGCACCGTGATCGCGAAGACCACGAACGCGGCGGCGCCGGAGTTGATGCCCATGATGCCGGCGTCGGCCAGCGGGTTGCGGGTGACGCCCTGCAGGATCGCGCCGGCGACGCCGAGCGCCGCGCCGACGAGGATGCCCAGCAGCGTGCGGGGTACTCGCAGCTCCAGCGTGACCGTGCTGGTGATCGAGCCGTCGTTGTCCAGGCTGCCCAGCGCGCGCAGCACGTCGGACAGGCCGATGGACCGCGAGCCCTGCGTCACGCTGAGGAACGCGACGACGGCGAGTACCGCGCACAGCACGGCGAGCCCCGGCCCGAGGGCCAAGGCTCGCCGCGCGCGGCGTGGCGCGGTGCGGGTCGCGTAACGGCTAGGCGCCGACATTCGGATCCGCGGCCTTGACCGCCTCGGTGAGCTTGTCCAGCTCGGTGGCGAAGTCGCCGTACGTGTGCAGCCAGAACGCCGGCCACGCGACCACCGCGCCGGCCTTGGCGGCCTTGATCTTGAACCAGGTGGGCTGCTTCTTGCCCCACTCCGCGTTCGCCGTGGCGGTGAACGAGCGGCCGTCCCACAGGATCAGGTCGGGCTGGTACTTGTCGGCGTTCTCCCAGCTCAGGTTCTCCCAGTACGGGAAGCCGGGGTCGGGGCTGGCCGGGTTGATCACCTTCAGGCCCCAGCTCTGCAGGTCGAGCAGCTCCGGCGCGTACTCGGGGTTCGCCACGTACACCTTGTCGTCGGCCGGCGACATCGCCGCGACCGTGAGGTCCGCCTTGCCCGCCACGGCCTGCTTGAACGCGGCCACCGAGTCCTCGAACCGCTTCTTGTTGGCGGCGATCTCCGGACTGTCCACCTTGGCGCCCAGGCTGGCGGCGAGGTCCTCGTACCCGTCGGCGAGCGCGACGATCGACTTGCCCTGCGAGACACCGACGACGGGAGCGAGCTCGGCGAGCTTCTTGCTCTTCTCGTCGACGCCTTCCTCCATGCCGCTGTGCGCCTTCTCGGCCGGCCACCAGTCGCCGACGATCAGGTCCGGCCGCAGCGCCGCCGCCTTCTCCACATCGATCTTGCCCCACTCCTCACCGAGGATCTCGATGCCGGTGAGGTCGAGGTTCTTGAGGTTCGGGTCGGTCTTGACCGACTCGTCGGCGAAGATGCCGACCGGCTTGATGCCGAAGGACATCAGCGCCGCGGCCTCGCCGGCGTGCGCGATGATCCGCGTCGGGGTCTTGTCGGCCTTGACGACCTGGCCCGACCCGTCGGTGAACGACCAGGGACCGGCGGGGGCGGCGGCGGCCGAGTCGCCGCCACCGGAGGAGTCGTCGCCACAACCGGCCAGGACGGCGCTCAGCGCCGCCACGGCCACGACGGTACGCCATGCGCGCATGGTGGAAGTTCCGTTCTCGTTGATGGGGGATCCGCGGTGCGGAGTTAGGTTAGGCTAACCAGCCTGCGGCGGTTCGTCTAGTCCGATGATCAGACTCACCGTCCCCTTGCGACGAGTCGCCGGCCGTGCGCGCTCGGCGATGGCGTGTCAGTCGATGCGGCCGATGGGCTCCCGCTTCTCGGCCTGGAACACGTCCTCGGTGCGGCCGCGCGCCCAGTAGCCGGAGATGGAGATGGCCGTGCGCGGGATCTCCCGGTCCCGCAGGACCTGGCGGACGGCCTTGACCGACTCGCGTTCACCGTGGACGAAGACCTGCACCGCGCCCGGGTCGGCCGGCCAGTCCGCGCCGTCGACGGCGCGCGCCAGGAAGCCGGTGTCGCTCTCGTCGGTGTTGACCAGCCAGTTGAGCGTGACCCGCTCGGGGCACTTGATCGCGAGGATGTCGGACCGGTCGGCGACCTCGATGTGCGCGACACCGGCCGCGTCCTCGGGCAGCGCCTCCAGGGACGCGGCGATGGCCGGCAGGGCGGACAGGTCGCCGGCGAACACGTGCCACGCGGTGGCCGGGTCCGGCGCGTACCCACCACCGGGGCCGGCCGCCACGAGCCGGTCGCCGGGCGCGGCCTTCGCCGCCCACACCGCCGCCACGCCGGTGTCGCCGTGGGTGACGAAGTCGATGGCCAGCCGCCGCGCCGCCCGGTCCACCCACCGGACCGTGTACGTGCGCACGACCGGAAGCTGGTGCGGCGGCAGGGTGGCCCGCAGCGTGGCGAGGTCGTACGGCGGGGCGAGGCCGAGGTCCGGGTCGACGAAGACCAGCTTGACGTACGCGTCGGTGTGCCCGTTGTCGGCGAAGTCACCGAGCGAGTCGCCAGTGGCGACCACCCGCACCAGGTGCGGGGTCAGCCACTCGGTCGTCTCGACCGCGAGCACGTGCTGGGTCGGACCTTGCCGTCGCGGTGCGGTCATACCACCGATCCCCTCCGATAGATCTCGCTGGATTAGGCTAGCCTAACTTGCCGTCAAGCCCCCTAGCGGGTGGCCGATAGCCGACAAAAGGCGTACGCCTCCCCAGTTTGATTGCCGCCGCCTTGGCACGGTGCGAGGATTTCGTCTTCGTATGAACGGTTGGCACGGGTTCTCGCGCGGGTGCGGCGACCGGCGGAAGGGGCGGTGTTGGGCTGGAACTCCGGACCGTGGAACGGCGACGCCGGTCAGCCCGCGATCGACCGGCGGGTGCGGCAGCGTGAGGCATTCTTCGCGGCGGGGCTCGCCCTGTTCGGGCGGGACGGGTTCGCACTGACCTCTGTGGAGCGTCTGTGCGTGGAGGCCGGCGCGACACCGCGCGACTTCTACCGCGAGTTTCCGGACACCGAGGGGCTGCTGATCGCGGTACACGACCGGATCACCACCGAGGCGATGCGCGCGATGTCCGCGGCCCTGGCGGAGACCTCGCCCGAGCCGCTGGAGACGAGGATCGGCGCCGCCGTGCGGGCGTACCTGGGGGTGACCGCACGCGACCCGGCCCGGGCCCGGGTGGCGTACGTCGAGGTGCTCGGCGCCGGCCCGACGATGGAGCTGCACCGCCAGGCGTGGCGGGAACGCTTCATCGACCTGTTCACCGCCGAGGTCGAGCGGGCCGTGGCCCGGGGCGAGGCGGAGAGCCGCGACTACCGGATGACCGCGATGGCCGTCGTCGGCACGGTCAACGAGCTGGCGTACCAGTGGGCCCGCCGCGCCGACCGCCCGCCGGCCGACCAGATCATGGGCGAGGTCGTAAGGCTGATCGTGGCCGCCCTCAACGGCCGCCCGCACCAGACCCGCGACGCCGGCACCTGACCGCCCCTAGCGCGGGCGGGCCCTGGTGATCGCCACGCAGCAGCGGCCCGGAGCCGGCGCCAGGTGGGCGCGCAGGTCCTTCGCGGGCAGCGCGTCGAGCAGGCCGCCGACCAGGTCGAGGTTCATCCCGCAGACCAGCGCGGTGTACCGCTCGGCGAGCTGGTGGAACGGGCAGTTGCTCAGCTCCACCCCGTCGTCGGTGACGCGCGGTTCGAAGCCGGCGCCGGACAGGGCCTCGGCGACCGCGGTGAGGCCGTCGCCGTCGCGTGGCGGGTGGGCCAGCTCGCGGCCCGCCGCCCTGGCCGCGCTCGTCAGCGCGCCGTCCACGGAGGTGCCGGTCCGTCCGGCCGTGGTGATGGCCTCGGCCATGATGTGGCCGGCCAGGTCGTAGCGGCGCTCGGGCAGGCTCACGGCCAGCTGGCCGGCGGCGCGGCGGTAGAGCTTGGCCGGGCGGCCGGCGCCGGGGCCGCCGCGCCCGGGTGGCCGCCGGTACTCGGCCTCCAGCAGGCCGTCCTCGACCAGCTTGTCCAGGTGGAACTTGGCCAGGTGGTGGGCGACGCCGACGCCGGCCGCGGCGCGTTCGCGGCTGACCGGCTCGGGCTGGGCGACGACGTAGCGGTAAAGCGTGCGGCGGACCGGTTCACCGAGCGCCGCGAGGCGGCTCAGGGCGGCGTCGAAGTCGTCCTGGCTCATCCGCCGCATTCTAACGGACGCGCTTCTTGACGAAAGAGAACCGGCCGCTCTAACGTCGACTCCGATGTCCGATACAGGGAGCCGCGCATGACCGCCGACGGAGCGTACGTGATCGTGGGTGCCGGCCAGGCCGGTGCGATGGCCGCGCAGACCCTGCGTGAGGAGGGCTTCGGCGGCGGGATCGTCCTCGTCGGGCAGGAGGACGACCGGCCGTACGAGGCGCTGATCCGGTCCGGCAAGCCGGTCGACGCGGACCGCCTCGCCGACCCCGAGGTGCCGTTGGAGTCGCTCGTCGACCGGTAGCGCGCTGCCCGGGCGGCGAGGCGTCCGGTGCAGCGGTCGAACCCCCGTGGTGCGCGACCCGGGCCTACGGCCGGCGGCGGAGTGGGGCCGCCGCCCGGCCGGGCCTGCCCGCGGGGGGTCACCGCCGCCGGCGGGGCTCTGGAGCTGGGCGCACCGCTGCGCCCAGCTCCGGATCTCTGTGCGCCGCCGCCCCGCCCGACGCGCGGCTCCGCCGCTGCTCCACCGCGCGCCGCTCCGCCCCGCCGCAACGCTCACCCGCCGCGGGCCGCTCCGCCACCACGCCATGGGTGATCTTGACATGCGGTCTTCGTACACCCGTACGATGCGGCGATGCGCCTGCCCTACTACGTCGAACACGCCTACCTCGTGGACCGCGGGATCCCGGACGACCAGGACGCGCCGGTGCTCGTGGCGGTGGAGCTGCTGGGGGAGAGCGCCCCGCCGTTCGCGTGGGAGCTGCGGCTGCGGGAAGGGCCGGGCATCCCCGGCCGCGGTGCGGGTGGGCTGCGCAGCGCGGTCGGGCGGTACGACAGTGAGGTCGAGGCGCGGGCGGCGTTGCGGCGGGTGTACGAGGCGTACCGGCGGATGGGGAAGTGGCGGGTGAACCGGCCGGAGCCGCCGCCCACCGCGGGTCAGTCGCGGTAGCGGGCCACGGGCGGTGCGGGGGTGGTGCCGAGGCCGGAGAGCCATCGCTGGTGCAGGGCGCGCCAGGTGCCGTCCAGGCGGACGCGTTCGAGCACCCGGTTGACGAAGCGGACCAGGTCGGTGGCGGCCGGTGCGGTGGCCACGCCGTAGGGCTGGGGCTTGAGCGGCGGGCCGACCACCTCCGTCGTCGGGTCCTGCGCGGCCAGCCCGACGAGCAGTACGTCCGACGTGGACACCGCGGCGATCTGGTGCTGCTGGAGCAGCACCAGGCAGTCGATCACCTCGGTGGTGGCGACCGGGATGACGCCGGGGTAGTCGGCCAGGTTGCGGATCGACGTGCTGCCGGCCGCGGCGCAGACCTTCTTCCCGGCGAGGTCGTCCATGCCGTCGATGCCGGAGCCGGCCGGCACGAGCAGGCGCTGGGCGGCGCCGTAGTACTCGGTCGAGAACGCCACCTGCCGCCAGTCCCGGCAGGTCATCGTCATGGTGCGGGCGACCAGGTCGACCTTGCCGCCGGTGAGGCTGGGCACGCGGTCGGCGGCGCCCATCGCCACGAACCGGACCTTGTCGCGGCTGCCCAGCAGGTCGAGGGCGATCTCCCGGACCAGGTCGATCTCGAAGCCGGCGAGCTCGCCGGTGTCCGGGTGGCGGAAGCCGAGCTGGTACGCGTTCTGGCTGACGCCCGCGACGAGCAGGCCGCGCGCCCTGATCCTGGCCAGCGCCGGCCCGTCGAGCGTGGCGGACGGGCGCAGGCTCCGCCTCGGGTCGCAGGTCTCGCCGGACTCCTCGGCCGCCGGCGGCGGGGCCGGGTCCTGCACACCGACCGGGCGGGGTGCCTGCGCGGCGGCCGGCGGGTCGGCGACGGCCGGCGGCGAGGTGCCGCAGCCCGCGGCAAGCAGCAGCACGGCGGCGAGCGCCCCCGCGGTCCTCTTCACCACGCGCACGGTAGCGGTATCCGTCAACGGCGGGTCAACAATGCAACAAACCTGCAAACACCAGCGCTTGCCACAGGGGAAACCGCTTTCCTACGATGGCCTTCCATTGATGTTGAGCTTTGGGGCCGGGCCAGGGTTCAGCGCGCCGGCGCGAGCGCCGGCCACTTCCGTGCGCGCCTGACGGCCCCACGCCACCGCGCCCTCAGCGACGGGTCGGCGGCCGCTCCCGGCGGGCCGCCACGCGACATCCGAAGACGAAAGGTCAAGACGAGCGATGAAACGACCAGTCGCACTGCGACTCTATGCGGCGCTCGGCGCGGCGGCCCTCGCGGCCGCGGCCGGCGTCGTCCTGTCGATACCCGAGGCGTCGGCCGCGACCGGCGGCGTCACCGGCTTCGCCACCCAGAACGGCGGGACCACCGGCGGCGCGGGCGGGCAGACGGTGCAGGCCAGCACGGGCACCGCGATCCACACCGCGCTGTGCACCCGGGCCAGCAGCAGCACGCCGATCATCATCCAGGTCTCCGGGACGATCAACCACGGCAACACCACGAAGGTGTCGGGCGACAGCTGCAACACCGCCGCCGACAAGATCGAGCTCAAGGAGATCAGCAACGTCACGATCATCGGGGTCGGCGGCGGCGCGGTCTTCGACCAGCTGGGCATCCACATCCGTGACTCCAGCAACATCATCATCCAGAACGTGACCGTGCGGAACGTCAAGAAGTCCGGCTCGCCCCTGTCCAACGGCGGCGACGCGATCGGCATGGAGAGCACCGTCCGCAACATCTGGGTCGACCACGTGACGCTGGAGGCCTCGGGCGGCGAGGCGGAGGGCTTCGACGGCCTGTTCGACATGAAGGACAACACGCAGTACGTGACGCTGTCCTACAGCATCCTGCGCAACTCCGGCCGGGGCGGCCTCATCGGCTCCAGCGAGAGCGACACCTCGAACGGGTTCGTCACGTTCCACCACAACCTGTACGAGAACATCGACTCCCGCACGCCCCTGCTGCGCGGCGGCATCGCGCACATCTACAACAACAGCTACGTCAGCCTGCACGAGTCCGGCATCAACTCGCGGGCCGGCGCGCGCGCCAAGGTGGACAACAACTACTTCCGGAACTCCAAGGACGTCCTCGGCACCTTCTACACCGACCAGGCCGGCTACTGGCAGGTCAGCGGCAACATCTTCGACAACGTGACCTGGTCCAGCCCGGGCGAGGACACCAACCCGGCCGGCCCGAACGTGCAGTCCAACACGAGTGTCAGCATCCCGTACGCGTACACCCTGGACGGTGCCAGCTGCGTGCCGAACATCGTGAGCCAGACGGCCGGCGCCAACAAGGGACTGCAGGTCTCCAACGGCAACTGCGTGCCGCAGACCCCGACCACGACGCCGCCCACCGGCTCTTCGCCGACGCCCACCCGGACCGCCTCGCCGAACCCGACCACGCCGGCCCCGACCACGCCCGCGCCGCCGAGCGGCACGAACCTCAGCATCGGCGCCGGCGCGGACGGCTCCAGCAAGGCGAGCGGCACGAGCTACGGCAACGTGCGCGACGGTGACATGAACACCTACTGGTCCCCGGCCGGCTCCACCGGCTCCATCTCCATCAAGTGGGGTTCGGCGACGTCGGTGTCCCGCATCAACATCCGCGAGCACTCGGGCGCCGCGGGCGCCATCGGCTCGTGGCGGATCGTCAACGCCGACAACGGCGCGGTCCTGCGGACCGGCAGCGGCGCGGGCAGCTTCACGTTCGCCCAGACCTCGCTCAAGAAGATCACGTTCGAGATCACCAGCGCGAACGGCACACCGCGGGTCGCCGAGTACGAGACCTACGCCTCGTAGCGGCGCCCCTCCGTCCGGGTCCGTCCACACCGGTGGGCGGACCCGGCCCTGGTTTGGGGCTGAGCTGGCCCACCACGCGGCGTGAGGCCGCGGGAACGCACCCCAAGAAAACGCTCCACGTTTCCCCGGGGCCCGCGCGACGGTCCGGACCACGGCGGACGCCGCGGTAGCCCGCTGTCTCAGGGGGTTGGGCCCGACCGCGCGGATTCAGTCCGCCACGGCGACCGGCGTCTTCTGGCTGAACGCGCACAGCCACCTGCCGCCGACCCGCACGTAGACCTCGCTGAGCCACTCGTCCGCCGTGTACGGCACGCCGTCCCACGTGCCGGAACTCGCCTTGCGGGCGGTGACGACGACGGCGTCGCCGGCCCGCGCGACCCGGTCGGCGCCCACCTGCTCCATCGTGTGGTGCACCAGGCGGCCGGACGCGATCCTGCCGATGATGTCCGACTTCGGGGTCGCGCCGTCCGGTCCGACGTACACCCAGTCGTCGGTCATGTCGGCGGCGACCAGCGCCGCGTCGTTGCCCACCAGCACGGCGTCCCGCTTCGCGGAGAACGCCCGCACCTCGTCCTCGACCATGATCTGCCCCCGTCCGTCGCGGCCGACTCAAGCACGGCCCGCCGGCGGCGGTCAACCGCGTTCGGGCAGTGGGTTTGGCACCCCTGGTTCGCGGAAAAGGATCGGATATGTCTGATGCGCAGAAGTCCGAGCCGGCACAGGAGCCGCCGGGCACCCTCGCGGCCATGCATCTCAAGCCCGACCACGGCGAACGGTCCTACCGCGGCTCCGGCCGCCTCGAAGGCAAGCGGACCGTGATCACCGGTGGCGACAGCGGCATCGGACGCGCGGTCGCGATCGCGTTCGCCCGGGAGGGCGCGGACGTGCTGATCTCGTACCTGGACGAGCACGGCGACGCGAAGGACACCGCCGCGCTGGTCGAGGAGGCCGGCCGCCGGGCGGTGCTCGTCGCCGGCGACCTCGCCGACCGGGAGCACTGCCAGACCGTGATCGACCGGGCGGTCGGCGAGCTGGGCGGGATCGACGTGCTGGTCAACAACGCCGCGTTCCAGATGACCCACGAGACGATCGAGGAGATCCCGGACGAGGAGTGGGTGCGCACCTTCGACATCAACATCACCGCGATGTTCCGGCTGGTCAAGGCCGCCCTGCCGCACATGGGCGCCGGAGGTTCGATCATCAACACCAGCTCGGTCAACTACGACATGCCCCGCCCGACGCTGCTGCCGTACGCGACGACCAAGGGCGCCATCGCCAACTTCACGGCCGGCCTCGCGCAGATGCTCGGCGAACGCCAGATCCGCGTCAACGCCGTCGCCCCCGGCCCCATCTGGACCCCGCTCATCCCGTCCACGATGCCGCCGGACCACGTCGCCACGTTCGGCGAGAACACGCCGCTCGGCCGTGCCGGCCAGCCCAAGGAGGTGGCGCCCGCGTACGTGCTGCTCGCCTCCGACGAGGCCGCATACATCTCCGGTGCCGTCGTACCCGTCACCGGCGGCAAACCCATCCTCTGACCCACCGGCCGCACCCTCGCGGCCCCGACGCGCGGAGGCCCGCCATGCCCGCAGGTTCAAGCCCGAAACGAGAACGGCAGTACGAGCACATCAAGGACAGCGCCAAGAAGCGCGGCGCGTCGACCAAGCGGGCCACGGAGATCGCCGCCCGCACCGTCAACAAGGAACGCGCCCGCGCCGGCGAGTCCCGCACCGCGAGCCGCACGTCCACACAGGACATATCGTCCAGCCGCCGCGGCGGCCAGCGCTCGCACTCCGGCGCGCAGGGGCGCACGAAGGAGCAGCTGTACAACGAGGCGAAGAAGCGCGGCATCCAGGGCCGATCCCGGATGACCAAGGCACAGCTCCAGCGCGCGCTGAGCTGAGCGTGGCCCGCGCCGTGCCACCCGGACCCGGCACGGGTACCGTGACAGATCAGTTCGGGTGGCAACGAAAGGAACAATCGGCGGTGACCAGGGTCCAGATGTCGCTGCGCCTGCCCCGCGACGTTCACGGCCTGGCACTGGTGCGGGCCGTCGCCGACCGGTTCCTCACGGCCTGCGGCGCCTCCGGCGACTGCCGCCAGGACCTGATCGCCGGCCTCGTCGAGGCATGCGGCAACGCGATCCGCCACGCTCTCAAGGTGGACGAGTACACGGTCATGCTCACCGTGGACGGCGAGTCGTGCGTGGTCGAGGTCAGCGACGAAGGCCTGGGCTTCGCGATGCACGGCCCGCCCGGCGCGCCGCCGCCGACCGCGGTCTCCGGCCGCGGCCTGTACATGATCGACCAGCTCGCCGACTGGCTCCAGGTGGACAGCCAGCCCGGCCGAGGCACCACTGTCCGGTTCGCGAAGTCGCTGGCTTGATGGCCGCCTTCCCGGTTCCGCCACCGGCCCGGTCCGGTGCCGCCGAGCCCGCTGCTGGCACTACGCTGTGGGCCGTGATCGAGGGCCACGACAGCGACGAACGGCTGCGCCGCATGGAGGCGCTCACCGACACGTCCCTGTCCCAGCTCGACCCGGACGACATGCTCGACGAGCTCCTCGACCGGACCCGCCGCGTGCTGGGCATGGACACGGCGGCGGTGCTGCTCGTCGACGTACACGCCCGGCAGCTCGTCGCGACCGCCGCCCGCGGCCTCGAGGAGGAGGTGCGGCAGGGCTTCCGCCTCTCGGTCGGCCGGGGGTTCGCCGGCCGCGTCGCCGCCGAGAAGCGGCCGGTCGCGCTGAACGACGTCAAGCCCGGCGACGTGGCCAACCCGCTGCTGCTGAGGGCGGGCATCCGGTCGCTGCTGGGCGTGCCGATGTTCGGCGCCGGCGAGGTCATCGGCGTCCTGCACGTCGGCTGCCGCAGCCCGCGCACCTTCACCGCCGACGACATCCGCCTGCTGCAGGTGGCCGCCGACCGCGCCGGCGTCGCCGCGCAGGCCCGCGCCACCACCATCGACCGGACCGCGGCGCTCGCCCTGCAACGCAGCCTGCTGCCCAGCCAACCCCCCGACCCGCCGGGCGTCGACATCGCCGCCCGCTACGTGCCCGGTCACGACGCCGGCGTCGGCGGCGACTGGTACGACGTCTTCTCCCTGCCCGCCGGCGGCCTCGGCATCGTGGTCGGCGACGTCTCCGGACACGGCCTCGCCGCCGCCGTGGTGATGGGCCGCCTGCGCAGCGCACTGCGCGCGTACACGCTGGTCACCGACAACCCGGCGCAGGCGCTGAGCATGCTGGACCGCAAGGTGCACCACTTCGAGGCGGGCAGCCTCGCGACGGTCCTGTACGCCACGATCAGCCCCGACCGCACCACGATGCAGATCTCCCTGGCCGGCCACCTGCGCCCGATGCTCGCGCTCCCGGGCCAGGACGCGGTCATCCCCGACATCCCGGTGGACCCGCCCCTCGGCCTGGCCGGCCACCACCCGGCACGCCGGCACACCGAGATCGCCTTCCCGCCCGGCGCGGTCCTGGTCTGCTACACCGACGGCCTCGTCGAACGCCGCCACGAGATCATCGACACTGGCATCGAACGCCTCCGCAAGGCCATCATCGCCGCCCCCGCCGAGCAGGTCTGCGCGACGGCGATGTCCGCACTGGCCGAGGAACGCCCGGCCGACGACATCGCGATGCTCGCGATCCGCAACACCGCGGGCTGACCACAGGCGTTATCTGCCCCGGTCCGCGTCAGCGGGGGACCGCTTGCTCCCGCGGGCACCGCTCCGGTCGGCGGCTCGCCAGGGCTCGCCGAAAGCCCCGACCTCCGCTGCCAGGTCCGCGATTCAAGCCCGGCTTCCGCAGATCTAGGAAAGTTGGTGTCGTTATGGCGTTCCTCGACTTTCGGAGTTTTCGTCGTCTGGGGTCCTTTCGCGGTCAGGGTGAGCCTTCCAAAGTCCGACCTTGAGTTAGATGTGAACTGTCGCTATGCCCGTGGTTGCCGCCTAACCCTCTGCGGTCGCCCACCTCAGCCCAGGAGCCCGCTCCGGCAGATCTCAACCCCGCCAGCCGGCGGATGTCTCGCAAGGCCTTTGTTGGCAGCATGTAGCAGCAATGCTGCAAACGGATGCAGATTCGATACATTTTCAGCGGCTGTAGAGAAATGGAACTGGGATGCGGGGGATGGTTAGAAGCGCCAAGGACGCTCCAGGTGCCGGTCGGCGCCGATTTCATCGGCTTTCGGTGGCCGCCTCTCTGCTCATCGCGTCGGTAGCGGTACTCTTCATTGTCGTTGCCTCTCCTCTGGCATTGGGGCTTATCGCGCCGAGGAGTGACAACTGGGTGACCCTCTCAAACGTCGGTCAGGCATACGGTGCAGTGTCCGCACTTCTGTCTGCCCTGGCGCTTTTCGGCGTCATGGTCTCGCTGGCGTTTCAGTGGCGGCAGAACCAGATCGCGCTCAACCTGGCCGTCCGGGAGCAGCAGCGAGCACTGGTGGAGATGGGAATCTCAAATCCCGAGCTGCTCTACTCCAAGATCAGGGACGTCGAGGAAAAAGACCTTCCCATGACGCAGTACGCGAATCTTTGGATGTCGCATTGGAAGCTTTTGTGGGATATGCGCAACATACACGAACCGCATGTTTCTCACCTGGCGTACGAGCTTTTCAAGAACGACGTCGCATACGCCTGGTGGGAAAAGGTCGGTACGCATTGGAATATCGACGGGTCGCGCCGCGACAGAAAGTTCATGGAAGTTGTCATGGAGGCGCATCGGGAAGCATCAGAGCATCAGCGGTAGAGGTGGTTTGGCCGCCGCCAGTCCCGGAGCGCCGGCCGGGCGCGTAACGCGCGCCCGGCCCTTCGCTCTCAGGTCTCGCGGTCGGTCAGCGGGAGCAGGTCGGGTAGAAGCTCGGAAGGGGCGTGCCGCCCTCGACCAGCATGCCGAACGTCGTCGACGCGCCCGGTGCCAGCGTCCCGTTGTACGAGGCGTTGCGGACCGTGACCGTCGTGCCGCTGGTCTCCACCACGCCGCCCCAGGCGGCGACGATCCGCTGGTTGCCGGGCCACTGCCAGGTCGTGCGCCAGCTGGGCAGGGTTTCGGTGCCGGTGCTGCGTACCGTGACCGTGGCGATGAAGCCGGTGCTCCAGGTGTTGTTGATGACGGCCGTCGCCGTGCAGGCCTGGGTCGGGGCCGTGCGCGCGGTGCCGATCGGGTACGGGACCTGGCGGCCGTCGGCGCCGAAGCGGAACCAGTACGGGGTGTCCGGGGTCAGGCCGCTGAAGGTGACCGTGCCGGAGCGTTCGGGGCCGGAGACGATCTCGGCCAGCGGGTTCTGCCAGAGCTGGGCGTCCTCCTGGCTGGCGAAGAGGACGACGGTGACCGGCGGGTTGTAGCCGCACGGTGGGGTCAGGAAGGTCGCATAGGTGATGGTCACGCTCGTGGCGGTGACCGCGGTGGCGGCGCCGGTGATCGGCAGGACCGGCGGGCAGGTCGGCGTCGGCCTGGGGGTCGCGGTCGGTGACGGGCTCTCGGTGGCCGTCAATGTCGTGGGGGAGGCGCCGGCGCTGCCCATGCCGGCGGCGACGAGACCGGTCAGGGCGACGGTCGCGCCGGCGAGTACAACGCTGATCCTGTAGAGCATCCGGGTCTCCTTAGCGGCCTGTCGCCCTGTATCGACGAGGAACGATACTTCGAAGGTTACCAATGGATTCGCGGTCGAAGAATGCGCCGGTTTGGCAGCCGGTCCTATATGGAGCAAAGTCGTCCAGTGCGGTAATGGCGACCAACACGGTGCAAAACTCGCGCGGTGAAAGAAGTTTGAAAGGGCTCTGTGCTTGGATGTCCGGCGATGCGCGCACCGGCGTGGGGACGGACTCGCGGAGGTGGTCGACCGACTACCTGCCTACCGCCGTGTCGTGGATCCTGACCCACACGCTGCGGGGTGTGCGGCGGACCGGGCAGCTGCCGGTCGGCACCGAGCATGTGGTGCGGCTCCTGCTCCGCGTCTGCCCGGTGGGCCTCGCCGCACGGGGCCAGACCCGGCGCGGTGTCGCGGCCGCCGTGGCGCGGTGGCGGCCGGACGGCGGGGTGGAGCGGCCGGACGGTGAGGGCCTGTGGGAGCTGACCGACGCGGCGACCGCGGACCTGCGGGAGGCGACCTCGCGGCTGGTCACGCCGCGGGAGGGTACGCCGGAGCGGCTGCGCGAGCTGTGGACCGGCGAGCTGGTGGCGGCGGTCCGTCGCGCCGCCGCGCTGGCCGGTGCGGAGGGCGTGTGGCGGCCGCACGCGGTACACCTGCTGCGGGCCGTCCTCGCGGACGAGGCCAGCCGGGGGGTCCGGGCGTTGGCCAGCGCGGGCGTCGGCACCCGGTTCGCCGGGCTGGACATCCCGGACGACCTGCCGCCGCGCGAGGCGCTTCCGGACACCGCCGTCGTGCCGTACCTCGACCGGCGCGGCTGGATCCGCCCGCACGCCGCGCCGCCCTACCGCACCGGTGTCGTCGGGCGGCTGCGGTGGCGGTGGGCGGCCCTGCGCGACGACCCGCGGGTGCGCCCGATGGCGACGGACATCCTGCTGGGCGTGTACCAGGAGGCGATCCGCAACGCGGTGCGGCTCGGGCACCGCGCCACCACCTCCGCGCACGTGGTGGTCGGGCTCGCCGCCCTCGAACATCACCTGTCCACCACCGGCCAGCAGCTGCGGAGCCGGGCCGCCTCGCTGGACGCGGCCGGGCGGCTGCTGCGCGAGCACGGCATCGACTACCGCGCGGCGTACGAGACGGCGGCTCTCACCTGCGCGGACCTCGCCACCACCGGGGAACGGTGGCCGCGGATCGACGGCGACGTCGAGCGCCGCACGTGGCAGCTGTGGCAGCGGCTGGACGCGGCCGGCCTGCCGTACGCGGGGACGACGGCCGTCCTGCACGCGCACCTCGCCGGCCCCGAAGGTTCGGCCGCGGCGGTCGTGCGGGCGCTCGGCGTGTCGCCGTCCGCGCTCGAAAGCACGGCGCTGCGCCACCTGTACGGCGCCGGACCGC